>QULQ01000004.1 GCA_003490145.1 Lachnospiraceae bacterium OM04-12BH
TTATTGCCCTTAATTATCATAGAAGAATCTTATTTACAGAGATTTTCTCATACACTCAAATAATGTAACCCATTTACCTAGTCCGTTAATGGGTTACAATATTCAATTACTTCTGACCATCAATACTTTAGTACATTCCAATATCCATTTTTGTTAGAGCCCACTCTTTCGATGTAGCCTTTCTTTTTTAATTCAGAAATTCCCTTATCTATTGTGGTCTTTCCAAGTTTGATTACCTCAACTAATTTCGTTTTGGTAATATTAGGATTATTCCTTATTTCTGATAATATTCTCTGCTGTGTATGGTTAAGTGACTGTGACATTTCTGTTTCACCACCCGATTTATCACCCACTTTATCGCCCATCACATTGATCCAGTTAAATGGGATGATTACAACAATAGAATTTTCTCTAAATTCAAAAGCATCTTTTCCATAGATACTTGTGATCTTTGGAACTCCTCTTCCGGTTTTCTCACTTAAATGTAACTGTAAGAAAAATTCAGACAACTTCTTATTTACCGGTATGGATTCACCTGCATAAAAGCCTTCCATCAGAGATGTTTTACGGGAAGAATACCTTCCTATCACGAATCAGTCCTGTATTTATGTGGAACCTTATGAAGATATTTCGTTAGATTTTGATCAAGATGGAAAAGAGGAAATTCTGCATGTTTTTTATGAACAGGTAATAAATGAGGAATACAACTATCCGGAGAGCGTTACAGGTGTAGTTGCGGTAATAAAGGATGGGAAAGAAAATTCGGTAACAGCAAGTGTAGGCATGGAATATCTGGGAAACTATCTGATGCAGTCAGAGGATGGAGGATATTATCTTTATATGGAATCCGCCTGGGAGAACGACTGGCATACCATATCCGTCTTTGATGTGAACCAAGGTTTCCCAGTATTTCTGGGAACTGCTGATGTGGGTGGCTTTTATGACATGACTCCTTTTGACGCCAACGATTTTTATGTAAGTAAAATACTGAATATTATGGGAACCTGGAGTGGATTTCAGAAATGCAGAGTGGGAAAAGATGGATTTCCGGAGCCCTTGCGGCAGGATTATACGATATGGAGGGTGGAGGAAGCTGATCTGTTTGATTATGAACCTGCAGAAGAAGAGATTTATGGCGTTGTAACGCTGCGGCGGGAGTTGGAGGCGTATAGTTATAAGAATCCGGAAAAACCGGAAGATGGAGCTATGAAAGTGATCCCGGTAGGAACGGAACTCATTCCCTATAGGACTGACGGAGAGACCTGGATGACATTTCGCATAGGAGAAGGAACCTATATAGATGTTTTCTACGATGCGGCAGATCCAGATGCGTTGGAAAGAACGATTCATGGTATTGAGGAGTATGACTTGTTTGATGGGGTTTTGTAGGCAGGATAGATGGCTTGTTGTGTGCGAATTACTATTGTGACAGCTTATTTTTGTTGTCAGAGTTTGAACCGCAGATGGAGGAGATTGCAATGGGAATTTTGAAAGCAGTGATTGCCTCTGTAGAAAGTACCTTTAGGGATCAATGGAGGGAATTATTCTACTGTGAAGCGTTGCCGGATACGACTCTGATTGTGCGAGGACAGAAATATGTTTCCAGATACGTTGAGAATACCAATGGCAACACCATTCGGGACGGTTCCATCATTTGTTGTGCTGACGGTCAATGTGCATTGATCATTGAAAATGGAAAAATTATTGAAGCCTTTGAGACCCCTGGAGAGCATGTCTTTCATAACGAGGCGGCTCCAACGATATTTGGAAAGTCTGGAATCAAAGGGGTCATGAAAGATATTTGGAACCGGGTCGGATTTGGAGGGGATGCTCCGCCGGTCAGTCAGCGGGAATGTGGTTCATTCCTATACCCGTTCCAAGCTGAGCAATCAGATGCGTCAAGAGTTCCTCTCGGCTCTGCAACCGGCGTTTTCCTTGTTATCAGAAAAACGAATTCGTGCGTCTGAGTTTCCGGCACATACAGAAGATCTGAGCGAGGCAATGAGAACGGTCATGAGTAATCAGTGGAATTGCTTGCGCGGTATTGAAGTGGTGGCTATTACTTTTTCTGCCTTAAATATTACTGCATACGATGGGAAAATTCTTGCTGAAGTGCAGCAAGCGGCGGCACTTCAGAATCCGTTGCTGCAGACAGCGCATCCGGTTGGTGTACAGGCTGATGCTGTGAAGAATGCAGCATACAACAATACAGGAATAGGAATCGTGCTGACTGCCAATGGAGAAAAGATTACTAATATAGAAGATAATGGAGCGACTTATACATGGACATGTGATTGCGGGACTGTTACAACAACGAAATTCTGTCCGGAATGTGGGAAGTCCCGATGTGGTGTATGATGCAGAATGCAATATAATTTTTCAATGGACACAAAAGATTACCTACATGGGTAGGAAAAGATAAAGAGCGGTTTGGTCCTCTTTTTATTTGAGAGGAGTGGTCGTATGAGTAAGGTGTTAATTTGGTTCGTAAGCACTTAACACAGCACTCCCGATTGGTGTAAGGCAGCTTAGATTCGTAACCAATACTGCATCGGGAATGGGACTTATTAAGTGTGGTTCAGTGGTTATTCCTTTTGATAATCAAATCAGTAAGGATACGGATTTGTATAAGCTGTACAATACAAATATTCACGAAAACATTGAACAAAAAAGCGTGCAAATGAAAAATGTTAATTCTTTATGAAGTCATGAATTTTGGATTGACATATTTTCATATGACAGGTAATATAATGTTAAAGACAGGCAACTTGAGTGTCTGCCAAGCGGCAAAGTAAGGTGTTGTGCCAGAGAGCAGTGCCTTATGAGCTTTATAAGGGTTTGACATTTACCACAATCTGGCTAGAGGTTAATCCTCGAAAGAAAATGTTAGAAGGGCTCTGCTTATGCAGAGCCTTTCTTAATCTAAGGATGTAGTGGAGAACTGTAATGAGAAATGTTTTAGATTGCATAAATGCATTTATTCCGCTATTATCAACCGAATATGAGCTTGTGCTAGGGAGAAAAGGTGTTTCAGTTACATTAAGAATTTCGTTTGATAAAAAAGATTGTTTTCATCTTATGGGATTACAATATCTAGTAGACAGACCTGAATTGAGCCGAGACAGAGGCAGAGTATTTGATGAGATAGCAGATGGAACAATTACAATTGAAAAAATAGAGGCATCAGATTTTTATAATAAGATAGAGCAAAGAGTTCATTTCCTGCCATTGCTTGAACAAATGATTGACAGTAATGATACTGTGTTTAAGTATAACAAGAAAGCAAACATGTATTCAATGATTGAGGCAGATTATCTTATGGAAAACAACATGGAGAGCAGGAATCTATTCTTATTTTTATCTAATGATGAAGGAGATAATTATTTCTGCCGTTCATTTTTTCCAGAGGAAAAGATGGATTATTCAAAAAATCAAGCATCGTGGACACTTCTTTATAAGAAAAAGATTGATTTATCAACCGGGATAGAGACAGTTCTTTACAATAGAATAAAATAGATTTTTACATAAGCCATTTAGACTAACAATCCAGATGGCTATTTTTTTACCCATTTTTGGGTAATGGATGTAGAAAGAGGATGAGAACATTGAAGATAAAAAAAGTGGATGATAAGCCTATACAGAAAAAAATTAAATTTTTTTGTCCTAGTCTTGACAGATGCAGGCACTCCCAAAGGGTGTGCCAAATATAATACAATGACCAATGAAGGGAATTCGTGACAAAAACGGCAACATCGAAAAGCTGATAGAAACAGATGCACAAGAATTAGAACAGTATGCAAAATAAATTACAGTAGTCATTGTGGCGCAATTTATTTCAGTAAAAAGTAAAGATATTTATGCAGAAGTAACAGAATGGAAAAAGAAGGAATCACTCAATGAAGTATTTAATGAAATGAAGTTATTTTAGTATTATGAGTGACTATGAACTGCTTTAGGTAATTAAACTTGGGCTGACCGTCTATCGGCAGTATTCCCTTTTGTGTCTTCATTGCAACAGATTCTTCCGCAACTGTCAAACGCTGCGGAGCGCTTCACTGAAATCATTTTACAGCGAATTCCGTATAAAAGCAGGGGGATTTTGCTAAATCCTGTTTCCTGAATGGCTATAGATTTCACTTGCAATCTGGCAGGATATCGGCTACACTTTATGCATTCCAATCTGATATGGAGGATAAGAAAGAGTATGAAACAGAAATGGATTTTTACCGGAGCAGCATTTGCACTTGCAATGACCCTGACCGGATGCAGAGATAATGCAGCAGCCAGTATTCCGCAGCAAAGCAGCCAGGAGCAGACGAAGGAGCAGACACAGATGATCCCTATGGAGGAAGCGCAGGAAGCGGCGCTAAAAGCAGCAGGCATTGAAGCGGCAGATGCAGACATTTCAGCCACGACCTTAAGTGAGGTGGCGGGAGTAGCCTGCTATAAGGTGGAATTTACTTCAGGAGAGTATGCCTACGCCTACACGATCAATGCAGAGACAGGAGCTGTCATGGAAATGAGCAGCCAGGAGCAGAATGCGCAGGCTTCCGGGACACAGACGGAGGCGGCAGACTCCGCTTCCCCTGCTAAGGAACAGACCTCAGCCCCTGCTCCGGCACAGAACGCAACAGGTATCGGAACCGTGGATGAAGCAGAAGCACAGAAGATCGCACTGGAGCATGCCGGAGTGAAAGCGGCGGATGCAACGATCACCAAGTCAAAGCTTGACTATGAAGACGGACGGCAGGTATATGATATTGAATGGTATGCAGGCGGTGCAAAATATGATTATGAGATTGCGGCAGACACCGGAGAGATCATAAGCTCTGCATATGAAGAAAAAACGGTGGGAGCAAATAGCAATAACGTTACGGTCAGTGAGGCAGATGCAAAGAAAACAGCTCTTGACCGTGTAAGTGGTGCAACGGACAAAGATATCTACGAATGGAAGCTTGATTACGATGACGGACGTCCGGAATATGAAGGAAAGATCATCTACGGTGGAACGGAATATGAATTCACGATTGATGCAGCGACCGGATCCGTAATGGAGTGGGATGCTGAGAAGATCCGTTAGATTTGTCTGTGAATAATTCATGAAAGCCTTCATGAAATAACCCTGAAGTGACTGACCACCTGTATGGATTTTTCGTCGTGGCAATGATATAATTTTAATATCTTTTGGAGCAATGAAAATGATATGGGAGGTATTAAAATGAAAAAGAAAATGGGGTATTTGCAGGTAATCCTTATGATCGGCTGTATTCCGATGATTGCAGCGATTGTTGCCCTGACAGTGTATGCATCAGCTAAAATGAAAAATGAGTTGATTGACAGTACCTATCTGCGGCTGAAGGCTTGTTCCACATCGGTGGAACAGTATTTTACATGGGATATCCGTGAGGATATTTTGGAAAAGGATGACATAAGCTATCAGTTCATAGACTCCCTGCAGGAGGAGCACATTGAACAGACACTGTTCATGGGAGATGAGAGGTTTATTACTTCCATTGTGGACGAAGATGGAAAACGGATTGAAGGAACCAAGGCAGATCCTAAGGTATGGGAAACCGTTAAAGCCGGTAATGATTATGCGGCAGACGGAATAAAAATTAACGGAGAAAGGTATTATGTCTATTATATGCCGGTTCGGTCAGACGATGGGGAGATTTTGGGAATGGCTTTCTCCGGAGAACGGGAAAGCGCAGTCCGAAATGCAATATCCGGTATGTTGAGAAGCCTGGTTCTGCTCGCTGGATGTATGATCGTTCTTTTTACTGCAATATTGGTTTATCTGTCGTTCAAGATACGGAAACCATTATTGGCGACAGCAGAATATATTGACTGTGTAGCAAATGGAGATCTGTCCGGCAATCTGGAAGCAAAATCTGTAATTCGTGAAGTGACGACTCTGATCCGGGCATCTGCAGCTCTAAAGGATAAATTGAACAGTATCGTCACAGAGGTGGATGGGCACGCAATGCAGCTGGACAACAATATGGAATCGTTAAATGTGCTGGCGTCTGCAAGCAGTAAGGGAGCAAACCAGATCAGACAGGCCATTGATGAGCTGTCTAAAACAGCTGTATCACTCGCAGAAAATGTACAGTCTGTTAATACCAGTATGATGGAAATGGGGAACAATGTGACTGCAATCCATTCCGAGACGGTGACATTGAATGAGAACTCCGATAAAATGGATCACGCAAACCGTAATGCTTCAGAATCCATGAATCTGGTACTGACAAGCTCTCATACATCTTCGGCTATTATTGAAGAGATGATAGTACAGGTAAAGGCGACAAATGAGGCTATTGCGTCCATTAGTAAAGCAGTGGAACTGATTTCCGATATTACCTCACAGACGAATCTGTTGTCATTGAATGCGTCCATTGAAGCTGCAAGAGCTGGGCAGGCAGGCAGAGGCTTCGCTGTGGTTGCCACAGAGATCAAACAGCTCGCAGACCAGAGCAGCCAGGGTGCGGCTGCAATTAAAAATATTGTGGATGACATTCTCGAGAAATCCAATAAATCTGTAGAGCTGACAGAACGGATGCGTACGCTGGCAGAAAAGGAGCAGGCAGATATCGGAAGTGCTAAGACCGGTTTTGATACCCTGAGCCAGATTATTGAGGCTAATGTCGCTACTGCGGGAACTATTGCAGAAAAAACAAAGAACCTGGAGGAATTGAAGCAGACTATTATAAATAATATAACTGAACTCAGTGCGATCAGTGAAGAAAATGCTGCAAGCAATGAGGAAGTAACGGCGAATGTGTCAAGTATAGCGGAATCTATTGACAGAATTTCGGAAGATACCGGAATGATTAAAAAGGTATCTGCTGCTTTGGAAGAACAGATGAAGTATTTTAAGAAGTCATAGTATTCTTTTTGAAAATATCATAGATTCAGATGCGGAAAACCCGGATTCAGGGAAAAGGTGAATTGACTATTGGAAAGGGGATATATGTCACTTTTAGGAGATTTGACAATGAAGAGCCGTAAGGAGGAAGTCAGGCAGGCAGATACTGCGAATCTGATAAAGGGAGCATCTCTGCTGATGACAGGTTCATTGTTAGCATCCTGTGCGACAACAGACTGGTCGTTTCTGATCAGACAGCTCCTGCTTGGCACAGGGGTGGTCTTATGTATACTGGGGATTCCTTTCCTGAAACGTTTTTATAAGGAAGTAAAGGACTTCCGGGAATATGTCCCAGCGTGGGATAAGGGGCGTGGGATTTTTGACCGGATGGCACTTCAGCTGAACCACTGGTACGAAAAGGAAGAGGAACCGGTAAGCTGTGACGGGGATACCCTGTATTATCTGAAGCTGCAGAAAGAGCGTCTTGATGAAAAGAGGATCCATATGCGTAACCGGGTTTATCCGGCCAGAGGAAAAAGCTTTGGAACAGCGACAGTGTCCAGAAAATCTGCATGGTATACGACAGATATGTCTTATGAAAATATCAGTAGGGAGCTACAGTTTATAAGAGGGACGGAAGTGCTGTATCAGCGAAATGTAGAGCAGGTGATGTATGAGATCATAGCGCATTCTCCAAATGAACGGGAGATGGCACATCTGATGGTAACCTGTCCGAATTGTGGCTGTGTCAGTTCGGTAGAGCAGCTTGGTAGCGGGTGTCCATACTGTAAGACCCAGTTTCGGATAAAGGATCTCTTTCCGAGAGTGATTAATACATATTTTATCAGAAGTGATTCTATCTCAAAAAATATTATCCAGCAGCGCATCGTGATCAGTGTGTCTATGGGAGTTATGCTGCTGATCTGTATTCCGGGTTCTCTGATTTCCAGCAATGGAAATCTGCCTGCAGCGCTGTTTACAGCTTACCTGGCAGCACTGATTGGAGGAGGAATCTTTGGATGGATGGCATCGGCGGTTCTTATGCTGACATCTCTGTTTCAGAGAGATGGAATGAAGCATCTGCCATTGATTCCTTTTCTTTCATCCAAGAGCAAAATTAAGAGAATGATGACAGAGTATGATCCGAATTTCTCTTATGATAAATTTGAAGGACAGCTGGTTGCACTGATCCGTATGGTGGTGTTTGCAAAAGAACCGCAGAATCTGACAGCGTACCGGGGAAAAGAGCGGGATGCACGGTTTGGGAATATTCTGGAAATGACCTATACGAATGGCATGTGTCTTAGGAATGTGAAAAGACAGGGAGATGATCTCAAGCTGACTATCCGTACCTGGTGGATCAATTACAGCGAAGAACAGGGAAAGATCAAAAAGACAGGTGACCTGATCGATGTGACAATCTGCAGGAATGTCGCACACAGGGAGGTGCCGGGTTTTTCAGTTACTTCGGTTAACTGTCACAGCTGCGGAGCCAGCTTTGATGCAGTGCGTCAGCGGAACTGTCCGTATTGTGGAACAGAGTACCATATGGAAGAGGATTACTGGGTGATCGAGGAGATGAAGCTGATCCGGTAACATACAAATGGATGGAAAATAGAAAGATATATTTACAATGGTTATGAATGGTTATATGATGAATATAACCATTCATAACCATTTTTGCATCGAAAAAGGAGCCTGCGATGAGTAATCCCGGAAAACGTATCGAAGAAATTGATAAGAGGCTGGAACAGCTGCCCAAAGGAACGCTTACCTATAAGACGATCAATGGAAAAAAGCAGCCGTACATACAGCGTACCATAGAGGGGAAGTCTGTCAGTTACTACGTCAGGATGTCAGAGAGAGAACAGATCCTGCTTGAATTTGAGGAGCGGAGCCGCCTGCTGGAGGAAAAGAAGCGACTCACAGCATACAGGGAGAGTTTAGCTGCTATCTTAAAAGATAATCCCTATCTGGGAGAAAATGTAGGTGTAGGATATCAGTATTTTACAGAGATTAAGGAAAACAATTTATTTTATATAGACAAGACTTATTTTATAACCGAATGGCTCCACAGGAGTGCCAAAATATCGCTGATAACAAGACCACGCCGTTTTGGGAAAACATTGCTGCTCAGTACCGTACGGACTTTTTTGGATCCGCATTATGCAGAGCATCCGGAATATTTTGAGGATCTCAAAGTATGGCAGGATCCCTTGTGCAGGATGAGATTTGGACAGATTCCGGTGATTTCCGTGAGCTTTGGAAGTTGCAAGGGAATCGACTATGCTCACAGCATACGTGGGATGTTGAACAGTCTGAAAGCCATGTACAGTTCCCAGGATGACCTTCTTACAAGTGAAAGGTTAGAGGAAGATGACAGGAATGAGTTCAAGGAAATCAGAGAGGCTTTGTTTCGGGGAGAAGAAACAGTTGTTGAAAACAGCATTCCTATATTGTGCAGGCTGGTATACAAACATTATGGGGTAAAACCTGTCATTCTGCTGGATGAATATGATACGCCCCTGCTGGAAGCGTATGTTGGCGGATACTGGGAAGAGATGATCGCTTCCTGCAGAGGATTATTTCATAATACATTCAAAGAAAATGAATGGTTTGAAAGAGCGATTATTACCGGGGTGACGAAAATCTCAAGAAACTCGCTTTTTTCAGATCTGAATAATATTGAAACGTATACAATAACGGATGAGGAGTACAGTGACTGTTTCGGGTTTACGGAGAAGGAAGTGGAAGATGCGTTAAAATGCCAGAATATGGATTGTTTTCAGGAAGTAAAGGCTATGTATGACGGCTTTATCTTTGGAAATCACAGAGATATCTACAATCCTTGGTCGATCTGCAATTTTCTGGACAGAGGAAAGCTGATTTCTTACTGGATCAATACCAGCAGCAATAAGATCATAGGGGATATCATCCGCAGGCACCCAGTACGCAGTAAATTTGAGATTGAACGGCTGATGGCAGGAGAGGTGGTACATAAGAAGATAAATGAAAACATTACTTTCCAGTATATGGATGGCGATGAAAACAGTCTGTGGTCACTGCTGCTGGCGGTCGGATATATCAAAGCAGACAATGTAGAAAAATATGAGGAGTATACAGAATGTGATGTTTCCGTTACCAATCAGGAAGTCATGAGTATGTTCCGGAATGAGATCCTTGGAATGTTCGACAATGGAAATCTGTATTATAACGAATTTATCAGGGCTCTGCTTGCACACAATACAGAGGAAATGGAAGATATTCTTCTTGATATTACCTATTCCTCCATGAGTTATTTTGATACAGGAACTTCGTCGAAAAGAAATCCGGAAAACTTTTTTCATGGACTGGTGCTGGGACTGATCGTTTCCCTGAAAGACCGCTATCGCATCATTTCCAATCGTGAAAGCGGCAGAGGCAGATACGATATTGCGCTTTATCCGATTCGACCGAAAGAGAATGCTTTTATCATGGAGTTTAAAGTATTTGATGAGCGAAAGGAAAAAGATCTTGCACAGACGGCGGCAAATGCACTGCGTCAGATTGAAGAGAAACAGTATGAAGCGGATATGATTGCAGCAGGAATACCAGGGGAACGAATCTGTAAGCTGGGATTTGCGTTTGAAGGAAAAGAGGTTATGGTAGTGAAAGAGAAGCACAGACAGTAAATAAGGCCACCGGTTTTACACCGGTGGCCTGTGCTTTCAAAGAATCTTATTTAGCCTGCTCAAGAGCAAGGGTTACTGTTGTGATGTCACATACCTCAGCCGGGCCGTAGTACTGGATAGCACCGGGATATTTGAAGCAGGTATTTTCAGACCACTCTTTACGGTGAGCCTCGAAGTACTTGAACGGTGCGCCGTCAAGCTCAACAAGAGCCTTCCTGATAACGGGTTTGTCTTCGCCATGTCTTCTTTCGATGTTCATCATCTTGGTGATCGGCATACCACCTGCAACCCACTCGCTTGCGGGAGCAGAAAGGTTGGAAACCTTGGATAAGTAGCCATTGTAGCCATACTGGATGAGCATGAATGCGTTGTATCCTAAGGAGTAGCAGTAGTCGGAGTCAAAGTTTGAAGGGAAAGCACATCTTCCTTCATAACCTAAGAAGTGATGAAGAGGACTGAACTTACCATTGTAGGTTCCGGCTGCTTTTCTTGCTGCTAATTTATCTTTTACAAGAGCAGAGAATAACTTCTCGGACTCGATCAGGGAAACCTGAACGTTTCCGTGGGGATCTCTCTCAAGGAATAACTGCTGCTGGATAGCCTGTGGAAGGATAGCGAATACCTCCATGGATTCCTTGGTTAAACCTTTCTCGATGAAAGCGTATTTTTCTTCCCATGTAGGAAGTGCATTGAAGGCATCAGCCTTGCTTCCTGCAAGAAGCTCGTTGATCTCCTGGATCAGTACGGAGAATTCAGGTACGAATTCAACAACACCCTCAGGGATGATAGCAACACCGAAGTTCATGCCCTTTGCAGCTCTTGCAGCTACGGAATCAGCAATATAATCAGCGATTGCGGAAAGGGACATCTTCTTCTCTGCAACCTCTTCAGAGATCAGACAGATGTTGGGCTGTGTCTCAAGTGCGCATTCAAGAGCAACATGAGAAGCGCTACGCCCCATAACCTTAACAAAATGCCAGTACTTCTTAGCGGAGTTTGCATCTCTTTCGATGTTACCGATGATCTCACTGTAAGTCTTGGTTGCAGTATCGAAACCGAAGGAGCATTCGATATCTTCATTCTTTAAGTCACCGTCGATGGTCTTCGGGCAACCGATTACCTGAACACCGGTGTTGTGTGCTGCAAAGTACTCTGCAAGAACAGCAGCGTTTGTGTTGGAATCATCACCACCGATGATAACGATAGCAGTGATGCCGTGCTTCTTACATACATCAGCAGCGATAGCAAACTGCTCATTGGTCTCAAGCTTGGTTCTGCCGGATCCGATGATATCGAAGCCGCCGGTATTTCTGAACTGGTTGATATATTCGTCAGTCATAACGATATAATCATCCTCGATCAGTCCGCTCGGACCACCCTTGAAGCCATAAAGCTCGTTCTCCTTGTTGGTTGCCTTTAAAGCATCATATAAACCGCATACAACGTTATGTCCGCCAGGAGCCTGTCCGCCGGAAAGGATAACGCCAACGATCTGCTTCTTCATTTCGGAAGTATTCTGACCCTTTTCAAAGGTGATTTCCTTCTTGCCGTAAGTGTTGGGGAACAGTGCCTTGATCTTCTCCTGATCAGCAACACTCTGTGTTTCTTCGCCTTCCTTTACGCAGATATCTGCAATGCCGTGTCTGAGCATGCCCGGAAGCTTGGGAGCATACTCATATCTGGCTTTCTGTAATGGTGAAATGCTCATGTTATGTCTCTCCTTTACTTTTGATAAAACTTCTTGATTACATACGACATAATTCTAATATATTTTGAAAATAAAGTAAACTGTTGTATTAAAATTATTGAAGCATCTATAAGACAGAGATCTGATCCTACAGCAGCTCTCTGTCCTTTGCCATATAAAACAGGGCGATAGTATCCGGACCTACGTGGCTTCCGGTACAGTAGTCATAGGAGGTGTTGATGAATTCCCTTACCTGGATCCGTTTCTGGATCTCTTCCATGACGTAAAGGGAATCCTCATAGGAATCAGCATGAGCGATACCGATGATCTGCTCTTTGGGATCAATGATGGTTTCACAGACAAGGGAAACCAGTGTATTTAAAGCGGCTTTTCTGCCACGACATTTCTTATACTGGACAATATAACCGTCCTTATTGCCACGGAGAATTGGCTTGATGCTCAGGATGTTGCCGATCAGGGCAGCGGAACCACTGAGCCGGCCTGTTTTTGCGAGATACTTCAGATCACCTACAGTAAAGATACCATTCATTCTGGCAGGATAAGTCTCCAGAGTATCGGCAATGGTGTCAAAATCCATTCCCTGGCTTCTCATCTCACTGGCGTAGATAGCAAGGATACCCTGTGCAAGAGAAGCGTTTAAGGAATCGATCATACGGATCCTGCGTCCCATGGGAGGATTTTCCATCAGCTCCTGTGCAGCGATCCTGGCGGAATTGAAGGTTCCGCTGATATTCTTACTGAGGGAAAAATAAAGGACATCCTCATTATTTTCCATAATGCTGCGGAAGCATTCCTCGAAATCACCGCTGCTGATCAGGCCGGTCTTGATCTCGGCACCGGCACGGAGAGCATCATAATACTCTTTTCCTTTGATACGTTCCTGCTCCATGGTGAGGTCAGGATCAAAGCAGGTCAGAGGCTGACCATTTACATAGTTGACAAAGGAGATGACTCCGATATCATATTTTTTTACAAGCTCCGCAGGAATATTGGCGGCAGAATCAACTACAATCTGAAACATAGGATTATCCTTCACTTTCTATATAATGCTGATGAGTACAGAGATAAATATCGGTATCTGTAACATGTTACAAACATTATATGTAGTTATCAATACTATGTCAATGGATTTTGAAAAACAGTTATTGATAAAAACATCTTAAATTTGTCCCTGTTTCCATTTACCTGACAGATGTGTTATACTTAAATCTGACATCATAAATTCAGAAGAGTATTTTAACTGGTTTTAGTTAAAGAGATATAGCGGGTATTATTTATGGAAAAGAAAAAATTTCATCCACTGATTGCTTTTTTTCTGTGGATCCTTTTTCTGTCAGGGGTTTTTGGGGTTGCTTATCTTTCTGTGCAGGACGGAGAGGAGACCAAATTAATAGGAAAGAAACTGATCCAGTATCTGGCGGTTCAGAAATACGGGGAAGCGGTGACAGAAATGCAGCTTCTGGCGATGACCTATCAGTTCAGACAGACGGGAAGGATCGTTGCCTTCTTTGCGATCGGCATTCTGGGGACGCTGACGATCCATGTGACCTTTTACAGGTGGTACTGGGTCATCAGGACATTTTTGTCAGCGGGGATTCTGTGTGCGATCGCCTGTGTGACAGAGAAGTGCAAGAATTATATACCGAGCAGGCATTACAGCCATGAGGAAATGATGCTCTCCGTAACGGCAGTGATCCTTGGATTTTCGCTGGTTTCGGTTATTATGGTGTTGTTTCATGTTTTGAAGGAAGTTTTTGATGTGATCGCAAGAGCGGTAGTAAAGCATCAGTAGGGGAAGCTTATTATGAAAGATCTGACAAAAGGGAAACCGATCCGGTTGATCCTGCTTTTTGCTGTGCCTCTTTTTGTGGGACAGCTTTTTCAGCTGTTCTACAGTCTGGCAGATACAAGGATAGTGGGACAGACACTGGGGGATGAAGCACTGGCTGCGGTTGGTGCCACAACAACACTCAGCGATATGCTGCTGTCTTTTCTGAATGGATTGACCAACGGGTTTGCCATTGTGATTGCCACCTGCTTTGGTGCAAAGGACGAAAGCCAGATGAAGAAGGCTATGGGGGGAACGATCCTGCTTGGCTCCTGCTGTGCAGTTGCTTTAAGCGGGCTGTGTCTCCTGAATATGAGTGGACTGTTAAAGCTCCTGAATATTTCGCCGGAGCTTTTTGCAGCAGCAAGGGGATATATCGGGATCGTCATAGCAGGGCTTCTTGCTGCAACTCTTTATAACATCTGCGCAGCCATGCTTCGTGCAATCGGGGATTCCTTTACGCCGCTTTTGTTCCTGATCCTTGCAGCGTTCCTGAACATTGCCATGGATTATGGATTTATCCTGTGCCTCCATACCGGTGTGGAAGGGGCGGCCTATGCAACTGTGATCGCACAGGCGGTTTCAGCGTTTCTGTGTTTTCTCTATATGAGAAGAAAGTATCCGCAGCTTACGCTTAAGAAGGAAGATTTTAAACCTGATATGGTATTGTATAAGAAGCTTTTCGGAGCAGGACTTTCCATGGGATTTATGACGTCGCTGGTAGGCGTTGGTACAATGGCACTGCAGACAAGTATCAATACCTTTGGTACAGATATCATTGTTGCCCATACGGCGGCAAGAAAAATCTCTTCTATATATATGCTGCCGTTTTCGGTAATGGGTACGACACTGGCAACCTATTGCGGACAGAACCTTGGAGCCGGAAAATACTCAAGGATCAGGAAGGGGATCAGAGATACGGTTCTTGTTACATTTGTCTGGTGCACCGGGGTGATCATCAGTGCCTATACAGTGGCACCATGGCTGATCCGTACGGTTACGGCTACGCAGAAGAAGGATATTATTGATACAGCGTCGCTGTATCTCCGTGTGAATACCCCATTTTATTATGTACCGACTGTGATATGTCTGTTCAGGAACAGCATGCAGGGCTTTGGAGATAACAGGACACCGGTGATCTCCAGCTCCCTTGAAATGATTGGCAAGGTGCTGATCGCATTGCTTCTGGCACCGGCGATCGGATATTATGGCATCATTGTGGCTGAGCCCATCGTATGGTTCATCATGGTGATCCCCTTAGTGGTCAACATGGTAAGGAGTCCTGTTTTAAAAATGAAGGACAGGGAAGGTGCATCAGCTTAGCATGCCACCCAGCATGCCACTGCCGCAGCAGAGCAGGAGAACAGTAAAGAAATGCCCGGAAAAGCCCTGCAGCGAGTGATTGACGATCAGGGAGATCAGGAGCAGGATTAGAAAATAAAGGCCGCCGAGAAGAAGACCAAAAAGAAACTTCCGGCAGCCTTCTTTTTTACCCGCGAGGAATCCGGCAAGAAATGTAACAAGGATGTAGATGCCGGTGATGCACAGGGTGACTGTCTTTTCGCTGAGAGAGAAGCGGTAGAGCAGCAGGGAAAGCAAAAGGAGAAGGAGCGCGGTCAGCAGATAGGAAAGAAGCAGATCCTTCAGAATAAAGGTAAGGCGGCTGCCAGGATTTTTTGTGGGGAACATAAGAGCCTCCTGTTTCAGAAATTACATAATCTTTACACTTAAATGATATGAGTGAACTTGACAGGTAATACCTCTGTATTGTATATTTTATTCATTATATTAAAAACAAGGAGTGATTTAAATTTTGGATACCGATGGTGTCATACAACTGATTATTATTTTAATTCTTATCATGCTTTCTGCATTCTTTTCTTCTGCAGAGACAGCACTGACTACGGTGAACAGGGTACGTCTTAAGGCAATGGCAGAGGAAGGCAACAAACGCGCGAAAACAGCCCTTTCTGTTCTGGAACAGTATGGAAAGATGCTGAGCGCCATTCTGATCGGTAATAATGTCGTGAATCTGACAGCCTCATCACTGGCTACTACCCTTGCAATCAAAATTAATCTGACGGTAGGAATCGCAACAGGAATCCTGACAGTTGTTATCCTGTTTTTGGGTGAGATCATGCCTAAAAATGCAGCTGCGGCTTATTCAGAGAGCCTGACTCTTTTTTATGCACCGGTCATATCGGGACTGATGAAGGTAATGACACCGGTGATCTTCGTGGTGGATGCCATTACAGAGGGAATGAAAAAGCTGTTCCATATGGATAAGGATCTACATACCGCTATGACGGAGAAGGAACTGCGTACCTATGTGGAAGTCAGTCATGAGGACGGTGTGATCGAATCAGAGGAAAGAGAGCTGATCTATAATGTATTTGATTTTTCAGATACGGTAGCCAAGGATATCATGATCCCAAGGATCGATATGGCAAGCATCAGCGAGGACGCAGGCTATGAAGAGGTGATGGCACTGTTCCGGGAATGTATGTATACGAGAATTCCCGTTTACAGTGGGGATAAGGACAATATCATTGGTCTGATCAATATCAAGGACTTTATCCTGGTGGAAGAGAGAAGCAATTTCCATATTAAAGATATCATCAGGGAAGCCTATTATACATATGAATTCAAAAAGACAGCTGATCTGATGCTGGAAATGCGGGAAAAGCGGATCAATGTGGCTTTTGTGCTGGATGAGTACGGTGCAACTGTCGGCATGATCACTCTGGAGGATCTTTTGGAAGAGATCGTCGGGGAGATCCGGGACGAATATGATGAGGATGAAGAAGAGCAGATCCAGAAAAAGGGAGAAAGGACCTATCTGGTAGAAGGCAGCATGAAGCTGGATGATATCAATGATGAGCTTGGTACAGAGCTGCATTCAGAGGACTATGATTCCATTGGCGGCCTGCTGATCGAGAGCCTTGACAGACTGCCTGAGATTGGTGAGACGATCACACTGCCGGACGGGATCATCCTGAAGACAGGAGACATCAGGCAGAACAGGATCGTCAATGTGCTGATGACACTGCCTGACGAGAAAAAGGAAAAGGCGGAAGAGATTCCTCTTGTCAGCAAGGAATGACCTATGCTATAATATCAAATAATGTCGGTATATTGATACCGGTTTGGAAAGAGAAATTTGCTTTTAAGGAGATAAGATTATGAAGCGTATTAAGACATTAACAACGAGAGACTTAAAGGAATCCATGAAGAAGGGCGGCTGCGGCGAGTGCCAGACATCCTGTCAGTCAGCTTGCAAAACAAGCTGTACCGTAGGAAACCAGAGCTGTGAGCATGCAAAATAATCTCTGAAAAGCGGAGTGAAGGTGCGGTATTTATCAACAAGTAGATAAGGTATGTAAGCAGCGGTGGATCATCGCTGCTTATTCTACGTTTCCAAGCTTACACAATATCGCACAGGAAAGGAAACAGAAACGTGATACATCAATACAAAAACAATGGCTACAACATCGTACTGGATGTGAACAGCGGATCTGTCCACGTGGTAGATGACGTAGTCTATGATGTGATCCCGGCTGTAGAAGAGGCTCTTTGTACGTCCAGAGAGGGAAAAGAACTGGAAGAAACAGTCCTTTCTGCCCTGAAGGATCAATATGAAGAGGCTGATATCAGGGAAGCTCTTTTAGAGGTTCTTGAACTGAAGGATGCGGGATTACTTTATACAGAGGATATTTACGAAAAATATATTACTGACTTTAAGGGCAGACAGACTGTTGTCAAGGCACTCTGTCTCCATATTGCCCATGACTGTAACCTTGCCTGCAGATATTGCTTTGCAGAGGAAGGGGAGTATCATGGAAGAAGAGCATTGATGAGCTATGAGGTCGGTAAGAAGGCACTGGATTTTCTGGTGGCAAATTCTGGAAACCGTGTCAACCTGGAGGTGGACTTTTTTGGCGGGGAGCCACTGATGAACTGGCAGGTCGTGAAGGATCTGGTAGCTTATGGCAGGAGCCTTGAGAAACCGAATAACAAGAAGTTCCGCTTTACCCTGACGACCAACGGTATCCTGTTAAATGATGAGATCATGGATTTCCTGAATCAGGAGATGTCCAATGTGGTACTCAGTATCGACGGACGTAAGGAGATCAATGATCTGATGCGTCCTCACAGAGGCGGACAGGGAAGCTATGATACTATTGTTCCCAAGTTTAAGAAGCTGGCAGAGAGCAGAAACCAGATGAACTATTATGTCAGAGGAACCTTTACCCATAATAATCTGGATTTTGCAGAGGATGTGAAGCATCTGGCAGATCTTGGCTTTGAACAGATCTCCGTGGAGCCTGTTGTGGCAGCACCGGAGGAAAGCTATGCCATCACGGAAGAGGATATTCCGGCTATTCTCGAAGAGTACGATGAACTGGCCAGAGAGCTTCTGAAGAGAAAGAAGGAAGGAAGAGGTGTGAATTTCTTCCATTTCATGATAGATCTGAAGGGTGGTCCCTGCGTGGCCAAGAGGCTGTCAGGCTGTGGGTCAGGCACCGAGTATCTGGCTGTGACACCCTGGGGTGATTTTTATCCCTGTCATCAGTTTGTGGGTCATGAGGAGTTTCTAATGGGAAATGTGGATGAGGGTATTACAAGAACCGACATCCGTGACGAGTTTAAGACATGCAATGTTTATGCGAAGGACAAATGCAGGAAATGCTTTGCCAAGTTCTACTGCAGCGGCGGCTGTGCCGCAAACTCCTACAATTTCCATGGAAGCATCAACGATGCCTATGATATCGGATGTGAATTGCAGAGAAAGCGCATAGAGTGTGCGATCATGATAAAAGCGGCGCTGGCCGAAGAAGAAGGAGAATAAAAATGAAAAAGAGTAGAGCAATCATTGTGCTGATCGTTCTGGTGCTGCTTCTTGGCGGTCTCGGATACACAGCAACAGAAGGGATCGGAACAGACAGATCCGGTTCTGCATCAGACATTAAGCTTGGTCTTGATCTGGCAGGCGGTGTGAGCATCACCTATCAGGCGGTAGGCGAAGAAAAGCCGAGCAGCGAGGATATGGCAGATACGATTTACAAGCTGCAGAAGCGTGTAGAGAATTACAGTACAGAAGCTGTTGTGTATCAGGAGGGGGATGACAGGATCAATATCGAGATTCCCGGTGTAACAGATGCCAATGCCATTCTGGCAGAGCTTGGCAAACCCGGTTCCCTGTATTTCATCTACGAAACAGATGAGGATGGCAATGCCAACTATCAGGCAACCATGGATGCAAGCGGCAATGTGGTTTATATGCTGACCAAGGATATTGATACGATCGTGGCAGAGGGCAGTGCACCTCTTTCCGGTACGGATGTCAAGGATGCCCAGGCAGCGACTGCTACAGACAATATGAACAATTCTGAGGTTGTTGTTGATCTTACCATGACAACGGAGGGAACCAAAAAGTTTGCAGATGCAACTACAAGAGCATACAAGAAGGGCGAAACGCTTGGTATCTATTATGATGGACAGATCATCAGTGCTCCAAGGGTACAGGCAGCCCTGACAGATGGTAAGGCGCAGATCAGTGGTAACTTTGATTATGAAAGCGCAGAGCAGCTTGCGTCCACTATCCGTATCGGTGGTCTGAAGGTTGAGCTGGAGGAGCTTCATTCCAAGGTGGTAGGTGCACAGCTTGGTGGAGAAGCAATCGCTACCAGCATCAAGGCAGGTCTGATCGGTTTTGCTATCATTGTTGTATTCATGATCGCGATTTATTACATTTCCGGTGTGGCAGCCAGTCTTGCACTGACGCTTTATGTAGAGCTGATCATCATTCTTCTGAATGGTTTTGATATCACATTAACCCTGCCCGGTATCGCAGGTATTATTCTTTCAGTAGGTATGGCAGTAGATGCCAACGTTATTATCTTTGCCAGGATCCGCGAGGAGTTGGCAGAGGGCAGAACGGTAAAAACAGCGATCGATATTGGCTTCAAGAAAGCTCAGTCTGCTATCATCGATGGAAATATCACCACCCTGATCGCTGCAGCAGTGCTGGCAGTGATGGGTTCCGGTACTGTTAAGGGATTCGCCTATACACTGGCACTTGGTATTGTATTATCCATGTTTACAGCCATGGTAGTGACTAAGCTGATCATGAAAGCATTCTTTGCCCTTGGACTTACAAATCCGAAGCTGTATGGCGTAGCAAGAGAGAGAAAGGCAGTTCGGTTCACAAAGAAGAAGGCAGTTTTCTTTACCGCTTCCCTTGCCGTGATCATTGCAGGTTTCGTCTTTATGGGCGTGAATAAGGCACAGACAGGAAACCCTCTGAATTACAGCCTTGAGTTCGTTGGAGGTACTTCTACAAGTGTTACCTTCAATGAGGATATGAGCCTTGCAGATATTGATTCCAGGGTAGTTCCGCTGATCGAGGATATTACCGGTGACGGTAATGTTCAGACACAGAAGATCGATGGAACCAATGAGGTTATTTTCAAGACAAGATCCCTGACACAGGAAGAGCGTGAGTCCTTTAAGGATGCCATGACAGATAATTTTGAGGTTGACGGAGAGAAGATCACAGCGGAAACCATCAGCTCCACCATCAGTAATGAAATGAAGCAGGAATCCATCGTAGCTGTGCTGGTAGCAGCGGTATTTATGCTGATCTATGTATGGCTCCGTTTCAAGGATGTACGTTTTGGTGCAAGCTCCGTACTCTGTCTGCTCCATGATGTGCTGGTTGTGCTGACCTTCTATGCGGTAGCAAAGGTATCTGTAGGTACTACATTTATTGCCTGCATGCTGACGATCGTAGGTTATTCCATCAATGCGACCATCGTTATCTTCGACCGTGTCCGTGAGAATATGAGAAGCATGAGCCAGAAGGATGGTCTTGAGCCTATTGTAGATATCAGTATCACACAGACTCTGTCAAGAAGTATCTTTACTTCCCTGACCACCTTTATCATGGTTGCCATGCTCTATATCTTTGGCGTGACAAGCGTGAAGGAATTTGCATTGCCGCTGATGGTAGGTATCCTCTGTGGTGCTTATTCTTCTGTATGCATCGCAGGTTCCCTGTGGTTAGTGCTGAGAAAGTGCTTCGCTAAAAAGAATAAATAAAAGAATCTGAAATAGATCTGAAAAGGCAAGGATATTCTGAAGGTCAGGATGTCCCTGCCTTTTCCTTTCTGAGGAGTAAGGAGAAGACGTGGAAAAATGGATGGTGGCAGCCAAAAAGGCTGATTTTAATGCGATTGCACAGAAATATGGGATTACACCGGTGCTTGCCAGGATCATGAGAAACCGGGATCTGACAGAAGATGAGGAGATCCGTCTGTTCCTGAAGGGGACTCTGGCTGACAGACCCTCACCTTTTGCCTTGTATGGAATGGAGAAAGCGGCAGAATTGCTGCTTTTAAAGATCCGGGAGGGGAAAAAGATCCGTGTGATCGGAGATTATGATGTAGATGGGATCTGCAGTACCTATATCCTATGCCGTGGGATCCAGGCACTTTCCGGAAAGGCGGATCGTGTGATTCCACACCGGATCCGGGATGGCTACGGGCTAAACATCAGCCTGATCGAAAATGCCAGAGAGGATGAGGTGGACACGATCCTCACCTGTGACAATGGCATCGCGGCTTTTGAAGAGATCAGTCTTGCCAGAGATTATGGAATGACCGTGATTGTGACAGATCACCATGAGGTGCCCTATACAGAAGAAAACGGGAATAAGGAATATCATCTGCCGCCGGCAGATGTGGTGGTGGATCCCAAGCAGAGTGCGGATACCAGCCATTTTAAGGGAATCTGCGGTGCCCTTATCGCCTATAAGCTGATAGAAGCCCTCTGTGAAAAGTCAGGAGAGGAAGAAAAGAAAAAGTCCCTGCAGAAAGAGCTCCTTCCTTTCGCAGCACTGGCTACGGTCTGTGATGTGATGGAGCTTCGTGACGAGAACCGTATCATTGTGAAGTATGGCATGCAGCAGATGAAGGAAACGGAGAATCCGGGGCTTCTGGCTCTTTTGCAGGTCAATGACCTGATGGATAAGGAGCTGTCTCCTTACCACGCAGGCTTTATCCTTGGACCCTGTCTGAATGCGACAGGAAGGCTGGACAGTGCTGACAGGGCACTCAGATTATTTGAGGAGACGGATTTCAAAAAAGCAGTAACAGAAGCCTATGACCTGAAAAGCCTGAATGACAGCCGTAAACAGATGACAGAGGATGGTGTCAGTGAAGCAGTCCGTATGCTGGAGGCGGAAGGCAGAGAGCAGGATCCGGTGCTTGTGGTATATCTGCCGGACTGTCATGAAAGCATTGCAGGGATCATAGCGGGAAGGCTGAAGGAAAAATATCATAAGCCTGTACTGGTTGCGACAAGGGCAGAGGAAGGGATCAAGGGAAGCGGACGATCCATCGAAGCTTATTCTATGTATGAGGAGCTGTCAAAGTGCCGGGAGCTGTTTACGAAATTTGGCGGCCATAAGATGGCAGCCGGATTTTCCCTGGCAGGTGAGGGAGATTTAAATGAGCTCAGGAAAAGGCTGAATGAAAATTCCACCCTGACAGAGGAGGATTTCAGAGAAGTTGTACATATAGATGTTCCGATGCCGTTATCCTATGCCGATAATCGTTTTGTAAAGGAGCTGTCGCTTTTAGAACCTTTTGGAGCAGGAAATCCAAAGCCCGTATTTGCGCAGAAAAATGTACGCCTGTTATCCGGGAAGATTCTGGGTAAGAACAGAAATGTTGGAAAATTCAGAATTGCAGATGAAAGCGGCAGTGGATATGATATGATCTATTTTGGAGATATGGAGAAGCTGGACAGGTTCCTTAGTGAAACGTACGGAGAGCATGAAAAGGAGGCGTTGTACAGTGGCAGCAGGAGCTTTGAAGGGCTTACGGTCAGTATGGTCTATTATCCGGAGATCAACCGGTATATGGGACGGGAAAGTATCCAGATCGTCATGCAGTATTACTGTTAGGGAGGGAAATGTATGATCACAACAATAACACTCAATCCGGCTTTAGATAAAACCTGCTTCGGGGAACGGATGTGCCCTGGACAGGTTAATCGTATGGACAGGGTCAGAAATCTTCCGGGAGGAAAGGGAATTAATGTCACGAAGGTGCTGGCCGGTTATGGATTTCCGGTGAGAGCCATGGGATTCCTTGGGGGACATACAGGTATTTTTATTGAAAACGGAGTCAGACAGTTTCCGGCAGAATGTGCCTTTACACAGATTTCCGAAAGCACCAGAACCAATACCAACCTGATCACAGGGGATGGTTATGTGACAGAAATCCTGGAGCCTGGTCCGATGATCACAGAAACGGAGCTTTCCAGATTCCGGGAAGATTATGAGAAGGCACTTGCAGATACGGAGCTTGTGGTAATGAGCGGCAGTGTGCCTCTTGGTATCAGCCCGGATATATACAGGGAGCTGATCGAAAAAGCTTCCTCCTTTGGGAAAAGGGTGATCCTTGATACCAGTAAGGAAAGCCTCCGGGAAGGAATCAAAGGAAAGCCCTTCCTGATCAAGCCAAACACAAAGGAACTGGAATATCTTACAGGAAGAAGCCTAAGGAACAGGGAAGAGATCACGGAGGCTGCACTTATGCTTTGCCGGGAAGGTGTCCACAGCGTAGTCGTTTCCATGGGAGAAAAAGGACTTCTTTATATATCAGAAACAGAAAGGATCGCGGCAAGACCGCCGAAGATCAAGGCAGTCAATACGGTTGGCTGCGGTGATACCGCAGTGGCATCCCTTGCCATGTCTGTGCTTGCAGGAGAAGATGCAAAGACGGCACTTGTGAAGGCGGCAGCGATTTCGGCAGCGAATGCAACAACAGCAGAGAACGGCGTGTTTTCCAAAGAATTTGCGGAAGAACTGATGCAGAAGGTGACAGTGGAGAACCTATTTATTTTTTCTTAATTTTGATTTTATACTTTTATTAGGAAGTAGTCACAATTTGTACACATTTACTGGGTATTATAATAACCAAGATAGTTGAACAACTCACTATCTCCCCCCTCATAAGAAAAGCAAACCCCCGGTATCCCCCGGGGGTTTTGCTTTGTCTGTAATGGATAAGTCTGCAGAGCGTCAGAAAACAACCCCACAGTTGAAAAAACACGACAGGCATGCTATTTTATTATAAGGATAGCTGGCAAAAAAGGAGAATGAAAATGGCGGAAAAAGAGTATTGCTGCAGAGACCTGCTGGCAGGACTGTCTTATGAGTGTGTCAGGGGCAATGTGGACAAATGTGTAAATGAGGTTGTATACGACTCCAGAAAGATAAAAGAAGGATGTCTGTTCATCTGTATCTGCGGATACAATACAGACGGACACAGCTATATACCAGAGGCTCTTGAGAAAGGCGTTTCTGTACTGGTCGTGCAGAAGGACGCAGAGATACCAAAGGACAGTGATGTAACCGTGATCAGGGTGGAGGATACCAGATATGCCATGGCATTTATCGCTGCAGCATATTTCGGGCACCCTGCAGACCAGCTGAAGGTCATCGGCATCACGGGAACCAAGGGTAAGACGACGAGTACTTATCTGATCAAATCTATTCTGGAGAGTGCAGGATATAAAGTGGGACTGATCGGAACGATCGAAACGATCATAGGGGATACCCATATTCCGTCCAAAAACACCACGCCGGAATCCTTCGTTCTGCAGGAAACCTTCCGGAGGATGGTAGATGCAGGCATAGAGATTGTAGTCATGGAAGTGGCATCCCAGGGACTCAAGCTCCACAGAACCCAGGGCTTTGTTTTTGAAGTAGGTATTTTTACCAATCTTGAGCCTGATCATATCGGACCGAACGAGCATGCGAGCTTTGAAGAATACCAGGCATGCAAGGGACTTTTGTTCAAACAGTGCCGTCATGGGATCGTCAATAAGGATGACGAACACATGGAAGCAGTACTTAAGGGGCATACTTGTGATCTGGAAACCTATGGCTTTGACAAGACAGCAGATCTTTATGCGGAGGATCTGAAGCTGATTGACAAGCCGGGAGAGCTTGGGGTTGATTTCCATGTAAAAGGAAAGATGGACTTCGAGGTGGAGGTACCGACACCTGGCAGATTCAGTGTGTATAATGCACTGACAGCGATCGCTGTCTGCAGACATTTCAAGGTAGAGATCCCGAAGATCAAGGAGGCTCTTCTGAAGGCTCATGTAAAGGGCAGGATCGAGATGGTGCCGGTTTCTGACAAATTTACCCTGATCATTGATTATGCGCACAATGCCATGAGTCTGAACAGTCTTCTTTCCACCCTGAAGGAATATCATCCAGCAAGACTTGTCTGTGTATTTGGCTGTGGCGGCAACCGCTCCAGACTCCGCCGGTATGAGATGGGAGAGGTCAGCGGAAAGCTGGCTGATTTAACGATCATTACTTCGGATAATCCAAGATTTGAAGAGCCGCTTGCAATCATGGCTGATATTAAGACGGGAATTGATAAAACGGACGGCAGATACATTGAGATCTGCGACCGGAAGGAAGCAATCGCCTATGCGATCGACCATGGACAGCCGGGAGATATCATTGTTCTTGCCGGAAAGGGGCATGAGGATTATCAGGAGATTAAAGGGGTTAAGTATCCTATGGATGAAAGAGTCCTGATCGCTGAGATCCTGCAGGAGAGGGCAGACAGGAGCTGACCCTTCCAGGAGAATGGCATGAAGGAAAAGAAATATGCGGATGTCATTATTGACATTTCCCATGAAAAGGTAGATCGGACCTTTCAATATAAAATACCGGAAGCCTTAAGAGAGACGGTGCTTGTGGGAACCAGTGTGATGGTGCCCTTTGGAAGGGGAAACCGTCTTACGGCCGGTTATGTGGTGGAGATCACAGATCAGGCAGAGTTTGACGAAGAAAAAATGAAAGAGATCTACAGCCTGTCAAAGCAGAAGGTTTCTCCGTCAGAGGATGCGTTGAAGCTGGCAGTCTTTCTGAAGGAAACCTATGGCTCCACTATGATCGCTGCCCTGAAGACAGTGCTTCCTGTGAAGAGGGAAGTAAAGGCGAAGGAAAAGAAAACGATCGTACGGCAGATGACCGGGGAAGAGATCCGTTCACTTCTTGCAGAGAGCATAAGGAAGCATCAGACGGGAAAGACAAGGTTTTTGGCAGCGCTGACAGAAGAAAAAGAGCTTCCTTATGAACTGGTGACAGGAAAACTCCATATAGCACCATCGACTATAAAAAGCCTGATCTCACAGCAGGTGATTACAGTAGAGACAGAGAGCTATTATCGTAATCCGGTACGACTGGAAGCCGGCGGGAGGGAAGAAAAAAAACTCAGCAACGAGCAGCAGGCGATCGTAGATACAGTGATCGCTGACAGGGATGCGGGGATCTGTAAAACCTACCTGATCCATGGTATTACCGGAAGCGGCAAAACAGAGGTATATCTTTCCCTCATAGAGGAAACGGTAAAAAGAGGAAGACAGTGTATCATGCTGATCCCTGAAATTGCCCTGACCTATCAGACCCTGCTTCGTTTTTACAAACGGTTTGGAGACCGGGTATCGGTCTTAAACTCCAGCCTTTCCGAGGGGGAGAGGTATGACCAGTGTGAGCGGGCAAGAAAAGGTGAGATTGATGTGATCATAGGGCCAAGATCAGCTCTGTTTGTACCTTTTGAAAAGCTTGGCATGATCGTGATCGATGAGGAACACGAGCCAAGCTATAAAAGTGAGACCATGCCAAGATATCATGCAAGGGAAACCGCAGAGTACCTTGCTTCTCTTAAAGGAGCCAGTCTTGTGCTTGGCTCTGCCACACCTTCCCTGGAGGCTTACAGCAGGGCAAAAAAGGGTGAATATGAGCTCTTTACCCTGACAAGGAGACTGACAGGCGGCAGGCTGGCAGATGTTTCAGTCGTGGATCTCAGAAAAGAGCTGAAGGAGGGCAACCGCTCTATTTTCAGCAGAAAGCTGCAGAAGCTGATAGAGGACAGACTATCCAGAAAGGAACAGATCATGCTGTTCCTGAACCGGAGAGGCTATGCAGGCTTTGTGTCCTGCAGATCCTGCGGACTCGTGATGAAGTGTCCCCACTGTGATGTATCTCTTTCACAGCACAGAGGTGGAAAATTAATATGTCATTACTGCGGATATGAAATGCAGGAGCCAAAGAAGTGTCCGTCCTGTGGATCGCCCTATATCCTGGGCTTTAAGGCTGGAACCCAGCAGATCGAGGATCAGATCAGGAAGAGATTTCCGGGGGCAGGAGTGCTCCGTATGGATGCAGATACGACCCGGAGAAAAGGAAGCTATGAGGAGATTCTTTCTTCCTTTGCCGGGGAGGAAGCAGATATTCTCCTTGGAACCCAGATGATCGTAAAGGGACATGATTTCCCAAAGGTGACGCTGATGGGCGTGCTGGCAGCGGATCTTTCCTTAAATGACAGTGATTATCACTGCGGGGAGAGAACCTTTCAGCTTCTGACCCAGGCGGCAGGCAGAGCCGGGAGAGGGGTAAGGAAGGGAGAGGTAGTGATACAGACCTATCAGCCGGATCATTACAGCATTACCCTTGCTGCAAACCAGGACTACGAGGCTTTTTATGAAGAGGAAATGGGATATCGTGAGCTTATGGGATATCCCCCGGCAGAGCATCTGCTGGCGATCCTGTTTACTTCAAAGGAGGAAGGGCAGGCTCTCGCGGCAGCAGAAGAAACAGGCAGGATCCTCAGAAACTATCAGGAAGAAAGTGGCAGATCAGATGGTTCTGTTATCGGACCGTCGAAAGCTGCAGTCTCCAAAATAAATGATATATATCGTTTTGTGATATACTGTAAGGAAAAGGATTATCAGAAACTGCTGATCTATAAGGAGCTGACAGAAAACTACAGAAAAAATCTGCCGGGAAACAGCGCATTTGTACAGTTTGATTTTGACCCGGTAAACACATATTGACGACAGAAGGGATGGAGAGGAATGGCAATCAGAAATATCAGGGAAATGGGTGATCCGGTTTTAAACAAGACCTGTAAGCCGGTCACAGAGGTAACGGAAAGAATCGCGGAGCTGATCGAAGACATGTTTGAGACCATGTATGATGCGGACGGAGTCGGACTGGCAGCGCCTCAGGTGGGAATCCTGAAGCGGATCGTAGTCATTGACGTAACAGGAGAGGATCCGATCCTGCTGATCAATCCGGTTATTATCGAGACAAGCGGAGAACAGACCGGCAATGAAGGCTGCCTTTCCCTGCCGGGCAAGACCGGCGTGGTAACAAGACCGAATTATGTAAAGGTCAGAGCTTATGATGAAGAGATGAAGCCCTTTGAAATTGAAGGAACAGAGCTGCTGGCAAGAGCTTTCTGCCATGAGATCGATCATCTGGACGGTCACCTTTATGTGGAAAAGGTAGAGGGCGAACTGATGAGTACAGAAAGCCCGGAGCAGTAATGTAAGGAGAGGTTCGGATGAAGATTATTTATATGGGAACACCGGATTTTGCGGTAGCGCCGCTTGAGGCGATCCTGAAAGCCGGACACGAAGTGACGGCAGTAGTGACACAGCCTGACAGACAGAAAGGAAGAGGCCGGGAGGTGCAGTATTCACCGGTGAAGGAATGCGCCCTGTCCTATGGTATTCCGGTGCTGCAGCCTTTGAAAATCAAAGAAAAGGATGCCGTAGAGGAACTTAGGAAGTATCCGGCAGATATCTTCGTAGTGGCAGCTTTCGGACAGCTGTTATCAGAAGAAATTTTAAATATGCCAAGGCTTGGCTGTATCAATATCCATGCCTCCCTCCTTCCGGCTTACCGGGGAGCAGCGCCGATCCAGTGGTGTGTGATCAACGGGGAAGAGAAGACCGGAGTGACCATCATGCAGATGGCAAAGGGAATGGATACCGGAGATATTCTTCTGCAGAAGGAAGTTGTCCTTGATGAAAAGGAAACCGGCGGCAGCCTGTTTGACAGATTGATGGAAACTGGTGCGGAGCTGATCGTGGAAGTTCTGCCAAAGATCGAGGCTGGAGAGCTTACTCCTGTGGTACAGAAGGAAGAACTGGCAACCTATGCAGGAAAGATCACAAAGGATATGGGAAACATCGACTTTGCGAAGTCTGCCGTGACCATTGAAAGACTGATCCGGGGCTTGAACCCCTGGCCCAGTGCTTTTACCCATTATAAAGGAAAGATACTGAAAATCTGGGAAGCTGATGTGGTGTCAGAATGTGCAAATGCAGAAAATCCGGTTCCCGGCACAGTGATCGCCATGGATAAGGAATCCTTTACGCTGGCAACAGGAGAGGGTGCCCTGAGGATCAGATCCCTGCAGCCTGAGGGAAAGAAAAGGATGAGCTGTGCGGAGTTTATGAGGGGCTATGAGGTAAAAGAGGGAGAAGCATTACACTGATCAGAAAAGCGGATCAGAAAAGGAGAGATGAAACATGGGCTATTATTATGGTTTTGACCCAACTTATATTCTGGTAATCATTGGTGCTGTTATTTGTATGCTGGCAAGCAGCAACGTCAATAATACCTACAGAAAGTATGCGAAGATCAGAAGCAGAAGCGGAATGACAGGCGCAGAGGCAGCGGCGAGGATCCTTGCCATGTCGGGGATCCATGACGTATCGATCCAGCATATCAGCGGAGATCTGACAGATCATTATGATCCGTCAAAAAAGGTTCTGCGGCTTTCCGATGCGGTATATGATTCCCATTCGGTAGCGGCGATCGGTGTGGCAGCCCATGAATGCGGTCATGCTGTGCAGCATCAAAAGGGATATCTGCCGCTGAAGCTGAGATCCCTTCTGGTACCGGCGGCAAATCTTGGTTCAAAGCTTGGTCTTCCTATCGTTATCCTTGGACTGATCCTTGGAATCGGCTTCCGGCTCCCAAATGGCGATTATTTTTCATTAGCCATGCTTGGTGTATGGATCTTTTCCCTGGCGGTGCTGTTCCAGATCGTAACACTGCCGGTAGAGTTCAATGCTTCCAGAAGGGCGCTTTCCATGCTTCGTGACTATGGCATGCTGTCTTCGGATGAGATTGGGGACTGCAGAAATGTACTGACGGCAGCAGCACTCACCTATGTGGCTGCGGCAGCTTCTTCTGTTTTACAGCTGCTGCGACTGCTGATGCTGAGTAACCGCAGAAGGGACAGAGATTAGGAAGGCATACCGGATTGGAAAATATAAGGGAGCTGGCAGTGGATATGCTGGCAGAGATTATGGAAGAAGGAAGCTACTGTCATCTGGTGATCCGCAGTGTGCTTCAGAAATATAATTATAGAGACAGCCGGGATAAGGCGTTCTTAAAACGGCTGGTAGAGGGAACCGTGGAGAGATGTATCCAGATCGATTATGTGCTGGATCAGTTTTCCAAAGTGCCCACAGTCAAAATGAAACCATTTATACGGAATCTGCTGCGAAGCAGTGTATATCAGCTTCTGTTCATGGACAGTGTACCGGATCGGGCTGTGTGCAATGAAGCGGTAAAGCTTGCAGGAAAAAGAGGCTTCCGCCAGCTTTCCGGCTTTGTTAATGGGGTGCTGCGTAATATTGCCAGAAATAAAGAACAGATCCGTTTTCCGGAGGAAGAGAAGGATCTGGTAAAGGCACTTTCCGTGAAGTTTTCCATGCCTGCATGGCTTGTTGAAAAGCTTCTGAAAGAGCAGGGAGAAGAGAAGACACGAAGGATGCTGGAAGCATTTCTGCAGACAAAGCCTGTGACGATCAGACTGAAAGAGGATCTTTCTGCATCTGAAAAGGAAAGGCTGATCTCAGCCATTGAAAAGACCGGCTGTAAGATGTCGGCACATCCTTATTTACCTTATGCGTACTGTATCGAAGGAGCAGAAGGGCTTTTGGCACTCCCTGGCTTTGAGGAAGGCTTGTTCCAGGTGCAGGATGTGAGCAGTATGCTGGTTTGTGAATGTGCCGGGATCCGGGAGGGTGACAGGATCCTTGATCTCTGCGCAGCACCGGGAGGCAAGAGCATTCATGCAGCACAGAAGCTGAAAGGGACAGGACTTGTGGTCTCCAGGGATATCAGTGAGGAGAAGACAGCACTGATCCGTGAAAACCAGCAGAGAATGAAAATACAGAATATGGAAGTCTCAGAAGGAGACGCCAGGATCTTTTGCGAGGAAGATAAAGAAGTCTATGACGTGGTACTGGCAGACCTTCCCTGCTCCGGACTTGGTATTATGGGAAAGAAGCCGGATATCCGCTATCATGCGAAAAAAGAGGGACTTGAGAGCCTTAAGGCGCTGCAGCGTGAGATCCTCAAAAACGCTGTTTCCTATGTAAAGCCCGGCGGCATACTTCTTTACAGTACCTGTACCATCAACCAGGGAGAAAATGAAGAAAATGCAGTGTGGCTTACCAGGCAGTTCCCTTTCGGGCTGGAATCCCTTTCCCCGTATCTGCCAGAGGTACTGAAGGAAGAGGGAAAAGATGGCATGTTACAGCTTATTCCCGGAGTACATGAGACGGACGGCTTTTTTATTGCCAGACTGAAAAAACAGGAGAATAAACAGACATGATGGAACAGTCAGGTCTTTTAACGGAGAAAAAAACAGATATCAAGTCACTTACACTTCCGGAGCTGACGGCTGAGATGGAAGCCATGGGAGAAAAGAAATTCAGGGCAGGACAGCTATATCAGTGGATGCACCAGAAGCTGGCAGGGGATTATGAGGAAATGACCAATATCCCGGCAGCACTGAAGGAAAAATGCCGGGAGAGATTTACCTATACTTCCCTGATCTGCGTCAGGGAACAGATCTCAAAGATTGATGGAACAAGGAAATATCTGTTCGGACTGTCTGACGGCAATGTAGTAGAGAGCGTTTTCATGCGCTATAAGCATGGAAACAGCGTCTGCATTTCTTCACAGGTGGGGTGCCGGATGGGATGCCGGTTCTGTGCTTCCACCCTGGATGGCCTCGAGCGGAATCTCCTGCCCTCTGAGATGCTGGATCAGATCTATGCCATTACGAGAATCACAGGTGAGAGGGTTTCCAATGTAGTTGTGATGGGAACAGGGGAACCTCTTGATAATTATGACAATCTGCTCCGGTTCCTGCGGCTTCTGACAGCAGAAGAGGGGCTGAACATTAGTCAGAGAAATGTGACTGTGTCCACCTGTGGCATTGTAGAAAAGATCAGGGAGCTTGCAGATGAAAAGCTGCAGATCACACTGGCACTTTCCCTGCATGCGACGACAGATGAGAAGAGAAGAAAGCTTATGCCCATTGCTAATAAATACTCCATAAAGGAGCTGATGGAGGCCTGTGCCTATTACTTTAAACAGACAGGAAGACGGATTACCTTTGAATACAGTCTGGTAGGCGGGGTGAATGATACCTCGGAGGATGCCAGAGAACTGATCGCCCTGATCAGTCCCTTAAACTGCCATGTGAATCTGATCCCGGTGAACCCGATCAAGGAAAGAAACTATGTACAGTCAGAGGAGAAGGCCGTTCTGCGGTTTAAAAAGACGCTTGAACTCTCCGGAAATAATGCTACAATTAGGAGAGAACTGGGCAGAGATATTGATGGTGCCTGCGGACAGCTGCGGCGCAGACATATAGAAGAGACACCACAGGAGGTAGGAAAGTGATCAAGTCCTTTTCTGTAACGGATATCGGCAGAAAAAGAAAATTGAATCAGGATTTTGTATATTCATCAGATGAAGCTGTAGGCAACCTGAAGAACGTTTATATTGTTGCAGATGGTATGGGAGGTCATCAGGCGGGTGATTATGCTTCCAAGTGTACAGTGGAAACCATGGTACGGGAGATCAAAGGCTGCTTTGAACAGAGCCCCATCCGTATTTTAAGCAGGGCAATCCGGATCGCCAATGATCAGGTGAGACGGAAAGCACGTGAAGATGAAAGCCTGTATGGTATGGGAACTACAGTAGTAGCAGCGACCGTTCTTGGTAAATATCTGCAGGTAGCAAATGTAGGTGACAGCAGACTTTATATCATTAATGAGGAAGTAAGACAGATTACAAGAGATCATTCCCTGGTGGAGGAAATGGTCAGGATGGGAGGCCTTGACAGAGAGGCAGCAAGAAACCATCCGGATAAGAATATTATTACCAGAGCAATTGGTGCAAGAGATACCATAGAGATTGACTTCTTTCATGAAGAACTGAAGAGTGGAGATCTGATACTTATGTGCTCTGACGGACTGACCAATATGTTAGAGGATGAAGAGATCGGCAGGATACTGAAGACTCCGGGTACGATTGAGGAAAGAGCAGAGAGACTGATCGATGCGGCCAACCAGAACGGCGGCAGAGATAACATAGCGGTAATTCTGATTGATGCGTTCGCCAGAGAGAACGAAGATTAAAGACCCACGAAGCATGGAGAGGTAAACATGATTAAGATAGGAATGATGATAGGAGACAGATACGAAATACTGGAAAAGATCGGTACAGGTGGTATGTCCGATGTCTACAAGGCAAAGGATCATAAGCTGAACCGGTTTATTGCAGTGAAGGTATTAAAGCAGGAATTCAGTGAGAATGCCAATTTTGTATCCAAATTCAGAATAGAAGCACAGGCAGCAGCAGGCCTGATGCATCCCAATATCGTGAATGTATATGATGTCGGTGAAGAGGACGGTATTTATTATATTGTCATGGAGCTTGTAGAGGGGATCACCCTCAAAAAGTATATCGAGAAAAAGGCCAGACTGTCGGTGAAGGAGGCAGTCAGTATTGCCATCCAGGTGAGCATGGGTATCGAAGCTGCCCATAACAATCATATCATCCACAGGGATATCAAACCCCAGAATATTATGATCTCCAAGGAAGGCAAGGTAAAGGTAACAGATTTTGGTATTGCCAAGGCAGCAACCAGTAATACTATTACCTCCAATGTGATGGGATCGGTACATTATACCTCACCGGAGCAGGCAAGAGGTGGATATTCAGATGAACGGAGTGATATCTATTCCCTTGGAATCACGATTTTTGAAATGCTGACGGGCAGAGTGCCCTTTAACGGGGAAACTACAGTGGCGATCGCCATTAAACATATTCAGGAGGATCTGCCTTCTCCAAGAGATTTCGTACCAGAGATCCCTGTCAGTGTAGAGCAGATCGTATTCAAATGCTGTCAGAAAAGTCCGGACAGACGTTATCAGTCCATGGGTGAGCTGATCACGGATCTGAAGCGTTCCCTGATGACTCCTGATGAAAATTTTGTCAAGCAGGTCAATGCAGATGAGGAAGCATCCACAAGAATGATCTCAGATAAGGATTATTCACAGATCAAGAAGCAGTCCGGCGCTTCCATTGAGGAAGCCATGCATCTTCGTAAGGAAGAGGAGGTGCGCAGAAATGTGCAGAAAAAACAGCAGCCCTCCGGACAGAAGAAAAAACAGCAGCCTTCCGGCAAGAAGCAGGTAAAGCGTAAGCCAAAGCCACAGCCCCAGCCGCCAAAGAAGGAGCGGGAGGACGTTTATCACAGCAGGAGAAAGTATGAACCTGATGAGGACTATGAAATTGATGAAGAGCTGGAAGAGGATGATGAGGAAGAAGAAACCACTTCTGGTATGGAAAGACTGACTACGATCCTTGCGATCGTGGCAGCCGTTATCATCGGCTGTATCATACTCTTTCTGGCAGGACGGGCGATCGGTCTGTTCCATACAGGAGGCCAGGACAGTGAAGAAGAGGTGACAGAGGAAAAGAAGCAGGTAGAAATGATCGATGTCGTTGGAAAGAACATTGATGATGTAAAGGTTGCCCTGCTCAATATAAACCTCACACCTGAGATCCAGTATGAAGAAAATACCCAGTATGCGCAGGGCATTGTCATCAAGGCCAGTGCGAATGTAGGGGAAATGGTAGATGAAGGAACCAACATCGTACTGACAGTCAGTGCAGGATCAGAAGGGATCGAGGTTCCAAAGGTAGTCGGACTTTCAGAGGCGGAGGCAGTTTCCAATCTGGAGCAGAAGGGCTTCCAGGTATCGAAGACATCTGCAGCTGACCAGTATATCCAGAAGGGAAATGTCATCAGCCAGTCACCGGAAGGGGGAAGTAAAGCTTTTTCCGGGGCTACGGTTACGATCTGCATCAGTACAGGCATTGAAAATGCCAAGATTTCAGTACCGGATGTGATGGGAAAAAGTGAAGATGAGGCCATGAGTATTCTGGTGGAAGCCGGTCTCCAGCTTGGCAGTGTAACAGAGGTTACGAACAATAACACAGATTATCTCGGACTTGTATGCTATCAGAGCTATTCTGCAAGAACCTATGTAGATGCGGGTACCAGGGTAGATATTCATGTCAGTGTAGGCCCTGCGCAGGCAACCTACCGTTTTACAGACAGTATTACACCGCCAACCAGTGCGGAGGATCCTAATTACAAATCGGGAACAATGGTGACAGTGACACTGATGGCAGATGACGGGACGCAGCTGATGAGTACGCAGACATCTTCATTCCCTATTGCACAGCAGAATATTACCGGGATCAAGACCAGTACCGGCTATATTCTTTTCCAGTATCAGAACACGATAGAAGGTTCCACGATCACAAATGAGGACGGCAGTGTCACAACCACGGAAGGATCGACAGAGAATAAAGAGATCCGCCGTGCAGTAAACTTTGTACAGGAGTAGGGCATGCAGGGAAAGATCGTCAAAGGAATTGCAGGCTTCTATTATGTTTATACAGCGTTAGGATTGTTTGAATGCAAGGCCAAGGGAATATTCCGGAAGGAGCAGAAAAAGCCGCTTGTAGGAGATCTGGTAGAGATGGTGCCGGTGGACGTGGAAAAAATGATCGGTAATATCACAGAGATCCTGCCAAGGAAAAACACACTGATCCGTCCGGCGTCTGCCAATGTGGATCAGGCACTTGTGATCTTTGCTATCGTGAAGCCGGATCCCAATTATAATCTTCTGGATCGTTTTCTGATTACCATGGAGGAGCAGTCCCTTCCCTGTCTGATCTGCTTTAACAAGCAGGATATTGCCACTGAAGAGGAAAAGCAGGAACTGATCGAGGCTTATGGAAAAAGCGGTTATGAAGTGCTTTTTGTCAGCGGAAAGCTGCAGGAAGGCATAGATACGATCAGAGAGAGGCTGCAGGGCAAAACCACAGTGGTGGCAGGGCCAAGTGGCGTTGGCAAGTCCACGATCATCAATGCTCTTTATCCGCAGGCAAATATGGAAACCGGCGAGATCAGCAGAAAGATTGAAAGAGGAAAGCATACAACGAGACATGCAGAGCTCTTCGCACTTTCCGAGGATACCTTTATTTTTGATACACCGGGATTTACATCCCTTAATCTTGGAGAGATGGAAAAGGAAGAGCTGCAGGGGTTTTATCCGGAATTTACACCTTATGAGAAATACTGTAAATTTACAGGCTGTTCCCATATCAGCGAGCCGGTCTGCGGGGTAAAGGATGCCCTTGAAAGGGGCGATATCAGCCGGGTCAGATATGAGAATTATAAGGTGCTTTATGAAGAAATCAAAAACAGAAGAAAATATTAGTTGACAAAAGGATGTCTTGCAGATAGAATAGTTAGCGGTAACTAACCAACCATTAATACAAGGCATACTTTTCATGAGGACGGCCAGAAGAGGTTCTGGCCGTTTTCTGAAAAGAGTAGTTAGCCAAAACTAACTATTAAAAGCCGTGGAGAAATTTTTACTCGGGAGAGCAGGACTTGAGCAGAGAAACATGGGAACTGATAAAGCATATGGAAACAGAGGGACTTGAGGTGCAGATGATCATACAGTGTGCTCCTGTGATCGCTGGTCTTAAGGTATCCAATCTGCTGATCATTCCTGAAGGACAGCTTTTTCAGTTACGGGAGCTTCTGAAGGACAGCAGCATCAGTATGTATCTTCTTCTGAAGGAAGAGGGACGGCTGGTTATCCTGCTTTATCACCGGGAATGGCTGCAGAGGATGCTCGGAGAGCCGGATAGAAAAGCATGGCTGGTAAAGGCCGGGTATAAAGCAGATTATGACAGTGTGCGGACAGGACATGAGGGCATCAGCCTGTCAGCGGTTTTGGCCCGTTTCCGCAGAAGATACCAGTCCTACAGCAGGGGTATGAAAGACTTTCCACATGAAATGGGAATCCTGCTTGGATATCCGGTAGAGGATGTGGAAGGCTTTATCTTACATAAGGGAGGCAGTTACCTCTGCAATGGGTATTGGAAGGTGTACTATAATGTTTCACAGAAACAGAGAACCTTCCGCTGGTATTCCTTTGCAGAACATCATCTGCTTTGTCTTCTGAAGGAAGGACGCAGCATACCGGAGATCATCAGGCTGTACCAGAGACCGCTTGGAATCGTTCCGGCATAAAAAAGAGAGGAGAATCATTACAATGGAAACAGTAAAAATCGTATTCTGGTCACAGGGTGGAAATACAGCAGCTATGGCAGCAGCCGTAGCAGAGGGTGTGCAGGAAGCAGGCAGCAAGGCAGAGATCATCAATGTCAGTGATGCATCCGCAGCCGATCTGCAGAGCATGAAAGGATTTGCTCTTGGATGCCCTGCCATGGGAGCAGAAGTTCTGGAAGAAATGGAAATGGAGCCCTTCATGTGTGAACTGGAAGGAAGCCTTGCCGGCAAGAGTGTAGGCCTGTTTGGTTCCTACGGCTGGGGAGACGGTCAGTGGATGCGTGACTGGGAAGAGAGATGCAAGGCAGCCGGCGCAGCTGTTGTAGGCGGCGAAGGCGTGATCTGCCAGGAAACCCCGGATGATGGTGCGATCGCAAGCTGCAGGGCACTTGGCAGGGCACTGGCAGCCTTATAAATCAAATTGCTTATTACCTAACTTCTAAAATCTTATATCACACAAAGGCCATGCGCTGCATGGGACATAAGAGTGGTGTCCTGTACGGTGACATGGCTTTTGTATTTTTACTCAGTCGAGCAGCTGTTCCCGGAGGAGAAAACATGCTTTACAGATCGATATTTCACCTGTAAAGTTGATATTGTGAGTGATAAGACACGAAAGGAATTATAAGGAGGGGTTCTTTTGAAAGGATTGCTGGAAATTTGCTGTGGCAGCTTTGAAGATGTGAAAACAGCCTGGGAAAATGGTGCGAATCGTGTGGAGCTTAACAGTGCGCTGTATTTGGGCGGATTGACTCCGTCTCTTGCAAATTTGCTCTGCGCAAAGGAGCAATGTGATATTTCTGTTGTGACTATGGTCAGACCAAGAGGGGGTGGCTTTTGTTATTCGGAAGAAGAATATAAGACAATGCTTTTGGATGCACGCATGCTTTTGAATCACGGGGCGGATGGGATTGCTTTTGGCTTTTTGAAAGCAGATCATACACTGGATGTTATGCGGACGAAAGAAATGCTTGCGCTTATTCATGAAAAGGGAAAAGAAGCGGTATTTCACCGGGCGTTTGATTGTGTTGTACAGCAGGAGCATGCGGTAGAAACCTTAATCTCTCTTGGAACGGATCGGATTCTTACCAGTGGTGGTGCACCGGATGTATGGACGGGGAGAAAACAATTACAATGGCTGCAAAGCCAATATGGAAACGAAATCACATTTTTAGCAGGAAGCGGCGTGAATGCCGAAAATGTAATTGATTTGATGGAATATACGAAAGTGGAGCAGGTACATACATCTTGTCGAAAATGGTGCGTGGATGTGACAGCCTCACAGCAGGAAGTGGATTTTTCTTATGCCGCAGGTCAAAAGAATGCATATGAGATGGTGGATGCAAAAAAAGTAGAAAAAATGGTAAAAGTATTGACCTTGTAGTTTGTATAGGGTTTAGAATCCAGGCTGAAAAAATCAAAATGCACAGGGTATTTTGATGGTTGCTACCGTCGGCTTACAGGATGTAGATGGACTGAAGCCGTCTGAATATTTGCATGAAGCTGCAAGGAAGAATATTAGAGATGGTAAGACTACAAGCGTACTGATTGGCGCATCCAAGCCATCGCAAATACTGGATAATATCAAGGCAATCCGGAATATGTTCTGTGATGAAAATAAAAAAATTATTTTATAGAACGAATTTGAAAAGCCATTTGCAGCATAAGCATATCCTCTGGCTCATCCAGCGATAGGGGAAGAAGCGCCTGGATTTTTTTCAGGCGATAGCTAATGGTATTGCGGTGTGTAAACATCGTATTAGCTGTATCCAGAATGCTTTTCTGACACTGAAAGTAAATGTGTAACGTTTCCAGAAGCTGGGTTTTGTTTTCGGCATCAAAGCGTTCTAAGATTCCAAGAGATTCTTCATAAATATGATGAAGAATCTCTTTATTTGTTACGGAATAAAGGATACGATGAATGCCAAAATCCTGAAAAAAGAGATAGTCCTTATTCTGCTGCATAGCAGCATCCAATGCAACGACAGCGTTTTCGTAGCTGTATCTGACGTGCATCAAAGAATGGACAGTTTCGCCAATACCAATGCGGGGATGTGAAACCTGGCTGTTCTGACGTTGCCTAAAATGATTGTTTGCTAATAACAAATCTAGAAAGTTCTGAATAATTTCGCGAGCACAGTTTTGTGCAATGAGCACAATCTTATCTTTCTTAAGAAATAAACAATACTTTATCTGCAAGGAATCCAGGTGATTTTGAATATTAATGATGGAAACGGCATTGCCAAATAAAAGAACAGTATACTGTGCTCTTTCAGGGAAGCCGTAGGATTCTAGCTCAGTATACTTTTTTATTGGATAGGAAGAATCGGTCATAATGTCGCTGAACAGATGAGTAATTGTATTTTCCTGATAGGTATTCATAAAAATTTGATTACAAATATCCTGCATAATATCAACAATGTGAATCTGCCAGGGCATTGTAAACAATGGAAAATCGTGTCGATCGCAAAGCGCCAGTATTTCAGGGGAAATGGAATCTGCTTTTATATAGTTTCCGATATTGATAATCAGTCCGCTGCAGGAAGAAAATGCAAGCTCTTCAATCAGCTTATAAAGCCAGTTAGGATCGCTGCGAATCATCATACCGGTGGTGATGACAAGCTCTTTACCGCGCAGAAAAGAAATATTACCAATATCCTCTGTGTAATAAAGCCAGGAAACAGACGAACTGAGCCCATCAGCACCCGCAATCAAACGCAGGCGATACTGTTCACGATAGCTGTGATAAATATTCAGTAATAATGGCTGCATAGGTACGCTCCCCCTTTAAAGGAATTTTTGTCATTATAACAAAATAATTATTGTGCGTCAAGCACAATGAAGATTGAAAAAATTGTAAAATGAACAAATTGAATTGTGCTTTATGTTGTGATATATTTTCAATAACAACAAAAAGAGCAGGGATGTTACAAGAAAGGTGGAGAAAATGACAATGTTAAAAAATGAGCTGCCTAGAATTGTAACAAAACAAATTCCAGGGCCAAAAGCAGCAAAATGGATAGCAAGAAGAGGTGAGGCAGTTCCTTCAGCAATCAAATGTGTATACCCTATCGTGATAGCGCGAGGAGAAGGCGCCATGCTTGAGGATGTGGATGGAAATTATTTCCTTGATTGGGTAGGTGGTGTCGGTGTGCTGAACATTGGATATTCCAGGCCTGAACTGATAGAGGCAGTAAAAAAACAGTCAGAGCGGTATTTCCATGGAATGTTTAATATTGTTACACATGAAGGATATGTTGCGCTGGCAGAAAAGTTAAATGCCATTGCACCGGTAAAGGGTACGAAAAGAAAAACGTATTTTGCTAACAGTGGTGCAGAGGCAGATGAAAATGCAGTAAAAATAGCAAAGGCTTTTACGAAGAGACCTAATATTATTGTATTTTCGGGAGCGTTTCATGGAAGAACCATGCTGACAATGGCGATGACATCAAAAAAAGCATACGCTTATGGCATGGGTCCATTTCCAGATGGTGTATACCGTGCTGAGTTTCCCTATCTGTATCGGAAGCTAGAGGGGATACCGGAGACAGAAGCAATTTCTTATTATATTAAGAGTATTGAGCAGGTATTTGAACAGGCATCGCCTGCAGAATTTGTGGCAGCAATTGTGGTGGAGCCTTTGCAGGGCGAAGGAGGATTCGTACCCGCTCCGATAGAATGGGTAAAAGCAGTTAGAAAAATTTGTGATAAGTATGGAATTCTTTTAGTCGCAGATGAAGTGCAGAGTGGATTTTGCAGAACAGGGAGAATGTTTGCAAGCGATTACTGGAAGGATGCGGATGCACAGCCGGATATAGTAACAACAGCAAAATCCATTGCAGGTGGTATCCCACTCAGTGCAATCACTGCACGGGAAGAAATCATGGAAGCAGTGCCTTGTGGTGTAATAGGAGGTACTTTTTGTGGAAACCCGCTTGCATGTGCTTCTGCACTTCAGGTAATTGAGATTATGGAGAAGGAAAATTTTGAGGCACGGGCAGTTGAAATTGGAAAAAAGGTAATGAAGCGTTATCAGAAAATGCAGAAGAAGCTGCCAGTTATTGGCGATGTAAGAGGGATAGGCGCAATGATTGGTCTTGAAATTGTAAAAGACCAGGAGAGCAAGCAGCCTAATCCAACGCTTGTTTCTGAAGTTGTTCAGGAGTGTATACAGAATGGATTGATTATTGAAAACGCTGGAATTTATGGAAATGTAATTCGCTTTTTGGCACCACTTGTGATTACAGATGAGCAGCTGGAGGCTGGCTTGGATATTCTTGAGGCAGCAATCCGTAGATGTATGTAAGCTGAAGAAGGGAGACTGGATATGGATTTTCAATTTTATCTGCCAGTGAATCTTTCTTTTGGTGAGGGCTGAGTAGAGACCGTGGGAGTGGAGACCGCAAAATATGGAAAGCGGGCGCTGCTTGTTACGGGAAAAAACAGTACCAGAAAAACAGGTTTGTTAGACAAAGTAAAGGCTTTGCTGGAAAAAGCAGGTGTTGATTGTGTTGTTTTTGCTCAGGTATCAGCGAATCCTACTTCTGACATAATGGAAGAAGGCGTCAGGCTGCTTACGGAACAGCACTGTGATGTAGTAGTTGCACTTGGCGGAATGAATATTAACATGGCAGGCGTTACGGCACCGCATGGTATGGAGCACCCGGCAAGTGGATTGCGTGATATTGTACATGGACGGGGATTGGCGGCTTTGACACCGATTATTTATCAAAAGTCCTTTGAGACTGCACCGGCAAAGTTTGATAAAATCTCAAGGCTGCTGGGTGGAAAGGACAGAAGAGAACTTGTTCCCAGAATACAGGAACTGCTGGAGGTGCTGGAAGTGAAAACAACGCTTTCACAGGAAGGAATAAAGGAATCAGATGTGGACTGGATGACGGATAATTGTGCAAAGGTATCCGCACCTGCAATGGCTGCGCATCCACAGCATTTTACAAAGGAAGAAATCCGGGAAATTTACCTGGAGGCTTTATAAAATAAAGAAAATTATTATGGGAGAACAAAGGTAAAAAAGGGAGGACACAAGATGAAGAAAAAGGTTTTAAGTCTATTATTAGCACTGGCTATGACGGTGGCAGGCACAACCGGCTGTGGAAGTGGAAACGGAGCAGGTGGGACTGCAGCAATCGATCCTAATAAGATTGCTATTGTAGCAATGGGGGATTATCTAGTACAGGATTGGGATCCTGCGATTTCCTATGGTGTAGATCCCCGTGTATTCTGCAATGTATATGAAACATTGATGACCAGTAATCCGGACGGAACCTACAATAATGTACTGGCAACAGATTATACAAGGAGTGAGGATAGTCTGACATGGACATTTACGCTGCGGGATGGCGTAAAGTTTCAGGATGGGACGGACTTTAATGCAGAAGCAGTGAAGTATTCGATTGACAGAACAATTGCTCTTCAGAATGGCGGCTCTTATATCTGGGGACCGGTAAAGGAAATCAAAGTTATTGATGATAAAACGGTAGAGTTCACACTGAACTATCCGGTTGACCTGCGGGAGATTGTTTCCTGTCAGTATGCAGCATTCATCTATGCTCCATCAGCAGGTGATGATCTGGATGCGTCTTCCAAATGGTTTTATGAATATAATATGTGCGGCACGGGGCCTTATATGCTGCAGGAGTATTCTAATGGAAGCCACCTGATTCTGAAGAAATTTGCAGATTACTGGCAGGGCTGGGATGGTAACCATATTGAACAGATTATTTTTAAGTCTGCGGAAGAATCTACGACCAGACGTCAGATGATAGAAGGCGGAGAGGCAGACATCGCATTTGACATTACGGCCAGCGATGCAGAAGCCATGGCTTCGGATCAGAATCTGACGATTGAGGTAACAGACACAGAAAAGAATCTTCAGTGCTTCCTGAATGTAGAAGCTGGACCGTTACAGGATCAGAAAGTAAGACAGGCAATCGCATATTCTTTCCCGTATCAAGATGTAATTGATTATGTACAGTATGGAAAGTACGCAACACTTCCAAAGGATGTGATTGCACCGGCAACCTTGATTGGTTCTACGACAGAGATACCGTATACATACGATTTGGACAAGGCAAAGGCATTGCTGGAGGAAGCCGGCAAGGCGGATGGCTTTGAATTGACTGCTTCTTATCACAATATTGATGAGGATACAAAGAAGGTATTGGAGCTTTGGAAATCAGAATTGTCTAAGTTAAACGTTACCTTAAATATAGAAGCAAACTCATGGGAGGTTGTATACAATAAGGCGAAGAGTGCCAATCCGGAAGAGAGAGATGATTTGTTTATCTGCAAAACCTTTGCGGATACCAATACAGCGTATGGACCGTACAGTACCTGTGTAGAATCCGGAGCTGGCTGGAACTTCTCTGGAATTAAAAATGCAGAATATGACGAGAAGATTGAAGCTGCTTACCAGGCAGGTGCTTTTGACCAACGACAGTTTATTGATGGTTTCCACGAAGTAGGTGCAAAGATTGCAGAGGACTGCTTCCAGATGAACCTGTATGATTTTTCACAGATTACCGCAGTTAGCAAAGATTTTCATGGCTTTACATTAAACCCGGCATATCAAAGTGCAGTACTTTTTTATAACTGCTATAAAGGAAACGAATAAAACATAGCAAAAACAAAAAAGGCGGCGCGTCAGTTTGTGCCGCCTTTCTCTAAAAGGAGACAGCGGAATGATTCGATACATTGTCAAAAGACTTTTGCTTGGAATTCTGGTTTTATTTGGCGTAACCGTAATTACCTTCAGTATTACACATCTGCTACCGTCAGATCCGGCGAGAAGCTGGGCAGGTGCAAAAGCAACGGAAGAGCAGGTGGCGGCGGCCCGGATAGAGCTGGGACTTGACAAGCCAATTCATGTTCAATTTGCAAATTATATTTCAGATTTGCTTCATGGAGACCTGGGTGTTTCCTATACCTCCAGACGCCCGATAACAGCCGAGATGGCAGAAGCTGTTCCGGCTACATTGGAACTGGTATTTTATGCTATCTTTTTTGGCATTATTCTTGGCGTTATCATGGGGGTATTTGCTGCAAAGTATAAAAATGGTATTCTGGATCATCTAGTGCGGATTTTTGCAATTGGTTCAGCTTCTATTCCATCATTTGTATTTGCGATGGTACTGCAGTTAATCTTTTTTCAAAAACTTGGCTGGCTGCCTTTAGGGGGAAGACTCAGCACAACTGCAACTATTTTATATAATGTGCCAAATATTACAGGCTGGCTGACGATTGACAGTCTGCTGGTAGGTAATTTTGCATTGTTTCAGGATGCACTGTTACATTTGATTTTGCCGGCAATACCCATTGCTGTATACCCGGCAGGAACTGTAGCGAGAATGACACGTTCCAGTCTGGTAGAGGTATTAAATGAGGACTACATTATGGCAGCAAGGTCCTATGGAATTTCAGAGAGTAAGGTGCTTTGGAAAAGTGCATTGAAAAATACAATTGGAACAACGGCAACGGTAGCGGCATTGTCAATAGGATATACGCTGGTAGGCACCTTTTTGGTAGAATCTATCTTCGGCTGGCCAGGGATTGGAAAATTCATGTCAGATTCTGTTACTTCGCTGGACTATCCTGCAATTATGGGGGCAACCCTGTTTTCAACAGTGGCATATCTGATTTTGAACCTGATTGCAGATATTATTGTAGCGCTGGACCCTCGCGTCCGTGTGTAGTGGAGGAGAAAAAACATGCTGAATAAAGAAATATTACGCTCCAAATGGAAGGAGTTTAAGCTTTCTGCTTATCTGCTAAACAGAAATCTATTAACCAGAATTTCCATGATTGTACTGCTCCTTTTAATTTTAAGTGCAATATTTGCGCCGATGCTTTCGCCATATCCAGAGGATGCAATCAATGCGACACATCCGGAAATTGCGCTGCAGGCTCCAAGCGCTGCCCATATTTTTGGAACGGATGAGCTTGGAAGAGATATATTGAGTAAAACGATATATGGTATCCGGATTTCGTTGAGCTCAGCACTGATTACTGTATTTTTTGCAATGGTAGTTGGAACGCTCCTTGGCGCAATTGCCGGTTCTGTAGGTGGTATTTTAGATGAAATTATTATGCGCATAACAGATATATTTTTGAGCTTTCCCTCTCTGCTGTTAGCAATCGTAATAGCTGCTTTTCTTGGACCGTCCCTGGAGCATGCGCAGATGGCTATGGTAATTTCCTGGTGGCCCTGGTACACGCGTATTATGCGGGGCGAGGCAATTTCTATTAAAGAAAGACAATATATCAAAGCAGCGGACACGATTGGAACGCCAAAGCTGATTTCAATTTTTAAGCATATTATTCCAAATGGACTTTCTCCCATTATTATTCAGGCATCTCAGGATATGGGAGCTGTGGTATTGACAGTTGCAAGTCTGGGCTTTTTGGGATTGGGAGCACAGCCGCCAACACCGGAATGGGGACTCATGGTTAGCACAAGCAAAAGCTACTTTATGAATGCGTGGTGGTATACGGTATATCCTGGAGCGGCAATTTTTATTACGGTTCTGGTTTTCAATGTCATTGGGGATGGTCTGCGTGAGGTATTGGACCCGAAGACAAGAAAGATATAGGGGGCTGCATAATGGAAAATTTTTTGGAAATCAAAAATTTGCATGTGAAATATAAAACACTTGATGGGGAAAAGACAGTTCTAGCCATTGAACAGCTTAACATCCAAAAGGGTACTACTTTTGGATTGGTAGGAGAAAGTGGCTCCGGTAAGACAGTGCTTGCCCAGACAATTATGGGACTTTTAGCAACACCGCCGGGAGTGATTGAATCTGGAGAAATCCTTTTGGAAGGGGAGGATTTACTCAGAAAGACAAAAAAGGAAATGGAGCAGCTGCGCGGTGAGAAGATGGCAATGATTTTTCAGGATCCGTTATCCTGCTTGAATCCAGTCTTTACAGTGCATCAGCAGATGCTGAATGTGGTACGTGCACATAGAAATATACCAAAGGCAGAAGCTGACAAAATGATTAACGATATGGTTCGTAAAGTAAAGCTGCCGGATCCGGAGCGGACAATAGAAAAATATCCACACGAGCTTTCGGGTGGACAAAGACAGCGTATTATTATTGCAATGGCATTGCTTTGCGGTGCAGAATTTCTGATTGCGGATGAACCGACTAGAAATCTAGATGTAACCATTCAGGCAGGTATTTTGAAGCTCATTAGTGAACTGCAAAAGGAATTTCGTGTTACAGTACTTTTTATCGCAAATAATCTTGGCCTTGTATCTGCGGTATGTGATCAGGCGGCAATTTTAAAGGATGGTGAAATACTGGAGCAGGTACCGGCCAAAAGGCTGCTTGAGGACACCAGGGAGCCTTACACAAGGCAGTTAATTGATGCTATTACGCCAGATACTGGGGAAACACATCATAATTACAATCCATCAGAAATTATTTTAGATGTAAAGAATTTAAAGAAATATTTTCCGGTTAAAAATGATTTCTTCAGTAAAAAAGGACTTTCTGTGAAAGCGGTGGACAATGTATCGTTTTCGATTGCCAAGAAAGAGACGATAGGAATCGTTGGAGAGTCAGGCTGCGGCAAATCCACATTGGTAAATACCATTATGCTTCTGCATAAGCCCACTGCGGGAGAGGTTACCATGTTTGGAAAGGACATCAACCATATCAGTGGAAGGGAGCTCCGTGAGCTGCGCAAGCAGGTACAGATTGTATTTCAGGATCCTTTCTGGTCTATGGATCCGAGATGGTTAGTAAAAGATATTATCGGGGAACCAATTAAGGTGCATGAGAAGCTTTCTATGGATGAATACGTCAGTACAGTTCAGGAAATGGCAGAGCTGGTAGGACTGAAAAAGGATGATATTTTTAAATATCCACATGAGTTTTCCGGTGGACAAAGACAGAGAATTGCCATTGCAAGAGCACTCTCGGTAAGACCAAGACTCATTATACTGGACGAGCCTACCTCCGCAATTGATGTAATGTCACAGGCACAGATTTTAAAGCTGCTGGATGAATTAAAGGAAAGCATGGAGCTGTCTTATGTGATTATTTCACATGACTTGAGTGTTGTAAATTACATGTCAGATAATATCATCGTTATGTATTTGGGAAAGATTGTAGAGCAGGGGGCAGCGGAGAAAATCTTTGCAGAACCAAAGCATCCTTATACCAAAGCGTTATTTAATGCAATACCGGATATTCATACAACAAGTATTGATGAACTGGCGATTGTGAAAGGGGAAGTTCCGAGTGCAATCAATCCGCCGAAGGGATGCAGGTTTCATCCAAGATGTGAATTCTGTACGGAACGCTGTAAGCAGGAAGAACCACAGATGCACATGGTAGATGGAAGAATGGTAGGTTGTTTTTTGTATGAAAGTTAAATAAGGAGTTAATGGTTTTATGAACAAAGGTGTGAAACAAGGCTATATTTATGTCTTTCTCAGCGCCATTTTATGGGGAATGCTGCCTGTATTTACCAGATTGCTTTATGCAGCAGGCTCGACACCGTTAGAGGTATCATCCGTCAGAGCATATCTGGGGGCAGGCATGGCTCTCCTTGCAATGCTTTTCAGTGGGGATATTCGGAAATGCAGATTAAAAGATGTTCCTTTTTATATGCTCTATGGAACATTTGCCATTGCAGGAGCGTTCCTGTTCTATGCTTTATCAATGCGGCTGCTTTCAACGGCAATGGCGGCAGTCCTGTTGTATACCGGTCCGGCATTTGTAAATATTTTTAACAGGATTTTGTATAAGATACCTATTACACCGGTAAAATGGACTGCGCTTGTACTGACAGTGGCAGGCTGTGCGCTGGTTGTCAGAATATATGACCTTGCAAGTCTGAAAGTAAATGCAGTTGGAATTCTGATTGGACTGCTTTCAGGAATCTGTTATTCCATTACGACAGTTATGTCAAGAAAAGCAAAAGAAAAATATTGCGGGCGAATGAATGGCTGGCTGATTCTGATTTTGGGAACGCTTCCTTTCTGGGTGATTTCTCCTCCCTGGAGGATACCTGCGCCTACACCGCAGCAGTGGGTGTTGTTTGTTGGAATCGCAGGCTGCTGCAGTATGATTCCATATACAGTATATCTTACTGCTTTAGATGGCGAGCTGGATGGCGGTGTTGCAAGTATTGTAGCAACGGCAGAACCGATTGCAGCAACTTTATTTGGAACTATTTTTTTTGGAGACCAGCTGGAGAAGCTGCAGATTGCTGGAATTGTAGTTGTTATAATTGGCGTTATCATTCCGATTTTATCAGAACTTTCGGAACAGGGTGGAATCGGGGGCAGCTTCGCAGAAAAAAATTCTGGTGGGAGCACGCAGAAGCGAAGGAAGAGCAGATATGAAAGAGAAAATAAAGAAATTTGTGGAAGAACAAAACTTAAGAATTTTTGATTTATCAATAATGTCAGAGAACTTTGTTGAAAAATTGACCTTTTGTCCCTCTAATTCCTGTAATGAGAATTATTCCATTACAAAATTTTTTATAACCACAGCGATAGGAATTCTGACAGACAGGAAACAGCTGGCTCTGGATGAAAAACTGGTGGATATTTTATGCGATCAGATAAGGAAGCCCTATGATTCTGTTTGGAATAAAGTAACGCTGCGCCATGCGCTGCAGCATAAAATGGGCATTGATGCAGGCGTATTGGACATAGACAGAGATGACATCACTGCTTATGGAACGAAAGACCTTCTGGAGTTTGCATTGCGCTATGCGCCTAAATATGAGCCAGGGACGTATTATTGCTATACAGATGTACCACATTATCTATTATCGAGAGTGATTACTGCTGTAACAGGAAAGCCTGCGGATGATTTGATAAGAGAAGAAATTTTGGAGCCATTAAGGTTCCGGCAGGCAGCTTTTTGCAGATGCTATTTGAATTATACGATTGGCGGAACTGGTTCCTATATGCGTACGGAGGATCTCGTGAAGTTGGGGTGGATTTATCTGAATGGCGGGCATTATCTGGGGCGGCAGATTATTTCAGAGAAATGGATTAAAACGGCAGAGCTGGAAGGCTTTATGGATCAAAAGGAATTTGGGGAGACAAGCTTCAAAGGGAAGACTGGCATGAATGGACAGATGGTGATGTATAGCCGTGAAAAGGAACTTGCAGTTGCATGGCATGGATATGAGCCGGAGGAGAAGGACAGGATGCTGATTCCTTTTCTGGAACAGTTATAAGGAGGCACTATGGATATGCGGGAACAGATTACCGGGCTTGGGCATATAGGAATTCCGGTAAGGGATATAGATGATACGGTTGCGTTTTATCAGATGATTGGCTTTAGGGTTGTGCTGGATACTGTGAATCCACAAAATAGTCAAAAGGTGATTTTTCTAAAGCAAAAAGACGTAATGCTTGAACTTTATCAACAGGAGGAAACGGCTTTAGTGGCTGGAGCAATAAACCATATTGCGCTGGATGTAAACGATTTGGATGCTATATACCGTTATGTTTGTGAAAAAGGTTTAAACAATACGAAAGATACAATACACCAGCTTCCCTTTTGGAAAAGCGGGGTAAGATATTTTACGATTGAAGGACCGAACGGAGAAAGGATAGAATTTAGTCAATACTTATAATTCTGCCTTTTATAAAATGGTTTTTGAGGATTCTTACAAAATACACCATGCTACGATATAAATAATGTAGTGTGGTGTATTTTGTTTATCAAAATTTATTGGGGGCAGTAAAATGAACCAAAAGAAGGCGGAAATAACCAGGGAACTGAAAAGGGCTTTGATAATCCTGGCGTTGGCGGGCGTTTTGTTCGGCTTTGATAAGGCGCTGTATGCAAATGGCGCATCCCAACAACTGCAGTTTTGCAGTTATCCGGTACGAGAATTCCGGCGACACCGCCAAAATATTCGTATATATGGACATGTGCATTGATCTATGGGTTCTGCTTCATGTCCAGGAATGCTTCCACGTATGCATACTGGCGGTATGTCATCGCATCGACAAATATGTAGGCTTAAAAACAATGCATAAGGTGTAATTATGCACTATCTGATAAAGCTGTAACAGAAAAAACGGAGTTGTACGGTCATAAAAACTCAGAAAAACGTGCAATATATAGTTTGATAATCCAAGAAAAATGTGATATGCTATTGGCGTACTAAGGAAAGGCTGGTGAGTCGCATGAAACGCAATGCAATTCAGAAACTTGTAGCATGGAAGTCCAGTGAAGACCGCAAGCCGATGGTGCTGAAAGGTGCCCGGCAGGTGGGAAAAACCTGGCTGATGAAGGAGTTAGGGCAGAACTACTACGACAGCTATGTCTACTTCAACTTTGATGAGGAAGATGAGCTGAAATCCATCTTTGAGATCAATAAAAATCCCCAGCGAATCATCGAACTACTGTCTTTGATCGCAGGGGAGAGAATTCTGCCGGAAAAAACACTGATTATTTTTGACGAGATACAGGAGTGCCCGGAAGCACTAAACACGTTGAAATATTTTAAAGAAAAGGCCAATGAATATCATGTGATCGCCGCCGGCAGTCTGCTGGGAACCCTCCTGGCGCAGCCCAAGTCCTATCCCGTGGGCATGGTCAATCTGCTGGACATCTATCCGCTGGCTTTTGACGAGTTTCTGGAGGCCACGGATGAGAGCCTGTACGCCTACTATTCCAGTATCCAAAAAGAGCAGCCGATTGAGGGTATTTTCCACAACCGGCTGCTGGAGGCATACAACTACTACCTGATCATAGGTGGAATGCCGGAGTGTGTCTCCTCGTGGATTGCCCATAAGGATCCGGCAAAGATCTCGCAGATCCAGAAGGAGCTGATTGAGGTCTACGAAAACGACTTTTCTAAACACAACGGTAAAGTCAACAGTGGACGCATTCTGATGGTGTTCCGCAGCATTGTGGCCCAGCTGGCAAAGCCAAACGAGAAATTTATGTACGGAGCTGTCCGCGAGGGTGGCCGGGCCCGAGATTTTGAGGAAGCCATCGAGTGGCTGGTCTCCGCCGGGATGCTGAATCGTGTCTACAATGTCTCCAAGATGGAGCATCCCCTGGCAGCCTTTGACAAACTGGACCAGTTCAAACTCTTCGTGTTCGACACCGGCCTGCTCAAACACATGGCAGGCATTGATAACAGTGCCATTCTGTTGAAGACGGATTATCAGTTCAAGGGTCCGTTGACGGAAAATTATGTCCTGCAGCAGTTTCGCGGTCAGTTCGATGTGGAACCCCGCTATTACTCCGATAAAAACAGTGAAATTGATTTCCTTATCCAGTACGGCACCAAAATCATCCCCGTGGAGGCCAAAGGCGGCGAGGATAAATCCGCACCTTCCTTTAAGAAGTATATCGCCGACCGTCAGCCGGAGTACGCCCTGCGCTACTCCAAGCGGGGTTACCGGAAAGATGGATCCATTACCAATCTTCCATTGTACCTGGCTCGGAAGACAAAAGAACTTCTTTGACAAAGCAGCTCCTCACACTCGTTGTGAGGAGCTGCCGATCTGGTACTTGATTTCTCAAGCACCCCATTGTATAATCTACTTAGAAAGTGAATCGGATGTGATTCCGATTTGCCCTCAGTAAAATAAAACTATAAAGAATAGCATCCTTCACATTGAGCCGTAGAGGATGCTATTTCTTTTTATTATTATGATCGTCTATGTAAGACAGAGCCGCAAAAATTACTAGCACAAGAGTAAGAACTTCAAGCGTGTTCATAGGGCATCACCTTCCTTTGTAAACTAGAGGGCATCTAATAATCGGAAAATCACATCCTACTTTCTTTTATGAAAAATATAATGGTAGGTGTCAATTATGCGGAAGGCAAACATTATTGTCAGAAATGAGACTAGATCATGTAAAACCTCTGTCAATGGGCGGTGTTGATGATGTTTCCAATCTTGCTTGTACATGTATGCCTTGCAATCGTTTTAAAGCGAATATTGCACCCGAACTATTTGAAAATCGAATCAATGACATTTTTATGTACCAGATAGAAAAGAACACAAAGTACACGTTAAAATGAAAAAACATACATAGACTGTTGTTATAATGTATCAAGCGAAAGCGTGTTAGTCTTGAAAAAATAGGAAAAGAGTGTTAAAATATACACAGAAATCAGTGTATATTTTGAATGGAAAAAATGTTAATGATAAATTACAATAAACTGATGCAGAAGTTAAAGGACAAAAAAATAACAACATATATCATAAGGCAAAAAGGCTTAATTCCACAAGGAATATATACTAAAATGAAAATGTGTAGTGGTGATTCATGGGAGGATATTGAACGCAAAATAAAGGAATACAATGAAAAGCCAGAGAATGTAGAAAAAGGAAGAGTATTCGCTAGTGGTGATGTATCAACAAAAACGATAGAGGATATATGCCAGCTTTTACAATGTCAGCCACAAGACTTGATAGAATGGAAAGTTGACTTAAAGCCAGAATTATCTTATGAAAATCGTTATATGCAAGATGAAACAGAAGACAATTAAAAAGGGTACTTGATTTCTCAAGCACCCCATTGTATAATCTACTTAGAAAGCGAATCGGATGCAATATCCGATTTTGCCCTCAGTTGCAACTATGAAATAGCATTCACTTTGGTCGGAGGATGCTATTTCTTTTTGTCGTTATGGTTATCTATGTAAGATAGAGCCGCAAAAACAACTAATAAAAGAGTAAGCACTTCTAATGTGTTCATTGGCATCATCCCTCTTTCGTAATACTAGAGGGCATAACTCGGAAAATCGCATCCTACTTTCTTTTCAATTATACAATAACAGTATAACATAAAGAGAACAGATGTTCAAACAAAAAGAGGTAAATCTACTATATAATATAGAAGAGAAACCTCTTATTTTTATGACTGCTGCTTTTTATGGATATTATCAACAGCCTTTTCTAATTCGATGGTCTGCCAGCGTTTACGGATCACATCGCTTTTCAGTTGTGCTAATCGTTTGTTGGTGTATTTCTCAAACCAACGTATAAGGGATTTTGGTATGAATTTGTCTGGTGTGTGTTGTAGAATGGAAAATAACATATCTTCCAGTTTAGAATGAATCTTATGTAACAGGTTTTTGAAGCGGTTCTGCTTCTGTATCTCAATGTAAATGTAAATCAACTCCTTCTATATATAGTATAAGCTGTTTAATGTAAAACAGAAAAATGGGAGAACTAAATCGCAGCTGTTATCTAAAAATTAAAATTAGTGAGGTAACAACATGGCGAATAAAGAAAAAATAAAAATTAGCGAGAAGATCCTACTGACTATAGATGAAGCTGCTTTATTAAGTAATATAGGACAAAATAGAATTGCAGATTTACTGAGAAAACCATCTTGTCCTTTTGTACTCTATGTTGGACGAAAGAAATTAGTGAAAAGGCGAGCGTTTGAGCAGTTCCTAGAGGCTAACATAGAACTTGAATAAAAAATGCAACACAAAGAAGCTTATCTATGGTATAATATTTCGTACTGTATTTAGGCTTCTTTTTTTGAAAGGGGCTTATTATGGGAAAAGATTTAAAAGGTAAAGATCTGGGTGTGGGTATTACCCAGCAAAAAAACGGTTTATATAATGCAGGTTTTGTTGATAAGCTAGGCAAAAGGAGGGTTAAGCGTTTTAAAAAGCTGCAAGAATGTAGGAAGTGGCTTGATGAGGCAAAGTATATAGATGAGCATAGCAGTATAACAGAGGCGAATACCATGATGGTGGATGCTTGGTTTGAATACTGGATTTCTATTAAAGAGAAAACAGTTCGACCTAATACGGTACGTAACTATCGAGAACGCTATCATAGAAATATTAGCAAAGTTATTGGGAAAATGCTTCTCGTTGATGTGAAACCTATTCATTGTCAGAAGATTTTTTCAGATATGGCAGATGAAGGGTACAAGACTACAACGATTTATCAGACTAGAATCACTCTTTATAATATGTTAGACTTTGCTAAGGAAGATGAAGCAATTAGAATTCTGAAGGCTCAGAAAGAGAAAAACAGTAAGATAAAAGTGATTGCTATGGAGTGGGCAGATCAGGTATTTCTTTGCAGAAAAGGAGAGCCAGTAAAGAATAGCACTTATGATACAGCGTTGTTCAAGCTTTGCGATAAAGTTGGCATTAAGAGATTTTCGATGCATATTCTCAAACATACATTCGCCATAAGATGTATTGAGGCAGGTATGATGCCAAAGACACTTCAAAAGATATTGGGACATTCTAATATCGAAATCACCATGAATTTATATGTCCATATCACTGAGGACGAAAAACACAAAGAAATTGAACTTGTAGCAGGTGCGTTGAAGGTTATATAATTCTATAAAAATCCTTATATTTGTTATAAAAATGTAACACCAATTGTAACACCTGCATAATTCGTAGGCTAGAAAAGCCTGTAAAATCAATACTTTTAAAGGAGATAAAATAAAAATGAAATTAGGAATTGTCGGCTTACCGAATGTAGGAAAAAGTACTTTATTTAATTCACTGACCAAGGCAGGCGCAGAGTCAGCAAACTATCCGTTCTGTACCATTGACCCCAATGTGGGAATTGTAGCTGTACCGGATGAGAGACTGAAGCTTCTTGGAGATATGTATCATTCCAAGAAGGTAACACCTGCAGTGATTGAATTCGTAGATATTGCCGGACTGGTAAAGGGAGCCAGCAAGGGTGAGGGACTTGGCAACCAGTTCCTGTCAAACATCAGGGAAGTGGATGCGATCGTACATGTGGTAAGATGCTTTGAGGATCCCAATGTCATCCATGTTGACGGAAGCATTGATCCCCTCCGTGACATTGAAACTATCAATCTGGAGCTGATCTTTTCTGATATTGAGATTCTGGAGAGAAGGATCGCCAAGACAGGCAAGCAGGCGAGAATGGACAAGTCTCTCGCCAAGGAAGCAGCACTCCTTGAGTCACTGAAGGCACATTTGGAGGAAGGCAGGCTTGCAAGAAGCTATGAGACAGAGGATGAGGATGAACTGGCTCTACTGGCTTCCTACAATCTGCTCACTTATAAGCCTGTGATCTTTGCAGCTAATGTGGCAGAAGAGGATCTTGCCAATGACGGTGCTGACAATAAGGGTGTTGCACAGGTACGTGAATTTGCAAAGGAAACAGGCAGTGAGGTATTTGTGATCTGTGCGCAGATCGAGGAAGAGATCTCAGAACTGGATGATGATGAGAAGGCCATGTTCCTTGAAGATCTTGGTTTAAAGGAATCCGGACTTGAAAAGCTGATCAAGGCAAGCTACCATCTGCTTGGTCTGCATAGCTTCCTGACAGCAGGAGAGGATGAAACAAGAGCATGGACTATTAAAGTGGGTACCAAGGCACCTCAGGCAGCCGGTAAGATCCACAGTGATTTTGAGAGAGGCTTTATCAAGGCAGAGGTTGTCAATTACAAGGATCTGCTGGAAATGGGCAGCCTTGCAGCAGCGAGAGAGAAAGGACTTGTCGGTATGGAAGGCAAGGACTATGTGGTAAAAGATGGAGATGTTATCCTGTTTAGATTTAATGTCTAGGAATCAGACTGGTCATAAAGTCCGGCATTATAACATTTAAGAAAAACCTTAGGAAATATTAAGAAAATTTTGGAAACAGGAAGAAGGCAGCTACCATATGTGGTGGCTGTCTTCTTTTTGTGCCACAATATCTTGAAAACCCAGTATTTATGCGGCTTTGCGGCATATGGCAGGATCACATTTTTGCTTTTTTTCTATTGAATAATGCTCTTGAATGGGGTAGAATGTTCATAAAAGTGGTAGAAAGTGGTTTAAAGTGTATCGAAGTGGTGCGAAGTGGTAGATTTTTAGGCTGACGGGTGAATGCATATGTTTATGGGTGAGTACAACCATACAATAGATGCAAAAGGCAGACTGATCATTCCCGCCAAATTCAGAGAGGTTCTCGGAGATGAATTTGTTGTGACAAAGGGGATGGATGGCTGTCTGTTCGTTTTTGACAATTCCGAGTGGCAGGTCTTTGCAGAGAAGCTTCGATCACTGCCCATGATAGATAAAGAGGTCAGACAATTTACCAGATTTTTCCTGGCAGGAGCAGCCAGTGTAGAAGTGGACAAGCAGGGGAGAATCCTGCTTCCTTCTGTCCTTAGGGATTTTGCCGGCATCACCAAAGATACAGTACTGATCGGTGTGGGAAGCAGAATTGAAATCTGGAGTAAGGACAGATGGGAAGGCACCGTTACTTATCAGGATATGGACGAGATTTCCACACACATGGTAGAACTTGGAATCGGGTTATAGGAGAAACGGCTATGAAATTTAATCATACTTCCGTCCTGCTTCAGGAAACTATTGACGGTTTGAATATAAGACCGGATGGCGTTTATGTAGATGGAACTCTTGGAGGTGGCGGACATTCTTATGAAATTGCCAGCAGACTTTCAGACAGAGGACAGCTGATTGGTATTGATCAGGATGAAGCAGCGATCACTGCTGCAGGAGAAAGACTGAAGGAGTTCGGTGACAGGGTTATTATTGTCAGAAGCAATTACAGAAACACGAAGAGCATTCTGCAGTCTCTGCAGATTGAGAAGATAGATGGCATGATGCTGGATCTTGGAGTGTCATCCTATCAGCTGGATACAGAAGAGAGAGGATTCTCCTATCGCTATGATGCACCGCTCGATATGAGGATGGACAAGCGTCAGACTCTGACAGCGAGAGATATTGTCAATGGATACAGCGAAATGGAGCTATTCCGGGTGATCCGGGACTATGGAGAAGATAAATTTGCCAAGAACATAGCAAAGCATATCGTGGCGGCGAGGCAGCAGTCTCCCATTGAAACCACAGGGCAGCTCAATGAGATCATAAAAGCAGCGATCCCGGCGAAGATGAGGGCAGAAGGAGGACACCCTTCGAAGAGAACCTATCAGGCGATCCGGATCGAATGCAATAAAGAGCTTGAGGTGCTGAGGGATTCGCTGGAGGAGCTGATCGGGCTTTTAAATCCGGGGGGAAGGCTCTGCATCATTACCTTTCATTCCCTGGAAGACCGCATTGTAAAAAGTGCTTTTAAAAAGGCTGAGAATCCCTGCACCTGTCCACCATCATTTCCGGTCTGTGTATGCGGGAAGGTGAGCCAGGGAAAGGTGATCACGAATAAACCGATTCTTCCGGGGGAGGAAGAACTGGAGAGAAATTCAAGAGCGAAAAGTGCAAAACTGAGAATTTTTGAAAGGGCGTAGGAGCTGTGCCTTAAATGGGGAAAAGGCTCCTGACAGAGCCGACGGGGGGAAAAATGGCAACAGGCGGAAGAAGAAATCCGAATACGGGGAGAGTGTATCGTGGTACTGCTGAAAGCAGTATGTACGTTTATGGAAATACCGCAAGACAGTTACAGACAGTGCCTGCAGAGAGAAACAGACCTGTCAGGAAAAATCATGCAACACGCCGCAACCGGGAACGGGCACTGCACATGAATGTGGGTTATCTGCTTTTCCTTGGCATGGCACTGATGGCAGTAGGCTTTGTACTGATCAGTTATTTGAGTCTGAAATCAGATATTACAAACAGTGTAAAGAATATTGCCCGCATGGAGAGCCAGCTGAACAGTCTGAAGCTGGATAATGATGAGCGTTTAAGCCGCATTTCCAGCAGCACCAATCTGGAAGAGGTGAAGCAGAAGGCGATTCAGGAGCTCGGAATGCAGTATGCGGGTGAAGGCCAGATCATTGCCTTTAACAGTGAGGATAATGATTATGTAATTCAGAAGGGAGAGATCCCCGACTAAACAGGAGCTTCATGGGAAGAGGAAAATCATATCGTAAATTTACAATTAAAATGCAGAAAAAGCTGGTGGTACTGTTTATTGCGGTGCTGCTGGCTTTTGCCGGGTTATTCTACCAGTTGTACCGTATTTCCAGAGATAATGGTGAACAGTATAAGAAACAGGTGCTGTCCCAGCAGAGATACGACAGTACCACGATCCCTTATAAAAGAGGAACGATCCTGGATGCCAATGGAAGTGTGCTGGCTACCAGTGAAAAGGTTTATAATGTGATCCTGGATTCTGTTGCCATATCGGAAAAAGAGGAGTACCTGGAACCTACCTTAAGTGCTCTTCAGAGAGAATTTGGCATTGATACGGCATCAATCAGGGACTATATCGAAAAAAATAAGGAAACCTCAAGGTATCATGTGCTGGCAAAGCGTCTGAGCTACAGTGAGATCTCTGATTTCCTGGATATGCAGAATGAAGAGGGTTCCCAGATCAAGGGAATCTGGTTTGATGAAGAGTATAAGAGGGTCTATCCGGGCAATTCTCTTGCCTGTGATGTGATTGGATTTACCACAGCTGATAACAGGGGTAATTATGGATTGGAGGAATATTACAATGATGTTCTTTCCGGGATCCCGGGCAGAGAGTATGGCTACCTGAATGATGACTCAGATCTGGAAAGAAAAACGATCGCAGCAGAAGATGGTAATTCGCTGGTGACGACCATAGATGCCAATATCCAGAGTATTGTAGAGAAATATCTGTTGAAGTTCAACGAGGAGTACAAGGATAAATTCCATCCGGGAAATGGCGCAGAAAATGTAGGCTGTATCATCATGAAGGTGGACAGCGGAGAGATCCTTGCCATGGCCAATTATCCGAATTTTGATCTGAATGATACAAGAAATACGGACGCACTTATGGGTATGCCATTACTTGATGAGAAGGGAAATAAAACCGGAGAGTACCTGACAGAAGAGAATATGGATGTACTGGATGATGAGGAAATGCTGTACCAGCATCTGGATGCTCTCTGGAAGAACTACTGTATCAGCAGCACCTATGAGCCGGGATCTGTAGCCAAGCCCTTTACGGTAGCGGCAGGAGTGGAAAGCGGCAAGATCACAGGAACAGAGACCTATAACTGTGAAGGAAGTCTGGAAATTGGTGGATGGCCGATACGGTGCCATAACAGATATGGTGATGGTCTTCTGACTGTGCAGGAAGGAATTGAGAGATCCTGCAATGTGGTCATGATGAAGGTCGGACAGGCAATGGGAACCGATACCTTTGTTAAATTCCAGCATATTTTTAACTTTGGATTAAAGACCAATATCGATCTTCAGGGAGAAGCAAGAACGGCAAGTCTGGTTTATACGAAGGATACCATGGGCTCTACGGAAATGGCGACCAATACCTTTGGACAGTCCTTTAATGTGACCATGATCCAGATGATCACAGGCTTCTGCTCCCTGATCAATGGCGGATATTATTATGAACCTCACATGGTCAGCAAGATCGTAAGCCCTTCCGGTGCTACAGTACAGAATATTGAACCAAGAGTATTAAAGCAGACGATCTCAGAAGATACATCAGATATGATCAGGGAATACTGCAATACTGTTGTAACAGGAGAGCATGGTACCGGTAAAACTGCAAGACCGGCAGGCTACATGATCGGCGGTAAGACAGGAACAGCCGAGACACTGCCCCGTAAAAACGGACAGTACGTGGTATCCTTTATGGGCTATGCGCCGGCGGATGATCCACAGATCGCTATTTATGTTGTGGTAGACAGACCAAATGTGCAGTATCAGGATGATGCCAAGTTTGCTACAAGAATTGTAAGAGGGATCCTGACTGAGGTTCTTCCTTACATGGGAATCTTTATGACAGAAGAGCTGTCTGACAGCGAAAGAGAAGAACTGGAAGCACTGCAGATCGAGATACGGACAGCACCGGCAGCAGAAGAAGAGGCAGAAGAAGGCGGGGACACCACAGAAGAAGGAACCGGAGAAGAAAACGGTGAGGACACGGGTACCGAAGGAGAGGAAGAAACAGAAAAGGAAGAAGTATGGAAATCCTTCCCGATTGATCCGTCAACGGGTTATGCGGTTGATCCCAATACCGGTGATATGGTAGATCCGGTAACCGGAGCAGTCATTGGCGGCAGCTATGATGAGAATGCAGAGGAGCCGGATGTCTCTCCATCCCCGGAAGCATCTGCAGATCCGGAAGGTGATACCGGAGATACCAGGCAGTAACAAAAGCATACCTGAGGAATAACCTCATAGATCAGGTAATAAATTATAATAATACCTTTTCTATGAGGTTTTCTACAATGAAAAATAAGACCTTTAACCGGCAGAAGATCGTTACAGTTTTCTTTGCCTGCCTGTTTATCTTTCTGCTGCTGCTTGGCAGGCTGACCTGGCTGATGGTGGCGGATTCCGTTTATTATACAGAAAAAGCAAGAGAGCTTCATGAAAGGGAAAGAAGCATCAAGGCGGCGAGGGGAAGGATTCTGGATGCTGGTGGAAAGGTCATTGCGGACAATAAAACAGTGTGCACCATTTCTGTGATCCACAGTCAGATCACAGATCCTGAAAAGGTGATAGAAGTACTTTCGAGAGAACTGGAGCTGTCTGCTGATTTTGTCAGAAAGCGCGTGGAAAAATATTCCTCCATAGAGAGGATTAAAAGCAATGTAGATAAGGAACTGGGCGACCGCATCCGGGAATATGACCTTGATGGTGTGAAGGTGGATGAAGATTATAAGAGATATTATCCATATGGAAAGCTGGCATCCAAGGTGCTTGGCTTTACAGGAGGGGACAATCAGGGGATCATCGGACTTGAAGTAAAATATGAAGACTATCTGAAGGGAACTGACGGCACGATCCTGACAGTAACGGATGCAGGTGGTGTGGAGATCGAAGAAGCCGGGGAAAACAGAGTAGAGCCGGTGGATGGAAATGATCTTTATATCAGTCTTGATATGAATATTCAGAGTTATGCAGACCAGCTTGCCAGACAGGTGATGGAAACAAAGGAAGCTGACAGGGTATCGATCCTTGTGATGAATCCGAAGAACGGTGAGATCCTTGCCATGGCAGATGTGCCGGAATTTGACTTAAATAATCCTTATGAGATTGGAGAGGAGTATGGAAGTGTATCAGAGGAAAAAAAGCAGGAGATCCTGAATGGAATCTGGCGGAATGGCTGTATTAATGATACTTATGAACCCGGTTCCACCTTCAAGGTCATCACCGCTGCGGCAGGGCTGGAGGAAGGGGCAGTAACGGTGGAGGATACCTTTTTCTGCCCTGGTTATATTATGGTAGAGGATCGGAGGATCAGATGTCATAAGACGACCGGTCACGGATCAGAAACGTTCGTTGATGGGACAAAAAACAGTTGTAATCCCGTTTTTATTACGGTGGGTCTAAGAATCGGTGTAGACCGTTATTATCACTATTTTAAACAGTTTGGACTATTGCAGAAAACGGGTATCGATCTGCCGGGAGAGGCAGGGACGATCATGCACAAAAAGGAGGATATGAAAGCTGTGGAACTGGCTACCGTATCCTTTGGACAGTCTTTTCAGATCACACCGATCCAGCTTGCCACAACGGTGAGCAGCATTGTAAATGGAGGAAACCGGATCACGCCTCATTTCGGGGTGCGCAGCATGAATAAAGATAAGACACAAATAAAGAATTTCTCCTATCCGGTGACGGAACATATAGTTTCAGAAGAAACCTCAGCTACAATGCGGATGATCCTGGAACAGGTGGTGGAGAGTGGCTCTGGTAAGAACGGTTATGTGGAAGGAGCAAGAGTCGGCGGTAAAACGGCAACCAGCCAGACACTGCCTAGAGGAAGCGGGAGATATATTGCATCTTTTCTTGGCTTTGCACCGGCAGATGATCCTGAGGTGCTTGCGCTTGCCATCATCCATAATCCACAGGGAGTCTATTATGGCGGACAGATCGCAGCACCGGTGGTCAGGCAGCTTTTTGAAAATATTCTTCCTTATTTGGGGAAAATGGATTATAATAATCCGTAATGGACAGGAACAGAAAAGAAAGGAAATGAAAATGGAGTTACAGGATAAAGAGGTTCTTGTGATTGGAACCGGTATCAGTGGAATTGGTGCAGCCAGGCTGCTTTTACAGGTTGGGGCCAGACCTGTTTTGTTTGACGGAAATGATAAACTGGATATAGCAGAGATCAGAAAGAAGCTGGAAGGAGTAGAAGGAATCCGGATCGTGCTCGGAGAAGTGCCGGAGGAGATGAAGGAAAAGATAGATCTTCTGGTGATCAGCCCCGGAGTTCCCATTGATTCCCCTCTGGTGGAAGAATTTCAAAAGAAAAATGTACCGGTGATCGGTGAGATCGAGCTGGCAAGTCAGTTTGCCAAAGGAAAGATCGTTGCCATTACAGGCACAAATGGTAAGACGACCACAACGACCCTGACAGGGGATATTATGAAGGCATATTATGATTCTGTATTTGTAGTGGGAAATATCGGAAATCCCTTTACCACAGAGGTGCTTTCTACGACAGAGAAATCTGTGACAGTAGCAGAGATCAGCAGCTTCCAGCTGGAAACGACAAAGACCTTTGCACCGGAGGTGTCAGCAATCCTGAACATTACACCGGATCACCTGAACAGACACCATACCATGGAATGCTATGTGGAGACTAAAGAGAAGATAGCCATGAACCAGACAAAGGATCAGGTCTGTGTGCTGAACTATGAGGATGGTTATACCAGAGCCTTTGGTGAAAAATGTCCGGCAAAGGTGGTTTATTTTTCATCCAGAAGAGAACTCCCGGAAGGCATTTACCTGAAAGGGGAGGATATTTATCTTAAAGAAAACGGAGCAGAAGAGAAGCTTCTGAATATCCATGAGCTGAACCTTGTGGGGATCTGTAATGTGGAAAATGTCATGGCAGCGATTGTGATCAGCCGTGCCATGAAGGTTCCCATGGATGTGATACTGGATATCGTAAGAAATTTCCATGCAGTGGAGCACCGGATCGAATTCGTGGCAGCCAAAGAAGGCGTAGATTATTATAACGATTCCAAGGGAACCAATCCGGATGCGGCCATTCAGGGAATCCGTGCCATGACAAAGCCAACAGTGCTGATCGGCGGCGGCTATGATAAACAGAGCGAATACGATGAATGGATCGAGGCCTTTGACGGTAAAGTCAAGGCACTTGTCCTGATCGGTCAGACAAGAGATAAGATCGCAGCGTGTGCAAAGAAACACGGCGTGGAGAATATCATTCTGGCTGATACCTTTGAGGAGGCATTTGAGGTTTGCAGACAACAGGCAGAGCCGGGAGATGCTGTGCTGCTGTCCCCTGCCTGCGCAAGCTGGGGTATGTTCCCCAATTATGAGGTAAGAGGTAAGATTTTTAAAGAGCTTGTGAATAAAATAGGAGAATAAGCTAAGTGGCAGATAGAAACGCTGGAAGAAGAAAAAAAGGGCAGCAGGAATCATTTTTTGATTATACACTGTTGTTTATAGTGCTGTTTTTGCTGGGCTTTGGTCTGATCATGCTGTATTCTACCAGTTCCTACGAGGCCAACATGGACTTTGGGGATTCCGCCTATTATCTGAAAAAGCAGCTTGTGGCAACGCTCATGGGACTGGTTCTGATGGTAATTGTTGCCAGTATTCCCTACCATTTCTGGGAACGGTTTGCTACCCTTGGCTATCTGGTGTCAGCATTTATGATCCTGCTGGTACTGACGCCCCTTGGCTACGAGGCAAACGGTGCCAAGAGGTGGATCCGTATTGCAGGAATGTCCCTGCAGCCTGCGGAGGTGGCAAAGCTTGCCATGATCCTGTTCCTAGCAAGTCTTGTGTGCAAGATCGGCAAGGGAATACGGACGACCAAGGGATTTATGATCATGCTGGCAGCCCCGCTGCCGATTTGTGGTGAAGTATATCTGATCACCAAAAACCTGAGTTCTGCGATTATCATTTTCGGGATTGCGGTACTGATGGTATTCGTGTCCAGTCCGGATTATAAGAAATTTGTCCTGATCGGTCTGGCGGGAGCAGCTGCAGCGGCACTTGTGGTATTTCTGATCGTTAATGCAGCCAGCTCAGATAACATGAGCTTCCGTGGAGGACGTATTCTGGCGTGGTTAGATCCGGAGGCCTATGCAGATGGCAAGGGCTTCCAGACCCTGCAGGCACTTTATGCCATTGGATCAGGGGGTATCTGGGGAAAGGGACTTGGACAGAGTATGCAGAAGCTCGGCTTTCTTCCGGAAGCCCAGAATGATATGATTTTTTCTATTATCTGTGAGGAACTGGGACTGTTTGGGGCAACGACTGTTATCGTGCTTTTTATCCTGTTGATCTGGAGATTTATGGTCATTGCCAATAATGCGCCGGATTTGTTTGGTGCGATGCTGGTCGTTGGTGTGATGGGACATATTGCGATCCAGGTGATCCTGAATATTGCTGTTGTTACCAATACGATCCCCAATACCGGTATTTCACTTCCGTTTATCAGCTACGGAGGCTCCTCAGTTCTGTTCCTTCTGATCGAAATGGGACTTGTCCTGAGTGTAGGCAAAGGAATCAAGCTGAAGGATCTGTAAAGGCGTACAGACACTTTTCCTGAAAAAGAGCATATAGTAGAATAGGTCTAATCTGCAAAGGGTGGATGAAATTTGGATGCTGTTCATATAAGAGGAGGAAATGCTCTTTTCGGGGAGACAAAAATACAGGGATCTAAAAATGCGGTATTGCCGGTTATGGCAGCCGCACTTTTAATAGAAGATATCAGTATTATTGAAAATTGTCCCAGGATATCGGATGTATTCCGTATGCAGAAACTCCTTGAGAAGATCGGCTGCCGGGTAAGCAGAGCAGATCGTACACTTTTGATTGATGCAAGAGACGTATCCAAGGAGATGATGGAAGGGGAATCAGTTACGGGGATGCGATCGTCCCTGATGCTTCTTGGCGCCATGCTTGGAAGATTCCATGAGGTTACCATGGAATATCCCGGGGGATGTGTGATAGGAAGACGTCCTATTGATATTCACTTGAAAGCGCTGACCAGAATGGGAGTGGATATTGAGGAGAAGGACGGGGCATTTACAGCAAGAGCCGGGAACCTCGCAGGGAATGTGATCACGCTTCCTTTCCCAAGTGTAGGAGCAACAGAAAATGTGATACTGGCAGCTGTTATGGCAAGGGGGATCACGGTACTGCAGAATGCAGCCAGAGAGCCGGAGATCGTTGCGCTTTGTCAATTTTTATGTAAAAGCGGCGCCATAATCGAGGGTGCCGGTGGATGTGTGATCCTGATTGAAGGTGGCAGAAAGCTGCATGGAACCCGTTTCCGGGTGCCGGCAGACCGGATCGTGGCAGGTACGTATCTGCTGGCAACTCTTGGAGCCGGCGGTCATGTTTTCTTAAGAGAAGCACCTGCCATGCAGATGAACTGTGTGATCTGGCTTGCCAGGGAAATGGGAGCAGAGGTCATGATCACCAGAGAGGGGATCACAGTGATGACAGATCCTGTGAAAAAGCCGGTTTCCTGTATCCGGACAGAAGTGTATCCTGGCTTTCCCACAGATCTGCAGTCTCCCCTGATGGCAGTTCTGTCAAAGGCAGAAGGAAAAAGTGTAATAGAAGAGAAGATCTTTGAAGACCGTTTCCGGATAGCGGGAGAGCTTTGCAAAATGGGAGCCTGTATCCGGACGGAGGGTGATATGGCAGGAATCTGTGGCGTGGAAAATCTGCGGGGATGCCTGGTAAATGCAGGAGAGCTGCGGGGCGGTGCAGGACTTGTGATCGCAGGCTGCATGGCGCAGGGGGAAACTACAGTGACAGGCAGGCACTTTATAGAAAGAGGCTATGAGGATATCTGCAGAGATCTGCAGGATCTTGGAATCAATATTGTGTGTGGATAGGATTATGGCAGGAAAAGTCACGAAGAAAAGAAAACAGCAGAAAAAAGCGAATATACCTATGACAACAATGTCCCTGCCAAGATTCCGTGTACTGGAGGGTGAGGCAGGGAAGAAGCTAAAAAAGCGGAAAAGAGAGAAGGGCAGCTTCCCGGTATGGGGGATCATTCTGCTTGTGGTTCTTGTCCTGCTTGCCGGCATTACGGCAGCAGCCTATTGGTATATCACGGCCAATTATACGGTTACCAATGTTTATGTGGAGGGTAATGTCCATTACAGCAATGAAGAGATCATGGATATGGTCATGAGCGGAAGGTATGGGAATAATTCCCTGATCCTGTCACTGAAGTACAGGGATAAGAGCATAGAGGGGATTCCGTTTGTAGAAAAAATGGACGTTTCTGTTCTGGATCCTCATACGGTGAAAATAGAAGTTTATGAAAAGGCACTGGCCGGCTATGTGGAGTATCTGGACAGATATCTGTATTTTGATAAGGATGGGATCGTAGTGGAAAGCTCTTCTGAAAAAACAAAGGGTATTCCCATGGTCACGGGACTTACATTTGACCATGTGGTTCTTTATCAGGCACTTCCTGTGGAAAATCCTGAGATTTTCAGTGAGATTTTAAGCATAACCCAGCTTGTGAACAAATATAATCTTATAGTAGACCGGATTTTCTTCGGTTCGGACAACTCCCTGACCCTTTATTTTGAAAATGTAAAGGCAGCTTTTGGCAACAGCGGCAATTTGGAGGAAAAGGTGATGGAGCTGCAGTATATCCTGCCGGAGCTGACCGGGAAAAGCGGGACACTGCGTATGGAGAACTATACAGAGGAGACGAAAACGATAACTTTTGAGCCGGATTCCCAGACAGAATAAAAGAACGTACAGGCTTTAAAAAGTTTATGAAAACTGAAATTAGTAGTTGATTAATCACTGGAAAAATTATATGATAATCTATATGAGTTTTTAGGGAATGATGAAGGAGGAAGCATCTTGCTGGAGATTAAGACAAACGACGCTGAGTCTGCTGCCCGCATTATTGTAGTCGGTGTAGGCGGTGCAGGCAATAATGCTGTTAATAGAATGGTAGAAGAGAATATTACAGGAGTAGAATTTATCGGGATCAACACCGATAAGCAGGCCTTACAGCTTTGCAAGGCACCAAAGCTCCTGCAGATCGGCGAGAAGCTGACCAAAGGACTTGGTGCAGGAGCCAAGCCTGAGATCGGTGAGAAGGCAGCTGAGGAGAGCAGCGAAGAGATATCCGCAGCACTGAAGGGTGCAGATATGGTATTTGTAACCTGTGGTATGGGAGGCGGAACCGGAACCGGTGCAGCACCGGTAGTGGCCAAGCTTGCCAAGGATATGGGTATCCTTACTGTAGGCGTTGTTACCAAGCCCTTCCGTTTTGAAGCAAAGGCACGTATGGTCAATGCCATAAGTGGTATTGAGAGAATTAAAGATAATGTAGATACGCTGATCATCATTCCCAATGACAAGCTTCTTGAGATCGTAGACAGACGGACAACCATGCCGGATGCCCTTAAGAAGGCAGATGAGGTGCTTCAGCAGGCAGTGCAGGGTATTACAGACCTGATCAATGTTCCTGCTGTTATCAATCTGGACTTTGCGGATGTGCAGACAGTTATGAAGGACAAGGGTATTGCCCACATCGGTATTGGTGAAGGCAAGGGAGATGATAAGGCAAGCGAAGCTGTCAAGATGGCAGTAGAGAGCCCGCTGCTTGAGACAACTATTTCCGGTGCTACCCATGTGATCATTAATGTATCCGGAGATATTACCTTGGCAGATGCATCCGATGCAGCAAGCTATGTTCAGGAGCTTGCAGGAGATGATGTAAATATTATCTTTGGTGCCATGTATGATGCAAGCAAGACAGATTCCTGCAAGGTTACTGTTATTGCGACTGGTCTGGTTGATGAGACACTGCCTAATAACAAGACAATGTCCAATATGGGAACCTACGCAAATAAATATGTGAAGCCGGTTACCCCGAATGTGAATCTAAAGAGCAGACCTTTCACAGCTCCGGCTGAGAATCCCATGCAGGGACAGGTACAGACACCTGTAAGAAAGCCGGCACAGGGAATCATCAATCCCGGTGATATCAGAAGCAAGGTAGAGAACAAGCCGTTAGATATTCCAGGATTCCTGCAGAAGAAATAAAAGAGATAAGTAAGCACAGGAGCTGTATATCATCAGATATACAGCTCTTATCAATTATTATGGGAGAAAGAGTATGAATGAGGAAGAATTAAAAGAGGCACAGGAGTGCCTTACCTTTATAGAAGAGAGCATGAGCTGTTTCCATGCTGTAGAAAATGTAGAGAAGCGCCTGCAGAAGAAAGGCTTTGTCGGACTTTCGGAAAAGGAAGGCTATGGTCTTACAGAAAGATTAAGAAAGGATCCGGAACAAAACCGGTATTATGTGAAGCGGAATGGTTCCTCTCTGATAGCATTTACCCTGCCGGAGGGGAAACCAAAGGGCTTCCACATTATGGCATCTCACAGTGATTCTCCCACCTTTAAGGTAAAATGTGAAGGGGAGATGAAGATGGAGGGCGGTTATGTCAGACTGAATGTGGAGCCATATGGAGGCATGATCCATGCCACGTGGTTAGACAGGTGTCTTTCTGTAGCTGGAAGGATCGTCTATCAGAAAGGGGATCAGCTTCTTTCCAAAACAGTGAATGTGGATGAGGATCTGCTTGTGATCCCCAATGTGGCTATTCATATGAACCGTGGCATGAATGACAAGCTGACCTATAATCCCCAGACTGATCTGCAGCCGCTTCTTGCCGTAGAGGAAGGAAAGGAAAAGAAGGCTGGCGATATCCTGATGGACAAGGTGGCACAGTATGCCGGCGTGAAGAGGGAAGATATTCTTGGGAAGGAATTGTTCTTATATGTCAGGGAAAAAGGAAGACTTGCAGGAGCTTCGAAAGAACTGATCATTTCTCCAAGACTGGATGATCTTGCCTGTGCATATGGAAGCCTTAAGGGGTTTCTGAAGGGTGATAGTAAGGAGTATATAAATGTTTATGCCCTTTTTGATAATGAGGAGGTGGGAAGCCTTACCAAGCAGGGTGCAGCTTCTACATTTCTGAGGGATACCCTGCGGCGGATCAGTGAAGAGTATGATCCTTCTGAAAGCACTTATCTGCAGCTTCTTGCCGACAGCTTCATGATCTCTGCAGACAATGCCCATGCCATGCATCCGGCTCACCCGGAAAAGGCAGATCCGGGAAACAGGCCATATCTGAATGGAGGCATTGTGATCAAGTATCATGGAGGGCAGAAATATACCACGGATGCATATTCGGAGGCTGTCATGAGAAGGGTATGCCGGGATGCCGATGTGCCTGTCAGTGTATACTGTAACCGTTCTGATATTGCCGGTGGCTCTACTCTTGGCAATATTTCTGCAGGACAGGTTTCCATTCCCTGTGTGGATATCGGGCTGGCACAGCTTGCCATGCATTCCAGCGTGGAAACAGCAGGAACGAAGGATATCAGAATGCTTGTGAAGGCAGCTGGAAGCTTTTACAGTATGTGATCGCGGAAAGGAATAAAGGAGCCGGAGAATGTGTACCGTTTGCAGAAACGGACATGTTTCCCGGCTCTTTTTGCGATGAGTTATGGGAGTGAAGTCCGGATTTTGACAAAATCCGGACTTCAGAATGATTATAATGATGAAGTGCCATGGAAAGAGAGGTGACACTTGCAAAAAGTTCTGTATCTTGACAGTATCTTTCTACATAATCTGGTGCCTGATTTTCTGATCCTGAGACTGATCCTTAAGACCCTTAGGAAATCTACCACTTTTTTTCGGGTCATGGGCGGGGCAGCGGCAGGAGCAGGGATGTACTGTATTACCCTGTGCCTGCCAGGAAGCCTGCTTTCCGGGATCTTTGTAAAAGTGATCACAGCACTGCTCATGCTGAAGATCACAGCACCTTTTCAGAAAGGAAAAGAACTGCTTACAGGGATGCTGCTTTATTTCACCTTTGCATTTTTCATGGGTGGGGGCATGCTGCTTGTAAAGCGTCTTCTCCTGGAAAACAGCATAAGAGTCCAGGGAGATCTGCTTATGCTTTCGGGCATGGCAATATATGGACTTGCGGTTTTTTTGCAGGACTGGAAGCAGAGAAAAATGCAGACACATTTCTGCAGGGTATGGCTTCCCGGGGATGACGGGAATTTCGCCATAACAGGACTGATCGATACCGGGAACGGGCTGATTGAGCCCGTCAGCAGAAAGCCGGTGGCAGTACTGGATGAGGTGTGCTTTGAAAAAATGAGCCACTGCAAAAGACCTGAGAAATACAGGATCATTCCCTTTCACAGTATAGGAACAGAAAGAGGAATGCTGGATGCCTATGAAATAGAAGAAATACAGCTGGAGGAGGAAACGGGCAGAAGACGCCTTAAGCAGGTGATGATTGCCGTGTGCAGAGAGCGTGTGTCCGGAAGGAAGAAATATCAGATGATTCTGCCACAGCAGTGGTTTTTATAGGAGGAGCAGTTATGGTTTTTAAGGTTGCAATGCCAGGAAGATTCCAGTTTAAGATATATCGGAGAGAAGCAGGATTTCTTACAGGAAGGCAGGGAGATGTACACTATATCGGAGGAAGTGAGGTGCTGCCACCGCCTCTTGAGGCGGATAAGGAGAATGCAGTGATCAGTGACCTTGGCACGGAGTATGAGGATGAAGCCAAATCAATTCTGATCGAGCATAATTTAAGACTTGTTGTTTATATTGCAAAGAAGTTTGATAATACCGGGGTGGGTGTGGAGGATCTGATCTCTATTGGTACGATCGGCCTGATCAAATCCATCAATACGTTTAATCCGCAGAAAAATATCAAACTGGCAACCTACGCGTCAAGATGTATTGAAAATGAGATTCTGATGTACCTCCGGAGAAACAATAAGACGAAGCTGGAGGTTTCGATTGATGAGCCCCTGAATGTGGACTGGGATGGGAATGAACTGCTTTTGTCAGATATTCTTGGAACAGATGAGGATGTGATCTACCGGGATATTGAAACAGAGGTGGAGCGAAAGCTTTTATTGAAAGCGGTAGATAAGCTGTCTGACAGGGAAAAGACGATCATTAATTTAAGGTTTGGCTTAAGCGATCCTTCCGGGAAGGAGCTGACCCAGAAGGAGGTGGCTGAAATGCTTGGCATTTCCCAGTCTTATATTTCCAGGCTGGAGAAGAAAATTATGAAGCGTCTGAAAAAGGAACTGATTCAGGCTGTCAGATAGTTTTTCATGGTCTTTAAGGCATTTTTCTCAAGGCGGCTCACCTGCGCCTGAGAAATGCCGATCATGCCGGCCACTTCCATCTGGGTTTTTCCTTCAAAGAAACGCAGGGAGATGATCTCATTTTCCCGTTTATTCAGATGCTTCATAGCTTCACTTAAGGAAAGATGTTCCACCCAGTTCTCTTCTTTATTCTTCTTGTCACTGATCTGATCCATGACATAAAGGGTATCCCCGCCATCGGTAAAAACAGGCTCGTACAGGCTCATTGGATTCTGGATGGCATCCAGGGCATAGACAATATCTTCCTTAGAGATGCCGATTTCTTCCGCAATTTCACTGAGAGTAGGATCCTTCATATTTTTCTTTAACAGCATTTCCTTTGCATAAATGGCTTTGTAGGCTGTATCCTTCAGGGAGCGGCTGACCCGGATACAATTGTTGTCACGGAGAAAACGCCGGATCTCTCCGATGATCATGGGTACGGCATATGTGCTGAATTTGACATTCAGGGAAACATCAAAGTTATCAATGGCCTTGATCAGACCGATACAGCCGATCTGGAACAGGTCATCCGCATTTTCGCTGCTGGATGAAAAACGCTTGATCACGCTGAGGACAAGACGCAGGTTCCCTTCGATATATTTTTCCCTGGCAGAGGTGTCCCCCTGCGTGATTTTTTTAAAAAGAGCCTCTTTTTCTGCTGTCTTCAGCAGGGGGAGTCTTGCCGTATTTACCCCGCAGATTTCAACTTTTCCCTGTGCCATAAAGAATCCTCCTGTTTACTAGATACTTGTAATCATTCTCAAAAGACCAGGAAAATATTCATGCAGAAAAAGGATTTCCAGATTTGTCTGTCTGCATAAAATAATAAAAAGAGGAAGAGGCAGGAAAAGATGCGTTATTCAGAACTGAAATGTAAGGACGTGATCAATTTAAGGGACTGCAGGAAGCTTGGCAGGATCGGAGATCTTGAGTTTGATGAATGCAGCGGAAGGATATGCAGTGTCACGGTACCGGGAAATAATAAATTCTGTAATCTTCTGAAATCGGAACCGGATTACTGTATTCCCTACAAGGATATCAAACAGATCGGACCTGATATTATTATTGTAGATGTCTGCGGTTGACATGCTTTTCTGTGCGGAATATAATATTCTCAAAGAACCAGAACAGGAGAAAGCCTATGAAATGTCCCTATTGCAGCCATGAAAATACAAGAGTCATTGATTCAAGACCGGCAGAGGATAACAATTCCATCAGACGAAGAAGAGTGTGTGATGAATGTGGTAAACGCTTTACCACCTATGAGAAGATAGAGACGATTCCCCTGATCGTGATCAAGAAGGATGAGAACAGGGAGCCATATGACAGATCCAAGATCGAAGCAGGCGTTCTTCGAGCCTGCCATAAGAGACCAATCAGCATCAATCAGATCAACCAGCTCGTGGATGAAGTAGAGACAGAGATTTTTAACAGGGAAGAGAAAGAGATCCCAAGCCGTGTGATCGGAGAACTTGTCATGGATAAGCTGAAGAATCTGGAAGCTGTAGCCTATGTCAGATTTGCTTCTGTATACCGGGAGTTCAAGGATATCAATACCTTTATGGACGAACTGAAGAAGGTACTGAAATAAAGAAAACAGAGAGAAAAAACAGAGATAAGGAACGGGGAAAGCCGTTTTCCCATAAAAAGAAAGCAGTCCTGAAAAAAGGATTGCTTTTTTAAAAAGAATCATATACAATAAGCGAGGCATTTAAACAGAATGCAAAATTTCATAACAAGAATGAGAAAGGAATCAGAAACATGAAAAAAGGAGCAGTAAAATGGCTTCTGGTCTTCATGCTTACCACGCTTGCTGTTGCACTGGGCGGATGCGCAGGTGACAAGGAAGGGGAGAGTTCTTCTCAGATTACCATCGGAATCCCCCAGGATCTGGAGGATAGTCTTGACCCCCACAAGGCAGTGGCGGCAGGAACTAAAGAGGTATTATTCAATCTGTTTGAAGGATTGGTTAAGCCGACCAGTGATGGTGATTTAATCCCTGCAGTGGCAAGCGCCTATGAAGAATCAGAAGGCGGGAAGGTATATACCTTCACATTAAGAGACGGAATAAAGTTTCACGACGGAAGCCTGGTTACGGCAGAGGATGTAAAGTTTTCACTTGACAAATGCGCCGATACCAGTAACGGAGGACCTCTGGTACCGGCGTTTTCCAATATTGAGAGCGTGACGATCGCAGATGATCATACCGTAGTTGTAACACTGCAGGAAGCAGACACAGAATTTCTGGCTTATATGACGACAGCAATCATTCCAAAGGCCAATGAGAATCCGGATACCAATCCCATCGGAACAGGACCTTACAAATATGTATCCCGTTCACCCCAGGAGAACTTTGTAGTAGAGAGGTTTGATGATTATTGGGGAGAAAAGGCTAATATTGAGAATGTAACCTTTAAGATCTGTGCCAATGCCGATTCCATTGTCATGAATCTGGAGGGCGGATCTATTGATATGTTCGCAAGAGTGACAGCAACCCAGGCAGCAGAGCTTTCTGACAAGTTTGATGTACTGGAAGGGACGATGAATCTGGTGCAGGCTCTTTACCTGAACAATGCTGTAGCGCCCTTTGATGATGTAAGGGTCAGACAGGCTCTCAGCTATGCAGTAAATCCGCAGGAGATCATGGATATCATTTCAGACGGTAAGGGAACCGAGCTGGGAAGCTCCATGTTTCCGGCGTTTGGAAAGTACTATATGGAAGAACTGAATGATACGTATCAGCAGAATTTTGATAAGGCAAAGGAGCTGCTTACAGAAGCCGGTTATCCGGATGGCTTTTCCTTTACGATTACAGTACCTTCCAACTACCAGCCCCATATAGATACCGCACAGGTTCTGGTAGAGCAGTTTGCCAATATCGGTGTGACTGCCAATATCCAGCTTGTAGAGTGGGACAGCTGGCTGAGTGATGTTTATACAGACAGAAACTTTGAATCCACGGTTGTTGGCGTAGATGCATCAAGTCTTACAGGAGCAGCCCTTTTGCAGAGATTTACCAGTACGGCATCCAACAACTTTATCAACTATAACAATGCAGACTATGATAAGGCTTTTGCAAATGCACTTGCCAGCACGGATGATGCAGAGAAAACAAAGTATTACAAGGAATGCGAAACAATTCTTGCTACAGATGCAGCAAATGTTTATATTCAGGATCTGCCGGAGTTTGTAGCATTAAATAAGAACTATACAGGATATGAGTTCTATCCCCTGTATGTTCAGGATATAGCAAAACTGAAGCTTGTCAGCCAGTAATCTGACGATAGGAGGACAAAGAGATGAGATATGCAGGCAAAAAGATTTTGACGATGTGCGTAACCCTGTTTGCAGTCACGCTCTTTGTCTTTCTTGCTTTTCATATGATATCGGGAGATCCGGTGACCTCCATGCTGGGCACCCAGGCAACACCGGAGAGGGCAGAGGCACTGCGGGAGGAGCTTGGATTGAATGACCCGGTGCTTGTACAGTATGGCAGATGGGCTGCCGGTTTCCTGAAGGGAGATATGGGCACCTCTTACAGCTACCGGATGCCGGTCAGCGAAATGATCCTGGATAAGCTGCCGGTTACCATTACCATGACACTGATGGCTTTTGTATGGATGATACTGATCTCCATTCCTGTAGGCCTGTATGCGGCAAAGCACGAGGGAGGAATGACAGACCGGATCATTACCGTGGTCAATCAGATCATTATGGCAGTACCGCCTTTCTTTGCCGGGATCCTGATCACCTTTGTGTTTGGAATGATCTTCCGGCTGTTTACACCGGGTGGTTATGTTTCCTATCAGATAAATATAGGAAAGTTCGTGGGATATCTGTTCTTTCCTTCTCTTGCCATAGCACTGCCAAAGGCAGCCATGGCGGTCAAGCTTCTTAGGAGCTCTGTGATCTCGGAAATGAAGCTTGATTATGTGCGGACAGCTTATAGCAGAGGAAACAGTAAACGGAGCGTCCTGTACCGTCACGTACTGAAGAATGCCATGATCCCGGTGATCACCTTTCTTGGGATGGCATTTTCTGATATGATCGCAGGCAGCATTATCATTGAACAGGTTTTTGGGATCCCTGGGCTTGGAAGGATTCTTCTGACGTCTATCTCTAACAGGGATTATCCGGTGGTGATGGCGGTAATCGTGTGTATTGCCGCGCTGGTGCTTGTAGTCAATATGGTGGTGGACGTGATCTATGGTCTGGTAGATCCCAGAATATCAGTGGAATGATCCGGGGAGAAAAGGATGAACTGGAAAAAGATCAGAAAAAACAAGAATTTCATTGCGGGCAGTATTCTGACAGGGATCATGCTGTTTATGATCCTGATGGGATGCTTTTATACTCCTTATAATCCCAATACCATGGATCCTTCTGCCAAGTTTGCTGGCATATCGGTGAAGCATCTGATGGGCTGTGACAATTTTGGAAGGGATATTTTCTCAAGGGTGCTCTCCGGGAGCAGAACGACTCTGATCGTGGCTGCGGGAACTGTACTGATCGGTGTCACTTTCGGTATTCTGATCGGGGCGCTGACCGGATATTATGGCGGCATCCTGGATGAAGTGCTGATGCGGATCAATGATGCAGTGTTTGCTTTTCCCAGTATCCTGCTTGCCCTTTTGTTTATCAGCCTTCTTGGCAGCGGCAAGTATCATGTGATCATCGCACTTGGCATTGCCTTTGTACCAAGCTTTGCCAGGATCGTGCGGAGTGAATTTATCCGGAATAAAAACATGGATTATGTGAAAAGCGCAAAGCTCCAGGGAGCAGGGGACTTCAGGATCATGTTTGTACATATCCTGCCAAATACCATGACAGTGCTGCTGTCAGCCATTATGATCGGCTTTAACAATGCTGTTCTGGCAGAAGCGGGAATGAGCTTCCTTGGGATCGGTGTACAGCCACCGGATGCCAGTCTTGGAAGAATGCTTTCTGAGGCACAGTCATTTCTGTTCAGTGTACCCATGTATGCGCTGTTCCCCGGACTGACGATCATACTGCTGGTGCTTGGATTTGGTTTATTGTCGGATGGGCTTAAAAATGAGTAAGGAAATGATAAGAGTTACAGATCTGAATATAGAGTTTTTTGACCATGAGAGACCGGAGACTGTGGTCTACGATTTTGACCTTACCTTGCATGAGGGGGAGATCGTTGGACTGGTAGGAGAATCCGGCTCCGGAAAATCTATGAGTGCGCTGGCAATCGCAGGGCTTCTGAGCAGGAAGGACATGAAAAAAAGAGGAGAGATTCTGTTTGAGGGAGTGAATCTCCTTGACTGTGACCGTAAAACACTGCGTAAGTTCCAGGGAAATGAGATCGGTATGATATTCCAAGAGCCGATGACCTCTTTAAATCCTGTGAAAAAGATCGGCTGGCAGGTAGAAGAGGCTCTCCGTCTGCACACGGAGCTTTCAAAGGAAGAACGGAAAAAGCGTGCTATAGAAATGCTGGAAAAGGTGGAACTGCATAATCCGCAGCAGGTGTATGAGCAGTATCCATACGAGCTCTCCGGAGGTATGCGCCAGCGTGTCATGATCGCAGCGGCCATGATCTGTGATCCGAAGCTCCTGATCGCCGATGAACCGACGACAGCACTGGATGTGACGATCCAGGAGCAGATCGTAGCGCTGCTGAAAAGGATCAATCGGGAAAAGAAGACAGCTATTCTTTTTATCTCTCATGACTTAAGCCTGGTGCGTCAGCTATGTGAACGGGTGCTGGTGATGAGGAGAGGCTATGTGGTAGAGAGCGGACCTGTGGATGAGATTTTTTATCATCCGAAGGAAGAATATACGAAGAAGCTGATCGCAGCGATTCCAAGGGTTATCAGAAAGACAGAAAAGGATTCATGATGACAGAGAATATTCTGGAGATTACGGATCTGCAGGTGTTTTATCCTGTGAGCCGGAAAACTCCCTTTGAAAAGAAAAAAAGCATACAGGTGCTGAAGGATGTTTCCTTTGCCATGAAACGGGGAGAGATTCTTGGCCTTGTGGGAGAGAGCGGAAGCGGCAAGACGACTCTTGCCAGAAGTATTCTGCAGATGATTCCCTATGAAGGGACGATCATAAGAAATACCATGCAGCCTCAGATGGTATTTCAGGATCCCTACGGATCCTTAAATCCATCAAAAAGGATTGCATGGATTCTGGAGGAGCCGCTGCGTCTGAAGGGTGGACTGTCAAAAGAAGAGAGAGCGCTAAAGGTAAAGACCATGCTGGAGCGGGTAGGACTGGAAGAAAAGATTCTGGAGCATTATCCAAGAGAGCTTTCCGGTGGACAGAGGCAGAGGATTGCGATTGCTGCAGCACTGATGCTGGAGCCGGAGCTTCTGATCGCCGATGAACCGGTATCAGCACTGGACGTTACAATACAGGCACAGATCCTTGCACTTTTAAAGGAAATCCAGAAGGAAATGAATCTGTCTATTCTTTTTATTTCCCATGATCTGAGAGTAGTATATGAGATGTGTGACCATGTGCTGATCATGCAGCAGGGACAGATCAGGGAGAGCGGGGATGTGGAGGAGGTCTACTTCCATCATAAAGACCCCTATACAGGCAGGCTCCTTAAGGCAGCCGGGATCCTGGTGTAGGAGGCCGCACTTCGAAAATATACGAAATGTGAAAACGATGAAAACGATGTTAATTTTTTGTTTTCATGGACCGATATATATGATATAATCAGAAATAATGTTGACAGAAAGGAGTAAAGCGATGGCGATCAGTCTGATGTCAGGCTACAATAATATATCAGCTTATTACCGGATACCGGAAGCCTCCGCAGTTACTCCGCAGAAGATAGAAGCACAGCAGGAAACAGTACCTGGCAGTACCAAGTCAGGAAATGCAGCAGAGGAGCAGCCCACAGGTGGACAGATACAGCAGAGTGCGGCTGAGGAGAGTGCATTACAGAAGAGAACCTCTGTGAATCCTTCCGAAATCTCGATGACCTTCCATAAGGAAGAAACCTTCGATTATCTGGGCAGTGAGAGCAGTCTGATGAATCTGGATATGCAGAAAGCGATCTCTGATATGAAGAAGGATTCCATTTTGCAGGACTACCAGTACTTTGTAGGAAGCACCATTTCGGTAAATCCGGAAGATGGCATGGTAATCCGTAAATAGACAGTCCGGGAAATATAGGGGGGACTGTTTTATACAGGCAGCATAAACAACACCTTGCACAAGTGCAGGGTGTTTTGTTATACTCATCAGAGAGAGAAATGAGGAATCGTATGCTGCAGACTTTTTATCCGGATCTGTATATGGATTCGGCTTATGGAATTGATTATGAAGAATATTATCGGAGAGGATTCCGGGGGATTATTTTTGATATTGACAATACGCTGGTGGAGCATGGGGCACCGGCAGATGAAAGAAGCATTGCCCTGATGGAGCGTCTTAAGAAGACAGGCTTTCAGATCATGCTCCTTTCCAATAATAAAGAGCCCAGAGTGAAAATGTTTAATGACAAAGTCCATGTCTCCTATATTTTTAAGGCAGGAAAGCCGGCGAAAAGAGGCTATGAGGAAGCAATGTCAAAGATGGGAACAGACAGAGGTACAACCCTGTTTGTCGGAGATCAGCTTTTTACGGATGTATGGGGTGCCAGAAGGGTGGGGATTTTTTCCATTCTGACAAGACCCATTGATAAGAAGGAAGAGATCCAGATCATTCTGAAACGGCGGCTGGAATGGATTGTCCTGTATTTCTATAAGAAAAAATGCAGAAAAGAAGGTACAGAATTTCTGGTTCATGGGAATGGGAGATAAGATATGGAAATTAACGGATATACAAGACTTTGCGGACTGATTGGAAATCCGGTGGAACATACCCTTTCACCGGTGATCCATAATACGGTGGCAGAAGAGATGCATGACAATCTAGTCTACGTGCCGTTCCATGTGGAACAGGGAAATCTGCAGAAGGCCATTGCAGGTGCTTACAGTCTGAATGTACTGGGACTGAATGTGACAGTACCCTATAAGCAGGCGGTGATCCCCTGTCTTGACTGCGTAGAAGGACTGGCAGAGAAGATCGGTGCCGTGAATACCCTTGTCAGAACAGAAAACGGATTCCGGGGTTACAATACAGATATGATGGGCTTATACCGTGCGATGGAGGAGGAAGGCATTGCCTTTGAAGCAGAGGATATGATCCTTCTTGGGGCAGGTGGTGCGGCCAGGGCAGCCGCTTTTCTCTGCGCAGAGAAAGGGGCAAAGAGAGTATATCTTTTAAACCGCTCCTATGAAAAGGCAGCAGTTCTTGCAGAGGAAGTGAACAGGGCTTATGAAAGAGACTGTATTCTTCCAATGGCGCTTTCAGAGTATGAGAAGCTGCCGGAAGAAAAGATGACAGCCATCCAGGGGACCAGTGCCGGGCTGTATCCCAATACGGAGGATGCCGTGATCCTGGATCCGGCTTTTTACCAGCATATCAGCAAAGCCTATGATCTGATCTATAAGCCTGAGGAAACCAGATTTATGAAGCTTGTGAAGGAAGCTGGTGGAGAGGCTTATTGCGGTATCCGGATGCTTTTGTATCAGGGGATCATTGCCTATGAACTGTTTCTGGATACCAAAGTACCAGAGAATGTGATCCGTAAGGTGTCCGCTCTGCTGCAGGAAAAAGTCAAAGGATAGAGACGGATGAAAAATAATATTATACTGATCGGGTTTATGGGATGTGGCAAGACAAGCACGGGGATCCGGCTTTCCTATGCACTCAGGAGAACACTGATCGATACAGATAAATGGATTGAGAAAAAACAGAAAATGAGTATTTCCGAACTGTTTGCCAGTAAAGGAGAAGCCTGCTTCCGAAAAATGGAAACGGATTGTATCAGGGAGCTGATCCGGACAGAGGATAACAGGATCATCGCTACTGGCGGGGGACTGCCGCTCCGGGAAGAGAATGCCAGACTGCTTGCAGAACTTGGGAGTATTTATTATCTCAGGATCACACCGGAAATTGTGTATGAGAGACTGAAGTATGATACTACAAGACCCCTTTTGCAGGGAGAAGATCCGAAGGGGAAGATCAGGGCACTGCTGGAACAGAGAGCACCATTATATGAGGCATGTGCAGATCATGTGATCGATGTGGGAGAAAAGAATTTTGGTGAGATCATTGATGAGATATGCAGGCTTCAGGGGGAAGAGAGATGGAATGGAAAGGACAGGGAAGAAAAATGAAAATCTTGATTATTAACGGGCCAAACCTGAATTTTCTAGGCATTCGTGAGAAGAATATCTATGGAACGCAGGATTATGATTATCTGCTGCAGATGATCGCCAAAAAGGGAGAAGAGACAGGCTGCACCATAGAGGTATTCCAGAGTAACCATGAAGGTGCCATCATTGACAGGATTCAGGATGCCTACTTTGACGGAACAGAAGGGATCGTGATCAATCCGGGAGCCTATACTCATTACAGCTATGCGATCCATGATGCCCTTGCCAGCGTGACTATGCCAAAGGTGGAGATCCATATTTCCGATATCACAAACAGAGAGGAGTTCCGTAAGGTTTCCGTAACAGCGCCGGCATGTGATAAACAGATCTACGGACATGGTCTTTTGGGTTATCTGGAGGCAGTAGATTTCCTGCTGGAAAGACAGGGAAAGTAGTTTTTTGTAATTAGTAGCAGAAAACAGTTGAAAATTATCGGTATTTATATTAAACTTAATAAGAATTATAACGTGAGAATTTTAGGAGGAATATTTTAATGATTTCTGCAGGTGATTTCAGAAATGGTATTACGATTGAGTTAGATAATAATGTTTACCAGATTATTGAGTTCCAGCATGTAAAGCCCGGTAAAGGAGCTGCATTTGTAAGAACTAAGCTGAAGAATATCAAGAGTGGCGGCGTAGTAGAGAAGACTTTCAGACCTACTGAAAAGTGTCCTCAGGCACGAATCGATAGAAAAGATATGCAGTATCTGTATTCAGACGGAGACCTGTATAACTTTATGGATGTGGAAACCTATGAGCAGATCGCACTGGACGCTGATACAGTTGGCGATGCCCTGAAGTTTGTAAAAGAGAACGAAATGGTTAAGGTATGTTCCCACAATGGCAGCGTATTCGCTATTGAGCCTCCGCTGTTTGTTGAGCTTGAGATCACAGATACAGAGCCCGGATTCAAGGGTGATACAGCAACTGGTGCTTCCAAGCCTGCTACTGTAGAGACAGGAGCAACCGTTAACGTTCCTTTATTCGTTGAACTTGGTGACAAGATTAAGATCGACACCAGAACTGGAGAGTATTTATCCAGAGTATAAGACGTACCACGAGACAATGATAAGCCTGAAAGACAATGAACTTTGATTCATTGTCTTTTTTTGCGTGTGCAGAAATAAAATCAGCAATATTCTAAAAACACATCTAAGAAAGAGGTATCTTATGGAAAACACATCTATGAATTTTAATGTATTTGCAGAAACAGTTGTCAGGGAACTGAAGAAAACAATGGGAGAGAGGTTTCAGATCACAACTACAGTAGTAAAAAAGAACAATGGCGTGGAGCTTCTTGGTATCGTTGTCCAGGAGGAGGGGCTTAACACATCACCTACTGTATATATCAATGACTTTTATGAAAATTACAAGGAGGGGACGGCAGTTCCAAAGATTGTGGAGGCACTTGCAAGGATCCTTCATCAGAGCAGGATCCCGGAGGAAGTAAATCTGTCAGATTTTCTTGATTTTGAAACGGCGAAGGAACAGATCTCTGTCAGGCTGATCCATTATGAAAAAAATAAGAAGCTTCTGCTGGATACACCCTGGAGACCGGTGTGTAATCTGGCTCTTGTCTGTTATTATACCGTACAGCAGTCACCCTTCTATGGAAAGGCTTCTATTTTGGTTAAAAATGAGCATCTGGAAAAATGGGGCATTACGGATAAGGATCTGTTTGCAGAGGCATTGGTTAATACACCTGTCAGATATCCGGCGTCTATAGAACCGATCGAGGAACTGATCTTCAGGAACTGGGCAGATGAAAAGAAGGAAAAGCTCCGGGAGGAGCTTCAGTCGGATCAGGTAAGGATTCCACTCTTTGTACTCAGTAACCGTCAGAGACTGCAGGGAGCTGTATGTATGTTTTATCCAGGTGTACTGAAGCAATTTGCCGGAAGGATCGGCAGGAACCTTTATATTTTGCCAAGCTCTGTGCATGAGGTTCTGCTTCTGCCGGATCAGGGAGACCGAAACAGACAGGAACTGCTTCGGATGGTGACAGAGATCAATGAAAACTGTGTGGCAGACTGTGAAATCCTGGCGGATTCGATTTATTATTACAGAAGAGAAACCGACCGGATTGAACAGCTCTGCTGACAGGAGCCTGGGTTCACAGTTTTTTCATAAATGGTGGGGTAGACATTACGGGATTCTTATGATATGATATTCAAGGTGATGTAACAAATTTGTAATAATTATTTTTTATGCACCCGTAGTCTAATGGATAGAACGAAGGCCTCCGACGCCTTTAATGCAGGTTCGATTCCTGTCGGGTGCATTTGCATCACCTTGAATAAAAGAAAGGAAAGCTATGAAACAATCCAATCAGAACAAATTGCATATGCTGAAAGAAAAATCCATAGCAGTCAAAGACTGGATCATGGATAATACTAAGATCGTAATGCCGGTTGTTCTTGTTGTATGTGTACTCATTACCATATTTGTTGCCATTAATGCAAACCAGAAAGAGGCACTGAAAAAGGAAGCGGAAGAAGCTGCTGCGGCAATTGCAGGTCAGGAAGAATCAGCTTCAGTGGAAGGACTCAGTACACCGGTTTATGAACTGGAAGAAAATGCCTATCCTGAGATCAACAATATTATCAAGACGTATTACGATGCACAGGCATCAGGAGATGTGGAGACAATCGCATCCCTGAACACTTATCTGAACGACATTGAAAAGATCCGTATACAGGAGATGAGCAAATATATTGAAGACTATCCTGTCCTGAATGTTTATACGAAGCCGGGACTTGATGAGAATACTTATGTAGCCTATGTCTATTCAGAAGTGAAATTTACAGATGTGGATCAGGAGCTTCCGGGGCTGAAGACATACTATATTGGCCAGGATGGAGACGGACAGTACTTTATCAATGATGGTACCTACGATGATACAGTAAGGAACTATATTAAAGAAGTAACACTTCAGGATGATGTGGTCGATCTGAACAATAAGGTTGTTGTGGAGTATAATGACCTCCTTGCAGAAGATGATGAACTGAATGAGTACGTCGCATATCTGAAGGAAAAGATCAATGAAGATGTCGGTGTGATCCTTGCCAAGGAGGAAACTCCGGATGCAGCAGAAGAAGCAGAGGGAGAAGCTGCGGAAGAAGAAACAGAAGAACCTGGCAGCACAGACGACAATATTGTGACAACAGTCACTATGGTCAAGGCTACGGATGTAGTAAATATTCGTACCTCAGACAGTGAGACTGCGGATAAGATTGATAAGGCACAGGTCGGACAGGAGTTCAAACTTCTTGAACAGCGGGGAAATGGCTGGAGTAAGGTTGAGTATAATGGTAAGGATGCTTATATCAAAAGTGAGTATCTGGAGACAGTGTCAGAGGAGACAGTGGTAGATACCGGTAGTGCTGAGGCTGAGAGTACTGATGCAGATTCCGGAACTGTCTCGGGAACAGTCACTGTGAAAGAGAATGTAAAGGTTCGTACCAGTGCAAGTACGACAGCAGATTCCCTTGGCACCGCGTATGTTGGTGAGAAGCTGGATCTGATCATGAAGCAGGCTGATGGCTGGACCAAAGTCAAGTATAAAGGACAGACAGCATTTGTTAAATCCGATTATGTAGAATAAGGAGAATGCTTATGTTTGAGAAGTACAATATCGGTATTATGGGAACCGGTAATATAGCCGGTATTATGGCTGATACGATTAAAAAGATGAAGGGTGTGAAGCTGTATGCAGTAGCATCCCGGACAAGAGTCAAAGCAGATGCCTTTGCGGCAAAGTATGGCTGTAAGAAGGCTTATGATTCCTATGAAGATCTGGTTTCTGATAAGAAAATAGACCTGATCTATATTGCGACTCCTCATTCAGAACATTATGAAAATGCCAGACTCTGTATCCTGAATGGAAAGCCGGTACTGTGTGAAAAGGCATTTACAGCAAATGCACAGCAGGCACAGGAGCTGATCTCTCTGGCAAGAGAAAAAGAAGTATTCATTACGGAAGCAATGTGGATCCGCTATATGCCAATGGTAACTACGATTCAGGAGGTTCTTGGAAGCGGCATTATTGGTGAGCTTAAGACTCTGACAGCAAACCTCGGCTATGTTGTAGGCGATAAGCCTAGGCTGAAAGAGCCGTCTCTGGCAGGTGGTGCACTTCTGGATGTTGGTGTTTACCCATTGAATCTGGCAGCCATGCTGTTTGGTACGGGCATAGAAGGAATAGATTCCTCCTGTACTTATACAGAGACAGGTGTAGATGAGCAGAACAGTATCACGATCCGCTACACGGATGGTAAGGTTGCAGTGTTGAACAGTTCAATTGTATCCCTGAGTGATAGAAAAGGTGTGATCTATGGAACAAAGGGATTCGCTGTTATTGACAATATCAACAATTTTGAAGCAATCCGTGTTTATGATGATTCCTATAAGCAGATTGCCGCTTATATGCGTCCCAAGCAGATCAGCGGTTATGAGTATGAGGTAGAGGCCTGCCTGAAGGCTTTGGATAATAAAGAACTGGAATGCGTACAGATGCCTCACAGTGAGACAATCCGTATCATGAGGATCATGGATGAACTGAGAAAACAGTGGGGAATCCGTTATCCTTTTGAAGAGGATGCTGCTGAACAGCCGGAAAGCCAGAGCGAAAACGTGGAACAGCCGGAAAGCCAGAGCGAAACTGCGGAACAGCCTGCAGGCGGAGAAAGTCCTGTCCAGGAAGAACAGGACGCGGAATTACAGAGTCCGGAATAAAATGTGATATACAGGAAATACTAAAACAGAGTGAAGATATCTTCACTCTGTTTTTTTTACTCAACAGGAAATATCGCTCCGTTGCCAAACGTGAAGGCGAGATCTCAGCAGAGCAGAATGAAGGTGAAAGGAAGGCAGGAAAACGGAATGAACGAAGATGATGCAAGGGTATTGCAGGAAGTGCAGAAGAATACACAGATGGCTATGCAGGCGGCATCCATGATCGGAAATAAGATTTATGACAATGATCTGGCCATGGTTGTCAGACAGCAGGAGATGGGATACCAGTCTCTTTATCAGGAGGCTACAAAATGCCTGATGAAGGAGCAGGTAAAAAGCTATCAGAGCAGTGGTTTCCAGGAACTGATGCTGAAAAGTGCGATTACAGGAAATACCATGCTGAATGACAGTACAAGCCATATTGCGGAGCTGATGATAAAAGGGAATAACCGGGGACTTACGGATATGTGGAAGATCATGAACCATCATAAAAATGCGGGAAAAGAGTCAGTAGAAGTAGCTAAGGAACTGATGGATTTTGAAGAAAAATGTATCCAGAGTCTGAAAGTTTACCTGTAGAAGAAAAGAAAACAGTCAGTTTTTTTACTAAAAAAAGTACGAAAAAACTTTTCCGATTTAATTGCATAAAGTGTATTGTACTTTTTTTTGACATGATATATAATACAAAAAAAGTAATCAGAAGTACAAACATACACAAAAGGAGGACATATTACAATGTCATATGTTGATGAAGTATTTCAGATGGTAGTGGAAAAGAACCCTGCCCAGCCTGAGTTTCACCAGGCGGTAAAAGAGGTTTTGGAATCTCTTAGAGTTGTTATTGAAGCAAATGAGGAAGCATACAGAAAGGATGCTTTACTGGAGAGACTTGTAACTCCTGAAAGACAGATCCTTTTCAGAGTTCCCTGGGTTGATGACAAGGGACAGGTTCATGTAAACAATGCGTTTCGTGTACAGTTTAACAGTGCTATCGGACCTTACAAGGGCGGTTTAAGACTGCATCCCAGTGTAAACCTTGGTATTATCAAGTTCCTTGGCTTTGAGCAGATCTTTAAGAACTCTCTTACCGGACTTCCTATTGGCGGCGGCAAGGGTGGATCTGACTTTGATCCCAAGGGTAAATCTGACAGAGAGATCATGGCATTCTGCCAGAGCTTTATGACAGAGCTTTACAGACACATTGGAGCAGATACCGATGTTCCTGCCGGTGATATTGGAACCGGAGCAAGAGAGATCGGATATATGTATGGACAGTACAAGAGAATCAAAGGTCTTTATGAAGGTGTTCTTACCGGTAAGGGCTTAAGTTATGGTGGATCTCTTGCAAGAACAGAGGCAACAGGTTATGGTCTGTTATATTTCACAGAAGAGATGTTAAAGTCAAACGGCAAGGATATCGCAGGCAAGACCGTTGCTGTATCCGGAGCTGGTAACGTAGCAATCTACGCAATCCAGAAGGCAGAGCAGCTTGGTGCAAAGGTTGTTACCTGTTCTGATTCTACCGGATGGATCTATGATCCCGAAGGAATCGATGTAGCACTTCTGAAGGAAATCAAGGAAGTGAAGAGAGCAAGACTGACAGAGTACGCTGCAGCAAGAAAGAGTGCAGAGTATCATGATAAGAAGGCTGAAGGAACCAATCAGTGGAGTGTTAAGGTTGATATCGCACTTCCCTGTGCAACACAGAACGAGCTGTCTCTTGAGGATGCCAAGACACTGGTTGCTAACGGATGCTTCGCAGTAGCTGAAGGTGCTAATATGCCTACAACAATTGAAGCTACTGAATATCTCCAGAAGAATGGTGTTCTGTTTGCACCTGGTAAGGCTTCTAATGCCGGTGGTGTTGCTACTTCTGCACTTGAAATGAGCCAGAACTCCGAGAGACTTTCCTGGACATTCGAGGAAGTTGACAGCAAGCTGAAGGGAATCATGGTTAATATCTTCCACAATCTGGATGATGCAGCTAAGAAGTATGGCCTTGATGGCAACTATGTAGCAGGTGCCAATATAGCAGGTTTCCTGAAGGTTGCAGATGCTATGACAGCACAGGGTATTGTTTAATTAAGAATTTCTAAGATAAAGATGATATGGAGAAGTCCTGTAAACCCAGCGTTTATGGGACTTTTCTTTATGTATTGAAAGACATGTGAATTGTCAGAATATTCATAAATAGAAGATAATTTACGTTGTTTTGAGGTCGTTATATACACGTGGTACACAAGTGATATACAGGTGGTGTACACTCAATTTTACTGGTTCTGGATGTTTTTTAAGCATTTCATCCGTTGCTTTTCAAGATGCTTCAGGCTGAATATGAGTGTAATGTTTATCATAAGAAACATCATAAGTGTATCCAGCAATCAGTCTTGATTTATTATTTTAAATCTTGTTCACTTCTGTAAGAAGTTCTTCTAAAGTCTTATGGGTGTATGTTCCCTTGGTGGTGTCGTTCTTCATACTGTGTCCCATAATCAATTTGATACATACGTCATTTGCTCCGGCGTTGTCCATAAGTGAAGCAAAGGTGTGTCTGCCATTGTGGGGCAGATGTTTCATTTTGAGTTTTCCCATGCACGTATTAAAATTCCCGTTCATATAGGTTCCGTAGGTGTAATGATTTCCAAACTTGTTATTAATCAGGTATTTCTTGTTTGGGTCGTAGCGGTTCTTGACGAGAGGGATAATTTTATCGTTCAGAGGGATATCTGCTTTGTGCCAATATCATGCGGCTGTATTCTTGGACGATCAATCGTTACAGTTATTGTACTTGGAGGACATGGTTGGCAGTGAGAGCGCTTCAGCATCGAGAGTCAGAAATCATAGGGCGAATCAAAAGCTCCTAAAGGAAAAAGAGCAGGCAACGTTACAATGTAATGCAACTGTAACGGAAGGTAACACCACAGAAATTTCTGGTAACCCAGAGATAGAGAACAGTGAAAAGGAAGAGAAGAAGCCAAAGAAAGAGGGAGAACCAGAGATAGAGGAAATTCCTTCCTATTTTGATGATCCTGTGGTGAATAGTATGTTCTTTTCTTATCTGGAATATCGAAAAGAAAAAGGCAAGGAAGTGAAGGGAAAAGCAATCGGTTATTGCATTGATAAGCTGGAAAGTTTATCGAATTCTCCAGTAGAACAAGTGGCAATTATTAAGCAGACAATTCAGAATGGCTGGACGGATTTCTTTCCATTGAAAGGGGAAAAGGTAAGCAGAAGCAATGTAAGCTCATGGTTGGAGCGTGAAAAGATAAAAAGTACGGGAGGTGTTTTCGGTGACTAAACAGGAATTTGCAACATTAGTTGTAGCCATACAGGCAATGTATGGAAAAGATTTTATTGGGACGGAACAAGCGTTGGATGTGTGGTACGCCTTGTTACATGATCTGGACTATCAGATTTTATCCAAGGTACTCCAACAATATATGCTGACAAATAAATTCAAGCCTACCGTTGCGGAACTGCGGGAGATTTATACAGAGCTGGTAAGTCCAACGATTTCTGATTGGAGCGAAGGCTGGGAGCAAGTCAGTAAAGCAATCGGGCATTGCGGAATGTATCAGGAGAAAGCGGCAATGGAAAGCTTAGATGAAATTACCAGAGAAGTCGTAAAGCGCCTAGGCTTTCAGAATATCTGCCTGTCAGAAAATATCGTTGCGGATCGAGCTAGATTTGCAGAAATCTATCAAGCGATCAAAAAGCGGAAAAGAACAGAAGTGAATGTAGAAAGTGCACTGCCGAACTTATGGGAAATGGGGCAGAATCGCTTGGCGGAACTGGCACAGAAAGGACAAAAGGCAATAGAGCAAGAAAAGGATAAAAACTAACTTGGCAAGCACTGCCTGTGTTCCCTCACAGGCGATAAAATGAGTAATTTCTCCTACTGAAGAAATGCTCAAATTTATCATTTAGGGAGAATTCCCTAACCCTTAAAATTATTTGAAAGGATGGAACGATATGGCAAAGGATAGGGCAAACAGAACGAGAAAAAATGAACTGAAAATTTATTTGAGCGATAATGAAAAATATATCCTGGACAGGAAGGTGGAACTGTCTAAGCGGAAGAGTGCTTCGGATTACATCCGGACACTAATACTCTTTGGATTTGTTTATGATGTAGATTATTCTTATCTAAGGCAATACAATGAAACGCTTGGAAAGATTAGTGGGAATTTGAATCAAATTGCGAAGAGAATTAGCAGCACCGGGAATGTTTATGAAGAGGATATGGCGGAAGTGAAAGCGATTATGGACGAGGTGTGGAGGACGCAGAAGGCGATGCTGAAGAAGCAGCCGTTGATACATAATGGTTAAGTAGAGCTTTCAGCACAGAATGTGTGGTATGGGAAGTATCGGTTAAAGCGAAGTAAACGGTTTTAATGGAATTGAGTGTGCGCGTGTGGTAAAATGGTGTTGTTGAAGAAAACGGCATTTATCAAATATAATACCTCTCCCAACCTATGGTTGAGTTTGATAATTCCACTTACAGTTTGTGTACAAAAACTGATAAAAATTGTAAAGTGTAGCGTGAAAGGAGGCATATTGTAATGAATCAAATTGATACAGGAAAGTTTATTGCTAGTTGCAGAAAAGAAAAAGGTCTGACACAAGCACAATTAGCAGAAAAGTTAAACATCACTGACAGAGCTGTTTCCAAATGGGAGACAGGAAAATGTATGCCCGATTCATCTATCATGTTGGAACTTTGCAATATCTTAGATGTTACGGTCAATGAACTATTAAGTGGGGAGAGGATAGAAATGAATAATTACGAAGAAAAAGTCAGCGAAAATCTCATTGAATTAAAACGAAAAGATGAGAATAATATGAACAAGAATACTATAATATCAATAATATATACAATTACCATGATTATTGGTATTCTAGTATGTTGTATATGTGATGTTGCTATTTCGGGCACCCTTACATGGTCACTTATTACACTTAGTTCTATTTTGATTACATGGATAGCATCTTTTCCTGTTATATTGTTAGGCAAAAAAGGTATTTTGGTAGCGATGGTTGCCATTAGTATTCTCATTTTACCATTTATGTACATATTAAGTATTTTGATAAAAATCAATGAAGTATTCAACATTGGTGCGATTATGTCAATTTATACACTTGTTTTTCTGTGGATAATTTATATTCTGTATTATCGACTCAAGGAACGAAAACTGTTGGCAACAGGAATCACATTTTTGTTTGCAATTCCGTTCACACTTTTGATCAATAGTACATTATCAAAATTAATTGGAGAACCTGTGATTGATGTTTGGGATATATTATCTGTATTTATTCTGTTGATAGTGTCAGTTGCTTTTATAATTGGAGATTATGCACGAAAAAAAGGTTTTGTAAGATAAGCCATTTTCTGAGTCATTTGAAAATTCAAGATTCGGAAGATAAACGTTATTTGGAAAATGTTAGTGTGAGGCACATATATGTGAAAATGTTAATACTGACATTTGAAGACAGCGAGGAAGAAATACTGAACCACATAGTTTCTTATGTTAGTGTAGGAGCGAAGGTATTTCAGGTGGTAGAAAATGCAAGAACAGAATTAAGATTCGATGGATTGGAAATAGATGTTGCAAATCGTTTGGTAAGAAAGCAGAAACAGGAAATAGATTTGACTTTTACTGAATTTGAAATTTTGCATTTATTAGCAAGAAATCCGGGCAGAGTGTTTAACAAAGAGCAGATATATAATAGTGTTTGGAAAGAACCATATTTCGGTGATTACAACATTGTTATGAGCCATATCCGTAACATACGGGAAAAGATAGAGGATAATCCCCGCAAGCCTGTTTATATACAGACGGTCTGGGGTGTTGGCTATCGGTTCAATAAGAATATGATATAAAAAATAGCCACATTGATTTTAATATAAATCATGTGGCTGTTTTCGTGAAAAATGTTTCTAAAGTGATAAAAGAGATGACAAAAAATAGGCAAAATGTATAGAAAAAGAGAGGGGAGTGTGTTATAGTAAATATACTGGGTGGACTTTATGTATAACATATTCGAAGGTGGTTTATACAATGACAGGTATATCAAAAGTACTGGAAACAGAATTGAATGGTTTGAAGGTTAATCTTTTTGAATTTGATATTGAAAATGAAGAAAGATTCAATGAGATAAAAGCATATTTAGTTAATAAAGTAAAAATATCTAAAGTACATAATATAGAAGAATATGATTTGACGTATTATGGAACAAAAAATTTGAATCCAGATTTTGTGGCCAGATTTAATGAGCAGGTTGAAAAAATCAATATTCCCAAAAAAACGAAAATACCACAATTTGATGTTCGTAGAGAACGCGTAACAGAATGGATGGCACAGTATTTGCTAGAACATGAATATGGTTGTAAGTTTTATGATGAAGCTGATAAAAGAGTAAATTTGAAAACCGTTGAAATTGATAAACATACTGACGGGATAGATGTACCTGGTATTTGGATAGATAATGATAGAATTCGATTTGTTGTATGTGAGGTCAAGGCATCTGAAGCAAATCAAATACCATGTGATTCTGTGCAATCTTTGCAACAGGATATTCAGAAAGCTATTGATGATGTAGATAATCGAGTTTCTCACGAAATTTTGGAATATATGCATGGTATAAGAAATGTTAAAATGCAGGATGATATATTAGAAAAAATAGTAGACTTTTTAGCGAAATTAATTGCTGGAGAAAAGGAAGACTTAGCAGATAATATAATGTTCTTCCCATTTTTGCTTAGAAATAACGAGAAAATTGTTCCAGAGATGAACATAGACGATTATAAAAATTTTTCTTTACAGGGAGTTAAAAGAGAAAATGTCGAGAATATAATCTTATCATTTAGAAAGAAATTTTCTGAATTTAGCAATGAAGTCTATGAAGAGGCAATAGGTGAATAGCAATGGAATATATTAAGAGCATAATAAATTCAATAGAGAAAGTATTTGATGTAAGCGAAGAAAATATTTCTTCGCTTACTGTTATGCTCGCAGATATTGAAACTAGTCATTTATATAATAAGTTTTCTGCAGAAGAACAAAGTAAGAAATATTTGAATAGTGATTTACTTTCTAAGGCGAATTTGTTGAATGCATTATTGGAAATTGTTTTAGAAAATCCAAATATGGATTTAATTGAGAGCGACAAACGAAAAGAGTTACTTGTAGGATTATGTGGAACAGTAGCATCCCTGTATGAACAAGTTCTAGATCAGATTAATGATAATGAGTGTTGGGAAAATATGTCATACTTGGTTATGTATAGTATGTTATCTTATATGGCAGATAGACAGACAATGTCTGATTTGGTTATTAAGGAATATAATGCTAAATTGACCCAAATGATGAGTTTATACAATGAATTCCCAACAATGCAGAAATTAGAATATGATACATACTATCTAATTGTATTATTGATGAGTAATATTAAAAATTATGATGGATTGACACGGTTAAATTTCTTTATCAAAAGAGCAAATGATAGTTTGGATGAGGCTCAAAGGGAAGAACTTGCAAAAGCTGAGTTAGATATACTGGTTAGTCTAAAGATTGCTTCTTATGGAAATATTATTTATTTGACGACGGTTTTAAAAGAATATCTTTTTAGTGGTAAGATTGATAGCTCGGAAAATCAAGATATATATAGTGTTATCGATATGTATTCATATAATGCATTTCATTTGCTGGATAATGAAAGTATTGACTTGAAACTTATTGGGCATTTGTTGCGATATGCATATGAAAGAGTAGCGGAAAATTCAATATGGAACATTGCAGAAAAGTCACCATTAATAAGAAAGTTTATCGAAGAAAACCTTTCCAATGGTAATAGATACATATATTCTTTATTGCCATCTCAAAGAGAGGTTATTTCGGATGTGTTAACGCCTAAAAAGAGTATTGTTGTTGGAATGCCGACTAGTGCAGGAAAGTCGTTGCTGGCAGAGATGCAGATATTATTTAGTATTCATAACTATAGAACAGCCGATTTTAATCCTACAGTTTGTTATATTGTTCCAACTAATGCACTTATTGATCAAGTTAAAATTGATTTGCAAAGTGATTTTAAGGAATTTAATTTTAATATAGAAACAGCATTACCATATTATGATGTTGATGAGATAGAAAATGAAATTTTGACGCGAGAGCATATTGATATATTAATTAGTACACCTGAAAAATTAGAGGCACTTGTAAGACAAAATCATCCGGCAATACAAAACACTCGTTTAGTTATTATGGATGAAGCACATAATTTAGGAGATAAATCACGGGGCTCTAAATTTGAACTGGTCTTATCATCTATAAAGCAAAATATGAAAGAGGCAAATTTTCTTTTATTAAGCCCCTTTATTAGTAATGCTCAGGAAATTAGTGAGTGGTTAGCCGACTCACCAAGAAATGCAGATACTATTTCCATAGAGTGGGCACCAACAAAACAATATATTGGTTGTAATTTACTTGATAGTAAGAAAACAAAATCTGTTCTACAATTTTACAAATCACCAAGAAACCAATTGGGGACAGAAGATGTTGAAATTTCCTTGAACTTGAACCCGCAGGATGTGAAAGAAGAGCTTGGATTAGATAGTATTGATAATACGGTTCGACTTTGTGTGGTTCTGAATGATTTTATTGAACAGGAAGGGAATATTTTAGTTTTGTGTGGTGGCAGAGGTACCACTTTGAAATTGGCATCTTATACGAAAATGTATTTTGAAGAAAAAGGTATGCTGCCTGATATGAGCTGTGACGAAGAAATTCAACGTGCTATAGAAATTGTAAAGTTAGAAAATGGAGAAAATGATCCTTTAATCGAATGTTTGAAATTTGGTATTTGTTATCATAATTCTGGCTTATCAAGTCTGGTCAAGGAAACTATCGAGGAATTAGTTCGAAACAATAGGATAAAACTCATATTTGCAACAACAACATTGGCGCAAGGAATGAATTTCCCGATTAATACGGTTATTTTTGATACAGTTAAATTGCGTAATAAAGGTGATTTATCAAACGCTGAGTTTTGGAATATAGCAGGGCGTGCTGGTAGAGCATACAAGGATAAAGAGGGATATATTATTCTTTCTTATTCTAATTCCCAGAAAGAAACCAAGGCAAAGGTGAAAAGATATATTGAATCAGATTTAAAAGAAGTAATATCTTCACTGAATGCTTATTTTACGGGAAATAATATTATAAGTCTCGACTACAATGTGTTAAAAGATTCAAATAATGCACCAATATTAAATTTGTTGCAATATATAAATCATATATTGAACATTAGTTATGATTATGACATTAGCCCAAAAGATATTGCTAAAATTAGGGGAATATTAACAGATTCGTATTTGTATCATAGTTTGAGTAAACAGGAAGGTTTTATTAATGCACAAAGAAAATTAAATACTTTTGTAACACAATATATTCGACATGTTAACAAAAATAAAAAGGAGGATATGGCGAAGGCTGATGAATTAGGTATTAGTGATATAAGTTACACAAAGGTTAAATCTATAATAGGTGCGTTTATCCATGGACTGAAAGAAAACGGAGATCATGAGTATAAGGCTTCAGAAATTATTCTTCGAACTAAGAATATTGAGCGTTTGACAGAGATTATTAATATTATTGCAAAAATTCCTGAAATAAAAATTGATATGTTAGGGCAAGGGAAGCTGGATCCAGAAAATATAGCTAAGTTACTTATGGGCTGGGTAAATGGCGATAAGGTGAGAGATATTGCGAAAGAAATTAAACGACCAGGGCAAAGCGATGAAGATGCAATTTCTTTATGCAATCGTTATCTTAATAGCCAGATGAAGTCTTATATGCCATGGGGAATAAATATATATCAGGCTGTGAGCTTTGACTTGCAGACAGAAAATGCACAAATGTTACCTTCTTATATTTATTATGGGGTATCAAGCAAGGAAGCAGTAATTGTATCGAAGTTGGGGGTGCCAAGATTTGCTGTTGATAATGTGTTGAGGGTTCTTAAAGAGAAGAATCCTGAATTACCAATTAGTATAGAATATATGGAACAATTGAAGTCAGTAATAAGAGTAATTGAGCCGTCTGATTATCAAGTTGAAAATGCATCTGGTAAGATAATGAAGGAAATTGTTGATAAGCGGATAAAGTAGATAAAAGCATGAGAAGGAGAAAGTAGCAATGGCGATTGATGATGCAACGAAAAAGAAAATCACAAAATTGTTTTGCGAAGCGATTACTTCATACAATGAAGTTGTTGAACTGAGGAAGTCAGATAAGGAAGCATTAGTAGAAGAGTTTAATTCTAATTTGCAATTTTATTCTTCCATAGAGTGTGCCTTTAGGAGCGTTATTGAGCAGATTATAGGAAAGAGCTGTCCGCACAATTTACATGAAATGATTGAAATGATGGTGGAGGAGCTTACACCTAATCCTTTAGAAAGGGGAATTGATCTGTTTTATATTTTAAGATATAAAGATACAAGAAATCAAACTGTTCATAATATTAATATTTGTGAAGTTAATGCTTATCCCAAGCTTTTCTTGAATGGTTATCGTTTTATAAAAGAATATGTTGATAAAGATATAGAGGTTGAACCATGGAAGGAAGAGTGTGAGGAGTTTGATTATGCATTATTTAATCAGACATTTCGACAATCAATGTATGACAATATTCGGATTTTAGTTTTGCCGCCGTTGTATGATTCTAAAGAAAAATTAGAAATTTTAACAAGATATCATTGGAATGTAATTTTAGATTTTGATCCATATTCTGGTGTATGCGGATCTTTTAGTAAATTGAATATAAAAAATAAAAAGCTTGTTCAGTTATCGCAAATAGAAAAATATAGTTCAACTCAATTCTCTGTTGAAGACGTTACATGGATTATGTGTGATGGGGACAAATTGTTGAATATAAAGAGTTTTAAGCCATTAAAGAAACAAGATGTAACCAAAGGATTATTTATTCCTTCTATGCTTGATGGACAGGATAATTGGTCTAGTTGTTATAATTCATCAGAAACGATGCTATCGACAAAGAAGCTTTTAAATTTATTTTTTGAGAAATATTTTGAAAAAATACAGTACAATGTTCAGCTATTTTTTGTTATGGACTATGCAGCAAGAGTGAATGAAGTTGTTTACGATGCTGTATCAGATAACTTAAATAAATTTATGTATAAGTTAAATGTTCATTTACTAAATGAGTCTTTATCGGAACAGTTATTTTTAGATGCAAATAATTTTGAAGAATGGAATATATATAATTCTACATTCGATAGTTTTTTGTGCAAAGTAGAAAAAAATACTATAAATGACGATGAGGAAGAACACATATATTTATTGCCATGTATCTTTCCTAGTGATGGAAAATTGTCAGAAAAAGCTTATAATCATATAAGTCAAGATTTTTATGTTTTACATAAAGGCTTTCCTTGTGCACAGGATGATATAAATAAGGATCATACCGTTCAACAAGATGCTCAAAATTTTTTGCGTGGAGAGGAAGCTAGCTGGCGATTAATAAAGAGTAGAATGATTCCCAAGTTGGATGTCGGGAAGAGTGTAGAAAGGCAGATAAAAAGAGCTATAGATGCTGGAAGAAAATATTTTAATCTATATCATGCTGCTGGCTTTGGTGGGAGTACAATTGCTAAACAGATAGCATATTGTTTGAGCGCAGAATATCCTGTGCTATTTATGAAAAAGTATGTTAAAGAGGAATTGGGAAGCAGAATAGCTCAAATATATAATATAGCCCATAAGAGAATAGTTGTTTTTGCAGAAGAAGAGCTATTTGATAACGTTGGTGTACAAAAAAATGAATGTTTAAAAATAGCAGATGCCACTAGTGCACAGGTAACATTTGTCTTTATTGCAAGAAGACCTCAAATGTATGATAGAATGTCGGCAAAAGAAGGTTTTTTTATTTGTAGATATGCAAGTGATGATGTTGAAAGAATAATAGAATTTAATAAAAATTTGTTGGCAGATAATAATAAAAAAATACTTTCTTATGATGGACAAACCTTTATTAGGAAATTGGGAGAGGATAATTTGTGCCCTTTTTTAATTAATTTATCTATTTATAAAGACGAGTTTATAAAGATTGAAGAATATATTCGTCCATATGTAAATGAGATAAATGTTAGACCTGATTTGAAAAAAGTATTTGTTTATGTATGTATTTTTACTATATTTATAAACAAAGGGATTCCAATAGCCTTTTTTTGCAAAAAATTATCTGTAGATGAGGAAAAAGAGTGGTCTGTTATAAGAGATAAGTATGATCCAATTATCTATAAAAGATATAATATTGAATTCTATATTTCAGAAGTTGTGATAAGAGCCCCATATATGGCTGAACGTCTTTTGAGAAGCCTCATAGGTGATGGCGAAGAGGGAATTTTATATAGAAAACAGTTGAGTGAATATTTGGTTGATTTAATTGTGGATCTTAAGTTGTTTTATACAAATAATGGGTATTCTGAAAAGTGTTTAAGACAGCTATTTATTGATAAAGAAACAAATGAATATGTAGAGGATGAATTTTCGGATGTTATTGTTGATAAAGACTTAACTATAATAAAGAAGTATTTTGCTCCTGTCATTGCAAAGTTGTGGGATAAAGATGATATTAATTTGGCAGGGGATATATTTGAAGCATTGATTAATAACTATCCAAAAGATTCTTATTTTTATGCACATGCAGCAAGATATTATGCTTATACGGGAAGAGATTATACCAAAGCAGAAACTTACTATAACCGAGCAATTAAACTTTTGGATGAAAAAGATAATTTGCAGTCGTCCCAAGCGGATATTTATCACGTAAAAGGAATGTGCATAAGAGAAGAGTTGTTTAAAAATTTAGAAGGATTACCGGAAGATAGGGATTTATTGTCAACGATAGATAAAGAACCTTTAAAAGAACTTTATTATAGAGCTGAGTCAGCATTTGAAACTACTTATCATATTGCATTGAGTACAGATTCAAAAACATTAGAATATGCTTATACAGCATGGCTGACACTGATAGTTAGAACATTAACAAATAATAGAATTAAACTATTAAATGACCTTGAGATTGAGGAAGAGATTGAAAAGGGATTAACTATAATTTCTAGTTTGGAAGATATTTATTATTTAGAGGAAAATGCTAATGAAAGTGATATTCAAAGACAATTAGCAGATATACAACGAAAAAAGGAAACACTTCTTTCATTGCAAAAGGAATTTAAAGAAGCAGTAAGCCATTGGAATAACTATTATGATATTCACAAAAACGGAGGAAATTATTCTAACTGTTTATATTCTTGCAAACAGAGATATTATTTGCTAGAAAAAGAAACTCAGGATTTTAAAAAAATAACAGAACAAAATAGAAAAAGAATGGAGAAATTAGCTGATGATTATTATGAAGCAATTCTGCATGTGAATTATGAAGAACTTAAATTAGGAGATTTAAATACCTTTTTAAGTGTTTCAATTGTGACAAATTACAAAGTAGATAAAGTTATGTCCAAGTTAAGTGGATTTTATCAGCAGGAAAGAAAAAATCATATACTATTGTATTATAGGTATGTTCTAAAGTTTATTAAGGCATATGAGGGTGATAAACTTGCATTACAAGAGTGTATTTCATATATGCAAGAATGCTGTGAATTTTCAGAACGCAAACCTGGAAAAGCTAATATTATAGATTATTTTGCAGTAGGGGAACAGATGGGACAAATACTCAGCAAAAAAAGGCTTTTCAGGATGAATACAATGTATAGAACACAGGCATATACGGCAAAAGAACTTAGATTTATTTATGGGGTATTGAAGCAGCAAGGAAGTGAGACAACCATAATTCCATACGATACAAATGGAGTATTAATGACAGGTATTGAAATACATGCTAATTTGAAATATAATCCAGATGTAGAAGCAAGTGACAGTGGACAAATGGTTAAATTACGTTTTGGTTTCTCCTATGATGGGCTTAAAGCAGAGAATATGAGTATAAGATATGCTGATGAGAATGAGGAAAAAAATGAAATAACACAAGAACGATTAAAAGTAGGTGATTATACAGAGTTTTGCTATAAGCATATATTAACAAGTAGTAAAACGGGGAAGCCATATGGAATAGTGGGGTATGTAGATGCTAATGAAAATTGTATATTGCGTATTGGTGAAATTACAAATAGGAGAATAAATCAAGAAGAATTTGCAAAAGTCATAGAACTGTGCCAGAAAAAGAATATAAAGGTTCAGTTAATTGACCATACGGAGAAGGGGTGGGTGGCAAGCTTAAAAAGCCAAAAACTCGATTTCGACAATATCAATAGTTGATTTTGCCATGAAAAAATATGAATTCTAATAAGAATATATAATTTATGGCAATACACCGTGGTAAATGTTTTCATTTGGTATTCGATTTTATATTTATAGTAATTAATCGAAATTCTCCGACAATCACTCTATACACGTGATATACAACCGACCTCAAAATCCCGGTAAATTTGCGGACACCTTAGAAACTGCAATGACCGCCCAGGGTATTTGCTAATTAGGAATTTTTAAGTGAATAAATGATATGGAGAAGTCCTATAAACCCAGTGTTTATGGGACTTTTCTTTATGTATTGATAAGACATGCGAATTGTCAGATATTCATAAATAGAAGATAATTTACGTTATTTTGAGGTCGTTATATATACGTGGTGGGAAGTATTACTCTAAGCGGAGAAAAAGGTGGTGTTTGATTTATTTGATATTTCTGAAAGGGGTTGAGATAAAATATTGGTTTAATAGTTTAATTCATTTTAAGAAAAAATGAGGAATCTTTTAATCGTTTTAAGTGCATAACCCGTTATTATATATATAGATATTCAATGGAAAGGAGTCTGATGCGTGTTGAGTGATGACGAATTAGTGGAACAGATTCTACTTGGAAATGAAAATGCAGTAGAAGAATTGATAAAACGCTATTATACATCTATTTTACGTTACTGTAGGTGGCATTGCTCTAATCTGGAAAAAGCAGAAGACCTGACTCAGGAAACATTTTTGAAGTTGTTTAAGAATTTATCCGGATATAAAGGGAAAAAGAAATTTAAGGCTTATCTATACACGATTGCAAATCATTTATGTATTGATGAAAGTAGGAAGGTTGAGTTTTATCCATTAGAAGATGAAGAAAATATAGTGCATGAGTATAACGACATAGTTCGGCTAGAGGATAGGGCAGAGATAAGCTATTTTTTGAATTTTTTATCATCAGAACAAAGGGAAGCAGTCATTCTACGCTTTGGAGAACAACTTAGTTTTGGAGAGATTGCAAAAGTGATGGGATGCAATATGCGAACAGCACAAAGCAGGGTTCGTAATGCTTTAAAAATTATGAGAAAGGAGCAGGAAAATGAAAGATAAAAATTTGAAGGGCTATTTAAAGCAATCTTTAGGAGAGGAAGTACAGCCTAAAAGATTAGAGGAAACGATTAAGCTTTGCACTGAAATTGTACGAGAACAGGAAGTGACTAGGGCGGAACCGAGGACAGGTTTCTTTCACTATCTTTCAGATGTATTTCGATTTGAAGGTATTCCAATATTTGGTTTGCAGGCAGTAACGTTATTTATAGTTTGTTTAACAATTGCCAGCATTGCAGACGTGCCAAAGAATATACCAATTTTTATGCCGCTGTTTGTATTGGCTATCATGCCAGCAATTTTTAAAAGCCAGTATTATGGAATGAGCGAGATTGAAGCGGTAACAAGAGCTTCTGGTGCCCAAATCACGTTAGCAAAGCTGGTTTTGGCTGGGGCAGCTAATTTGGTGTGTATAACAATTCTTTTGTGTATGGAAGTTTATTTGCAAAATTCTTATAAAGAGATTGGACAGATGGTCCTATACTGCCTGGTTCCGTACTTAGTGTGTATGGTTGCGTTGCTACGTTTGATCCGTTTGCAAAAGAAACAGAGTTTACAGATATGTGCGATTGTAATGCTGGGTTCCTGCATTTGTTGGGGTATGTCAGCAAGAATATTGCCATGGTTATATGAAACATCAGCAGTGGGGGTGTGGATTGTTACATTTTTGATTTTTGCTATGTTCTTTATAAATGAAATTCATTATATTGCAGAGATGAGAAAGGAAGGAAAAATGTATGGAATTGTCGCTTGATCGTTTAACAAAACAGTATGGCAGGAAAATAGCGGTAGATTGTGTTAGTGCAACCTTAAAGCCGGGAGTATATGGTCTTTTGGGGGCTAACGGTGCAGGTAAAACAACATTGATGCGTATGCTATGTGCTGTTTTGGAGTCAACCTCAGGGGAGGTATTGCTGGATGGAAAAGAAGTAACTTCGATGGGGGCAGATTACCGGAATGTGTTGGGTTATTTACCACAGGATTTTGGATATTATCCAAATTATACTGCGGTGGAGTTCTTAATGTATATTGCAGCACTGAAAGGAATACCGAAGAATGTTGCAAAAAAACGTGTGACTGAATTGTTGGAAGTGGTTGATTTAAGCCATGTGGCAAACAAAAAAGTAAAAACTTTTTCCGGTGGTATGAAACAAAGAGTAGGAATTGCACAGGCGTTACTTAATAATCCGAAAATTTTGATTTTGGATGAGCCGACTGCAGGACTTGATCCGAAAGAGCGTGTCCGTTTTCGTAATCTGCTCTCAGAGTATGCAGGCGATAAAATTGTAATTCTTTCCACACATATTGTATCGGATATAGAAGCAATAGCAGATGAAGTGCTATTGATGAAAAAAGGAAAATTTGTATTGCAGGGTACGGTTCCTGAGTTGATTCACAAGGCAAATGGTAAGGTTTGGGAGCTTTCTGCTTCTCCACAAGAAGCTAGACAATGGCAGACAAAAACAACGGTTGCTAATTTACGGCACGAAGGAAAAGAAATTATATTGCGTATTATTTCAGACAATATGCCTAGTGAGCGAGCGGTGCCTTGTGAAGCTACATTGGAAGATCTTTATTTATTTTATTTTCCCACAGAGGAAGGAGTGAAATAGAATGGAACTATTTTGGTTAGAGCATAAAAAGTTATGGCGAAAGAAAATTGTTAAAATATGCGTGTTGTTGTGTTTTGTTTATTGTGTAATTTTTGGAAGCATACTTTCGTTTCAATGGTTCAGTTTTGGCAGTTCAGATGACTATACAAGTGCTTTTGGCAATAATTTTGATGGATATACAGTAATAAAGGATAGTCAGGGATATGCACTTTCATTTGGTGGAGAATTGACGGATGAAACCTTGCAGCAAATAGTAATTGATTATCAGCAAATGGAAGCTGACGGTATGGAGGAAGAACTGGAAAAGACAGACTGGCAGATAGTTAATAGTTGGCTCGGAACATTGTATCCGGAGCTTCGAGATGCCAGTAATTATAAAACGATGATAAGCTATGTTGATCCGGATAAGTTAACAGGCTTCTATGAAAGAAGACAGCAGGTGCTTGATGAGTTTTTGGAGGTCGGTGGTCAGGTTGGAGCTGAAAAAGAGTTTTTACATCAGATAGAGAGAAAGGTAGAAAAACCATTTCGTTATGAGTGGGTAGAAGGCTGGTCAACGCTTCTTGGTAGTATGGTTGCGAATCTGGGAGTTGTGATGGCTTTGTTTCTCGGTATTGTTTTATCCTCTTTATTTGCGGGCGAATGGCATGATAATACAAGCACACTAGTATTGACGACTCGAAATGGCTGGGGGAAAATCGCTCTTGCCAAAATTCTTACTGGTTTAGCGTTTACAGTGGAGTTTTTTGCATTACTTGCTGTTTCAAATGTTATATCACAGTTGTTTTTTATGGGAACTGCCGGATGGGATATGCCGATTCAGAATATCAAGCTGATTGCTGTTGCACCTATGAATATGCTGCAGGCAGAAATTTATGAATATGCTTTTGTACTGCTTGGAGCAATAGGTTTTGCCGGAATTGTTATGTTTATATCAGCGGCTGTAAAAAATAATGTACTTACCTTACTGCTTAGTCTGGCTGTTGTATATGGACCAATGATGATTGCAGAATATCTTCCTTATGGAATGCAAAAAGCATTGGATTTAATACCATTGGTAGGAAGTTCAACAGATATTTTCAGAACTAATACTTTTCGTATTTTTGGGAAGATTATCTGGTCACCATATCTACTTATTACAATTCCTGTCTTGATTGGTATTCTATGTATGCCATTCGCTATAAAGAGCTGGTCAAGAAGGATGAAGGCATAAATAACAATATGGCAAAGAAAAGAGATAAAAAAATAAGTTGCGAGGGAAATAAGTGAAATGACAATATCAGCAGTTAAAATGAGGTCGAAGTACACAGGTGGGTTACAGATGGGACACACAATATTTTTCGGAAAGAAACAATGCCTTTGAGTGAATTCAATTTGACAATCCTTACAGAATGGGAGAGAATAAGTATAAATAACTTAAATACTGTTTGGGAGATTAATCCATTATGTATCAACGTAAATCAAAATTGCAGACGCTGTTGATCTTATCTGCTGATTGCGTCTGTATTTTTGTCAGTCTGATTCTGGCTAACTATATCAGAAATAAGAGACTTTTTGAAAGTGATAATGCGAGGATGGACTTTGGGATGCTGCTTGGCTCCTGTCTTGTGGTCTATCTTGCCATGAATCTTCTTCGTAATACCAACCGGAATATGTTCCTGAGAGGACCGCTGCATGAACTGGCGGGGATTGTCAGGAATAACCTGATCATGTTTGGCGGGGCAGCGGTGATCCTGTACTTTTTCAACCTGCTGGATGCCTATTCCAGATTGGTTCTCTTTCTGTTCCCGGTGTTCAACTGTGTACTGATGTTTCTGGTTCATCAATTATGGAAAAAGATGATGCCCTCCCTGTATCAGTGGATCTTTGAACAGCGTAAGATCCTGCTTGTGGCAGATGAGGAGAATGCTGCGATGCTGGTGGAAACCATGAAGGGGATGAAGGATTTCAGCTATGATCTGACAGGAATTGTTCCTATCGCAGAGAGTACACCGCTGTGGACAGAGGGAGAAATCTCCGGTGTTCCAGTCGTGGCAGACTTTGAGCATCTGATCGAATACTGTCAGATGGCATCTCTGGATGAAGTGATCGTAGTTGTTGAGAATAAACGCAGGAAGGATATGCTTCCCATTCTGGAGACTATGGCAGAAATGGGAATTACCGTGCATTATGAGATTCCGGTGCCGGAGCTTGCAAGTGCCAGCCAAAAGGCGCTTTCCCAGTTTGGAAGCTTTTATGCAGTTACCTATGCAAACCGGGTGGCACCGATAGGACAGCTGATCCTGAAAAGGGTGATGGATCTGGCCGGTGCGCTGGTGGGTTGTGTGATCCTGCTTGTACTGACGGTCCTTGTGGCACCTCTGATCAAGCTGGAATCGCCGGGACCTGTCTTTTTTGCACAGAAAAGAGTAGGCAGGAACGGACGTGTATTTAAGATGTACAAGTTCCGATCCATGTATGCGGATGCAGAAGAGCGCAAAAAGGAACTGATGGCACAGAATGAAATGAACGGTCTGATGTTTAAGATGGAGAATGATCCAAGAATTACGAAGGTGGGAAAATTCCTTAGGAAGACAAGCCTGGACGAGTTTCCACAGTTTCTGAATATTCTGAAGGGGGATATGAGTCTTGTGGGAACAAGACCGCCGACATTGGATGAGTTCAAGCATTACAGCCCTTATCATAAGAAGAGACTGAGCTTCCGTCCCGGACTGACCGGTATGTGGCAGGTCAGTGGAAGGAGTGATATTACGGACTTTGAAGAGATTGTACGGCTGGATGTAGAGTATATTGATAACTGGTCCTTTATGCTGGACGTGAAGATATTACTTAAGACCGTACTGGCCGTATTTAAGGAGAGCGGAGCCAAATAAGCAGTATGAAAAAGGTAGCATATCAGAAGGAAAATATCAGAGTCACCATGAACATGGCGTGGCCCTCTATTATTGAATCGTTTTTTGTAGCATTTGCGGGATTGATTGATTCTCTGATGGTCAGTTCACTTGGATCCTATGCAGTTGCTGCAATCGGACTGACGACACAGCCAAAGTTTATGGGGCTGTCTTTATTTTTTGCAGTGAATGTGGCAATCTCGGCACTTGTTGCCAGAAGAAGAGGAGAACAGAAGCAGGAGGATGCCAACAGGATCCTGAGTACGGTGATTGTTTTTATCATAGCGGCGGCTGTCATACTGAGTATTCTGTTTGTGGTATTTGCAGGACCGATCATCAGCCTGTGTGGATCCAATGCGGAAACTCATGACAGTGCAGTTGCCTATTTCCGGATCGTTATGGGAGGCATGATCTTTAACTGTGTACAGATGGGCATCAATGCGGCGCAGAGAGGCGCCGGCAATACAAAGATCACCATGCGCACCAATGTGACTTCCAATACAGTGAACATTATTTTCAATTATCTGCTGATTGGCGGACACCTGGGATTCCCGGCGCTTGGAATTCAGGGTGCAGCACTTGCTACTGTTCTAGGAACGGTAGTTGCCTGCATTATGAGTATTCTTTCCATACGGAAAAAGGAAGGCTTTATCAGTCTGCCTTATATTATGGAAAAAAGGATCATGCCGTCCTGGCAGAGCTTTGTACATATTGTAAAGGTCGGCTACAGTGTATTTTTTGAACAGGTTCTGATGAGGGTTGGTTTTATGCTTACGGCAGTGATGGCAGCTGGGCAGGGAACGGCAGCTATGGCAGCACATCAGGTTGGCATGAATATCATGGGACTTTCTTTTTCCTTCGGAGATGGATTGCAGGCAGCAGCAGTGGCACTGATCGGGAGAAGCCTTGGTGAAGGAGATGAAAGGCTGGCAAAGGAATATGGCAGTATCTGCAGGATGCTTGGAATGGTGATCTCTGTATGTCTGGTGGCCATTTATTTCTTTGGGGCAGAGCCACTGATGCGCCTGTTTTTTGAAGAAGAGGAGATCATTACGATCGGTGTCCATATCATGTATGTGATCATTTTTGTCGTCATTTTCCAGATTTCCCAGGTGGTTTATATGGGATGCCTGAGGGGAGCCGGAGATACACTTTACACAGCAGCTGCTTCGACGATCAGTGTGACTCTGATCAGAACGCTGGTATCTTATCTTGGAGGCTATGTGTTTGGCTTTGGTATTATCGGTATCTGGATGGGTGTCCTTGGAGACCAGGTATCCAGATTCCTGTTTGCCTCCACCAGATTCCGGGCAGGAAAGTGGACAAAGATTAAGATTTGAGCCAAAAAGACCATATAAAAAAATTGAAAAAAAGGCGCAGATAGAGTAAAATAGATTTATCTAACAGGAGGGTAACATATGCTTGCAACGTTAATACCTTTATTTGATGAAAATGTAGCTGTAAGGGCATATTCACTGTTTGCCCAGAAGAGAAATTCCTTTTTGGATCCAGGTTTTCTTGGAACAGCCAGCTATGATGGCATTGGTGTGATTGCCGGTCTTGATATCATTCAGGGAATGGGGATTGAGACACTGTCTGCAGATAAGGATGTTTTTGTAGAGGTCAATAATATTTCTCTTTTTGCAGACATTAACAGCCAGTGCAGTGTGGATCATGAAAGACTGATCCTGCTTTGTGACAATACTGTACTACCGGAGAAAATGTACATTGACAGACTGAAGGCACTGAAGGCTGATGGATATCAGCTTGCCATGAAGAAGCTGCCAGTAGCCAGGTTTGAAATATACAGGGAAGTGCTGAGCCTGATGGATTATATCTTCCTTGACCATAAGAAGATCGATATCAGTAAGGCCAAGATTTATTTCAGTAAGATATATCCGAATATCAAGCTATGTGCAGTCAATGTCAATACACAGGAAGAGTTTGATACCCTGCGTAAGGATGGAGGGTATACACTGTATGAAGGAGAGTTCTACCGCATTCCTGTTACCAGAGGTCAGGAAGAGGTTTCTCCTTTGAAGGTGAATTATATTGAACTGCTGAATATAGTCAATGATGATGATTTTGACCTGACGAAGGCAGCAGATATTATCGGACGTGATACGGCGCTTGTCATTCTGCTTCTGAAGATGGTAAACAGAATGACAGTGAATTCAGAGATCACCTCGATCAGGCATGCAGCAGCCATGCTGGGTCAGAAGGAACTGAAGAAGTGGATCAACACAGCAGTGACAAGTGAGCTCTGCGCAGATAAGCCGAATGAAGTGACAAGGCTTTCTCTGCTGCGTGCTAAATTTGCGGAGAATCTGGCACCGGCTTTTGAGATGGCAGGACATTCTTCTGAACTGTTCCTGATGGGACTGTTCTCCGTTCTGGATCTGATTCTGGATAAGCCTATGGATGAGGCACTGGATATGGTCAAGGTATCGAAGAATATCAGAGAGGCTCTGATTGACGATAAGGGAGAACTGGCAGAGGTTCTTGACTTCATTGAGCATTATGAAAGAGCATCCTGGCAGGAGGTTTCCAGACAGATGATCCTTCGCAACATTGATATGAATAGTGTATACAATGCGTATGTGGATTCTCTGAAGTGGTATCGTGATCTTTTTGCAAAATAAAAGAAGCTAACAGACAGGCATTGTAGAAATGCCTAAAAACAGCAACTGATTTTAAGGAAATATGCCGATAGAACAAGAATGCAGAATTTGATATAATATAGAAAACTCGGAAACCGAAATGAGTTTCCGGGTTTTCTTTTTACCAATAAGGAAACCATAAAATAAAATCTGGTTTCCGACAAAAAGGATCTAAACCAAAAGAGGATCAATGACAGGAAGGAAAGCGAATGGAAAAGATTACAGAGATACAGGAAAAGATACTGAATGCGGCCATAGCGGAATTTGCAGAAAAAGGACTGAAATTCACCATGAATGACGTGGCAGGGCGTCTTACCATGAGCAAGAAAACACTGTATACCATTTATGAAAGCAAGGAAGCCATGCTGCTTGCCCTGGCAGATTACTGCTTTCGGGATATTAAACGCAGTGAGCAGGAGATTGTAAAGGATCCCTCCCTTTCCATCATAGAAAAGATCGAGAAGATAATGGTAGTGCTTCCTGAGAAATATCAGAATATCGGACTGAGCAATCTGTATCAGTTAAAGGAAAAATACCCTCATGTTTACCGGAGCGTGGAGCAGTATCTGGATACGGACTGGGATGCAACGATCTCACTGATCGAGCAGGGGATTGATAGAGGAGAGGTAAGACCGGTGTCCATACCGATTATCAAGAGTATGCTGGAAGGGACGATCAGCCATTTCTTTGCCAGCAATGTACTGATAGAAAGCGGGATCAGCTATGAAGAAGCACTGCAGGAAATGATACAGGTACTGATCCATGGCATGAAGGAGGAAAGGCAATGAACAGAAACAGGGAAAACAGGATCTACTGGAACAGAGGATGGACTTTTTTTGAAGAATATACTCCAGCTTTGTGTGAAAAGGAAACAGCTGGATTTCCGGAAGGGACAGAGGTAGAACTGCCACATACAGCTGCTGTCACACCGCTTCATTATTTTGACGAAAGCATCTACCAGAAGCACTGTGCGTACAGAAAATGCTTTGTGCCGGAAAAGGACTGGGAAGGAAAACGGATCTTTCTGAATATCGAAGCGGCAGGTCACAGTGCCAGAGTTTATCTGAACGGTGTTCTGCTGACGGAGCATTTTTGTGGCTACACAGCATTTAGGGCAGAGCTGACGGCAGGAATCCGTCAGGGAATGGAAAATGTCCTTCTGATCGAGGTGGACAGCAGGGAGAGCCAGGATCTGCCGCCCTTTGGAAGGGCTATTGATTATATGACCTTTGGCGGACTATATCGGGAAGTTTATCTGGATATCAGAGAAAAGTATTGTATCACAGATGTGTTTGCCAGAACAGAAAAGGTAATGGAAGAAAAGCCGGTACTTTCCAGTGAGATCACACTGGATACAGGGGAGGAGATCCGGCGGATTTCTCAGGATAACTGGGAGGACTGGCAGGAAAAGCTGCAGACAGAAGGACTTATGATCAGACAGAGCCTTCTTTTTACAGAGCAGACAGAGGAAGGACCGACATCCGGTATTTACCTGCTTACGAAAAATGAGCTCGTACATGAGGTAGAAGGGGTGAAGCTGTGGTCTCCTGAAGATCCGTTCCTTTATCTTTTCAGGACAGAACTCTATCGGGAAGGAAAGCTGCTTGACACCTATGATGTCCGGATCGGCTTCCGGGAAGCTGAGTTTCGGAAGGATGGATTTTATCTGAATGGCAAGAAACTGAAGATCAGAGGATTAAACAGGCACCAGAGCTATCCCTATGTGGGATATGCAATGCCGGCTTCCATGCAGAGACAGGATGCGGATATTTTGAAACAGGAGCTTTCAGTGAATGCTGTCAGAACCTCCCACTATCCCCAGTCACAGCATTTCATTGACAGATGCGATGAGATCGGTCTGTTGGTATTTACAGAAATTCCGGGCTGGCAGTATGTGGGAGGAGAGAAATGGCAGGAGCAGGCTGTGAAGAATACAGAAGAAATGATATTGCAGTACCGGAATCACCCTTCCATTATTCTGTGGGGCGTGCGGATCAATGAATCGGAGGACAATGATCCTTTTTACCACCGGACCAATGAGACAGCACATCGCCTGGATCCTGGAAGGCAGACCAGTGGAGTAAGATATCTGCAGAAAAGCTCTCTGCTTGAGGACGTCTATGCCTTCAATGACTTTTCGCATGAAGGGAACAACAGAGGCTGCAGGAAAAAGAAGGCAGTAACACCGGATCCTGAAAAAGGATATCTGATCAGTGAATACAATGGACATATGTATCCGACCAAAACCTTTGACAGTGAGGGACACAGGACAGAGCATATGCTGCGTCATGCCAGAGTCATGGATGCCTATTATGGGGAAGAGGATATTGCCGGGGGCTTTGGATGGTGCATGTTCGATTACAATACCCACAAGGACTTCGGCAGTGGTGACAGGATCTGTTACCACGGTGTCATGGATGCCTTCCGGAATCCCAAGCTTGCTGCAGCATTTTACCAGAGCCAGGGGGAAGAAGAGACGGTACTTAAGATATCTTCTTCCATGGATATCGGTGAATATCCCGCCAGCCTGATCCGAAATGTGTATGCAGTGACCAATGCAGACAGCATCCGGGTATATAAAAATGAGGAGCTGGTTGGGACCTTTGAAACAAAAGATTCCCCCTTCCAAAATCTTCCGCACGGGCCGGTTCTTCTGGATGATTTCATAGGAGATCTGCTGGAAAAGAAGGAAGGCTTTTCGAAGGGAAAGGCAGCGGATGTGAAGAAAGTGCTGCTTTCCATTGCGAAAAACGGACTAAACCATATTCCATTTGGAACGATCCTGATGGCACTCAAGTGTGTGCTGTTTCGGGGAATGAAGATGCAGGATGCGGTAGAACTTTATAATAAATATATTGGAAACTGGGGCGGTATCGCGACAGAATATCGTTTTGAAGCAGTGAAGGATGGTGTGGTCGTTTTCACAGTGCGGAAAGGACCGGCGAGACAGCCTCATCTCAAGACCAGAGTATCAGACAATCATCTGGTGATCGGAGATACCTATGATGTGGCAGAGATCAGGCTGATGGCAGAAAGTGAGTATGGAGATACGTTATGCTTCTGTCAGGAAGCACTGAAACTGCGCACAGAAGGCCCAATAGCACTGATCGGACCGGAGATGATCAGTTTAAATGGAGGTATGGGCGGTGTCTATGTCAGAACGACAGGTGAAGAGGGCAGAGCTGTGCTTATATTGAGCAGCGGGCTGTTCGGAGAAATGCGGATTGATTTTACAGTAGAGAAGGAGGTATTGTAATGAAGCTTTCAAAAAAGGAAACGATTTCTTATGGACTTGGTGCAGTAGGCAAGGATATGGTGTATATGCTGTCTGCCAGCTACGTGCTTTATTATTATCAGGATATCCTGGGTGTCAGTGCCTTTGCCATGGGGGTGATTCTGATGGCAGCCCGTATCTTTGATGCCTTTAACGATCCGGTCATGGGTGTGATCGTGGCAAAGACCAGAACCAGATGGGGACGGTTCAGACCCTGGCTGCTGATTGGTACCTGCCTGAATGCGGTAGTACTGTATCTGATGTTCGCAGCACCGCCCGCTCTTTCCGGAAACGGACTGATCGCCTATGCAGCTGTATTTTATATCCTCTGGGGTGTGACATATACCATGATGGATATTCCCTTCTGGTCTATGATCCCTGCCTTTACAGAGGGAGGAAAGGAAAGAGAGAACCTGACGACCATAGCACGTTCCTGTGCTGGTGTTGGCTCGGCACTGATTACAGTGGTTACTATGATCTGTGTGCCGCTGCTTGGAAGAATCGGACATTCTCATATGACAGAAAGAGAGATTGAACGGTACGGTTTCCAGTGGTTCGCCCTTGTGGTCTCGATCCTTTTTGTTGTACTTTTGGTTCTTACCTGTATCAATATCAAAGAAAAATCAACAGTGGATATGGAAGCTCCTTCTATTGGGCAGATGTTCCAGGCACTGATTAAAAATGACCAGGCAATGACGGTAGTGATCACGATTGTACTGATCAACTGTTCCTTGTATATTACCTCCAATCTGCTGATCTATTTCTTTAAATATGATATCGGTGGTGCAAACTGGAATGCAGGTTATGTGCTGTTTAATACCTTTGGTGGTGGTGTGCAGATCCTGTCCATGATGCTGTTTTATCCGCTGCTCCGGAAGTTGTTCAGTGCACTGCAGGTGTTTTATGTGAGCTTTGTGATGGCTGTAGGCGGCTATGCTGTATTGCTTATCCAGATGTTTATGGGAGTCAGAAATGTGTATCTTCTGCTGATTCCCGGGTTCTTTGTATTTATGGCCTTTGGTATGCTGACCGTGCTTACAACGGTATTTCTTGCCAATACAGTAGATTATGGGGAACTGAAAAACAGCAGAAGAGATGAAAGTGTGATCTTTTCCATGCAGACCTTTGTGGTAAAGCTGGCAAGTGGTGTGGCGGCTATGATTGCATCCATCTGCCTCAGCATCAGCCATATCAGTCAGGATACCTCGGCAGCAGAGGCAGCTGCAGCAGGTGCGTCTTCTGTGGCGGTTCTCAGGATGACAATGACAGTGCTTCCGATTGCTGGTCTTTTGATAGCAGTTTTTATCTTTACCAGAAAATATATGCTGACTGATGAGAAGCTTAGAGAGATCACAGAAGAGCTGCAGAGAAGGAAAGGTGATATACGATGATCACAGAAAATAATGGAAGATTTTTGATTGAAACAGACCATACCAGCTATCTGTTTTATGTAGATCCGGCAGGATTTCTGACGCATCTCTATTATGGGGAAAAGCTGTTTCTGACGGAGGACGGGATAGATGCCATGATCCCGGTGATATCCAATCAGAACGGCTGCAGTATCATCGCTGACCAAAAGGAAAGTACGGTTTCTCTGGATGACTGGTGCCAGGAAGCTTCCTCCCGTGGAAGGGGAGATCTGGGACAACCCATGATCGAGCTTGTGTATGCGGATGGAAGCAGGAGCAGTGATTTCCGGTTTGAAAGCTTCCGGATAGAAAGGATAAAGGAACAGCCGGATGGTCTGCCTGGGGCATACAAAGAGGAGGAACAGGAGGGCAGCTCCCTGGTTATTGTTCTGCGGGATCAGAAAAGCCGGACAGTACTGGAGCTGGTTTACAGTGTCTTTGAAGAGTGCGACTGTATCACCCGCTTTGCCAGAGTGAGGAATGAAGGAGAAGAGCCGGTGCGTATTCTCCGGCTGATGAGTACACAGCTTGATGTGAGGACAGATGGACAGCAGAAGATCTTAAGCTTTTCCGGAGAATGGGCGAGAGAGATGGAGCCTGTGGAAACTATCCTGTCCGCATCAAGGTTTACGGTGGAATCCGGTGGCGGTACTTCTTCAAACAAAGCCAACCCTTTCATAATTTTTGGAGAAACAGAACTTTCCGAAACCTATGGACAGTGTTATGGATTTAACCTGCTTTATTCTGGAAACCACCAGGAAACACTGGAGATCGGCGGGCATGGAAGGGCACGTTTCCTTTCCGGGATCCATCCTGAATTTCTGGAAATCACCCTGCAGCCTTTAGAGAGCTTCTGCAGTCCTGAGGCGGTACAGACGTTTTCGGACGGCGGCTATCAGCAGATCAGTCTCCATATGCATGCCTTTGTCAGGGAGCATATTGTCAGGGGATACTGGAAAAAAAAGGAGCGTCCGATCCTCATTAATTCATGGGAAGCCATGTATTTTGATGTGAGGGAGAAAAAGGTACTGAAGCTGGCGAAAGAGGCGGCAAAAGCGGGAATTGAACTGTTTGTACTGGATGATGGATGGTTTGGAAAGAGAAATTCTGACAAAGAAGCGCTTGGCGACTGGAAAGACAATACCGAAAAGCTTCCAGGTGGGCTTGCCAGACTTTCCGAGAGGATTCATGCCATGGGCATGAAGTTTGGGATCTGGGTAGAGCCGGAGATGGTCAGTGAAAATTCAGAGCTGTACAGAGCACATCCGGACTATGCAGTGACAGTTCCCGGTACTGAACCGGCGAGGGGAAGAAATCAGCTTCTCCTTGATCTGACGAGGGAAGAGGTACAGGAATATCTGATCCGGGAAATGACAGGGGTATTCACGAGAAGCAGGGCTGATTATGTGAAATGGGACATGAACCGGAACTTTTCCGATTATTACAGTCAGGCATTGCCGGCAGAGGAGCAGGGCATCTTTGCCCATCGGTACGTGCTTGGACTTTACCGGGTGATCCGGGAGCTGACAGAGCGTTTCCCCAAGATCCTCTTTGAAGGCTGTGCTTCTGGCGGCAACCGGTTTGATCTTGGCATGCTTTGCTATATGCCACAGATCTGGGCCAGTGACTGTACGGATGCACTGCAGCGGGCCAGGATCCAGAATGGCTACAGCTACGGCTATCCCCAATCGGTACTGGGAGCTCATGTATCGGCAAGTCCAAATCATCAGACTCTTCGAAGAATCCCTCTGGAGAGCCGGTTTGCCATAGCGTGTGCAGGAGTTCTTGGATATGAGTGTAACTTAAGTGACCTGTCCGCAGGAGAACTTGCTGAAATCAGGGAAGAAGTAAAGCTTTATAAGGAATGGAGAGAGGTCCTGCAGTTTGGACAGTTCTACCGGCTTAAGGGGCATGCGGCAAAGGGAAGGTTTGATACGGAGGCTGTGAGATGGAATGTTGTGAGCCTGGATGGAACAAGGGCAGTCGGGATCACGCTCCAGAATCAGGTGCTCCCCAATTATTCCCACAGATATCTGAAGACCAGGGGACTTTTGGAGGACAGAATATATCATGTTTATAACAGAAGCCTTAAATATGATATCCGGAGAATGGGGGATCTGATCAATACCGTATCACCCATTCCGGTGAAACAGGATTCTCTGCTTCATGGGGCGTTATCTCATCTGGTACAGCTTGATGGAGAAAAGGAAGACCATATCGTGACAGGAAGTATCCTGAACAAAGCGGGGATTCCTCTTGCCAGTGGATATCAGGGAACTGGCTTTGAAGGAAATACGGCTTTTTATCAGGATTATGATGCACGTATTTTCCTGATAGAGGAGGCAGCGCTTGCAGAAGGAACAGGGATCAGAGAGGCTGTTTCCCGATCCGGCGGTAAATAATAACAAAATAAATGATCTGTGCCAGTGCAGTGATGCTCCAGGAAAATGCATAGAGCAGATACAGGGACTGGATCGTATGAAAATAGGCGAATATGGTGTAGATCCATATGATACGGAATACACAGGAGCCAAGGATGACCATAACGGTAGGAACGATCGTTTTGCCAAGTCCTCTGGAAGCTGCAATGGTACAGTCCATGAATGCAGAAATGCTGTAGGAAAGCGCCATGACGGAAAGCCGGATGATTCCTGCATCTACAACCTCGCGGTCGTTGGTAAACAGGGACAGGAAAGGATAGCGGAAGAGATAAAGGGCACATCCCAGAACAAGACCGATCATAAAGGAATAGAACAGGGAGATGAAGTAACTTTTCAGAACCCTGTCCTTTTTCTGTGCTCCATAGTTCTGGGCAATGAAGCTGGCACAGGCGGTATAAATAGCAGCCATCAGATCATAGAGCAGGGGATCTGCATTCTGGGCAGCGGAATTGCCCTCCACCATGATATGGTCGAAGGAGTTGACGCCGGTCTGGACAAAAAGATTGGCAATTGCAAAGATCGTATTCTGAAAGGCAGAAGGTACACTGATGGACAGAATACGCCTCACCTTATTCCTAGTCATATGAAGGGCAGACAGGGTGATGCCAAAGCTGCTGTCCGTTTTCAGGAGCAGTCGCAGGATCAGCAGGGCAGAAATATACTGGGAGCTGATGCTGGCGATCGCAACACCAGCTACGTCCAGCTTACATACGATGACAAAAAACAGATTCAGGATCACATTGAGGATCCCGGCAAAGGTCAGATAATATAAGGGGCGTCTGGTATCGCCTGCAGCACTCAGCACCGCATTGCCAAAGTTGTACATGGCGAGAGCTGGCATGCCAAGTAGATAGATCCTAAGGTACAGGACAGCACCGTTTATCAGTTCGTCCTTGGTATTGATGAGTCTGAGCACCTGAGGGGTAAACAGGATGCCGAAGATCATGAGGAGCATGCCGAGGATAAAGCTTAAGATGGCTGCAGTATGTACTGTTTCAGTCAGGTCTCTGTCACTCCTAGAGCCGATATAAAGAGCAGTCAGGGCATTGATACCGCCGGCAAAGCCGATCAGAAGCCCGGTAAAAAGAGTGACAAGGATACTGGTTGATCCTACAGAACCAAGCGCAAGTGATCCTGCAAATTTACCGACAACCGCAATGTCTGACATATTGAAAAGCACCTGAAGGATATTGGAAAACATCAGGGGAATGCTGAATATAGCGATCTTTTTAAAGAGAGAACCTTCACAAAGGTTCATTTCATACTTTTTCATAATACCTCACATCAGTTCTAAATTCGTTGAAAAAAGCCAAAAGCAATATTATCATATACTAATAGAGAAAAAAAGCAAGAAAAAAGTAAGAAAGGGCAAGGAAAATGGATTGCTTTTATTGCAAAAATGTTTTATGAGAACCTCCTGTTCCATATAAAAATTCGTCAGAATCTGATATGATTATAACAGATCAAAAAAAAACAGGGGTAGACAAAAGGACAGATTTAGAGTAGGAGAAACCCAATATGAGATATCCGGAATTTCTTAAGAAAAATGGAACGATCGGCTTTGTAGCACCATCCTTTGGCTGCAGCACAGAGCCCTACAGAACTGCCTTTAACCATGCACTGGACAAGTGGAAAAAAGAGGGGTATGGAATTGACATAGGACCAAATTGCTATGAAAACAGCGGTGTTGGTATCAGCAATACACCTGAGAAGTGTGCAGAAGAGCTGACAGAGTGGTATTGCAGGAAGGAAAATGATATTCTGATCTCCTGCGGCGGTGGGGAACTGATGTGTGAAGTGCTTCCCTTTGTGGATTTTGAAAGAATCCGAAAGGCAGATCCCAAGTGGTATCTTGGATATTCAGACAATACCAATATGACCTATCTTCTGACAACGCTCTGCGACACGGCGGCTGTTTATGGACCCTGCGCAGCTTCCTTTGGCATGGAGCCGCCACATCCGTCCATAAAAGACACCTTCGCCCTGCTCAGGGGAAAAAAGCTTTCATTTGAAAGCTATGAGCTGTATGAGAAGGAAAGCCTGAAATCAGAAGAAAACCCGCTGGCACCCTACAACTGTACGGAACCGGTCAGATCACGGTTCTTTGTACCGGACAGTAAAGGAAAGCTTAAGGAGAGCAGTAAGGTAAAGCTGCAGGGAAGACTTCTTGGCGGCTGTCTTGACTGTCTTGCCAATTTATCCGGAACAGAATTTGACAGGACCAGGGAATTTTGTGAAGCCTACAGGGAGGATGGGATACTCTGGTTCCTGGAAGCCTGTGACCTTAACGTATTTTCCATAAGAAGGGCGCTGTTCCAGCTGAAGCATACAGGGTGGTTTGCCCATACGGCAGGCTTTGTTTTTGGCAGATCACTGAACGGAGGAGCTATGATGGATCTGGATGAAGCAGGGGCGGTTCTTCCGGTTCTGGAAGAATACAGGGTTCCTGTGATACTGGATGCCGACTTTGGTCATTTACCGCCGGCAATTCCCTTAATCTGTGGAAGTATGGCAGAGATCGGGGGAATAAGTGGAAAAATAACGATATCCATGAGCCTTTGCTGAAAATCCATGCGATAAATGACAGTTGAAGAGAGGTTTTCTGTTCCTTATAATGGATTCGTAAAAGGATTTGTTATAATATGGAGGAATTAGGATGGAACAGCTAAATTTTGCTTCTGTTAAGGATACCGATAAGGTATATCGTATCCTGGGTGATCTGATCAATGCAAACCGGGAATTCCAGATCATGATCACAGTACCAAGAGACGGAAAAAATGTTATAACGGAGGAGAAGCCGCAGGAAAAGGAGCCAGGGATGATACATCAGAGAAATCTGGAGAAGGATGTTACGGACATGATCCATGAGATCGGTGTACCGGCGCATATTAAAGGATATCAGTATTTAAGGGAGGCAATCATCATGTCGGTGGAGGATGCAGACATGGTAGGCTCCATTACCAAAGTACTGTATCCGACGATTGCCGCCAGATACCAGACTACTGCAAGCAGAGTGGAGAGGGCGATCAGACATGCAATAGAGGTAGCCTGGAACCGTGGAAAAATGGAAACACTGGATTCTCTGTTTGGTTATACGATCAACAATGGTAAGGGAAAACCCACGAACTCAGAGTTTATTGCCCTGATCGCAGATACCATACGTCTGCTCTACAAGGACTGATCCCAAAAGCTTTTTCAGGGGCTTTTTCCAAATTATCTCTTTTATTCAACCGTAGAATGCGGTATACTGGATTTTAAGAATAATGTTGGAGGGCTTGTGATGAAAAAAATACTTTTTGTCGCATCAGAGGGTGTACCATTTATTAAAACAGGGGGACTGGCAGATGTAGTGGGCTCTCTCCCCAAGTGTATTGATAAGGAATATTTTGATGTCAGGGTGATCCTTCCCAAATATACCTGTATGAAGCAGGAGATGAAGGATAAGCTCAGCTATGTTACGCATTTCTATATGGACTTCCATTGGAAAAATGAATATGTTGGAGTGCTGTATGCAGAGGTAGATGGCGTCAAATATTATTTTATTGACAATGAGATGTTTTTTAATGGCTTTAAGCCATACAGTGATAATGCATTATTTGAAATAGAGAAATTTGCTTTTTTTTCCAAGGCAGCGCTTTCTATTCTTCCGGTGATCGATTTCAGGCCGGATGTGATCCACTGCCATGACTGGCAGACAGGATTGATTCCCGTATATCTGAAGGAGCGTTTCCAGGGGAGTGATTTCTACAGAGGGATCAAATCGGTTATGACCATACATAACCTGAAATTCCAGGGGAAATGGGGGATCAGGGAGGTACAGGATATTACCGGACTGCCTGATTATTACTTTACTGCTGATAAACTTGAGGCCTATAAGGATGCCAATCTGTTAAAGGGAGGGATCGTATTCGCAGATGCGATCACAACCGTAAGCGCCACATATGCAGAAGAGATCAAGACAGCCTTTTATGGTGAGGGACTGGATGGTCTTCTAAGAGCCAGAAGTAAAGATCTGCGTGGTATTGTGAACGGTATCGATACAGATGTATTCAATCCGGAAACAGATAAAAACATAGAGTTTAATTATAATGCCATGAATTTCCGCAAAGAGAAGATCAGGAATAAGCGTGCCCTTCAGGCAGAGCTTGGTCTTGAACAGGATGACAAGAAGTTTATGATCGGTATTGTTTCAAGACTGACAGATCAGAAGGGTTTTGATTTGATCTCCTATGTGATGGATGAGCTTTGTCAGAGTAATGTCCAGATCGTTGTGCTTGGAACAGGAGAAGAACGGTATGAGAATATGTTCCGTCACTTCGACTGGAAATACAACAATAAGGTATCTGCCAATATTTATTATTCAGATGCCCTTTCACACAAGATCTATGCAGCCAGTGATGCGTTCCTGATGCCGTCTTTATTTGAGCCGTGTGGACTCAGCCAGCTTATGAGCCTGCGCTATGGAACTGTCCCTATCGTGAGAGAGACAGGAGGACTTAAGGATACGGTTGAGCCTTACAATGAATATGAAAGCACAGGAACCGGTTTTTCCTTTACCAATTACAATGCACATGAGATGCTTGGAACAATTTATTATGCAGAGAAGATCTATTATGAAAAGAAGCGTGAGTGGAACAAGATCGTAGACCGTGCCATGGCAGCAGATTTCTCCTGGAATGTATCAGCAAAGAAATATCAGGAGATGTATGACTGGCTGATCGGATAAAGCAGAAAACCTGTAAAACAGATGATCACAGCATAAGACTTGGAGAACAGGTTATGCCAAATAAAAAACAGAGTCAGGGATTGATTATGCAGGCGGGTATCCTTGCCGCTGCAGGAATTATCGTTCGTATCATCGGGCTGTTGTACAACAGCCCGATGACAGCGATCCTTGGAGATGAAGGAATCGGGTACTATAATACGGCTTACTATGCGTATACCATTGTCCTTCTGATCTCATCCTACAGTATTCCTTCGGCAATATCCAAGGTGATCGCCCAGAAGCTTGCAGTAAAAGAATATCGGAATGCACACCGCATTTTTCAGTGTGCATTTATTTATGTGCTGGTAGTCGGTAGTGTTGCCAGCTTATTTGTATTTTTCGGAGCAGGTCTGCTTGTGCAGATCGAGGCAGCGATACCGGCACTGCGGGTACTGGCGCCTACCATATTCCTGAGTGGTATTCTTGGTGTGCTCCGTGGGTATTTCCAGGCACATAAAAGTATGGTTCAGACTTCTGTATCACAGATCGTGGAACAGATCCTGAATGCAGTTTTCAGTATCCTTATGGCATATCTTCTCCTGCAGGCAGCGGGAGGGACACAAAGTGAAAATGGTCTTGCCTATGGAGCAGCAGGCGGTGCGATCGGTACAGGCATAGGTGTGCTTGCAGCTCTTTTATTTATGGTATGGCTTTACCTTGTGAATAGACCGTTTCTCAAAAGAAGGATACTTCATGATACCGGGCATAAAGAGGAATCCTATCAGGAAATTTTCAAAATGATCATTATGGTGGTGACACCTTTTATTCTGAGTACCTTTATTTATAATGCCAATACCTTTATCAATCAGACGCTTTATCAGAAGCTGATGATGGATCTGCATGGTCTGACAGATGCCGGGGTTGCGGCTCATACAGGTATCGTTGGTAAGGCAGTAAAGGTTTCTAACATCCCCATAGCACTGTCCTCAGCCATGGCATCTGCACTGATTCCCGGTATTTCCGGAGAATATGCGAAAAAGAATCTGAAAGAGACAAGAAATCAGGTTGCCAGGGCAGTCAAGGCAACCATGCTGATCTCGATTCCGGCAGCAGTAGGAATGGGCGTACTGGCAAAGCCAGTCATGCTGGTTCTGTATCCCCAGAAAGCCTCGATCGATCTGTCCTCGTCTCTGCTTATGGTACTGTCAGTCAGTGTGATCTTCTATGCGGTCTCCACACTTTCCAATGCGGTGCTGCAGTCGATCGGAAGACTGAACAGTCCGGTGATCAATGCGGCCATTGCACTGGTGCTTCAGACAGCAGGGCTTGCAGCCATGATCATTTTTCTGGATGAGAGCTATGGACCGTATTATTATGCGGTAACGATCATCCTGTACGCTTTTCTGATGTGTGTCCTGAATGGAGCGGCATTAAGGAAGCATCTGCGTTATAAGCAGGAGATAGGGAGGACATTTGTAAGGCCGGTTCTTGCCTCTGCTGTGATGGGAGCAGCAGCATTTTTTATATATCAGGGGATATACCTGCTCCTGCACAGCAATCTGGTTTCCCTGTTTGTGGCAGTTGTACTGGCAGCAGCGATTTACTTTGTTATGATCCTGTTATTAGGTGCAGTGACAGAGGATGAGATGAAAATGCTGCCCAAAGGTTACCTGCTTGTGAAGATTGCCAGAAAAACGAGACTGCTGAGAAGCTGAAAGACAGAGAGAAGAGAAAAACAGAGGGCAGACATTTGGGTCTGCCCTCGTTTGTATTAGTCTGCCTTACGGATACTGGAAATGTCCGTATCGATCATCATGGAATAGTTGGTATAGTACACTACGAAGCCGGGCTTGCTGCCACCGGGCTTTTTTACATTCTTCTTCTGCAGATAGTCCACTTCCAGCTTCTGCTGCTCACGGCCGCTGGAGTAGTAGGCCGCCAGTCTGGCAGCTTCTTCAAAGGCGGCATCGGATGGTGTTTTGTTTCCACACTTCAGGACAACATGTGAACCAGGTATGCCTTTTGCATGGAACCACCAGTCGTTGCCGGCTGCCAGAGAAAAGGTGATCTCATCATTCTGATAATTATTTTTCCCCACGTAAATATCATCCCCGTCACAGCTGATATAGTGGAAGGGTACGCTTTTGAAAGAAATTTTTTTCTGCTTTCCCTTCCGGCGGATATAGCCGCTTTCAATCAGTTCTTCTTTGATCTGTACAAGATCCTCTTCCTGCAGGGCGATCGAAAGAGAGGTCTGCACAGACTGAAGATGGGTGATCTCATCCTGTACCTCTTTTGTGAGGGCAGTAAGCGCTTCAAAGGTACGCTTCAGTTTATTATACTTCTCGAAATATTTCTTGGCATTTTCAGAGGTGGAAAGCTGAGACTCCAGAGGGATCGTGATCATTTCCCCGGTATAATAATTCAGAGCTTCCATGGAGGAGGCACCGGGCTCAACACCATAGCCATAGGTATTTAAAAGCTCCCCATAGATTCTGTATTTCTCACGCTTCTCTGTATCCTTAAGCTGTCTGACCTGCAGATCATATTTCTTGATATTGCGCTCCAGGGCAGTCTGGACGATCCGTCTGAGGTCAGAGGATTTCTGGCGGATCCGGGAGATCTGGTTTTTCTGGGCATAGTACAGCTCCAGCACCTCTGAAATGGAAGAAAAGTGTCTGCAGTTTTCTTCCGGCCAGGAGGAAAGGGTGATTGCGGAAAATTCTACGGGTTTTCCAGTTTCATAAATGATAACAGGGGAAAAACACCCCTGTTTTACATTGTCCATGACTGCGGAAAAAGAACGGTACAGACCAGAGAGCAGATCAGCTCCGTCTGGGCTTTCTGCAAAAACAGCCGAAGAGCAGTCCGCATCCAGATGGGCTGCGTGGCAGATTTCCTGTGAGATCACAGGGGAAAGACCGGTATAGGAGGTATAAAGAGCCTTATAAATGGGCTGCGCTTTTCCAGCGATCAGGGCTTTAAAGGAAGCTTCATCTGCAAGGAGGGGATCCTGCTTCTGGTCAGCACCCGGGATAAAATAGTCTCTTCCGGGCAGAACCTCACGGACAGAGCTGACCATACCGGAGATATGCTTGATGCTGTCTATGATCTTATTTTCATCACTCAGGAAAATAATGTTGCTGTGCTTGCCCATGATTTCAATGGCAAGTATCTTTTTGCAAAGATCGCCCATTTCGTCCAGATGCTCAATGTGAAGCTGGATGATGCGTTCAAGACCGGGCTGTGTAATATCTGTGATCCGGCCATTCTGCAGATGCTTACGAAGCAGCATGCAGAAGCCAGGGGCTGTCATGGGAGCCTGTTTATTACTGCCTGTCAGATAAACGAGAGGAAGGGAAGCTTCTGCTGAAAGGAACAGCCGTTTCTGGCCTCCGTCAGCAGTTTTTATCGTAAGAAGCAGCTCATCCTTTTCCGGCTGGGCAATCTTATAGATCCTTCCGGCCAGGAGATTGTCCTTTAATTCTTTTACTACGGCTGCTACCGTAATTCCATCAAATGCCATATTGTAATCTCACTTTCTTTCCGGCAGCCTCCGGCTGCCTTTCCTTAGTATAGCGCACTTGACGTTTTTCTGTCTATATCCTATAATACTATGGAATACGCAGAAATTATTTTCGGGTAGGATACAAAGGAGAAAAGCATGATTAAGAGCATGACAGGCTTCGGCAGATGTGAGATTGCAGAAGCTGACCGTAAGATTACGGTAGAAATGAAATCAGTCAATCACAGATATCTGGATGTCACCATCAAAATGCCTAAGAAGCTGAACTTCTTTGAAGCAGCGATCCGGACAGAGCTGAAGAATTACATGCAGAGGGGCAAGGTAGATCTTTTTATCACCTATGAAGATTTTACAGAGTCAAATGTCTGTGTGAAGTACAATAAGGAACTGGCTGCGGAATATATGCAGTATTTTGACAGAATGGCTGAGGATTTTTCTCTGGATAATGATATCCGGGTATCCACACTGGCAAGATTCCCCGAGATCCTGACGATGGAAGAGCAGACTGTGGATGAAGAGCAGCTCTGGAAGCTTCTGGATAAAGCACTGAAGGGTGCCGCAGAGAACTTTGTGGAGACCAGGATCAGGGAAGGGGAAAACCTCCGGAATGATCTGATAGCAAAGCTGGAAGGAATGCTTGCGCATGTGGATTTCATCACAGAGCGTTCTCCGGAGATCATCGAAGAGTACAAGGAGAAGCTTACGAAGAAGGTAGAGGAGCTTCTTTCTGATAAGCAGGTGGATGAAAGCAGACTTCTTATGGAAGTGACGATTTTTGCTGACAAGGTATGTGTAGATGAAGAACTGGTGCGGCTCCGTAGCCACATCACAGCTACAAGGGATGCACTGCTTGCAGGTGGAAGCATCGGAAGAAAGCTGGATTTCATCGCACAGGAAATGAACCGTGAGGCGAATACGATCCTGTCAAAGTCAAGTGATCTTGAGATCTCAAACCGTGCGATTGAACTGAAAACAGAGATCGAGAAGGTAAGAGAGCAGATCCAGAATATTGAATAGAAGGTTTTGATGTGAACAAATTAATCCATATCGGCTTTGGAAATATTGTAAATGCCGGAAAGATCATTGCGATAGTCAGTCCTGATTCGGCACCTGTCAAGCGTATGGTACAGAAGGCCAGGGAAGAGGGCAATGCCATCGATGCGACACAGGGAAGAAGGACAAAGGCAGTCCTGGTGATGGAAAACAGCCAGCTTGTGCTTTCGGCACTGCTTCCGGAAACCATTGCCCAGAGGGCACAGATGGAGAGTAAAGATGAAAACGAAACAGCATAAAGGAATTCTGATCGTTGTTTCCGGATTTTCCGGGGCAGGCAAGGGAACATTGATGAAGCGGCTTGTCAGTGATTATGACAATTATGCCTTATCTGTTTCCATGACAACGAGACAGCCAAGAACAGGTGAAGTAGATGGAAGGGAGTATTTCTTTTCCACGAAAGAGGAATTTGAAAAGAAAATAGAAGAAGAGGGACTTGTGGAATATGCCTGCTACTGTGGCAACTACTACGGAACCCCGAGAGAGTATGTGGAGAAGAAGCTGGAAGAGGGGCAGGATGTGATCCTGGAGATCGAGATCCAGGGAGCCCTCAAGATCAAACAGAAGTTTCCCACAGCCCTGCTGCTGTTTGTGATGCCGCCGAGTGCAGCGGAGCTGAAGCGCCGGCTTGTAGGACGCGGTACAGAAACAGAGGATGTTATCGAAAAGAGGCTTAAGAGAGCCACAGAAGAGGCAGAGGGAATCGAGAATTACGATTATATCGTGATCAATGATAACCTGGAAGAATGTGTGAGGGAAATGCACGGCCTGATCATGGCGGCACATGAAACACCGGCACGAAATCAGGAATTTATCAATAAAGTAAGAAAGGAGCTGGAAGCTTTCACAGAATAGGCTTTCAGGGAAGGAGAAAATTATGTTACATCCGTCTTATTCAGATTTAATGAAGGTAGTAAACAGTGAGGTTGAGCCTGGAGAGGCTCCCGTAGTTAACAGCCGCTATTCCATCGTTATGGCAACATCCAAGCGTGCCAGACAGATCATTGGAGGAGATGAGCCGCTTGTGAATGCAAAGGACAGCAAGCCTTTATCCATTGCGGTAGAGGAGCTGAATCAGGGCAAGATCAAGATTCTTGCAGATGAAGACTAAAGAATCAATGGCGGCCGGCAAAAGGGCCGCTGTTTCACTATTAGAGAGCAGGGAAGGACAAAGGCATGAATATTTTATTTGTATCCCTTGGCTGTGATAAGAATTTGGTAGATTCTGAAGTGATGCTTGGCATGCTGAAGGAGAGGGGATACACCTTTACCGATGATCAGACACAGGCAGATGCGGCGGTAGTCAATACCTGCTGCTTTATCAATGACGCCAAGGAAGAGAGCATCCAGACGATCCTGGAGCTTGCTGAACTGAAAAAAACAGGGCAGCTTAAGGCACTGGTCGTAGCGGGGTGCCTGGCACAGCGCTATCAGGCAGAGATCCAGAAAGAAATTGAAGAGGTAGATGCCATTATCGGCACAACAGCACTGGAAAGGGTAGTTGAGACACTGGATGAGGTACTGGCCGGTAAGGGAGAGAACCATCTGGAAGCTCTTGACAAGGCGCCTCTTGGAGGTAAAGAAAGAGTACTTACAACAGGAGGATATTTTTCCTATCTGAAGATTGCAGAGGGCTGCAACAAGCACTGCACCTATTGTATTATCCCAAAGGTCAGGGGCGAATACAGGAGTGTTCCAATGGAGCTGCTTCTGGATGAGGCAAGACAGCTTGCCGGTAAAGGGATCAAAGAACTGATTCTTGTTGCACAGGAAACGACCCTGTATGGAATGGACTTGTACGGAGAAAAAAAACTGCCGGAGCTTCTTGACAGGCTTTGCGAAATAGAAGGGCTTATCTGGATCCGGATCATGTACTGTTATCCGGAGGAGATCACACAGGAGCTGATCGATGTGATGAAGAGGCAGCCGAAGATCTGTCATTACCTGGATATTCCGATCCAGAGCGGCAGTGACAGGATCCTGAAGCTGATGGGCAGAAGAACAGATACGGCGCAGATTGAAGCGCTGGTAGACCATCTGCGGGAAGAGATCCCGGATATCTGCATCAGGACTACTTTTATTACCGGATTCCCCACAGAAACAGAAGAAGATTTTACTGAAACCATGGAGTTTATCAACCGTATGGAGTTCGACCGGCTGGGAGCCTTTACCTATTCACCGGAGGAAGGAACACCGGCATCTGGCATGGATGGCCAGGTGGAGGAAGAAATCAAGATCAGGAGACAGCAGGAAATGATGGAGCTCCAGCAGGAGATCGCCTTTGAAGCGGCAGAGAACATGAAGGGCAGGGAGCTGACTGTCATGATTGAAGGAAAGCTTGCTGGGGAGGATGTCTATGTGGCAAGAACCTATAAGGACGCTCCTTCGGTAGATGGCTATCTGTTTGTGGATACGGACTGGTCACTGATGAGCGGTGATTTTGTAAGGGTGCGCGTGACAGGAGCCAATGAATATGACCTGATCGGTGAGATTATAGAAGAATAAAGGAGAGCAAGCTATGAATTTACCTAACAAACTGACAATATTCAGAGTGATTCTGATTCCCTTTTTCCTGGTATTCCTTTTAGTACCTGGTATTCCGGCAGGCAACTGGATTGCCCTTGGTATCTTTATTGCAGCCAGCCTGACAGATCTTCTGGATGGAAAGATCGCCAGAAAATACAATCTGGTCACTAACTTTGGAAAGTTTATGGATCCGCTGGCAGATAAGCTGCTTGTGTGTTCTGCACTGATCTGTCTGACCGGGCTTGGCAGGATCCCTTCCTATATGGTAGTTATTATTATTGCAAGGGAATTTACAATCAGTGGCTTTCGTCTGATCGCAGCAGATAATGGAGTTGTGATCGCTGCAAGCTACTGGGGCAAGTTCAAGACGACCTTCCAGATGATCGCAGTCTGTCTGATGATCGCCAATATTCCGGCGCTGCAGTTTCTGACAACGATAATAACCTGGATCGCAGTGATCCTCACGATCGTATCACTGATTGATTATCTGATCAAGAATAAAGATGTACTGAAGGAACAGAAATAATGACACTGGAAGAAACAGCAGTAGAAAAGCTGCTTGCAAAAGGGTATACGGTAACTACGGCAGAATCCTGTACAGGTGGGCTCATCGCAGCAACACTGATCAATGTGTCCGGTGTTTCAGAGATTTACAGGGAGGGCTACATTACCTATGCCAATGAATCCAAGGAAAAGCTTCTTGGGGTTAAAGGCGAAACCCTGAGAAATTATGGTGCAGTCAGTGAACAGACTGCATATGAAATGGCTGCGGGAGCTGCAAAAAATGCAGGGGCGGATGCAGCTCTTGTTTCTACCGGTATAGCAGGCCCTTCCGGAGGAACAAAGGAAAAGCCGGTAGGACTTGTTTATCTTGGATGCTGTCTGAGGGGCAGGATAACTGTCAGAAGGGAAATCTTCCATGGTGACAGGGAAAGTATCCGCAGACAGGCGGTAACAGCAGCACTTAAGCTGCTCATTGCCACGCTTTCAGAAGAAACGGATTCTCAAGTGCAGGAGGGATCGATATGAAAAAGAAATGGACAACCGGAAAAATTATTGGTGTCAGTATGCTTTTAGTACTTGGTGTTGTGATCCTGTGGATCGCATTTGTGGCGAGTGTTTACCAGCTTGCTACAGTGATCGAGGGAATAGAGAGGATAACAGCAGGGCGTGCGGGAATCACCGGAGACTCTGACGATATGGATGGGTATGATATAGAAGATTTCCTGAATGGTGACAGTGATGAGGAGTATTATGACTTTGAGCAGGATATCAGGGATGATCTGTCCTATGAAGTGGAGCTTGAGGAATTTGATAAGGAAGATTATGACTGTCCCGAAGGGACAGAGGCAAGGCTTGCCATTACATATCCGGTAGTGACCGGTGATATTCCGAATGTGGAAGAGATCAACCGGAAGCTTTATGAAGAAGTCACAGCAGCGGATGAATATATCACTGCCGTTGCCGATCTCATGGAAGATGGGGACTCCTTTGAATATCAGAGTGAATGCTATGTTACCTATATGGATGAGGATATTCTGAGTGTTGCATTTCAGGAACGGGGGATACTGAATGATTCCATGATAGGGGCTGTCATCGTTTCTATGAATTTTGACCTGCAGACAGGACTTCCTGTGGGTAATACCGGCATCCTTGATATTGATGATGAGTTTGCCATTGATTTCAGAAAACGCTGTGAGGAGCAGAATGGTGAGATCAATGGACTTAACTATTATTCAGATCAGCAGATCAGAGAGTATCTGACAAATGAAAATTCATTGATCATCTTCTATACACCGCTTGGAATGGAGGTCGGAATCAATTATGATGACGGCTGGGCAACCGTTACCTATAAGGACTATGAGAAGTTTACAAAACAGTTCTGATTAAACAATAGTGTGCTTCCTGATCTGCCGGGGAGCACATTATTTTTTGGAAAAGACAGTATTTTTTGATATTCGTTTCTTGCGAAAGGCAGGGCTCTATGGTAATATAAAACAGTAATCGGATCCGGGATCACAGGGATCTGCCATCAAATATCTGCTTTGCATATCCGGCATCTTCTGCCAAACATCCAAAGCGATCAGAAAAGAGGGGAGAGATGCCATTGAGGGAGTTTTTTGGGACTCGTAATATGATAGAATAAGGATATAAGAAAAGAAAACAAAATTGGGATTGACAGGAACAAATGTTTGGTATACTCTTAAATGAGAACAGATGTTCCTTCTGGAAGGAGAACTTATTTTATGGAAAAGAACGAAAAGCTGAAGGCATTGGACGCAGCCCTTGGACAGATTGAGAAGCAGTTCGGTAAGGGAGCTGTCATGAAGCTGGGAGATCCGGCAGCACAGATGAATATAGAAACGATCCCTACAGGATCCCTGAGCCTTGATATTGCCCTTGGCCTTGGTGGTATCCCCAAGGGAAGGGTCATTGAGATCTATGGACCGGAATCCAGTGGTAAGACGACGGTTACCCTGCACATGATCGCAGAGGTGCAGAAGACAGGCGGTATTGCCGGGTTTATTGATGCTGAGCATGCGCTGGATCCTGTATATGCGAAGAATATCGGTGTAGACGTGGATAATCTGTATATTTCACAGCCTGACAATGGTGAACAGGCACTGGAGATCACAGAGACCATGGTACGCTCCGGTGCCCTTGATATTGTTGTTGTTGACTCGGTAGCCGCCCTTGTACCGAAGGCTGAGATTGATGGTGATATGGGAGATTCCCATGTCGGTCTACAGGCCAGACTGATGAGCCAGGCACTGCGTAAGCTGACTGCAGTGATCAGTAAGTCCAACTGTACGGTTGTATTTATCAACCAGCTCCGCGAGAAGGTTGGTGTGATGTTCGGCAATCCGGAGACTACGACCGGCGGGCGTGCACTGAAGTTCTATTCTTCAGTCAGGATGGATGTCAGAAGGATTGAATCCCTGAAGCAGGGTGGTGAAGTGATCGGAAACAGGACCAGAGTCAAAGTGGTGAAGAATAAGATTGCACCTCCGTTTAAGGAAGCAGAATTCGATATCATGTTTGGGGAAGGTATTTCCTATGTGGGAGATGTGCTGGATCTGGCATCTAATGTGGGTATCATTAACAAGAGTGGTGCGTGGTACGCTTATGAGGGAAATAAGATCGGACAGGGAAGAGAGAATTCCAAGATCTATCTGAAAGAGCATCCAGACATTTGTGAGGAAGTAGCGGAGAAGGTACGTGAGCATTTCCATATTGGAGAGACACCTGCCCCAGAAGCCAAGGAAGAGGAATAGCTCATGACTGTTACTGCAATCAGAGACATCGCGAAATCCCGGGTTCAGGTCAGTATTGATGAAACATTCGCCTTTGTATTATACAAAGGCGAATTGCGTTCTTACGGGCTGAAAGAGGGACAGGAAATAACGGAAGAAGCCTACAGGGATATTATGGAGAAGCTTCTACCAAGAAGGGCAAAGCTGCGGGCTATGAATCTGCTAAAGAACCGAAGCTATACCGAAAAACAGCTTTATGACAAACTGAAGGCGGGTGATTATCCGGAGGAAATCATAGAGCAGGCACTTGATTATGTCAGATCCTACCATTATATAGATGACAGACAGTATGCAGAAGATTATATTGAATATCATAAGGAAAGCAGGAGCAGAAGCAGGATCATCAGGGATCTTGTACAGAAGGGGGTTTCTATTGAGCTTGCCGGGGAGGTTTATGAAGAGAAGGCAGGAGAGGACAGAACAGAACTTGAAAAAGAACAGATCCTGAATTTGATGCATAAGAAAAATTTTATCCCGAATGAGGCTACTTTTGAAGAAAAACAGAAGTTTTCAGCACTTTTGTACAGAAAAGGATTTCAGGCTGATACGATCCGATGTGCACTTTTACTTGACAGCACAACGATTTAAGTTTAAAATTTAAGTGTTGTAAATTTGTTGCTAGAATGTTTCTACATACATTCTATATAGATAAGCGTACAATGAAAATTTAATAAGGAGGTGCTCCTGTAAATGGTGCAAGTTTTGATAGCAGTAGTCGTTACCCTGATTATTGCCGCTACTGTCACCTGGTTTCTGGCATCTGCATACCATAAGAAAGTATCAGAAGCTAAGATCGGAAGTGCAGAAGATAAGGCAAGGGAGATTATTGATGAAGCTCTGAAAACTGCTGAAACCAAAAAGCGTGAATCTCTTCTTGAGGTCAAGGAGGAGTCCATTCGTGCCAAGAACGAACTGGACAAGGAGATCAAGGAACGTCGTGCCGAAGCACAGCGTTATGAGCGCAGAGTCCAGCAGAAGGAAGAAGCCATCGATAAGAAATCAGATGCGATCGAAAAGAAAGAGGCCGGGCTGGCTGCAAGGGAGGAAGAACTTGCAAAGCAGCGGGAAGAAATTTCAAAGCTGAACGAGCAGAGAATACAGGAACTGGAACGAATCTCAGGTTTAACCTCCGAACAGGCAAAAGAGTATTTACTTAAAATTGTTGAAGATGAAGTGAAACATGAAACGGCTGTCATGATCAAGGAAATGGAGAGCCGTGCTAAAGAAGAAGCAGACAAAAAAGCAAAGGAATATGTAGTTAACGCGATTCAGAAATGTGCAGCAGATCACGTATCAGAAACTACAATTTCCGTTGTCCAGCTTCCGAATGACGAAATGAAGGGCCGTATCATCGGAAGAGAGGGAAGAAATATCAGAACTCTCGAAACACTGACAGGTGTGGATCTGATCATTGATGATACACCGGAAGCCGTTATTTTATCAGGTTTTGACCCGATTCGCCGTGAGGTGGCAAGAATTGCCCTTGAAAAACTCATCGTGGATGGAAGAATCCATCCGGCAAGAATTGAAGAGATGGTTGAAAAGGCGCAAAAAGAAGTAGAAGTGATGATCAAAGAGGAAGGTGAGGCAGCTACCCTTGAAGTAGGTGTGCATGGTATTCACCCTGAACTTATCAAACTCCTTGGTAAGATGAAGTTCAGAACAAGCTATGGTCAGAATGCATTAAAGCATTCCATCGAAGTGGCACAGTTGTCAGGACTGCTTGCTGCAGAAATGGGACTTGATGTCAGAGTTGCCAAGCGTGCAGGTCTGCTGCATGATATTGGTAAGGCTGTGGATCATGAGATGGAAGGTTCCCACATTCAGCTTGGCGTAGACCTTTGCAGAAAGTATAAGGAATCCGCAATTGTGATCAATGCCGTTGAGGCGCATCATGGTGATGTAGAGCCCCAGTCATTAATTGCATGTATTGTACAGGCTGCAGATACAATATCCGCTGCAAGACCGGGCGCAAGAAGAGAAACGCTTGAGACATATACAAGCAGACTCAAACAGTTAGAAGATATAACAAACAATTTTAAAGGTGTAGATAAGTCTTTTGCTATTCAGGCTGGTAGAGAGGTTCGTGTAATGGTAGTTCCAGACCAGATCAGTGATTCTGATATGGTATTGCTGGCAAGAGATATTTCCAAGAAGATTGAAGCTGAAATGGAATATCCCGGACAGATTAAGGTCAATGTAATTCGCGAGAGCCGAGTAATTGATTATGCAAAATAAGTAATTGAAAAGGGGTTTGGCATGTTATGCCAGACCCTTTTTTCTTATGTATGTACAGAAAAGGGGAAACCGCTGAAGAGGAGCAGAATGTTTTCAAAAAAATACTTGCTGTATTTTATCCTCTATAGTACAATATATCGTGGCAATTGGATTGTATACAATTATCCAAAGATACGACTTAGTTTATGCAAAGGAGATCTTATATGAAGGCGTACAAAGATTTAAGTAAAGAAGAACTTCTGACTTTACAGAAGCAGCTGAATAAGGAATATGAAGAGGCAAAGGCCAAAGGACTTAAACTGGATATGTCGAGAGGAAAACCGGCAGCTTCACAGCTCGATATGGAAATGGATTTTATGAATGTTCTGAATGCTGACTCCATATTGAAGACGGAAGCGGGCGTTGATTGCAGAAACTATGGTATAATGGATGGTATACCGGAAGCAAGAAAGCTGATCGGAGATGTTCTGGGGGTTCCGGCAGATAATGTTATCGTATTTGGAAATGCCAGCCTGAATATTATGTATGATACAGTGGCAAGGTCTGAGATATTTGGTGTGATGGGAGAAACACCCTGGTGTAAGTTAGATAAGGTGAAGTTTCTCTGTCCTGTTCCCGGATATGACAGACATTTTGCGATTACCGAGCAGTTCGGGATAGAAATGATCAATGTGCCCATGACAGAGGATGGACCTGATATGGACATGGTAGAGGAGTTGGTAAATACGGATCCGGCAGTCAAGGGAATCTGGTGTGTACCAAAGTACTCTAATCCGCAGGGATATACTTATTCCGATGAGACGGTAAAGCGGTTTGCAGCACTGAAGCCGGCAGCAAAGGACTTCCGTATTTACTGGGACAATGCCTATGTGATTCATGATCTGTACGAAGAAAAAAAGGATACTCTGTTAGATATCATTTCAGAATGTGAAAAAGCAGGTAACCCGGATATGGTATATGAATTCTGCTCTACCTCAAAGGTTACTTTCCCGGGAAGTGGTATTGCAGCATTGGCTGCATCAAAAGCCAATCTTGATTTCATTAAAAAATTTATGACGATTCAGACGATCGGTTATGACAAGGTCAATCAGCTGCGTCATGTAAGATATTTTAAAGACGCAGAGGGAATGAAAGCACATATGATGAAGCATGCAGCAATTATGCGTCCTAAATTTGAGGCGGTGTTCCATGTACTTGAAAGTGAACTGAATGGTCTTGGCATAGGCTCCTGGACAGAACCTAAGGGTGGCTATTTCATTTCCTTTGATGCACTGGAGGGCTGTGCAAAGAAGATCGTTGAGAAGTGTAAGGAGGCAGGTGTGGTACTGACAGGCGCCGGTGCAACCTACCCCTATAAGAAGGATCCAAAGGACAGCAATATCCGTCTGGCACCCAGCTTCCCGACACCAGAAGAACTGGCAATGGCGACAGACCTGTTTGTCCTTTGCGTAAAGATTGTCAGTGTAGAAAAACTGTTGAAAGAGGCGTAGATCATTTATCATGGAAGAATTTCAGAGATTGTCCAGGGATCTTGTGCAGAAGGGTGCCATTATTGATTATTATCAGGACACGATTAAGGTTCCGAATGGAAATATTGTTAAGTGGGATTTTATCAAACATAAGGGTGCAGCAGCGGTGGTTCCAGTGGATGATAAGGGACGTCTTATCATGGTACGCCAGTACAGGAATGCACTGGATCGTTATACACTGGAGATTCCGGCAGGCGGACTGAATGGAGAAAATGAGCCGACAGATCAGGCAGCACTTCGTGAGCTGACAGAGGAAACCGGCTATCATGCAGAAAAAATAGAATTGCTTCTCCGCATCAGGACTACAGTGGCTTTTTGTAATGAAAAGATCGATATTTATGTGGCAACAGGTCTGACACCTGGAAAACAGCATCTGGATGAGGATGAGTTTGTGACAGTGAAAGCGTACGATCTGGATGAACTTATTTCGATGATCCTTGATGGAACGATTGAGGATTCCAAGACAGTATCTGCGATCCTGGCCTATAAAGAAAAATATGTAAGATAAAGGAAAATTGCAGGATAAAAGAGACAGGCAGTGCATAGGTATATGTGCTGTCTGTTTTTCATATATTAGACAAACATATGAGATCGGAAAAGAAGGGGAAGAAATATGCGGGAACGGATGGAATATATCAAACGAAGGCGGCTTTACAGAAGCTGTCTGCTTTATTTTCTGGCTGGAATCCTGGCAGGCATTCTGTTCATGTACTTCGCAGGACACGGTGCTGCAGGCACAGAGACATTTTTCAGAAAAAGTGTCCTTCTTGAGATGAGTTATGGAAAACTGGATAAGGGACAGTTTCTTAAATATGAATTACCAAGGAGATTGCGTCCTGCAGCCTGTCTGCTTCTTCTTTCTACCACATGCTTTGGTTTTCTGGCAATCAGGCTTTACACTGTGATGAAAGGCTTCCTGGCAGGGCTTCTTTTCTCTGGAACAGTATTGGCTTACGGAGGCAGGGGAGTGCTGTTCCTGATCGTACTACTGTTCCCGCACCAGCTGCTCCTGCTGCCGGCCTTTTTTCTGCTGCTTTGCTTCTGTTATCAGATAAGCTGCATTTCAAGGGCACCGGAAGGCTGCATATGGCCGATATACACAGGACGGAAAAAGCAGCTCATTTCACTGCTGTTGATCCTCTTGTGGATCCTGTTCATCACAGTGATGGGCTGCTTTCTGGAATGCTATGTAAATCCCCTGCTGGTAGCAGATGGGGTAAAGCTGCTTCTTTAAAAGAGAAGTCGTGTCAGATTATTCATATTCAGCAATATCATAAATAAGCTGCTCAGAATCTTCAAAGCCAAGGCAGGGATCGGTAATGGATTTTCCATAGACACCCTCACCTACCTTCTGGCTGCCTTCTACCAGATAGCTTTCGATCATGACACCCTTAACGAGGTTATGGATATCGGGACTGAGCTTACGGCTGTGCATAACCTCCTTGATAATACGGATCTGCTGCTTGTACTGCTTGGAAGAATTGCTGTGATTGGAATCAATGATCGTAGCAGGATTCTTCAGATCCCTTTCATTATAAAGCTGCAGCAGCAGATTCAGGTCTTCGTAGTGATAGTTGGCAAGGTTTTGGCCATGCTTACTGGTGGCACCACGCAGAACGGTGTGGGCAAGGTCATTACCGGTTGTATTTACCTCCCATCCACGGTAGATAAAGGTATGGGGGTGCTGGGCTGCATAAACAGAATTCAGCATAACGGTAAGATCTCCGCTGGTAGGATTTTTCATGCCGGCAGGCACATCAAAACCGCTGACGGTCATACGGTGCTGCTGATCCTCTACGGAACGGGCGCCAATGGCCACATAGGAAAGAATGTCGGAAACATATCTCCAGTTCTCGGGATAGAGCATTTCGTCAGCAGCAGTAAGACCGGAAACATCCATGGCATGGATCTGCATCTTACGCATGGCGATCAGGCCTGCCAGAAGATCTGGTTTTTTTTCAGGATCCGGCTGATGCACGATCCCCTTGTAGCCCTCACCGGTGGTACGGGGCTTATTGGTGTAGATCCTGGGGATCAGGATCAGCTTATCCTTTACCTTTTCGTTGACCTTTGCAAGGCGGCTGACATAGTCACAGACAGCATCTTCATTATCTGCGGAGCAGGGACCGATGATCACAAGAAATTTATTGCTTTTTCCGGTGAGTACATCACGGATCTCCTGATCTCTTTCTTTCTTTAACGCAACAAGCTTTTCAGGAACAGGATACTGCTCCTTGATCTCGCTTGGAGTTGGCAATTTTTTCACAAACTCAAATGACATAATAGTTTCCTCCTCTGATGTAAGCATTTGTTATTATAATATAGAAAAAAAGAAAGCGCAAGGTTGCAAAGCACCTGGAAACAGTGTAAAATTACGGGGTATCATCTATCAAAGTATAAAAGAAAAGGGAGGCCGGATTATGGCACTTAGTAAGAAACCGGTAACCGGTATGAAGGATATTCTGCCGGAGGAAATGAAGATCAGAGATTATGTGATCGGTGTGATCAAGGAGACCTATGGTAAATTTGGATTTACTTCCATTGAAACGCCCTGTGTGGAAAATATAGAGAATCTGACCAATAAGCAGGGCGGAGAGAATGAGAAGCTGATCTTTAAAATATTAAAGCGTGGAGAGAAGCTGAATCTTGAAGCAGCAAAGGAAGAGAAGGATCTGGTGGACGGAGGTCTCCGTTATGATCTTACTGTTCCGTTAGTGCGGTATTACTCTGCACATGCCAATGAACTTCCGACACCCTTTAAGGCTCTGCAGATGGGAAATGTATGGCGTGCTGACAGACCGCAGCGTGGCCGTTACCGTCAGTTCATGCAGTGTGATATTGATATTCTGGGAGAACCCTCCAACCTGGCAGAGATCGAGCTGATCCTGGCTACGACAACGACTCTTGGCAGGCTTGGATTTTCAGGATTCCAGATCAGGATCAATGAAAGAAGGATCCTGAAGGCTATGGCAGCCTACAGTGGATTTGCAGAAGAAAGCTATGATCATGTGTTTATTACCCTTGACAAGATGGACAAGATCGGACTTGAAGGAGTAGAAGCGGAGCTTCTTGAAGATGGCTTCGCCAAGGAAAGTGTTGATAAATACCTGGAGCTGTTCAGGGGTATGGAGGCTTCTGAAAATGGTCTTGCCTATCTTGCCAAAAAGCTTGGTGATTTCCTGGATGAGGAAGTAAGGGAAAGCCTTCAGGAGATCATGGAAAGTGTAAATTCTACCAAGAGTGCTGATTTTGAACTTGTATTTGATCCCACTCTGGTTAGAGGAATGTCCTATTATACCGGCACGATTTTTGAGATCGCAATGCCGCAGTTTGGCGGAAGCTGTGGTGGCGGCGGAAGATATGACAGGATGGTAGGTAAATTTACAGGAAATGATGTTCCCGCCTGCGGCTTTTCCATTGGATTTGAAAGAATCATCCTGCTTCTTATGGAGAATGGATTTAAGGTACCTTCTCAGCCTGAGAAGGCAGCTTTCCTGATCGAGAAGGGTGTGGCAAAGGAAGAGCTGTGCAAGGTGATCGCAGCAGCACAGGAGGAGAGAAAATCAGGAACGCAGGTGCTTGTTGTCAGGATGAATAAGAATAAAAAATTCCAGAAGGAACAGCTTACGAAAGACGGCTATACAACCTTCCGCGAATTCTATAAGGATCCTCTGAAATAAATTTGGAAGACTCCCATCGGCTCTGAGCTGCTGAATCAGAAGCCACCGGAAGAAAAACCTTCCGGCAGGGAGTATTGTGGCATTAAACACCTGTCAGATCAAGACCGGTGCACCCAGCCGCTCAGAAAGAGTTGCCAAGTACAACCAGTTACTCCGTATTGAGGAGGAACTGGGCAGCAGCGCAGTATATCCGGGAATGAAAGCATTTCATGTAAAGTAACATGTGATACTCCTTGAAAAGAACAATGGGCAGGAGTACACTTGCCTGTAGAAAAGGAGAGAGGATCATGATAAAGACAACATTAAAAATCGACGGAATGGCCTGCAGCATGTGCGAAGCACATATGAACGATCTGATCAGAAAGGTAGCAAAGGTAAAGAAGGTGGCTTCCTCTGCCAAAGCCGGAGAAACTGTAGTGATCAGTGAGGAAGAACTGGATATTCCACTCCTTGGGAAAGAGATCGAAGGAATCGGATACAGGCTTCTTTCAGACAGCAGTGAGCCTTATGAGAAAAAAGGATTATTCCATTTCGGAAAATAAAAGGATCAGAGAGGATCTGATGACTATGCCTGTGCCGCCTCTGCCAGATATCTGGCAGGGACGGCAATTTTTTTGCCCTTATCCGGTAAATGTGGTACAATATGATATCAGAATGAAGAATAAAGGGGGACGCTCAGAGAATGTATGACTATCTGGTAGTTGGAGCGGGACTTTTCGGTGCCGTATTTGCCTGTGAAGCCAGAAAAGCAGGAAAACAGGTGCTTGTTATTGATAAAAGAGATCATATTGCCGGGAATGTTTACACAGAGGATATAGAAGGAATCCATGTACACCGGTATGGTGCACATATTTTTCATACCAATGACAGGATGGTATGGGACTATGTGACAAAATATGCAGATTTTAACCGCTTTACCAACAGTCCGGTGGCTAATTACAAGGGGGAGCTGTACAGTCTTCCCTTTAATATGTATACCTTTAATAAAATGTGGGGTGTGGTAACACCAGAGGAAGCCGCACAGAAGATTGAGGAGCAGAAGAGAGAGGCCCATATCACAGAGCCGAAGAACCTGGAAGAGCAGGCAATCTCTCTGGTAGGAACCGATATTTATGAAAAACTGATCAAGGGATATACGGAGAAGCAATGGGGACGTCCATGCAGTGAGCTGCCGGCATTTATCATCAAACGTCTGCCGGTACGTTTTACCTTTGATAATAATTATTTTAATGCGCTGTATCAGGGGATTCCGATTGGAGGGTATACGAGGCTGGTACAGAATATGCTTGAAGGCATTGAGGTCAGGCTGCAGGAGGATTATCTGGAAGACAGGGAGCACTGGAACGGTCTGGCGGATCAGGTTATCTATACTGGTCCTGTGGATGCTTATTTTGACTACTGTTTTGGAACACTGGAATACAGAAGCGTGCGTTTTGAAACGGAGCTTCTGGATCAGATTAATTTTCAGGGAAATGCTGCTGTAAATTATACTGACAGAGAAACACCCTATACAAGGATCATTGAGCATAAATGGTTTGAGTTTGGAAAAGATGAAAAGGGAGAGGATCTGCCTAAGACCGTGATCAGCAGAGAATATTCTTCTGAGTGGAAAAAAGGGGATGAACCATATTATCCGGTAAATGACACAAAAAATAACACCCTTTATGAAAAATACAAAAAACTGGCTGATAAGGAAGAAAAGGTGATCTTTGGCGGAAGGCTTGGAGAATACCGGTATTATGACATGGATGCAGTCATAGCAGGCAGTCTGAAGCTATGCAGGAAAATTTTTGGAGAAAACTGATAAAATAAGGGGTTTCCAAATTGAATAAAATACTGGAAAGTGATACTATAGTACTAGGTGCAAAGATATGCTTGCAAGTGTAAATGTATAAGAAAAAGAGGGGGATCAGAATGAGAAGACGGATCACTGAAATTCTGTTATATTGTCTTCTGCTGTCACTTGTGTTTGGAGGTATCAGCGTCCAGGCTGAAGAAAACAGAAAAGAAAGCGCAGAGGGGAGAATCCTTTTTATCAGTTCTTATAATTATGGGTGGGATACGGTACAGTCCCAGATAGAGGGTATTCAGGCGGGAGTCAGTGATGAAGCAGTGGTAGACTATGAGTTCATGGATACCAAGCGTGTCAGTGACGAAACGAGTGAACAGTTATTTTATGAGGGACTGAAATACAGACTCAGCAAGGTAGCACCTTATGATGTGATCATTTTGGGAGATGATGCAGCCCTTCTTTTTGCACAGAAGTACAGGGAGGAGCTGTTTGCAGAAATTCCCCTTGTATATGAAGGAGTCAATAATGAACAGCTTGCTTATGAAATGTCAGAGGATCCATTGATAACTGGTGTTATAGAAAAGCTGTCAGTCGAAAAAAACATTGTCTTTGCGAAAACACTTCTGCCTGATGCGAAGAAGGTAGTAGCTATTCTGGATGACAGTGTGACAGGAAGGACTATCAGAGAACAGTTCTTCGCCTGTGAAGAAAAGTTTCCGGAGCTTACATTTTCTGAGATCAATGCATCTGAACTGGGTACTGTGCAGCTGAAGGGGAAGATCAGACAGCTTGGAAAGGGAACAATACTGATTTATATCTGCATGACAGAAGACGAAAGTGGAAAGCAGTATTCAAGCAGGGAGGCAGTAAAACTGATCACCGGAGCGGCCACGGTTCCGGTATTCCGGATGATGGAAGAGGGGATCGGGGAAGGACTTCTTGGTGGCAATGTTGTTTCCATGAGAAAATCAGGAGAAGAAGCTGCCGGCATGGCAATGGATATCATCAATGGGAAGAACAGCGGTGAGATCGGAGTAGTGGGTGACAGTCCGAACATTTACTGTGTAGATGAGCTGGTTATGAAAGCCTATGGTCTTGACATGAAGATGCTTCCGGAAGGAACAAAGATCGTTAATTATCGTCAGCCCTTTTTCCAGAGAAATAAAGAGGTGCTGATACCGGGCGGTATCCTGATAGGTATGCTTCTTGTGGTAGTGCTGGTTTCACTGATCGATAATCTGCGCAGAAGGAGATTGTACAGGGAACTGGAGGAGGCAAGAGGGATTATGGAAAATGCTTCCAATCATGATTTCCTGACAGGGATCCCCAACAGAAGCAAGCTGATGACAGATCTGGAGGAACTGATCCGGAATGGCACACCGTGTACGATCTTTATGATCGATATTGATGAATTTAAAAAGATCAATGATACTTATGGACATGCGGCAGGCGATGATGCACTGCGGGAGCTGGCAGCAAGGATGAAGATGCTTCATTCACAGATTCTGATGCCTTACCGCTATGCAGGTGATGAATTTATCATTATAATCCAGAGTATACAGAGTAAGATCGTAGATAAGACGGCAATGCAGTGCAAGGAGCTGTTTGCCAAACCGTTTTCTCTGGCTGGAGAATTCAGAAGAGTTGGAGGCAGTATTGGAATTGCATCCTTCCCAAAGGATGCTTCTACACTGGAGGAATTAATCGAGTGTGCAGATTCTGCTATGTATACGGTAAAAAAGAGTGGGAAAAATCGTTTTGCATATTATGAGGGCGGGAAAAGTGAAGAGAAGTGAATGGAGGCAGAAATATGAATGTGGAATTAGTATTGTCGCAGCTGGATTCTCTGATTGAAAACCGCAGAACCGACCTGGTGGAAGGTTATTTAAGAGAAAAAATGGAAGAGGCAGCTGAGGAAGGTGACAGGCGTGCAGTGATCACGCTGATGAATGAACTGATCAGCTATTATGGAGGAACAGGAGAATTTGAAAAGATGGTGGAATACTGTCAGCAGGTTCTCCTACTTTTGCAGGGAATGGGAATGAAAGGGACAATTCCTTATGCAGCTACGCTTCTTCATGTAGCAGATGCATACAGAGAGGCAGGACTTCTTTCAGATGCCATGAGAGCCTATCAGGAGGTTAAAGGGATTTACGAGGGAAGCATAGCTTATAATGATTTCAGATATGTAGAGCTGTATCAGGGCATGAGTCTTCTTTTCCAGCAGACAGGGGACGATGAAAGTGCTTGTGACTGTCTGCAAAGGGCACTCTCTGTTGCCAGTCAGTATCAGGGTGCCAGGACAGAGGTGGCAGCGATCTATACGAATCTGGCACTGGCGGAGATTAAGCTGCTCCGCTATGAAGAAGCCATGGATCATCTGAAAAGAGCGATATCCCTGTACGAAATGGATGAAGAAAGAGATTATCATTACAGCGGTGCCCTGTCGGCAATGGGTGAGGTACTGTATCTGACAGGGGAGCTTGAGGAATCCGCCAGGTTTTATAAGCTGGCACTTCTTGAGATTGAGAGGACATCAGGAAGAAACCAGGCATACGAAATTACATTACAAAACCTGCATGCAGTTATCCAGGAACAGAAAAACGCACTGATCAGAAACCGCAGCTTTGAAAAGGGAATGGAGCTGTGTCAGGCCTTTTATGAAGAATATGGTATCCCTATGATCAGGACGAGGTTTCCGGCATATGAGGGTGTGATCGCAGCAGGCCTGGTAGGAGAAGGATCGGAATGCTTTGGATATGATGATGAAGTATCAAGAGATCATGATTTTGGCCCGGGCTTCTGCCTCTGGCTGACAGATCAGGTATATGATGAGATCGGTGAAGAGCTGCAGCAGGCCTATGATGAATTGCCGCACACCTTTATGGGAGTCACAAGGGTAACCTCTGCCAAGGCAAGAAAAAGAGTCGGTGTATTCCGGATCAGTGAGTTCTACGGAGAACTCATAGGACTGCAGGATGTACCGGTATCCAGAAGACAATGGGAGGTTATACAGGACTATCAGCTCAGTACAGCCACTAACGGAAGGGTTTTCAGGGATGATCTTGGAGAGTTCACGAGAATACGAAAAGGATTGCTTTCTTATTATCCGGAGGAAGTGAGACTCAAAAAGATCGCCAGGGAAGCGGCACTGATGGCACAGGCCGGGCAATATAATTACAGCCGTATGCTTGGAAGAAATGAAACAGTAACGGCACAGATCGCACTGGCAGAATTCATGAAGCATACGATGGCGATGATCTATCTGCTGAACCGGAGCTATGCGCCTTTTTATAAATGGATGCACAGAGGACTGGAAAAGCTCCCACTGCTCAAGGAATTGAGAGATGTGCTTACTGCTTTGTCACAGATGCCGGTTGGGGATGAAAGAATTCCGGAAACGATAGAGTTCATAGTGTCACGTATTATTGCAGAAATGAAGAAAGAGGGTCTGACAAGCGGAGAGGATAATTATCTGGAGCATCATACAGAGAATATCCTGAAGGGTATACCAGCACTCGAATAGAATCAGGGAACCTGCCATCGGCAGGTTCTCTGTATGTCAGGAAATACTCTTTAACAATCCATTGGCAATTGCCCTGGCAATTTCCTGAAACTGAGTATCAAAACGTATGTTATCTTTATCTGTATTAATAAATCCGACTTCTACAAGAACGGCAGGCATGTCAGTCCGGCGCAGGACAGCCAGATTTGGCCGTTCCTGGATCCCCTGATTGACAAATCCTACACGAGTAAGCTCACGGTTTATGTTCTCGGCAATGGTTCTTGCAATGCCGTTTTTGGAATAAACGAGGGATTCTACACCAGTATACTGGTTATCATAGGGGCTGGAGTTACGGTGGATAGAGAGAAAATAGTCTGCACCGGAGGCATTTGCCATTGCAGCTTTACCGGCAGGGCTGGTATAGACATTACTGGTTCTTGTATAGATCACATTTACACCATTTTCTTCCAGTATGTTTCCCACAGCAAGGGCAAGGCGGAGGGTATCATCCTTTTCTTTACGCCCAAGATAAGCAGCACCAAAGTCGGAACCCCCATGACCGGCATCAATTACAACTGTAGCCATAAAAACCTCTTTTAAAAGGACTTAAGATATTGTATGCTGTTAAACAGATAGCTGTGTATCATAAGAAAGGAAGTAGGCATGAAAAATCAGACCAAAGAGAAAAAAGCATATCAGGCAGTTATATTTGACCTGGATGGAACTCTGTTAAATACATTGGAGGATCTGAAGGACAGTGTAAATTATGCACTGCGGATGTATCATAAAAAAGAACGGTCACTGGAGGAAGTACGGAATTTTGTTGGAAATGGTGTTGAGAAGCTGGTGCAGAGAGCACTTATGCCGGATCAGGATGAAAAGACATTTACAGAGGTATTTGCTGTATTTAAAGCATATTACGAAGAACATTGCAATGATAAGACCTGTCTCTATCCCGGAATCGCAGAGCTTCTGACAAGCTTACAGAAAAAAGGAATCAAAACGGCAATCGTATCCAACAAGATGCAGGAGGGAGTGGATGTCCTGTATCATCTTTATTTTGAAAAATATCTGAAGGTAGCAATCGGCGCAAGCGAAGGAATCCGCAAGAAACCGGCACCGGATACTGCCAGGGAAGCACTGCGGTTATTACAGGTATCAGAAAAAGATGCCCTGTATGTGGGAGATTCTGATGTGGATATTGCAACTGCCAGAAATGCAGGAATGGACTGTGTATCTGTCACATGGGGATTCCGGACAGTAGAAGAGCTGCAGGCAGCCGGAGCGGCTGCGATGATAAACAGACCGGAAGAGCTGCTGGCTCTGATAGAAACATCCGGGAAAGAAACAGAAATGGAAAGAGAAATGGAAACAGCAGCACCTGTAAAATGGCTGTCCAAATTTCCGGAGAACCGGGAAATTACTGTAAGTGTGCCGGGATCTAAAAGCATCACAAACAGGGCATTTCTTCTGGCAGCACTGTCACAGGGAACATGTCATTTGAAAGGAGTCCTGTTCAGCGATGATTCCCGTGGCTTTCTGGACTGCTTAATTAAATTAGGATTTAATATTGAAATAAATGAGAAAAAGAAAGAAGTTATAATAGAAGGAACAGGAGGAAGGATTCCTGACAGAAAGGCTTCCATCAATGTAAGAAGTGCAGGAACTGCGGCACGTTTTCTTACAGTAATGCTGGCTATGGCTGGAGGGGATTATGAACTGACAGCATCACCCCAGATGTGTAAGCGTCCCATGGAGCCATTGCTTTCCCTGCTGGAGGCATGTGGTATTACATTTGAGTTCCACGGGGAGGAAGGACATTTTCCTTTTGACCTGCATTCTGACGGTATTCATCAGAAGGAAGTAAGGATCGATACAAAGATCAGTAGTCAATTTGCCAGTGCTTTATTAATGTGTGCAGCCATGAAGAAAGATGGCCTGGCTGTCATACTTGAAGGAGACAGAAGCGAAGGTGCATATATTAAAATGACACTTGCTATGATGAGACAGTTTGGAATTGAAGTGGAAAGGGAAGGAAGGAAGTGCATCGTGTCCGGAAATGCTTCCTTTGGCGTTCCGGTATATGAGATCGAGCCGGATGTTTCTGGAGCCTGTTATTTCTATGCAATGGCACCACTTTTAAGAACAAGTGTTATTGTAAATGGAGTCCATGAAAACTCCATACAGGGAGATATTGCATTTTTGTCTGTGCTTTCCAAAATGAGGTGTAAGATGGAGGATACAGAGAAAGGGATCTGTGTGGATGGCCGTCTGTTAAGTGCGTATCCGGGGCAGACTCTTTCCATGAAGGATTTTTCTGACCAGACTATGACCATGGCAGCGATTGCACCATTTGCTGCTTCAGAAACAAGGATCTGTGATATAGAACATATCCGCTATCAGGAATCAGACCGGATGAAAGCGATCATCACTGAATTAAACAGGATGGGTGTCAGCTGCGAGGAGATTCCGGAGGAAAAGGGAATTCTGATCAGACCGGTTTCAGAAGATGGGATCAGAGAAACGGAAGTGGAGACCTATGAGGATCACAGAATGGCGATGGCCTTTTCACTGATCGGGCTGAAAACAGGAAAGATCGGGATCAGGAATCCCGGATGCTGCAGGAAAACATTTGAAAATTATTTTGAATTGATCGAGGAATTACAGGAAAACAATCATGCAGGAAGTGCGGAACAGTAATACAGTTGAAATAACAGAGGAAAGAGCAGAAAGGGTCGTACTGGCGGCAGTGGAGGAGGGTGTCACAGAATCAACAGGTGATATGTCACACAGAATGGATGAGCTTGCCAGCCTTGCGAAAGCCTGCTATATGGAACCGGTCGGTATGGTCATACAGAGGCTGGAAACAGTGAATAAAGGGCTCTATATGGGAGCTGGCAAGGTACAGGAATTAAAGGAACTGTGTGTAAGGCTGGAAGCAGATCTGGTTGTTTTCAACAATTCCCTGACACCATCCCAGCTGAGAAATCTGCAGGATCTGCTGGATGTCCCGGTTATGGACAGGACGACACTGATCCTGGAGATCTTTGAAAGCAGGGCAAGGACAAGAGAAGCCAGGCTTCAGGTGGAAACAGCAAAGCTTCAGTATCTTCTGCCAAGACTGGTAGGCATGCATGAAGCACTGACAAGGCAGGGCGGAACCAGTGGAAGCATGAGCAGCAGGGGAGCCGGAGAAAAGAAGCTGGAGTTAGACAGACGGAAGATCGAACACAGAATTGCGGAACTGCAGCGTGAGCTGAAGGAAATTACCAAGGAGAGAGAAGTACAGCGGAGCAGAAGAAATAAAGGAAGACTGCCGCTTGTTTCCCTTGTCGGGTATACCAATGCAGGAAAATCAACGATCATGAATGCCATGGTGGATCGTTATGCGGCCGGAGAAGAAAAGAGAGTGCTTGAGAAGGATATGCTTTTTGCTACACTGGATACCTCGGTCCGCCGGATCAATACCGGGGATAACAGAGACTTTCTGCTGTCAGATACAGTTGGATTTATCCATGATCTGCCCCACAGCCTGGTGAAAGCGTTCCGGTCTACGCTGGAGGAAATAGAGAATGCTGATCTGCTTATACAGGTGGTGGATTATTCTGATCCCTTTTATGAGGAACAGATGAAAACAACGGCGCAGACCCTGTCAGAGCTTTCTGCAGGACATATTCCCATGCTTACCGTATATAATAAGGCGGACAGAAGGGAGGGGGCTTCCTATCCGAGAACAGTCGGGGATAAGCTTTTTGTTTCAGCAAAGGAAGAAGCATCACTGGATCTGCTTGTCGGGGAGATCCTTGAAAAGATTTATGCAGATCAGGTGGAGGGAGAGTTCCTGATTCCTTTTCAAAGAGGGGATATTGTTTCTTACTTTATGGAAAATGCTGTGATACTTAAGCGGGAATATAAGGAAGAGGGAACACTTCTTTTGGTGAAATGCCATCCGGCAGACAGGGAAAAATACCGCAGCTATCTGACAGAAACAGGGGGAAATAATGCAGAAGGAAAGATTGAATAAATATCTGGCATCCTGCGGCGTATGCTCACGTAGGGATGCTGATAGGCTGATAGAGGAGGGAAGAGTCCAGGTAAATGGACAGAAGGCTGTGATGGGGCTCCAGGTCTCGGATGAGGACGAGATCGTGGTGAATGGAAAGCATCTTCCCGGGAAAAATGATAAAGTGGTTTACGCTTACTATAAGCCTCTTGGAGTGACATGTACGGAGAGAGACCGGCACGCGGACAAGGTTCTGACACAGCAGGTGAAGCTGCCGGTGAGAGTGACCTATGCAGGCCGGCTTGATAAAGATTCAGAGGGGCTGATCCTGCTTACGAATGACGGAGACCTGATCCACACGATGATGAATGGCAGCGGAAACCATGAAAAGGAATACATCGTGAAGGTGAATAAGGAGATTACAGGGGAGTTCCTGCAGAATATGGCAGATGGTGTGTTCTTAAGGGAGCTGAACCGCAGGACAAAACCCTGTAAGGTAGAGAAAATCGGGAAATTTACCTTCCGGATCATTCTAACCCAGGGAGTCAACAGACAGATCAGACGAATGTCCCATGCTTTGGGATTTGAGGTGACAGCGATCAAAAGAATCCGGGTGGCAACTGTGGAACTTGCAGGCTTATTACCCGGGAAATACCGCCAGATCACTGGGATAGAATTACAGATGTTATACAATTCATGCATGAAAAATACCAGTAAATATAAGGAATTATAAAAATAGAAGATCTTTTTGCTACCTGAAAGCCTGCAGACAGAAAGACAGAGAAAAACAGGGATTATGAAATAGGCATTGAAGGAAAAATAAAAATAAATGAAGGGAATCCTGCAAGTAAAATGGATAGTAATCGGATAGAAACAGAGGTAATGGACAAAAAAGAATACGATGAACTTACGAAAACAATCAATTATCATATGGACCGCTATTATAATCAGGATGAACCGGAGATCAGTGATTATGACTATGATCAGCTGATGCTGAAGCTGAAAGCAGCCGAGAAGGAGCATCCGGAATGGGTCACACCACAGTCTCCGACGCAGAAGATCGGTGGCACAGTGAAGCGCGAGGCAGGTGTTAAGGTGACACATGATGTGCCGATGCTTTCCATTGAAGATGTTTTTACAAAGGAAGATGTTACTGCATGGGTAGAGAAGGTAAAAGCCCTTCACCCGGACTGCAGTTTTTCTGTCGAGACCAAAATAGACGGACTCAGCATGACACTTCGGTATGAGAAGGAGGAAGATGGATGCTTAAGGCTTATTCTTGCAGAAACCAGAGGAGATGGACTGGTTGGTGAGGATGTGACAGCCAATGCGCTTGTGATCCCGGATGTGAAACGGTTAGTAGAGCTGCCTTATGATTCCCTGCAGCTTCGCGGGGAAGTATACATGTCCCATGAAGATTTTGAAGGCTATAATCTTGAGCAGGAACAGGCGGGAAAGAAGCTGGCTGCCAATCCAAGAAATCTGGCGGCAGGAACACTGCGGCAGCTGGATCCGGGAGTTACAAAGAAGCGTGGGCTTCGTATGTTTGTATTTAATGTGCAGCAGGGGCCGGAGGAGCTGACGGAAAGCCATTGCAAGGGAATGGATATCCTGCAGCGGCATGGAATACCGGTTGTTTTTCACAGAAAATGCAATACGGCAGAGGAGATCATCAGAATGATAGATGAGATCGGGGATATGCGTGGTGAGCTGGATTACGATATTGACGGAGCGGTCATTAAAATCGACCAGGTCCGATACCGGAATGATTTCCCGGCGGGAAGCAAATATTCAAGCGGACATATCGCCTATAAATATCCACCGGAAGAGCGTGTCGTGATCATGGACGATATCCTGGTGGATGTCGGCAGAACCGGCAAGCTTACCTTTACCGGAGTATTTCATGATCAGATCACAGGAAAGCCGGCAAGACTGTGTGGAACGAATGTATCAAGAGCAACTCTGCATAATCAGGATTATATTAATGAAATGCAGGCAGGTCTTGGAGGAGCATACAGGATCTTTAAGAGTGGGGAAATCATCCCCAAGTTAAACGGATGCGTTGAGGCACCAAAGCAGGTTTTTAAGGCGCCGGAAAGATGTCCGGTCTGTGGAAGCGTCCTGGTGAAGGATGAGGATATGGCAGATATCTGCTGTCAGAATGCACTTTGCCCGGCACAGCTGACAAGAACGATTTCCTATTTCTGCTCTCTGGATGCAATGAACATTATGGGGCTTGGAGATTCGATCATCGATACACTGATCAAGGCAGGATACGTGAAAACCTTTGCAGATATTTATAAGCTGAAGGAGCATAAAGAAGAATTGATTGCGAAAGGCGTATTTGGCAAAGAAAAAGGAACGGTCAGAGTGCTGGAGGCAATCGAAAAATCTAGGGAAAACGAACCGTTTAAGCTGCTGACAGGTCTGGGGATCAGAAATGTAGGAAAAAATACAGCCAGAACGATCATGAAGCATTTCGCATCTATCGATGATCTGCAGAAGGCTTCTTATGAGGAACTGGTCGCAATTGATGACATAGGAGATACTACGGCACAGTGTATTAGACAGTACTTTGATGATCCGGAGAATCAGGAAATCATATCAGAGCTTAAAGCCGCCGGGCTTACCATGGAAATGCCGGAAAATGATGATGCGGGTGACAGATTAAAGGGGCTGACGATTGTCGTGACGGGAACACTGCCAACGCTTGGCAGAAAAGAAGTCGCAGACCTGATTGAAAATAATGGCGGAAAATGTACAGGCTCTGTTAGCAAAAAGACAGATTACCTGGTGGCAGGAGAGGCGGCAGGAAGCAAGCTGATAAAAGCACAGGCACTTGGGATCCCTGTTATTACAGAGGAAGAACTTCTGAAAATGCTTTCCTGAGTTTTTTACTTGTTTCACAGTAATATTTATAGTTTAATGGAAGAGAATGGAATCATGCTTTTGAACGAAAAGGATATAAAAGAGTCAGATAAAAATATGAATGAAAATGAATTTGTGGAAGCAGATGCGTCAGAAGGCTGGCAGGAGCGTCTGACTGGGATGTTCCCGGCACTGGAGCAGGAGCTGCATCTGACGGAGCATGCACTGTCAGTGCTGGTAAATCCAGGAAAAGACAACAGGATTTCTTCGTATGCTGTGTGTGTTTATGAGCCGGATCTTGTGGAAGATAAAAGGAACGGAAGTAGAAATACAGTTCTTGCCAGGATCAGGGAAGGAATTCTGAAATCAAACCCGGATATAGTGGCGGTTGATTCCAGAAACCCCGGGTTAAAGGAATTTGGAGAGGCAGTGGAAGACATAAATGGACGGTTTTCTGTCCGGATGGATAAGAATTCAGAGAATTTTGTGAAATGCCTCGAGAACTGTATCCGGTATGGCATAGAAAATTATGTGCCAAAGGCGGCTGCCTTTGCCTGCTGTGCAAGGTATAAGGAATGTTCGGAGAAAAAACGGTGTATTCATCCGAATACGCTTTATGCAAAGGCATGTGAATACAGAAAAAATCTCGAAAACGGCCGGGTGTTTTATTAACAGATAAGAATTGACAGAATAAGGAACGGAATAAGAAAGAGAAATCGGAGGAAAAGGGAATGCCGGTTAAGGTACAAAATGATCTGCCAGCGAAGGGCATACTGGAAAATGAAAATATATTCGTAATGGATGAAGACAGGGCGATGCATCAGAATATCCGTCCCCTTAGTATCTGCATCCTGAATCTGATGCCGGTGAAGCAGGACACGGAGCTGCAGCTCCTTAGGGCATTATCCAATACCCCGTTGCAGATAGCAGTTTCCTTTATGAAAATGAACAGTCATGTATCATTAAATACACCGATCCAGCATCTGAACCAGTTTTACAAGACATTTGATGAGCTGAAAAATAACAAATACGATGGACTGATCATTACCGGGGCACCGGTAGAGCAGATCCCTTTTGAAGAGGTGGATTACTGGAAGGAGCTGTGTGAGATCATGGACTGGAGCAGAAAGCATGTCTTTTCCACGTTCCATATCTGCTGGGGAGCCCAGGCAGGACTTTACTATCACTACGGACTGAAAAAGGTACTCCTGCCACAGAAGCTGTTTGGTGTTTACGAGCATAAGGTAATGAACCGCAAGGTTCCCCTTGTGAGAGGCTTTGACGATACTTTTCTGATCCCTCACAGCAGACATACAGCAGTTCTTTCTGAGGATATCCATAACTGCAGAGAGCTGACAGTGCTGGCAGAGTCAGAGGAGGCAGGAGTCCTTCTCTGTATGGCGGAGGAAGGCCGGCAGATCTTCGTTATGGGACACCCGGAGTATGACCGGTATACCCTGCATAATGAATACATGAGGGATAAAAACAAGGGACTTCCCATTCAGCTGCCGAAAAACTATTATCCGGGGAATGATGACACGCAAAGACCATCCCTGCAATGGCGCTCCCACAGCAATAACCTTTACTGCAACTGGCTCAATTACTATGTATACCAGACCACACCTTATGATCTGAATGAGATTAACTGAAAATATATATGTTGCCGGGATTGTGTTGATGCAATGTTTAAGGTTTAAAAAAATTACATGAGATTATTTGAATTAGCAGTATAGAAAGAGGGGAGTATCATGACAGTTATATGTTTTCATAATCCAGATGAAGAAAATGGTTTTTTGAGTAATTGGTATCTATCACATTTTGAAATGGATGGGAAATCATTTACCCATGAGCCGGAAATAGTAGAATTCTAAGGGGCAGCAGACATATGGAAGAGAATGGGAGAACAGAGATGATGGAAAAGACAGTTGACAGTAAAGCATATGTCGCTTTTTATAAAAGCATTATAGATCAGGACAGAGCATCTGTGGTGATCTGCAGCTTAAAGCATGAGATCATATACATGAATCCGGCAGCAGCTGCCAGCTATGCCAAATATGGTGGAGATAAGCTGATTGGACGAAGCCTTCTGGAATGCCATAATCCTGGATCAAGGGAGAAAATAAAGCAGGTAATGGACTGGTTTGCAGCAGACGAAAGCCACAATATAGTCTATACCTTCCATAATGAAAAACAGAATAAAGACGTTTATATGGTGGCGCTCAGGGAAGAGGGAAAGCTGATCGGATATTATGAGAAGCATGAATATCGAAATGCAGAAACCATGAAGCAATACAACCTGTGGTAAGGTATGTTTACAAAAAAACTGCATAATGGTACTATAGACATAGTTGGAAGTCTACAGAAAAAGGAGCGTGTGCATGCAGAAAAAAAAGTACGACAGTCTTTCCATGGAGCTGCAGGAGAGGATTTTGGAGGATCGGAAAAATCATGTGGAGAATCCTTATGCATTTCCGGATGAAAGGGTGATCAGAAGAAGACCGGATCATGACAGAGCCAATCTCTGGCGGCCTGCTTTTGTCAGGGACTGTGAAAAGATCATGCATATTCCCTATTACAACCGGTATGCAGATAAGACACAGGTTTTTTCTTTATATAAAAATGACGATATTTCAAGGCGTTCCCAGCATGTACAGTTGGTAGCCAGGATTGCTAGAAATATTGGAAGAGTCCTGAATCTGAACCAGGATCTGATCGAAGCCATTGCCCTGGCACATGATATCGGACATACTCCGTTTGGCCATGCCGGTGAACGGATGCTGAATGATCTTTATCATGCACATACGGGACGGTACTTTAACCATAATATCCAGAGTGCAAGGGTGATCGACAGAATCTTTCCTTTAAATATCAGCCTGCAGACACTGGATGGTGTGATCTGTCACAACGGAGAACTGGAGCTGAAGGAATACAGGCCGGTGCCGTATGAGGATTTTGTACTGTTTGATCAGAAGATGGTGCAGTGCTATACCGATACGGAAGCGGTGAAGAGGCTGGTACCGTCCACACTGGAAGGATGTGTTGTGAGGGTATCTGATATTATCGCGTACCTTGGCAAGGACAGACAGGATGCCATGAAGCTTGGCCTGTTTGAAGAAGACCCTGACTATGAAATCAGCAGTATCGGAACGACCAATGCGGAGATCATCAATAATATTTCTGTCAATATCATGGAGAACAGCTACGGACAGAATTATCTGAAGATGGATGATCAGTATTTCGAGGCACTGAAGGGAAGTAAAAAAGAGAATTACAGACGGATCTATGGAAATGAGAGGCTGGAAGCTGTTTACCGGGAGCAGATCAGTCCCATGTTCCGTGATATTTATGAGAAGCTTCTTTCTGATTATGAAAAGAAGGACAGAAGCTCTGTGATCTTTACTCATCACATGGATTATCTGTATGATATGACCCATTATTATGCGGATTTTGCAGCCTATGAGGCAGAGGATGCCAATGATATCGTAGTAGATTATATGGCGAGCATGACGGATGATTATTTTATTGACCTCTATCATTATCTGTTCCCGAAGGGCAGGTATCAGGTCAGCTATGTGGGATATTTTGACCACGAGAAGAAGATGAAGGGGGAAATTTAGATTGAATATTATTTTATTGTCAGGAGGCAGTGGAAAGCGTCTGTGGCCCCTGTCCAATGATATCAGATCCAAACAGTTTATTAAGATCTTTAAGACAGAAAATGGAGACTATGAATCCATGGTTCAGCGGGTATACCGGCAGATCAGGGCTATGGATGAGACAGCTACAGTAACGATCGCTACCTCAAAGACACAGGTATCAGCGATTCATAATCAGCTTTCGGAAAATGTCAACGTCTGTGTGGAGCCTACGAGAAGAGATACCTTTCCGGCCATTGCCCTGGCAACGGCATATCTGCATGATGTGCTTGGTGTATCCAGGGATGATTCTGTAGTAGTATGTCCGGTAGACCCTTATGTGAATGAAGATTATTTTGCAGCAGTAAAGCGTCTTTCTGATATGGCAAAGGAAGGAAGCTCGAATCTGATACTGATGGGAATAGAACCCACTTACCCAAGTGAAAAATATGGATATATCATCCCGGGGGATAAGGAAGAGGTCAGTCCTGTAGTTGCCTTTAAGGAAAAGCCGGATCTGCAGAAGGCAAAAGAATACCTAAGCCAGGGGGCACTTTGGAATGGAGGCGTATTCGCTTACAGACTTTCCTATGTGCTTAAGAAAACGGAAGAACTGATCGGTTTTTCTGATTATCAGAAGCTGTTTGACGGTTATAAGGATCTGAATAAGATCAGCTTTGATTATGCTGTGGTGGAAAAGGAACCGGATATCCAGGTGCTGCGTTTTGGCGGTCAGTGGAAGGATATGGGAACCTGGAACACCCTGACAGAGGCTATGGAAGAGCCAAGTATCGGAGAGGTCATGCTGAATGAAAGCTGTGAGAATGTCCATGTCGTGAATGAACTGGATGTGCCGGTACTCTGTATGGGACTGAAAAATATGGTCGTGTCTGCCAGTGCGGAGGGAATCCTTGTTTCAGATAAGGAACAGTCCAGTTATATCAAACCATTTGTGGATAAGATCAGTCAGCAGATCATGTTTGCAGAAAAGTCCTGGGGAAGCTTCCGGGTACTGGATGTAGAAGAAGAAAGTATGACGATCAAGGTCATATTGAATCCTGGGCATAAGATGAACTATCACAGCCATGAGCACAGAAATGAGATCTGGAATGTAATCGCAGGAAACGGAAAGGCGATCCTGGATGGCAGGGAGCAGACGGTAAAACCGGGTGATGTGCTTTATATGCCGGCAGGCTGCAGGCATACCATTATTGCAGATACAGAGCTTAAGGTCATTGAATCACAGCTCGGCAGGGATATTACCGTACAGGACAAGATCAAGTATCCGATGCCCTGAGAAGAATTTGCAAGACAGTACAGTTTGAGGTAATATAAAAAGAAAAGATAGAATACCACTGCGAAGGCAGGGATAAGAAAGGTAAGAATAAAATGAAGATAGCAGTAGCAGGAACCGGATATGTAGGACTGGTAGCAGGTGTATGCTTTGCAGAGAAAGGTTATGATGTTACCTGCGTAGATGTAGATGAGAAGAAAATAGAAATGATGCGTCAGGGGATTTCGCCTATTTATGAGGACGGACTGGAAGAACTGATGCAGAAAAACAATGCAAGAGGAACGCTGCACTTTACCACTGATCATGTAGCAGCTTATAAGGATGCAGATGTTATTTTTATCGGTGTCGGCACGCCGGAAATGCCGGATGGCAGTGCCAATTTAAGCTACATTGCCACTGTATCCAGGCAGATTGCAGAATCTGTGGAGAAGGACTGTCTTGTTGTTGTGAAGTCCACAGTACCTGTAGGAACCAATGACAAGGTAGAGCAGTTTATCAAGGATTTCCTTGTCCATAATGTGGAAGTGGAGGTTGCTTCCAATCCGGAGTTCCTGGCACAGGGAACTGCAGTCCATGATACTCTTCATGCAGCAAGGATCATCATCGGTACAGAGAGCAAAAAGGCAGAGGAACTGCTGAAGAAGATTTATGAGCCGTTCGGACTTCCCATTGTATCGGTCAAGAGAAGATCAGCAGAGATGATCAAGTATGCCTGCAATGATTTTCTGGCACTTAAGATCTCCTACATGAATGATATCGCTAATCTCTGTGAACTGGTTGGCGCAGATATCAAGGATGTGGCAGAAGGCATGCGTTATGATGAAAGGATCGGTTCCCGTTTCCTGAATGCCGGTATCGGCTATGGCGGAAGCTGCTTCCCCAAGGATACCAAGGCACTGAAATTCCTGGCAAGAGAGCATGGCTACCAGCTTCGGACGGTGGAAGCCTGTGTGGCAGTGAACAGTGACCAGAAGACCAGACTGTTTGAAAAGGCAAAGGACAGAATGATCTCCTTCAGCGGACTTAAGGCAGCAGTCCTTGGACTTACCTTTAAGGCCGGAACAGACGATTTAAGAGAAGCACCTTCCATTGACAATATCAGACTGCTGTTGCAGAACGGTGCTGACATCTATGCGTATGATCCCAAGGGGGAGGCAAGGGCAAAGACTCTTTTCCCGGAAGGAAAGCTGGATAAGGGAACCATGAATTATGTGTCCTCCCCGGAGGAAGCACTGGAAGGAGCCAATATCTGCTTTGTGTTTACCGAGTGGAAGGAAATGAAGGAGCTGACACCGGCAGATTATAAGAAAATGATGCATACACCACTGGTATATGACGGACGTAATCTTTATGCACCGGAGGCTATGAAGGCAGCAGGTGTTGAGTATTACAGTATCGGACGATAGAGGGCAGGCATATGGAAAGAGATAAGCTGGATGAAAAACGGATTTTTCTGTTTCTTGCAATTACATTCCTGATCACTTATGTAATAGAGATTGTTTTTATAGCACCTATGGCGGGAAGCGGGGATGCAAGCAGAGCCATGATGGCACAGAGCCTGATCGCAGCGGTGATGTTTGTGCCGGCGGTCAGTGTGGCGCTGACAAGGCTGCTGACGAAGGAAGGCTTTGCCATTAAGGAGCTGCATCTGGCATTTAAGTGGAAGGGCAACCAGAAATATTATATGCTGGTCTGGCCGGGACTTGCCGGAATGATCCTTCTTGGTGCTATCCTGTATTTCCTGATCTTCCGGGAACAGTTTGACAGTAACCTTGGTTATATCGGGGCATTGCTTACTGCGCAGGATGGAAATACCTATACGACAGGACAGCTCTGGCAGTATATGTTCTTTCAGCTTCTGATCGGAGTGGTATTGTCACCGCTTGTCAATCTTGTGAACTGCTTTGGGGAAGAGTGGGGCTGGCGGGGCTATCTGCTTCCGAAGCTTTTGAAATGTATGCCGGTGGTACCAGCGGTACTTCTGGATGGTGCGATCTGGGGACTTTGGCATGCACCACTGATTGCTCTAACCGGCTATAATTATGGAATCGGTTATGCAGGATATCCGGTGACCGGAATCCTCGCAATGTGCGTATTCTGCATGGCAGTGGGTACGATCTTTTCCTACACGGAGATCAAAACGGGAAGCTGTATTCCTTCCATTCTTGGACATGGAATGATCAATGGTTTTTCCATGATAGGAGTATACTTTACTTCTTTAGAACATCCTTACAATGTATTCCTTGGACCTATGCCGCTTGGCTTCATTGGAGGTCTGTTTATCCTGATCATGGCCGGGGTACTTCTGTATCAGCTGGATCAGGAGGAAAAAGCTGCAAAATCAGCAAAGGAACAGGTAAAAGATTTGTAAACCCCTTGCAATTTGTAGACAGGAGTGCTACAATGCAGATGTTGTTAAATGATTACAGTTTTAAGTGGACTTGCAAGAGTCCACTTTTTTACTGCCATGTGTTATGAAAATACAGGAGAGGAAGAGAGATGTCCAAGAAGGAAAATTATGAATCAAAGACAGAAGCGCTTCTTCTTCCCATCGCAGAAAAGAATCATGTGGAAATCTATGATGTGGAGTATGTGAAGGAAGGAAGTGAATGGTATCTTCGGGCATATATTGACAGGGAGGGCGGCGTCAGTATCAATGACTGTGAGGCTGTGAGCCGGGAGCTGTCCGATGCCCTTGACAGAGAGGATTTCGTAGAGGATGCCTATATCCTGGAGGTGAGCAGTCCCGGACTTGGAAGGGTACTGAAGAAGGATAAACATCTTCAGAGAAGCCTGGGAGATAAGGTAGAGCTTAAGACCTATAAGCCGGTAAACGGAAGCCGTGAGTTTGAAGGGATCCTGAAGGGCTTCGATGGCAGTACAGTGACAATACAGAATGAGGAAGAGGAACTGCAGTTTGACAGAAAAGATATTGCCGTAATAAAACTGGCATTTGATTTTTAGCGAGGAAAGGATAAGAAAATGAACAAGGAATTAATGGAAGCACTGGATATTCTGGAAAAAGAAAAGGAGATCAGCAAGGAGACACTGTTTGAGGCGATCGAGAATTCACTTCTGACAGCCTGCAAGAACCATTTCGGAAAGGCAGATAATATCAAGGTAGAGATTGACAGAGATACCTGTGATTTCCTCTGTTATGCAGAAAAGGAAGTAGTGGAAGAGGTAGAAGATGACTGTCTGCAGATCTCTCTTGAGGATGCACAGAAGATCAAGGCAGATGCCAAGATCGGTGATGTGATCCACGTAGAGATCAAGTCCAAGGAGTTTGGACGTATTGCTACCCAGAATGCAAAGAATGTGATCCTGCAGAAGATCCGCGAGGAAGAAAGAAGCGTGATCTATAATCAGTATTATGAGAAGGAAAAGGATGTTGTTACCGGTATTGTACAGCGTTATGTAGGAAGAAATATCAGTATCAATCTTGGTAAGGCAGACGGTATCCTGAATGAGAGTGAGCAGGTAAAGGGTGAGGTATTCAAGCCTACCGAGAGAATCAAGGTTTACATCCTTGAGGTAAAGAATACACCTAAGGGACCGAGGATCCTGGTGAGCCGTACCCATCCTGAACTGGTAAAGAGACTGTTTGAGGCAGAGGTAACTGAGATCAAGGACGGAACGGTAGAGATCATGAGCATTGCCAGGGAAGCAGGAAGCAGGACTAAGATGGCAGTACGTTCCAATAATCCCAATGTAGATGCGGTAGGTGCCTGCGTAGGTATCAACGGTGCAAGAGTAAATTCCATTGTAGATGAGCTGCGTGGAGAAAAGATCGATATCATCAACTGGGATGAGAATCCTGGTAATCTGATCCAGAATGCACTTTCACCGGCTAAGATCGTGGCAGTATTTGCAGATCCTGATGAGAAGACAGCCAAGGTAGTTGTTCCGGATTATCAGCTTTCCCTCGCAATCGGTAAGGAAGGACAGAATGCAAGGCTGGCAGCAAGACTGACAGGCTACAAGATCGATATTAAGAGTGAGACACAGGCAAAGGATGCTCCCGGCTTCCGTTATGAAGATTATATGGACGAATATGATGAATATGACGATGAAGAATATGAAGAGGGATATGCAGAGGAGTCTGACAGCACACAGGAATAGGAAGGAGTATTTGCATGGCGAAAAAAATTCCGGTAAGACAGTGTGTTGGCTGTGGTGAGATGAAGAACAAGAAGGAAATGATGCGGGTTCTTCGTACACCGGAGGGAGAAACCGTGCTTGACAAAACAGGCAAGAAAAATGGCAGAGGTGCATATCTTTGCATATCGAAGGAATGCCTTCAGAAAGCCAGAAAAAATAAAGGACTGGAACGCTCCTTTAAAATGAGTATTCCAAATGAAGTTTATGACAGCCTGGAAAAGGAGTTTGATGAAGAGAATGGATAGGATCTTATCCCTGCTGTCACTTTCCGCAAAGGGAAGAAATCTGGTCAGTGGAGAATTTATGGCAGAAAAAGCGATAAAGGAAGGAACGGCGAAGGTCGTGATCGTATCAGAGGATGCCTCGGAGAATACGAAGAAGCATTTCCGTGATATGTGTAATTACCGGAAGATACCGGTTTTCTTCTATGCCAAAAAGGAAGAGCTCGGAAAGGCAATAGGCAGGGAAATGAGGGCATCTCTTGCAGTAACAGATGCCGGAATGGCAGCAAACATAATCGGACATTTGGAAGAAAGGTAATGAGACGGAGGTAGTAGAATGGCCAAAATGAAAGTGCATGAATTAGCAAAAGAACTGCAGAAGCAGAGCAAGGAGATCCTTGCATTTCTGCAGGAACAGGGAATAGAAGCCAAAGCACCTCAGAGTACACTGGAGGAGGATACCGTGGCACTCGTGAGAAAGAGCTTTGGGGCAGATACAGGAAAAACAGAAGAAAAGAAAGCAGCTCCCGTGAAGGAAGAAAATGCAAAGGCACAGACAGCACCGGCAAGGGATCAGGGCACAGAGGAAGCTCCGAAGAAAAAAAAGAAGATCATTATTGTCAGCAACAATAATGGCAGTAATAATTTTTCCTCTCAAAGACCGGGTAATAACAGACCGGGGCAGGGCGGCAATGGCAGACAGGGAAACAATGGCGGAAACCGCCAGAACAGACCTGCACAGGAAACCCATCACAGGATCATCAAGCCTCTGACTGCACCTTCCATGCCCGATACTATGAAACCGGACTTCAAGCAGAATGCAAGGAGAATGGAAGAAGAGAGAAATGCAGCTAGAAATCAGGCAAGAAGAGAAGCTGAGGCTGCTGCAGCAGAGAGCGCGCAGAGAAGACCTGCCCCTTCCCAAAATCAGAATCAGAGTCAGAGACAGACACCGAATCAGAATCAGGGTCAGAGACAGACACCGAATCAGAATCAGCAGTCAAGGGAACAGGCACCTGCCAGACAACAGGGCAGAGAGGAAAGATATCAGAGAAATGAAAGATCACAGGAGCAGAGACCGCAGAGAAATGACGGCAGAGGAAGCTTTTCAGGCAATCGCCCGAATAATGCGGGCGGCAGGAACGATTTCCGCAGGGATGGCGCTCCTTCAAATGGCAGCAGACCTTCGGGAAGTAACGGACGTCCTGAAAGAAGCAATGGCGGGCAGGACAATCGATTTAAAAAGCCTGAAAGACAGGGTAAAGGTTTCATGGCAGATACCCCGATTAAGGATGCCGAGAAGCATAGAGATGAAGAAAAGCGCAGAAACAGCCAGGAGCGTGACAAGAAGTCCAAGAAGGACTTCATGTACGAAGAGGACGAAACTGCACTGAAGAATAAGAACAAAGCCGGCAGATTTATCAAGCCTGAGAAAAAGCAGGAAGAGCCGGAGGAGCAGATCAAGGTGATCACTCTGCCGGAATCCCTTACGATCAAGGATCTGGCGGATAAGATGAAGCTGCAGCCTTCTGCGATCATCAAGAAGCTGTTCCTGCAGGGACAGATCGTGACTGTTAATACAGAGATCTCCTACGAGGAAGCTGAGAACATTGCCATTGATTATGATATTATCTGTGAGCAGGAGGTCAAGGTAGATGTGATCGAGGAGCTTCTGAAGGAGGATGAGGAGAAGGAAGAGGATCTGGAGAGAAGACCTCCGGTTATCTGCGTTATGGGTCACGTTGACCATGGTAAGACATCACTTCTTGATGCCATCCGTAAGACCAATGTAACAGATAAGGAAGCAGGTGGTATTACACAGCACATTGGTGCGTATACTGTAAATGTAAAGGGTCAGAGCATTACTTTCCTGGATACACCGGGACATGAGGCCTTTACAGCAATGCGTATGAGAGGTGCAAACTCCACGGATATTGCTATTCTGGTAGTAGCAGCAGATGACGGTGTTATGCCTCAGACGGTAGAGGCGATCAACCATGCCAAGGCAGCCGGTATTGAGATCATTGTTGCAGTCAACAAGATCGATAAGCCTGGTGCCAATATTGATAAAGTAAAGCAGGAAATGACAGAATATGAGCTGATCCCTGTAGACTGGGGCGGAAGCACAGAGTTTGTGCCCGTTTCAGCCAAGTCCGGGGAGGGAATTGATACCCTGCTTGAAACAATCCTTCTGACAGCAGAGATCATGGAGCTGAAGGCAAATCCTCACAGACGTGCAAGAGGTCTTGTGATCGAAGCAGAGCTTGACAAGGGACGCGGACCTGTGGCAACAGTTCTGGTACAGAAGGGTACCCTTCATGTAGGAGACTTTATTTCTGCAGGAGCGACTCATGGCAAGGTAAGAGCCATGGTAGATGATAAGGGCAGAAGAGTGAAGGAAGCACTGCCTTCCACACCAGTTGAGATCCTGGGTCTTTCTGATGTACCAAGTGCAGGTGAAGTATTTATCGCACATGAGAGTGATAAGGTAGCGAAGTCCTATGCAGAGACGTACCTTGCACAGAACAAGGTGAAGAAGCTGGAAGAAACGAAGGCCAAGATGTCCCTGGATGATCTGTTCAGCCAGATCCAGGCAGGCAATCTGAAGGAGCTGAACATTATCGTGAAGGCAGATGTTCAGGGTAGTGTAGAAGCAGTAAAGCAGAGTCTGATGAAGCTTTCCAACGAAGAAGTCGTTGTAAAATGCATCCATGGCGGCGTTGGTGCCATCAATGAATCCGACGTTTCCCTGGCAAGTGCATCCTCAGCGATCATCATCGGATTTAATGTACGTCCTGATGCTATGGCGAAGACCATTGCGGAAAGAGAGGGCGTGGATATCAGACTTTACAGAGTAATCTATCAGGCAATCGAAGATATCGAAGCTGCCATGAAGGGTATGCTGGATCCTGTTTATGAGGAGAAGGTAATCGGTCATGCGGAAGTAAGACAGATCTTCAAGGCATCAGCAGTTGGAAATATTGCAGGATCCTATGTCCTTGACGGTGAGTTCAGAAGAGACTGTAAGGTTCGTATCACCAGAGAAGGGGAACAGATCTATGAAGGTGAGCTGAAGTCCCTGAAGAGATTCAAGGATGATGTGAAGGAGGTCAAGGCAGGATTTGAATGCGGTCTCGTATTCGAGGGCTTTGACCAGATGCAGGAGCTTGATATCGTGGAAGCCTATATTATGGTGGAGGTTCCAAGGTGAGAAAGAACAGCATGAAAAATACAAGGATCAACGGTGAGGTGCAGCGAGTCCTTGCAGAGATCATCAGAGGGGGCATCAAGGATCCAAGGATCAGTCCGCTCACCTCGGTGCTTTCTGTAGAGGTAGCACCGGATCTGAAAACCTGTAAGGCATGGATCAGCGTGTATGGAGATGAAAAGGCAAGGGAGGATACTCTTGCCGGACTGAACAGTGCCGAAGGATATATCAGAAGCCGTCTTGCAAAGGAGATCAATCTTCGTAATACACCGGAGATCCGGTTTATCGTAGACGAATCCATTGCTTACGGTGTCAGGATGTCCAAACTGATTGATGATGTCATCAAAAAGGACGAAGAAGGGCAACATGAAAGTAATTGATATTTATGAAGAAGTAAAAGCTGCAAAAACCATTGGGATCAGCGGACATATCCGCCCTGATGGAGACTGTGTCGGTTCCTGCCTTGGATTATATCTCTATCTGAAAAAGAAGTGCAGTGGGGCAAGGGTACAGGTGATGCTGGAGAAGCCGGGAGATATTTTTTCCTGTATCAGCGGCTTTGATGAGATTGACAGTACCTTTTCAGGACAGCAGGAACCCTATGATGTGTTTATCGCATTGGACTGTGAGAAAAGCAGGCTTGGTGAAGCAGAGAAATTTTTTGATCAGGCAGGAAAGAGGATCAATATCGACCATCATATCAGCAATGAAAATGGCTGTGGGGATGTAAATTATGTGATCCCGACAGCAAGCTCAGCCAGTGAACTGGTCTATGATGTGATCCGTAAGGAAGAGCTGGATGCAGAGATTGCAAAGGCACTCTACATAGGGATCATACACGATACTGGTGTGTTCCAGTATTCCAATACATCACCAAAGACCTTGCAGACCGCATCTCATCTGATCTCATATGGGTTTGATTTCCCGGCACTGATCAGCAGTACCTTTTATGAGAAGACCTATATCCAGAATCAGATCCTGGGAAGGGCGCTCCTGGAAAGCATTCTCTTTATGGATGGCAGATGTGTGGTCAGCATGATCGATAAAAAGACCATGGCATTTTATAATGCAGATTCCCATGATCTGGAGGGTATTGTAAGCCAGCTCCGTAATACCAGAGGTGTAGAATGTGCTATCTTTATGTATCAGACGGGGACTTTGGAGTATAAGGTGAGCCTGCGGTCAGCCGGGATCATAGATGTAGCAAGAGTAGCAGCCTTCTTTGGAGGTGGCGGACACATCCGGGCAGCCGGTGTGACCATGCAGGGAACGTTTCATGATATTGTGAACAATCTTTCCGCGCAGATTGCACTGCAGTTTGAGGAAAATGCAGATAAAAAAGAAGCAGAGTGAGAAAATATGTACCACGGAATTATCAATGTATATAAGGAGAAGGGCTTTACTTCTCATGACGTAGTGGCAAAGCTGCGTGGCATTTGCAAACAGAAAAAGATCGGACATACAGGAACCCTTGACCCGGAAGCGGTGGGGGTTCTTCCTGTTTGTCTGGGGTCAGCAACAAAGCTCTGTGATATGCTGACAGATAAAACCAAAGAATATGTGGCTGTACTTAAGCTTGGAGTAGTGACAGATACACAGGATCTGACAGGAACGATACTGGAAGAGCATCCGGTCACTGTGACAGAGGAACAGATCAGAGAGGTCATTTTCTCTTTTCAGGGGGATCAGCTGCAGATTCCACCCATGTATTCTGCCCTGAAGGTGAATGGAAAGAAGCTGTATGAGCTGGCGAGGGAAGGAAAAGAAGTGGAGCGGGCAGCAAGACCCATTACCATCCATGAGATCGAGATTCTTAAGGAAGAGCTGCCGGAGATCACAATCCGGGTGAGCTGTTCTAAAGGAACCTATATCCGTACTCTCTGCCATGATATCGGACAGGCACTTCTTTGCGGAGGAGCTATGGCATCTCTGGCAAGAACAAGAGTGGGAAGCTTTCAGATCGGACAGGCTTATTCTCTTGCAAAGCTGCAGCAGCTTTCGGATGAAGGAAGGCTTTCAGAAGCCGTCCTTCCGGTAGAAGAGGTGTTTTCGCATCTTCCTGTCATGCGTGTGGAGGAAGCAGGCATGAAAGCACTGCTGAATGGGAACCAGCTCAAAAAGTCGGAGCTTGAAGCAGCAGGAACAGAAAAGGCTGCGGCAGTAAAAACGGAAGGGGCATCGGGATACCGGGTGCGGATCCACGGGCTGGATGACAGGTTCTACGGCGTTTATGAATATATAGAAGAAAAGGGACTGTACTGTCCTGTGAAGATGTTTTTCCCGGAATAGAAAGGCCGGTATGATATGCAGATTATTCAAGGCACAACAGCGTTTGAAATAGAAGGAAAAAGTGCAGTAGCAATTGGAAAGTTCGATGGCATCCATGAAGGACACAGACTGCTGCTTTCCCATATTCTGAAGGAAAGGGAGAACGGCAGGAGGTCTGTTGTATTTACCTTTGACCCGCCGGCTTCTGTTTTCTTTGGAAAATCAGGAGAAGGACAGCTGACGACCAGAAGGGAAAAAAGACAGATCTTTGCAGAACTGGGGATAGATGTGCTGGTGGAATTTCCACTGACTGCGGAAACTGCTGCTATCAGTCCGGAGAAATTTATTGAAGAGATTCTTTGCGGGCAGCTTCATGCAGCTTATGTAGCAGCGGGAACAGATCTGTCCTTCGGATACCGGGGACAGGGAAATCAGGAGCTGCTGCAGAAGATGGCAGATACCTTTGGCTATGAGGTGGATATCGTAGATAAGATCAGAAAGGATGGCAGAGAGATCAGCTCATCCTATGTCCGTGAGGAGATCGAACAGGGACACATGGAGATGGCAGCTGAGCTGCTTGGCAGTGCATATGAGGTTTCAGGCGTGGTGGAAGAAGGAAAACGGCTTGGAAGAAGACTTGGGATGCCGACCTTAAATCTTTATCCGGAGAAGGATAAGCTTCTGCCGCCAAGGGGAGTATATTATTCCATGGTCTTCTGGGATGGAAGGGAATATCCGGGTATTACCAATATCGGACACAAACCAACGGTGAATAATACGTCTCTGATCAGTGTGGAAACTTATCTTTATGATTTCAAAGAAGATATGTATGGAAAAGAGATCCGGACGGCACTTCTTCATTTTAAAAGACCGGAGCAGAGGTTTGGCAGTGTGGAAGAGCTGAAAGCACAGATGGAAAAGGATATTGCAGCGGGAAGGATATACCACAAACTGCCAGTGCAGTACATTTGACAGATATTATATAATTTGTTATAGTGTTGTTGCAAATTTGTAATGATTTTGTAACAAAGTGATATCTGGAGGAATGTTTTTTGAACAGGAAAGTAATAAATGGAGTCGCAGCTCTCTGCATGGCTGGTATGCTTCTGGAGCCCGTTATGACGGTAAATGCAGAAGAACTCCTGACAGCGGGAGTAGGGGATCTGTTTTCCAGCGAGTTGACAGAGGATCAGTACAAAAAAATCGCAAAGGAAGCAGAAGGCACCAGATGGGGATATACGGAGCTTGGGATCTGCAACGTGGAAGAGAATAATCTGAACGTGCGTCAGGAGCCTGATGAAAATGGAAAACTGGTCGGAAAGCTTCCCAAGGAAGCCGCATGTGAGATACTGAAGGAAGAGGGAGACTGGACTTATATTAAGTCAGGAAAGGTAGAAGGCTATGTGAAGACGGAATATCTGCTTTCAGGTTATCAGGCGGAGAAAAAGGCAAAGGAGACAGCAAAGACAGTGGCTGTTTCTTCAGCAGATGCTCTGAATATCAGGGAAGAGCCTGATACAGCGGCGGAAGTGGTAACACAGGTGGCAAAGGGAGAAGAGCTGGAGATCTCCGAGATCATGGAGAATGGCTGGATCAAGGTATTCCTGGATGATGAAGAGGTGTACGTTTCCGGTGATTATGTGGATGTGAAGTCAGATCTTGCAACAGCAGTCACTATGACAGAGCTTCTTTATGGACAGGGCGTATCTGACGTGAGAGTGGAGCTCTGCCAGTATGCCAAGCAGTTTCTGGGGAATCCCTATGTATGGGGCGGCACCAGCCTGACAAAGGGGGCAGACTGCTCTGGATTTGTCATGAGTATTTTCAAGAAGTACGGGGTCAGTCTGGCTCATTCTTCTGTAACTCAGTCAAACAGCGGAAAAAAGATCTCAGCAGATGAGCTTCTGCCGGGAGATCTGATCTTCTATGCCAAGGGAGGAAGGATCAATCATGTGGCTATTTATATCGGAGGCGGACAGGTGATCCATGCCAGCAGTCCAAAGACGGGGATTAAAATATCTAATTACAATTACCGGACACCTGCCAAAATGGTACGTGTTCTGCAGGCATAAAAGGCGGATATCGAGCTGGATATCAATAAATTTTCACTTTACAGTCAGCAAAAAATGTGCTATCATTCAAACGTATGAATTGAGCCCGGACCCAACTTGTGGAAACTCCAACCCTGGTTTAGTCTGTGGCGGTTTAAGAATAAGGAGGAGAAATCAATGATTTCAAAGGAAAAGAAAACCGCGATTATGAAAGAGTATGCTACCTGTGAGAACGATACAGGATCACCTGAAGTACAGGTTGCAGTTCTGACTGCAAGAATTCAGGAGCTTACTGAGCATTTAAAGCAGCATCCCAAGGATAACCACTCCAGAAGAGGTATGTTCAAGATGGTTGGTCAGAGACGTGGTCTGCTGGATTATCTGAAGAAGAAAGATATCAACAGATACCGTGCACTGATCGAAAAACTGGGATTAAGAAAGTAATATCGGTTTTTAAGGCGGAGCGCTGAAGAGATTCGGTTTCTCCGCCTTTTAATTCATGCAGCAGGTTTGCCATGGAAGCATGGAGCTGTTATGCATATGGCCGGAACAGGGGGCTGTACCGGCTGGTAAGGATGAAGAGAGAAAAGGAGAAGATTATGTACAAGACGTTTTCAATGGAACTTGCCGGACGTACACTCAGTGTTGATGTCAACCGTGTAGGCAAGCAGGCAAACGGATGCGCATTCATGCATTATGGTGATACTACCGTATTATCCACTGCAACAGCATCTGAGAAACCAAGGGATGGAATTGATTTCTTCCCACTTAGTGTAGAATATGAAGAGAAGCTTTATGCCGTAGGTAAAATTCCCGGAGGCTTTAATAAGAGAGAAGGAAAGGCAAGTGAGAATGCGATCCTGACAAGCCGTGTTATTGACAGACCCATGCGTCCTCTGTTTCCCAAGGATTACAGAAATGATGTTACTCTGAATAATATGGTTATGAGTGTAGATCCTGCATGCCGTCCCGAGCTTGTTGCCATGCTTGGTGCTGCAATAGCAACCTGCATTTCCGATATTCCTTTTGATGGACCCTGTGCTATGACTCAGGTTGGCATGATAGACGGAGAATTTGTTATCAACCCAAGCCAGGAGCAGTGGAAGAAGGGAGACCTGAACCTGACAGTTGCCTCCACCAGAGAAAAGGTGATCATGATCGAAGCAGGAGCCAATGAGATTCCGGAAGCTACTATGATCGAAGCAATCTACAAGGCTCATGAGATCAACCAGACGATCATTGAGTTTATTGATAAGATCGTTGCTGAGGTTGGAAAGCCAAAGCATACTTATGAGAGCTGTGCAGTTCCGGAAGAGCTGTTTGCAGCGATCAGGGAGGTCGTAACTCCTGAAGAAATGGAAGAAGCTGTATTTACAGATGAAAAGCAGGTTCGTGAAGAGAATATCAGAGTGATCACTGCGAAGCTGGAAGAAGCTTTTGCAGAGAACGAAGAATGGCTTGCCGTTCTTCCTGATGCAATCTATCAGTATGAGAAGAAGACTGTCCGCAAGATGATCCTTAAGGATCACAAGCGTCCTGATGGACGTGAGATCACACAGATCAGACCTCTTGCAGCAGAAGTTGATATTATCCCCAGAGTTCATGGCTCTGCAATGTTCACAAGAGGACAGACACAGATCTGTAATGTATGTACTCTTGCTCCTTTGTCAGAACAGCAGAAGATCGATGGACTTGATGAAAATGAAGTAAGCAAGCGTTACATGCACCATTATAACTTCCCTGCATATTCTGTAGGTGAGACCAAGGTTTCCAGAGGACCCGGAAGAAGAGAGATCGGACATGGTGCACTGGCAGAGAGAGCACTGATCCCTGTGCTTCCTTCTGAGGATGAGTTCCCTTATGCGATCCGTACAGTATCTGAGACCTTTGAATCCAACGGTTCTACATCTATGGCATCTACCTGTGCATCCTGTATGTCACTGATGGCTGCTGGTGTACCGATCAGGAAGATGGTTGCAGGTATTTCCTGTGGACTTGTTACAGGTGAGAGCGATGATGATTTTGTGCTTCTGACAGATATCCAGGGACTTGAAGACTTCTTTGGAGATATGGACTTTAAGGTGACAGGTACTACAGAAGGTATTACTGCGATCCAGATGGATATCAAGATCCACGGACTGACAAGAGCGATCGTAGAGGGCGCTATTGCAAGATGCCGTGAAGCAAGACTCTTTATCATGGATAATTGCATGAAGAAAGCGATCGCAGAGCCCCGTAAGGAGGTTGGTCCTTATGCACCGAAGATCATTTCCCTGCAGATCGATCCTGAGAAGATCGGTGATGTTGTTGGACAGAGAGGAAAGACCATCAATGAGATTATCGCCAGAACCGGCGTTAAGATCGACATTACTGATGAAGGTAAGGTATCTGTATGCGGAACTGATCCTGACATGATGGCAAAGGCGCTTGAGTATATCAAGACCATTGTGACAGATTATCAGGAAGGGCAGATCTTCACGGGTGTTGTTGTCAGCATCAAGGAGTTTGGTGCATTCGTTGAGTTCGCACCCGGCAAGGAAGGAATGGTTCACATTTCCAAGATCGCCAAGGAAAGAATTAATCGTGTAGAAGATGTTCTTACCTTAGGAGACAGGGTAACTGTTGTATGCCTTGGCAAGGATAAGATGGGCAGAATGAGCTTCTCCATGAAGGATGTAGCACAGCAGTAAAGAATTATCAGAAAACATTATAAATAAAGAAATACGAAACTGCCGGCAGGGTAAAAACCTGCCGGCTTTTTTGCACTCCTTTGGCAGAAAGTCAGCCGGATCATTTATCTGTCTGTCATATATCCGGGGCTTTTTCATATACTGAGATATAGGAAAAGGAGGACAAGATGAACGCAGAGGAGATTTTACATATTTTTCCGCAGGCGGTCAGGGGACGGTTCAGAATGGCTGCGGAAAAAGCAGAAGGTCTGCAGGAAATCAGATTTGCAGTAGGAAGACCGGTACGTGTCATTATGGAGGAAGGGGAATTTTTCCTTAGGAATACCGGAAAGCTGACAAGGATCATAGCAGAAGACTGCTGGATCCTGCAGGAAAAGGAAATGGCGCAGTTTCTGGATCATGTCTGCAGCTATTCACGGTATGCCTACGAAGAGGATATACGGCAGGGATTTCTCACGGTTCCCGGCGGGCACCGGATCGGGATCGCAGGACAGGTTATCCTGAAGGAGGATGGAGGTATAAAAAATATGAAATATATCAGCTATGCCAATATCAGGATTTCCCATGAAATTCCGGGAGCTGCCGGTCTGCTGATGCCATATCTTTATGAAAAGGGAAGGATACTGAACACAATTCTGATCGGACCTCCGTTAAGCGGCAAGACAACGGTGCTCCGGGATATGATCCGGCAGCTGTCCTATGGCGGCGGGGCACACAGGGGGAGGCAGGTGGCAGTTGTAGACGAAAGATCCGAAATTGCCGGCTCCTATATGGGGATACCGGGAAATGATCTGGGACTTAGGACAGACATACTGGATTCCTGCCCGAAAAGTCTTGGTATGCTGCTTCTTGTAAGATCCATGGCACCGGAGGTGATCGCAGTAGATGAGATCGGGGGCAAAAGGGATGCAGATGCGATCCTGGAAATCATCAGATGCGGCTGCAGTGTGATCGCTACCATGCATGGAAGCTGTATGGAAGAAATGAAGGAGAGGGGAATACCGGAGACACTGTTTGACTGTGTGGTACTTCTTGAAAGGCGTGGGAGGGAAGGAGAACCTTTTTCTATTCTGAAACGGGCTGGGGGAAGGATATGATAGGTAAAATTCTTGGGGTATTCGGACTGCTGACAGGATCGATCGGATTTACAGCCGAAATCTGTATGGGTAGGAAAAACCAGATTCTGCTGCTGAAGGAGATCAGGGAAATGTTCTGTCTGATCCAGGGAGAGATTGACTATACAGCATTACCGCTTCCTGAAATTTTCAGAAATCTGTCAGAAAAAATAAAGGAACCGCTTTCAGGTGCGCTGAGGGAAGCTGCTGGCAGGCTTACGATGGAACAGGGGGAAACGATCAGGGAGCTCTGGCAGAAGGAGATGGAAAAGGCGCTTGCTTCTTATCATTTGTCCGGGAACCAGAAACAGATCCTGTTTTCCTTTCCGGACGGATTTGCAGAAAACGAATACAGAGGACAGGCAAGAGCGATAGACCGGTACATAAGGGATATGGATCGTGAGATACAACAGTGTGAGGAGGAGCTTAAGAGTAAGAACAGAATTATAATGAGCCTTGGAATTGCAGCAGGACTGTTTCTTGTGATCGTTTTGCTGTGACAGGAGCAGGAGGAGCAATGGGAGTAGGGCTGATATTTAAAATAGCTGCAGTGGGGATACTGGTGACAATCTTAAGTCAGGTACTGAAACATAGTGGAAGAGAGGAACATGCCTTTCTGATCAGTCTTGCCGGACTGATCCTTGTGCTGACATGGATCCTGCCATATATTTATGATCTGTTTGTAATGGTACAGGATCTTTTCCAATTCTGAGAGGAGGATGACAATGGATATGCTGAAAATCGGGATTCTCGGGCTGACGGGTATTATGCTTGCGATCCAGTTTAAGGGTACCAGGGCAGAGATCAGTCTGTATATGGGAGTAGCGCTTTGTATTCTTATTTTTGCTTTTTCAATGGAAAAGATCGGTAGTATCCTATCCCAGATCCTGTCCCTGAAAAAATATATCGGAGGAAGTGAAGCCTGGCTTGCCCTGATCCTGAAAGCAGTAGGGATCACCTATATTGGGGATTTCTGCGCCAGTGTCTGTAAGGATGCCGGATATCAGGCTGTGGCCGGACAGATTGAGATCTTTGCCAAGCTTTCTGTTCTATGCTTCAGTCTGCCGGTCATGGCTGCGGTCGTTGAAAATATCAGTACAATTGTAGGGGGATAAAATGAACGACTATTTAACGGAACAGATGGAGGAGCTTAATCTGACCGCTGCATCAGAGTCATTTACGAAGCTGTTTCCGGGATATCAGATCGATATGAATTCTCTTTTTAATCTGATACTGGAAGGACAGGCAGGGGAGGCTTTTAAGATGATCACACAGGCGGTAAAGGAGGGATTTGCCGGGGATCTTGCAGGTATGAAGACATTGCTTGTGAGCATTTTGCTGATCGGTATCTTTTCTGCATTGTTGTCTGATTTCTCGGATGTTCTGGCGAAGGGGAATACAAGAGGAACAGGATTCTATCTGCTGTATCTGATTCTTCTTTCCACATTGACAGGAGCTTTTACCGTGATCTCCAGGATTGCAGTTGCCACCTTTGAAAATATCATTCTTTTTGTAAAGCTGTTTGTCCCATCATGGGCAGTGAGTGTTTCCGTTTCACTTGGAACAACGACAGCCTCTTTTTACTATGGAATGATGCTGCTTCTTGTATGGGGGATCGAGGAGATCCTTCTTTCGGTCATGGTTCCTTTTATTTACAGCTATGTGATCCTGGCACTCCTCTCAGCCCTGTTTCCGGAAGAAAGATTGAATCTCCTGCTGGATTTCATGAAAAGGATCGCAGATTTTGCCTTTAAGGTCATGCTGGCGCTTGTTACAGGAATGTCCTTTGTACAGGCACTGATCATACCGGCAGTAGACGGACTTAAGGTATCGGCAATGAAGAAGGCCATGCAGGTGCTCCCGGGGATTGGCGGAGCAGTAGAAGGCGTGGCAGAGCTTGTACTGGGGTCAGCAGTGCTTATCCGGAATACTATGGGAATTTTATTTCTGGTACTGCTTCTCCTGATCTGTGCATTGCCGGTTTTTAAGATCCTGGTGCTTTCCGGACTGATCCGGTTTGGCGCTGCGCTTTGCAGTGTGGTTGGAGATAAACGGCTGTCCGGATGCGTGGACAAGGTAGGAGAAGGGTGCTTTCTGCTTCTTCGCTGTGTTCTTACCGGCATGGCATTGTTTCTGATCGTGGTGGCGATCGTGTCGTGTATTGTGAGGTGAGCATTATATGACAGAGATTATCCGGGAAACAGGAATTTTTATCATCGTGGCAGAGGCTATGGTTTGTCTTGCCCCGTCAGAGGTATACAAAAAGTATATCAGGCTGATCGTTGGAATGGTTCTGGTGGTACAGCTGGCATTGCCGGTTCTTTCCCTGTTTTCAAAAAATGGAGCCTTATCTGATTCCGGTAAAGTCCCTGCTTACGAAATGGAAATAGAATTTCGTACAGATGGGAAGCAGAAAGATCCTGTGCAAAGACAGATGGAAAAGGAGATTATGCAGAGACTTGGGCAGCTGGAAGAGGTACAGATCCTGGATATAGAGTTGAAGGAAAGAGAAGACGGAAACATGTATCTTCTTGTCGTACTGGAAGCACCGGAAAAAGATGGCCTGTGGGCAGAAAACAGCACGATAGAGGGAAAGGAAGAGTGGCTGCAGCAGAAAAAGCAGTATATTGCGGAAATGCTGCAGATGGATATGTCGGATATGGAGGTTGAAGTGTCTGAATGGAGATAAAGAGGAAAGAAAAGCTGTTCAGATCCCTTGCAGGGAAAAAAGAGAATTTTCTGATCCTGTTTCTGGCCGGGATTCTGCTGCTTGTGATCGCATGGCCGGCAGAAGAAAAAAAGAAGGAAAGCAAGTACGGTTTTTGGGACAGCCAACATGATACGATAGTATCAGAGGGAAGTGAGGATGCCAGTCTTCCGGAGATGACGGCGGATGCAAAGGCAATGCGGGAGTATGCGACTGTGATGGAAGGACAGCTGGAGGATTTCCTGTCTTCTGTGGAAGGAGCAGGTGATGTAAAGGTATTCCTGACGCTGAAGGGATCCGGTGAAGCTGTAATAGAAAAGGATACAGAGTCATCTCTGGATTCCAGTACGGAGGTAGAGGGAAGCGGCAGCAGGAATGCAGCAGAATCTACTGAAAAGATGGTTTCAGTTTACACAGAGGATGGCACAAGACCCTTTATAAAAAAGGTGATCTATCCAGAAGTAGAAGGTGTTGTTGTCTGCGTAAGCGGCGCAGATCAGGGGAAAATAAATAAAAACATTACGGAGGCAATTCAGGCATTATTCGGGATAGATGTACATAAAATAAAAATAATCAAAATGAGTTCCAGATAAGGAGAAACAGCGTTGAAAAATATGATGAAAAAGAATCAGATCATGATCACGGCTCTGGCAATTATGATCGCAATTGCGGGATATCTGAATTTTGCAGGTTCTAGGATCTCGGAGGAGGAGATCATGGAAACCGGTGCAGATTCTGCTGTGACTGCAAAAGAAGATGCACCTGATACGGAGGATACACAGGTGGCCTCACTATTTGAGATCTCTGACGAAGATATGGAAGCAGCGGAAAATTATGATATTGCGAGCCTGGATTCGGATGTAGTCAGTGAGGAACCTGATTACCTTGATGAGACCATGCAGGAAAGTATGGCAGAAAACACAGGGGATGAGCTGTCAGATCAAAGTGTACCGGGGGAGGCTGTATTTACGTCATCCTCCAGTCTTGACAGCCTGTCTGGTGCAAAGCTTTTGAAGGAGCAGGTACGTGCCAGAAATAAGGAGACGCTTCTGGAGATCATCAATAACGTAAATATCAGTGATGAGCAGAAGCAGGAAGCTATTGACGGCATGATCGCGATCACAGATGCGGCAGAAAAGGAAACAGCGGCCGAGATCCTGCTGCAGGCCAAGGGCTTTGATGATGCGGTTGTGAGTATTGCAGACGGCATGGTGGATGTGGTGATAAATACCAGTGACCTGACCGAAGCACAGCGTGCCCAGATCGAGGATATTGTAGTGCGCAAGACAGGGATCGGAGCGGAAAATATTGTAATCAGTACTACTACAGCAGAATAAAATGTGATATTCTATACAAGGACAGAGAAAGAGAGGAATTCTGTAATGGCAAGAGTATTTTTGATCGTGCTTGACAGTCTCGGGATCGGAGCAATGCCGGATGCAGGTCAGTTTGGAGATGAAGGAACCAATACACTGCGTTCTGCAACCGGCGGTTCTGATGCACATTACCCTAATCTGAAGGAAATGGGGCTTTTTAATATTGATGGTGTGGATTTCTCGAAAGGTACCAGAGAGCCATCTGCGGCATATGCCAGGATGACGGAGAAATCCAGAGGAAAGGATACCACGATCGGTCACTGGGAGATTGCGGGAATTATTTCAGAAAAACCGCTCCCGGTTTACCCGGATGGATTTCCGGAGGAGATCCTTGCGCCATTTAGGAAGATGACGGGCAGGGGTGTTCTGTGCAACAGACCTTATTCAGGCACAGAGGTTATCAAAGATTATGGAGATGAACATGTAAGGACAGGAGATCTGATTATCTATACTTCGGCAGACAGTGTATTTCAGATCGCAGCCCATGAGGATGTGGTTCCGGTAGAAACGTTATATCATTACTGCGAAGAAGCAAGAGGACTGCTTACAGGGAAGTATGGTGTCGGAAGAGTGATCGCAAGGCCCTTTACGGGGGAGAGCGGTCATTATGTGAGGACGCCAAGAAGACATGATTATTCACTTCTGCCACCTGCAGAAACGATGCTGGATGCATTGAAGGCAGCAGGCAGGGATGTGATCGCAATAGGAAAGATCCGGGATATTTTTGCCGGAAGAGGTATTACGGAAGCAGTATACACCAGTGGAAATACAGAGGGCATAGCCAGGACACTTGCCTGTATGGATCGGGATTTTGACGGATTATGCTTTACGAATCTTGTTGATTTTGATATGCTGTACGGGCACAGAAATAACTGTGAGGGCTATGGAAGGGCACTGGAGGAATTTGACAGGGCTCTGCCTGGGATGATGGCGAAGCTTGGGGATGGAGATGTTCTGATGATCACAGCCGATCACGGATGTGATCCCGGTTATACGGTGTCTACGGATCATTCCAGAGAATATACGCCTTTTCTGATGTATGGAAAGAAAATCAAACCTGCGGACTTAGGAACGAGGGATACCTTTGCAGATATCGGTGCAACTGTGCTTGATTATTTCCAGGTACCATCAAAAATCGCAGGCACATCCATGCTTTAAATACAAAACGATCACTTGGAGGAAAAAACGTGGGAAATTACGATAAAGAAATCAACAGAAGACGTACGTTTGCGATCATCTCGCATCCTGATGCAGGTAAGACGACGCTGACAGAGAAATTCCTTTTGTATGGAGGCGCTATTAATCTGGCAGGAAGTGTAAAGGGAAAGGCGACGGCCAGACATGCTGTATCTGACTGGATGGAGATCGAGAAGGAGAGAGGTATTTCCGTTACTTCTTCTGTTCTGCAGTTTGAATATGACGGCTTCTGCATCAACATCCTGGATACACCTGGGCACCAGGATTTCTCAGAAGATACTTACCGTACACTGATGGCAGCTGACTCAGCAGTCATGGTCATTGATGCATCCAAGGGTGTAGAGGCACAGACAAGGAAGCTGTTCAAGGTCTGCGTTATGAGAAAGATCCCGATCTTTACTTTTATTAACAAAATGGACAGGGATGCCAATGATACCTTTGAGCTTCTGGATGAAATTGAAAAAGAGCTTGGTATTGCCACCTGTCCGGTTAACTGGCCTATTGGTTCCGGTAAGCGTTTCAAGGGAGTATATGACAGGCATAAGCAGGAGGTGATCACCTTTTCAGATACTGAGAAGGGAACCAAAGAGGGGGAGACCAGGCATATTCCTGTGGCCGGAAGAGAAGAGCTGGATACAGTGATAGGAGAGGAAGCAGCAGAAACGCTGATGGATGAGATTGATCTTCTGGACGGTGCGAGTGCGGAATTTGATCTGGAAGCCGTGCAGGCAGGTGAGCTGACACCGGTATTTTTCGGTTCAGCCCTTACCAATTTTGGCGTGGAATTTTTTCTGCAGCATTTCCTTAAGATGACAACAACTCCGCTGCCAAGAAAGGCGGATATCGGACTGATCTCACCTACAGAGAATGACTTTTCTGCTTTTGTGTTCAAGATACAGGCCAATATGAATAAAGCACACCGTGACAGGATCGCATTTATGAGAATCTGTTCCGGTAAATATGAGGCAAGCATGGAAGTCAAGCATGTACAGGGAAATAAAATCATGCGTCTTTCACAGCCCCAGCAGATCATGGCGAGCGAAAGAAAGATCCTGGAAGAGGCCTATGCCGGTGATATTATCGGGGTATTTGATCCTGGTATTTTTTCTATCGGGGATACGCTGTGTATGCCAAAGGAACAGTTCTGCTATGAGGGGATCCCGACCTTTGCCCCGGAGCATTTCGCAAGGGTAAGGCAGATCGATACTATGAAGAGAAAGCAGTTTGTGAAGGGGATCACCCAGATTGCACAGGAGGGTGCAATCCAGATTTTCCAGGAATTTAATACCGGTATGGAAGAGATCATTGTCGGTGTGGTAGGTGTATTGCAGTTTGATGTCTTAAAATACCGTCTGGAAAATGAATATAATGTTGAGATCAAGCTGGAGCCGCTGCCTTATGAGCATATCAGATGGATCGAGAATAAAGATATTGATCTGACAAAGCTGACAGGCACCTCCGATATGAAGAAGATCAAGGATCTGAAGGGAAATCCGCTTCTGCTGTTTATTAATTCCTGGAGCATAGGTATGACTCTTGAGAGAAATGAAGGACTTGTATTATCAGAGTTTGGACGTGATTAAATGAAAAACAGATGGCTTTCGACAGCCCTGATCCTTTCTTTGATGCTTACCGGATGTACGTCTGGTGAAATGGGAATGGATCAGGAACAGGCGAAGGAAACTCCGGCCGTGGAAGAACAGATTCCAAGAACCGGTGAAATGAATAGTGATGTGGCGGAAAGCCTGAAAAAAAGGCAGAATGGCCAGTTCTATTTTGATCAGCTTCACAGTGAGGATCAGACTGTATATGTGGAGATTTTGGACATTCTACAGCATTTTCAGAAGGATATTCCGTTATCCTGTCTTGAAACAGACACCATAGAGAGGATATTCCAGTATGTGCTGAACGACCATCCGGAGATATTCTATGTGGAGGGATATACATTTACCAGATATACCCTTGGCAGTGAGGTAAAGAAGATCACATTTTCCGGAACCTATACCATGGATGAGGAAGAAGCAGAAAGCCGGAAGAAGCTGATCCGGGATTATGCAGTAAACTGCCTTACGGGCATCACTCCTGACATGGACGACTATGAAAAGACCAAATATATTTACGAGTATATCATCAATTCTACAGAATACGATTCAGAGGCGCCGGATAATCAGAATATATGCTCTGTTTTTCTGTATGGAAGGAGTGTGTGCCAGGGATATGCCAAGGCAACACAGTATCTGCTGAATCAGGCAGGAATAGATGCAACGCTTGTGATGGGAAGAGTGCTTTCCGGAGAGGGACATGCCTGGAATCTGGCAAGACTGGATGGAAGCTGGTATTATATAGATACTACATGGGGGGATGCTTCCTATCAGATGGTAGAGGGCAGCACAGAGGGTGAGGAGAGCATACCGCCGATCAATTATGATTATCTGTGTGTAACAACAGTTCAGCTGACAGCGACACATTCTATTGATACGGGTGCGTCCATGCCGGTATGTGATGACATGACGGATAATTATTATGTCAGGGAAGGCAGATATTTTACTTCTGTAGACAAACAGAAGCTGGAAGAACTGTTTCAGATGGCATATGATACGGGAAGCACTTATGTGACGCTGAAATGTTCAGATGTGGCAGTTTATGAGGAGATGATCCGGTATCTGATCAAAGAACAGGGGATCTTTTCCTACCTGCATGGTGCAGAGGGCACAGTATCCTATGCGGATAACAGGGAGCAGCAGAGCCTGAGCTTCTGGCTGTAAGAGGAAAATTGGATTTAGGCTTTCCAAAAAACGTATTTTTTGGTATGATGAAAGTCAGATGACTGACATAAAGAAAGGAACAGGATCATGGAAAAGACAATGGAACAGAACACTTATGTATTACAGGATGATGATAGTTTTGGAACCGTCAAGATCGCTGATGATGTAGTAGCAGCTATTGGCAGTATCGCTGCAACTGAGGTTGAAGGCGTAGTTTCCATGGCTGGAAATATCGGCAATGAGCTGGCAAGTAAAATGGGAGTTAAGAGTCTTACAAAGGGCGTAAAGGTAGAGGTCAATGGCAAGAATGTGAAGGCAGATATTACCCTGATCGTGAAATATGGATACAGCATTCCGGCGATCTCCCAGAAGGTGCAGGACAAGGTAAAATCTACGATCGAGAGTATGACAGGTCTGAATGTAACAGATGTGAATATCAGAGTTGCCGGCGTTGGCATGTGAGAAAGAATACAGGCAGGATAAACAAATGACCAGAAGAGAACTGAGAGAGCAGATATTCAAGCTTCTTTTTCGTGTGGAGTTTAATAACAGAGAGGAAATGCCGGAGCAGACAGAGTTTTTCTTTGAAGAAGAGGAAAATCAGGCTGATGTGGCAGATACTGCTTATATTACAGACAAGCTGAACAGGATTCTTGAGAAACTGACAGAAATCGATGCTGCATTGAATGAAAAGGTGGAAGGCTGGGATACAGGCAGAATGGGTAAAGTGGATCTGACAGTCCTGCGTCTTGCTGTTTATGAAATCTTATTTGATGAAGAGATACCTACAGGAGTAGCAATTAATGAAGCTGTAGAGCTTGCCAAGAAGTTTGGACAGGATTCTTCATCTGCATTTGTCAATGGTGTTCTGGCAAAATTTGTTCAGGAAGATAAATAATGCAGAATGTTTACACTGTTGGACAGGTAAATTTATATATTAAAAATATGTTTTCCCAGGATTTTTTATTGCAGTCCCTTTTTGTGAAGGGAGAGGTAAGTAACTGTAAATATCATTCCTCGGGACATATTTATTTTACGCTGAAAGATGGAAAAGGAACGATTTCCTGCGTGATGTTTGCTGGAAACCGTTCCGGTCTTGCGTTTCGGCTTACTGAAGGAATACAGGTCATTGTACAGGGAACAGTTGATGTTTATGAAAGAGACGGAAAGTATCAGCTGTATGCCAAAAATATTACCAGAGACGGTGCAGGTGCCCTGTATGAGAAATATGAACAGCTGAAAAAGGAACTGGAAGAAAGAGGGATGTTTGCAGCCGAGTATAAGAAGGCGATCCCTCCTTATATCAGGACACTTGGTGTTGTCACAGCACCGACGGGTGCGGCAGTCAGGGATATTATCAATATCGCGACCAGGAGAAATCCCTATGTGCAGATAATCCTTTATCCGGCAATTGTACAGGGAGACGGTGCAGCAGAAAGCATTATCAGGGGAATACATGCACTGGAGAAACAGAAGGTAGATGTCATTATTGTAGGAAGAGGCGGTGGCTCTATAGAGGATCTCTGGTGCTTTAATGAAGAATCAGTAGCAGAAGCTGTTTTTGACTGTGGGATCCCGGTCATATCAGCGGTGGGACACGAAACAGATACTACGATCATTGATTATGTATCGGATCTGCGGGCACCTACACCATCAGCGGCAGCGGAGCTTGCTGTGTATGATGTGAAGGCATTTATGGAGCGGCTTTCCGGGCAGAAAACGGTCTTAAACCGTACACTGGAGCGGAAGCTTACCTATTGCAGGCTGCAGCTTAAAAATCAGGAAGCCAGACTGAAAATGAATTCTCCAATTTCCCGGATCCGTGAAAAGAAAATGTGGCTGTTACATACAGAAGAACAGCTTATGGCGCTGATGAATGGCAGAACAGGGGAAAGCAGACATCAGCTTGCTTTATATATTGAGCAGCTTAAGGGGCTGTCACCACTGGATAAACTGAACCAGGGATTTTCCTATGTGGAGGATGCAGAGGGCAGATGCGTAAATGATGTAGAACGTGTCCATACAGGAGATGAACTGAAGATCTATGTGAAAAATGGAAGTTTGTATGCTTCTGTAACAGGAAAGGAATAAACGAATGGGGGAAGAGAAAGAGATCTCACTGGAAGAGGTCTTTACCAGGTTACAGGAAACGATTGAAAATCTGGAAAAGGATGATATTACGCTGGAACAGTCTTTTCAGGAATATCAGAAAGGTATGCTTCTCGTCAAAAAGTGTAATGAAATTATTGATAAAGTAGAAAAGAAAGTTCTGGTGCTGAATGAAGATGGGGGTACAGATGAATTTTAATGAACAGCTGCAGCAGAAGGCTGCTGATGCAGAAGATATTCTAAAAAAATATCTTCCGGAAGAGGAAGGGTATCAGAAAAAAGTGATCGAGGCCATGAACTACAGTGTTCTGGCAGGAGGAAAAAGACTCAGACCGGTTTTGATGAAGGAGAGCTTTCTTCTGTTTGGCGGGCAGGGAGAAGTGATCGAACCCTTTATGGCAGCTCTTGAAATGATCCATAATTATTCTCTTGTACATGATGATCTGCCGGCTATGGATAATGATGAATACCGGAGAGGAAGGAAGACGACCTGGACCGTATATGGAGAAGGTATGGCAGTACTTGCAGGAGATGGACTTCTGAACTATGCCTATGAGACAGCTGCCAAAGCTTTTGACAAGGCTGATGACCTGGAAGAAATGAAGCGTGTTGCCAGAGCACTTCAGATCCTTGCAGAGAAGGCCGGTATTTATGGAATGATTGGCGGACAGAACGGGGATCTGGAAGCAGAAGAGGGAAAGCTTCCACTTACAGAGGAGCTGCTTCTGTTTATCCATGAAAAGAAAACAGCGGCATTGATTCAGGCAGCTCTTATGATCGGTGGTATTCTTGCGGGAGCATCAGATACAGAGATCAGGTCTCTTGAGAAAGCGGCCTATGATATTGGAATCGCATTCCAGATCCAGGATGATATCCTGGATGTAACAGGCAATGAAAAAATCCTTGGAAAACCCATTGGCAGTGATGAGAAAAATCACAAGCTTACCTATGTATCATTAAATGGACTCGAAAAATCAAAGGAAGACGTAAAGCGGCTTTCTGGAGAAGCAGAAGAGATCCTTAGTTCCTTTCAGGAGAAAAATCCGTTTCTGATCAGCCTGATAGATTCCCTGATCACACGGCAGAAATAGACCGGACAGAAGAAAAGAAGGTGTTTATATGTTACTTGACCGAATCAATGCGGTAAATGATATTAAGAAAATCGATCCGGAAGATTATCCTGCACTGGCAGAAGAGATCAGGCAGTTCCTGATCGGACATATTTCCAAAACCGGAGGGCATTTGGGCTCAAATCTTGGTACGGTAGAGCTGACAATGGCACTGCATCTTTCTTTTCAGCTTCCGGAGGACAAGATCATATGGGATGTGGGGCATCAGTCTTATACTCATAAGCTTCTGACAGGCCGTAAGGATCAGTTCGACAATTTACGTAAGTTCGGAGGTATGAGCGGATTCCCCAAGAGGAAGGAAAGCAGCTGCGACAGCTTTGATACAGGACACAGCTCAACCTCTATTTCTGCAGGACTTGGTCTTGTCAAGGCAAGGGATATTCAGGGGCAGAAGAACAGTGTCATATCTGTGATCGGAGATGGTTCTCTGACAGGCGGTATGGCCTATGAAGCGTTGAACAATGCAGCAAAACTGGAAACCAATTTCATTATTGTTTTAAATGACAATAATATGTCCATATCAGAAAATGTAGGCGGCATTTCCAAGTATCTGAATAATATCCGTACAGCGAATGCCTATCTGGATATCAAAGAGGGTGTGTATAATACTTTGAAGGATATACCAAGGGGTGACCGGATCGTTGAGGGTATCCGTAAAGCGAAGAGTGGATTTAAGCAGCTTGTGGTTCCTGGAATGTTTTTTGAGGACATGGGGATTACCTATCTCGGACCGGTGGATGGGCATAATATCCCTGCGATGCTTCGTATGTTCCAGGAAGCAAAGCGTGTGAGAAATACTGTTATTGTACATGTGATCACACAGAAGGGAAAAGGCTTTGAGCCGGCAGAGAGACATCCGGCAAGATTCCATGGAGCGGAGCCATTTGATACAGAAACAGGAATTCCCTTAAATCCGAGAACAACAGCTAATTATACCGATATTTTTTCAACTGTGATGTGTAAGCTGGGAGCAAGGAATGAAAAGGTGGTAGCGATCACGGCGGCCATGCCGGATGGAACCGGTTTAAAGCGGTTCCGGAATATGTATCCGGACAGGTTCTTCGATGTGGGAATCGCAGAAGAACATGCTGTCACCTTTGCAGCAGGGCTTGCTGTTGGCGGCTTGAAGCCAGTAGTGGCAATCTATTCTTCCTTCCTGCAGAGGGCATACGATCAGATCATCCATGATGTCTGCATCCAGAATCTGCCGGTTGTGTTTGCTGTTGACAGAGCGGGTATTGTAGGAAGTGACGGAGAAACACATCAGGGAATCTTTGACCTTTCCTATCTGTCTTCTATTCCCAATATGCATGTCATGGCACCGAAAAACAAATGGGAATTATCCGATATGATGAAATATGCGTTAAGCCTGAATGCACCGGTAGCGATCCGTTATCCGAGGGGAGAAGCTTATGCCGGATTAAAGGAATTCCGGGCACCGATAGAATCCTTCCATGCAGAGGCCATTTATCTGGAGAAGGATGTCTGTCTTCTGGCAGTAGGAAGTATGGTAAAGACTGCAGAAGAGGTCAGAAGGCTGATCCGGGAAGCCGGCTATGGATGCAGTCTGATTAATGCCAGATTTGTGAAACCGATCGATGAAAAGGCTGTAGAATATGCCAAGAAGCATCATGGTATCACAGCTGCCATGGAGGAGAATGTGGCGAGCGGCGGCTACGGAGAAAGAGTCAGAGAGTACTTTGATACCCTTCCGGGTGAAGGGGAGCTGCTGAATTTTGCAATTCCGGATGAATATGTAGAGCATGGCAACGTAGATCTCCTGAAAAAGGAGATTGGTATTGATGCAGAAAGTATTGCTGGTGCAATACTTGCCAGATTAAAGGAAAGAGAATGACAGGAAGCTGGGAATCATAGATGAAAGAACGACTGGATGTGATATTAGTTCAGGAGGGATATGCTGCCTCCAGGGAAAAGGCAAAAGCCATTATCATGGCAGGAGATGTTTTCGTGGATGGACAGCGGGAAGACAAAGCCGGAACTACGTTTGAGCTTTCAAAGATCAGACTGGAGATCCGGGGCAATACACTGCCCTTTGTCAGCAGAGGGGGCTTAAAGCTGGATAAGGCAGTGAAAAAGTTTGGATTTTCCCTGCAGGATAGAATATGCATGGATATTGGTGCATCGACTGGGGGATTTACAGACTGTATGCTCCAGAATGGGGCAAAAAGGGTTTATTCTGTAGATGTCGGACACGGGCAGCTTGACTGGAAGCTTCGGAATGATGAGCGGGTTGTCTGTATGGAAAAAACGAATTTCCGTTATCTGAAACCAGAGGATATTGAGGATACACCGGATTTTGCATCAGTGGATGTTTCTTTTATATCCCTGACCAAGATCCTGCTGCCGGCAAGGGCGATCCTTTCAGAAGAAGGAGAAATGGTATGCCTGATCAAGCCGCAGTTTGAAGCTGGACGGGATAAGATCGGGAAAAAGGGTGTTGTCAGGGATAAAGCGGTACATGAGGAAGTCATCCGCAAGATCATTGATTATGTTTATATGATCGGATTTGATGTGCTCAGCCTTGACTATTCACCGATCAAGGGACCGGAGGGAAATATTGAATATCTTGTCTATATCCGTAAGAATGAAGAGCGGATCAGGGGAACAGAAGCTGTGACAGAGACAGAAGCAGAAGAAATGTTAAAAGAGATTATAGAAAAGAAAAGTGGTTATTCTTATCAGGAAACAATGAACAAACTGATCACAGAGACTGTTCTGCTGGCACATGAGGGGCTGAATGCAGGAGAATAGAGCCGTGGAAAATTTTTATATCATAACGAACCGCTCCAAGGATCCGGATTATCAGGTTACAAATCAGATCCGGGACTTTCTGCAGAAAAAAGGAAAGAACTGTTATATCCAACAGGATAATCAGAAGAGGAAGGAAAAGGGGCATACAGACAGCACAGGGGTGCCAGAGAACATAGACTGCGTGCTTGTTCTAGGTGGTGATGGAACCATGCTGCAGGCAGCGGCGGATCTGGCGGATCTGACAGTGCCATTCCTTGGGATCAATCTGGGTACCCTGGGATTTTTGGCAGAAGTCAATAAGACGGATATTGAGCATGCTCTGCTTCGTCTGATCGAAGGAGATTATGAGATCGAGAAGCGTATGATGCTGACGGGGGATGTATTTCAAGAGGACAGGGATATGCCGGAGGATTCCACGCAGGCACTCAATGATATTGTGATTACCAGAAAGGGAAGCCTGCAGATCATTATATTTACGATCAGTGTTAACGGGCAGTTCCTGCACAGATACAGTGCAGATGGCATGATCGTGGCAACACCTACAGGCTCTACCGGTTATAATCTGTCGGCAGGAGGTCCCGTAGTGGATCCCAAGGCGCAGCTCATGGTGATCTCACCGATCTGTCCACATTCCATGCAGCACAGCAGTATTGTGCTCTCACCGGAGGATGAAGTGACTATCAGTATAGACACAGGACATGATGGGACAGTTCAGGAGGTCGAGGCAAGCTTTGATGGAAATCACAGAGTGACGCTCCGTACAGGAGACAGGATCGTGATCAGACGCTCCAGCAGGACGACAGGGATCATCAAGCTGAGCAGGGTCAGCTTTCTGGAAAGCCTTCATAACAAGATGGGATAGAAAAATGAAAAAAAGCAGACATGAAAAAATTAAAGAACTGGTAGAGCAATATGAGATTGAAACCCAGGAGGAGCTGGCAAATCGTCTGAAGGAGTCCGGCTATCATGTGACTCAGGCTACGGTATCAAGAGATATCAGAGAGCTGAAGCTTTCCAAGATCTCCGGTGGGGATGGAAGACAGAGATATACGATACTGCCACACAATGATCATTATCTGAGCGATAAATATATCCGTGTATTAAAGGATGGGTTTGTTTCCATGGATATGGCACAGAATATACTTGTAGTGAAGACAGTATCCGGTATGGCCATGGCAGTGGCAGCGGCAATCGATGCCATGAAGCTGAAGGAGATTGTCGGATCTATTGCCGGGGATGATACGATCATGATAGCAGTCAGAACAACAGAGGAAACGGAGACCGCTATGGGAAAGATCCGCAGTGTACTGGAAGAATAACTGTTTTGCACTGGCAGGAGGAATAAAAATGCTGGAAAGCTTACATGTAAAAAATCTGGCTTTGATTGACGAAGCAGAAGTGGAATTTAAAAAAGGACTGAATATATTAACCGGTGAAACAGGTGCCGGAAAATCTATTATTATAGGATCTGTCAATCTGGCACTTGGCGCAAAGGCAGATAAGGACTATATCAGAACCGGTGCTGAATATGCACTGATCGAGCTTGTTTTTTCCCTGAATGAAGAGCAGAAGAAAAGAATAGAGGAGCTGGAGTTCCCTATAGAGGATGATACACTGATCCTGCAGCGTAAGCTTATGCAGGGGAGGAGTATATGCCGGGTAAACGGAGAGAGCGTGAGCATGGGACAGCTCCGGCAGCTTTCAGGTGTACTTCTTGATATGTGTGGACAGCACGAGCACCAGCAGCTTTTAGGCAAGGAGAAACCGGCACAGCTGCTGGATGCTTTTGCAGGGAAAAAGCTTGCAGAACTGAAAGATAATCTGAAAAAGAGTTACCGGGAATACAGGCAGCTGCAGAAGGAGCTTTCGGAGAATGCCATGGATGAGCAGACAAGAAAAAGAGAAATGGATCTGCTTTCCTTTGAAGTAAATGAGATCGAAGAAGCAGCATTGATTCCCGAAGAGGAAGAAGAACTGGAAAAAAGCTATCGTAAAATGAGCAGTGCCAGACAGCTTCAGGAAACGGCAGGTCTTGTTTATGGTATAACCGGCTATGAAGAGGATGGCAGTGCCGGAGAACTGATCGGAAGGGCAGCCAGGGAACTGAAGAATGTGATCATGCTGGATGAAGAAGCAGGGATACTTGCAGACCAGCTTCTTGAAATAGACAATCTGCTGAATGATTTTAACAGATCCATGGCAGATTATCAGGAAAGCCTTACCTTCGATGAGGAAGAGTATGCAAGGATAAGAGACAGACTGGATCTGATCAACCATCTGAAGGGAAAGTATGGACAGACTGTTGAAGGAGTGCTTCAGGAGCTGGAAGAAAAGAAAAAGAGGCTGATGCAGCTTTCAGATTATGAGGAATATTACCGGCAGCTTTCGGGAAAGCTGGCAGAAGAAAAGGAGAAGCTTCTTCAGTATTGTAAGGCGGTATCCGAGATACGGAAGGCGGAAGCAGAGGAATTATCAAAGAAACTGGCAGAAGCAATGAGAGATCTGAATTTCCTTAATGTAGATTTTGCAGTTACTGTTATAAGTGATGAGGAATATCTTTCCGAGCAGGGCTATGACAGAACAGAGTTCCTGATCTCTACCAATCCTGGAGAAGCGAAAAAGCCTCTTTCCCAGGTAGCAAGCGGGGGAGAGCTTTCCAGAATCATGCTGGCATTCAAATCGGTGTTCGCGGATACAGAAGAAACACCTACTCTCGTGTTTGATGAAATCGATGCAGGGATCAGCGGAAAAACAGCATGGAAGGTATCAGAAAAGCTGGGACAGCTCTCCAGGGAGCATCAGATCATCTGTATCACTCATCTGCCGCAGATCGCAGCCATGGAGGATGTGCATTTTCTGATCGAGAAACAGATCGAAGGGGAACGGACGGTGACAAGGATCCGGGAGCTTAAGGAAGAAGAGAGTGCCATGGAGCTGGCAAGACTCCTTGGCGGGGGCGAAGTGACAGAGGCTGTTATGACTAATGCCAGAGAGATGAAGCAGATGGCTTTAAAATCCAAGAATTAGTAACATAAAAAAATCCATATTTCACATACTAAAAGGGACATGCAAAGAGCGTGTTCCTTTTTCTTTGAGTTTGAAGGGATACGGGAAGAGTGCCGCAGAAGTGAGAAAAATTATTTCAAAAACCTTCTGTATGAAAAAGAGAAGGATGTGAAGGCTTGGAACAGATCAAAAGGAATAATAGAAATAAACTGGCAGCCTACCGGTTTTTCTTATATATACTGCTGATATTTGGAACAGGAATGACGACTGCATTTGGATATTATAGTCTGTGGTGCAGAATTCCGGCGACTATTATGGTGAAATCAGGTATGGAGGAAACATTTGATTTCCAGGTACCCGCCAAAGGCATTCTGTATAAGGAAGCGGTGGAAACATCGGCGGCCGGACAGAAGACGATCGCAGATAGTGGGCTGATGGTAGATTTCAGCAGACCGGTAACGATGAAAGCAGAGCAGATTGACAGCTATAAGCTGAAGGTAAGACTGTTTGGTGTCATACCGCTCAAGGATGTTTCTGTGGAAGTTATTGATGATGTCAGATTGAAACCGGCGGGAATCCCAATTGGGATATATGTGAAGACTGAAGGCGTTCTGGTGGTTGGTGTTGGGGAATTTGAGGGAGAAAGCGGGGAGAGCTGCAGTCCTGCCCATTACATTCTTCAGCCAGGGGATTATATCCTTGAGGTCAATGATGAACCGGTAAAAGGGAAAAAACAGTTTATGGAAACAGTGAGCTGTTGTGAAGGACAGAATCTGATTCTGAAGATAAAAAGAAATGAAGAGGAACTGTATGTGATGACAAAGCCGCAGCTAAATGAACAGGGAGAATATAAGCTTGGCATCTGGATCAGAGATAATGCACAGGGGGTTGGAACCATGACCTATATAGATGAAACGGGACATTTTGGAGCACTCGGACATGGGATCAATGATGTGGATACCAGCACGCTTATGGCTTTGCAGAAAGGAACACTGTATCATACGGAAATCATCGGGATCACAAAGGGAAGCAATGGATCACCAGGAGAATTGACGGGGTTTATCGAATATGATGACAGAAATATTCTGGGAACCATAACGGAAAATACGACAAGAGGGATCTTTGGTGTCTGCTCTCCGGATATTGCAGGTGAGGAGCAGGAAGCCCTTCCTGTAGGACTGAAGCAGGAGATCGAGGCTGGTCCTGCACAGATACGCTGTTCTATTGGTGGTGATATTGAAAACTATGAAGTAGAGATCACGGATATCAATCTCGGAAATGATAATATCAACAGGGGAATTGTCCTGCAGATCACAGACGAGAGGCTGTTATCTGAAACAGGTGGGATCGTACAGGGAATGAGCGGCAGTCCGATCATCCAGAACGGAAAGATCATCGGTGCTGTCACTCATGTTCTTGTACAGGATTCCACAAAGGGATATGGTATCTTTATTGAACGGATGCTGGAGAAAAACTGATTAGATTCTTTTTACCAGATCCGCAACAAGGCGGGCAGAATGTCTGGCAGCTGCCTCTTCAAACACAGGATAGTCTATTTCTGCTGAGCCGTCCGCCTTGTCTGAGATTGCACGGATGATAACAAAGGGAATATGGTTCAGATAAGCACTCTGGGCGATGGAAGCACCTTCCATTTCAGCACAGTCACCGTGGAAGACCTGGATCAGGCGTTCCTTTACCTTAGAGGAGGAGATAAACTGATCTCCACTGACAACACGTCCAAGATGAACCTGCAGATCCGGATTTACTTCCCTGCAGGAAGCAATGGCAAGGGAGGCAAGCTGATCATCAGCCACAAATTCACAGATGCCAAGCTGGGGTACCTCGCCTGGCCTGTAACCAAAGATGGTAGCATCCACATCATGATGCATGGCGTCCCTTGATACCAGAATATCTCCGATATCCAGTGCGGCATTTAAGGAACCGGCAACACCGGTATTGATGATATGTGTTACAGCAAATTTATCTGTGAGGATCTGTACGCAGAGGGCGGCATTGACCTTGCCTACACCGGAACGTACGATAACGACAGCGGCGTCATTTAAAGTACCTTCATAAAAGTCCATGCCGGCACAGGTGGTAACAGAGGAAACGGTCATGGCTTCCTTCAGTGTGCTGACTTCCAGCTCCATGGCTCCGATGATTCCGATTTTTTTCATATGTCTATAGTCCTTTCTGTATTTGCTTTGAAAATTTATTCCGGATAGATCAGACGGTCTTCCTTGATCCCGTATAAAACCTGATCCAGATATTTCCTGGCGAGATAGTTTGCCATGGAAAGGTTCATGTCCAGATAGTTGCCGCAGTCTCTTGGGGCAGCGCCGGGTACTTCACCTTTAAAATCTCTGACAAATTCAAATAATTCTGTTACAAGAGGAACTACCTCTTTTGAACTGTAATCCCCTGCAAGAAGCATATAAAAGCCGGTACGGCATCCCATGGGACCAAAGTAAATGGTCTTGTCTTTAAAAACGGGATGGTTCCTGAGGAAGGTGGCACCAAGATGCTCGATCGTGTGAACCTCTGCCGTGTTCATAACAGGCTCTTCATTGGGACTTGTCATGCGCAGGTCAAAGGTAGTGATCGTTTCAGCACCGACAGAGTCCTTACGGGAAACATAGATACCTGGCTGGAGCTTTATGTGATTGACGGTAAAACTTGCTATTTTTTCCATAGGGTTGATCCTTTCTTTTAATATGAAATATTTCACAATAATGTCCATGCCCATTATAGCGAAAAAGGGAAGGCTCCGCAACCGGAAAAGCAAGTGGGGATTAGGGATAAAATAATTATTCCAAGAGAAGGAAAAATAGAGTATAATCACCTTAAAATGGTACTGGGGTCACAAGCCACAGAAGTTAATGATAACGGGGAAGAAAAAGTTGACAGAAGAGAAATATACGATCAACAGGTATAAAAGAATTGTATTTTATATGGTGATGGTCATGCTGCTTTTGGCATTCCTGCTGGGACAGTGTATATGCCCAAGCGAAAGGGAAACAGTTACGGAAGAGAGCATTACTTATACTGGAGACTTTTTCTGGGAAAAGGCAGATGGCACAGAAGAGGAGATCCGGATTCCCGGCAGATATGATGTGCCTGCTGGAGAGTTTCTGGTCATCCGGTCAGCACTCCCTGAGGATTATAATGAAAATACGATTGCCATAAGAGCCTCTCTTGAGAATGTGCGTATTTTTATCGGTGGGGAGCTGAGGACAGTATATGATACGAAGGATACCAGACCCTTTGGAAAAAATTCTGCCAGCCGGTATGTGTTCTGTGAAACATCCGGGGAGGATGCCGGACAGGAACTGCGGATTGAGCTGCAGTCCTTTAGCGAAAAATATTCCGGTGTTGTTAACACAGTATATTGCGGAGATAAATCAGATATCTGGGGATATCTGTTCCATAGCTATTTTATGGTAACGATGATTGCGGGCTTTGTGCTGCTTGCCGGACTGGCCGTGCTGATCTTCAGTCTGGTGCTTGGTGTCATGTACAAGACAAGGTTTGATCTGGAATATCTGGGATGGTGTATGATTCTGGGAGCAGTGTGGATGCTGGGGGAATCGAAGCTTCGCCAGCTGTTTGTTTCCAATGCCTCGATTCTGGCGGATATGTGCTTCTTTGCAGTAATGCTCTGCCCGGTTCCTGTTTTGTTCTATATTGACAGTGTTCAGCAGGGGAGATACCGGAAGATCTATCATGTGGCAGAGTGTATCACCTGTGCAAATTTTGTGATATGTACAGTATTACAGGTGTTGGATATCGCAGATTTTATCACGACAATGTTCTTGTCCCATCTGGTGATTGCAGGAACATTCCTGACGATACTGATCACTATTATCCGTGATATTATCCGGGGAACAGCGAAAAAATATAAGCTTCCGCTGATCGGAATAGTGGCTGTCATAATTGCGGTCATACTAGAGATGACAGAGGTGTACCGTGCTGTGTCGATGTCTGGAATTTTTGTCGGAGCAGGACTGATGGTTCTGCTGGTTGTCACGCTGATCCAGACAATGGATCACATCCACGAATTGGAGCTGGCACGTCAGAGAGAGGCCAGGGAAAGCCTGGATTATCTGACCGGACTTCCCATGCGTAATAAGGGTGAGAAGCTGATCACTGAAAAAATGCAGAAGCTTGAGGGATATCTTGGATTTGCAGATATGGATAATCTGAAGAAGATCAATGATGTCTATGGACATAAGGCGGGGGATCGCGCACTCAGACTGGTAGGAGCAATGCTTACGGAGTGTATGGAGAATGCAGTGGTCTGTCGTCTGGGCGGAGACGAGTTCCTGTTCTATCTGCCGGAAGTATCGGAAGCAGAGATGAACACGCGGATGAGAAGACTGTTTGAAAGCTTTGAGGCAGCAAAGAATGTCAATGCGGAGACTTCACCGGCATCCTTATCCTGTGGCCTGTGCATGTGCAGGCAGGGAGGCAGCTTTGAAGAATACTATATGAAAGCAGACAAGGCACTGTATCATGTCAAACAGAATGGCAAGAACAGTTTCCATTTTTATGAGGAACTGGCAGAACAATAGAATTTACCAGGAAGGAAACAGAACAATGGGAGAATATACTGCAAGTAAAACAAGATATCAGGAAAACGATAATACAGGCTTTTACAGAAGATGTGGAAGGAGTGGACTGAAGCTTTCTTCCCTTTCACTAGGGTTCTGGCATAATTTTGGCACGAATGATGATTATGAGAATATGAAGCAGATGTGTTTTGCAGCCTTTGACCATGGCATTACCCACTTTGATCTTGCCAATAATTACGGACCGGTTCCGGGAAGCGCGGAAAGTAATCTGGGACGGATCCTGAGGGAAGAAATGAGTGCCTACAGGGATGAACTGATCATCAGTACCAAGGCAGGCTATGATATGTGGGAAGGACCCTACGGGGACTGGGGAAGTAAAAAATATCTGATCGCCAGTCTCGATCAGAGTCTGAAGCGTATGGGACTGTCTTATGTGGATATTTTTTATCATCACAGAATGGATCCAGAGACACCACTGGAAGAGACAATGGGGGCACTTGCACAGATCGTAAGGAGCGGTAAGGCGCTGTATGTTGGACTTTCCAATTATGATGGTGAGACAATGGCGAGGGCAGAGAAAATACTGGATGAGCTGCACTGTCCGTTTGTGATCAATCAGAACAGCTATAATATTCTGAACAGAACGGTAGAGCACAACGGTATCCTGAAGCAGGGCTACATTTCCGGTAAGGGCATGATCTGCTTCTCACCACTGGCACAGGGTATGCTCACAGACAGGTATCTGAAGGAGATACCGGCAGACAGCCGGGTGCTGAGGGATGGTCGTTTCCTACACGAGGATCAGGTACTTTCCACAAGACCGTTGCTGCTTAAGCTGGATGAGATCGCAGAAAGCTATGGTATGTCACTATCAGAGCTGGCGATCGCATGGCTCTTACAGAAAAAGGAGGTTACAAGTGTCCTGATCGGCGCTTCCAGGCCGGAACAGATCCTGAAGAATCTGGAAGCAGTCAGAAAGCATGAAAAGGCAAAGCTTCCGGAGGAAGAGCTTCAGAAGATAGATGAAGTGATAAAATAAGATTGCAATTACAGAAAAAGATGGTTATAATATGAAAAGCAACAGGGAATGAAGTTCTCCCTTGAATGTAATATTCAAAACCGCTGATGAAAGCTGATGACTTCTGCAAATAATGCAGAAATTGTCAGCTTTTTTGATATGTTAATGAAACCGGAGCAGAAAAGGAGAGAAAAAATATGTTACTGAGTATTGCGTTAATTATGTTAGCCGGAATGGGATTTTCACTTCTCTGCCGGAAAATAAAACTGCCGGGGCTTTTTGGCATGGTGATCGTCGGAATCCTGCTTGGACCGTATGTACTTAACCTGATCGATCCATCTGTTCTTGCTATTTCAGCGCAGCTGCGGAAGATCGCACTGATCATTATTCTGGCAAGAGCCGGACTGACACTGAATATTTCTGATCTGAAAAGGATCGGAAGACCGGCCATTCTGATGTGCTTTTTACCGGCAACCTTGGAAATGATTGGAACAGTTCTCCTGGCACCGAAGCTGCTTTCTATATCAACCATGGAGGCTGCACTGCTTGGAGCCGTGATCGGTGCGGTATCACCGGCAGTCATTGTTCCTAAGATGATCCGTCTGATCGAAGAAGGGTATGGAACAGAAAAGGGAATTCCACAACTGATCCTTGCCGGAGCTTCTGCGGATGATGTTTATGTGATTGTGCTGTTCAGCACCTTTACTTCTCTGGTACAGGGAGGGAATGTGTCTGTGCTCCGGTTTGTGAATATCCCGGTCTCTGTTGTTCTGGGGATTCTGGCGGGGCTGCTTTGCGGAGCTTTTCTGGCGGTGATGTTTATGAAATGGGAATTGACAGGTACAGTGAAGGCAATCGTATTTCTCTGTGTCTGCTTCCTGCTTTCTGCAGCAGAAGATGCGATTTCCCTGCCAATTACCTTTTCTTCCCTGATCGCAGTAATGTTTATTGGAATTGCCATGCAGAAAAAGAATGGAGAAGATGCCAGGATCCTTTCCGGCAAATTTAATGAGTTGTGGAAAGGGGCGGAAGTAATTCTGTTTGTACTGGTTGGTGCCTGTGTGGATATCAGTCATCTTGCAAATGCCGGTGCCAGTGTCTTACTGTTACTTGCCGGAGCACTGGTATTTCGGATGCTTGGTGTGTGGGTATGCCTGCTGAAAACAGCATTAAGCGGCAGAGAGAAGTTGTTCTGTATGCTCAGTTATACGCCAAAGGCCACCGTACAGGCGGCGATTGGTGGCATTCCTCTTGCCATGGGACTACCCTGCGGGGATACCATCCTGACAGTTGCGGTGGCAGCGATTATGATCACGGCACCGCTTGGGGCATTTGCCATAGACAGGACATATCAGAAGTTTTTGATAAAAAACTGATATGGGAAGATTACTGTAGAATATAAAAGGCACTCCGCCAAAGGTGGAGTGCCAGTATATAGAATGAACTATAGGTTATTCTTCAGGTAAAGGTGAAGCTACAGACACATTGATGCCATTGACCTCCACCTGATCATTGATCTCAATGACAAGACAGCGTCTGCCGTCTACCATCATGGTGTTGACAAGATCGGCACGGTCAGGGTTGACCTTTACGACAACATCTGGTGTTTTGACCTCAAAGGATCTTGTGCTTGCCACATTGCTGACAAAGAGAGCCGTGTCATCACCGGCAGCAGCATCATAAAGAGCATCAAAGTCCTTCAGCTTTTCTTCTTCCACACCGCTTTTTTCAAGGAGGTTCTTGACTTCCTTTTTATCAAGAGTAAGCGGCTCAGGGATCTCTTTATGCTCTTCGATCATTTCAGCAAGGTTTTCGTGGATGCTTTTTACAACTTCATACTCGCAGTCTTCACCGAGAGTTTCCTCGATAATGGTCTGGAAGGTTTCCTTCTGGCTTCCTGCAGATAAGGGCAGAGAGCAGCCAAGGATCCCTTCTACGAACTCACTGTGTGGTTCTTCCGGGTTCTTGTTAAAGAACAGCGTGCTGTGGATATCGGTCGCTCTGTCGTTAAAGGAAGGGAAGAGAAAGCCTGTTTCCGGCATATTGACAACCCAGTCCCTGATCCGGTTATGGAATTCATTTAGGGAGGCATCATAGCTGAGACCCGGCTTTGACAGGGCTACAGGACAGATGCAGCAGAGCAGATATTCAAATACAGTATCGGAGGCGTCATCCATGGTCATGCCATCCAGCGCCTTTCCGGGAACATCATAGGCATCATGGATCAGCAGGATCAGATAGTTGCCTACATATTCGTAGGAGCCGATCACACGGTCATAAAATTCCTCCAGGAGGGCATCATCCTTCAGCTTGCTGTCACGAAGCTTAAGGAGAAATTCCTGGGTGCCGCCTTCAAGCTCTGTATCTGTCGGAAACTCCAGATTCAGCAGATTCTTGCCAATGCTTCCGGAAAGAGTTTTCCGGAGCAGTTCAAAATATTTGAAGATTTCTTCTTCAGGAAGAGAAAGAAATGCTTCCTTAAAATCAGTTTTTTTATTCTTTTCACCGTCTACATAGCAGCCGCAGATTCTGGTGATGGAGCAGCTATTTGGGGTAAACAGTCGTTTGATCTCATTGATTTCCTGTTTGATCATAAGAATTCCTTTCTCAGTCTGCCTGATTCTGTGCTTTTAAATTCTTCTGGGCGGTGGAAAGCATCAGCTTGATACGGTTTAACTGGTTTACCTCGCTGGCACCAGGATCATAGTCGATGGCTACGATATTACTTAACGGATAGTGCTTTCTCAGCTCCTTGATAACGCCCTTGCCTACGACATGGTTTGGCAGGCAGCCAAAGGGCTGTGTACATACGATGTTATTGACGCCGCTGTGGATCAGCTCGATCATTTCACCGGTCAGGAACCAGCCTTCACCGGTCTGATTGCCGATAGAAACGATTTCCTTCGCATATTCTACGGTCTGGTAGATCCGGCAGGGCGGCTCAAAGTGGACACTCTTTTCAAAGGCCTTTCTGGCACCGCTGCGCAGATATTCAAGGCCATCAATGCCAAGCCTTGAAATGAAAGCAGTTTTCTTACTCATGCCTAGCTGGTCTGCCTTGTAAATCTGGTTGTAGAAGCAGTAGAGCATGAAGTCCAGAAGATCCGGAACGACAGCTTCGGCACCTTCTGATTCCAGCAGCTCGACCAGATGGTTGTTGGCTGCAGGTGCATATTTGACAAGGATCTCACCTACTATGCCGACTCTTGGTTTCTTCCTGTCAGTGATGGGGATGGCATCGAACTCCTCAATCATCTGACGGCACATCTTCTGGAAGGTGAAGAAATTCATATGCTTTGCAGAAACAAAGGCACAGCATTTCTCAACCCATTTCTGGTGGACAGCTTCGACACTGCCGGGTTCCTTTTCATAAGGGCGCATACGGTATACACAGCGCATGAAAATATCACCAAATACGGCAGCATAGGCAGCACGCATCAGCATTTCCAGATTCAGATGGAAGCCGGGGTTGCTTTCGATACCGGCCATGTTCAGGGAAATAACAGGAACCTGTGGCATACCGGCCTTTTCCAGGGCACGGCGGATAAAGCCTACATAGTTGGTAGCACGGCAGCCTCCGCCTGTCTGGGTCATGATGACAGCAACCTTGTTGACATCATATTTGCCGGACAGAAGGGCATCCATGATCTGACCTACTACCATAAGGGAAGGATAGCAGGCATCGTTGTTTACATATTTCAGTCCAACATCTACCGCATGGCGGTTGTCATTGGAAAGCACTTCAAAGTGATAGCCGCAGGCCTTAAAGGCAGCGGAGAGCACATCAAAGTGGATCGGAGACATCTGGGGACAGAGGATTGTATAATCCTTCCGCATCTCCTCGGTAAAGGGTACTTTATAAATAGCGGAGGAGTGGATCTCACGCTCCAGATGCTTCTGCTCCCTGACACGGATCGCAGAGATCAGGGAACGGATACGGATTCTTGCCGCTCCCAGGTTATTAACTTCATCGATCTTCAGACAGGTATAGATCTTGCCGGAACCGGAAAGAATATCATTTACCTGATCCGTGGTAACAGCATCCAGTCCACAGCCAAAGGAGTTAAGCTGGATCAGATCCAGATTGTCCACGGTTTTTACATAGCTTGCTGCAGCATAGAGTCTTGAGTGGTACATCCACTGGTCGGAAACGATCAGTGGGCGTTCCGGCTTTGCCAGATGGGAAATGGAATCCTCAGTCAGTACAGCAATATGATAGGAATTGATAAGCTCTGGAATACCGTGATTGATCTCAGGATCGATATGGTAAGGACGACCGGCAAGAACAATACCGCGGTTACCGGTCTCCTTCATCCATTTCAGAACCTCTTCACCCTTATGCTGCATATCCCTTCTGGCCGCTGCCAGCTCCTCCCATGCAAGATGAACGGCCTCGATGATCTCAGAAGATGGAATTTCTTTAAATTCCTTGATCAGGGCATCGGAGATCGTTTTCTCATCACGGAAGGACATAAAGGGATTACGGAGAATGGCTTCTCCACGTCCGATCTCTTCCACATTATTCTTGATATTTTCAGAATAAGAGGTAACGATTGGACAGTTATAGTGATTGTTTGCCTCGTCAAATTCCTTCCTTTCATAGAACAGCGCCGGGTAGAAGATAAAGTCTACCTTCTGGTCGATCAGCCACTTCACATGTCCGTGTGCTAGCTTGGCAGGATAGCACTCGGATTCACTGGGAATGGATTCAATACCAAGCTCATAGATCTTGTGCGTGGACAGTGGGGAAAGGATAACCCGGTAGCCGAGGCGTGTAAAGAACGTAAACCAGAACGGATAGTTTTCATACATGTTCAGGACTCTGGGGATACCAACATTGCCACGCTTTGCCTCGTCAGCGGGAAGCGGCTCATAGTCAAATACCCGCTTTAGCTTATATTCAAACAGGTTTGGCATATTGTCGGCATTTTTCTGCTTGCCAAGACCTCTTTCACAACGGTTTCCGGAAATATACTGTCTGCCGCCGGAGAATTTGTTGATGGTCAGACGGCAGTTGTTGGTACAGCCACGGCACTTTGCCATGCTGGTCTCAAACTGCAGGGAAAGGATCTTGTTCATGGGAAGCATGGTGGTTTCCTGCCCGCAGGTATACCGCTCCCTGGCAACGAGGGCAGCACCAAAGGCTCCCATGATACCGGCGATATCCGGACGAATGGCTTCGCAGTCTGCGATCTTTTCAAAGCTTCTGAGGACAGCGTCATTGTAGAAGGTACCGCCCTGTACGACGATGTTTTTTCCAAGCTCGTCAGCACTGGATACCTTGATAACCTTAAACAGGGCATTCTTGATAACAGAGTAGGCAAGTCCGGCGGAAATATCCGATACGGAGGCGCCCTCCTTCTGTGCCTGCTTTACCTTGGAGTTCATGAATACGGTACAGCGGGTACCAAGGTCAATGGGATGCTCCGCAAAGAGAGCAGTTTTCGCAAAGTCTTCTACGGTATAGTTCAGGGACTTGGCAAAGGTTTCAATAAAGGAACCGCAGCCGGAGGAGCAGGCTTCATTTAACTGCACGCTGTCTACGGTCTGATTTTTGATCTTGATGCACTTCATATCCTGACCGCCAATGTCGAGGATACAGTCTACATTGGGATCAAAGAAAGCGGCTGCATAGTAATGGGCTACCGTTTCTACCTCTCCGTCATCCAGAAGGAAAGCTGCCTTCAACAGGGCTTCGCCGTAACCGGTAGAGCAGGAGCGGACAATATGTGCCTTTTCGGGAAGCAGCTTACTGATCTCCTTCATGGAGCGGATCGCTGTCTTTAAGGGGCTTCCATCATTACTGCTGTAGAAGGAGTAAAGGAGCTTTCCTTCTTCGGAAACCAGAGCGATCTTGGTGGTGGTACTTCCGGCATCGATACCAAGGAAGCAGTTACCCTCATAGGTGGAAAGGTCAGCAGTCTCTACATGGTGGCTGGCATGACGCTTCTTGAAGGCTTCATATTCAGCCTTACTTGAAAACAGAGGCTCCATACGTTCCACCTCAAATTCCATTTTGATATTGGAAGAAAGCTTCTTCACCATTTCTTCCATGGAGTAGGAGACATCTTCTTTGGCATTCAGGGCAGAACCGATAGCGGCAAACAGATGGGAGTTGTCCAGGTCAATGGTGTGTTCCTCATCCAGCTTCAGGGTACGGATAAAGGCAGCCTTCAGTTCGGATAGAAAGTGAAGGGGACCGCCAAGGAAAGCAACGTGGCCACGGATCGGCTTACCACAGGCAAGGCCGCTGATGGTCTGGTTGACAACTGCCTGGAAAATGGAGGCAGAAAGGTCTTCCTTGGTAGCACCTTCATTGATCAGGGGCTGGATGTCGGATTTGGCAAATACACCGCAGCGGGCTGCAATCGTATATAAAGACTGGTAATTTTTGGCATATTCATTCAGACCGGAGGCATCTGTCTGCAGAAGAGAAGCCATCTGGTCAATAAAGGAACCGGTACCGCCGGCACAGATTCCGTTCATACGCTGTTCCACATTGCCGCCTTCAAAGTAGATGATCTTGGCATCCTCGCCGCCAAGCTCGATGGCAACGTCTGTTTTGGGAGCGATTTCCTTTAAGGAAGTGGCAACAGCAACAACCTCCTGTACAAAGGGAACTTTTAGATGATTGGCAAGGGTCAGACCGCCGGAGCCTGTGATCACAGGATGGACAGTCAGGTTTCCAAGCTTCTGATAGGCATCCTGCAGGAGGGAAGAAAGGGTCTCCCTGATGTTGGCAAAGTGCCTTTTGTAATCAGAAAACAGGATCTGGTGCGTTTCATCTAAAATTGCGATTTTTACGGTAGTGGAACCAATATCGATTCCAAGAGTATATGTATGGTCCATGAAAATAACCACCTTTTTCTTCTTATTTTATGTGTCCGACAAAGCTGGACATATTTAGTTATTATACGACAGCACTTTTTAAATTGCAATGTGGATAAATTAACATTTTGTTAAGAAAGGATAGTCTGTTTCTTAAATTTCTTCCGTGAGTTTACAATTTACCGGCAGAATGATAAAATGTAGCATATTAAGCTGAAAAGAAAGACCGGAGGAGCTCTTTTATGAAACCTATGAGTAATTTTGAAAAAAAATTCGGCAAATATGCCATCAGGAATATTTCCCTGGTGCTGATCCTGTTTTATGCCTGTGGATATCTGATCAGCTGGATCAATCCGGTGATGCTGAATTATCTGACTTTAAATCCCTATGCGATCCTGTTTAAAGGACAGGTATGGCGTCTTGTTACCTGGCTGATCGTACCGCCGGAAAGCTTTGATTTCTTTACCCTGATCATGCTGTATTTCTATTATTCGATCGGGACCAGCCTGGAAAGGGCATGGGGAACCTACCGGTATAATGTATACCTTTTGCTTGGTATGGTCTTTACGGCGGTGGGCGCCTTTGCCATGATGGGCTTTGTTTATCTTTTCCAGGGAGAAGTGCTGGTAGCAGTTGGTGCAGAGAATTATTTCACTCTGATTTCCGGTATGTTCAGCACCTACTATGTGAATATGTCCATATTCCTTGCTTTTGCAGCAACCTTTCCGGATATGCAGGTCCTGCTGTTTTTCTTCATTCCGATCAAAGTCAAGTTCCTTGGTATTATCTACGGACTGATTCTGGTGTATAATTTTATTGTAGGTTATGGAAATCCTTACCTGACAGCAGCAAACCGTTTTGTCATAGCGGCGTCCCTGCTGAACTTTGCTGTGTTTTTCTTTACCAGCAGGAGCAGGATCCATATGTCACCAAAGCAGATGAAGAGAAGACAGGAATTCAAACGGGAGGTAAAGAATTCTTCTAAGATCACAAGACACAAATGTGCGGTCTGCGGAAGGACAGAGGAAACCAATCCGGAGCTGGAGTTCCGTTTCTGCTCCAAGTGCGATGGCAATTATGAATATTGTCAGGAGCATCTGTTTACACACGTGCATGTAAAGCATAATTCATAAAGAAGGAAGAAAAGATGGAAGAAAATCAGGAGATTTTATTTGCAAAAACACTGGAGAAGGTAAAGCGTCTTGCCAGAGAACAGGGGAACAGTATCCGGAAGGAACAGGTAGAAGAAGCGTTTCAGGTGCTGGCTCTTTCAAAAGAGCAGCTTGCCATGGTGTTTGAATATCTGGAGAAGTATCATATCACGATAGGAGAAAGCGCTGCAGAGGAGGAAGATATCCTTTCTGAAGAGGAGATCGATTATCTGGAGGAGTACAAAAAGGAACTGCTGGAGCTTCCTGTGTTTTCAGACGGAGAAAAGGATGCTTTTACGTTATCTGCCATGGCAGGAGAAACAGATGCACAGGGCAGGCTGATCCAGGTGTATCTGCCTAAGGTGGTGGAGATCGCAAAGCTTTATGCGGGGCAGGGTGTTTTTGTGGAGGATCTGATCGGAGAAGGCAACGTGGCACTTTCCATGGGTGTGACCATGCTTGGATGCCTCGAAAAGAAGGAAGAGGCCGAAGGAATGCTGATGAAAATGGTCATGGATGCCATGGAGGATTTTATCAGTGATAGCATGGAGGAAACCCAGAAGGACAATAAGGTTTTAAAAAAGGTAAACCAGGTGGCAGAGAAGGCAAGGGAGCTGTCTGAGGAGCTGCGCAGGAAGGTTACAGTAGAAGAACTGTGCACAGAGACAGGACTGAGCGAAAAGGCAGTCAGGGATGCCATGCGTCTGTCAGGTTATACGATAGAGGATATCGAAAATCCCTCATGAGAAAGACCTGTAAAGGAGAATGGAATGGACGAGAAGCAGAGAGTGGAAGAACTGCAGGATACGGACTTTAAATATGTGATGCAGGATACAGGCAATATTTATATTGGTGCCAGACTGACCTATGCGGAGCTCATGGATCAGGAGATGCTTCCCTTTAAGATGAAAACGATCATCCAGCATTATTTTCTGAAGGAAACCTCGCTGGAAACTACGCTGGAAAGTGAATTTTATTACCTGGAAAAGGGCAGCTTTTTATATGAAACCTTTGCACAGCTCCGGATCAAAGTAAAGGTCAATGTACTGACAGAGAAGAAATCCCTGTTTGGAAAGAAAAAGATGGTTTACACAGAGAAGATCCTGACCCTGAAGGAACTTACGGAGATGAACCTTGCAAGGAAGAAAGCTTCCGGGATGATCATCAGGGAAATCATCGTATCAAAGCTTGGTCTTATGACCTTCAGTGTATAAAAGAAAGGATAGCATTTATGTCACAGAATCTTGAAAAATTAACAGCCTATGAAATTCTGGAAAAGAGACAGATCAAGGATCTGAATTCCGAAGGATATCTGCTGAAGCACAAAAGGACAGGAGCACATATTACCCTGTTATTAAATGATGATGAGAACAAGGTATTTTATATTGGCTTTAGGACACCGCCAAAGGACAGCACGGGGGTTGCCCATATCCTGGAGCATTCCGTACTTTGCGGTTCTAAGAATTTTCCGGTAAAGGATCCCTTTATTGAGCTTGCCAAGGGTTCCCTGAATACCTTCCTGAATGCCATGACCTATCCAGATAAGACAGTTTACCCGGTAGCGAGCTGCAATGACACAGACTTTAAGAATCTGGTTCATGTCTATCTCGATGCCGTATTTTATCCGAATATCTACAAGGAAGAGAAGATCTTCCGCCAGGAAGGCTGGCACTATGAGCTGGAAAATAAGGAAGATGACCTGAAGATCAACGGTGTTGTTTATAATGAAATGAAGGGTGCCTTTTCTTCCCCGGATGATGTGGCAGAGAGAGAGATCATGAATTCCCTGTATCCGGACATCACTTACGGACTGGAATCCGGTGGAGATCCTGAGGATATCCCTGATCTTACCTATGAAGAATTTCTTTCCTTCCATCAGAGATATTATCATCCGTCCAACAGCTATATTTACCTGTACGGTAATCTGGATGCGGAAGAATATCTGACCTTCCTGGAAGAGAATTATCTGAAGGATTTTGACAGCCTTACGATTGATTCAGAGATCCGGCAGCAGGAGCCTTTTGCAGAGAAAAGGGAGATCGTAAAGGAATATTCCATTATGGATGATGAACCTGTCAGGGAGAACACCTATCTGACCTATAATGTCTCCATGGGAAGCAGCCTTGACAGAAAGCTGTATGCGGCAATGGATATTCTTGACTATGTGCTCTGTTCTGCACCGGGAACACCGGTAAAGCAGGCTCTGATTGATGCAGGGATCGGTAAGGATGTTTACAGCACCATGGAAAATGGGATTGCACAGCCCTACTTCAGTATCGTAGCCAAGAATGCGGATGAAGACCAGAAGGAAGCCTTTGTTTCCGTGATCGAGGATACTCTGAAAAAGCTGGTGGAGGAAGGTATCGACAGAAAGGCACTGCAGGCGGCTGTCAATTACTTTACCTTCAAATACAGAGAAGGGGATTTTGGCTCCTATCCGAAAGGACTGATGCTTGGTCTGCAGGCAATGGACAGCTGGCTGTATGATAAGAAAGAGCCTTTTATGCATATCGAGGCCAATCAGACCTATGAGGAGCTGAAGGAGGCTATTACAGAGGGCTATTATGAGGAGCTGATTGACAGATATCTGCTGAAGAATCCGCATAAGACGATCCTTACCGTAAAGCCGGTACAGGGACTGACCACAAGGAAGGATGAAGCCCTTCATGACAGGCTTCAGGCATATAAGAATACACTTTCCGAAGAAGAGGTTCTTACTATTGTGGAGAATACAAAAGCACTCCGGGAATATCAGGAGGCACCTGATACGAAGGAAGCGTTAGAGACGATCCCACTTCTGAAACGGGAGGACATGAAGAAAGAGGCCACTCCTTATATCAATGAAGAAAGAAAGCTGGCAGGAAGTACCCTGCTTGTGCACGATATCTTCACTAATGGGATCGCTTATATCAAGCTTTTATTTGATTTGAAACAGGTGCCGGCAGAGCTGTTCCCTTACGTTGGTATCCTGAAAAGTGTTCTGATGGGTGTCAACACAGAGCATTACAGCTATGGAGAGCTGTTTAATGAGGTCAACTGCAAAACCGGTGGGATTGATGTACAGGCAGGAACCTATGGCAATGCAAAAGATCTTTCAAAGTTCCTGGCTACGCTGGAGATCAAGACCAAAGTATTTTATGAAAACAGGGATGAGGCACTTGACCTGATCAGGGAGATCCTGCTGACATCTGATTTTACAGATGATAAGAGGCTGAAGGAGATCATTGCCGAGTGCAGAAGCCGGATGCAGGCTTCCATGACAGGATCAGGACATACTGTTGCTGCACTGCGTGCACTTTCCTATTTCTCCCCGACAGCAGCCTGTGCACAGCAGCTTTCCGGTATAGTACAGTGTAGACTCCTGGAAGATCTGGACAGCAGCTTTGAGGAGAAAAAGGAATTCCTGAAAAAGAATCTGAAGGCACTGATCCATTATATTTTCCGTCCGGAAAACCTTCTGATTGACTATACAGGCACGGAAGAAGGACTTGCCGGTATTGAAGAGAAAATCGCAGAGTTCAGAAGTACTCTTTTCACAGACGAGGTATCAGGAACTCCTTATGTACCGGAGCTTTCGAAGAAAAATGAAGCCTTTATGACAGCCGGACAGGTACAGTATGTATGTCGTGCCGGCAACTTCCTGAAAAAGGGACTTCCTTATACAGGAGCACTGAAGGTTTTAAAGGTCATGATGGGCTATGAATATCTGTGGACGCAGGTCAGGGTAAAGGGAGGAGCCTACGGATGTATGTGTACCTTCTCAAGAAGCGGAGATTCCTACTTTGTTTCCTATAGGGATCCGAACCTCGAAAAGACCATTGAAACCTATCAGGAAGCTGCTGATTATGTGAAGAATTATGTGGCTGATGAAAGAACGGTAACACAGTTTATCATAGGTGCGGTCAGTGAACTGGATACACCTATGACACCAAAGGGCAGAGGAAATTATTCTCTTGCAGGGTATCTGACCGGTCTTACGATGGACAGGATCCAGCAGGAGAGGGATGAGCTGCTGGCAACTACAGCAGAAACGATAAAGGGACTTTCCTGTTATATCGAAGCCTTTATGAAGGATGACTGTCTCTGCGTAGTAGGAAACGGAGAGAAGATAAAGGAAGAGAAGAAACTGTTTCTTTCTGTGGATCAGCTGTTCCATTAAAGGGATCAGCTTCCCGGAAGGAAGTAAATGCAAAGGAGGGGAAAGGATGAAAAAGGAAAACACAGAAACAGGAAACAGAACCGGAGAATGGAAAACCAGAAGACGGACAGGCTTTCTGGCAGCAGGACTGGCTGCTGCATTACTGACATTTACGGGCTGCGGCAGTGCATCTTCGGATATGGCTATGATGACCACATCCAAGTCAGCAGACGGTGCTTATGAAAGTGCTTTTTATGATACCGGGGATGTGTATGCCAACGAATATGAGTATGATACTGCTGAGGCGGTGGCAGAGGAGGGTGCCCCGGAGGAGGTCGCCGTACAGGATACCAGCCGGAAGCTGATCCGTAATGTTTCCATGGATGTGGAAACAGAGGAGTTCGAGACACTTTATGCAAGGGTGAATGAAAAGACAAAGGCGTATGGCGGCTATGTGGAATCCAGCAATGTTTATAATAACAGCAGTTATTATGGGGAGAGCCTGCGAAATGCCAGTCTGACTATCCGGATCCCCCAGGATAAGCTGGACAGCTTTCTTTCCAATGTGGCAGAAATCTCCAATGTAACAAGCAGAAGTGAAAATGTGACAGATGTGACGCTGCAGTATGTGGATATGGAAAGTCATAAGAAAGCGCTGGAGGTAGAGCAGGAAAGACTGCTTGACCTGCTGGAGCAGGCAGAAAGTGTAGAAGATATCATTACAATAGAGAGCAGGCTGTCTGATGTGCGGTATCAGATCGAAAGCATGGAGTCCCAGCTCCGTACCATGGACAATCAGGTAAATTACAGTACTGTGAATCTTTATATTAATGAAGTGAAAAAGCTGACACCGGTAGAAGAACAGGATACCTGGGAGAGGATCAGCAGCGGCTTTATAAACAGTCTGGAAGATGTAGGAGAGGGACTTTCCGAGTTTGGAATAGGTGTTCTGATCGATCTGCCTTATATCGTTGTATTCCTGATCGTGCTTCTGATATTTGTACTTGTGATCAAGGGGATCGTGAGAGGACATAAGAAAAGAAAGATAAAAAAGGCACAGAGAGCAGAGGAAAAAGCAGCGAAGAAGGCTGCAGATGCTGCCAGGGCTGCAGTGCAGAATACAGAGAGCACAGAAAAGGAAGAAAAACATGAATGACCAGTATAAATCCGGGTTTGCCGCACTGATCGGCAGACCCAATGTAGGAAAATCCACTCTGATGAATAATCTCATCGGACAGAAGATCGCGATCACCTCAAGAAAACCGCAGACTACCAGAAACCGGATCCGCACGGTTTATACCTCTGATGAGGGACAGATCGTCTTTACCGATACACCGGGTATCCACAAGTCCAAGAATAAGCTTGGGGAGTATATGGTGGGAACGGCAGAAAGTGCGATCAGGGAGGTGGATGTGATCCTTTTCCTGGTAGAACCAACCGATTATATCGGAGCAGGGGAGAAGCATATCATCGAGCAGCTTTCAAAGCAGAATACACCGGTCATCCTTGTGATCAACAAGATCGATATGGTGAAGAAAGAAGAGCTGCTGCACTTTATCGATGTGTATCGGAAGGAAATGGATTTTGCAGAGATCGTTCCGGTTTCTGCCCTGAAAAAGGAAAATACAGAGGAGCTGATCTCCTGTATTATGAAATATCTGCCCTATGGACCTGCCTTTTATGATGAGGACACCGTGACTGACCAGCCACAGCGTCAGATCGTAGCGGAGCTGATCCGGGAGAAGGCACTGCGCTGTCTGGATGAGGAGATCCCACACGGCATAGCGGTTACCATTGAGAAGATGAAGTGGAGAAAAGATATTGTAGATATTGATGCGACCATTATCTGCGAAAGAGAATCCCATAAGGGGATCATCATCGGCAGGCAGGGAAGCATGCTGAAGAAAATTGGTACAGAAGCCAGAAAAGATATTGAGAAGATGCTGGATTCCAGAGTGAATCTGCAGCTCTGGGTCAAGGTCAAGAAGGACTGGAGAGACAGTGATTTCCTGCTGAAAAATTTCGGCTATAATCAGAAGGATTACGAATAGAAAAATAAAAAAAGCAAACCCTAATAGGAAACAGGATCAGGGGGCGCAAGATGAAGGAAACAGATTACTGGGAGCAGTTTTTAAAGACAGGAAAGGTAGAGGATTATCTTTCCTACTCAGCCGGAAAGCAGGAAAAAGGCAGACAGGAAGAGGGAGAAGAGAAAGGTGCAGGATTTGTGCAGCGTTACCGGCCTGATACTGAAGGCGGAACCTTTCGGGGAATATGACAGAAGAGTTGTGATGCTGACGAGGGAAAGGGGGAAAATAGCAGCCTTTGCCAAAGGGGCAAGAAGACAGGGCAGCAGGCTGCTTGCTTCCACCAATCCCTTTTGCTTTGGAGAATTCAGGCTGTATGAGGGAAGAACATCCTACAGCATATCCGAAGCATCGATCCAGAATTATTTTGCCCCCTTAAGGGAAGATTTTGAAAATGCCTGCTATGGTATGTATTTCCTGGAAGTAATGGATTATTATACCAGAGAAAACAATGATGAAAAGGAAATGCTAAAGCTTCTCTATCAGTCACTCCGGGCTCTGTGCCATAAAAACCTGGATAACCGGCTGGTACGGTACATATTTGAGATCAAGGCGCTTGCGTTAAATGGAGAGTATCCGGGATTGCCGAAGGATAAGAGCTATGAAGAATCTACAGCTTATGCAGCTGCATTTATCGTGGGAACACCAGTGGAAAAGCTGTATACTTTCACAGTGACAGAAAAAGTACTGAAGGAGCTGCAGGAAATTACGGATGAGTTCCGGAAGCGGTTTATAGACAGAAATTTTAAAAGTCTCGAAATATTGATTGAAAAACCATAATAAGTCATATATAATAGTTGGGTATAAATTGCAGGCGTGAGAGGAAGAGTGCAGCATCTATGTGGAGAAGCAGATTAGTTTCACCAAAGAAAAAGACGAATGCCCTTCTTGTACTGCTGCTTACGATGGCTTTGACCAGTGGGTGTGGCAGTGAAACAGAGGAAAGCAGGGCAGAACTGCAGAAGGATGGCAGCGTGAAGAGTGTCATAAGCGAAAGCTTTGACAAGCCAGATTATGATATTAATGAGCTGCAGCAGATGGTTCTGGAGGAATCGGCCTCCTATAACAGAAGTGTGGGAGACAGTGCAGTTTCCGTAGAGAAGGTTTCTGAGAAGGATGGGACAGCCAGTGTGAAAATGACCTATAGGAGTGCAGCGGACTATGCGGCCTTTAATGACGGCATTTTTTTTGTGGGTTCACCGAAAGAGGCAGAGGAAGAGGGCTACAATCTGAATAAGGTTCTGAGCAGTACCAGGAATCCTCTGGAAACGGTAGGGGAAGCTGACATTCTTGACATGGACGGTGATGTAAGGATCCTGATCACGGATATGAAGGATCCGGTGGTTCTTGACGGCAAGGCGATCTACACAAGTGACAATGTGCAGACAGATAAGAAATATAAGACAGTTACCCTGAAGGAAGAGTCTGGGGAGCCTGCCTATATCATCTATAAATAATTAAAACAAATGAAAGGTATGTGTGTTATGGAAAAGACAATGGACAAAATTGTTGCTCTGGCGAAATCAAGGGGATTTGTACATCCCGGCAGTGAGATCTACGGAGGACTGGCTAATACCTGGGATTTTGGAATTCTCGGTGTGGAACTGAAAAATAATATCAAGCAGGCATGGTGGCAGAAGTTCGTAAAGGAAAGTCCAACCAACGTAGGTGTGGACTGCGCCATCCTTATGAACCCCCAGACATGGGTTGCATCAGGACATCTGGGAAGCTTTTCAGATCCCCTGATGGACTGCAAGGAATGTCATGAGAGATTCCGCGCAGACAAGATCATTGAAGATTATGTACAGGAAAAGGGAATCAGGCTGGAATCAGCAGTAGATGGCTGGACACAGGAGCAGATGAAGAATTTCATTGAAGAGAATCAGATCCCCTGCCCGAGCTGTGGCAAGCACAATTTCACCGATATCAGACAGTTTAACCTGATGTTCAAGACCTTCCAGGGTGTTACCGAGGATGCGAAGAATACCGTATATCTCCGTCCGGAAACAGCACAGGGTATTTTTGTAAACTTCAAGAATGTACAGAGAACGTCCAGAAAGAAGATTCCTTTCGGTATCTGTCAGGTAGGCAAGTCCTTCCGTAACGAGATCACACCCGGCAATTTCATTTTCCGTGTCAGGGAATTTGAGCAGATGGAAATGGAGTTCTTCTGCGAGCCAGATACAGACCTTGAGTGGTTCGCATACTGGAAGAAATACTGTATCGACTGGCTGAAGTCCCTTGGCATGAAGGAAGAGGAAATGCGTGTCCGTGACCATGACAAGGAAGAGCTTTCCTTCTATTCCAAGGCTACTACAGACGTAGAGTTTCTGTTCCCCTTCGGATGGGGCGAACTGTGGGGTATCGCAGACAGAACCGATTATGACCTGACACAGCATCAGAATGTATCCGGTCAGGATCTGACATACTTTGATGACCAAAAGAACCAGAAATATATTCCTTATGTTATTGAGCCTTCCGTAGGTGTGGAGAGACTGTTCCTTGCATTCCTCTGCGGCGCTTATGATGAAGAAGAGATCGGCGAAGGAGATGTACGTACTGTGCTGCATTTCCATCCGGCTCTTGCACCGGTCAAGATCGGTGTGCTTCCACTTTCCAAGAAGCTGAATGAGGGTGCTGAGAAGGTATTTAACCAGTTATCCAGGAAATACAACTGTGAATTTGATGACAGAGGGAATATCGGAAAGAGATACCGCCGTCAGGATGAGATCGGAACACCCTTCTGCATCACCTATGACTTTGATTCTGAGACAGACGGCTGTGTAACTGTCAGATTCAGAGACTCCATGGAGCAGGAGCGTGTAGCGATTGCTGATCTGGATGCTTATTTTGCAGATAAGTTTACTTTCTAATATGAGGAGAATAAGGAAATGAAACAATTCACTTCAGATGAACTGAGAAATGCCTGGAAGCAGTTTTATATTGAAAGAGGACATGTGGATGTAGGAGCAGTTTCCCTGGTATCTGACGGGTCTACCGGTGTACTTTTCAACGTAGCCGGCATGCAGCCCCTGATGCCGTACCTGCTTGGAAAGAAGCATCCTCTTGGAACAAGACTTTGTAATGTGCAGGGCTGTGTCCGTACCAATGATATTGATTCCGTAGGTGACAGGAGCCATGTAACCTTCTTTGAAATGCTGGGAAGCTGGAGCCTTGGCGATTATTTCAAGAAGGAGCGTTGCCAGTGGAGCTTTGAACTGCTGACACAGGTATTCGGATTTGATGCAGACCATCTTGCAGCCACTGTATTTGAAGGTGATGAGAACGCACCAAGGGATGAGGAAGGTGCAAAGTACCGTATCGCTTCCGGATTTAAAAAAGAAAATATTTACTATCTTCCTGCAGAGGATAACTGGTGGGGACTGGAATACGGACCCTGCGGTCCTGACAGTGAGATGTTCTATATTGCAGACAGACCGGACTGCGGACCGGACTGCGGACCCGGCTGTGACTGCGGCAAATATACCGAGCTTGGTAATGATGTATTCATGCAGTATGAGAAGCACCATGACGGACATCTGACACCCTTAAAGCAGAAAAACGTAGATACCGGCTGGGGACTTGAGAGAATTCTTGCTTTCCTGAACGGTACAAGGGATGTATACAGAATTGACCTGTTTGCACCTGTTATTGCTTATATTGAGCAGGCTTCCGGTACAAAGTATGAGGAAGATGAGAAGCTGACCAGATCCATGAGAATCCTGGCAGACCATCTCCGTACCAGCGTGATGCTGATCGGAGATGAAGCGAAGCTTCTTCCTTCCAATGCAGGCGCTGGCTATGTGCTGCGCCGTCTGATCCGCCGTGCGGTAAGACATGGAAGAGTACTGGGGCTCAGTACACAGAATCTTCTGCATATAGCAGAGATGTATATTGATACGATCTATGCAGAGAGTTATCCGCTTCTGAAGAAGAACAAAGAGTTTGTGCTGACAGAGCTGAAGAAGGAGATCGACCGCTTCGAAAGCACTGTAGAGAATGGTATGAAGGAATTCAAGAAGATCCTGGAGCAGAAGAAGGAAGCAGACTCTGGCCAGATTGACGGTAAATCCGCATTCTATCTCTATGATACCTTTGGATTCCCGATCGAGCTTACGGTAGAGCTTGCCGGTGAGGAAGGGCTCTCTGTAGACGAGGATGGATTTGCGAAAGCAATGGAAGAACAGAAGCAGAAGGCAAGAGACAATCAGAACTTTTCAACAAGGCTTTCTGCTGATAATGGATTATATGAGAAACTGGATGCCGGTATTGTGAGCGAATTTATCGGTTATGATACCCTGAAGGCAGAAGAGACCATCGCAGCAGTGAATAATGGCAGCGAGTGGAAGGATTCCTTAAAAGAGGGAGAAGAGGGAACTGTTATTACAGCAAAGACTCCTTTCTATGCAACCATGGGTGGACAGAAGGGTGACTTTGGTGTGATCGTGACAAAGAACGGTACCTTCGATGTGCAGGAAACAGTGAAGCTTCCCGGTGGAAGGATAGGACATATCGGTAAGGTTGTTTCAGGAAGCATTGCAAAGGGAGAAACAGCAACGCTTGAGGTATCTGCCCTGAACAGAAGCAATACCTGTCGAAACCATACAGCAACCCATCTGCTGCAGGAGGCACTCCGTGAAGTGCTTGGTGATCATGTAGAGCAGTCCGGCTCCTATCAGGACGGCGAAAGAACACGTTTTGACTTCAGCCATGGACAGGCTATGACGGCAGAAGAGATAAAGAAGGTTGAAGCGATCGTTAATGAAAAGATCGCAGAGGATCTTCCTGTGGAAACAAAGGTGATGAGCCTTGAGGAAGCAAAGAAGACAGGAGCCATGGCACTCTTTGGTGAGAAATACGGAGATACCGTAAGAGTTGTCATTATCGGTGATTTCTCCAGGGAATTATGTGGTGGTACCCATGTAGGACATACCGGAGATATCGCATCCTTCAAGATCCTTTCTGAGTCCGGTGTAGCTGCAGGAATCCGTCGTATAGAAGCACTCACAGGCAGAAATGTAACTGCTTACTATCAGGAAATGGAAGAGAAGCTGGCAGAAACAGCCAGGATCTTAAAAACAACTCCGGCCTCTCTTACTGAGAGAGCAGAGCATCTGATGGCTGAACTGAAGGCTCTGCAGAGTGAAAATGAGTCCTTGAAGAGCAAGGCCGCAAAAGAAGCACTTGGCGATGTCATGGATCAGGTTGTAGAAGTAAACGGTGTGAAGCTGCTGGCAACAAGGGTATCAGGCGTTGACATGAACGGACTGAGAGAGCTGGGAGACCAGTTAAAGACCAAGATCGCAGAGGGCGTAGTTGTTCTGATGTCTGATCTTGACGGTAAGGTAAACATGGTTGCCATGGCAACAGATGGTGCGATGAAGAAGGGTGCCCATGCAGGCAACCTGATCAAAGGAATTGCAGCACTGGTTGGCGGTGGCGGCGGTGGACGCCCGAATATGGCTCAGGCTGGTGGTAAGAATCCTGCCGGTATTGATGAGGCTATTAAAAAGAGTGCTGAGGTTCTGAAAGAACAGATCAAATGATTAAAATTCGTGATGAAATAGCAAATTATGGGTTGACTTACGAGTGAAATATGTATATAATCATTCATGTGTATGTGAGTGCACAAGAATAACCCAATCAGTCAATGCTGCTAGGAAGGGACTGAAGGGAGGTCAGGTGCGAGATGTCAAACGTAATCGTTAAAGAAAACGAGACTTTAGATAGCGCTTTACGTCGTTTCAAGAGAAGCTGCGCAAAAGCTGGTATCCAGCAGGAGATCCGTAAGAGAGAGCATTACGAGAAGCCCAGCGTAAGACGTAAGAAGAAATCTGAAGCTGCAAGAAAACGTAAATACAACTAATTATAGCCAGGAAAGTCTCTGATGTATGTCAGAGACTTTTTTGCGCCAAAGGAAATTACTTAATGTTCCAATGACATAAAAAGCCTCCGGGCGGGACTGAAAATGTTCTTATTTGAGTTGCATGTGAAGAGTTTTTCTGATATGATTCGTTATGTCTTATAAAGGGGGACATGATTATGTGGACGAGAGAATTATTTGGCTCAGATGTATACCATCTGATTGCTGCTTTTATTATTTACAGTGTTCTGGGATGGTTTGTGGAATCAGTGTACATGTCATTCTGTAATCATAGGCTGACAAACAGGGGTTTTGCCAAAGGACCCTTCTGCCCGATATATGGATTTGGCGCAGTGATTGGATATCTGGTATTGAACCCGCTTTCTGGTCATTATGTAACACTGTATCTGACAGGGGCTTTCCTGGCTACTACTTTTGAATATCTGGTAGGGATCATGATGCAGAAGCTTCTGGGAGAGGTCTGGTGGGACTATACAGAAAAGCCGATGAACTATAAGGGGATCATCTGCCTCGAAAGTACCATTGCCTGGGGCTTTTATGCGATCATTATTACCATGTTTTTACATGAAAGGGTGCTGCATCTGATTGATGCTATGGATATGGCCTATGGACGGATTCTCTGTATTGTGATCCTTGCCATTGTGACTGTAGACTATCTGATCCGGCTTTACCTTCTTTTTAAAACCAGTATTCAGGAAGAAAAGGACAGGCTGATCGATAAATACCGCTCTTTCCGGGCGAGATGGTATTAAAGAAGGGATCCTTTGCATGCCAGACGTTTTTTCTGCATATGCATGAATATAGAATATCTGTCAGGAGCATATGCGTTGAGAAGAATAAAAAAAGCGTTGCTGTGTTGTCTTGTGAGTGGAATGCTCTTTGTGATGAACGTCCTGCCGCTGCAGGCTTCCCCGACAGTAGAAGCGCCGTCCTATCTCTTGATGGAGGCCTCTACCGGCAGGGTCATCTGTGAACAGAATGCAGATGAAAGAAGAAGTCCGGCCAGTATCACGAAGATCATGACACTCCTTCTTATTTTTGAACACCTGAATACAGGCAGGATCACATTAGACAGCCAGGTGGTCACCAGTGCCCATGCCAAGTCTATGGGTGGATCCCAGGTCTTCCTGGAGGAGGGCGAGGTACAGTCACTGGATACGATCATTAAATGTATAGCAGTTGCTTCCGGCAATGATGCCAGTGTTGCTGCGGCAGAGTTTATTGCAGGAAGTGAAGAAGAATTTGTGCAAATGATGAATAACAAGGCAAAGGAACTCGGTATGGAAAACACCCATTTCGAGGATTGCTGTGGACTGTCAGATTCGGACGATCATTATACCACAGCCAGGGATGTTGCCATCATGTCAAGAGAGCTGATCACAAAATATCCCCAGGTTTTTGAATATACCAGGATCTGGATGGAGGATATCACACACGAAACCAGTCAGGGAACTTCTGTGTTTACGTTATCCAGTACTAATAAACTGCTTAAGATGTATGAATGGACAACGGGACTAAAGACCGGTTCCACCAGTAAGGCACTGTATTGTCTTTCAGCGACAGCAAGTAAGGATGATATTGATCTGATCGCTGTGGTAATGGGATCCCCAAGTAATAAAGTGAGGTTTCAGGATGCCATGACGCTTTTGAACTATGGCTACAGTGTCAGTGCCCTGTATGAGGATGAAAATAAAGATCCGCTTGGAAAACTAAAGGTGGCAGGCGGTGTTGAAGATGAGGTGCCGCTCCTGTATGAAGGTTCCTTCCGATATCTTGATATCGATGGTCAGAACCTGAGCCAGGTGGAAAAGACCATCAGCCTGCCTGAAGAAATACAGGCTCCTGTAGAACGGGGAGAGGCAGTTGGAGAAGCGGTATATTCGCTGAATGGGAACCGGATTGGCAGTGTATCCATCCTGGCAGAGCTTTCAGTCGAAAAAGCCCGATATGGAGATTATTTGTTCAAGGTCTGCAAACTGTTTTGCAGTTTGTAAAAGAGAGTGGTAAGATGAAGCTGAATGACGGGAAAGGAATATGGCCGTGAACTGCCTGATAACTATTATCTGCGTGCTTGTACTGTTTTTTGTCATAGTAATGATCATTGACTGCAACCGCTTTGTAAAAAGAGAATATTGCTGTGAATCCGGCAAGCTGAAAAGGGAGGGGACTTTTGTTCTGCTTTCCGATCTTCATAATAAAAGCTTCGGAAAACAGAACGAAAGACTTTTTCGGGCAATTGAGCAGGAAAAACCGGATGCCATCCTGATTGCAGGGGATATGTATACTTCTTCAGCCAGGGAGGATAATCAGGAGATTGCTGCTTTTGTGCAAAGACTGGCAGAACAGTATCCGGTGTACTACGGAAATGGCAACCATGAGCAGAAGACGAGACTGTTTCCGGAGATCTTTGGTGACCGGTATGCAGTCTTTGCAGATAGGATCTGCCAGGCAGGTGTGCGGCTTCTTGTGAATGATAAGTGGTATCTTCCCGATTATAATATGGAGATCTATGGATTGGAAGTGGGCAGGGAGTATTACCATAAGCCCACGAAAATGCTGATGAGTGAAGCTTATATGGAGGAGATGCTTGGCAAGGCGGATGAGAACAGATATAACCTGCTGATCGCCCATAATCCGGAGTATTTTGACAATTATGCTGCCTGGGGGGCAGATCTTACGGTTTCCGGACATATCCATGGTGGACTGATGAGACTGCCTGTGCTTGGAGGCGTGATCTCACCAAGACTGTGCCTGTTCCCACATTATGATGGGGGACGCTTCACAAAGGCAGGCAGGGAGATGATCCTGTCGAGAGGACTTGGAACCCATACACTTCCGATCAGGATCTTTAATCCGGGAGAGCTTGTGGTGATCCATCTGAAACCAAAGAACCGATAACAGGAGCAGAGCAGCTTTCTTTGAAACAGGGAAAGGGATAGACTGTTGGTGTATCAGAAAGTGAGGAAAAAATGAAGTATCTTAAATTTAAAAATAGTCAGTTAGAAGCATCTAATATTATTATGGGATGTATGCGTCTGAATTCATTAAGTGTAAAAGAGGCACAAAGGCATATTGAAACTGCTGTGGAGGCAGGAATTAATATGTTTGATCATGCGGATATATACGGAGGCGGAGAGTGTGAGGAGTTATTTGCCCGGGCTGTGGATATGCGGAGCTCCTTCAGAGATAAAATTATTCTGCAGAGCAAGTGCTCTATTCGAAATGGGTACTATGACTTTTCAAAGGAATATATTTTAGAGTCGGTTGATGGTATTTTAAAAAGACTTAATACAGAGTATTTGGATATACTTTTGTTACACAGACCGGATACTTTGATGGAACCGGAAGAAACCGCAGAAGCGATCTCTATATTGAAGAGAACAGGAAAGGTTCGTTATTTTGGTGTGTCTAATCAAAATGCAATGCAGATCGAATTGCTGCAAAAGTATTGTGAGGAGCGGATTATGTTTAATCAGATGCAGCTGAGTCTGGTTCATACACCTCTTATAGACAGTGGAATGACAGTGAATATGCAGGTAGATCAGGGAATTGACCGTGTGCTTGGAACATTAGAGTATTGTAGGCTTCGTGATATTACAATCCAGGCATGGTCGCCGTTTCAGAGAGGATTTTTTGAAGGGGCGTTTCTAGGCGACATGCAGCATTATGAGCGATTAAATCAGATGATTGACCGTTTGGCAGAAAAGTATCAGGTTACTCCTGCAGCGATAGCGGTTTCATGGATCACAAGGCATCCGGCTGATATTCAGGTAATTTTAGGAACAACCAAAGACAGAAGGCTTCTAGAAAGTGCAGAGGGATCAGAGATTCCGCTTACCAGGGAAGAATGGTATGGTCTGTATCGTGAAGCCGGAAATATGATTCCATAAATTATGTGTTTTTGAAGCACAGAAGGGCAGGAAGGGAGATCCTCCCGTTGACTGAAAATGGCGGGCATGATAAAATAAACGCTGATATGCATAGAAAAAACACGGAGTGAAATGATGGATACGAAATTATTTGACCATACCATATTAAAGGCGGATGCTACCAGGGAAATGGTAGAGAGGGTCTGCAGAGAAGCAAGAGAACATCACTTTATGTCCGTCTGTGTAAACAGCTATTATACTGGATTTGTGGCAGATGAGCTGCAGGGCAGTGACGTGAGAGTCTGTACAGTTGTTGGATTTCCGCTTGGACAGATGAGCACAAAGGCCAAGGCAGCAGAAACCAGGATCGCAGTAGAGGATGGTGCAGACGAGATCGACATGGTGATCAATGTAGGAGCTTTGAAGGGCAGAGACGATGCTGTTGTCTTTGAGGATATCAGGGCAGTCAGAAAAGCCTGTGAGGGCAAGGTTCTGAAGGTGATCATTGAAACCTGTCTTCTGAATGAGGAAGAAAAGATGAGGGCCTGCAGGCTTGCCATGGAAGCAAAGGCAGACTTTGTGAAGACCTCTACCGGATTTTCTACAGGAGGTGCAACGAAAGAGGATGTTGCACTGATGAGAAAGACAGTAGGCGATACCATGGGCGTGAAAGCATCCGGCGGGATCCGTGACAAGGAGAAGGCGGTGGAAATGCTTGAGGCCGGAGCGGACAGGCTTGGAACCAGTGCAACGATCGCAATCTGCAGTTAGGAAGGGTTTTTATGGCAATTCCTGTAAAGCTTGAAGTATTTGAAGGTCCTCTGGACCTTCTGCTTCATCTGATAGAAAAGAATAAAATAGATATTTACGATATTCCCATTGTGGAAATCACCGCACAGTATCTGGAATACATCAAAGCCATGCAGACTGAGGATATGAATGTGATGAGTGAATTCCTTGTGATGGCGGCCACTCTTCTTGATATCAAATGTCGGATGCTCCTTCCTAAGGAAGTGAATGAGGAGGGAGAAGAGGAAGACCCGAGAGCAGAGCTGGTACAGAAGCTGTTAGAGTACAAGATGTATAAGTATATCTCCTTTGAATTAAAGGACAGGCAGGTGGATGCAGCCTGTACCATGTACAAGGGGAGGACATTGCCAAAGGAAGTGGAGGAGTACCGCCCACCGGTGAATTACCAGGAGCTTCTTGGAGATGCTACCCTTGGCAGACTGCAGGATCTGTTCAAGCTGGTCATGAGGAGGCAGGAAGAAAAGATTGATCCAGTCAGAAGTACCTTTGGAAATATTGAAAAGGATGAAATAGATATGGATGTCAAGACCGTTTATATCGAGGATTACATCCATACCCATAAGACCTTCAGCTTCAGGCAGCTTTTAGAGAAGCAGCATAGCAAGATGGAGGTGATCGTTACCTTTCTTGTGATGCTGGAGCTGATGAAGCTGGGAAAGGTTTCTATTGTTCAGGAGGATACGTTCGAAGATATTATGATAACTTCGAATGTGGCATAGGAGGATTGACAGTTGGAGAGGGAGAAGGCAAAGGCAGTGCTGGAGGCCGTATTGTTTTCCATGGGAGAGTCTGTGGAGCTGGAGCGGCTTGCAGAGGTGATCGAAGAGGATAAGAAGACCACAAAGGCATTGCTTCTTGAGATGAAACAGGCATATGAGGAAAGAGAAGGCGGCATTACACTGACAGAGTTTGAAGGCTCTTTCCAGATGTGTACCAAAAGCGATATGTATGATTATCTGATCAAGATCGTAGGGACACCAAGGAAATATGTTCTTTCAGATACCATTCTGGAAACACTGTCTATTGTCGCCTACAAGCAGCCGATCACCAGGCTGGAGATTGAAAAGATCAGAGGGGTGAGCTGTGATCATGCAGTAAACAGACTGCTTGAGTTTGGCCTGATCATGGAGGTGGGAAGAATGGATGCCCCGGGGCGTCCCCTGCTTTTTGGAACGACAGAGGAATTTTTAAGAAGCTTTGGTGTGAAATCCCTGGAGGAATTGCCGGAGCTGTCCCAGGTGCAGATCGAAGAATTCAAGGAACAGGCTGAAGAGGAGATCAAGCTTGCAACAACGGCTGATGAACAGGCATAGCAGAGCTCAGGGTGACATAGACTGTTAAAAAAGAAAGCGGGATGGAATATGATTTCTTACCTGCGATACATAAAAAGAGCTGTTGTGTTTTTTGTCCTCTTTGTTCTTTTGCTGACGGTGCAGAAGCTGCCGGTATCTGCAGAGGAAGAGGATGAAGGAAAAGACATGCAGTTATACGCCCAGTCGGCTGTTCTGATGGATGCCGGATCCGGGCGTATTTTATTTGAAAAAAATGGCAGGCAGGTGCGGCCCATGGCAAGCACGACCAAGATCATGACCTGTATACTGGCTCTGGAAAAAGGGAATCCGGATGATTATGTGACAGTGTCCGCAAAGGCAGCATCCATGCCAAAGGTAAAGCTTTCCATGCTGCCCGGGGAAAGATACAGACTGAAGGATCTGCTGTACTCCCTGATGCTGGAATCCCATAATGATTCGGCGGTTGCCATTGCAGAGCATATCGGCGGCAGTGTGGAAGGCTTTGCAGACATGATGAATGAAAAGGCACAGGAGCTTGGCTGCAGGGATACTTATTTTGTGACACCGAATGGTCTTGATGGCACTGTGACAGAGGAATCCGGGAAAGTAAAAACACATTCCACAACAGCCTGTGACCTGGCAGGAATCATGGCCTATTGCATTACAGAGTCCCCAAGGAGGGAGGAATTTCTGACAATCACCAGAACAGAAAGCTACAGCTTTCCGGCTTATCAGGAAACGGATGGTGTGATCACAGAAAACGGACGGGTCTTTTCCTGTCAGAACCACAATGCCTTTCTGCATATGATGGAGGGAGCTCTTTCCGGGAAAACAGGCTTTACCGGAAATGCAGGATATTGTTATGTGGGAAGCCTCCGTCAGGGAGACCGTACATTTGTGGCAGCACTGCTCGCCTGTGGCTGGCCCTCCCATAAGGAATACAAGTGGAGTGATACAAAAAAGCTGATGCAGTATGGTCTGTCCCATTATGAGATCCATTTTCCGAAGGAAGAAGGGGCAGTGGAGGAACTGCCACAGCTCCCCGTGAAGAATGGGGCAGGAAGGTGGATCGGGGATATCTGCAATGCAGAGCTTACTATACTTTCACAGGAACCGGCAGAGGAAAAGGGTGTCCTGATGAAGGAGGGAGAAGTCTTTACGGTGGAGAAGAAGCTGCCTGATGAGCTGACAGCACCGGTCATGCCGGGGAATGTGGTGGGAGAGATCCGGTATCTTCTGGAAGGGGAAGAATATCTGGTAGAATATATAGGCACAGCAGAGGAAATTCCGGCAGTCACAGTCAGGTGGTGCGTCAGTCAGGTGCTGCAGCTTTACATGGTGTGAGAATAAAGCATAAAAGTACATATAATATAGAAGAAAGAAAAAGAGGAAGAAGCCATGAAAAAAATACTTGTACTGCTTACCGGTGGAACTATTGGAAGCAAAGTGGAAAACGGAGTGATAGATGTGGGAGAAAATTCGGTTTATCTGCTCACCAGTCTGTACGAGGAGAAGTTTGGGAAAGAGGACTTTGAGGTACGGGTGCCTCTGCAGATCTTAAGTGAAAATATGACAATGGACAGTCTTCTTGTACTGCTTAAGGCGGTCAGGGATGTGAAGACAGAAGAGTATGCGGGTGTGATCATTGCGCATGGCTCTGACACACTGTCCTTTACTTCAGCTTTTATGGGACTCCTTTTTGACCATTACAAAATTCCCATTGTTCTGGTGGCAAGCAATCTTCCACTGTCAAAGCCGGAAGGAAACGGTCTTGCCAACTTTGCGGCTGCTGTTTCCTTTATCCGGAACAGCGCACAGGGAGGAGCCTATGTGATCTACCGGGATCACAAAAGCTGCATGAAGGTATACCATGCCCTGACTATCTGCGAGGCAGATCCGGTACTGGACGATTACCATGACTTTAGTGGGGAAGCCTTTGGATATATGGAGGATGGAAGGTTTATTCCCTTCAGAAAAAATGAAAAACAGAAGGGGCAGACGGGACGAAGTGCAGTTTCTGATGGCACGGAAACACATCGTTACATTGTGCCAGACAGCTTTGACAATTCTGTTCTGGTGATCCGTCCTTACCCAGGAATGGATTATTCCTTCTTTAATCTGAAGGGAGAGAAAAAGCCTGTGGCAGTGCTGCATTATCTGTATCATTCCGCAACAGCCTGCGTAGTGGGAGAGCACACCGGCTTCGCGGAGTTTGCAAAAAGATGCCGGGAAAAGGCCATCCCACTATATACGGCTTCTTATAAGCAGACAAAAGGGGATCTGTATGCCAGTGCAGACCAGCTCCTTAAGGAAGGAGCCATTCCACTGCTGAACCAGTCGGTAGAAGCAGCGTATGCAAGGCTCATGCTTCACTTTAATGGAGGCGAAATATAAGGAAAAAAAGAAGATGTTAAAATTTTGTGTAAAATCTGAAACTTTTTCTATGCGAATTTAGGCTTTTGTGTTATACTACCATAGACGCATTTATGGGGATTCTATGCCCCTGCGAATTAAGTTATTATTTTTTTAATATAAAATGGAGGGCTGAAAAATGAGTACTACTTCACAGGCGAGTCAAAGAATTGCAGCTTTACTCGACGAAAACAGTTTCGTTGAAATCGGCGGTCTTGTTACAGCAAGAAGCACAGATTTCAATCTGAAACAGACAGAAACTCCTTCTGACGGTGTTATCACCGGCTATGGAGTGATTGATGGCAACCTTGTGTATGTTTACAGCCAGGACGCTTCCGTATTAAACGGTACTGTCGGCGAGATGCATGCAAAGAAGATTGCCAACCTTTACAATCTTGCACTGAAAATGGGCGCACCGGTAATCGGACTGATCGACTCAGCAGGACTGAGACTTCAGGAGGCTACTGATGCACTGAATGCTTTTGGCGAGATTTATATGAGCCAGGTTAAGGCTTCCGGCGTGATCCCCCAGATCACAGCAGTGTTCGGAACCTGTGGCGGTGGTCTTGCACTGATCCCCACTCTGACAGACTTTACCTTTATGGAAGGCTCCAAGGCAAAGCTGTTTGTTAACGCTCCCAATGCACTGGATGGCAATGTGATCACCAAGTGTGATACCTCTGCTGCTGATTTCCAGAGCAAGGAAGCAGGAATTGTTGATGTTGTTGCTGATGAGGCAGGAATCCTTGCACAGATCCGTGAGCTGGTTTCCCTCCTTCCTGCAAACAATGAGGATGGTTCCTATGAAGAGTGCAGCGATGATCTGAACAGAGCATGTGCAGAGATCGCAAACTGTGTTGGAGATACTTCCATCGCACTTTCCCAGATTGCTGACAACGGTGCAGTATTTGAAGTAAAGCGTGAGTACGCTAAGGATATGGTAACTGCTTTCATCAAGCTGAATGGCGCTACTGTTGGTGCTGTTGCTAACAGAACCGAGGTTTATGGAGAGGATGGAACCGTAACAGAGAAATATGATGCAGTTCTTTCCGCAGCTGGCTGCTACAAGGCTGCAGAATTCATTAACTTCTGTGATGCATTTGAAATCCCTGTACTGTCACTTACTAATGTAAAGGGCTTCAAGGCAGACAAGCAGAACGAGAAGGGCATTGCGAATGCAGCAGCAAAGCTTACATACGCATTTGCAAACGCAACTGTACCCAAGGTAAACGTGATCATCGGACAGGCTTACGGAAGCGCATATGTGACCATGAACTCCAAGGCAATCGGTGCTGATATCACCATGGCATGGCCGGATGCAAAGATCGGTACAATGGATGCAAAGCTTGCAGCCAAGATCATCTGCGACGGACAGGGAGCAGATGCGATTGATGCCTGTGCAAAGGAATATGAAGCACTTCAGACCAGCGCAGCAAGTGCAGCAAAGAGAGGATATGTTGACCAGATCGTTGAACCCGTTGATACACGTAAGTATGTGATCGGCGCATTTGAGATGCTTTTCTCAAAGAGTGAAGACCTTCCGGCCAAGAAGCATGGTACAGTTTAGAAAGGAAGATTACTTAATATGAAAAAATGGTTATTGATATTAGGTATGATTACCTGTATGGCAGGTCTGACAGCGTGCGGTGGGAAAGAAGCAGTTGAAGGCTTTATGACCCCGGAAACAGCAGAAACCTATGCGACAGAGAATATTGCCGCTATGAACCAGGTTGTAATGCAGGGCGCACAGGCTCAGGTTACTGATCCTGTATGGACAGCCGCTTTGGACAGCTGGGAAACAGCTTCTGAAGAAATGGGTAGTTATGTGGAAGTCATCAGTGTTACCAGCAGCTTTGATGACAAAGATGGTACGATCGATGCCGTGATTAAGGGAACTGACAGAAATGCAGTAGTTGAGTTTGTATTTGACAATCAGGCGATCACAGGTATTTCCGTCAATGTAGAATATACATTTGGCGAGAAGATGGAGAAGGCCGCATTAAACACTCTGCTCGGTATGGGAACCGTATTCGTAGTTCTGATCCTGATCAGCCTGCTGATCAGCTGCTTTACCTTCATTCCCAAGATTCAGGCTGTATTCAGCAAGAAGCCGAAGGAAGAAGCAAAGAAAGAGCCTGCAGTGGACAAGGCTATTGCACAGATTGTTGAAAATGAAGAATTATCTGATGATCTGGAGCTGGTTGCCGTTATTTCTGCAGCGATTGCAGCAAGCGAAGGTGCTGCATCCACAGATGGATTTGTAGTAAGAAGTATCAGACGTGCCAGCAAATGGCAGAGAGCATAATTCAGTAAAGGAATCAATTACAGGAGGAAATGAGTAATGAAGAATTATACAATTACCGTAAATGGAAACGTATATGATGTAGTAGTAGAAGAGGGCGCATCTACAGGAGCACCCGTTGCAGCACCTGCAGCACCCAAGGCTGCTCCCAAGGCAGCACCTGCAGCAGCTCCCGCAGCTAAGGCAGCCGGCGCAGGCAGCATCAAGGTAGAAGCCGGTGCAGCTGGTAAGGTATTCAAGATCGAAGCAAGCGTAGGACAGGCTGTAAAGAAGGGTGACGCTGTTGTCGTTGTAGAAGCAATGAAGATGGAAATCCCCGTTGTAGCACCTGAAGACGGAACAGTTGCAAGCATTGATGTAGCTGTTGGCGATGCAGTAGAAGCAGGCGCTGTACTGGCAACTCTGAACTAATTCAGTACAGAAGCATGCAGATGATTGCATGGTGAATGACAACAGGAGGTTAAAAAAATGGATTATATCGTATCTACACTGTCCAATCTGATCCATCAGACAGCCTTTTTCAACCTGACATGGGGCAATTACCTGATGATCCTTGTGGCATGTGTATTTCTCTATCTTGCGATTGCCAAGGGGTTTGAACCCTTACTGCTTTTGCCGATCGCATTTGGTATGCTGCTTGTAAATATCTATCCTGACATTATGCTCAGCATAGAGGATTCCCCAAACGGAACCGGCGGCTTACTGTATTATTTTTATCTCTTAGACGAATGGGCAATCCTCCCGTCCCTGATCTTCATGGGTGTTGGTGCAATGACAGACTTCGGTCCCCTGATTGCCAATCCTAAGAGCTTCCTTCTTGGTGCAGCAGCACAGTTCGGTATCTTCGCAGCTTACTTCGGAGCTATCGCACTTGGCTTCAATGACAAGGCTGCAGCAGCAATCTCCATCATTGGTGGTGCTGATGGTCCTACCTCTATTTTCCTGGCGGGTAAACTTGGACAGACAGCACTCCTTGGACCGATCGCTGTAGCGGCATATTCCTATATGTCACTGGTTCCGATCATCCAGCCGCCTATCATGAAGCTGCTGACAAGTGAAAAGGAAAGAAAGATTAAAATGGGTCAGCTTCGCCCGGTTTCCAAGCTGGAGAAGATCCTGTTCCCTATCATTGTTACTATCGTAGTCAGCCTGATCCTGCCTACCACAGCACCCCTTGTTGGTATGCTGATGCTCGGTAATCTGTTTAAGGAGTCAGGTGTAGTAAGACAGCTGACAGATACTGCAAGTAATGCATTGATGTACATCGTAGTTATCGTACTTGGTACATCAGTAGGAGCAACAACGAGTGCAGAAGCTTTCCTGAATGCAGATACCTTAAAGATCGTAGCACTTGGTCTTATTGCATTCGCATTCGGTACCGCTGCAGGTGTTCTGTTCGGTAAGCTGATGTGTGTTGTTACCAAGGGTGCTGTTAATCCGCTGATCGGTTCTGCCGGAGTATCCGCAGTTCCCATGGCAGCCAGAGTATCACAGAAGGTTGGAGCTGAAGCAGATCCTACCAACTTCCTTCTGATGCATGCAATGGGACCTAACGTAGCAGGTGTTATTGGTACAGCAGTAGCAGCCGGAACCTTTATGGCTGTATTTGGAATATTTTAATTCATATAGGAGGATATTAAAATGGCTGAACAGGTTAAGAAACCGATCGGAATTATGGAAACCGTTCTTCGTGATGCACATCAGTCCCTGATTGCAACAAGAATGCCCACCGAGATCATGCTTCCGATCGTAGATAAAATGGATAAGGTTGGATACCATGCAGTAGAGTGCTGGGGTGGAGCAACCTTCGACGCATCCCTTCGTTTCCTGAAAGAGGATCCATGGGACAGACTTCGTAAATTAAGAGATGGATTCAAGAATACCAAGCTGCAGATGCTTTTCAGAGGTCAGAACATCCTCGGATACAGACCTTATGCTGATGACGTTGTATACGCATTCGTTGAGAAGTCTATCGCAAATGGTATTGATGTAATCCGTATTTTCGACTGCTTAAATGACCTTCGTAACCTTCAGGCAGCTGTAGATGCTACCGGGAAGATCAAGAAGCAGGAAGGCAGAGGAGAAGCACAGGTAGCTCTGTCCTATACACTGGGTGATGCTTATACTCTCGAGTACTGGGCAGATATGGCTAAGAAGATCGAAGAGATGGGTGCTGATTCTATCTGTATCAAGGATATGGCAGGTCTGCTTGTTCCTTATAAGGCTGGCGAGCTGATCAAGGCTATGAAGGAGAACACAAAGCTCCCGATCCAGCTGCATACACACTATACTTCAGGTGTAGCTTCCATGACATATCTGAAGGCAGTAGAAGCTGGTGTAGATGTTATCGACTGTGCAATTTCACCTTTCGCACTTGGTACATCACAGCCTGCAACAGAAGTTATGGTTGAGACCTTTAAGGGAACTCCTTATGATACCGGTTACGATCAGAACCTTCTGGCAGAAATTGCTGATTACTTCAGACCTTACCGTGAGGAGTGCCTTGAAAGCGGTCTCATGAGCACAAAGGTTCTTGGTGTTAATATCAAGACTCTGCTTTATCAGGTACCTGGCGGAATGCTTTCCAACATGGTCAGCCAGCTGAAAGAGCAGCATGCAGAAGATAAGTATCAGGCAGTACTGGAAGAGATCCCGAGAGTCCGTAAGGACTGCGGTGAGCCTCCGCTGGTTACTCCTTCTTCCCAGATCGTTGGTACACAGGCTGTATTCAACGTATTAATGGGTGAGAGATACAAGATGGCTACAGGAGAGTTCAAGGATCTGCTTCGTGGTAAGTATGGTCAGACTGTTAAGCCTATGAACCAGGAGGTTATTGACAAGGTTATTCCTGGAGAGCAGAGATTCACATCCCGTTCTGCAGATGCTGCAGGCTTAACAAACGAGATGGACAAGCTCGAATCCGAAATGAAGGAATGGAAGCAGCAGGATGAGGACGTTCTGTCCTATGCACTGTTCCCTCAGGTAGCAACAGACTTCTTCAAGTATCGTCAGGCACAGCAGGAAAAGGTTGATATGAGCCAGGCTGATACCAAGAATGCAGCATATCCTGTATAATCTAGGATTCTGAACAGAAATTAAATCATTAAATGCAAGCCCCTCTGGGTCATGGTATTTCAGATAGTGAAATGCCATGACTTTGGAGGGGTCTTTCTGGTTCGTCAGATAGCATATGGAAGGATCTTAAGAAAATCTTCAGGCGGAATTAAGGAAGCCTACAGATAGGATAGAGAAAATATTGCTATAATCATGTTATTACAAAAGAGGGGTGACACGATGAGGCAGGCTTTGGAAAGACAGAGAACGGAAAGACAGAGAACGGAAAGACAGGGGGAAGAGCTGGATCTGATCGACATTTCCAGAGCGGGAAAGGGCAGACAGAAAGCTTCACGATCCGGATACAGAAGCAGAACAGCAGAAGAAGTCAGAATCAGAAGAAAGAGAAGGAAAAGACGGAGACAGAAAAAGGTTTTCCATATCCTGCTTTTACTGATACTGACAGGACTGCTGGCTCTGTTTCTTTTTCTTTTGTTACGGAACATTGCAGGAAAAAAAGGGATAGAGAGCACATGGAAGCTGCAGGAGATCATAAATGGGAGCAGACCAGAGAAGCCGGAGATCACAGAAGAATTTCTGACACCGAACCCCTATTCAAGACCACAGACAAAGCTGAAAAAGGTTAAAAATATCTTTGTGCACTATACCGCAAATCCGGGAACCAGTGCAGAGCAGAACAGAAGCTATTTTGAAAATCTGGGAGTGACGGGAGAAACATCTGCAAGTGCCCATTTTGTGATCAGCTATGACGGCTCCATCGTGCAGTGCCTGCCGCTTGATGAGATGGGATATGCAGTAAAAACAAGGAACGAGGATTCCGTTTCCATAGAGTGCTGTTATTTGGATGAGGACGGAAAATTTACTGATGCAACGTACCAGTCACTGCTTAAACTGAGTGCCTGGCTTCTCTCGGAGTATCATCTGAAGCCGGCAGATATGAGACGGCACTACGACGAGGGCGGGAAAAAGTGTCCTCTTTATTACGTGGAGCATGAAGATGCGTGGGAACAGTTCCTGACAGATCTTGAAGACCTTAAGAATTCTTATTGACAGAAAAACGAAAAGATTCTAAAATAATAACGGATGTTATACAAAGGAGGGGAAACAGAATGGCAAGGAAAGAATCCATAACCAAAGATGCTCTTCTGACAGCGGCATTTGCACTTCTGCAGGAAGAGGGAAGTCTGCAGGTAACAGCCAGAAAGCTGGCGGCAAAGGCCGGATGTTCCACGCAGCCTATTTTCCGTATTTACAAGAATATGGATGAGCTTTATGAGGCTCTGTTTGAAAAGGCATGTGATTTTTTCCAAAATTATTATGACAGCTTTTCAAGGCAGACTGTGACACCGTTTGTTCATCTTGGAAATATTTATATCAGATTTGCGGCAGAGCATAAAAATCTGTTTTCCTATATTTTCCTGTCAGAAAACCGGTTTGGGAGAAGTATGTATGATCTGGTCAATGGCAGAAGCGGAAATGTGAGCAGAGAAATCCAGTCAGCAGCTTCCCAGGGGAGCAGAAACGCGCAGGAGCTTTTCATGAAGATGTGGATCTTCATTCACGGGGCAGCCTGTATGTCACTGACCGGTGATTATGACCTTCAGGAGGAAGAAACGATCCAGATGCTGAAGGATTCTTATCAGGCATTCAGATAGGGAAGAGGAACAGTATGGAGCAACAGGAATTTGATATTATAACCAGAATGAATGAAAAATATATCAAGATGAGTAAGGGGCATAAGGCTATTGCTGCTTATATTTCGGATCATTATGATCAGGCAGCCTTTATGACAGCGGCAAAGCTTGGTGAGACAGTAGGGGTCAGTGAATCAACGGTTGTCCGGTTTGCCATGCATCTTGGATATGAGGGTTATCCGGAGTTTCAGAATGCACTGGCAGAGTGGGTGAAGAACAAGCTGAACAGTGTGCAGAAGATGGGAGCCAAGTACGGGAAGAGTACCCAGTCGGAGATCCTGACTTCTGTGCTGAGTGCAGATATCGAGAAGATCCAGGATACGATCGTAAATCTGGATCCGGCAGCCTTTGAGGCGGCAGTTGATATCATTCTGGGAGCGCAGACGATTTATCTGATCGGAGTGAGAAGCTGTGAGCCTCTTGCAGATTTTCTGCATTTTTATCTGAATATGATCCGCGGCAATGTGGTACTTATAAAGACTACAAGTGTATCGGAGATGTTTGAACAGATGATCCGGGTGGGAGAAAAGGATGCCGTGATTGGTATCAGTTTTCCCAGATATTCCATGAGAACCCTGAAGGCCATGGAGTTTGCCAACGACAGAAATGCCAAGGTGATCACCATAACAGACAGCATCCATTCCCCCATGAACCTGTATTCATCCTGCAATCTTCTGGCAAGGAGTGATATGGTTTCCATCGTGGATTCCCTGGTTGCGCCCTTAAGCGTGATCAATGCCCTTGTAGTGGCGCTCTGCCTACGAAGACCGGATGATGTGAAAAGAAACCTTGAGACGCTAGAGGACGTCTGGAACAATTATCAGGTATACTTAAATGATGAGATCAATTTTATCGATGAAGAACCGATTTTGAACTATTCCCTGACGAGACAGGAAGAGGAAGATGGCAATGAATAAGGTAATCGTGATCGGCGGCGGTGCAGCGGGCATGATGGCGGCCATCTCAGCAGCTAGAAGGGGTGCCAGGGTAACACTTCTTGAAAAGAATGAGAAGACCGGAAAGAAGATATATATCACTGGAAAGGGACGCTGCAATCTGACAAATGCCTGTGAGACAGAAGACTTCTTTTCCCATGTAATCACCAATGGAAAATTCCTTTACAGCAGTGTTTACCAGATGGACAGCCATGCCGTTATGACGTTTTTTGAAGAGGCAGGATGCAGTCTGAAGACAGAACGGGGAGAGAGGGTATTTCCTGTTTCAGACCATTCCTCTGATGTGATAAATACCCTGAACCGTCAGATGGAAAAGTACCATGTGAAGGTGCTGCTCCATACGAAGGTGGAACAGATCGAGGTGGGAGAGGATCAGCAGACTCCTGGCGTGACGGGTGTTCTTCTTTCTGACGGGAAGAGACTTCCGGCAGATGCAGTCATTGTGGCTACCGGTGGTATGTCCTATGCTTCTACCGGTTCAACAGGAGACGGCTACCGGTTTGCAAAGAAGCTTTCCCATACTGTGAAGGAGCCGGTGCCGGCACTGGTGCCTCTGACAGTAAAAGAGGAATGGTGCAGGCTTCTTCAGGGACTTTCCCTGAAAAATGTGTCGGTGACGCTTTTTTCAGAAAAAAAGAAAAAGCTATACGAAGGCTTTGGAGAAATGCTGTTTACCCACTTTGGAATCAGTGGTCCACTGATTTTAAGTGCCAGCAGCTATTATGTGAAAAAGGGAAAGAAGGAACCTGTGTCCCTAGTGCTTGATCTGAAGCCGGCACTTTCCATGGAACAGCTTGATAAACGTATCCTCCGGGATTTTGAAGAGAATAAAAACAAACAGTTTAAAAACAGTCTGGATGCGCTCCTGCCTGCAAAACTGGTACCGGTGATCGTAGCGCTGTCCGGCATCGAACCGGAAAAGCAGATTAATGAGGTGACAAGACAGGAGAGGGAAGGACTCTGTTATCTGCTGAAGCAGCTGACCATGACAGTGACGGGAACAAGAGGCTTTAATGAGGCGATCATCACACAGGGCGGTGTGAATGTGAAGGAAGTCAATCCGTCCACCATGGAGTCAAAACTGGTCAGGGGACTGTATTTTGCAGGAGAGGTGCTGGATCTGGATGCAGTGACAGGAGGCTTTAATCTGCAGATTGCATGGTCAACAGGGAATCTGGCCGGGATCAGTGCAGCGGGATGAGGAGAAGAGTGAAAATGAGAAAATGGACTATGAGAATCAGCGCAGTGCTGATGGCAGCGATGATGCTTTCGGGATGTGGAAAGCAGCCGGCTGCAGACGCAACAGATGAGACAGCAGTACAGACAGAAGAAGTGTCCGGTGATGAGGAAATACCAAGTGATATTCCGAACTCTTTTGTAGAGGAACAGGCAGGAAAGACAGAGTTTGATTCCTATGATGAACTAATCAGTAATATGACAGCAGGACAGGCATATGCTTATGTAACACTGACAGGATACGAGGGAGACGTTCTTCTGATCACAGATCAGACATATGATGATAATGGAAGCACAGCGGCCATGATGGCATATGTTTATCTGAAGGAGAATGGAAAGGTGAGATTTGCTACTGTCGTTGGCGGCAGTGACACGGCTTATCCGGTCAGATATGCAGACCATGTGTTATATACAGCAGGAAATCATGAATTCTGCAGCTACTTTGTATCTGAAGAAACCCAGGGTGTTATGGTGAAGGACTCTGTTATGGAATCCTTTGATGAAAATGGCACAGCAACCTACATCGGATTTTTAAGAGAGAAAAACACCTTTGATAATGATGAAGAGATCGATACCGATTCAGATCAGATATTTAAGGAAAAAACGGCGGAATATGGTGCCGCTGCAGTAGTTGACTTTACGGTAGTGGAATAACAATAAAAGGGGGCAACGGTATTGCTATGAAAAGGGTTGTTATTTTCGGGGGAGGTACAGGGCTGTCCTGCATCCTGTCCGGCTTAAAGCTTTTCCCAATCGATGTGACGACAGTGATCGCTGTCAGTGATAATGGGAGCAGTACGGGGAAGCTGAAGGAAGAACTGAATATACCGGCAGTAGGTGATGTGGGAAAGGTTCTTCTTTCCATGGCAAATGTAGATGAGGATTTTATAGATCTCCTGAGCTATCGTTTTCAGAAAGGATCCTTAAATACACATCCTGTCAGAAACATCGTACTGGCAGCATTGATTGATCTTAAGGGGAATCTGACAGAGGCAACCAAATATATGTGTAAGCTCCTTGATATCAAAGGAACGGTACTTCCTCTGACAGGAGAGAAGATAGATCTTGTAGGAGAGAGCACGGGAAAGGAATACTTTGGAGAAGAGGCTGTCAGCCGGAATATCCGGAATATCAGCCGTCTGACCTATGATCACGATATTAAGATTGAGCAGGAGATCCAGGAGAAGATCGGAGAGGCAGATCTGATCATTTTCAGTGCCGGAAGCCTGTACACCAGTATCATTCCCCATCTGCTTGCACCGGAAGTCAGAAATGCACTTGAAGAAACAAGGGCTCCGCTTTTATACATATCCAATCTGGTAACCCAGCCGGGAGAAACAGATATCCAGTCTGTCAGCCAGCATGTGGAGGTGCTGAATGAATACCTTGGTTCCAGAAAGATCGATCTTGTAGTTGCCAACAATGGGACCGTGGATGAAGAGGTCAGGGAACGATATTTAAGCTCCGAGAACAAAAGGATTGTCCAGGTTGATCATGATACATTGGCAAAAATGGGTGTCCAGGTCATAGAAGATGATATTTTCTGCATTGAGAATGAAAAAATCAGGCACAATGCATTGAAAACAGCTTTTCTGATTTTTTCCTATCTGATGGAAGGTTAAAAGAGAAAAGCAGGGGATAAGGAAGCTATAGAAAATGGGAAAATTTAAAAAAATTCTGTTTCAGGATGTGGAAAATCCAAATGAAAGTGCAGATGGTCCGATCACACTTCGGATCAGTGCACTGGTCATGATGATCTATCTGCTGATCATATCTGTTACATTAGTAATGGTACATCATGTCTGGTGGATGGCCGGTAACCTGCTTTTTGTTGCAATATATGGTTATCTGCTGTATTTAACCTATGAGAATCATACAAGGACAGCACTGATTCTTTATAATATCGTTATGCTGGGAGCAGTCTGCTTTAATGTGATGCTGATCGGATGGGACAGTGGACTTCAGCATTTTCTTTTTACACTGGTACTGCTGGATCTGCTTTTTACTTATTTAAGCAAGTGGAGCCAGGGTGTGGTAGTGATGGGATTGTGTGCGGCAAGGCTCGGTCTGTATTTTTTCTGCCGTGAACACGGAAAAATAGTTCAGATTGAGGGAGCCTGCGATATTTTTCTGCAGGTGCTTACAACAGTGGTAGTATTTGTTCTGCTTTATTTAAGTGGACTGATGCTTTCCAAGGACTCCCAGGCAGTTGAGAGAAAACTGATGAAATATAACAATGAGCTCCAGCAGGCAGCCAATACAGACACGCTGACGAAGCTGTGGAACCGGCATTATCTGATGCATTATATGGGAGAAAAGGTGGAGCATCCGGATGATTTTCTGTCCATTGCCATCGGAGATATTGATTTTTTTAAAAAGGTCAATGATACCTACGGACATGAATGTGGAGATGAAGTACTGCGTACACTGGCGAATATCTTCAAAAAGGAGATGGAAGGACATGGTGTGGCAGCAAGATGGGGAGGAGAGGAATTTATCTTCCTGTTTGAGGGGGCAAACGGGGATGAAGCAAAGATTCTGCTTGCACATCTCCAAAATGCGGTACGCAAGGCTACAATCACCTATGGAGAGGTGCAGCTTAGGGTAACCATGACCTTCGGACTTGTGGAGTACGATACCAAGCTTCGCCTGGATGAGAATATTAGCATAGCAGATGAGCGCTTATATATTGGAAAAGAAAATGGCCGGGACCGGATCATTTATTAACACAGAAAATCCTGGGGATAAGAATGAAAATTAAACTTGAATTCGGCAAGTACCGAATTATGGCATAGTTGCTCAACCGGATTTGATCTCATCAATAGAGGTTTCAGCGGTACAACGCTTGTTATAGTCATTGAAAATCTCTGCTGTTGCTGTCTTTTGTGTTATATTCATTACAGAATCCTCCTTTGGTGAAGTGATGTTTGGTGATACTTACATTATACTTTACCATAATGTAGGATTCTATTTATTTTAGCAGATACCGCATCAAATTATCACAGCAAAACGTAGAAAGTGGCGTAAAATCAAGGAAAATCAGTATTTTCAAGGAGTTTTAAAGCATGATAAAATATTATTTGTGTGCCACGGCACTCCAGTTTTATGATAATGCATACCTTCGCAGACTGGGGCAACACAGGGCAGAATATGGCAGAAAGTATTGGAATTACTACGGTTTAGACTACTAAGGCTCATGGCTGGAAGTGGGATAAAGGCAAAGGGGTTGGGAGGATTCCTTAGTAGTAAGGGACTACTTGCAGGCAATGTAGTAGATTTTTTATTGATGGAAATGCGGAAAAAATATAAAAACTATTGCAATTTTTCTGAGTTTTGAATATACTATATGTAACAGAGTTGCCCGAAGTCTTTTGGACATTGGGGACCAAGCTGAGTCGTGTGCTCAGCTTTTTTACGTTAAGGAGAGATTTTATGGATTTGAAAAAAACCATTGACCTTTGATGAACAGTTAGATAAGTTAATAGTTCACGGGATGATTGTCGCTGATAGAGAAAATTTACTGAAAAGACTTCCAGATGAAAGCAGTAAAAAATCTTTGATCCAAACAGTGGAAGCTGTGATAGATGAGTATAGGGATGACATTGATTTGAATCTGATTGGATTTCCAGAGAAATATTTGGAAATTATGGAAAATAATTTGTGAAAAACATAATTATTACATAATACAAGAACTTTAAAAACCATAATTAATAGTAGAGGTGACTATTAGTTATGGTTTTTGTTTTGTGTTTTTTCTGTGCAGAAATGTATTGATTTATATTGGTCTATTGGTGAGTATGTATCAAAACAAATTGATGTAAATGGTTGGGGCAAGTCTACTGTGAAGGCTTTGTCTGAATATATATTGAGTAAAGAACCTGGAATTAGAGGATATTCATCACAAAATATTTGGAGAATGAAACAGTTTTATGAAACCCTTCTCTTTGACCGGGAGCTGAGCCTGGATACCTATGTGGCGGGTGGCAGGATTTTCAGAAAAGACGGAAGGATTCTGAAAAAAGGAACCTATGAAGCATAGCGCAGATTGGAAAGGGGGTGTATCTCCCCTTTTTAAATGCTATATTCACAAAGGAAGAATAAAACCACAATCCAGGAGGTGAATTTCATGGACAGCTGCGACAGTTCGGGACGAAGTAGAAACTGCGGTGCGAATAAAATAAGTGGCGGTATGCAGCTGTGCGTGAAGTTCCCTGTGAGAATATAACGGCTGCATGCTTTTTGTGCGTTGCCTCTTAAGAATCATTCACGCCGTATCAGAAAGGTATGGAGGCAGAAAATGACAAAGTATGTAGAGGAATTGATTGAAATTATCCGGGCAGGTCTGTCACGGGAGGAGCTGGTAGATTGGCTCTTTGATTACCACGACAATGATATAGCGGATGCCCTGGAGCTTCTGACGCCGGAGGAGAGAAAACGCCTGTATTCAGCTCTAGGCGCGGAGCGTGTGGCGGAGATTTTCGCCTATCTGGACGACGGCGATGTGTATCTGAAGGAGCTGTCTTTAAAACAGCAGGCCAAGGTCATTTCCAAGATGGATTCCGACGATGCGGTAGACATTCTGGAGGAAGTGGACGACGACACAAAGTGTAAAATTCTGGGAATGCTGGACAAAGAGGCCAGCGAGGACGTCCAGCTTCTGTTGTCCTATGACGAGGATGAAATCGGAAGCTACATGACCACCAATTTTATCCTGATCCACAACGACCTGACTGTCCGGGAGGCTATGCGGGAGCTGGTGAAGCAGGCCGGGGAAAATGATAACATTTCCACGATTTACGTGGTTGACTGGGCGGAGCAGTATTACGGCGCCATTGAGCTGCAGGATCTGATCATCGCAAGGGAGCATACGGAGCTGGAGGATCTGATCAACCGTTCTTATCCCTATGTCATGGATCATGAGAAAATCAGCGAGTGTATCGAGAAAATCAAGGACTACGCGGAGGATTCCATTCCCGTACTGCTGGAGGATCGAAGTATCGGTGGTATCATCACCACCCAGGATATCGTGGAAATCGTGGACGACGAGATGGGCGGCGATTACGCAAAGCTGGCTGGTCTGATCGCGGAGGAGGACTTAAACGAAACTACCCGGGAGAGCATCCGCAAAAGATTGCCCTGGCTGGTGATTCTGACAGTGATGGTCCTGCTGTTCCTGGGAGCCTACATTCATCTGTTTAAGGGCTTTTCCCTGGGCTATTCTATGATGATTTCCGCCTGCGTGGGCGTATCCCTGGTGGGAGCCATGGTGGTGTCCAGCTTGGTGGGAACCCTGACGCCGATTTTCTTTAAAAAGGTAGGCGTGGATCCGGCCGTAGCGTCCGGACCACTGATCACGACCATCAACGACCTAGTGGCCATCGTGGTGTATTACGGGCTGGTGGCCGTGGTGCTGATTGATATCATTCATCTGGTGTAAAATCATTATTTTTAAAATCGAAAAAACAAAAGGCGGATAGGGGGTTCCGTATCCGCCTTAATTTTATATGATATATACAAAAATGAGCTAAAAATTTGTGAAAATAGCTAAAAAAATAAAGAAAACAGACTTGGTAATTGACAAAATAATCAAAGCGTCATATACTTAATTCGAAGATAGAAAAAAGATAAACACGGATTTCTATTTCTAAAATAATTATAAAATTGCATACTGCCCATTGAAAAAAAGAAAATAGAATTGTATACTTAATTCGATATTAAAAATTAGTAGGTGGTATGATAGATGGATAAGAAATCTTTAAAGGATGTAAAAAGGAATAATACAGCAAAGGTGCTGGAATACATTTTAAAACAGGGGCCTGTTTCCAGAATTGAGATAGCGGAACAAAGTAGATTTTCGCCAAGTACCGTAAGTATGGCTGTGTCGCTTCTTTTGAAAGACGGAATAGTTGAGGAAGTACGGGAAGGCGTATCTACTGGCGGAAGAAAACCGATCCTTTTGCAGATGAAGGAAGACTACGGATGTATTATTACGGTTTCTGTTTTGAGAAACGGTGTGAATGCGGAGGTGTTTGATCTGTCCGGTAAACGGATTGCGGAACGGACGCTGATATCGCGGTATACTTCCGGCAATCGACTTTTAAAGGTGATAGGTGGTTTTGTACAGGAAATTCAGAATGGGAAAACAGAACTTCCGACGCGTATCATTGGACTGGGTCTTTTGTGCCAGGATGATCTGCCGGAGTATGATTTAATGACAGAATTTTCCACATCTCTTTCTTCAGACTTGATTCGTCTTGAGACGGCTTTGGCTACCAGATGTGGAGTTCCGGTAAAGAAGGAACTTCTGAATCGTTATAATCTAAATTATTATCTGAAGACGGCTGATGCAAGCTGCACAGATTATGCTTATGTGAATATTGGAGAACGAATCACGGCAAGCTTTGTGCTGAACCGGAAAATGATTCATAATTCGAAGGATTCTATTTTCGATATCAGTTCCGCAGTCCTGAGCGGAAGTTTTGCCGGGTATGAGAATAATCCCGGAGGCCCGATGGCCATTGCCCAGGAAACGGCTCTGAAGAGTTTTTCTGCGGATAAACTTGCAGAAAAGCTTACCCAGGTAATTAAAAGTGCGCTGTTATTCTTCCCGGTCAAGGATGTATTTATCGGAGGACAGGTGGAAGGACTGGAGCAGGTGGTAGAAAAGATATCGCAGAATTTTGCGTTTCAACCGGTGATTCGTAAAGCGGGAGAACCGGGAAAACAGATTTGTGACATTTTTGCACGTCAGATTTTGTGGGAAAACTGTTACGCCCTGATTGAAGTAAATTAACGTATCCTTAGGCATAATCTGTTTTCCTGTTTGATATAAAAGAACTTAAAGGCGGTACATAAAACTGCGCAGGTGTGGCCGTTTTTAAATAATAAAACAAAAAGGAGAAATGTGATATGCTTCAAGGTATACTGATTTTGTTGTTTATGCTTGTTATCATGGGTCTTATGGTTACCCGTAAGATACCGACAGTACTGGCACTTTTTGTACTGGCTGTTGGAATCTGTCTGATAGGTGGAGTCCCGGCTGTGGCCACGGATGCGGATGGCAATGCCATAGGTTTTTTACAGGCCGTTATTCAGGCGGGTGCTCTCCGGCTTGGTGACCCGATTATGGTAGCGATTTTTGCAGGATGGCTCGGTATGGTGATGGAAAAAACACGTATCAGTGAAACAATGATTAAAAAGGGAGCTGAACTTGGCGGCGATAAGACCCTGATTGTAACCCTGGTACTGTTTATCATCGCATCCATTTTGTTCTCTGTAGTAAATGGACTGGGAACCGTAATCATGGTTGGTACGATTGTGATTCCGATTCTAGTTTCAGTAGGTGTGGATAAGTTTACCGCTTCTGCTGTAATGCTCTTTTCCTATTGTGTAGGAAATAACGTGAATTTATCAAATGTAAACGCAATTGGTGCAATTTTGGGAACCAGCTTCGATGACACATTTTTAATTCAGGCAATTTGCGCTGCAGGTGCTTTTGTCTCTGGCATCATATTCTTTGTAGTTCGTTGTAAAAAGGTGGGAAGAAAATTTGCTTTTTCTGCTCCGGTAGGAGAGGCTGAGGATGATGTCTATCAGATAAAAGGAATCATGGGTGGTCTGGCGATGATTACGCCATTGATTCCGCTGATTTTGGTTATCGGCTTTAAGTTTCCGCTGATTATTTCTTTTATGATTGCGATTGTATGGGCCTGTATCTTCACCAGCCTGAAGGCCGGATGGAGCCGGACCATGAATATGCTGACCAAGACCCTGTTTGATGGATTTTCCGCGACAGCGCCGTCGGCGATGCTGATGATTGGTATCGGAATGCTGCTTCTGGCTATCAATCAGCCTTCTGTAAAGACATCTCTGGAGCCGATTATGCGTGTGGTTACACCGAACGGTCTGGTTTCCTTCCTGCTATTCTTCATTGTACTGGCTCCGTTGTGCCTGTACCGTGGACCGCTGAACCTGTGGGGCCTGGGAGCTGGAATTGCGGCTCTGATGGTGGGCATGAATATCCTTCCGGTCAATGCGGTAATGGGAGGCTTTGCGTCCGTATCCGTTATGCAGCTGCTGTGCTGTCCGACCAATACTCATAATGTATGGGTAACAAGCTATACAGGCGAAGAGGTAACATCTGTTACCAAACGTCTCCTGCCCTGGATCTGGCCGGTTGTTATCGTCGGTGTCGTAGTGAGCGCAGTGATGTGGATGTAAAAAAATTTCACAGAGTAAAAAATGTTGCGGCCTGTAGTATTATAGGTCGCAACACTTTTAAACAGAAAAAGAGGTAGGAACATGAAAGTTAGAATTGGAATTGACGTAGGCGGTACCTTTACGGATGCAGCGCTGATCAATAATGATACGTTTGAACTGGTCAGCACAGCCAAGGTACCTACGACCCATAAGGATAAAGCAGGCGTAGCAGCCGGTATCGTGCAGGTACTGCGTGAGATCATGGAGAAAAATCAGGTAAAGCCGGAAGATGTAGTATTTATTTCCCATGGAACGACACAGGCGACCAATGCCCTGCTGGAAGGCGACGTAGTAAAAGTAGGTATTGTAACCATCGGAAAAGGAATTGAGGGCGCCAAGTCCAAGAGCGATACGGTCATGGGCGACATTCCCCTGACGGCTACCAAGAGCCTTCATTCAGAAAATACGTATGTGGAGAGTGAAACCGAAGCATTTTGCCAGAATGCAGCTGAGGCAGTGATACGGCTTCAGGAAAAAGGCTGTGAGGCAATCGTGGCGGCTGAGGCGTTCAGTGTAGATCATCCGGAGAACGAGACGAAGGTTTCGGAGATCTGCCAGGAAAAGGGAATTACAGCGACAGCCACCAACGAGATATCCAAGCTTTATGGCCTGAAGGTAAGAACACGTACCGCGGTTGTCAACGCCAGCATTATGCCAAAGATGCTGGATGCAGCCAATATGACAGAATCCAGTATTAAAAAAGCCGGAATTCAGACGCCACTTATGGTAATGCGTTGTGACGGTGGTGTAATGACAGTAGATGAGGTGCGTAGAAGACCGATTTTGACGATTCTGTCCGGTCCTGCAGCAGGAGTGGCCGGAGCGCTGATGTATGAGAAGTTGACCAACGGTATCTTCCTAGAGGTAGGAGGAACCAGTACGGATATCTCCTGTGTGAAAGATGGAAAGGTCATGGTCAAATACGCCGAGGTAGGCGGTCACAAGACCTATCTGACTTCTCTGGATGTGCGCACAGTGGGCATCGGCGGCGGAAGTATGATTCAGATTGAAAATGGAAAAATTTCAGATGTAGGGCCTAGAAGCGTACATATTGCAGGTCTGGATTATGAGGTCTATTCTGACAGCGCAGATATTGTTGACCCGGTTCTCTGTGCGATAAAGCCCACGGATACAGACCCGGATTACGCGTATGTGCAGTGTTCTAACGGAAAAAAATTTGCCCTGTCTCTGGCAGGCGCGGCCAATCTCGCCGGTTATGTAAAGGACGAGGATTATGCAAAAGGAAACGTGGAGGCAGCGAGAAAGGCATGGAAGCCGCTGGCTGACAACATGGGAATGTCTGTGGAGGAAGCGGCGAAGGAAGCGCTTCGGTTGTCTGCCGTGAAGAATGGAAAGGTTGTAAAAGCACTGATTGAAGATTACAATATGGATCCGAGAACCATTGTGCTGGTAGGCGGAGGCGGAGGTGCGGCTGCGGTGGTACCTCATTTGGCAGAAACCCTGTCCATGAAACACCGGAATGCGAAAAATGCGTCGGTTATCTCGACCATCGGTGTAGCGCTGGCTATGATTCGCGATACGGTAGAGCGTACCATTGCTAATCCAACTCAGGAGGACATTCTGGCTGTGCGACGTGAGGCGGAAGAACGAGCCATTCATTCCGGTGCGTCACCGGAGACCGTAGAGGTATCGGTGGAGGTTGATGCGACGAAAAACATGGTAAGAGCTATTGCTATCGGTACGACAGAGCTTCGTTCCAAGGATCTGACTAATCGAAAACTGACAGAGGAGGAGATTCGCAAAAAAGTAGCAGAGCACTTGAATACAGACATAAAGAATGTCTATACAGCGGCAGGCAACGGAATGATGTATGCAATGCAATATAAGATGGAGAGAAAAAAACTCTTTGGCCTGATTAAATCAGTGAGCAAGCCTACAGCAATTGCGGATGAAGAAGGTGTTATTCGTCTTCAGAAAAAGAATGGAAAAGTGTACATGACAGATGGAAAAAACTGGGAGAATGCATTGCTTCGGGCAGTAGACAATATGACGGATTACAATGACGGAGGCAAAACGTTGCCCAATACCTATCTGATATTTGGAAAGCGAATCCTGGATCTATCCGGACTTTTGGACGAAGCACAGATGAAGTCTCTGGCAGAGGTAGAACTTGCAGCAGTCCGGGAGGATGATCAGCTGATGATTCTGACCTCAGCACGAACAGACTAAAGGAGAACTATATGAAGCAATATCCTTTTCCCGATAAAGAGAGCAGTATGCAGATTTTGCTGACAGATTATATGATTCATAAGATACCAAAAGATAAGATAAGGGATGTTTTTGAAATGGCCTGGGCAGTTGGGAAAACTCAGGCAGAGCAGTTCCTAGAGCAGTACCGGGAGAATGAGCTTCCTGCTATGCTGGACATCCTGAAAAAGGATCAGGTAAAAATTACTTGTGAAGATGTCGATAATGTGCTGGGAAAATACCGGTATTTCTGTGAATATTTGTCCGGGAAAAATCAGCTGACCATATATAAGAAATCAGTGAAACTCTGGAGTGAGCACAATGAAATGTCTTATGAGAATGGGCTGAACCTGATTCTTTATCATGAGTATTTTCATTATCTGGAGCAGAATCAGATTGGTATGCTATCGGCAAGATATCAGGTCCCTATTCTGAAAATTGGGCCAATCTGCGTTGGGAAAACGGGGGTTCCGGCACTGAGCGAGATAGGAGCGAATGCATTTGCATGGGTATGTTGGGAAAAGGGGTTGAAAGAGAAGGAGGAAAATCATGCAGTATACGAAGCAGATTGACAGAATTATAGAGACAGATGTGCTGGTGATCGGAGGCGGTTCTGCCGGGTTTGGAGCAGCGGTGGCTGCTGCACGGAACGGAGCGAAAACTTTGTTAATTGAGCGGGAGCAGATGCTGGGCGGAATGGCGACCGGAGGTCTGGTGGGTCCATTTATGACCTGCTATAACGACGAGCCGACAGAGCAGATTGTGAAAGGAATTTTTGATGAACTCTGTACCCGTACAGAGGAGCGCGGAGGCGCTATTCATCCTTCCAGAGTAGAAGGTATGAGCACCTACAGTTCGTACTATATAAAAAGTCATTGTCATGTGACGCCATTTTCTTCAGAAATATTGGAAGTAGTAATGGAGGAAATGGTACGTGAGGCCGGTGCAGAAATCCTGTATGATGTACAGGTATGTGATGTGCTGACTGATGGAGGGAAGATTACAGGCGTAGTGGCAGCCATGAAAGAGGGAATGGCAGTATTTTGCGCAAAGACCTATATCGACTGTACCGGAGATGCAGACGTGGTTTACTTTGCAGGCGGTGATTTCGTAAAGGGCGATGAGAAGGATGGAGTAATGCAACCGGTTACCCTGTTCTTTGAAGTAGGCAATATCGATCGAGAGAAGTTTGTGGGCGCTTTGGAAGAGAAAAAAGCGAAGGGCGAGCTGGGAATTCCGGGCGAAAACTGCTGGTCCTGGTATATTAAAGAAGCACGCGCCAACGGCGACTGGGATATCGACCGCCACGAGGTGGGAAATTATGAGGAACCCATTAAAGGCCGCTGGAAAATCAATACTACCCGTATGGCTTACGTAGACGCAACCAGGACAGAGGAAATCAGCAAGGCTGTCATGGAAGGCCGCCGTCAGGTATTTGAAGTACTTCATTTTCTGCAGAAGTATGTTCCAGGGTGTGAGAATATTGAGCTAATTGAGATGGCCTCTCGTCTGGGTGTACGGGAAACAAGACATATCAAGGGACAGTATAAGCTGACTACAGAGGATATCCTGGATAGAAAGCATTTTGAGGATGCCATCTGTACCTTTGCTTATGCTATAGATATTCATAATTCAGAGGGCGGCGGAGCAACTTTCCACCAAGTGAATGATTACTATACGATTCCATTCCGCTGTCTGGTTCCGGAAAAGATAGAGAACCTTCTAGTAGCCGGAAGATGCATCAGCGGAACCTCTGGCGCGGCAGCCAGTTACCGTGTGATTCCCTGCTGCATTGCTACAGGACAGGCAGCGGGAACTGCGGCAGCGTTGGCGCTGGGAGAAGGCTGTGAAGCCGGGGATGTACCGACGGAGAAGCTGAGAGAGACGTTGACTAGACAGGGAGCAGTGATTAAGGATTGAAAAACTGGTACAGTATCTGGGGATACCGAAGTCTGGATTTCGGGGCATTCCCGCTTTATGTGGAAAATGAGACAGAGTATGTGGAGATCTGTGCGTTTCCGCCATGCGAAGCATTTAAGATAAGATTCCAGAATACCTTCGGAACAGAAACACTTCATATAGAAGAGGCATGGCTTGTGGTCAGAGATGGGAAAAAATGTCCTGTCACTGTGAACGGACAGCGTCGGATAGCGGTATCACCTGGAAAAAGGATCTGGTCAGATGAAGTGATCCAGAAGGCAGAAGCAGGGCAAAAGATACAGATCAAGCTTCGATGGTCCGGAAAGAATGTGGTGAAGAGTGCCTGTACCTTTCTGGCAAATTCCATGACGGGTGTATGGTATTCGAAAAATGAAGGTGGATTGACCGGAAGTTTTTTTGAAAAAGAACCATTACATCAATGTGTGACAGGTCTGGATCAAATCGCTGTGTGGACGGAAGAACCTGTCTTTACAGTAGTAGCTTTTGGGGATTCCATTACCCATATGTCCCGGTGGACAGCTCCATTTGCAGAGCGATTGCTGGAGACGTATCAGGGCAGGGTAACGTTACTGAATATGGGGATCTGTGGAAACCGGCTTTTGCATGATGCTTCCGTGGGTTCCGGACATGGAGGCTGGTTCGGAGAGCGTGGAATTGTCCGTTTTGAGCGGGACGTATTTGCAAATGGATTTGTACCAGACGCAGTGATTTTGTTAGAGGGTATCAATGATATCCTACATCCGGCAATAGGGGAAGCTCCCCCGGAGGAGGCAGTCAGTGCGGAAGAGATAGTGGCAGGCCTGGAAAGCTGCGCGGATACGGCACACTATCATCAGACAAAGATTTATGCGGCGACTTTGCTTCCGTTCAAAGGCTGTAAGGATCACTGGCGTCCCTGGCATGAAGAAAAACGTAACTGTGTGAATGATTTGCTTCGTCGGTCAACAGTATTTGATGAAATTTTTGATTTTGACAGTTGGGCGAAGGATCCCGCAGACGAGAGCAGGTTGAACCCCAAGGGTGGCTCAGAGGATAAACTGCATCCGGGTATCGAAGGCGGGAAAACATTGGCAGAGCAGATCGATCTTTCCCTGCTTTGCGGAAAATAAAAAGGAGAAAACCAGAATGAGAAGTGCAGTATTTTACGGAAAACATGATTTGAGAATTGAAGATCATGAGATGCCAAAGGTGGGACCGAAGGATGTATTGATTCAAGTAAAGGCCTGTGGTGTGTGCGGAACAGATGTACATATTTATGAAGGGGACAAAGGAGCAGCAGAGGTAACGCCCCCGACGATTCTGGGGCATGAATTTTCTGGCGTGATAACCGAAGTAGGAAGTGAAGTGCAGCATTATCAGGTGGGAGACCGGGTATGCATCGATCCGAACTGCTACTGCGGGGCATGTGATCCCTGCAGAAAGGGAGTAGCTCATTACTGCGAGCATATGATTGGTTATGGAACAACTGTAAACGGCGGTTTCGCAGAATATTGCGCGGTAGATGAGCGTCAGGTTTACAAGCTGGGAGAGCATACAACATTTGAGCAGGGAGCCATGACGGAACCGGTAGCCTGCTGTCTGCATGGCATGGATATGTGTGAGATTCAGCCGGGACATCAGGTAGTCATCATCGGAGGAGGCATGATCGGTCTGTTACAGCTTCAATTGGCAAGGCTGGCAGGAGCCGCGAAAATAGCGCTTCTGGAACCAGTGGAGAGTAAACGTGAAGTAGCGGAAAAGCTGGGTGCTGATGTGTGCATCGATCCGATTCATGAAGATGTAAAAGCATGCCTGAAGGAGGCGGGCATGACCTGGATTAATACAGTTATTGAGTGTGTGGGACGTCCGTCTACCATTGAACAGGCCATCGATATTGCTGGAAATAAAGCAGTTGTTATGATGTTCGGTTTGACTAAACCAGATGAGACGATTTCTGTGAAGCCATTTGAAATCTTTCGGAAGGAACTGGAACTAAAGGCTTCTTATATTAATCCTTATACACAGAAAAGAGCGCTGGATCTAATAGATTCCGGTCGGCTGGATGTAAGCAGCATGGTGTATGAGATATGCGGTCTGGACAGGCTGGCAGATATCTTAGGAAAACCGGAGCTTCGCGCAAAAGGAAAATATATTATTTCTCCGGAAAAATAAGATAACAGGATACAAACAGAAAGAGGACATTATCAGAGAAAATGTATGATAATGTCCTCTTTCTATTGATACAGGAAATCCCCGTGCAAATTCCGCTTCATCGGGTCACCGATTCCGCTAACAACGGATCAGTGTTTCCGGTCGTAATGGAACATTTTTCCGCTTCGTCGGATCACGCATTCTTATAAAGTGTTATAGTTTTTTCGTAGTCATTATTTTTAGATTACGAAAGGAGGCATTTTTATGCAGGACTAGGGATATTAGTACAGGAACTTACAGTATGCCGACTGTTGAAGCCGGAAAGGTTATGAATGAAATTGAAAAGGAATCTGATTTCAGAAAGATAGCGACAGTTATTCGTGCATATAAAAATGGTTATAGAAGACAGACCAGAATATAAAGTGGAGAAAGTGGTAGATGGATACACTGGATTTCTTTTTCTGGATAAGAACGGAATGCCGCTAGTTGCCATGCACTGGGAACATAGATTTAACAGTATGGTGGGCAGGTACAATGAGATTTATAAGGTACAGATGCCAAATATCACACCCCATGTATGCCGTCATACATATTGCTCTAACATGGCAAAATCGGGAATGAATCCTAAGACACTGCAGTATCTGATGGGACATTCGGATATTGCCGTGACACTTAATGTTTACACCCACGTTGGACTTGAGGATGCGGAGAAAGAACTTCAGAAGATGCAGGGGTTGGAAAATGCAAGAAAAGAGATGGGACTTTCGGACAAGGACGATAAGCCTTTGAAACAGAATATGTTCAAGGTGGTTTGATAATAGAATATTGATATAGATTTGTGGCACTCAGGCTTATAGCTTGGGTGCCTTTTTGACTGGTAAAAATATGCCTTGGCTGATATAATATAACTTGAGGATTTTATAACCATTTTTGAACGATAAAGTATGAGAAATAATACTATGAGTTGTTATTGGCATTTGAGCGAGTCCTAGGTACCTTTGGATTTTAGAATATACAACGATGTGTTTGTTGATAGTAAAATTGCCGATAAAATTAGTATAGGCTTACATTATTTTATCTGCGAGATGAAATTGAAATTTAACAACTGTGAGGATGAACAAAATGGCATATGGTAAATCAATAGAATTATTTCTTGTAAATGGAAGTGCAGATAGTTTGATAACAGCGGAGTTATCAAACTGGAATGGCAAGGCAATAAAGATACCTAGGATTGAGGTAGCTTCATGTAACAGAGAAGATATTACACAAGCAGGTGTTTATTTCCTTTTTTGCAAGGAAGATGATGGCTCTGATTCAGTTTATATTGGAGAAGCTGAGAATGTAAAAGAAAGATTAGTTCAGCATCTTAGAGATTATCAGGCTGAAAAAGAAAAGTATTATTGGACAACTGCAGTAGTATTCATTGGCAGAGATTTAAACAAAGCATTGATTCGATATCTTGAAAATCGTTTTGTTGAGATTGCAAGAGTATGCAAAAGGTATACTGTACTTACAAAGAATACATATAAGAATACGGTTATGAAGGAATCACAGATTGCTGTTATGGAAGAGTTTGTGGATAATGTAAAAACGCTTATCAGTGTTTTAGGATATAAGGTTCTTGAACCATTAAATAAGCCTGTAACTTTTGCTAACGATAGTAGAGGAAAAAAGAACTGGGAGGATTTGAATCTGCATTTGGAAAGAACTATCAAAGGATTGGGTAAAGTTGAAGCAGATGGAATACGCACTTCTGAGGGCTTTGTTGTGCTACAAGGTAGTCGCATTGCTGTGGAAGATGATGATACAATTCCAACAGTACTTAAAGAGCAGAGACGAAAGGTAAGTATTGTTGAGGGCGTTCTTCAAGAAGATGTTTTGTTTTCCAGTCCATCATATGCTGCTATGTTTGTGATTGGCAAGAGCGCAAATGGTTTGACAAGCTGGAAGGATGAAGATGGACATTCTCTTAAGGAAATAGAGAACAGCGAGACAAGAGAAGAAAATAAGTAAAAAACACATTAGGAAGGTTGATGAAATGGCAAAGATTGAGACTCTTACAGCGTATAAATGTAAATTTAGTTATCTTCAGAGAAATAATCCTTTACTTGAAAAACAGAGGGAAGCTATAAAAGAGGGAAAAGATCCGGAATATTCTTTTTCCGATTTTATTGATGCTTATCAAGCATATACGAAAAATTTGGCAATTGGTGAGAATACAGATAGAGCAATTATTTTAGATGAAGATAAAATATCAGAAAAAGAAAAAGAGGGGTTAAAAATGTGGCATCTTGTTCCTAGTGCTGGAAAGCAAGGAAAACCTGTCACAGTAGTAAAAAGAAACTCTGGGAAAAAGTATGATTTTGGTTCTGATTCTGCAGCACTATATGAGCATCATGTTTTTATTTATGAGAGCCAAGATGGTCTATATGCTATTTTTCATAGACAAAATGGTTCTGGATGTAAGAGCGTGTTTTTAGAAACTGCTAATAAAGCTATCAAATCGGAAGGTTTGAAACTGGAAATGGAATTGATTGTCCCAATGGCAGATGGGCTCAAGGATGCAACAGCAACAAAAATCACATTACAGTTTGTTAAGCATGATAAATCTTCTGATGTTGCGGACAATATAAAAGGATCAAAAAAGAAAAATATTATCCGAGATTTGGGACTAAATCTTGAGGCTAGTGAAAACAAAAAAATACTAGGTGTATTTAAGAATATGCAAGCAGGTAAAATAGATCAGGCGGAGGCGTTTGCTCAAATTAAAGCGGAGTTAAAGGATTCCGATGATTATAATGATGCGGAGATTAAACTTCGACTTGGAAATCGTTATAAAAAGGTAAAGTGGAATGAGTTTGAAAGTATTATGGGAGCTCATGATATATCAAATGCCCTTCATGAGGCCTGTAGGTTTTCACATGATTTTGTAGGAGAACTTACAAAATTGGCTGACGACTATTATAAGGATATAATAGAATCTGGGGAGGTGTAGTATGCCAAGTAAGATTATATTAATTGTGATGGCCATGGTAATTGTGTGTATGATGCTCTTTGGAAATAAGAAAGTAAGGATATTGTCAGTATTAATAAAACAATTACAAGTTTTCAAAAACGCAAAGACAGATAAGATATCGGTTTGGGATATTGTTTGTTTTATATTTTTCCCGATTGTTTTATCAGTCATTATTACGTTTGGATTCGGAAGTATAATTGACGATACACTAGCAGGGGTTTTGACAACAGTATTTGCATTTGTATTCACTGTATTATTTGGTTTTGCAGCTATTTTGGTTGGAAAACTTGATTGTGATAATGAAATTGAAAAACAGGTAGTCGGTGAAACATTTGTTTCTATTATGACATCAAATATTCTTTCCTTGATTGCATCTATTCTTTCGATAGCAATTATTATTACGGGTAACGAGAAAGCAAAACTAATTTTAACTATATGTGTATATAGTTTTCCGTTCATGATAATTATGCTGTTATTAATGATATCAAAGAGAACATTCATAATTTATTGTGAGAACAAGAAATGATAAAAATAAGGTGTGTTGATTTCAGCACACCCTTTTGTTAAATAATGCACACCCCTACCCGTAGTCCGAACCCCCTTAACTGACTACGATTTGACTACTACACAAGGCATTGAATTGCTCCGTTTTGCATTATTTTGCAAAAAGTGTAGTTTTAGAGAACAAAAATACGATGCCCGGAAAAGTCGATAAACCAACGCAAAACACGGCATTTCTTGGCATTTTAGGACAGGAGAAAATTATGATTAGAGTTTTATTCATCTGCCACGGCAACATTTAAAGTATGGCGAGAAAGACTAGATTTTGTAGGATTTTCTAGATAGAAACAAATAATTTACACCTTATTTATAACTTTGGAAGACCGAATCGGAATAATTAAAAAAGTTGTCATAATTCAGTTGGTCAAAAAATAATACTACACTCAAAATCAATTAAAAAATCAATCGTAAAAAAATACGATTGATTTTTTGCGCATTTTTGCATATAATATAATCATTATGGTTGGAAAGGGAACGATTACTATGCGTGAAACAAGAATATTAGAATTCAAGGAAACGATTACGAATACTTTTTTGAAAACAGTTAGTGCCTTTTCGAATTACAATGGTGGAACAATTCTTTTTGGGGTTGATGATAATGGAAATGTGAAAGGATTGCCAGATGTAAAACAGGCCTGTCTGGATATCGAAAATAAAATCAATGACAGTATATCACCTCAACCAAACTATACACTTGAAATACAGAATAATGACCAGACGATAAAACTTACTGTAAAAAGTGGTCTTCAAAAACCGTATTTATATAAATCAAAAGCATACAAACGAAATGATACGGCAACGATAGAGGTAGATACATTGGAATTTTCAAGGCTTGTATTAGATGGAAAAAATATTAGCTTCGAAGAATTACCTTGTAAAGATCAGGAGCTATCTTTTAAAATTTTACAGTGTAAACTGAAAGAAAATATTCACATTGAAACTTTCAATCAAGATACTTTAAAGACATTGAACCTGTATGACAATATAAATGGTTATAATAATGCAGCGGGACTTTTGGCAGATAAAAATCATTTTTCAGGAATTGATATTGTTAAGTTCGGTGAGAATATCAGTATTATTCAAAAAAGAGTAACGTTTGAACATATATCGGTTTTAGAAATATATGAAAAAGCACTTGCTGTATTTAGAGATTATTACCAATATGAAGTAATACAGGGGGCTGACAGAAAGATGGTAGAGAAAATACCGGAAGCAGCTTTCAGAGAAGCAATTGCAAATGCTTTGATTCATAGGGTATGGGATATTAATTCACACACCAGAGTTTCTATGTTTGATGATAGAATAGAAGTAGTGTCTCCTGGTGGATTGCCGGCTGGAATAACGGCAGAAGAATATTTATCAGGTAAACTATCTATTTTAAGAAATAGAAATCTTGCAAATGTATTTTACAGACTGGGATTAGTAGAGATATTTGGAACAGGAATTACACGAATCAAACAACTGTATGCAGAGAGTTTGATAAAACCAGAATTTGAAGTGTCAGAAAATGCTATAAAAATTGTACTACCGATATTTGAAACGAATGTCAATTTAACCGAAGACGAAAAAGTGATTTACAAATTTTTAAGTAAGACGATGCTGAAACCAATAAGTGAAATTGCACCATATGTCCCATTTGGCAAATCAAAAACAACACAATTACTGAAAGCTATGGAGAAAAAGGGTGTGATTGCAGTTGAAGGAAAAGGCAGAGGAACAAAATATATCATTAAGTGATTGAGAACATAGAGGGTTCAAATTACACAATCTTTCAATAACACAAGGAGAAAATCATATGATAAGAATTTTATTTATATGCCACGGCAGATTATGTCGTTTCTTCTAGAAAGCCAGTAATAGCAAGGCTTAATAGTGACAAGTAACTATTTTGTCGCAGAGAACGGTGTGACCCGAAGGTCACGCCGTTTTTCTGTGTTCATAGGTTGTTTGCGTGATGATAGGCTCGGAAATAACGGGAATATCTACATCGTCCACGAAGTTGAAGAAAATCTTCACTTTCTGCTTGCGCTTGCCGCTGGATTTGTCCGGGGCATAGACGATGATTTTCTTGATATACTCGTTCACGATGGTCTGTGTCAGCTCCTCCACATCCACATATTTCTGTGTCAGGGCGATAAAGGCATCCAGACCGTCGTTCATTTCTTCCCGCTGTTCCACCCATTCTTCGATAACTTCAATTTCGAGCTTTAACCGTTCCTGCTCCGCTTCATAGTCCGCAGACATCTTTCTGTATCTGTCCTGATTGAGATTTCCAAGAACATAGTCCTCGTACAGCCGGGCGATGATGACATCCAGATCGGCAAGGCGTTTCTTTGCCTGTTCCAGCTTCTTTTTGTCATCCCGGATGCTGCGCTCCTGGTCAGTCCTGCGGCATTGCAGCCATTCCTCCTGAAAACCGTCCACATCGCTTCGGATATACTCATTGACTGCCCGGATGCGTTCCAGAACGATTTCACGAAGCACATCTTCCCGGATATAGTGGGCAGTACAAGTACCACGGTTGCTCTTGTAGTTGTTGCAGACGTAGTGATCCTGCTTGCCCTCAAAGCTTTTGCTTGTGGCAAAGTGGAGCTTGCCGCCGCAATCGGCACAAAACAGAAGCCCGGAGAACAATCCCTGCCGTTCCGCTTTTGCGGGGCGGCGTTTGTTTTTCCTCAGTTCCTGCACCCTGTCAAACTGTGCCTGAGATACAATCGCTTCCTGTGTGTCCGGCAGATAAAACATATTCTCCGGCTCATTGGGAATCCGCTTTTTCAGCTTGTAGGACTTGGAATAAGTCTTGAAGTTGCAGGTACAGCCTGTGTACTCCTGCCGTTCCAAAATCCCTGCAATGGACTGGTTGCCCCAGTGGTACGGTCTTTCCGGCATCGGCTTTTTCTTTCGCTTGGCATAGAGTGCCTTTGCGGTCATAATCTGCTTTTCTTCCAGAATCCTTGCAATCTGCTCCGGGCCTTTGCCGTCAATGCAAAGGTCGAAGATGAGCTTGACTACCGGAGCCGCTTCTTCATCCAGAATCCAGTGATCCTTGTCCTCCGGGTCACAGCGGTATCCGTAGGGCGGTTTGCCCATGTGCTTCCCACTGGTTCCTCTCTGCCGCAAACTGACACGGACTTTCTTGCTGGTATCACGGGGATACCACTCGTTGAACAGATTACGGATTGCGGCGAAGCCCTCGCTGTCTCCCCGGTTGCTGTCTACGCCATCATTTATAGCGATAAAGCGGACATCATAACTCGGAAAGATAATATCCGTATATTGTCCAACAGTCAGATAGTCACGACCAAAGCGGCTGAGGTCTTTGACCAGCCAGCAGCCCACAAGCCCCTGCTTGACAAGCTCAAAGCCTTCCTGCACACCGGGACGATTGAAGTTCGTCCCCGTATAACCGTCATCCACCAGAATTTTCAGGTTTGTATACCCGTGGTCACGGGCATATCGGGTTAAATACTCTCTCTGATTTGCGATACTGTTACTCTCGCCTTCCTGGGCATCCTCGTTGCTCAGACGGCAATAGAGAATGGTAATTTTCTGCTGATCCAACATAATATCCTCCTTCGGTGGTTGGTCAGCCGACAGTACCGTTGTGCATATTGGAATTATATCATGCTTTTGTGTCGCAGTCATTAACAAATCACCCCCTTGTCAGAAAAAATGAGCCGTTTTACCTTGTCGGTAAGTGGCTCATTTCCATCACACTCCGTTTCAATCACATACCATGTGTTTCCGATCTTGCACTCAATGGTTTTGCAGAAAGAGGACTGTGCCGCTTCCCAACGCTTGCGGCATTCTTCCAGAAAATCAATAGGCGGCTCAAAAATCGGATCGAAGCAGGAGCAAATATCAATATAGCCGATGGCATCGTTGATTTCTTCCATCGGGGCATCTTCCATAATCATCTTGTTAATTTCATCTACGGTTTTCTTCATAGGCAAATAGTTCCTTTCTTAAATTTCCATGTCCTGTCCACGATTGCGGGCAGGGTGTTTGTGTTCATACAGTTCCTTTCCCCTGGCGAGGATGGCATTGATAAAAGCCCAGACCTTTTCAGATGCAATCTCAATCGCATCCAGGAAAGGCTGGGCTTTTTGTTTCAGCTCCTCATAGTCTTTGTTCAGTTTTTCAAAACGGTCTTTCCATATCTTTGCGTTTTTATCTGCCTGCTCGAATTTCTGCTTGTATTTCAGCTTCTCAGACTTTTCCGCAAAGCTGCTGACCGCATAATCCTTTAGCGTGCGGCACTCATCCGCCGTCATGGTAACATTTCCCGTAATGGGATTTTTCTTGCCCATCGACTCAATCTCATGTGCAGTCATAGCAACAGACTTAGCAGCCTGAGTTTCCTTTTTCAGAGCTTCCAGTTTCTTTTTCTGCTTCTCCGTGGCAGCTTTGGCATCCGCTAAGCTCTGCTCGGCCTGTGCCACCTGTCCGGTCACAGCTTCCAAACGCTGCTGTTCGGCCTGTACCTTGAACTGTGTCACCGTCAGATGTTCTTCGGTGCTGCCACATTCTCCACGCTCTACATCGGTATAACCAGCGTTTCGCATGAAATTGAAAAAGTCATCCTGCAGCACACTGTAGGACGACTTCAAAATCTTTTTCCCTTTTGCGTTCAACATAGGATTTCCGTTTTCATCAAGAACGGGTTTGGATTCCCACTTCTTACTGCGGCTGACCTGTGTGATCGTTTCCTTTACCGTTCCCCGGAGGGATTCATCCTTGCATCGCTTCGACCACAGGATTTGTTTCTCCACCACCGGGATATAAACCACATGAAGGTGATAGTGGTACACATCCTCACCCAGAGCTTCCGACATTGCCCGGTTGCGCTCGTCGGCATGCATTACAGCGGAGAGGATATACTGCTCACCGCCCACGATCTCCACGGCGGCTTTATAGGCATCGGCATAAAACTGTTTTGCAAACTCATAGCCGCCGTGGTTGTAGAAATAAGCGGAGTTCACATCGAAAACCAACTCGCCATATTTGACGGCATCCGGTTTCAGCCCTCTGGTGGAGATGATCTTGTCCTGCTCCATCTGCTCAAACATTTTTACATAATCGTCAGTGGGAGACTTGAAGTGAACATTCAGCGCAGTACGTTCCGGCACGATGTCCACATTGGAATAACGGTCTTTTTCACGCTCATTGTGTTCCTGTACTTTTGTCACATCATCCGGAGTTTCCAAGTCCTGATTTCTGGCTAAGGTACGATCAATTCCATCATTTCTTGCCATAGATTTTTGTCCTTTCTTTAAGATTTGCAGACAGCGGAGGGCTGAGGAACGGCACTTTTTCAAAGTGTAATAACCCACTATTACACTTTCATCCATGCTGGCTACAAAGTGCCGTGGGCTCTCCGAGGGCTCTCCCGAGGGGGAATGCGGTCACTGCGGTGACCTCTGCTGACCAAGGCAAAATGTCTGCGCCTTTTACCTTGGTCAGCCCGTCTGCATGAAGCTGTTCTGCGGAACATTTCTTGCAGACGATGGCAGCGAAAGCCGTATCTTTCACTGCCTGTCCATGGGCAGCACTGCGGTGCGCCTATGGGGACGGGAGATGCGGAGGGCTGTTGCCGGGGTATCACTTCTCCCGTCTTTTCTGCCATACGATGTCGTAACCAAGCACAGCGGCAAGCTCCAATACTTCCTTGTATCGTATACTTTCCCGCTGTAATTTTGCGGACAGGTTGGAAACGCTGTCGCTCCATCCGTACTCGTCCGAGAGCAGGTCAACAACTTCCTGCATGGTCATCCCGGCACGGATGATCTGTGCCTTTATTTCGTTGCGTATATTCATATTGATAAAATCCTCCATAATTCAGTTCATGTGTCGGTGCAACCTCTGCGCTCCAAGGTGGAGTGGATGCACCGAACAGTGAAAAATCTGCAATCTCCGAAATCCGTTCAGAATTTCGCTTGTGATGTCCTGTCCATATATGACCATATCCCACTTTGCCGTTTTGTGTGGTTTGGTCTGGAACAGTGAAAACACCCATTGTTCCGTGAACAGGGTACACGGTTCAGAGAAGCACGATTTCGTGAAATAGTTTCGTCCTGCGGTCAAAAACTTTGCTGTTTCCATTACCATTGATTTTTAATGCCCGAAAACAGGTCAGCTTTGAAAGCTGCTGTTTCCTATAACGGAAGAAAACAGGGGTAAATGCTGCGTACATACGTACAGAGCATGACTGGCAAAATCAATCCCGCCAGTCCTCCGGTACGTACGTACACGGCGAAACATCGTAAAATCCATTTATATGAGGTCTTGCCACAGCTTCCACGCCCATAAAGCCCCACACCCGCCGTCCGGCAGAGTTGGTGATGTTGTTGCAATGCTCCAGATTGAATCTCCCGGCATTGGCAATCATGGCATCGCTGAAGCTACGGGCTTTCAGCGGTGCAAGGGAGTTTTCCTCACACCACATCCGGTAGATTTCATAGAAATCCTTAGAGCTGATGGAAGCATCCGCTTTCAATCGGATGTATCCCTCCGACTCCATGAAATCAAAGATATTGTTGTTGTCACGCTTGACCGCTTCCCGGTTTTTCCGGATACGGTCACTCTCCGTAAACTTAAAGTTGTTGGCAACAAGCCGCTGTAAGCCTTCAAATGCCCACAGGAAGATACCCTCGGCTTCAGCTTTCATCTTCTCTGCAAGGTCAGGATCATCGGCTCTGTCCATGGGCTTTTCTTTGGTGGTCAGCACAAGCTGTCTGCGGTAAAAACCATCGCTGCGATCATATAGGGCTTGCAGATCACCATTGCTGAATGCCAGCAACCGGGCAAACATCCAGCCCTGATAACTCTGCTTGCCCTTGCGTTCCAAGTCCATTTTGCCCTGTGCAGTCACGATGGATTTTACATAGTTGGTCTGACGCAGAGCTTCCATCCGCATATCATCATCCACGCACAGCAGGATGTGTTCCAGATCGGCACGGGCAAAACGGTTTTCAGAAATCTTCCCGATGCTGCCGTCTTTCATATTCGTGCCGAAGATGGTGGACAGCACCGCACCGATTTGAGATTTACCCTCGCCACCGTTGCCTTTAATCACCATCATGCGCTGCCCCTTGTTGGAGGGAATCAGGCAATAGCCGATAAACTCCTGCAAAGTTGGAATGTCCTCGGCGTAAAGCAACCCATCCAGAAAGTTCAGCCAGATCACCGGTGCAGGAGCATCGGGATTATAGCCGACAGGCAGACGGCTTCGCACGATAGCCGGTCTGCCTTCGGTGAAAGTGCCGTTCAAGAGCAGCGTACCGTTGGCAACATGGATGCGATCCTGCTCCGGAGGGAAGTCAGACACCTGCGCTTCCAGTTTCAGCACTTCCAGAATGTTGGTGATCTTCCGTGGGATGTTGTTCACGGCACAAAATTTCAGCTTGTCGTAAATCTCCCCACGCAGAGGAAGGTCATCCGTCACTCGACCATCGGGCGTGAAAAAAGCTCCGTTTGCGAAGATGATTCTGCGCTCATGCAGAAATTCTTCACAAAACAGAGCTTCGTTGATGTTCTGCCCGTCAAACCAGACAGGAAAATTCATATTAGGCGTTTTCCGGTTCTTCGCCACGGTGCGCCACCTCCTTTTTCTTTCGTGCGGTATACTCTTGCAGAAAAGCAATTTTGTCGTCCTGCATCAGCTTGTCCACCAATGCCACCCGTTCTTCCAGATCACCCACCGTCAGCACATCTGCCATATATTCGATATAGCAGTGCATCTGGCAGGCTTCCACAAAACGGTCATCCAGAGCATCTTCCGGTGTCTTGGGTGCGTATCGTATTTTCCAATCTTCCAGCAGATGCAGATAATCCGTCAGCACCCGGAAACACAGCATTTCATTCTCCCGGAACTGACGGATATAGGGACGCTTTGGCTTGACCATAGCTGCGGCAGTGGGCGGTTTCGGGTCAAGCCCGAAGTCCGCAGCCAGCTTTTGCGCTGCTTCATAACTGCTCAGATCGAACAGTCTTGCCACAAGGTCGATTACATCCCCCTTGGCTCCGCAGCCGAAGCAGAAGAAATAATCCTCGTTCAGCTTCAAGCTCGGATGCCTGTCGTTGTGGAACGGGCAGCAAGCCATACCATTGCGGTTGACATTCAGCCCGTAGTGTTTTGCGGCTTGCTTTACGCTGATTGCCGCCTTGATGATTTCATAGATTGTCATAGAAAAACCTCCGTTCATAGTATTTAGAAAGCACGAAACACCCGCCGTGATTGGCAGGGGTTTGGCTCCTTCTACTATGGTTATGCCGGATTTTTCAAAAAACAGGCTAATCGGAGGACAACCCCGTTTCAAAAAACAGGACAACTTATGGATAGATGTAGATTTCTTTACATTAGCATGATAGAATTAAGAAAATGAAAAAACAGGACAGGAGGGGCAAGCATGAACCAAGAATTGATGACATTGGATTTTTGGCAGGATACGGTCATATATGAGGGAAAAACACTTCCTGTCGGCGCTCTTGCCTGTGATGCGCTGAATGTCCCTGCGGATACCATCGCAAAGATGAACGAGCAATGCGAGAAAATCAATCTGCTGCTTGGAATATTAAACGCCGGACAGGATGCTTCTGCACTCTGTCCTATTGCAACGGAAGCTGCTCTGACGATGCTTGATATTCTCAGTCAAACACCGCCGTTCTCCTATATGAATATCTCAAAGCACAGAGAACGGATTGAAAAAGTCTTTACTGTGGACAATGCGCTGAAATATGTGGAGTTTGCCATAAAAGCCGCAACCAATTCTTTGCAATTTGAAGAAATCCAGAACTTTGCCGATGCGATGATGCTCCAACGCTATACCGCAGTTTTCGGGCATCTGGCATACTCCCTTGGGGAATACCAAACGGCCATGCTTGATTTTGCAGAAAAATCAGACGGCAATGAAGCAGAACGCACCGCAGAGGGTTTTGCAAAAATGTTCGGCGACTATTTTCCGCCGGAGTTCTCTATCACGGAGGGCAATGCCTGGATGTCTACTTTGAATAATTCCGTTCAGTATATATCGGTCATCCGTCCCGGCGAAAAAGTTGCGAAGCTGGTCAAGCGGATGCACTATGTATCCTTTGTAGGGATGTTCCGGTCTGATCTTTTTGAGGGCTTATGTGTTGGTCATGCCCCGAAAAAATGCAAAATCTGCGGCAAGTGGTTCCTCACCACCAACGCAAGGCACACCAAATACTGCGGCGGCTATGCACCGGGGGACAAGCTGCACCGCACTTGCCGACAGATCGGCAACCTGAAAGGCAGAGAACAACGGGAGCTTGCGGACGATCATCCGGTGAAACAGATTTATGAGAAACGGCTGAACACCATAAACCGCTATGTGAAGCGTGGTACTCTGGACGCTGATCTTGCAGAGGTTATGAAAAAGCTGGCAAAGGATAAAATGCTTCGAGCGCTGAGCAATGTCGCCTATGCCAAAGGTGATTACGAAAAAGAGATGGGACAGGCTGCTTTGAAGAAAGAAGCAAAATTACGGACGAAATGAGGAATATGTAATGGCACAGAAATATGATTTAACTGATATTGGGAATGCGCTTAGCCGGGTTATGGACAATCCTATGACCAAAATAATCCGTTCTGGCTCTATTGGTGTGTTGGGCGTAGTAAACCCAGTTGCGGGAATTGTAGGCGGAATAGGAAATGATCTTCTATCTGAATACAATACCTTCAAACTCGGCCATCTACTGAACGGTCTTGCATCTGGCTTTAATCTCGAAAGAAGATTGAACGAGCTTTACAACTATGTAAACTCCAGCCCGGAAAAGGCTATTATCGTAGCCAATCTGTTCAAACAAACCGTAAATGCAGAATGCCCAAAGGTTTGCGTTATTTATGGTCTAATTCTTGCAAACCATTTAGAAACACTTACAGAATTCACGCACGAAGAATTGATTGTCTGTAAAGCTTTGGAAAACGCTACGGATTATGATCTGAAGAATTTCAAAGAAATAATGGAGAACTATCTTAAGCCAACATCAAATGGAAGAAGAATTGTATTTCCAAAAGACTTTGCAGATATTGCTGCTTTCACCACCACATGCGATTGGTGTGTATATAATAGAATCTTTGTTTCTCGCACAGCAGAGTGGGGTGAAATGGAAGAAGGCATTTTGGATATGAGCACGTACTATTACGAGGCAAATCCTGCATCTGTTCTTCTGGATAATATAAATGCTGCAAGACAAACTTGGAATTATGGTTAATTATTCCCGCTGATTACTTAGAAGGGAGGTGCGCTATGCTAAATGATTTTTCGTGGAACATGACCGGATACATACCGAAGCACCAAGTTAATCCACACGGTGACGGCATCATCCCCTATGTGGCAGAGCGCATCTTCCAACTGGAACCGGAACCGCCAGCGGTGGACAGTCTGAATGAATATATCCTGTCTGCTTTGCGGGAAAAGAATTTGCTATATTTTTCGTTCTTTCTGCACCACTACGAAACGCAGCTCAACAAGCGCATCAAAGGCTTTCTCAGTGTGGACGGCGGCAATCTGTACGACACAGACCGATTTATCGATATAAAGATCTCCTGCCGGGAGCAAATGCTCCAAAAGCTGATGGACTATGATCCTGCCAAGGGTGCGGAGTATGCTACATACATCTATCCGTTCATCTGGGATTCTATGCTCCGTTTCCGCATGGGCGAAGAAAAATGGTCGGTATCCTCTCTGACCAATTACAAAATGGTGCGATCAATGGCGTGGCTGTACCATAACACCAAAGATGCGGTCAACCAGTTTTCCAAGAAGTATAACTGCGACCTTGCTCTTGCGGAAGAATATCTGAAAGTTGTCCGTGGAATCCGCAACCAGCAGCCGTTCTATATAACGGACGAGGACGGCGAGGAAACAGGCGAGGATATAGCCCTTGACGATAGCTGGAACTATACCGACATCCTCTGGAACGGCATACAAGCAGAAAAGGTACAGCGGGCATTTGAGAAGCTGAATTACCGGGAACAGACCTTGCTCGAAAAACGGTTAGCAATCTGTATGACCTGCGGGCGAGTTGGCTCATGGAAGAACCGCCCCACTTTTGAAGAATTGGCGATTATGTTTGAGGGCAGCACAGCCAGCGGTGCAGAGCGAGCCTACCGGAAAGCGGTGGACAAACTGACAGAACTGCTGGTTGCCGAAGGTGCGCTCCATGCTGTCCGGCTGAAACAGAAAACCAAAACCAAGCGCAAAAAGAAAATCGCCGCCGCAATCTACGAATATCAAGCAGACTGCGACGGCGAATGGGGCGAAATTTCAGTTGATTTTGAGAACGGCACAGCAGAGATTATCCGACTTGCTGATTGGGATACAATTAAAACGAACTGGTTTGCCAAGGAGGCGATCCGGTATATTTTATCATTGTCGCCTGATGCTCTTACAAAATATATGCTCGTCCCCCTTGAGCCGCCACTTATATCTTGAATCCTTACAACCACTGTAAGTGGTATTTGCTGTGTTCCCATGCTATCATTTTATTACAAATGATAGGAGGTATTCACATGAAACCCATTTTGAATATTGAAAATTTAACAAAAATCTATGGCAATGTGCCAAGTCAAACAAAGGCACTGAATGGGATCACCTTCCAGGTGATGCCGGGAGAGTTTCTCGGCATTATGGGAAGCAGCGGTTCCGGTAAATCCACACTGCTCAATTGTATTGCGACTGTGATTCAACCCACAGGTGGAAGCATTCAGGTGGAAGGCGATACTCTGCAATCCCTCAAGGGAAAGGCTCTTGCAGAGTACCGTGGCAAAAAAGTTGGTTATCTATTCCAGAACTTTGAATTGCTGGACAACCTGACTGGCAGGGAAAACATCCTGCTCCCGACTTCCTTGCATGGGGTATCCGAAGCAGAAAGCAGCCAGCGGCTGAAGCAGTTGGCTGACTATCTGGAAATCACTGATGTTCTGGATAAGTTTCCGTCCAAGATGTCCGGCGGCCAGCGTCAGCGTGTTGCGGCAGCAAGGGCTCTGATCTTACATCCCCAAATGATCCTTGCCGATGAACCGACGGGTGCGCTGGATTCTAAGAACGCAAGAAGTCTTATGGAGAAGCTGTCCGGCCTGAATCGTGACGAACAAGCTACGATCCTGATGGTAACCCATGATTCCAATGCCGCCAGCTTTTGCAAGCGCATTCTGTTCATCCAGGACGGCGTGATCTTTCATGAGCTTCGGCGTGGAGACGAAAGCCAGCAGGAGTTCTACGGGCGCATCCTGAAGGTGATGGCGCAACTGGGAGGGGGCAGCGCAAATGTTCTCTAATCTCATTCTTCGGAACAGCCACCGCAGCCGAAAGGAAAACGGTCTGTTTTTCAGCTCCCTGGTGATTTCTATTGTTGCCTTTTACATGATTCTTTCCATCTCCACTCAAGATGTGATGCTCTTTTTGCAGAAAATGGAGAGTGACGCAGTTGACAAACTCCTGCTTCTGATTCCTGCGTTTTATGGGATGACCCTCGGTATTCTGTTCTTTTTGATCTATTTTGCCTGCAAGTATCAGTTCGAGCGCAGACGGCATGAGTTTGGTGTTTATCTAATGTTGGGGATGCGTAGAAGTAAACTGTTTGGTATGCTTCTGGCGGAAGATTTCCTGACCAGTATTCTTGCCATGCTCATAGGCTTACCTGTGGCTGTGGTGCTTTCAGAAATTGTCAGTCTTGTCACCGCCAAGCTGGTAGGCATGGGGATCATCGGTCATCAGTTTTCTTTATCCTGGTCTGCAATTGAATGGACGCTGGCAGGATTTCTGGCAATTAAGCTGACGGCACTTCTGATTTTGAGTGGACGAATCAGCCGCCAGGAGATCGGTACTTTGCTATCCCAGCCAACGAACCGCCCCAAAAAGCAAATGCCATCTGTTATCTATGGACTGGCTGCTATATGCGGAAGTGTGATGTTGGCAGTGGCTTACTACATGGCGATTCAGGGAATTGCATGGACAAAGGTAAGTATGATGGGACTGACTTTGCTGTTGGGCATAGTTGGTACGATGCTGCTTTTCTATGGGATGCGTGCGCTGATTGCTTTGATTGTTAAGAAAGGAAAAGGAAATAAGCAGCTTCATGTATTTACCTTCCGGCAGATTCAGGAGAATGTTATTCATCAGTCAACCTCCATGGCCATCAGCTCCCTGCTGATTCTGGCGGCGCTGTGTTGTTTTGGTGCGGGCGTAGGAATTGCAGGAACGAATAGCCTGTCTTCTGGCCATGTAATCGACTATACTTTTGAAGATCATACTGCAGAAGATTCATCGCAGGTTCTTCCGAATATAAAGGCAGCCCTGAAAGAAAACGGTTTGGAAAATCAATTTTCAGAGCTTTTTGAAATGAGGGTTGGGCGTATTCGCACCACAGAAGATTATGATAATGCCTACAGCATGGACGCTGTTATGGACTCTCTTCGGAGCCTGCCCCAGTCGGAAGACCGGGATGTCCTTCTGAACAATCTTGGTTATGCCACATACCCATATTTGATTTGTTTATCGGACTATAATCGTTTGTTGGAATTGTCCGGCAAACCGGCTCTCCAATTAGGCGAAAAGGAGGCCGCTGTCTATATTGATACAGAGTTTACTACGGTAAGTCGTACCGCAATGCTGAACCAAGTATTGGCCGGACAGCCCAAGGTGGAACTGGATGGTAGTCCGATTCATCTTACAGGAGAGGTTCAGTCTGTGAATTTGGTCACGGACCGTTCTATAACCTTGTCCTTTGCATTGATTCTTCCGGATGAAGCATTCCTATATTATAGCCAGGGAATGTATGATACCTATGTCAATGCGGTGCTCAGTGAGCAGGCTCTGGATGGAAATAGCCTTATGACTGCATATTTGGATTTGAACGAGAAGCTGGACGAAACTGGCATTGAATATGAAAGCTATCTTCAGAATATAGGTCGTCAGCTTTTCTACACCATAGCATCCAGTTATATTACCCTCTATCTTGCGATTGTTTTCCTGGTAGTTGCCAACACCATCGTGGGTGTTCAGTTCCTGATGAGTCAGCAGAAAACCGGGCGCAGATACCAGACCCTGATCCGCCTGGGAGCTACTTACGAAACCCTTTGCCAGTCTGCTGGAAAGCAAATTACCTGGTTTATGGGACTTCCTGTATTGGTTGCGGCTGTCAGCAGTCTGTTTGGAGTCAGGGCGTTATTTACAGGGATACTCTCGTCCCGAACCCGTGGGACAGTGTCTGAAATGCTGCTTGTATCTGCTGCTATGATTTTACTACTTTGCGTGATAGAATATATTTATATGAGAGTGGTCAAGCGCTCCAGTGATCGGTATTTGCTGACACTGATGCAGCCGCAGAGAGAAGAATAATTTGGAAGGAGGTGCTGTCATGAAAAGAATTGCTGTTGTGGAAGATGAAGTCTATATGCGGGAAGAACTCTGCGATATGCTCCAAAAGGACGGCTATCTTGTGGAGGCAATTACCGAGTTTGAAGATGCCGCTCGGCTCTTGGCAGCCCTCCGCCCTGACCTTGTGATCTTAGACCTGAACTTGCCGGAGATCAGTGGCTTTCAAATCTGCCAGGAGCTAAAGAATAAAACTGCTATCCCCGTCCTGGTGCTGACTTCCAGAGATCAGGTAAAGGATGAACTGCAAGCGTTCCAGTTGGGTGCCGATGAATATTTGACGAAGCCGTGCAGAAAAGATCGACTTCTTGCCAGGGTATCCAATATTCTCAAAAGGTATGAAGGCCGTACCAATCTCATAGAGGGACCAGATTTCCTGTTAGACCAGCAGACCTACACGCTTTATATTCATAATACCTCTGTGGTGCTTCCAAAAAATCAGGGAAAACTGTTGGTCGCTCTTTTGTCCGGCGGCGATGCTCTGGTCACGACGGAGCAGCTTTGCATGGCACTATGGGGAACCACGGAATACATAGATGAAAATGCCTTGCAGGTTAACCTAACCCGGCTGAAAAAAACGATGTCCGCCCTTGAAATGAAGCAGCGAATCGTTGCAGTTCGAGGAATGGGCTACCGTTTGGAAGCGGAGGTGTCTCTATGAAGCAGCTTTGGCACATGATAGAACGGTACTACCCCTGGCTTCTGTTGCTGCTGGGCGTGGATTGCTTTTGCGCTGTCATTCTTTGGATTTCTGACATTCAGGTATTTCAAACCTTGATCGGGTTAGTAGTTCTGACGAGCATCCTTTTGTTTTCAGCGATTCTGTTTGTACTAAACAAGAGGGAGAACACCCACATGGAACTGTTCCGAGATTTCCTCAGTGATCCTACCATCTGCAATGAAGAACGGCTGCTCAGTGCCATTAGTCAGAAAGAAGGAGAATCTGTCCGATTTTTGGCTTCGGTTTTACGGGAATACAAAAACGAGAGTAACAATATGGCGGATGCCCTACGGGACTATGAAGAATACGTGGAGGGCTGGGCACATGAAGCGAAAACGCCCCTATCGTTGCTGACCATGCTCTTGGATAACCGGAACGATGAAATCTCTCCTTCCCTGCAAGCAAAGCTGGATTATGTCCGCAGTCAGCTTCAGGAGGATGTCACGCAGATGCTGTACTATGCCCGGTTGAAGAGCAGTACAAAGGATTACCGATTTGAGGATGTCAATTTGAATGACTGCTTGGGTGAAGTTCTGGAGGACTATGCCCCACTTCTTGAAGAGAAGCATTTTGTCATTCTCAACAAACTGCAATCTGAAACAGTCTATACAGACCGTAGAGGACTTCAGTTTATGTTGGGACAAATCGTTAGCAATGCCATCAAATATAGCAGCGATAGTCCCATGCTTACAATTTCCGTGATACATTCGGAGACTGCAGATATCCTTTCTGTTGAAGATAACGGCATTGGCGTAAAAAAATATAATCTGCCGTACATTTTTCAAAAGGGCTTTACCGGGGATTCTACTGACAGCAGAAAGAAGGCTACCGGTATGGGACTTTACCTGGTTAAGAAGATGGCCGACGATCTAAATCTTCATCTGGAAGCAGCTTCCCAGTGGGGAAAGAGCTTCAAGATTGTCATCTTCTTTCCTAAATTGAGATCCAACGGAGGGAAATAATATAAACAGAAAAACGCCCGCAGGATTTTCTCCTGCGGGCAGCGTGTTGTCAGCTATCCCAAGGCTTGTATTCTGTTACAGTTTTCAAATAGGTTTCGGGATCGCCGTTCAAGATAAGGTCTGCATACTCCAAAGGAGCGTTGTAGATCAAATAATCCAGCTCTGACCGCTGATACATATTGTCAGCAATCTCGTTCTCAACGACGATAGTGTCAATCGCAATCATACTGCCGTCGCTGAATTTCACTTCCACACAGCAATTATCCATATTGTAGGCACAAGATATTAAGGTTTTCATGGTATGTCCTCCATAATTCGTAATATAAAGCGAAAATCCCGTCTGACTTCCTGTTAGAAATCAGACGGGATTTGTCCGTATGCACCCCGGAAACCGTCAGCTAACAGTTGATAAGTAAATTAGTTCCTTATCACTGTTAAGCCAAGGGCTTGCGGGTATGCGAGGTTAAAAAATAACACAAAAATAACACTCTTGCGGGGATGGGAGAGGCTTATTAGAAGCTAAAACTGTAGGGGTGGACATGGAACTTGAAGACAAGGAAAATGGGGATGTGATAGAGGGAGAGGATCAGCTGGGCTGGTCCTTTTTCAGTGGAGTTAAACTTGTCTGAGTAATATGCTACAAACAAGTTTGTGGGCTGAAAAAACCAAAATAAAAGTGCCGAAAAATACAAGACGCAAAACATTAAGCAAACGCAATAATTAAACGCAAAATATCGAATTGATTTGACTTTTTGTGTTTTACTGAGGTATAATTTGCGTAAGATGAGGAATAATATTGCGAATGACAGGAGCTGATATATATGAAAACTTGTAAAGAAAAGGCTTTAGAGTGGAATGTTTCTCCACGTTCCGTAAATGATATGTGCAAAAAAGGAAGAATACAGGGTGCAATAAAAGAAAAAGGATCTTGGTTAATTCCAGACGACTCTCCAAAGCCAATGGATGGAAGAGTGTCTAATGGAAAATACATCAAGAAAAATATGGTTGCGAAAGCAGAAGTTAAATCATTACCAATCGGCATCTCTGACTATGTTCGTGCGCAGGAAGAATATTACTATGTCGACAAGACGTTATTAATCAAAGAATTCTTGGATCAAAAGCCATTGGTATCTTTGTTTACGAGACCAAGGAGATTCGGAAAGACCTTGAATATGGATATGCTCAGAGTGTTCTTTGAAATATCAGATAAGAATACTAGTAAGTATTTTGCCGATAAAAATATTTGGCGATGTGGAGAAGAGTATCGTTCACATCAAGGAAAATATCCAGTCATATTCTTAACTTTTAAGGATGTTAAATTTGATACTTGGGACGCAACAATAGATAAAATAAGGGGACTACTTCAAGAAGAGTATGGAAGACATCAAGAGCTACTAAATAGTGATAAGCTCTCACAATATGAGAAGGAGTATTTTACAAAGATTATTAGCGCTACAGCTAATGAAGTGGAGCTTACTTCTTCGCTAGAAAGACTATCTAAAATGCTTGCTTCACATTATGATAAGGCTCCAGTAATCATTATTGATGAATATGATACTCCGATTCAAGAGGGATACTCTAAGGATTTCTACGATGAAATTATTGGATTCATGAGAAATTTCTTTTCAGGAGCATTTAAGGATAATAAGAATTTATCCTATGGTTTCCTAACAGGAATTTTGCGTATTGCTCAGGAAAGTATCTTTAGTGGTCTAAATAATTTAACAGTGAACTCCGTAATGGATGAAGAATACGATAGCTTTTTTGGATTTACAGAATCTGAAGTGAAAGCAATGCTCAGTTACTATGGAGTATCAGATAAAGAGGGGGAACTTAAAGACTGGTACGATGGATATTTGTTTGGTAGCGAAGAAATATATAATCCATGGTCTGTAATCAACTATATTTCCAAGGGATGCCTTCCTCAAGCATATTGGGTAAATACAGGAAAAAATGAAATCCTTGATGATGTACTAAGAGTGGCTACAGATGATATTACAGAAAGATTATATGACCTTTTGCAAGGAGAAAGAGTAGTTGCAAGAATTGATCAAAATGTGGTGTATAGATCGCTTGCGGAGGATCCAGCAAATATTTATAGCTTATTGTTGGTTGCTGGCTATTTGAAAACTCCTAAAAAGGAACTGCAAGCAGATGGTTCATATTTATGTGAAGTATCAATTCCAAATAGAGAGATTGCAGCTGTATATAAGAGTGAAATCTTGTCACATTTCTTGCAAACTGGAGCAATTACAAGGACTACAGCAAATAAGATTGCAGAAAGTCTTTATGCCAATGATTACAAGAAGTTGCAGAGCGCTATTGGGGAATATATGGATAAATCAATTAGCTTCTTCGATGGTGGAGCTGAAGGATTTTATCATGGTTTGATGCTAGGATTAATAGCATTAATGGATAATCAGTATAAGATTAAATCGAACCGAGAATCTGGAGATGGCAGATTTGATGTTTCTTTAATTCCAAGAGAAAAAAGGTATCCTGGTATTATTTTGGAATTAAAGTGGAAAGAAAAATTAAGCGATATTGAGCTTGAAAAATGGTCTAATGAAGCATTAAAGCAAATTGGTGAGTTGCGATACGATTCTGAAATGAAAGAGGATGGAATTACGGAAATCTTGAAGTTTGGAATTGCTTTTTCGGGGAAGAAAGTATGTGTAAGAACTGAGTAGAACAAGAATTTAGTGCAAAGGAGGCGATAGTATGTTTCCAACAATTAATAAAAAAGAAACAGGTGTTAATCTTCGAAGAATTATGGATATGAGAGGAGTAAAACCAAAAGATATTCAAGAATATTTAGGATTTGGATGTGTGCAGAGTGTTTATCGATGGTTGGATGGCGTTAGTATGCCAACAGTCGATAATCTGTATGCAATTAGCAAAATGCTTCAAGTTCCTATGGATTCAATTGTTTGCGGAAATGCTGGAAGAACAAAAAGTCAAATGGATGCATGTCTTACGGATCAGGAGAGAAGAGTTTATACCTACTATAAGAAAATGAGAGAATTAAATGCAGCATAATTTTTGAACTACAAGTTCAATGACATTACATGAATCCTCCCTTAGAATTATATTAAGAGATAATTTTAAGGGAGGATTTTTTATGAGCGAAAAGATGTTAGTAACACAGGCTCTTGACGAAAGAGACCTACTAGTAAAGAAGATATCAGATAAAATTGACAAAGCAAGTTTTGTGGATACCATAAAGCCAAATGAGGATAAAGTATATTCAAAGCGCATTGGCAAGGATGAATATGCGAAAGAAGCGGAGTCGGCATATCAGCAGATTGTTGATTTGATTGAACGATTCCAGAAAATTGATGCAGCTATTGTTGCATCCAATGCTGAAACAGAAATCACAACATCATATGGAAAATTCACAGTTGCTGGAGCTATTTCGCTTCGAAGCAGACTTCGTGGACTAGGAACATACGATGGAGAAGCTGATTTTGAAGGAATCCTTAAGTCTAAAATGCAGGATGAGTATAACGAGCGTGTGCGCACATGTGATCTTAAGAACAGTCAGCTTCAGAATACTGCTGAGAGCATGCGCCTTAGCATTCTCGGAAAAGACAGTAAAACAAAAGACGATAAGCCTCTTGGAGTCGTGGATGCATATGTGAAGGAAAACACAACAGAACTTGTGGATCCGCTTGATATCAAGAAAAAGATAGAGAGCCTGGAGGAAAAGAACAATACACTTTTAAAGGAATTAGATACTCAGATTAAAGTGTCTAATGCGACTACTTTGATTGAAATAGCATAAAGTATTTGCCTACATTGCGAAAATCCTAAATCTGGCTTCCCGTAACAGGGTTACGTTACAAGATAAGTATACCAATTCAGCGAAAATTGGGTTACCAATATACAAAGTAGCGCAATGGGTAGCGCACATGATTTGTAATCGTGAAGTTGTAGGTTCGAATCCTATCTTTGAAAACATTGGTTTAACAGCGATGACTGATAATCATCTCCAATTTTAACGGTTTTGTGTCTTATTTGAACATTTAATTGTGAATTGTAAACTTTTAAATGATTGAATTGTTTTAGGTAAAATAAAAACATTGATTTAGGCATAGAGATATGCTGAAATCCATGAAGATGGTTAAAGTGTTAAGCCAGTTGACTGAGGAATATCCACATGGCTGCAATGTGGGCAAATATTTAATGGTGGAGTCATGGCGTAAGCTATGGCTCCATTTTAAGTTAGGGATGATTTAGGGAGGAATTAAGAAATGGCAAGAGAAATCAGTAGAATAGAGCCAATGCTTGATGAATTCAGGAAATTATGGGAAAAATATCCGGATTTAAGATTTGGACAGTTGGTTTGTAACATTGTGCCAGAAAATCAATTGTTCTATGTGGAGGATGACATTATGCTAGAGAGAATTCAAGATTGGGAGAAGAATAGAAGGTGAAAGCTATGATTTACATAACAGGAGATAACTGTAGATACTTCCATAGTGTCTGCAAGAGTCCAGGCAATGATTTTTCTGGCATACAAGTCCATAACGCAGTTAAGGTATGCAAAACCATCCTGCGTCCAGATATAAGTGATATCTGTGCACCAGACAGCGTTAGGACGTTCATGATTAAACTGTTCATTGAGAATGTTGTGGAGTTCCATGCTAAAATCAGAATCTCTGGTGGTAGTAGTCCGCGGTTTGGTCCACTGGGCACGAATGCCCATTTCACGCATGTATTTACCTACGGTGCGCTGACTGATGGTTTCACCAGATTTACGTAGTTCCTGAGCAATTTTAGGGTCACCGTAATTCTGTTTTGAATAATCATATATTTTCTGGATTTCCTTTTTAACAGCATCTTTTCGCTGACGGGAAGTAGATACCTTTCGATGAAGAAAGGATCTGTATCCAGAGCGGGACACGCCTAAAAATTTCAGCATTCCGGAGATAGAGACGCGGCGTCCGGTTACTTTGGCAGCCTCTACCTTTGCAGAATCTTTATGCGATAAAAGAAAAGTGCCAGCACGGATCCATTCAGGTTCCATACAGTTGCTATGACTGCGGTATACCGGATTATTTTATGAGTGTACCGCTGCACTGGCACAGTGAAATGGAATTAAATTACATAAAATCTGGAAATGTTTTTTTCAAATACGAGGATCAGACCATCTCTGCCAAACCGGGAGACATCTTTCTGATCCAGCCCAACGTCCTTCATGCTATCATGTCGGATGAGCACAGCTCTTTTTTTATGATACCATTGTTTTTCATCAGAATATGCTGGTGGGAAGTTACGATGACCGTTGTTATACAGATATTCTGCTGCCGATCTTTTCTTCCAGACGAAGAGTTCTGGTCCCTGTATCTCAGGAACCCCCGGGGTATCATGAACTCCATGATTCGGTCCGGACTATTATGCAGTGTGCACACAAAAATCTTGCAACGTCTGATCTGTTACTGAAAAGCGAACTGCTTCGCTTATTTTATCTGCTGGCATCGACACCGGGACTCTGCACCGAACACACGGTTTCGACAGAATCCCGGATGACCGAAACACTTCGGCCTGTTCTCACTTATATACAGAAACATCATTCTGAATCTGTCACCATAGAGCAGCTGGCAAAGATCGCTCATATGAGCAGCAGTTACTTTATGAGCTGTTTCAAACAGAATTTCGGTCTCGGAGCCATTGAATATCTGAATCAGGTACGTATCCGATCAGCATGCGACCTTCTGCGCAATACGGATCGCAGTATCTCCGACATTGCTTTCGATACCGGATTTCATAACCTTTCAAATTTCAATCGACAGTTTCGCACCAAGGTAGGATGTTTTCCTCAGACTTACCGAAAAGAATCCGTTCTTTCCTGATAGATCCAGTAAGTGATCATCAACATGATCCAGGCGCCGATCCAGGCAGATACTTCTGCCAGAGCAACACCACGAAAAGCCAGATATGGAGTCAGCAGCTTTACCATGACCACTCGAAGAGACACTTCCAGGACTCCTGAAAGCATCGGAACAAACGTATGTCCCATGCCCTGACACCCGTTGCGGAACACAAACAGCCATCCCAGAGGAAACAGACAGATGCCTGTAACCGCCAGAAAATCTCTTGTGTAAGAAATAATCGACGCATCATTCAACATGAAAGAAGTCAGAAACTCAGGAATACACAGCAACATCAAAGCCAGTGGAATATTTATCAGGATCGTCAGGATAACTCCTTCCCGGATACCGGTACGTATCCGCTCCTTTTTTCCGGCACCATAATTCTGTCCCACAAAAGTAAGAAGTGCCAGGCCCACTGTATTTGCCGGCTGTTCAAAAAGACTGAGGATCTTGGTGCATGCCGCATAGGCAGCCACATAGCTTGTTCCCATATTGTTGACAAATGTCTGCAATACCATTCCACCCACTGCAGTGACAGAATTCATAACGGCAACAGGCAGACCTTTCAATGTCAGTCTTTTGATGATTACACTCTGTGGTTTCCAGTCCGTTTTTTTCGGGATCAGATTTTTTTCCCTTCCTATGTAGTAACAGCAGTAAAGCGCAGACAGAACCTGTGCCAGAACAGTGGCTAACGCTGCGCCAAAAACACCCATATGCAGCGGAAAAACGAATAACAGATCCATCAGAACATTAGAAATGGCGGAAATTATCATTGCAACCAGAGGCACCCGGCTGTTTCCGACGGAACGCAGAAGTGTCATGGCAAAATTATTAAAAATTGTAATGGTGTTTCCCACAAGAATTGTTCCGAAATATTGCAGTGTTTCCGTCATCAGATCTTCCGGTGTATGGAGAAATGTAAATAATTGCCGCATGAAGGCCAGACTTACCACTGTGATCACAATCCCAATAGCCAGACAGATCCAGACAGACATTGCCAGCTCCTTACGAAGTTTTTCATAATTGCCACTTCCAAAAGACTGAGAAATACAGATTCCCAATCCTCCTGTCAGCCCAATTGCGAAACCAATGATCAGAAAATGTACGGAACCGGTATTTCCGACTGCTGCAAGTGCCGTATCGCCAATTCCTTTTCCCACCACCATAGAGTCTGCAAAGCTGTATAACTGCTGAAACAGATTTCCTGCCAGGATTGGCAGAAAAAACTGTACCAGTAAACGCATGCAGTTTCCCTGCGTCATATCATTTGTCGTGTTCTTACCCATTATGTTACCTCCTGATGTCTAAACGGTACTCTCCAAATACTGTCTGCTTTTAGCCAGTATTTTACTACTGAAATGATACTTTTTCTATGACATTACTATGCTGAAATATTAGCAGAAAGTTTCTTGTTTAAATTTTTTATGATGTTTTCAGAGTTATCTTTTGAATAATATCTCATTTTTGCTGCCGATAAATAGTCCATAATAATACCTCCTCTTCAAAATTAATTCTATTGTTAACGTCGGGTTAAATTGACCAAATACTGTCAGGCGAAAATCGCCCAAATTAGTCAAACGGAATCCACCAATCAAAAAAGTCATTGCTTTTCTTTGTGTTTCATTTACACTGATGTATGCCAATGCAACAGTCAAATCAAAACATGGAGAATAAAAACAATGACTTAACTGAAATAATAACACAAGCTTTAAATGAAATGAAGATGGAACTTGGTGAAAGTTTCAATATCGATAAGGTTAACCTGGCAGAACTTGAACGCCGCACAGGAATTACACGGACCAAGTTAAGGCGCTTAAAATCCAACGGGTTTATTGACAAACCACATGGTCTTACCGGTCGTAAAGCTGAACATACGGTTCTTAGTGGATATACAGCCGTTATCGATAACCTTCTTGGTAAATCCATTACAAATGCTTCTTTGATACATGAAAGGATCGGGGAATTGGGATATTCCGGTGGTCTGACATCTATAAAGGATTATATTGCACAGCACAGAGATCTCATTCCTGCGAAACGTCAGTTAGTTGCCCCTCAGGGCAGTCGTGGCACACGTTACCAGTCTGAGCCGGGAGAATCCTACCAGATGGACTGGGGATTTGTAACGGTTGAAGATGACAAAGGCAATGAATATAAGGTTGCCTGCTTTGCCATGATCTGTCACTGCTGTGGTCAGAGATATATTGAATTCTTTCCGAATGCCAAGCAGGAGAAGCTGTTTATCGGAATGATTCATGCTTTTCTGTTCATGGGTGTTCCCAGACATGTTCTTACCGATAACATGAAGAGTGTTGTTACCGGAAGAGATGCACAGGGACATCCGATCTGGCAGAAGGACTACGAAATATTTATGGGTAACCTCTGCTTTGAGACAAAGCTGTGTAAGCCAAGGCACCCATTTACCAAGGGAGCCGTAGAACGGCTGGTACGTTTTGTTAAAGAGAATTTCCTGCCGGGCCGTATTTTCAACGAACTCACGGATCTTAATTATGAAGCCATACGCTGGTGTAATACACAGAACAACGTTTATCATAGAGCAGTTGACTGTGTTCCGAACGAAAGGCATATGTCAGAGTGCATGATCCATGCGTCAGTACTTGAAAACACCCATGAGCTTTCTTACTATTTATGCCCTGAGAGAACGATATCCTTCGATGGGTTCGTAAGCTATGAAGGAAGGCGTTTTGGTGTTCCTTACTGGTATACAGAAAAAACCTGCCGTGTATTGCGTGATGGATATATTCTTTATATATATGACTCGAGAGCCTCACGTGTACTTGTTACACATAACGTTACCTGGAGCCGGAAAGACAGCTTCTGCAAGGATCAGTATGCCACCACTCAGCCGGAAGAACATCCAACGTCACCGGTAAATATCAGAATAAAGCAGATAAATCCTTCCTATTCTGTCAAGCCTAAATCTATTGATTTTACTGGCTTTGACGATTTTTATTTTACCTCAAACAAAAGCCGAGAGTGATAGATATCGTAGTATCATGTACCGAATAGTTGATAAATAAGTATAGCTAATAAAGCATCCTTTTAGTTTGCTTTATAAAGGCTATTTTCCCTCTGATCAACTATGATGATGAACCTTCCGTGTCTAAGGGGATCATTGCTGATGGCGTATCCGGTCTGAATGAAGCACTTGCAGCACTTGCTGAACAGAATATTCAGATGATTTACACTACTACTCATCAGGTGCTTGCTCAGGGAAACTTTGTACTGGCAGTAAGTGAAGGTACCTTTGGTGATAAACCAACTGCCTACTATGATCTTTGGAGAGTAGAAAATGGCAAGATCGCCGAGCATTGGGATGTAATGGAAACGATTGCCGATGAATCTACATGGCAGAACCAGAATGGAAAATTCTAATAAATTTTAATAAAAGTCCTCCTTCAAAAATAGTAAGGGGGACTTTTATCATATGTTTAACAGAAAATATTAAAGTTCAAGTGAATCTTCTGCATCAACCTACATCTGTAAATTTCCATCAAGATATAATCTTGCATATTCCAGTGGTTCGTCAATAGCAAGTGCATTTAATGCACAGTCTGATCCAGGCGTGGTTTTTAAATCTTTTTCGGCTTCCCAGCAGTCAATGCGAAGCATATAGCCAACATTTATATAAATGTCAATGCTGTTTCGTTGTGGATTGTATTCTGCAAATATTGTTCTCATCGTATCCTATCTCCTTATTGTTCAATCAATCATTTGCGACAAAAATTAGAAGCATTTCAATCAGTTCACCATGTCACTTTTATTTTGTGTTATACTGTTTTATAGATTTTTCTTGCCCTTGTATTTGCCCTTATCAGAGTTCGTAAACACTGGTGGGACGATATAACACAAGGGAAACAATAAGGGAAAGCTCACCTGCGACAAATCCAGTGTTTTCAATGGTTTGCGGAGAATTTAATAACAAAATATAACAGTTATTATAAAATGTACCCTATAGATTAGACAGCTTGAGTTTTTAAAACCCTTACCATTAGACA
>QULQ01000040.1 GCA_003490145.1 Lachnospiraceae bacterium OM04-12BH
GGATAATCAAAGTTGTTGAGGGTTTGCCAAACTTGTTGAGGGTTTTTCGTGAGGGTTTGGCATAAAAATAGCATAGTTGTTGAGGGTTCTTCGTGAGGGGCTGAGAAGAGGGGCTTTCATGAGGGGCTAACTTGAGGGTATGAGATAGGGTCTGGTATAACACCAGACCCTTAAATAATATTTAGTCTATTTCGTATTCTTCCGGATAAGGGATTCCGTGCTCATCCAGGAGATGTCGTAGCTCTTGGATATATTTGTACTTGTGTTCAATCTCAATCCAGTTTCCGTGGCACAACGTGTGGCATTCTTCTAATTCTTGTCTTGTAATTTCATAATCGAGCCAGAGTATACATTTATGATCTTTGCTAAAAGCGCAATAGTTATTCATAGAACCCTCCTTAAAATTCATCTTCTTCAAAATATGTGACAGGATTATAATCAGATACTCCATTTAGAACCGGAGCTGACCGTGTGGCATAGAGGAAGCGATTTCTGAAATGTTCAAAATTTCGAAAGCCTCGCCCTAACCGCTTAAGATCTTTCACTTTTCTGTTGATTGATTCAATTGGACCATTGGATAATCGGCTGTCATATATCTTTCCATTACCAACCTTTTCAACCATTATGAATGAGTTGATGATAGGGTCTTTATATTTTTCTAATAAGATGGCGAAATCTCTGAACATTTCATATGATGATTTTTTGTAGACGACTATTAATTCGTCAATTTCAGTACGTGCAGCAATCGGATTGCCGCCATTTCGTGAGTTGAATAACACGTACTGTTCCTTAAGGTCGCGGAAATCTTTAAGGTTAGAATCAATGTGAAAAAGCCAATCCTCATAATCGTAAGTGTTCATTAGAACGTGAAAGTGCTGGTCCATGCGAGGGTCTGAGTGATAGCGGATGTTTGACTGATTTGACAGGATAAGCCAGCGATATTTCTGAAGGATATATACCTCGTCAGAGATGGGAAGCTGAACAGGATGCATGGGGTCAGTAGTTAACTGTTCTTGAAGTTCCCTGTCACGTTGTTTGTATTTCTTAAGTAACTGTCGCATGTAGTTATCGATAGAGCGGGTAACCCATTGAAGCACATGGAAAGAATCTACAACCGGAACAGCATTTGGAAAGTACTTATCTACATAAGAAATGTATGGATTATACATATCTGATATAAGATACTTTACAGAATTACGTTCCTCGGGTGGAAGTGATGTAAAGTATGGTTCAGTGACATTCATTCGTCTGCTTCGTAAAAGATCAATGGGCTCTCCAGTATGAAAATCCTGAATGACTAAAGCATACTTGCAGTTGTCGTCCATATCCAGAAATACTTCATCAACAGAAATAGCATCTGTAAGAGGAAGTCGATCAAGTTTTACATACCGGTCAAATACATCATGCGCATATGTATCCGACACATGGAATCTTTTGCTTATAGATGCTGACGATTCAGCCAGGTTTCGATATGCATCAACAATAAGCATATCTGTTGCGTTTGTTGTCCTTCTGTTTTTGCTTACAAACTTGAATGAATCACTGATGTCGTAAAGACAATCAGGATTGGTGCAACGCCATCGACGCTGCTTCAGGATTAAAACAAGTTTGTAGTTATCCTGAAGTATTGGATGATTGATTTTTCTATTCTTGGTCCCTCTGGAATGCATTCTGAAACCACAACAAGGACAGAAGTGCGCTTCCGGAGCTGTTTCAAGATAGATTGTTTTTGTTTGACCTTCAATGTCGATAGAGCTGATAGAAATGTTGGCATCTTCAAGGTCAAGCAAATCTGTGATACTATTCATATAGCCTCCTTTGTATAAAATATTTCCGCAAAAATATCATAAGAGAAGAAGGCTAGAAGGGCCAATAGCACTTCAAAAAAGAAACAGGATTAACCAGCTGATAACTGATTAATCCTGTTTTTTATTATGTTTATAATGTTTAGCCCATCACGAAGAACCCTCAAACCAGCCCCTCATGAAAGCCCCTCACGACAACCCCTCAAGTTGTACCCTCACGAAACCAGCCCCTCAACAACTTTGAATACCC
>QULQ01000041.1 GCA_003490145.1 Lachnospiraceae bacterium OM04-12BH
CCTGCATAAATATTGTTATTTACAGCGGTATTTACCATATTTACCATATTTATAATCCCCCCTGTAGCGGTATCTCCTTTCCATAATTATTACATAAAAGTATAAATGAATTTATTTATACTCAAATGTTCCAGCTTTTACTTTCTTGCATTCCCAGCAAGTAATCTTGAACATACTTCTGGTCAACTACATTCTGTGCAAGAGCCTTCTGATCGAGTAATTGTCGCTGTGCCTTTTGGTCAATACTCTTTTCCAGCATCATCTTCTGCATAAGTTCCCGCTTTTGGCGTTCACTTGCCACATACTCGCTGTCCCTCTTGCGCTGTGCGGCTCTACGGTCAGCATAGGTGCGATCTGAATGATAAAATGAACCTTTTGCCTTCTTATCAGCCAAATCCTTTTTAGCGGCTTTGGTTGCTGCACTATCATCATGGTAAACATGTGCCCCGTAGCAAGTTGCTCCAGCTCCTGTAATTGTTGTTGTAACATGAGCATTAAACGGAAGTGAATGTGACACCCGTGCATCTTCCCGAAGCCAGTCCATAATTTCTTTGCGATAGGCGGGATCTTCCTTCATTCTTTTGAATCCATCTTCTGTGATATGTACAGAATTGGACAAAATAGCCGAGGAGTTCATTTTATCAATTTCAGCCAGTTCCTCATAGATTTCCTGCTTGAACGCTGCCATCTCATCAACTTCGGAGACTTCTTTTGTCGCCGCTGTCTTATCTGTTTGGCTTGTTGCCTGTGCGCTTGTGTTCTGTACCATCTGAGAAAAATCCTGCTTTTTCACTGTGCCTGCTTTTTGCTTCATACCAGAAGAACGATATGCCAACATTGCGGCACTGGAATATCCACTAATCTGCATAGCTATAACCCATCCTTTCATTAATTTCAAGCCCCAAATCATTGATTTTTGGACTTTTTCTTTAAACAGTTACCTCATAACAAGTGCTAAAGTGCATGAACATTCATTGTATCAAGTACTGAATAGCTGAAAACAGGTACACCAAATAAAGCATCCATTGCTTTATAAAGGCTATAATTCCTCTGTTCTACTATGATGATGAACCTTCTGTGTCTAATGGCATCATGTGCCAACTTCCTTCGTCCCATCTGCTCATACACTGAGTGCCGGCTAAGCTTTCAAACAGGGTCATGCCCTACGGAGAGTACTACTGCCAGCTACAGCTCTTGTTTGTTTTGATTGTTACTGACCTTCCTTTGCTGCAGGGACTCTTTTCAGTGGACGCCTCCCCTGCTTTATCAGTTGGTCTTGGTGCTGATGTAGTGCACTCCACACTCCATCTGGTTTACGGGTTTCTTTTCCAGACCCCTGCCCGAATCCAGATAAACTCTGAATCCCGGCAAGGGTCTGGATTTGTAATGCTATCTTAAGTAGTACTTATGCTGCCTGTGGTATTGACTGATCTGGTCTTACAATGTCTCCCAATCCCGGCAGCTTTTAACTGGGACTGAACAGAACTGCTGTTCAACTGAGACAACTGAAAACTGCCTATTGCATTTACTCCTGATGTCCCGAATGTTTTTTGAAATAAAAAAGCATAATCTGCTCAGTTTCTCTATTTCCTTTATCGGATAAAATAACCTGTTCTCTTAGCCCCATCTCATCAAACGACCATATTACGCACACAAAGACCATCTCTTTACAAGATGACCACTGCCTTAAATTCATTTTCATCGCAGGAAAGCACCATATCACCGCCATATTTATCCACAACTGCTTTTACATTTAACAATCCAATACCGTGATGATCCCCTCTTTTGCTCTTTATCGTATCATTTTCAATTTCCACCTTTTCTGTCACCGGATTTCTTATCGCAAATATCAGTTTATGATCTTCGCACTCTAATTTCAGATGAATGACCGCTTTTCCGGTATTTTTCAGTACCTTTTCACTCTCCCGGATTGCATTATCTAGTAAATTGGAGAGCAGGATCACAATCTCTTCCTCT
>QULQ01000042.1 GCA_003490145.1 Lachnospiraceae bacterium OM04-12BH
TATAGAGTAAAGTTTTTGTCAGTTGAATAAAAGAAAAAGAGAGAGCACCAACATCTCTGTTATAATGGATTTGACTAGAATCTAAAACACAGTCGATGGAGGTACTCTCATGAAAAACATTATAGCATACTCAGCGGAAAAGCTGTACAGGGATTTTGAAAAGGCGGATGAACTTTTTCTCTTATCTGGGATGAAGGATATGGAGTTGTACGAGAAACAGCTTGCGGAGGCTGCGAGAAAGGCAACGGCGGAGCATATGGCAGCCCTGTACAGCGACATGGACCGTATGCTGTGTGAGGATATTTCCAGAGCAGAAAAATATACCATCCAGAGGCATGATGAACGCCAGCTGCTGACGACAGTGGGACCGGTCCGTTTTACCCACACGCTGTTCCGGAGCCGTAAGGACGGAACCTGCCATTATCTTCTGGATGAATGGATGGAACTGGATGCCCATGAAAGACTGATCAGCCGTGCGGAAGCTGAGGTGCTGGCAGAGGCGGTAAAGACCAGCTATGCCAGTGCTGCCAGGGCACTGGGAGAAGATTCTGTGATCAGCAAGACAGCCGTCATGGATAAGGTACATGGGATCCAGACAGAACTGCCCTTTCCGAGGCCGGAGAAGAAAAAGAGTGTGGAGTACCTTTATATCGAGGCAGACGAGGATCACATCCACAAGCAGGAGAAAAACGGAACAGAGAAGAAGGGCAGCATGATCGGGAAGCTGCTGTATCTGTATGAAGGACAGGAAAAGAAAGACGGGCGGAAGGAACTGAAGAATGTCTTCTACCTGGGAGGTCTTTGCAGCGGGGGAGAAGCAAACAGACATCTGTTTGAACGGATGCAGGAATACATTGACACGAATTACGAGAGCCGGTATCTGAATGCGGTGTATATCAGTGGAGATGGAGGAGCATGGATCAAAGCAGGGGCGGAATCCATTGAAAAAGGAGTTCCGGTACTGGATAAGTTCCACATGATGAAATATATCAACAAGGCAGCCAACCAGATGCTGGATGAGGCAGGAGAAGCCAAAGGACGGCTGTGGAAAGCCCTGTATAAGGGAAAGAAGAAAAAGTTTGTAAAGACCATAAAAGCTATCCGGAAATGTGCACCAAACGAAAACGTAGTGAATGACTGTGAGGAGTATCTGCTGAACAACTGGGACAGTGCAGTGAGAAGAATGCAGGATAAAAATGTCTATGGATGCAGTGCAGAAGGACATGTGAGCCATATGTATTCCGACCGTATGAGTTCCCGCCCGATGGGCTGGAGTGAAGCCGGAGCGGATGCGATGTGCCAGCTGAGATGCTATGTGAAGGATTACGGAGAAGAAAAGATACTGGAACTGGTAAAGTACCGTCGCAGCCATAAACAGGAGGAGGCAACGGGAACCGAGGGGATATCCGTGCGTCCAAACAGGGGATATATGAGGAGTCTGCTGCTCCACCATCATGACAATGACAGGGTATACATCGAAAAGATGCAGGCAACCATTCCGAGTATAGACATACGGAAAAAGCTGGCGATCCGGGAGCGTCTGGGTGGTATTTGACAAAAGGCCATGGGAGAAGTAGACTATGAGAAAACGATCTGGGCAAGTCTATAGCAGGGAATCTTCTGCGACTCTCCAACTGACAGTAAGTTTACTCTATC
>QULQ01000043.1 GCA_003490145.1 Lachnospiraceae bacterium OM04-12BH
GAGTCTGTGATACTTTTTCTGTAAAATAATCTAGGCAAGGTCCTTCTATGATAAAATAATTATCATTAGGAGGGCCTTTTATTATGGCAAGACAAAAGAAACCTGTACACAGAGTACAAATGACCGATGGTAAAAGAAACATCATTCGGCAGCTTCTCGAAGAATACGATATCGAGACTGCAGAAGACATCCAGGATGCTCTCAAAGATCTCTTAGGTGGCACCATTAAAGAAATGATGGAGGCCGAAATGGATGATCACCTTGGATACGAAAAGTCCGAGCGTTCTGACAACGATGATTATCGCAACGGCTATAAACATAAGCAGGTAAACAGTCGGTATGGTTCTATGGAAATCGAAGTCCCACAGGATCGAAAATCGACCTTTGAACCACAGATTGTGAAAAAGCGTCAGAAAGATATTTCTGATATTGATCAGAAGATCATTTCTATGTATGCAAAGGGAATGACCACTCGCCAGATCTCGGAAACAATCGAAGATATCTATGGTTTTGAAGTATCAGAAAGTTTCATATCTGACGTGACAGATAAAATACTTCCTCAGATTGAAGACTGGCAGAACCGTCCACTGGATGAGGTATATCCGATCCTTTACATCGATGCAATCCATTATTCTGTGCGGGATAATGGAGTCATTCGTAAACTTGCAGCTTATGTCATTCTGGGTATTAATACAGAGGGCAAAAAGGAAGTCCTGACCATTACAATCGGTGACAATGAAAGTGCGAAATACTGGCTTTCAGTCTTAAATGAACTGAAAAATCGAGGAGTTAAGGATATCCTGATCATCTGCGCCGACGGCCTTACAGGCATTAAGGAAGCGATTGCAGCAGCGTTTCCAAAAACAGAATACCAGAGATGTATTGTTCATCAGGTAAGAAACACTCTGAAATACGTTCCGGATAAGGATAGAAAAGCCTTTGCTACAGACTTAAAAACCATCTATCAGGCTGCTGACGAGCAGAAAGCTCTGGCTGCCTTAGAGCGTGTAACTGAAAAATGGACTCCCAAATACCCGAATTCCATGAAGCGTTGGAAGGACAACTGGGATGCTGTTTCACCTATTTTTAAGTTTTCAACCAATGTCAGAAAGGTCATTTACACGACAAATGCGATAGAATCACTGAATTCCACCTACCGGAAGCTGAATCGCCAAAGGAGCGTATTTCCAAGCGATACCGCCCTGTTAAAAGCCCTGTATTTGTCCACTTTTGAGGCTACGAAAAAGTGGACTACCACAATCCGGGATTGGGGCCAGGTCTATGGAGAACTGAGTATTATGTACGAAGGACGCTTACCTGAATAATCAAAAGACAGCTTAAAAAGACAGGCGGGAAACCGCCTGCCCTTGACATGCCTGTAAGCAACTGTTATATATAAAACAAGGGCGATAAGCCTAATCCGTAAGCTTATTGCCCTTAATTATCATAGAAGAATCTTATTTACAGAGATTTTCTCATACACTC
>QULQ01000044.1 GCA_003490145.1 Lachnospiraceae bacterium OM04-12BH
ATCGAGTCTGTGAAAGTTTTTCTGTAAATAAGTATTAGCTAATAGGTCTTCTATGATAAAATCTAAATCATAGGAGGCCTATTATTATGGCAAGAGAAAAGAAACCTGTTCACAAAGTACAAATGACCGAAGGAAAACGGAATATCATTCATCAGCTTTTGGACGAATACGATATCCAGTCTGCTGAAGATATTCAGGAAGCTCTCAAAGATCTCCTGGGTGGCACAATCAAAGAAATGATGGAAGCCGAAATGGATGATCACCTTGGATATGAAAAATCCCAGCGTTCCGATAGTGATGATTACCGGAATGGTTACAAAACCAAACGTGTCAACAGCAGTTATGGCACTATGGAGATTGAGGTGCCACAGGATCGCAGATCCTCTTTTGAGCCTAAGGTTGTTCAAAAGCGTCAGAAAGATATTTCCGATATTGACAGTAAGATCATATCCATGTATGCCAAAGGAATGACTACCAGACAGATATCTGAAACGATTGAAGATATCTATGGTTTTGACGTGTCAGAAGGGTTTATTTCCGACGTGACAGACAAGCTGTTGCCTCAGATTGAAGACTGGCAGAACCGCCCTCTGGATGAAATCTATCCAATCGTCTACATTGATGCAATCCATTATTCTGTACGTGATAATGGAGTGATTCGGAAACTTGCTGCATATGTCATTCTTGGTATCAATACAGAAGGAAAAAAGGAAGTACTTTCCATCAATGTAGGCGATAACGAAAGTGCAAAGTACTGGCTTTCTGTTTTAAATGAGTTAAAAAATCGCGGAGTAAGGGATATCCTTATTCTCTGTGCTGATGGACTTACAGGAATCAAGGAAGCAATTGCTGCTGCATTCCCCAAGACAGAATACCAGCGGTGTATTGTCCATCAGGTAAGAAACACTCTGAAATACGTCCCTGACAAAGATAGGAAGGCTTTTGCCACAGACCTAAAAACCATCTATCATGCTTCAGATGAATCGAAAGCCAGAGAGGCACTGGAGAGAGTCAATGAAAAATGGTCTCCGAAATACCCCAACTCCATGAAACGCTGGTACGACAACTGGGATGCTGTTTCGCCTATTTTTAAGTTTTCAGCAGCAGTCCGAAAGGTCATTTACACGACGAATTCCATTGAATCGTTGAATGCAACATACCGCAAACTGAACCGCCAGAGGAGCGTATTTCCGAGTGATACTGCACTGTTAAAGGCATTGTATCTGTCCACCTTTGAAGCTACCAAGAAATGGACTACAACGATTCGAAACTGGGCGCAGGTATATGGAGAACTGAGTATCATGTACGAGGGACGTCTTCCGGAATAATACCATGAAACACAGGGAAACAGACCTATGTTCTTGACATGCAATCATTTCGCTGTTATATATAAAAACAAGGCGGAAAGCTTATTCACAAGCCTTCCGCCATTCATTATCATAGAAGATCTACGTATTTACAGAGTTTTCTTCACACACTCA
>QULQ01000045.1 GCA_003490145.1 Lachnospiraceae bacterium OM04-12BH
CAAACCCTCACGAAAAACCCTCAACAAGTTTGGCAAACCCTCAACAACTTTGATTATCCAGAATTAACTACTTGGCGCTTAGGCTCTATTGTTATCAATGATTCAGTTTTACATTTTTTACAGTGCCCCGGAAAATTAATCAGCACAGTGTCCTTTCGTAACATCTGCATATGAGGATATTATAACAGAACTAATGTTTCGTTTCAACGATAATATAAAAATTCCATCACAATATTGTGATGGTTATTCGAATAAGCAAGAGGTTATTTGGCAGGCGTCCGCTTCTCCTGCATCTCTCGGGTTTCCCCTGTCAAGCCATCGGCGTGTGGATCGGACGAATTCCTCCACCTCAAATAACCTCTCTTATATTCTATACAAATTGTAACACCATTATTCTTTTTTGTAAAGAATCCTCTTATTTCTCAATAATCTATTCCACTCTTTCTCATCAATTTTCATAAAAGTTATTATTGAATTTTTGTATTCCTTATTATCAACTGATGTAGCCAATCGCAACACTGTCTTAAATTTTTCCTTTTCAGTAATTATTTCTTTAAGAATCAATGCAGTATTTGGCTTTGGTGTTTCCACAATATAATCTGGATTTCTCACAATTTCTCCAAACCATCCCGAAAAACGTTCATAAGCCTCTGGATGTCTATCCTTAATGTGTTGAATTTGATTATCTGTAATAATAACCTCATCCGTTCTAATATCCTCGGTTATGCACTTATATATTTCTCGATCAATTTTACCTATGCTATGCACTTCAATATTTCCCTTATCTTCTGCTATATCTATAGTAGCAGATTGGGATACTTCTGCAACCTTTTTCTTTGTGGGTGAAACAGATACTTCAAACCCTTTCCACGCCTTGGTTTTCTTTAAGTCAGACGTGCCGCATTCATACCGGAGCTTACTTGTAGCTGCCGGTACACCACAGGCATTGCAGAACTCTTTATATTCTGCAGTCTTGCCCTTTATCTTTGCTCTAACCTCTGTGGTATCATGCCAAGTAAGAAAAAGGCTTCCTTTTCCCGTTTCAGTGCCCGGATATTCCGCTCCATAGAGCGCATTTTTTGCGTCATAGCATAATAATCATACGTTTTTCCATTCACCGTAAATGGCCCCGGCTGTGGCCGGTCACCAGATTATACTTTAAAAGCTATTTACAGAGGAACAATCGAAGAATATACGCAGAAATATAACAACATAAAGTGTACCCTTTGTCAAGGACACTATGACTTTTTCCTTTTCAGATTTCTATTATA
>QULQ01000046.1 GCA_003490145.1 Lachnospiraceae bacterium OM04-12BH
AAGGGCGAGTAGTCTAGCAGGTGGAATGCCTGTCTGGTAAGGTCTAACCAACCGCCAGTAGCGAGTCTTGGGTGACTGCCAGTAATGGTAGTTGCTAAGCGTAGACAGCGAGAAAATAGAGAGTGTGATTGAGCCTCGAAATTTTGACATCTAGAAGGCTGACGTTTTAATTCCAGCGGAAAGCAACACAAACCAAATCGTCATGGTAAGAAATGGTTTGCTTCTGCGGGGTCAAAGAGCACTTTATGTTTTACATTGTGACTATTCAGTCAACTGGGGAGAGCCTATTGTTTCTTGCCATTGCAAGTATGGCAAACAACTGCAAAACAGGAGAATGCCAAAAGAATAGTAGGCAGTCGGATAGCTTCATAGTACTGAAGAAGTTGGGTAATGCCAATGGAGGGAAGGGAGCTACATAATAATGGTCTTTCTGAGGACACATCAACCGTACTCAGGGACGGGGGTATTGATGGAAACAAAATTAGAAAGAATAGCAGAAATATCGGCAAGTTCGCCGAGACCAGAGTTCACATCGTTGTATCATCTAATCAATAAAGAAATGCTTATGCAATGTCACAAAGAATTAGACGGAAGTAAGGCAGTTGGTATGGATGAGATTACGAAGAGAGAATACGAGAGGAATCTGGAACAAAACATAGATGACTTGGTAGAAAGACTGAAAAGAAAATCATACAAACCACAGCCATCAATTAGGGTATATATCCCTAAAAGCAATGGAAAACTTCGACCATTAGGAATTGCGTGCTATGAGGACAAAATAGTCCAATTAGCATTAAAGAAGATACTGGAAGCTATCTATGAACCGAGATTTCTGAACTGCATGTACGGATTCAGACCAAATCGAGGATGTCATAACGCAATAAAAGAACTGTATAAGAGATTAAACAACACGAAAATCTGCTATATTGTGGATGCTGACATCAAAGGATTCTTCGACCATATGAAGCATGAATGGATTATCAAGTTTCTCAAACTTTATATTAAAGACCCCAACATAATCGGTCTTGTCAAGAAGTATCTTAAAGTGGGAGTGCTGGATAATGGTGAACTTATGGTGAATGAAGAAGGTTCAGCTCAAGGCAATATCATAAGTCCAATCCTGGCAAACATATATATGCACAATGTATTGACACTATGGTATAAGTTTATTATTACCAAAGAATGCAAGGGAGA
>QULQ01000047.1:0-299 GCA_003490145.1 Lachnospiraceae bacterium OM04-12BH
AATGGCAGCTGCTTTCAGGGAAGGCAGGTCATCCGGGCAGAGGATCTGGAGGAGGCTTCAGAGAGCTATGTGGCCACAGAGGAAAAGCAGCCAGGAAAGCCACTGCAAAAAGGAACGGAGATCATCCGTGATGTGAAAATGAGGTACCATTCAGGGATGATCCTGCAGGTGTTGGCGGTAGAAAACCAAAGCTACATAGACTATGGCATGCCGGTTAGGTGCATGGGCTATGATGCTGCAGAGTACAGCAGACAGCTGAAGGAGAGAAAGCAGGAACGGAGGCTTCTTGCAAGGCATAA
>QULQ01000047.1:309-1082 GCA_003490145.1 Lachnospiraceae bacterium OM04-12BH
AGGAGAGAAAGCAGGAACGGAGGCTTCTTGCAAGGCATAAGGAAGAACCTGAGAAAGAGCTGAAAACCACCATAGATGAAAGACTTTCAGGAATCCTGAGATCAGACAGGCTGCATCCGGTTTATACAATCTGCCTTTACAGCGGGGAGGAACCATGGGACGGGCCAAGAAAGCTGTCAGATATGATGGAGTTTGATCCAGAAGAATCAGTTCGAGCATTGTTTAAGGATTATCCACTGACATTATTTTGTATCAACGAACAGGAAGGGTTTGAAGAGTTCCATTCCGGCTTAAAGCAGCTGTTTTGTGCGATGAACTGCCGGAAGGATAAAGAGAGAATGGCAGAGCTGATAAAAAATGAGGCTTATGCTCATCTGAGCAAAGAAACCTGGGAAGCAATAGCAGTCATGACAGATAATGCAGCAATGCTTCAGAAGAAGAATAAGTATAAAACAGAAAACGGGAAAGAGGAGGAATACAACATGTGTCAGGCATTGGAAGAATTGATGGAGGATAATAGAAATGAAGGAAGAAGAGAAGGCAGAAACGAAGGAAGAACGGAGGGCACTTTGGAAAAGACGAAAACCGTAGTCCGAAATATGCTGTATCGGGGATATGAAATAGAGGATATCTGTGCCATAGCAGGATGTGAGGCTCCGTTTGTAGAAGATGTGAGAAGGGAGCTGCACCTGCAGTGACCTGAACTAAAACTGAAATAACGGAAAAACATTTATTGCATAATGAAAACTTCTATGCTACACTCAAACCAAAGC
>QULQ01000048.1:0-373 GCA_003490145.1 Lachnospiraceae bacterium OM04-12BH
GTGAATAAACTGCTGGCTTCTTTTTTGATAGATACAGTCACTCCCAGAGAGTGTGCAGGATAGTAAAGTAATAATATCAACATGACGATATAGAAAATGCAGGGAAGCATTGTATTTCAAAGAGTTTGAGATACAGTGCTTCTGCGTTTCTATAGGAGATAGTCGTTCTATGCGGAAAATAGTCATTTGATGCGGAGAATGATCGAGCGGAAGATTTGTTTGATATAATAAAGAGTGCTAGGTGAGACTTGTATGGTTTACAGGCATGAGAGAAATCAAAGACAGGAATGAAAAATATGAACATTATTATTTGTGATGACAGGATAGATGACAGAAAAAATCTGTCAGATTTGCTGTCAGACTATGGTGAAAA
>QULQ01000048.1:383-903 GCA_003490145.1 Lachnospiraceae bacterium OM04-12BH
ACAGAAAAAATTTGTCAGATTTGCTGTCAGACTATGGTGAAAAAAAGAATTATGAGTTTGCTATTACAGAATATGATTCCGGAGAACAGTTATGCGAAGATCAATCGGCTTTGGAAGCGTGTCAGCTATTATTTCTGGACATCAATATGCAGGGGATGGATGGGCTGAAAACAGCTATGAGGATTAAAGAAAAATATCCAAAACTTCCGGTTGTACTTGTGACGGCATACATGAATTACGCACTGGATGGATATAAGGTGAAAGCAAGCCGTTTTCTGCTGAAAGATAACCTTGCAGATACTATAGAAGAATGTATGGATGATTTGATAGCAGAAATTAATAAAAACCGTAGGATTCTCGAATTTCGTTTTGTGGAAGGAACGATAAAACTTTATGCAGATGACATCATTTATATAGAAACAGAGCTTCACAAAAATGTATTTTATACAGAAAAAGGGACATTTCAGATTTATAAAAAACTGGATGAACTGGAAAACGAATTAAAGAATATGGGATTTGT
>QULQ01000049.1 GCA_003490145.1 Lachnospiraceae bacterium OM04-12BH
GCGGAGATGGTTCTTCGTTCCGCCAAGGAACACGATCTTCACGTTGTCACCGATCATCAAGTATTCTTCTGTGCTTACTGTCAGTCTTAACATCCTTAACCTCCCTGTCCGCTGGTATCCTGCTTTGCTGCTCCATGGACCTAAAGCCTCCAGCCAAGCCTCCCTGCTTTCCTTTTTCAAAAATGAAACATTCTGTAATCAAATGTTTCATTATTGCTCCAGTAAATTGTTTGCAATATCTGTGTCCTGTCCGGAAAATAGACATTGGCAGTATGCCTGAAAGGAGAAAAGATTTTATGAGTACAACACAGCCGATCAAGTCAGTAAAGCAGCTGGAACAATTCAAAAAATATTATCAGGAGGTTTCACCTGACAGCCGCAATTATGCCCTTATTATCCTTGGTCTTAATACCGCCCTCCGGATTTCGGATATCCTCCGGCTCCACATCGCAGATGTATGGGATTTCCAGCAGCATTGTTTTAACAGGCACATTGAAATTACGGAGAAGAAAACCGGGAAAAATACTTCCATATATATAAACCAGGAGGTCCAGCAGGCTTTATCCGCATGCCACCTTACCAGTCTGGATCCAGATGATGCTCTTTTTCCAAGCCATAAGTATAAAGGCAGCCCCCTAAGCCGCTACCAGGCCTACCGCATAATCAAAAAAGCCGCCGTCCATGCAGGCCTGCCAGAGCATATCAGCTGCCACTCCCTTCGCAAGACCTTTGGCTATCACGCCTGGAAGCAGAGTGTGCCCCCTGCCATGCTGATGGATATCTATAATCATTCCTCCTATCAGATCACAAAACGGTATCTTGGAATTGATCAGGATGACAAGGATCAGGTATT
>QULQ01000005.1:0-92414 GCA_003490145.1 Lachnospiraceae bacterium OM04-12BH
TATCCAGGAATTGCGGAAAGATATGAGATTTGATGTTCGGTTTTGAAGGTATGAAAACCTTTTAGAGTAATCCTCGATAGCTCAATGGTAGAGCACTCGGCTGTTAACCGAGTTGTTGTAGGTTCGAGCCCTACTCGGGGAGTTTAAGGTGTGAAGCCTTAAGGAAACAGCGGAGCTGTTTAAAAAAGGAAAAGAAGGCTCCATGGTCAAGCGGTTAAGACATCGCCCTTTCACGGCGGTAACACGGGTTCGATTCCCGTTGGAGTCATTCAAAAAGGCGATGATAATTTAATAATATGGCGCGATAGCCAAGTGGTAAGGCCCCGGTCTGCAACACCGTTATCACCGGTTCAAATCCGGTTCGCGCCTCTTTGGATCTCAGAATTTATATTCTGAGATCTTTTTTGCCTGAATCTGATTAATAGCAATAGACTTATGGGTGGAGTAGGAAGCCTACAGTTTATCACTGCAGGCTTTTTCTTTATGAGAAACAGAAAGTATCATTAAATATGCATAAAAATAGAAAATCATAATTATTTATATTGTACAAAAAAACGGAAAGCTGTGATAATTTACGAAAAAAACTATTGTCAAATAAAACGGATTATGTTATTATTCAATCACAGTACCGGAAACGTTACCGATAACGATACCGAAAACGTTTCCAGTATGAAACTAATCACTTTATTTCAAGCTTTAAGAAGAGAGGTATGAAGATTATGAAAAAGAAACTGGTAAGCACATTGTTATGTGCAGCAATGGCAGTATCGTTACTTGCAGGCTGCGGGGGAAGCGCAGATACATCTGCAACAACTGATACAGCCACAGAGGGCACAGATGCAGCCGCAGAGGAAACAGAAGCTGCAGAAGAGACAGAAGCTGCAGAAGAAACAGCATCTGCTGGAGAGGGTAAGGTATATTACCTGAATTTCAAGCCCGAGCAGGCAGATGATTGGACAGCTCTGGCAGCTAAGTATACAGAGCAGACAGGTGTTCCTGTTGATGTTCAGACAGCAGCATCCGGTACTTATGAATCTACTTTGAAATCAGAGATCGCTAAGACAGATGCACCTACACTGTTCCAGGTAAATGGTCCTGTTGGTCTTGCATCATGGAAAGATTATTGCCTTGATTTTTCTGACACAGATGTTTACAAAGAATTAAAGAGTGATGACTTTGCATTAAAGGATGGCGATGAAGTTAAGGGTATTGCTTATGTTGTAGAAACCTATGGTATCATTTACAATGCAGATATCCTGAATACATATTTCGGAAAGGACTACGCAGTAGTAAAGAGTGTTGATGAGATCAATTCCTTTGACAAGCTGAAAGCAGTAGCAGACAGTATTCAGGAGAACAAGGATGATCTTGGAGTAAAGGGTGCTTTCACATCTGCAGGTATGGATTCAAGCTCTGACTGGAGATTCAAGACCCATCTTGCTAACCTTCCTATCTATTATGAATATAAGGAAGATGGTATCAGCTCAACTCCTGCAATCAAAGGAACCTATCTTGATAACTATAAGGCAATCTGGGATCTGTATATTACAGATGCAACCTGTGATCCTGCAGTTCTTTCCAGCAAGACAGGTGAAGATGCAACAGCTGAATTTGCACTTGGTGAAGCTGTGTTCTACCAGAATGGTACATGGGCATATAATGATCTTTCCACCAATGGTATGTCTGATGAATCCCTTGGAATGCTTCCTATTTACATCGGTGTAGAGGGAGAAGAAAATCAGGGACTCTGTACAGGTAGTGAGAACTACTGGTGTGTAAACAAGAATGCATCAGAAGCTGATATTCAGGCAACTCTGGATTTCTTAAAGTGGGTTGTAACTTCTGAAGAAGGATGTACAGCACTTTCACAGGATATGGGATTTGTTTGTCCTTTCAAGGCATTTGATAACTATCCGGCAACCAATCCTCTGATCAACATCGCTAACGATTATGTATCCTCCGGAAAGACCTCTGTAGCATGGACCTTCACCACAATGCCTTCTGAAGAGTGGAAGAATGGTGTAGGAAGCGCACTTCTTGAGTATGCACAGGGAACTGGTAACTGGGATGGTGTTGTAACAGCATTCGTTGATGGCTGGGCATCAGAGTATGCAGCAGCAAATAACTAATCTGTAGGAGAATGACAGATTAAGATAAAGAAATAGGTTTTGGGTGGGCAGTTTCGCTATCTGCCCACCCTTTTCAAAACAAGGAGAAGGCATATGGAAAAAGCAATCAAAAAATATTTTCCGATCTTTGCATTGCCTACATTGCTGGCATTTACAATCGGTTTTGTAATTCCCTTCGTATTGGGTGTTTATTTATCATTTTGTGAATTTACTACCGTAACCGATAGTACCTTTGTGGGGTTAAAGAACTATATCAGGATATGGGGAGATAAGACATTTACCCATGCGCTGTGGTATACATCACTTTTCACAGTAGCATCTGTGATCACCATTAATGTGCTGGCTTTTCTGGTAGCTATGCTGCTTACAAAGGGAATTCGGGGAACCAACGTATTTCGGACGGTATTCTTTATGCCTAACCTGATCGGTGGTATTATCCTTGGATATATCTGGCAGCTGATCTTCAACGGAATTCTTCTTCATTTTAACAGAACACTGACATATAGTTCTGCCTATGGATTTTTCGGGTTATTGATCCTTATGAACTGGCAGCAGGTCGGTTATATGATGATCATTTATGTGGCAGGAATCCAGAATATTCCGGGAGAACTGATCGAAGCAGCAAAGATTGATGGAGCAACAAACAGACAGCTTCTGCGTTATGTGACTATTCCGATGGTTATGCCATCAATTACCATATGTACATTCCTGACACTGACGAATGCTTTTAAGCTTTATGACCAGAACCTGGCATTGACGGCAGGAGAGCCTTCCAATAAGTCAGAACTGCTTGCCCTGAATATTTATAACACATTCTACGGACGTACCGGATGGGAAGGTGTTGGCCAGGCGAAGGCAGTCATCTTCTTCCTGGCTGTGGCAGTGATCGCACTGATCCAGCTTAAGCTTACGAGAAGTAAGGAGGTGCAGGCATAATGTCAAATGTAAGAAAAGCAAAACATGGATGGGTTTTGACTTTAATATTTTCATTAATCTCAATAGCATATATAATGCCGATCGTAATTGTACTTATGAATTCCTTTAAAAGGAAAATATTTATCAGTAACAGACCATTTGCATTGCCTGATGCCAAATCTTTTGTTAAAATTGAGAATTATATAAACGGTATTCAGAAGACAGATTTTTTCAGGGCATTTGGTTATACGCTATTTATTACAGTTGGCTCTGTATTTGTGATCGTACTCTGTACATCTATGTGTGCCTGGTATATCTCAAGGGTAAAGAATAAATGGACGACAGGTATTTATTATCTGTTTGCTTTTTCTATGATCGTACCATTTCAGATGGTTATGTTTACTCTTTCCAAAATCGCAGATATGCTGCATCTCGGAAACCCTGTGGGAATCATTATCGTATATCTAGGGTTTGGAGCCGGACTTGCGGTATTTATGTTCTGTGGATTTGTAAGATCCATACCGCTTGAAATTGAGGAATCAGCCATGATCGATGGGTGTAATCCGGTTCAGACGTATTTCAAGATCGTATTTCCGATTATGAAGCCGACAGCAATTTCAGTAGCGATTCTGGAAACCATGTGGGTATGGAATGATTATCTGTTACCTTACCTGGTACTAAAAATCAATAAATATAAGACGATCCAGATTGCAATCCAGTATCTGAAGGGTGGTTATGGAGCCATTGATATGGGAGCAATGATGGCTATGATCGTGCTGGCTATTATCCCGATCATTTTGTTTTATGGATTCTGCCAGAAATACATCATAGAGGGTGTTATATCAGGAGCAGTAAAGGGTTAGGAGGAGAAAAGGAAAATGAGAAAGAGCGGTATATTGCTTCCGGTTTCCAGTTTGCCGTCAGCATATGGGATCGGGTGCTTTTCCGGGGAGGCATATGAATTTATAGATAAACTTAAGGCAGCAGGGCAGTCTTACTGGCAGATTCTTCCTCTTGGACCTACAAGTTACGGAGATTCTCCTTATCAGTCATTTTCCTCTTTTGCAGGAAATCCATATTTTATCAGTCTTGATGATCTTGTAGAAGATGGGTATCTGACCAGGGAAGACTGTACTTCCTGTGATTTTGGTGACAATGAGGAATATGTTGATTATGAAAAGCTTTATAAAAACAGATTTATATTGCTGAGAAAAGCATATGAGAACAGCCACATTAAGGATAATGTGGAGTTTCAGTCTTTTGTCCTGGAAAATAAGGACTGGCTGGATAATTATGCTTTGTATATGGCAGTAAAAACACATTTTAACAATACCTGCTGGGTAGAGTGGGATGAGGATATCAAACTCAGGAAGCCGGAAGCACTTAAGAAATATCAGAAGGAATATGCAGATGAAGTAGAGTTTTACCAGTTCCAGCAGTATTTGTTTGCAAAACAATGGAAGGCTCTGAAGGCATATGCCAATCAAAATGGTATAAAGATCATTGGAGATATCCCGATTTATGTAGCATTTGACAGTTCGGATGCATGGGCAAATCCTGAACTTTTCCAGTTTGATGAAAATTGCAACCCGATCGCAGTGGCAGGCTGCCCGCCTGATGGATTTTCTGCAACAGGACAGCTCTGGGGAAATCCGCTGTACCGTTGGGAATATCATAAGGAAACGGGCTATGCCTGGTGGCTGAACAGATTGGAAGCGACCTTTGAGAAATACGATGTACTCAGGATTGATCATTTCCGTGGATTCGATGAATACTATGCGATTCCCTACGGAGAGCCGACAGCAGAAAATGGACAATGGGAGCCGGGACCTGGATATGATTTGTTTAAAACGATGAAGGCAGCGCTCGGCAAAAAGGAAATTATTGCAGAAGATCTTGGATTTTTGACTCCTTCTGTGTTAAAATTAGTAAAAAAGACAGGCTATCCGGGAATGAAGGTATTACAGTTTGCTTTTGATTCCAGGGAAGAGAGTGATTATCTGCCACACAATTATACGAAGAATTGTGTAGTATATACCGGTACCCATGACAATGACACAACAGAAGGCTGGTTTACGGCACTTTCTGCAAAAGACAGGCGTTTTTGCAGAAATTATCTGGATATGAAGGGCAGAGGTCAGGGCAAGATCCATACAGCGATGATCCGTACGGCTCTTGCAAGTGTGGCAGATACGGCGATCATTCCGATGCAGGACTATCTTGGATTGGATTCCAGGGCAAGAATCAATACACCGTCAACGCTTGGAAATAACTGGAAGTGGCGGATGAAGGCAGATGCATTTACCGGGGAACTTGCAGAGGAGATCAGAAAGATTACTAAGCTGTATGGAAGGCTCTGATACATGAGTGAAATTACCATTAAAGACGTGGCCAGAATCTGCGGTGTGGGTGTAAGCACCGTATCAAGGGCCTTAAATAACCACCCAGATATTAATCCGGAGACCAGGGATAAGATCCTGAGTGTGATCAAGGAGAATAACTATATCCCGAATAACAGTGCACGGAACCTGAAGCGCCAGGATGCTAAGGCGATTGCGGTTCTCGTAAAAGGTATCGACAATTCTTTTTTCAATGAAATGATTAAGGATATGGAAGCGGAATGCAAAAAGAAAAAGTATTCTCTGGTGCTTCATCATGTAGGGTTTATGGAGGATCAGGTAGACGCTGCACTGGAGCTGGTAAAGGAAAAGAGACTCCGGGGGATTGTATTCCTGGGTGGTTATTTTGAAAATAATGAAAAGAAGCTGGAACAGCTTCATGTACCCTTTGTCCTGAGTACAGCAGGAGCGGTTCCAACCAGCTACAGCAGGAATCTATATTCTTCTGTATGTGTGGATGATGAAAAGGAAAGCTATAAGATGACGGATTACCTGATCCGTCAGGGACATCATAATATTGCGATCATCTACGAAAAGGGAATGACAGAATCTATCAGTATGCTTCGCCTTCGGGGATATCAGAGAGCATTATCGGATCACGGGATTCCTGTGAGAGAAGAGCTGATGCTGGCCACCAGACCAGATATTAAAGATTTTTCACTGGAAAATGGTTATGCGGTTACGAAAGATTTTTTGCAGAAAAAGATAGAATGTACAGCTATTTATGCTATTTCCGATATCATGGCGATCGGTGCCGGAAAGGCACTGGCAGAAGAGGGACTCAGAGTGCCTGAGGATATGTCACTTGCAGGATTTGACGGAGTAAACATTGGAGGATATGTGAATCCTTCCCTGACTACGATCAAACAGCCCGGTGAAAAGATAGCACAGGAGACGATGAAGCTTTTATTTGACATGATCTTGAAAAAAGCAGAATGTCAACATAAAATATTTGATGGAGAATTAGTTGTAAGAGGATCTACGAGATGTATCTGATTCTTATGTTGCTTGGCTGTATTTGTTTATTCTATTTTATAGTAGTGGCAGTTGCCGGGCATGGAACCAGCTTTTATTTTATCTGGTTGTTTCTGGCACTGTGCTCGTTTTTATCTGCCCTGTCTGTAAGAGCAGGGATCTTTACGAAATATTTGCCAATGTGGCTGAAAAGACTGTTTCTGATACTGGTTGGTATTGGAGCAGTTCTTTTTGTCGTTGTAGAAGGAATGATTTTTACAGGATATGTGCAGAGGGGAGAAAGTGGCTGCGATTATCTGATCGTCCTTGGAGCACAGATGAAACCGGACGGACCATCCAGAGTACTGCAGTACCGGCTGGATGCGGCCTATGATTATTTGGAGGAGAATCCGGATACGAAAGTGATCGTGTCCGGAGGTCAGGGCAGCGATGAAATAATCTCAGAGGCACAGGGAATGTATGATTATCTGGCAGGACGGGGCATAGAAAAGGAAAGGATCATCAGAGAGGATCAATCCGTAAATACTGTGCAGAATCTTAAGTATTCAGCGGAATTCCTGGACAGGGAGCAGGACAGCGTCTGTATTGTAAGCAATAATTTCCATATGTTCCGCGCCAGAAGGCTTGCTGAAAAATTAGGTTATCAGAAAGTCTGCGGTCTTGCAGCCAAGGGAGATCCGGTTCTGATGGCGAACAATATGCTCCGGGAATTCTTCGGAGTAATGAAGGATTTCATTTATGGGAATTTGTAAGGAGGGAATGGCGTGAATGAGGTAGAACAGTTAAGGAAGATCATCGGTGAAAGTAACAATATTGTTTTTTTTGGTGGAGCCGGAGTTTCAACGGAAAGTGGGATACCGGATTTCAGAAGTGTAGATGGATTGTATCATCAGAAATATGATTATCCGCCGGAAACAATCCTGAGTCATACCTTCTATAGAAGAAAACCAGAAGAATTTTTCCGTTTTTATAAGGACAAGATGCTCTGCCTTTCTGCAAAGCCAAATGCGGCACACCGGAAGCTGGCTGAATGGGAAAAGGAAGGAAAACTGAAGGCTGTAATCACCCAGAATATTGATGGACTGCATCAGGCGGCAGGCAGTAAGGAAGTACTGGAGCTTCATGGAAGCGTACTCAGGAACTATTGTGAGGACTGCGGAGCTTTTTATGATGCAGAATATGTGCTGCATACTGACGGAGTTCCAAGGTGTGAAAAGTGTGGAGGCCCAGTCAAGCCAGATGTGGTTCTGTATGAGGAAGGGCTGAATCAGGAAACACTGGAAAAGGCTGTCAGATATATCAGGGAAGCAGACGTGCTGATCGTGGGAGGAACATCACTGGTTGTTTATCCGGCAGCAGGGCTGATTGATTATTACAGGGGAAATAAGCTGATCCTGATTAACAAGACACCTACGGCAAGAGATCAGATGGCAGATCTTGTGGTAACAGGAAGTATCGGAGAAATATTTTCACAGTTATAAGGAGCAGATTATGGATGTCAGGGTAGGAGATGTACTGAGACTTAAGAAAAAACATCCCTGTGGCAGCTATGAATGGGAGGTCCTGAGGATCGGGGCAGACTTCCGGCTGAAGTGCTGTGGATGCAGCCATCAGATCATGTCGCCGAGAAAGCAGATAGAGAAAAATATCAAAGAAATTATAAGATAAAGGCTTGCCAAGGGGTGGTTTTTGTGGTATCATTTTAATCCGTGGTATGTTGAAAATGCCTGATTATGCAGCGAATGCATAAGGCAAATTACAAATTCCTTGCTCCTGTAAATAGAAGACAGGGGCCAGAGACCAAAAGGAGGTAGAAGCATGAGCAAATATGAATTAGCCGTTGTTGTAAGTGCGAAAATCGAGGATGATGAAAGAGCAGCAGTAGTTGACAAGTGCAAGGCGCTGATCGAGAGATTTGGCGGTACTGTTACCAACGTTGACGACTGGGGTAAGAAGAGAATGGCTTATGAAGTCCAGAAGATGAAAGACGCATTCTATTACTTCATTCAGTTCGACGCTGAGACATCTGCACCGGTTGAAATTGAAAACCGTATCCGCATCATGGACAACGTTCTCAGATTTTTGATCGTAAAACAGGACGAGGTATAGAAAGTACACTATAGTACTTCCAAAGAGAGGGACACATGAACAAAGTAATACTTATGGGTCGATTGACAAGAGATCCAGAGGTGAGATATTCACAGGGTGAGAATGCTTTGGCAATAGCCAGATACACACTTGCTGTAGACCGCAGGTTTAACCGTAACAATTCTGATGAACAGACAGCAGACTTCATTAACTGCGTGGCTTTTGGACGTGCAGGTGAATTTGCAGAGAAGTATTTCAGAAAGGGAACCAAGGTTGCTGTTACCGGTCGTATCCAGACAGGCAGCTATACCAACAAGGATGGTGTCAGAGTCTACACGACAGAGGTTGTGGTAGAAGAGCAGGAATTTGCTGAAAGCAAAAACAGTTCCGGTAGTGACGGGGGTTATACCGGTGGAGGAAACAGAGCGCCTGAACCTTCAGGTGCCGGTGACGGTTTCATGAACATTCCGGATGGAATCGACGAGGAGCTGCCATTTAACTAATGGGTTGCGGCGTCAGCTGCAAAATAAGACAGGAGGCAATTTATTATGGCATATAATAAAACAGAGAAATCCGATTCTCCTATGAGAAGAAAAGGCGGAATTCGCAGAAGAAAGAAAGTATGCGTATTCTGTGGTAAAGATAATGTGATCGATTACAAGGATACAGCCAAGTTAAAGAGATATGTATCTGAGAGAGGAAAGATCCTTCCCAGAAGAATCACTGGAAACTGTGCAAAGCATCAGAGAGCTCTGACAGTAGCAATCAAGAGAGCGCGTCATATCGCTCTTATGCCTTACGTTCAGGACTAATTCCTGAACCAGGACAGATAAAGAAATATAAGCCTTTGAGTATTGCAATACAAGTACTCAGAGGCTTTTCTTTTGTGGCTTTTCAGTAATGCCATGGTATTATCCTGGCTGATATGACCATGGTACTCTGTCGGAAAAGGTCAGAATGAGGAAGAAGAATAGAGTGGAAACTTTCCCGGAAAAATGATATACTGATACAGTGTTATGTTAGGAAAGAATCTGGTTTTTACAGAGGTATTGAAATGGCTTCTAAAAAAAGAAATATGAAGTTAAAGGGAAGGCTGAAGAGCTATACGCAGACTTCTTTGTATCTGGGATTTTTACTGGTTGCAGTAAATCTTCTGGTGTATATCCTGGACGTGCCCTCAGGACTCGTCCTTACCTGCTTTACCCTTTTTTATTTTGGAATTACAGTATTGCTGCAGCTTTATAATAAGCCTATTATCATGAATGAACTTGTGAGCTTTGCGACTCAGTATGGGCAGATCCAGAAGGTATTGCTCCGGGAGCTGGAGCTGCCTTATGCCATGCTGGATGAGGAAGGACGGATCATCTGGACTAATGCCAGATTCGAAGAGGTCGTACATAAGGAAAAGGGATACCGTAAGTCCATTACATCTCTGTTTCCGTCAATCACCAGAGAGAAGCTTCCGGATGAGGAAGATGAGGTATCATTTCCCATTGCATTTGAAGACCGGAATTATGAGGTGAGGATGCGCAAAATTTCCATGAGGGAGATGGCGCAGAACAGTGATATTATCGATGGAGAAGGATATGATGGCTGCCTGATCGCGTTTTACCTGTTTGATGAAACCGCACTTAAGATTGCCCTGCAGGAGGTAGACGATCAGAGTCTTGCTGTAGGAATGATCTATCTGGATAATTATGAGGAAGCACTTGATAGTGTAGAGGAGGTCAGAAGGTCGCTTCTGACTGCGCTTATTGACCGGAAAGTGAATAAATATATTGCCGCTTTCGATGGAATCTGCAAGAAGATCGAGAAGGACAAGTATATGGTCATTCTCCGGAAAAAATCTGTCACGATCCTCCGGGAGAATAAATTTGACCTGCTGGATGATGTCAAGACTGTTAATATTGGAAATGAGATGGCAGTAACGATCAGCATCGGGCTGGGACTGGATGGACTTTCCTATGCACAGAACTATGAATTTGCCAGAAATGCGATCGATCTTGCTCTTGGAAGAGGTGGTGATCAGGCGGTAGTCAAGACACCGGAGAATACGATCTACTTTGGTGGCAAGAGCCAGCAGGTAGAGAAGAACACGAGAGTAAAGGCCAGAGTAAAGGCACAGGCTCTCAGGGAAATTATATCTGGCAAGGATCAGGTTCTTATCATGGGGCACAGGCTTCCGGATGCAGACAGCTTCGGTGCAGCGGTGGGCATTTACCGGATTGCACGTATTCTGGAGAAGGAAGCCCACATTGTACTGAATGAGGTAGGAAAGGGCATTAAGCCCATGGTAGAGCTCTTTCAGCATAATGAAGACTATGAGAATATGATAATCAACAACCAGCAGGCACTTGAATATGCGGGTGGAAATACGGCACTTGTGGTTGTGGATGTGAATAAACCAAGTATCACAGAATTCCCGGATCTGCTCAGGTTGTGTAAATCAATTGTTGTGCTGGATCATCACAGGCAGGGAACAGAAATTATTGAGAATGCAACATTGTCTTATGTTGAGGCATATGCTTCCTCGGCCTGCGAAATGGTTTCTGAGATCTTACAGTATATAGGAGATAATATCAGAATTTCTCCTGAGGAAGCAGACTGTATGTATTCCGGCATTATGATCGATACCAATAACTTTATGGGTAAGACAGGCGTCCGGACTTTTGAGGCAGCAGCGTTTCTTAGAAGGAACGGTGCAGATGTGACGAGAGTCCGCAAGCTGTTCCGTGAGGATGCTATTGAGTATAAAGCGAAAGCAGATGCTGTCAGCCAGGCGGAAATTTACAGGAATGCCTTCGCAATTTCCACATGCACCAGTGAAGATATAGAAAGTCCTACGATTGTAGGTGCACAGGCAGCTAATGAGCTTCTGAATATCAGAGGAGTCAAAGCAAGCTTTATCATGACAGAATATCAGAATCAGATTTTTGTCAGTGCGAGGTCTATTGATGAGATCAATGTGCAGATCATTATGGAGAAGATGGGTGGAGGCGGACACCTGAATACGGCAGGCTGCCAGCTGTCAGGTATTTCTATTTCGGAAGCAATCGGAATTCTGAAGGCAACGCTGGATACAATGATCGAAGACGGTGAGCTCGTGCTGGAGTGATCACCGGAAGGAGGATACAGATGAAAGTAATTTTGACACAGGATGTAAAAGCACTTGGAAAAAAGGGACAGGTTGTTGACATTAATGATGGCTATGCCAGAAACTATGTGCTGCCAAAGAAGCTAGGCATAGAAGCAAATGGTGCTAATCTGAATGACCTGAAACTGAAAAATGCCAATGATGAAAAAGTGGCTAAGGAACAGCTGGAAGAGGCCAGGGCATTTGCGAAAATAATGGACGGGGAAGAAGTCGTGGTTTCTATTAAAGCCGGAGAAGGCGGAAGAACCTTTGGATCTGTTTCCACGAAAGAAATTGCAGCTGCTTACAAACAGCAGTGTGGTAAGGAGATCGATAAAAAGAAGATCCAGCTTCCGGAGGCAATAAAAAGCTTTGGCGTGTATGAAGTGTCTGTTAAGCTTCATCCCAAGGTAACAGGTAAGCTGAAGGTTAAGGTTACAGAAGCAAAATAAGGTAAGAGGAAGCAGGTAATGGCAGCAGAAGAGGCGCTTTTAAAAAGAGTGTTACCACAGAATATGGAAGCTGAGCAGGCTGTGGTCGGCTCTATGATCATGGATAAGGAAGCAATATCGGTGGCATCTGAAATGCTTACTGGGGATGATTTTTACAGTAAGCAGTATGGGGTAGTTTTTGATACCATGGTGGAGCTGAATGATCAGGGAAAAGCGGTAGATCCGGTTACACTGCAGGACAGGCTGAGAGCGAAGGATGTCCCTCCCGAGATGGTGAGTCTTGATTTTATCCGTGATATCATGCGCTCGGTCACAACTTCTGCCAATGTAAAGTACTATGCCGGTATTGTGGCAGAGAAATCGACACTTCGGAAACTGATCCGCCTGAATCAGGAGATTGAAAATACATGTTATGCTGGTAAGGAAGATCTGGAAGTGATCCTGGAAAGCACAGAGAAAAAAGTATTTGAACTGGTACAGAAGAGAAATACCGGTGAATATGTGCCGATCCGCCAGGTTGTCATGAATGCCATGGACAGGATCGAAAAGGCTTCCAGAAATCAGGGGAATGTAACGGGAATTGCAACAGGTTTCCTGGATCTTGATTATAAGACAGCCGGTATGCAGCCTGCTGACCTTGTTCTGGTGGCTGCAAGACCCTCTATGGGTAAAACTGCCTTTGTGTTAAATATTGCCCAGCATGTGGCTTTTAAGCTGAATCAGACAGTAGCTATATTCAGTCTGGAAATGAGTAAGGAACAGCTTGTGAACCGTCTTTTCTCCCTGGAGTCCCGAGTGGATTCCCAGCACCTTCGTACAGGTAATCTGACTGATATGGAGTGGGAGAAGCTGATAGAAAGCGCAGGAGTGATCGGACAGTCCAATCTGATCATCGACGATACACCTGGTATCAGCATCGCAGAGCTGCGATCCAAATGCCGGAAGTATAAGATGGATCATGATCTGAAAATGATCATTATCGACTACTTGCAGCTCATGAGTGGAGGCGGAAGAGGCAGTGAATCCAGACAGCAGGAGATTTCTGATATTTCGCGTTCGCTGAAAGCACTGGCAAGAGAATTGTCAGTCCCTGTAATCGCCTTGTCACAGCTCAGCCGTGCAGTAGAGCAGAGACCGGATCACAGACCTATGTTGTCTGACCTGCGTGAATCCGGAGCGATTGAGCAGGATGCCGATGTTGTTATGTTTATTTACCGTGATGATTATTACAATAAAGATACCGATAAGAAAGGAATCGCAGAGATCATTATAGCCAAGCAGAGAAACGGCCCTATTGGTACGGTAGAGCTGGTATGGCTGCCAGATTATACCAAGTTTGCCAATATGGAGCGGTAAAAATACAGAGGCTGACTATTTATATAACAATATGGATTATGATTACGAAAGAGAACAGACAAAAGAAGTCCGTTCTCTTTTTTGTATAAAAGGAGGAAAAAATGAAACAGGCAGAAAAAACATATCTGATTTCCGATGCAGCGAAGAGGGTACAGGTGGAATCCCATGTACTGAGATACTGGGAGGAGGAACTGAAGCTTCCGATCAAAAGAAATGAGATGGGGCACCGCTATTATACAGAAGATGATATCAGAAGATTTCAGGAGGTACGCGATCTAAAAGAACAGGGACTGCAGCTGAAAGCAATCCGGAATGTTCTGATGAGAGAGGAACAGGAGGGAATGAAACGTCATGTGGTAATGGTGAATAAAGGAGAATTCATGCCTGTTCCTGAGGAAAGCAGAGAGGCAAAGAGCCTGCGCCTGCAGCAGCTTCTGCAGAATATGATTGCCGAGGCAGTAAGAAGTAATAACAGGGAAATGTGTGACGATATCAAGGAAAGCATATTAAAAGAACTGGATTATCAGTTCCGGCAGCAGGAGGAAAGGGAAGAGGAAAGAGATGGGCAGCAGATCAGACGACAGGAGGAATACTACAGACAGCTTGATGAGCTTCTCCGTGTAAGAAGCAAGGGAAAACGGTGGGAAAAGAAGAATAAAGGCAGTACAGAGCCTTCTGCAGATGAGATTACATTATTTGCACAGAAGCGGAAAATGCCAGAACAGAAGGTACAGGAAGTATGTGGACAGGCAGAGGAAAGAGTGCCTTCTGCGGATGAAAAGGCTGGAAAGAAGAAAGGCGGATTTTTTCTAAGTAAAAAGCGTTCAATCGTATGATTGAACGCTTCTCTTATCTGTCTGTAAAATTCAGATTTCAGATTACTCTTCAGAGATAGCTCCAACAGGGCATCCGCCTGCACAGGAACCACAGCTGATACAAGTATTCTTGTCGATTTCGAACTTGCCATCGCCTTCTGCGATAGCGCTTACAGGACACTGTGCTGCACAGGCACCACAGGAAATACAAGAATCACCGATTACATATGCCATAATTTTATCCTCCTTATTTACGGGTATCAAGTGATATTGTTGATACCATTTAATCAATAAAACTTAAGTGTATTGTAATATAAAAGCGAAGCTATTACAAGCTTATTTCGAAAAATTATCATTAATTATCTGGTAAATTCCAGGATATCTTTTGCATTTTTGATGCGATCCGGAGTTGGAGGATCAATGCCTTCAAGCTTATAGGGAATGCCCAGCTCCTTCCATTTATAAGCACCTAATGTGTGATAGGGAAGAACTTCAACCTTAGTTACAGTCTTCAGGGTATCGATAAATTCCCGTGTCTTTTTAAGATACACATCATTGTCTGTAATACCTGGAACAAGGACATGACGGATCCACATATTAATACCCTGATCAGACAGATATCTCGCACAGTCAAGAATATTCTTGTTGGTATGACCTGTGAGTTTGATATGTTCAGCGTCATCAATGTGTTTGATATCAAGCATAACAAGATCAGTATATTTGATCAATTCATTAAACTTGGAGAAGAAAGGCTCTTCTCTAGTAAAAGGCTGTGCAGAGGTATCCAGCGTGGTATTGATACCACGCTCATGAGCCTTACGGAAAAGATCTACCAGAAAATCAATCTGTAATAGGGCTTCACCGCCACTGACAGTGATGCCGCCTTCTTTGCCCCAGTAGCTGCGGAAACGTTCTGCCTTGTCCAAAAGTTCATCGGCAGTCATCAGATTATCCGTCTCCGGATTCCAGGTGTCTACATTGTGACAGTACATACACCGCATATTGCAGCCCTTTAAGAAAATGAGATAACGGATACCGGGGCCATCTACAGCTCCGAATGATTCTAATGAGTGAATTCTACCTTTGATCATAGTGTCCTTTCTCTGCCGTGCTGGCAGCCATGGGGATAATTAATATAGTAACAATTTCTGAAAAAGGGGCCGGGCTTATGCCCGACCCCCTGTATTTGTCTTTGCTGTAAGCCTGCTAAAGATTAAAGGCTCTTATGGCAGGTTCTTGCAATAACATCATCCTGCTGTTCCTTGGTCAGGCTGATAAACTTAACAGCATAACCAGATACACGGATGGTGAAGTTTGCGTACTCAGGCTTCTCAGGATGTGCCTGTGCATCTAACAGCTTCTCGGTACCAAATACGTTAACGTTGAGGTGATGAGCTCCACGATCGAAGTAACCATCAAGAACGCCAACCAGAGTATTCTTCTGCTCGTTAAGATCATGGCCAAGTGCTGAAGGAGCCATAGTCTGTGTATTGGAAATACCATCCAGAGCATACTCATAAGGAAGCTTAGCAACAGAGTTCAGGGAAGCAAGAAGTCCACACTGCTCTGCACCGTAAGACGGTGAAGCACCAGGAGCAAAAGGTGTGTAAGCAGCTCTTCCATCAGGAAGTGCACCGGTTGCCTTACCATAAACAACATTGGAAGTAATGGTCAGGATAGATGTTGTAGGCTCAGAATTTCTGTAGGTCTTGTTCTTCTTGATCTTCTCCATGAAGGTCTTAAGAAGCCATACAGCGAACTCATCAGCTCTTGGATCATCATTACCATACTTAGGGAACTCGCCTTCTGTCTTGAAGTCAACAGCGCAGCCCTGGTCATCACGGATAACTTTAACCTTAGCATACTTGATAGCGGACAGAGAGTCTGCTACATGAGAAAGTCCTGCAATACCGGTAGCGAATGTTCTTCTTACGTCAGTATCAATCAGAGCCATCTCTGCTGCTTCGTAATAATACTTATCATGCATATAGTGGATCAGGTTCAGGATGTTAACATACAGAGCTGCACACCAATCAAGCATGATATCATATTTGTGCATAACTTCGTCGAAATCAAGGTACTCGGAAGTAATAGGTGCGATTTCAGGACCGCACTGCATATGCTTGCCTTCTTTATCAAGATGCTTCTCATCCTTACCACCATTGATAGCGTAAAGGAGACATTTAGCAAGGTTAGCACGAGCACCGAAGAACTGGATCTCCTTACCAGTCTGTGTAGCGGATACACAGCAGCAGATGCTGTAGTCATCGCCCCAGATAGGCTTCATAACATCATCGTTCTCATACTGGATGGAAGATGTGTTAACGGAAATCTTAGCTGCATACTTCTTGAAGTTCTCAGGAAGAGCGCTTGAGTACAGAACTGTCAGGTTCGGCTCAGGGCTGGGTCCCATGTTTTCAAGAGTATGAAGGAAACGATAGTCGTTCTTTGTAACCATATGACGGCCATCCATTCCGATACCAGCAACTTCAAGAGTAGCCCATACAGGGTCACCGGAGAAGAGCTGGTTGTAAGAAGGAATACGGGCGAACTTAACCATACGGAACTTCATGGTCATATGGTCGATCAGTTCCTGAGCTTCCTTCTCTGTCAGAGTACCCTCAGCAAGGTCTCTGTTGATATAGATATCAAGGAAGGTGGAGATACGTCCTACGGACATTGCTGCACCGTTCTGTGTCTTGATTGCTGCAAGGTATCCGAAGTATAACCACTGTATAGCTTCCTTGGCATTGGTAGCAGGACCTGAAATATCATAGCCATAGATCTTAGCCATTTCCTTCATGCCCTTCAGAGCTTTGATCTGGTCAGCGATTTCTTCTCTTAAACGGATGGTTTCCTCATCCATAGTACCGTTACCGCAGTTCTTCTTGTCATCCATCTTCTTCTGGATCAGGAAATCGATACCATACAGAGCAACTCTTCTGTAGTCACCTACGATACGTCCACGTCCGTAAGTATCAGGAAGACCTGTAACGATATGTGTATGACGAGCAACCTTCATCTCGTCTGTATAAGCATCAAATACTGCCTGGTTGTGTGTCTTGTGGTAATCGTTGAAGATCTTGTGGAACTTCTCGTTTACCTGATAGCCATAGGTGCTTGCTGCTTCCTCAGCCATCTTGATACCACCATAAGGCATAAATGCTCTCTTTAAAGGCTTGTCTGTCTGCAGACCAACGATCTGCTCAAGATCCTTCATAGACTCATCGATATATCCAGGGCCATAAGCGGTCAGACTGGATACAACCTCTGTCTCGCATTCAAGAACGCCGTTGTGCTCACGCTCTTCCTTCTGTAACTCCTGCAGTCTGCCCCAAAGCTTATCTGTTGCTTCGGTAGAACCCTCCAGGAAGCTCTCATCCCCATCATAGGGAGTGTAGTTGGTCTGGATGAAGTTACGTACATTAACGTCTACATCCCAATGGCCATCTTTTTTAAAGCCTCTCCATGCTTCTGCCATGAAAATTTACCTCCTTCTCGGTAAAACAATAATATTATCAACAGGGAAGTCAGAATTTATACTGATTCCATGCTGTTCTTTACGTTAAAAGTGTACTACCAGGCAAGGGTCAGTGTCAACCGTTTTGCGCAATGTACATGGTTTTGTACACGAATTCGACAGACGTAAAATCAGACGAAAAATAAAGCGTATACTTGAAAGAAGAAAAGGAAAGTATTATACTGAACAGACAGCGAATAAAAAGGAGGTATGGAAATGGCACAGATCACAAAGGACATGACGATTGGCGAGATCTTAAGAACGAATCCGGCAGTTGCCCCTATTCTGATGGAAGCAGGCATGCATTGCCTTGGATGCCCCTCCGCACAGGCAGAAAGCCTTGAGGAAGCAGCTATGGTTCATGGAATGGATATTGAAGACCTTATGACCAGGATCGCAGCTCTGTAGGAGCGGGATCCCGATATGATCAGATAGGAAAGTAAAGCCCTCCGGAAATCATTACATATGATTTCTCCGAAGGGCTTTTCATATTCTGATATACAGAAAAGTCTGTCATATGGCAGGACTTTTGTGATTGCACTATTTACATGCAGGATAACGATTGCAGGGCGTCATTCTTGATGACGGGTTCATAGTGCTCTTCCAGATACGACTCGGAGGCGGGAACAGATTTGGCCGCACTGCTGTATTCGGAAAGAATATTGCATATTTTGTTGAATTCCACCGGTGTGTGTCCATTTTTGGACAGAACCAGAATGTAGGTGCCATCTTCCTGACGATACAGGGAGTTTTCACCATGATAGCAGCCTGAAAGGACATGGGAAAGACGTAAAACCTCATCCAGGGAATGGAAAAGATAAAGTCTTGTCAGCTCCATGGATGAATTCTCAGCCAGTTTTTTCTGAAGAGCTTCCTTAATGGAACGGATCTTGCTGCTGGTATCCTGGAGAGGCTCTTTCGTACCGGTATCAGAAGATGACTTTTCACCGGCAATATCTGACTGCTTTCCCTGTACCCGGCGGAACAGATCCAGCACATCATCTGCGCTTTCAGCAAGAGCTTCTGCAGTATCTGCTGCATCCGCATCTTCATGGACGGAAGGGGCAAACTTGGAAAAACGTGTATCAAGCTCTTCCGGATCCTCCACTTTGGTGATGATCAGAACGATACATTCGGAACTAAGGGGAATAGCCTCTATCATTAAAGGAATATCATCCGCTTCAAACCCAAATTCAAATGATGCCTGCTGCATCATATCGCGGAACAGATCCTTTGCCTTTTCAGTGCCATAGGCGAGTTCGCTGAGCTTGAGTTCTCTGTCTGCCAGATCTTCTCGGGTCAGGGTACAGCGAATCTGGTGGTCGTTTACTTTTTCGATTTTCATATTTATCACATCCTTACTATTAAGATACTGTTATCCTGCAATTTGGTGACAATAAACTTAATGTATCTATACTTTATACTTTGCATGAATCTAAGTCAATAGGAGCATACCGAGTTTAAAAAAATTTTATAAATCCACTTCTGCAACACGTAATTTAGAAAAAAAGAATAAAAAAAATATTAACAACGCACATAATATCTTGCACAAAAAAGTATGGGGAGATACAATGCGCATATGAGGTGCTTCCGGATAAATCTTGTGTCAGAAGGAGGCATGGTAGAGTTTATATTTAATTTTCAAAGCAAAATCTAATCTTCTCATTTTTTATATGATTCCCGGCGGAATGTCATTCTAGTTTATTTAGCCGGAAGAGAAGATGTCTTACAGGCTTATCATTCGTGCAAGGCCTGTCGCGAATATTTCCCCAACAGATGATCACTGTTATAATTCACTGAAATTTCGCTAATCGGTATTGGTTTGATACATATCCGGCATCTCTGCAAAAGCATTATTATTATCGTCAGAAAATGAAAAACTATAATCAGCTTTCAGATTAAATTTCCCGGGTGGAAGCAACATACCACAAAACCTTTTGGAGCAATCTGCAGGAAGAATGGTCTGGAAGCTAAGCGGAGGGATCCTTTATGGAAGAACGAAATGAAACGTCTTCGCAGGTTCTGTATGAGAACCTTAAAAAATGGGAGGAAACAGGGGTCAGGCTCTATCTGGACGGCGTTCCGGCATCACTTAAATCCATTGAGCAGAACTGTGTGATGGAGGACAGCATGTATATGCCTGACTATGTGACTGATCAGAATGGAAAGATAACAGAAATCAGATATGACAGGATTTCTCTTAAATAAGCCTCCTGTTACTGCTTTATCTGCATACCGGACTGTCAGGACAGGCAGCCCCCTGTATCCGGCGGACAAGTAAAATGTCTGCATAACAGATGCTGGCAGAAAGGATGCAGGTAAGCGGTAATCTGATGAAAATGTACTTATCTCTGAGCCGCAAAAAAAGTCAAAAATTGTAATGACGGTAAGAGTAATGTTTGTTATAATATAGGGCGATTGGAGGAAAGGCGGCATGAAGAAAAAAATCATTCCCATAGTAATCGCAATCGTCCTTATTATAATCATAGGCGGCGTGACTTTTGGAAGCAGAATTCTGGAGAAATATTCCTATTCTAAGGAAAGGGCAGACCTGAACGCCTACTATGGCATTACCGGTTCACAGGAGGCAGCAATTGTGCTGCAGGATGAGATCGTGGAAGAAAAGGCCAGGATATCAGACGGCATCTGTTATCTTGATATGGCAACGATCCATAAATATCTGAATGACAGATTTTATGTGGATGGGGGAGAAGGGCTGCTGCTTTATACCCTGCCGGAGGATATTGTAAGAAACAGTATCGGCAGCAGTGTGAAGGAGACAGCACAGGGAAGTGAAGAACTTGGCTATACGGCAGCTATATGGGAGGGAGATACCCTTTATGTGGCGCTTGATTATATAAAACAGTATACAAATTTTTCCTACCAGCTTTTCACGGATCCCTACAGAATCCAGCTTACAACGGAATGGCCATCTTACGAGGTGGCATCCATCAGCAAAAATACGCAGGTCAGAGTGAAGGGCGGCGTCAAGAGTGAGATCCTTACTGATGTACAGAAGGGAGACCAGGTATCCGTTCTGGAACAGATGGAAACCTGGAGCAAGGTGAAAACGGCAGACTCAGTGATCGGCTATGTGGAAAATAAGAGACTGACCGGCATCCGGAGTGAACAGCCGATCCCGGTCACTGATTATCAGGAACCGGAATATACCAGTCTGACAAGGGATCACAAGATCAACCTCGGCTGGCATGTTGTTGCCAGTGCAGGAGGAAATGATACCTTTAACAGTGTTACAGCGAACGCAGGGAATCTGAACGTGATTTCACCGACATGGTTTAAGCTCTGTGATAATGAAGGCGGCTATACCAGCTTTGCCAGTGCAGACTATGTGCAGAAGGCTCACGACAGGGGACTTGAGGTATGGGCACTTATTGAAAATATTGAATACAAGGACAGTATCAGTATGTATGAGATCCTGTCATCCACCACAACAAGACAGAAGCTGATCGACAGTCTGATGAATGATCTTATTACTTATGGAATTGATGGGATCAATGTGGATTTCGAACAGCTCAGCATGGACTGCGGAGAGCACTTCGTGGAATTTATCAGGGAGCTTTCGGTAGCATGCAGAAAGAATGGAAAGGTTCTGTCTGTTGATAACTATGTACCAAGAGATTTTAATGATTATTATGACCGTAAAGAGCAGGGAATCGTAGCGGATTATGTGATCGTTATGGGGTATGATGAGCATTATGCCGGCAGCAAGGAAGCCGGCAGTGTGGCATCTATTGATTATGTGGAGGACGGTATAGCGCAGACAGTCAAGGAAGTGCCGGCAGAGAAGGTGATCAATGCGATCCCGTTCTATACAAGAATCTGGGAAACGACCGGAGACGGGATCAGCAGCCAGGCAGTGGATATGGTGACTGCTGAACAGTTTATCAGCAATCATGGTATTACAGCAGAGTGGGATGAAACTACCTGTCAGAATTATGGAGAGTATACCAGTGGAGATTCCAGATATCAGGTATGGCTGGAAGATGCAGATTCTATCAAGGTCAAACTGAATGTTATGGAGAATTATGGAATCGGCGGCGTGGCTGAGTGGAGACTCGGATTTGAAAAGCCGGAGATCTGGGATGTGATCGGAGAGTATCTGGACAAATAAACACTGAATATCAGAAGAGATGAAAGGAAAATGACAGAGAGTCTGCAAGAGAAAAGCAGATTCTCTGAGGCAGGAAAAGATGTGGGCAGAAGGAGCAGCCACCGGGAATACCGGCGGCTGTTTTTTCATATTTATATTAGGAAAAGAGCGGTATGGTTTGGAAATATGACAGAGAACCAGAACAGAATATTACGGCTTGTGATGACAGGGATCCTTTTGTTTTCCATGTTTCTGACAGCAGGAAGGGCTGGAAGCTATGTGTCTTCCATAAGGGTGCAGACATATGGGGACAGCGTTCAAGAGGGATCACAGAACAGTGGCAGCTCCTGGGGGGAAGAGCAGGATGAGAAGGGTGTGTGGAAAAAAAACAGAAAAATGGCAAAGTACTGTGTGGTAGTGGATGCAGGACATGGCGGCTCAGATCCTGGCAAGGTGGGAATCAACCAGGCACTTGAAAAGGATGTCAATCTGCAGATCGCAGAGAAGCTGAAAGCATTTCTGGAAGCAGAGGATATCCGGGTGGTGATGACCAGGGAAACAGATGGGGGACTGTATGACGAAAACGTTTCCAACAAAAAGGTGCAGGATATGAAGCGCCGGATCGCAATTATCGAGGAAGCGGATCCGGTACTTGTGGTAAGTATCCATCAGAACAGCTATCAGCAGGAAAGCGTAAAGGGGGCACAGGTCTTTTATTATGCGACCAGTGAAAGAAGCAGAATGCTTGCGTCTATGATCCAGAAGGAATTCCAGGTGCTTCAGCCCGATAACAGAAGGCTGGAAAAAGGCAATGACAGCTATTATCTTCTGAAAAAGACGGCAAAACCCATCGTGATCGCAGAGTGTGGCTTCCTGTCGAATGCGGAAGAAGCGGAAAAACTGGTGACACAGGAGTACCAGGAGAGGGTCGCATGGCGTATTCATATGGGAATCATGAAGTATATCGGTACTGGTCAAACGGCCTGAAATGTGATAGAGTGAAGAGGATTAGTAAGAAGGAAATATACATGAAGACAGAGATTGTAAAGATAGACGAAGAACAGATTGATCAGGAGGCAATTGCCAGGGCTGGAGAAATCCTGAAACGGGGTGGCCTTGTGGCATTTCCTACAGAAACAGTATATGGTCTTGGTGGGGATGCCCTGAATGAAAATTCATCCAGACTGATCTATGCTGCCAAAGGAAGACCTTCCGACAATCCGTTGATCGTGCATATTACGAACATGGAGGCACTTAAGAAGATCGTGACAGAGATTCCGCCGGCAGCAAGAAAGCTGGCAGAGAGATACTGGCCGGGACCACTGACCATGATCTTCCATAAATCAAGTGCTGTACCCCTTGCAACAACGGGAGGACTTGATACAGTGGCTGTCCGGATGCCTTCTCATAAGACAGCAAGGGCAATGATCGATGCAGCAGGTGGCTATATTGCAGCACCAAGTGCCAACCGGTCAGGAAGACCAAGCCCAACGGTTGCCAGATATGTGATCGAGGATCTGGATGGTCTTGTGGACATGATCATAGACGGGGGTGAAGTAAATATCGGACTGGAATCTACGATCATTGATCTGACGGGGGAAGTACCGACGATACTGCGGCCCGGGTATGTGACACAGGATATGCTCACGGAGACACTGGGACTTGTGGATGTGGACAGGACGATCCTGGATGCCAATTCCCGTCAGGCACCGAAAGCACCTGGCATGAAATACAGACATTATGCACCGAAGGGAAATCTTTCTATCGTGGAAGGAGAGCCAGAGCGTGTAGTTTCCTATATTAATGAGAGGATTTCTGCCCTTCAGAAAGAAGGCAGAAAAACGGGTGTGATCGCTACGGATGAGACAGTCGCCCGTTATCATGGAGATGATATCAAGAGTGTCGGCAGCAGGCGGGATGAAGAGGTGATTGCAAGGCATCTGTTCCGGATACTCAGAGAGTTCGATGATGATAACGTAGAAGTGATGTTCACAGAGTCTTTTGAGACAGCAGGGATCGGACAGGCAATCATGAACCGGCTGCTGAAGGCGGCAGGTCATCAGGTGATACAGGTATAGAAAACAGACAGGAGGAAAAGAAATGATAGCAATAGGCAGTGATCATGGTGGATATGACCTGAAAATGAAAATAATTGCGCATCTGCAGGAGAGAGGACTGGAAGTAAAGGATTTTGGGTGTTATGACAAGTCATCCTGTGATTATCCGGATTTTGGACAGGCAGCAGCCAGGGCAGTGGCAGACGGAACCTGTGAAAAGGGGATCGTTGTTTGCACTACGGGAATCGGAATTTCCATTGCAGCCAATAAAGTGAAGGGGATCCGCTGTGCACTGTGTACCAATTCCTATCTTGCCAAAATGACAAGGCTTCACAATGATGCCAATATGCTGGCTCTTGGCGAGGGGAATACAGGTGTAAATCTTGCCATGGAAATAGTGGATACTTTTCTTGATACTCCTTTTTCAGGCGAGGAAAAGCATGCAAGAAGGATCAGCAAACTGGAAATGGCAGCCGAAGAAACATCAAAAGACTGACAGATATAGAAGAAAATAAAATGTAAAAGAAGGTACGGAGGTAGAAAAATGGCAAGAACAGTCATCATGGATCATCCGCTGATCCAGCACAAAATTGGTTATATCAGGAGAACAGACACAGGTACCAAGAGCTTTCGTGAAACGATCAGCGAGATTGCAACTCTGATCTGCTACGAAGCAACCAGAGATCTTCAGCTTTCAGATGTGAAGATCCAGACACCTATCTGTGAGACAACAGTTAAGGAACTGAAGGGTAAGAAAATGGCGATCGTTCCGATCCTGAGAGCAGGACTTGGCATGGTAGATGGTATGCTGACACTGATCCCTGCGGCAAAGATCGGACATATCGGTCTTTACAGAGATCCCAAAACCTTAAAGCCCGTAGAGTATTACTGCAAGCTTCCTGCTGACTGTGCAGAGAGAGAGGTATTTGTAGTTGATCCCATGCTGGCTACAGGCGGCTCCTCTATTGCCGCAATCCAGATGCTGAAGGAGAGAGGCTGTAAGAATATCCGTTTCCTTTGCATTATTGCCGCACCAGAAGGTGTAAAGGCCATGCAGGAAGCACATCCGGATGTAGATATGTATATCGGCTCCCTGGATGAGAAGCTCAATGACCACGGGTATATCGTACCCGGTCTTGGAGATGCGGGTGACAGGATTTTCGGTACCAAATAAAGAACAGAAAGCAATGCGGTGAAACGGATGAAGGGAGCAGGCAGGCAGGTAGTCGCCGTATTGACAGCAACTGCGCTGCTTGCAGTTTCTGGACATACGACTGCTTATGCCGGAATCAAAGAAACAGAACAGAAGTTAAATGAGGCCAAGGAAGAGAAGAAAAAGACGGAAGAAGCTATTGGAGATACCAAGGAGGAAATTTCATCTCTTCAGGGTACGGTTGCGGGATTGCAGCAGCAGCTTAGCGGATTGAATGAAGATCTTGAAGAGGTCAGCAATAATCTGGCTGATCTCGAGAACAGGATCACTCAAAAAGAAGAAGAGATCACACAGACACAGGCTGAGCTCGAGGAAGCGAAACAGATCGAAGCTGATCAGTATGCAGCCATGAAAAAACGTATCCAGTTCATGTATGAAAAGAGAGATTATGTGATGCTGGAGGTCTTGTTCGGGTCAGCTGATTTCGCAGATCTGCTGAACCGGAATGATTATTTTGAACAGCTTTCTGCCTATGACAGAAAGAAGCTGACAGAATTTCAGGAAACAAGGGCAGCAGTGGAAGATAAGGAAGCTGCTCTTCTGCAGGAAAAGGAAGATCTGGATGATCTGAAGGTAAAGGTAGAGGCAGAGCAGAGTAAGGTGTCCGGTCTTGTAAGCCAGACCTCCGGGGCGATTTCTGCAAATCAGCATCTGGTATCAGAAGCAGAGAAGGAAATGCTTGCCTATGAGCAGCAGCTTGCGGAGCAGAACAATAACATTGCGGAGCTGCAGAAGCAGCTGGAAGAAGAAAGAAGATTGTCCCTTTTGGCAGCACAGAGCAGTTGGAGAGATATTTCGGAGATCACCTTTGCGGAGGGAGACAGATATCTTCTGGCTAATCTGATCTACTGTGAAGCGGGTAATCAGCCTTATGCTGGACAGGTGGCTGTCGGAGCGGTCGTGATCAACCGTGTGAAGAGTGCAGTATTTCCGGACACGGTAGTGGGTGTCATCTATCAGAATAAACAGTTCTCGCCGGTGGCTAGTGGGCGTCTCGCCCTTGCCCTCGCAGAAAACCACGCAACAGCTGCCTGCTATAAAGCAGCTGATGAGGCTATGGGTGGTGCGACTACAGTAGGAGACTGTCTGTTTTTCCGTACGCCGATAGAAGGACTGACAGGAACACAGATCGGCGGACACATCTTCTATTGATTAAAAAAATAATATCAGGTAAAAAGATGATCCTGACAATATGTGCGTGCAGAATTTCATACACATATCATCAGGATCATTTCAGTGGTACTGTGTAATATAGTAAGTTAAGGTGTTCAGCTGTCCGCCATAAATAATATGAAGCAGCTTGTCAAGCTGACGAAGGGATGCTTTCAGGGTATCCAGAGAAAGAGATCTGCATTCCAGGGCGGTCACAAGCTCGTCCAGATCCACAACCTTGACGAAGCCATCCGGATAAATGATGACATCAGCCAGAAGATCCGTAACGATCATGGTATTCTGTGTTTTATCAAAGTCATAGGAGACAATATCGCAGTACCAGTAAAGGAGACTGCCGTCTTCAGCGAGAAATTCACTTACCTTGAAGCCTTCCTTCAGGAAGTAACAGGAGCTTCCGTGATGGAGATCCTTTTTGGGATGGAGGGCCTTCCATGAGGTTACAATCCTGTCTTCATTCCATTCCAGAACAATATCGTCCTTCAGGAGAATACATTCATCGGGGATCAAGCGTCTTCTGTACAGTGCGGGATATGTCATGAGACTCCTCCTTTTTATGAAAAATTTGGATTATTTTACAAATGTTTTATGGAAATGTATTTTTCAAAATAGTACTCTTATATGTGCCAAAAGTCAACTGCCCTTTAGTGCAGAAAGTCAACTTTTACCTAGACATAAGATGTAAAACTGGGTATAATTAATAAATGTATGAAAAGGTCGGTTTTCAGGAACAGGCATGTGGAAGGAAGAGGCATTTGAAGTATAATCGGACCGTTTTTCAGGCACTGGCTATGATTGGCCAGTTCGGTATCAATATATTGGTTCCGGTAGGAGCATGTTCCTTTGCAGGAGGCGTTCTTGACAGATGGCTTGGCACCTCCTTTCTGGTCATTATCCTGTTTTTTGTAGGTGCGGTAGCAGGCTTTTGGAATATTTACCGTTTTTCCAGAAAGATCTTTGAAAAGCAAAGCGATGAAGAAGCATATCTTCATCGGGGCAGATCGAGATCCAGGAAAGAACGGAAAGGAAAAGCAGGAGAGAAGTAGGATGAAGGAATGGCTTCTGAAAGTAAACCGGACATTGTTCGAACTGGAAACGGGGATCCTTCTGTTTGCACTGGCCTGTCAGGTAGTGATCGCCTTTTTCCCGCAGAGAGGGGAATGGAGCAGAGGTCTGTGGATCGGGATCCTGACGGCATGTTTATGTGCTTTTCATATGTGGTACAGCCTGGATAAGGGACTTTCTCTTACGGAGAAAGGGGCAGCAGGTTATCTTGGCAGACAGAGTATGCTGAGAATGGCGGTTGTAGCTCTTGTTCTGGTTATCTGTGCTGTTACATCTGCAGGCAATCTTCTGACGGCATTTATTGGTGTGATGGGGCTGAAGGTATCAGCCTATCTGCAGCCAGTTACGAAGAAGATCAGCAGAGCAGTTTATGGGGAGGAGATCCTTCCTGATATCATAACAGAGAATCCTGTGGATGAACAGGAAACAAGGAGGTGAGAATATGGGGTATGGAACTCTGCTATCGCAGGGTGCAGACGTTGATTTCATGATACATGGCGTATTTTCCTATCAGCTGTTTGGACAGACGCTCTGGATCACTACCACACATGTGTGTGCTTTGATCGTCATGCTGATCATCATCGGTTTCTGTATTGCAGCAAACCGGATGCTGAAACATGCGACTGAGGTGCCTGGCGGTTTCCAGAATGTAGTGGAACTGTTAGTGGAGAAGCTGGATGGCATGGTCAGCGGTGTTATGGGAAAACAGGCAGTCAGGTTCAGGAATTATGTTGGAACATTATTCTTCTTTATTTTCCTGAGTAATATATCAGGACTGTTTGGTCTCAGACCACCTACAGCAGACTATGGTGTAACTTTTGCACTGGCGCTGATGACCTTTACACTGATCCGGTTTAACGAGCTGAAATATCAGAAGCTTTCTGGTGTACTGAAGGGATTATGCGATCCATGGCCGATCTGGGCGCCGATCAATATCATCGGTAATCTGGCGGTTCCGATTTCATTATCACTGCGTCTGTTCGCCAATATCCTGTCGGGTACAGCCATCATGGCACTGATCTATACGCTGCTTGGCAAGATCGCACTGATCTGGCCGGCTGCACTGCACGTGTACTTTGATATTTTCTCCGGTGCGATTCAGACCTATGTATTCTGTATGCTGACGATGACATACATCGCAGATGCATGCGGCGACGGAGAACCTTAAAAACGGTATTAATTAAACATGTATAACCTTAAGGAGGAAACAAGGAATGGAATTTAATAGTAATTTTATCTTAGGATGTTCAGCAATTGGTGCGGGACTTGCAGTTATCGCAGGTATCGGACCTGGTGTAGGACAGGGTATCGCAGCAGGACATGCAGCTGCAGCAGTAGGAAGAAATCCCGGAGCAAAATCTGATATTACTTCTACCATGCTTCTTGGACAGGCAGTTGCCGAGACAACAGGTCTTTATGGTCTGCTGATCGCAATCATCCTGTTATTCGTGCAGCCTCTGGTAAAATAAGAGCCTTGCGTAAAATAAAAGAAAGGAGGCTCACAGATGGAACCCAGAGTATTTGACCTTGACTTACAGCTGCTTGCAGATTCCGCACTGATGATCGTGGCGGTGTTTGTGCTGTTCCTGATCGCATCTTATCTGCTGTTCAATCCGGTCAGAGACATGATGGCCAAGAGACAGGCTAAGATCAAGGGAGAGCTGGATGATGCAGCGAAGGATAAGGAAGACGCAGCAGCGCTGAAGGCAGAATATGAAGAAAAGCTGAAAAACGTGGACAAGGAAGCGGAAGAGATCTTAAGCGATGCAAGAAAACGTGCACTCGCCAATGAAAACAGGATCGTGGCAGATGCCAAGGAAGAAGCTTCCAGGATCATTGAAAGAGCGAAAGTGGAAGCTGCCCTTGAAAAGGAAAAGGCGGCTGATGATATGAAACGTGAGATGGTCGTACTGGCATCCATGATCGCAGGCAAGGTAGTAAAGGCATCAATCGATACTACCGTGCAGGAGAGTCTTGTCAATGAAACATTAAAGGAAATAGGTGAGAGCACATGGCAAAGCTAGTTTCAAAAACATATGGTGAAGCTTTGTTTGAACTGGCAGTAGAGGAAGGCAGAGAGGACAGCCTCCTTGAGGAGATCATGGCTCTGAAAAAGATTCTTAAGGAGAACCCGGATTTTGAGAAATTAATGAATCATCCGAAGATCCTGAAGGAGGATAAGCTTGCGGTGCTCGACCGTGTATTCAAGGGAGAGCTTTCCGATGAACTGACAGGCTTTCTCCGTATCATTGTGACAAAGGACAGATACAAGGAAATTGATGCCATTCTTGATTACATCATTCTGGAGATCAAGAAAAAGAAGGGTATCGGTATCGCCTATGTGACAACAGCAGTTCCTCTTAATGAAGCAAAGCAGAAAGAAGTAGAACAAAAACTTCTTGCCACCACCGCTTTTAAGAAGATGGAAATGCATTTCCAGGTGGAAGAAGAGCTGATCGGCGGAGTGATCATCCGGATCGGCGACAGAGTTGTGGACAGCAGTATCCGTACGAAGCTTTACGAGATGCGCAGGCAGCTTTTGAAATCATCAGAAAGTAAGCAGTAAAATATGAAGAAAGGTGCGTAAGATACATGAATTTAAGACCGGAAGAAATCAGTTCCGTGATCAAAGAGCAGATCAAACGATATGCATCGGAACTTGAAGTATCAGATGTCGGCACTGTCATTCAGGTAGCCGATGGTATCGCACGTGTGCATGGTCTTGAAAATGCAATGCAGGGAGAGCTTCTTGAGTTCCCCGGAGAAGTATACGGCATGGTTCTCAACCTTGAGGAAGATAATGTCGGTGTTGTACTTCTGGGAAGCCAGAGAAACATCAGCGAAGGTGACACTGTAAAGACCACCGGAAGAGTGGTTGAGGTTCCCGTAGGTGACTGCATGCTGGGCCGTGTTGTGAATGCCCTTGGACAGCCGATTGACGGCAAGGGTCCCATTCAGACAGACAGATACCGTAAGATCGAAAGAGTAGCATCCGGCGTCATCACAAGAAAATCAGTAGATACCCCTCTTCAGACGGGTATTAAGGCGATTGATTCCATGGTTCCCATCGGAAGAGGCCAGAGAGAGCTGATCATTGGTGACAGACAGACAGGAAAGACGGCTATTGCCATCGATACAATTATTAACCAGAAGGGACAGGGCGTAAAGTGTATTTATGTAGCGATCGGCCAGAAGGCTTCTACCGTAGCAACGATCGTTAAGACACTGGAGGATGCAGGTGCCCTTGCCTATACAACCGTTGTTGCAGCGACAGCAAGTGAGCTGGCACCACTCCAGTACATTGCTCCCTATTCAGGCTGTGCAATCGGTGAAGAGTGGATGGAGAACGGAGAAGACGTACTGGTTGTTTATGACGACTTAACCAAGCATGCGGCTGCATATCGTACGCTTTCCCTGCTTCTTAAGAGACCGCCGGGCCGTGAGGCATATCCTGGAGACGTATTCTATCTGCATTCCAGACTGCTTGAAAGAGCAGCGTGTATGAGTGATGAGTACGGCGGAGGATCCCTGACAGCACTTCCGATCATTGAGACCCAGGCAGGAGATGTTTCTGCATATATTCCTACCAACGTTATTTCCATTACTGACGGACAGATCTATCTGGAAACAGAAATGTTCAATTCCGGATTCCGCCCTGCAGTAAATGCAGGTCTTTCTGTATCCCGTGTAGGTGGTGCAGCACAGATCAAGGCAATGAAGAAGATCGCAGCCCCTATCCGTGTGGAGCTTGCACAGTACAGAGAGCTTGCATCCTTTGCACAGTTTGGATCCGAACTGGATGCAGATACCAGAGAGAAGCTTGCACAGGGTGAAAGGATCAAGGAAGTATTAAAGCAGCCTCAGTACAATCCCATGCCGGTACAGTATCAGGTTATCATCATTTATGCGGTAACCAAGAAGTATCTGCTGGATGTTCCCACAGAGGATATTACCAGATTTGAAACTGAGTTCTTTGAGTTCCTGGATACCAAGTTCCCAGAAGTACCTTCTGCGATCGCAGCAGAGCAGGTTATTTCCGAGGAAACAGAGCAGAAGCTTGTGAAAGCCCTTGAGGAGTTCAAGAAGACCTTTAAATAAAGCAGTAGAAAGACAGGTGATTAATTATGGCCTCAATGAGAGACATAAAAAGGCGCAAGAGCAGTATTCAGAGCACCCAGCAGATTACCAAAGCCATGAAGCTTGTTTCTACTGTTAAGCTGCAGAGAGCACGGCAGAATGCAGAAAAGTCCGAAGATTATTTCCATGCCATGTACAGTACTGTACAGTCTATCCTGGGACGTACCGGCAGCCTTGAGCACCGGTATCTGAAGCCGGGAGAGGGTGGAAAGAAAGCCGTTATCGTTATTACATCTAACAGGGGACTGGCAGGCGGCTACAACTCCAATGTGGTCAAGCTGATCACAAGGGGAGAGCTGAAGGACGAAGACTTAAGTATTTATGCAATCGGTAAAAAAGGAAAGGAAGCCTTACAGAAGAATTATGAGATCAAGGCTGACTATTCCTATGTAATCGAGGAGCCTGCCTATGCAGATGCCATGGCGATCAGCAAGGAAGTGCTCAGTGCCTTTGAGAATGGCGAGATCAGTGAGATCTATCTTGCCTATACCGGGTTTAAAAATACGGTAGTGCATGTTCCTACTCTGGTTAAGATCCTTCCGGTGGAAGTTTCAGAAGAAACATCCGGAAAGACCGGTGAGGCAGTAAAGGAAACAGAGGATGATAACAGAGCACCCATGAACTTTGAGCCTGAGGACGAAGAAGCACTGGATATGATCATTCCCAAATATGTAACCAGTCTGATCTACGGTGGTATGATCGAAGCCGTAGCAAGTGAGAATGGTGCGAGAATGCAGGCAATGGATTCTGCAACCAGCAATGCAGAGGATATGATCAGCAGCCTGTCACTGCTTTACAACAGAGCAAGACAGGGATCCATTACACAGGAATTAACAGAAATCATTGCAGGAGCAAATGCAATATCATAGATATCATGAGAGGTATGGTATCAGTAAACTAGGAGGAAGAAATGGCAGATTTAAAAAGCTCAGGAAAGATCACGCAGATTGTCGGCGCCGTACTGGATCTGAAGTTTACGGGCAGACTTCCCGAGATTAACGAAGCTGTTAGAATTCCTTTGGAGGACGGCAGTGCGCTGACCGTGGAGGTAGCGCAGCATCTGGGAGATGATACTGTCAGATGTATCGCGATGGGTACCACCGACGGACTGAAGAGAGGCATGGATGCAGTAGCAACCGGCGCTCCCATCAGTGTACCGGTAGGTGAGAACACACTGGGGCGTATCTTTAACGTACTTGGCAATCCCATTGATAATAAGCCGGCTCCCGAAGGAGTAAGCTATGAGCCGATTCACAGACCGGCTCCCGAATTTGTAGAGCAGTCCACACAGCAGGAGCTGCTGGAAACTGGTATTAAAGTCGTTGACCTTCTCTGTCCTTACCAGAAGGGTGGAAAGATCGGACTTTTTGGCGGTGCTGGTGTAGGTAAGACAGTCCTGATCCAGGAGCTGATCAGAAATATCGCAACCGAGCACGGCGGCTATTCCGTATTTACCGGAGTAGGTGAAAGAACAAGAGAGGGAAATGACCTGTATCACGAAATGACAGAGTCTGGCGTTATTGATAAGACTACCATGGTATTTGGTCAGATGAATGAGCCCCCCGGAGCGAGAATGAGAGTTGGTCTTACTGGACTTACCATGGCAGAGTACTTCCGTGATAAGGGTGGTAAGGATGTCCTTCTTTTCATTGATAATATTTTCCGTTTTACTCAGGCAGGTTCCGAGGTGTCCGCACTTCTCGGCCGTATGCCTTCTGCGGTAGGTTATCAGCCTACACTGCAGACTGAGATGGGTGCTCTGCAGGAGCGTATCACCTCTACCAGAAACGGATCCATTACTTCTGTTCAGGCAGTTTATGTGCCTGCGGATGACTTGACTGACCCGGCACCGGCAACAACCTTTGCCCATCTGGATGCAACAACCGTATTATCACGTTCTATCGTAGAGCTTGGTATTTATCCGGCAGTGGATCCTTTGGAGTCCACCTCCAGAATTCTGGATCCCAGAGTTGTTGGCGAAGAGCATTATGAGGTTGCCAGAGGCGTACAGGAGATTCTGCAGAAATATAAGGAACTGCAGGATATTATCGCAATCCTTGGTATGGATGAGCTTTCTGAAAGCGACAAGCTTGTTGTTTCCAGAGCAAGAAAGGTACAGAGATTCTTATCCCAGCCTTTCTTCGTTGCAGGACAGTTTACTGGACTTCCCGGAAAATATGTGCCGATCAACGAAACCATCCGTGGATTTAAGGAGATTCTGGAAGGTAAGCATGATGACATACCGGAAAGCTATTTCCTGAATGCAGGAAGCATTGATGATGTACTTGCCCGTGTTAAGTAGGGAGGGTACCTATGGCAGATAATCAGTTATTTACACTTAAGATCATTACTCCTGACAGAGTTTTCTATGAAGGAGAGGCCTCCATGGTGGAGTTCAATACCACTGAGGGAGAGATCGGAGTTTACAAAATGCACGTACCGACAACCGTGATCGTAAGTCCGGGTGTCCTGACGATCACAGAGGCTGAGGGTCAGAAGCATGCAGCACTGCATGCGGGCTTTGTGGAGATCCTTCCAGAGAAGGTGACTATACTGGCAGAGATCATCGAGTGGCCGGAGGAGATCGATCTGGATCGTGCAGACCGTGCGAAGGAACGTGCCGAAGAGAGACTTCGTTCCAAAACACCGGAAACCGATATTTTGCGGGCAGAGACAGCACTCCAGAGAGCACTTGCCCGTATTCATGTACTGAAATAAGCCGGGAAGCGAAAGCAGACGGTGAATATGGGATTTATACGGGGGCAGATAGTATCTGCCCCTGTTTTCCGGTTGCGGGATGTAAAAGCAGAAGCAGGGAACAAAAGCGGAACGCTGTTCATATGATAAGGATAAAGAAGCCAGGAGTCTTTTTTATGTATGAGCGCAAAATTCTGCCTTTTTATATGACATATCCGCTTCCTCTGTATTATCAGGAGGAAGATACGATCCTGAAGGATCTTGAGTATCTTCAGCAGATGTATCCGGCAGACGCCAGAAAATATCAGAAGAAAATAGCGGAAATTTTGGATAAACTTGACTATGAAGGCAGCATGATCTATGATGAATTTCCAGACAGATGGCAGTTGTATAAGCTCTCATCCGATATCCTTGACAGGATCAGAAGAGAGGAAGAAAAAAATGAAAGCAAAGAGCAGGCTCCGCCAGAAAAATGGCAATGGGCAGGTGATCTGATCCAGATCCTGCTTTTCTATGAAATATATAAGAGAAGACACGATTCCCACAGGGGGATTCTGCGGTTTTAGAAAGAGGATAGCATGGAAGAACTGAGGATGGCACTAGACCTTCTTCTGTCAGAGGGACTTTCGGAGATTATAATCAGTAACCCGAGACAGAAGGAAGGTACTGTAAAAGTAAAAATAAGACCAGTTCTTTTAAAGGAACAGCTTATGTTCCAGGTCACCCGTTTCCGGGGCAAACAGGTTTTCCATGAAAATCTTGACAGAGAACAGGCAAAAGAAGAGATCGAGGCTCTTCTGACAAAGGATTTCAGGCAGCTTGAGGGTGAAAACAGAGGGAAAAAGCTTCTTGTCCTTGTGAGCAAAAAAGGGAAAATGACAGTAAAATGGACTGGAAAGCAGACAAAAATGCAGCCGGCAACAGCAGTGCAGGCTCTTTCCCATAACAGAAAAAAGAAATATCTGCTGGAAGAGGGGATACCGGTTCCATTTCTGGTTGATCTTGGTGTGCAGACAATAGATGGCAGGATCGTACATGCCAGATATGATAAATTCCGTCAGATCAATCGTTATCTGGAATTTGTGGAGGATATCCTTCCTGTTTTTTCAAAGGACGAATGTATCCATATTATTGATTTTGGCTGTGGTAAGTCCTATCTGACTTTTGCCCTGTATTATTACTTACATGAAAAGAAAGGCTATCAGATAGCGATCACAGGACTTGATCTGAAGGAAGATGTGATCGACCATTGCAGTGCCCTGGCTGAGAAGTATGGGTATGAGGCGCTGCATTTTGAAAAAGGAGATATTGCCGGGTTTACGGGAGCAGACCACGTGGACATGGTGGTGACACTGCATGCCTGTGATACAGCTACAGATTATGCGCTGCAAAAGGCAGTGGACTGGGGAGCAAGAGTGATCCTTTCCGTACCCTGCTGTCAGCATGAGGTCAATAAACAGATCAGGAATGAAGCGCTTGCACCGGTGCTGAAATATGGTCTGATCAGGGAGAGAATGTCGGCGCTTCTGACTGACGCGATCCGGGCAGATCTTCTGGAGGAGCATGGCTATGACACGTAGATCCTGGAATTTATTGATATGGAGCATACACCGAAGAACATCCTGATCCGTGCGGTAAAGGGCAGAGGGAAAAAGGATACCGGTATCCAGAGGCTGACGGAGGAGCTTCAGGTGCATACAACCCTGCAGAAACTTTTTGAACAGACGGAGAACTAAATGAAGAAGTATATCATAAAGGCAATAATTGTGATTGCTGTATTTTTCATGTCAATGACAGTGATCAGCAGAGTGATGAACAAGGGAAATACGGATATGACAGTAGAGATGTCAAAGGCATCTTACCCGGTGATCACAATGCAGTATCAGGGAATAGAGATCAATACACTGCATGGCTATGCAGATGCCATGGAGATCAATTATATGCGGGAGGCCATCACTCCATTAATGGAGGGTAGACGGGTATCCTGCAAGATTTCGTGCTATGGACGGGAAATAGAAGGAATCCGCTATGAGGTTCGTAGTCTCGACGGGGAGCGGCTTGTAGAGGATACAGCTATACCAGAATTTTCCGAGGAAAATGATGAGATCACGGTGAACTTCGGACTGAAGGATCTGATCGACAGCGGCAGGGAATATATGCTGGTGATGATCCTGACTACTTCCTCAGGGAATGAGATCCGTTATTATACGAGGGTTCTGTATGGAGATAATTATTATGCGGCTGAAAAGCTGGATTATGTACTGGATTTTTCTGAACGCACATTTGACAAGGAGCGGGCAAAGGAGCTGACGAAGTATCTGGAGTCCAATTCAGAAGGAGATAATACTACGCTTGGAAAAGTGACAATCCACAGCAGCTTTCAGCAGGTGACCTGGGGAAGCCTTTCTGTCAAAAAACTGGCAGAGCCAAGGATCACAGTCAGGGAACTGGCGTCCCAGACAGCGAGCATCCTGTTAGACTATATGGTTTATGAAGGCAGCGGGAAAAATACCATTTATTATCAGGTAGAGGAATTTTACCGGATCCGTTATACATCAGATCGTATGTATCTGCTGGATTATGAGAGAACCATGAACCAGGTTTTTGATGATTCTGGCAAGGTTTTTGGCAATAAGAAGATTTATCTTGGAATCACTGGAGACGAGGTTCCTCTTACGGAGAGCAGCGGTGGTGGAGTGGCAGCATTTGTCACGGGACGGAGGCTGTACAGCTATAATATTGCAGACAATAAGCTGGCCTATCTGTTTGGTTTTACGGATCGGGACAATCAGGATGAGAGAGACAGCTACGATAAACATGACATTCAGATCCTGAATGTGGATGAGGGTGGCAATGTGACCTTTATGGTATATGGCTACATGAACCGCGGCAGGCATGAGGGAAAGGTTGGAATTTCAGTTTATTATTATGATGGTGCGGTGAACACTATAGAAGAAATGCTTTATGTTCCAAGCAGTAAGTCGCCGGAGCTTCTCATGGCAGAGGTCAAGGAGCTGTCTTATATCAATAAGGGTGGTACGCTGTATCTCCTGCTCGACAATGTCCTGTATGGCATCAGCTCGGCCAGCCGCTCCTGTGATGTGATCGTCAAGGATCTGAAGGAGGGCTGCTATCAGGTGTCCGACAGTAATCAGATGGTCGTCTGGCAGAAGGAAAATGAGCTTTATGAAGGAACAGAGCTGATCCTGATGAATCTGAATACTGGTGTACAGAGTCATATCAAAGCCGAAAACGGAGAGGCGATCGCTCCCATCGGTTTTATCGGGGATGATCTGATCTACGGAGCTACAAGAAAAGATGATATTGTGCCGGATGAAACGGGAAATCTGGTATTTCCCATGTACAGTGTCAGGATCGAAAACGAAACGGAAGGTATTTTAAAGGAATATCATCAGGAAGGCATTTATGTTACTTCCGGCAGTGTAAATGGAAATCAGATCAATTTAAAGAGAGTGACCCGTACAGAAGCAGGAAACTATGAATCGGTCAGTGATGACCAGATCATCAATGCAGAAACACAGACAGAAAGCAGTAATTATCTGGAAACTGTTGCAGTGGATCTTTATGAAACAGTAACGCAGATCTCACTGAAGGAAGACATCAATACAGACTCTATGAAGCATCTGACACCGAGAGAAGTGCTTTTCGAAGGCGGAAGAAATATTGTGATCGCTGCTTCCCAGGAGCGGGGAGACAGATACTATGTCTATGGAAAGAATGGTGTGGAGGGCATTTTCATGAATGAAGGAAATGCCGTGAGGCTGGCAAGTGATGTATCTGGCGTAGTGGTAGATGATACCGGCTCTTATATCTGGATGAAGGGCAATCGGAGCCTGAAGAATCAGATCATGGCAATTCAGGGAATGGCAGCGGAAGAGAATCAGGGAAGCCTTGCTGTATGTCTGGATACGATCCTTGAATATGAGGGAATCAGCAGAAATACCCAGTATCTTCTGGATCGGGGAGAGGGTGTCCTGCAGATCCTGAAGGATAATCTGGAGCAGTCCAGAGTACTGGATCTGACAGGTGTCAGCCTTGACAGTGTGCTTTACTATGTCAATCAGGATATCCCGGTGCTTGTCATGACAGAAGAGGGGGAAGCGGTGCTTCTGATCGGATTCAATGAGATGAATACGGTGATCATGAATCCGGCAACAGGAACAGTTTACAAGATGGGAATGAATGATTCCAAAGACTGGTTTGAAAAGAATGGAAACCGCTTTATTACTTATGTAAGAATGGAGCAGTAACAGAAAAAGAAGACACCCCGGACGTGATGGTTCACGGATCACTTCCGGGGTGTCGTTAGTCCTTAAAAAGGACAGAAGCATATTTTTGCAGGGCAAATAGTAGGAGCATTCCTAGAACACCGCAGGAAATGATCTCTCCGGCAGTTACTGTTACAAGGGAAAACCAGATGGGCTTTACCCCATAGGCAAAGTAAAGAACCGGGGGGATGATCAGGGCATTGGCAAGGATCGGAGGCACGGGAGCGAGCCATTTATACTTGCGAAGAAGCCTTGTAAAAACAGCCCCAAGCAGAGTGGCCAGTGTTCCGAAAATGATATCCGGAAGGGCACATCCTGTCAGGATATTTGCCAGAAGACAGCCTACTGTAAGGCCAGGCACTGCGGAAACGGTAAAGTAGGGCAGGATCGTGAGTGCTTCGGAAAAGCGGATCTGTACCGCTCCGGAGGCGATGCCAAGCAGATTGGCGATAAAGGTGAGCACAATATAAAGTGCTGCGATCATTGCAGCCTGTGCAAGGCGCAATACGTGTTTGTTACGTGTCTGTTCCATATTTTTTCTCCTTTAGTATTTTTTTTACGAGTGGAAGGTCTCGAACACTCGGGTGTGAACCTTTATGAGTATAGCATGAGGTGGGAAAAAGTCAAGTTTTCTGGTATGATAAAGGAAACAGCTGATAAAACAGACAGTGATCATACAGAGTGGGAAATTTATGAAAACGATAAGTCGTGATATTTTCAGAGCGATCCATGAAAATAAATGGCTCAGTATTGAATACAAAAACAAACAGGAAGAAATCACAAAGTACTGGATTGGGATTATAGATGTCAATCCGCTTACAAAAACACTTCTGGTGGAAGGCCTGCATCTGGAGAAGTGCACGATTTTGGAACTGCATATCTATCTGGATTCTATTCTGTCTTCTACAGTGATAGAAGGCTCCTATTATGAAGTACCGGAAATGCTGAAAGAAGATATTTGCAGGAATCCTCACCGGTATGAGTCCATTTTTCATAATGTATCAAATCTGAAGCTTCTGAATTACTATATAGACTGCAACAGGCTGGATGCGGTTCCCTATAAAACGGAATACAGCCTGCTCCGCTATTTTGACGGGGACTGTATCAGAAGAGGGGATTATCATCTGACCGGCGAGCAGTTCCGGGAGATCATTACCGGTTTCCAGTATGGCAGTGCCAGCACTTCCGGAAGCAGGAGAATCAAACAACTGGCGCTGAATGTTTTAAGTGTGCCAGTCAAACAGGGACTTTATGTGCTTGCCTACAGAGGAATGAGCCTTGATGTGAAGAACAGATGTCTCAAGCCTGCAGATGAAGTGACAATCTGTACGGAGTTTACGATAGATGGAAGCCAGCAGAGTATCCGGAAATTTCTGGATGCAGACGATTATGAGTTACTGAACGATTTTGAAAAGAATGCAGAGCTGATCAAGGACAGGATCACAGAGTGCAACAATCAGATCAGAGGTGTGGATGATATGCCATACCTTATAGCAATCGGAAGGAACATCCTGCTGGATCTTCATGAAGAATACAGAGCGATCGATGAAATGTTCCAGAAGGATGAGGTGACAGCCCCGATACAGGCCTTTTTCGGAAATTTGGTGCAGGAGCCTGCCAGCAGAAAAGTATTTCCGATCGCACTTTTAAATAAGCAGATCAATCTGGATCAGCTTTTGGCCATTCATAATGCGATGAAATATCCGCTTGCCTATATCCAGGGACCGCCGGGAACTGGGAAAACCAATACGATCGTCAATACACTGGTAACAGCCTTTTTTAACGAGCAGACCGTTCTGTTTACTTCTTATAATAATCATCCGATTGATGGGGTGTGCGAAAAGCTGCAGAATATCCCGTATGGAAAGAAAGGGATGATCCCTTTTCCGGTGATAAGGCTTGGCAGTGATGACAGGGTGGCAGCGGCACTTGACTATATCAGAGAACTCTATGAAAGTACCAGAAGCATTAATATTTTCGAAGGTACACTGGAAAAAAGAAAATCGGACAGAGTAGCCAGGACAAGAAAACTGACAGCACTTTTGCAGAATTATGAGGAACGTTTGCGGCTCCTTGAAACAGAGGAGGCGATCCGCAGTCTGATGGATTCCAATAAACATCTGACTTTCCAGACACAGCTTCAGGGTGTGCAGCTGACACAGGTAAAAGAAAAGATCAGCAAAACAGAGGATATTACAGATGAAGAAGCACTGAAGCTGGTATTAGAGGATGAAGATGCTTTTAAAAATTATCTGTATTATACCTCTGCCAAGTGCATCAAGCGGCTGCAGGAGCCGAAAAATGCAGATCTTCTGGATATTGTGTATACGGAAAGCAAAGAGAAAAAGGTAAAAGCCTTCAATGATTATCTGAAAAAGGAAGAAAATCTGAAGAAATTCCAGAGGATCTTTCCCATTATTGCAACAACATCTATTTCAGCACACAAGATCGGAAATCCGGGTGTTCATTTTGACATGGTGGTGATGGATGAAGCCAGTCAGGGAAATATTGCAGTTTCTCTTGTCCCGATCCTACGGGGAGAAAGCCTTATGCTTGTCGGGGATCCGCAGCAGCTCAATCCGGTGATCCTGCTGAACCAGATTGAAAACCTGAAGCTCCGGAAGATGTATCGTATTACAGATGAATATGATTATATCAAAAATTCTATTTATAAGGTTTATCTGGCATGTGATTCTGTCAGCAGGGAAATTCTGCTGAGCCATCACTACAGATGTAATGAAAAGATCATTCAGTTTAATAATAAGAAGTATTATAATAACAAGCTTAAGATATGCAGCCAGAGTAAGGAAGCCATGCCGCTGACCCTTGTGGATGTGCCGGATAATCAGACCTACAGTAAGAATACGGCACCACTTGAGGCAGATGAGATCGTGAAATATGCAGCCATGAACAAGGATAAAAAGATAGCCGTCATCACACCTTTTGCCAATCAGAGGGAGCTGATCAATGAAAAACTGAAGGAAAATGGACTCTCCAATATTTCCTGTGGTACAGTTCACGCTTTTCAGGGTGATGAAAAGGATGTGGTTCTTTTTTCCCTGGCATTGACAGACAGGACCGGGCAGGGAACGTATGAATGGCTGAAAAATAACAAGGAACTGATCAATGTGGCAGTATCCAGGGCAAAAGAGCGGCTGATCGTGCTTTCAAGTGATCAGGAGCTGGAAAGGCTGCATGCTGGTTCCGATGACGATGATCTGTATGAACTGGTGCAGTATGTGAAGCACAATGGGGAAACAAAGGTCACGCCGAAAACCAATGCGTCAAGAGCGCTTGGGATCAAGCCATACAGCACAGAAACAGAACAGGCCTTTCTGGAGAATCTGAACCATGCACTGGATAATGTGCTGAATACCAATCAGAAGTGTATCGTGCAGAAAGAAGTCAGCATTGCTCATGTATTTCAGGATAACAGTTCTTATAATGATCTGTTTTATACAGGAAGATTTGACTTCGTGGTCTATGAAAGACAGGGAAGGACCAAAGTGGATATCCCGATCCTGGCGATCGAGCTGGATGGAAGAGAGCACCAGGAAAATGCTGTTGTCATGGAGCGTGACAGGAAAAAGAATGAGATCTGCCGGGAGCATGGTTTTGAACTGATCCGGATCGAGAACACGTATGCAAGAAGATATCAGTTTATGAAGGAAATACTGATGAAATATTTTGCAAGTGTGAAATAAGGGAAGAAGGGCATAACCCCTCAGGATACTTCATAGAATGTAAAAAAGTATTCTGAGGGGTTTCCTTTGAAGGATTATATTGAAGAGAGAGCAATCGATATTGCAGGGTATATCATCGAAAACAATGCAACGGTAAGACAGACAGCCAAGGCATTTGGGATTTCCAAAAGTACAGTGCACAAGGACGTGACGGAAAGGCTGATGCAGATCAATCCCTCCCTTGCCATGGAGGCGAGAAAGGTTCTCGATGTGAACAAAATGGAGCGTCATATCAGAGGCGGACTGGCAACCAGAGAAAAATATCTGCATCAGCACGAGATGAGTCTGCAGTCCTGAAAATAATTTTGACAAGGCTTCGGAGGATAGCATATAATGATGTGGAGCAGGGATGGAAAGAGAGGCTTCTTTCTTTGCCCCGCATGATTAAATATGCTTTCAACAATCGAAAGAGACAGAGGAGAAGCAGCGTGGAAAGAGAAACAGTTATCGTACTTGACTTCGGCGGGCAGTATAATCAGCTGATCGCCAGACGTGTCAGAGAATGTAATGTATATTGTGAGGTACACCCTTACAGCATGAGCCTTGAGGACATTAAAAAGATGAACCCGAAGGGCATTATTTTTACCGGAGGACCAAGCAGTGTATATGCTGAGGAGTCTCCGAGATGTTCCAAAGAAATTTTTGAACTGGGAATTCCGATCCTTGGTATCTGCTATGGTTCTCAGCTTATGTCCTACCTTCTTGGAGGCAGCGTAAAGACAGCACCTGTCAGTGAGTATGGTAAGACGGAAGTGACCGTGGACAAATCCTCTGTGCTTTTCCATGATGTATCAGAAAAAACGATCTGCTGGATGAGCCATACAGATTATATTGAGGCAGCTCCTGCAGATTTCAAGGTAACAGCGCATACACCGGTATGTCCGGTAGCGGCAATGGAGAATCCGGAGAGGGGACTTTATGCAGTACAGTTCCATCCGGAAGTCATGCATACACAGGAAGGTATGAAGATGCTTTCCAATTTCGTATATCAGGTATGCCACTGCAAGGGTGACTGGAAGATGGATTCTTTCGTGGAGACAACGATCCAGCAGATCCGTGAAAAGGTAGGAGACGGCAAGGTGCTCTGTGCACTTTCTGGCGGTGTGGATTCCTCTGTGGCAGCAGTCCTTCTGGCAAAGGCAGTAGGCAAGCAGCTTACCTGCGTATTTGTAGATCATGGTCTTCTCCGCAAAAATGAAGGAGATGAGGTAGAAGCAGTCTTTGGCCCGGACGGCCCTTATGACCTGAACTTTATCCGTGTGAATGCACAGGAGCGTTTCTACAGCAAGCTTGCCGGTGTGGAAGAACCGGAAAGAAAGAGAAAGATCATTGGTGAAGAGTTTATCCGTGTCTTCGAGGAAGAGGCCAAGAAGATCGGTAAAGTAGATTTCCTGGTACAGGGTACCATTTATCCGGATGTGATCGAGAGTGGCCTTGGCAAGAGTGCTGTGATCAAATCTCATCACAACGTAGGCGGATTACCGGATTATGTAGATTTCAAGGAGATCATTGAGCCTCTGAGGCTTCTGTTCAAGGACGAGGTTCGTCGTGCTGGTCTCGAACTTGGTATTCCGGAGTACCTCGTATACCGTCAGCCGTTCCCCGGCCCCGGTCTTGGTATCCGTATCATCGGAGAGGTTACTGCCGAGAAGGTCCGTATCGTTCAGGACGCAGATGCAATCTACCGTGAGGAGATTGCCAAAGCTGGTGCGGACAAGGGTCTTGGTCAGTACTTTGCAGCCCTTACCAATATGAGAAGTGTTGGTGTTATGGGTGATGAACGCACCTATGATTATGCAGTCGCACTGAGAGCCGTAAATACTTCCGATTTCATGACAGCAGAAGCTGCACAGATCCCCTGGGAGGTACTTGCCAAGGTGACCAGCAGGATCGTGAATGAAGTGAAGGGCGTGAACAGAGTCATGTATGACTGCACGGGGAAACCACCGGCGACGATTGAGTTTGAATAAATCGAGTTGCTTAAAAAAGCCAGTGTTTATGCGGGTTTCAGCGATTTCGATTAGTCTTTTGATAACAAATTGATAACAGTCATAGCAAGTGCCATTATTCTTGTTATCCAGTGGTTTATGGGTAACGGAACAATTAACAGGTGGCTTGCAGACTAAAGTTCGGAGCTTGGCTCTGAACAAATTCCATATTATAAACTAAGCCCTTAGCTGTGGTTAATAACCATAGTTAAGGGCTTTTTTGTCGTTGCCAAAGCATCTGTAGGGAGCTGCCAGTGGCAGGTCCTGTAGGTGCTTATTTATCTTTCAAGTGGTCTTTGAATGCTTCCACGAGAGCGTCACTTAATTCCTGTGATGGAACTTTTGCCCAACGCTGTGTGGTGTCGAACTCTGGATAATGGTAACGCCAGTTATCGTATTCTTCTCTGTTGATTTCTTCGGAAGATAGCTTGTCTGCCTGTTCTTTCCAAGCATACAGCATTTTGAGGAGTTCATATGCTTCTCTGCCTTTGTCCTTGTTGACCTTTAAGCATACCTCTCCGTCTGCTTCACTGACAGTAAGACCGTAAATATCTTCAAGGGTAAACAGAGTGTGCATAAGACCGATATAGCTGTCTATGTCAGGAACATCAAGAGCCTGTGGAGAAACATCAAGCACCTGTGCCAATGCATTTGTAAGGTCTGCTTTCGGTTTGCGTGTACCAGTTTCGTACTGTGCCAAACGCACATCAGCACTCTTTTCTGGAAAACCGATTGCTGTACCGAGATACTTTTGTGTCATACCACGCATTAGTCTGAAAAAATGTATTCTTTCGCTGATAGCCATAATGATACGCTCCTTTTATATTTAGTGAAATAAGTATAGCAGAAATGTTTAGTGGAAGTCAAGAAAAACCGAAACAAAAATGTTTAATATTTTCTTTGCAACCACTTGACAATAGCAAATATGTTTAGTAAAATAAATTACGAATTAAACAAATATGCTTAATGCGACAACTGAATGACCGTCCGAAAAGCCAAACCGCCAAGACCTCGTCGGAGCAAGTTCCGTATCGTTCGCTTGTGTGCAAGCACAAAAGCTCATTCGCTGCACTGCTCCTCCTCTTCCCCAAAAGTCTCCGACTTTTCGGGAACCCCTATACGAGCGAGCGCCTGATGTACTGCGGTGCATTGGGACAGCACAGCGCCTGCCGACAAGCAGGAGTGCCTGTTGGAACTTTAACACGGAGAAAGCGGCAAGCAAAAAATTATTTTAAGAAAGGAAGAAAAAGGATATGGAAAACAGATTTATCCGAGCCGAAGATGTGGCTCAGGAACTAAACGTATCAAAACCTTATGCATATAAACTCATCAGACAATTAAATGAGGAATTGAAAGCAAAGGGCTTTATTACGATTGCAGGGCGTGTAAATCGCCAGTATTTTTACGAAAGGCTCTACGGAGCAGGAAAGGGGGAAATGTAAATGCCGGTATTTAAGAATGAAGATAACGGTACTTGGTATGTGATGGCAAGGTATGTGAACTGGAAAGGGGAACGCAAGCAGAAATGCAAGCGTGGCTTTGCTACCAAACGAGAAGCACAGGAATGGGAAAGAATGTTCAAATTGCAGACTTCTTCAGACCTTGATATGAGTTTTGAAGCCTTTACGGAGCTTTATATCAATGATGTGAAGAACCGTTTGAAGGAAAACACGTGGCTTACCAAAGAGCATATCATACGCACAAAGATACTTCCGTATTTCGGGAAACTGAAAATCAGCGAGATTTCCACAAAGGAGATTATTACTTGGCAGAATGAAATGCTTGCCTATCGTGATGAGAAGAAAAAGCCTTATTCACAGACGTATCTGAAAACGCTGCACAATCAGTTGTCCGCCATTTTCAATCACGCTGTCCGCTACTATGAACTGCGTTCCAATCCTGCGGCAAAGGTGGGAAATATGGGACGTGAGGAACACAAGGAAATGCTGTTCTGGACAAAGGAAGAATACAAGAAATTCTCTTTTGAGATGATGGACAAGCCTGTTTCCTTTTATGCGTTTGAAATGCTTTACTGGTGCGGTATCCGAGAGGGCGAGCTGTTAGCTTTGACTCCGGCAGATTTCAACTTTGATAAGGAAACAGTCACAATCAATAAATCCTATCAGCGTTTGAAAGGGCAGGATGTGATTACTTCTCCGAAAACGAAAAAGAGCAACCGCACGATTAAAATGCCGAAGTTTCTGTGTGAGGAAATGAAAGAATATCTCGGTATGCTTTACGGATTGAAGAAGAAAGACCGTATCTTTACGGTGACGAAAAGCTATCTTCATCACGAGATGGACAGAGGGGCAAAGGCGGCAGGCGTGAAGCGTATCCGCATTCACGATCTCCGTCACAGCCACATTTCACTCTTGATTGATATGGGCTTTTCTGCGGTGGCGATTGCTGACCGAGTTGGTCACGAAAGTATTGATATTACTTATCAGTACGCACACCTCTTTCCGTCAAAGCAGATTGAGATGGCAGAAAAATTAGATGATTTAGGGAAAGGAGATTTTGAAAATGTCAGCTAAGAACAGAGATAACAAAAATCGTTGGAGGAATATCACAGTAGGGTTTCGAGTATCGCCCGAAGAAAACGAACTCATTAACAGAGCTGTAGCTCTATCAGGATTGCCAAAACAGGAGTATTGTTACCGCCGTTGCTTAAATCAGGATGTGGTGGTACAGGGCAATCCGAGAGTGTATAAGGCGTTGAAAACGGAATTTGCCACAGTCCTTGCGGAACTGAAAAGGATTGAAGCAGGAAAAGGTGTGGATGATGAACTGCTGAGTGTAATAGAACTGATTTCCATTATTCTCGGCGGTTTGAAAGGAGAGGATGCGAATGGAGAATAAAAAAGAAATGACTATTCCAAATGTATCTGCGGCAACAGATGCGGAACAGTCACTTTCCAAATGTACTGACAATAGTATAGTCAATCAGGATACGGATTTCAAGGGGTACGAGCAATCTTTTGAAGAAATGCAAAGGGAAATACTCAGACAGTTAGACCCTTCCTATCTGAAAACAGTATCAATGACAACGCTGTATGATACGGTGTTTGAGGTTCAGACACCACTTATCGACGGTCTGCTCCAAAGGGGAACTTACCTTTTCGTAGGTTCCCCGAAAGTGGGAAAGAGCTTTATGATGGCACAGCTTGCCTATCATATCAGCACAGGCACACCGCTTTGGGAGTATAAGGTGCGTAAGGCAACGGTGCTTTATTTTGCCCTTGAAGATGATTACCCACGTTTGCAGAAGCGATTGTTTCAGATGTTCGGTGCAAAGGAGACAGGCAATCTGTATTTCGCAACGGAATGTAAAACGGTCAATGGCGGACTGGAAGAACAGATAAGAGGGTTTATGAGGGAACACCCAGACACAGGCTTGATTATCATAGACACCTTAAAGCGTGTGCGTGAAGCAGGCGGAGCAGATTACAGCTACGCAAGTGATTATGATGTTGTGGCAAGGCTGAAAGCGTTGGCAGACAGTTACAAGGTTTCAATGCTTATTGTTCATCATACACGCAAACAAAAATCGGAAGATATATTCGATATGATTTCAGGCACGAATGGTCTGATGGGTGCGGCAGACGGTGCATTTGTTCTCAGTAAGGACAAGCGTACTTCCAACAATGCCACACTTGATGTTGCTGGCAGAGACCAGCAGGATATGAAAATCCATCTTGTAAGGGACAGCGAGCGATTGGTGTGGAACTTTGCAAAATCGGAAACGGAGATGTGGAAAGAACCGCCCGAACCTCTGCTTGAGAAGATAGCGGATACGCTCTTTTCGGAAAGTGACAGATGGGAAGGAACTGCTTCGGAACTTTGCGAAAGGCTTGCGGTGGATATAAAGCCGAATGTACTTTCTTTAAGGCTCAGTATCAACGCAAGCAGGCTGTTTCGTGATTACGGTATCCGTTATCAGAACAGCCGCACACACGACGGAAGAAAGGTTTCACTTTGGAAAGAAACCGAGCAGACGGCGTGACAAACGGTGTCAAAGGTGTCAATGTTTTTGAGAGCAGCACGCTGTGAAAAACATTGTCACCATCGTCACACTTTGACACCGGATAAAGTTTAGGGGAGTGTGCAGAGAGTGCCTTTTCAAAGGCGGCTCTTTGGTCTCGCCTGCTGGCTCGGTCGGTTCGCAGGCGTGTGTGCCACCGGCACACGCTCACCCCTCGGAGAGCCTTCGGAGAACGCAAAACCTGTTTACAGGTCGCATTTTTGATGGGTGTACCCGTCAAAAGTGCTTTTGCGTTACTTTTGACAAAAGTAACAAAACCTGAGAATGTTGAAATTTACAGATGGGAGATGAAAAAATGCAGAGAACGATAAGTGCAATGGTCGGTAAAGGCTCGGTCAATCACAATAGCCGAAAGTTCCGAGCAGAAAATGTAGACGGAACTCGTACTCATCTCAATATCGACTACTGCAATGAAAATATAAAGACAGTTTATCACGAATTGTTTGATGAAGCATTGGAAAGATACAATGCCAAGCAGATAAGGTCAGACCGAAAGATAAAAGATTATTATGAAAAAATCCGAAGTTCCAAGCAGGAAAAACCGTTCCACGAAATCATTTTACAGGTGGGCGGTAAGGGAAATATGAACGCCGATACGGAAAACGGAGAACTGGCAAAGCAGATTTTAGATGAATACTATCAGGGTTTTCAGGAGCGAAATCCACAGCTTCGGGTGTTCTCGGCTCATCTGCATATGGATGAAGCTACACCACATCTGCACATAGATTTTGTACCTTTTACCACAGGCAGCAAGCGTGGACTTGATACAAGAGTGTCACTAAAGCAGGCTCTTGCAACGCAAGGTTTTAAGGGCGGCAGTCGTGGCGATACGGAGTGGTCGCAATGGATACAGTCCGAAAAAGAACAGCTTGCGGCGGTGATGGAACGTTATGGGATTGAGTGGGAACATTTAGGCACACACGAAAAACATCTTTCTGTTTTGGATTATAAAAAGCAGGAAAGAGAAAAAGAAGTGGCGGCATTAGGTGCGAAAATCGAGCAGAAACAGATTGAATTTGATGTGTTGTCGGAACGAGTATTGAACTATGATAAGGCAAAAGACGAGCTGTCAAATCTTGAAATAGAGCTTGATACTGCACCGAAATATCAGTTGCCAGAACCAGAGAAATTTATGACTGCAAAGGCATATAAAACCAAAATGGCAGAGCCGGTTGTAAGGAAATTGAAGCAACTTGTCAAAACGGTGCTTGCCCGCTGCTTTGAGGGGTGGGACAACTATCATAGGCTGAATACAGCGAATGCACAGTTATACCGCACCAATCAGCGTTTGGAGAAAGTCAATGAAAGATTGACCGAAGAAAACAAAATCCTAAAAGCAGAAAATAAAGATTACAGCCTGCTCCGTAAGGTTTTTGGTCGCAAACAGATAGATGATTTGTTGGAGCAGGCAAGAACAGTTAAAGGTCGCAAGCGTGATAATACACGATCACGATAGACAAAAATCACAGGAGGAAAAGGAAAATGACAAAGACAATTTTTGAAGAAATGGGCGGAACTTATAGACAGGTGGGTGATTATTTATTGCCGAACATCACAGTACCAGCCGAAGAAGAAATAGAGCCGATTGGTTTATGGGGGAAACGACATGCAAGGCATTTAAAGGAACACTATAAAGTGTTATATATGAACCTGCTGACAAGCGGAAAGCTGCATAGTTATCTTGCAGAAGTCGATAAGCAAGCAGAGGATATGTTTCTTCGACTGGTAAAGGAATATGCCGACAGACAAGATGTGACGGAACAATTAAAGAAAGATAATCCCTACGAATGGATTGGAAGAATGAATAATATTCAGGCTTGTGTGAGGGAAGTTGTAGGAACGGAGTTGATTTACACATAAGCGTTTTACGGTATGGTGCTCCTGCGTTTGCTGGAGTGCTGTGGTTGTGGTTGTAAAGAGGTTGTGAAAGATTGAATTTCGTAATGGTTGGATGTATAATTAGGAAGTGAAAATTTTAATTTGCACTTCCATAAGGTGAAATGTATTGACACAAAAAATACAGTATGATAGTATTGCCATTAGAAGAAAGAAAGGCACATTTTGTGTAAGGTGAGGAAATGATTAATAGATAATTTGATTTAAGTAAGACACATATAGTTATTGAGCCTGTAGAGAATAGGTTTGTTTTGTGTACGCTTAAGTTGGATTATCGCAAGAGGCATTTCCTTTGTTTTCCTTTTGGAAAAGAAATAAGGGTCTATTTAGCGAGTCTATTTTTGCGTATGCAAAAAAGACTCGTTTTTGTGTGTTCAAAATAATAATTGGCTCAGACTTCGAAAAGGAGAAACTTTAATGTTGCAGATAAAAAAATTAAATTTAACACATAAAAAAGACCTGAGAATAATTCTTAATGATTTCAACCTTGTGCTAAATGATGGAGATAAGGCAGTTATTATTGGAGAAGAGGGAAATGGGAAATCGACATTAATGAAGTGGATATACAATCCGTCGCTTGTAGAAAACTATATAGAAGCAGATGGGGAAAGGATAATGGGACACGAACGTCTTGGTTATCTTCCGCAGGAGATGCTCGATGAAGATAAGGAAAAAACAATATACGAATATTTTTCTGAAGAGGAAATATTCTGGGAGAAAACGCCTAAAGAATTGTCTGTTATTGCGGGAAAATTTGGAATGAAAAATGATTTTTTCTACAGTAACCAGACAATGGGTAGTCTTTCAGGAGGCGAAAAAGTCAAGACACAACTTATGAGGCTTTTCATTCGCGATGTTTCTGTGCTGTTGTTGGACGAACCTTCCAATGACATCGACATTGCGACGCTTACATTACTGGAAAAAATCATAAATGACTGGAAGCACATTGTGCTTTTTATTTCACACGATGAAACGCTGATAGAGCGTACTGCCAACATGGTGATACATATCGAGCAGATTATACGAAAAACAAAGGCGAGATATACCGTGGCAAAGCTTCCCTATAGACGCTATGTGGAAGAACGGCTTCATAAATTTGAAATCCAAAAACAGCGGGCACTGAGTGACCGTAGGGAGAAAAAGATTCGCGATGAAAAATATCAAAGAGTTATGCAGAGTGTACAAGGTGCATTAAGAAGTTGTACCAGACAAGCACCGTCTGTTGCCAAAAACTTAAAGGACAAAATGCATACGGTTAAGGCAATGGAACGAAGATTTGAAAAAGAAGATGAAAATATGACTCAGATGCCGGAACAGGAAGAAGCAATCTTTGTCAAATTAGGGGATGAAAACTCACACATTCCCGCAGGAAAAACGGTCATAGAATATGAACTTTCAAAGCTTGTGACTCCGGATGGCAAAAGAATTTTAGCAGAAGGAATTCATTTAAAAATAAAAGGTTCAGAAAAAATCTGTATGATAGGAGCCAACGGGGCAGGAAAAACGACTCTTCTAAAAAAGATAGCGGAAGAACTCCTAAATCGGAATGACATTAAAGCAGAATATATGCCTCAAACTTATGAAGACCTGCTGGATTTGGATGTTACACCGGTTGATTACCTTGATAAAACAGGAGATAAAGAAGAGCGTACAAGAATTAGAACATACCTTGGTTCACTTAAATACACACCAGATGAAATGGAGCATCCGATTCGGGAGTTATCAGGCGGACAAAAGGCGAAAGTGCTTCTCTTGAGGATGAGCTTAAGTGGTGCAAATGTTCTTATTCTGGATGAACCGACAAGAAATTTTTCACCATTGTCCGGTCCGGTAATAAGAAAAATGCTCCGAGAATTTCCGGGGGCTGTCATTAGCATTTCTCACGATAGAAAGTATATTGAAGAGGTGTGCGATAAAATATATCAGCTAAATCCTAATGGATTACAGCTAATTGGTGATTGATAACAAAAAGGATGAAAGACTGACAAATTTCAGGCTTTTAGTGAGTTGGAAAGCATACAAAGATTTGAATTTGGAGGATAGATTATGGTACGTACAGAAGATGCATGTGAAATTATAAAATATGCTTTGCAAAACGAAATTAAAGTATATTTAGATGGCGGATGGGGTGTTGATGCACTTCTTAAAAGAGAATCAAGAATACACAATGATATTGATTTGTTTGTTGAACTGAAACATTATCATGATTATATTTATGTGATTAAGCAGCATGGATTTGAGGAAGTAAATACTGATTATACAACGGATGGTCATACTGTCTGGAAAGATGATAAACAAAGAATCATTGATTTACATTGTTTTGAATTTACAGATGACGGAATTGTTTATGAGGGAGATATATTTCCATCAAAAACTTTTTCCGGTATTGGAAAAGTTGGAGATATAACTGTTTCTTGTATTGAACCATTGAGTCAGGTAATGCTTCATTTGGGATATGAACACGATAAAAATGATGTGCATGATGTGATGCTGTTGTGTGAAACATTTCAAATAGCAATACCAGATGAATATAAGGAAAAGTAAAATTTCAGTTTTGTGTTGAATCTCTAAGCAAAATAGCTTATAATTTGACATGCTACATATAGTTATTATCCACAGTTATCGAGTAGGTGTTATCAATGCCGATAACAAAATGATAACATTAGCTCGTATAGGCAGGATAATATGGATATATCAAATAATCAAAAGAACGAGAAACATTACAGAGAATAATTCCTAAACAAAAAGCGTTAGTCTTTGTAGAGTTTGAATAAGCTACGAGCAGTGTAAATAGAAAAGAAAGATGGCCGATGCAAGCTTGCTTGTGTGAGGCTATCTTTCTTTTCTATTTATTTGGCGACAGCCAAACATGAGGATGAAGCGAAGCGGAATCCGAATGAACACTGCGTAGTCTCTATGTTTTATCCAAACTTATTAAACAGGAGATGCCGTACTGGAAAACGAATATTAAGAAAAATGATATATGTATTATAAGAAGTTGGCAGAGCGTAATGCTCTGCATTTTTTGAAAAATGGATGCGAAATAATTGGTGTCATGGTATGATTATTGATATGAGCTAAAGGTGTCGATTTGAAAAATATGATTTGAAAAAAAGGTTGTGATAAAAAATAAATGTTTGCCTGCGTGATTGTAAAGATAGTCTTAGATTTTAATTTGCAAGAACTAAATCTGTGGACAATATAGCGAATGATATCTATTTTTGAGGGATTATCTTAATAGTTGGAGCCCAAAGTTATAATAATGCAAGCAAGGGATATTGGAGTTAACATAAATTGGTTATTTATGAGTTATTGTAAATTCTTTAAAATAACTATGAAGGAAAAGTGGAGGAGAAGGATATATTGAAGAGGCTTGTTAACAAATGAATACTAAGAATAATATGCTTATTATTAAAGGGGAGATTAAAACCTCTGAAGTAATATCCTGTCAATACAACCAGGATACTCACAAGTGGTATGTAAAATTTAAAAACGGAAAGCTTTATGCATACACATATTCGAATGTGGAATGGTTAAAAACCCCGGAATCATTGAATCCTAATTTGTACCGTCTCAGCAGAGAGAGACGGCCTTTTTTTAATGTGACAGCCATATATGTATTTAAAGGAGAGTGTGAGTACTGGCATATCTGTTTTGGAGACGGCAGTGAAAGGGATTACAGGCGGGATGACCTGACCATTGAAAAATCTGTCTTAAGTCAGAAGCAGGCAATGAATGTGCTTGCATATATAAAACAGATTGCGAAGGTAAGTAATCTCAGGAATGAAGAAACTGGTGAAAATTTACTGACAAAACAATATGAAAAAGTAGGTTTTGTAGGTGAGAACATTGTGTTGGCGAAGTATTTAAATCCGGCATTACTTCAAAAAGGCAAAACTAAAAAAGAATGTGGATTTGTACCTATTTTTCCATTTGGTTGTAATAACAGTCAGTATAAAGCTGTTAAAAATGCGATGGAAAGTCAGATCAGTATTATTCAGGGACCGCCAGGAACCGGTAAGACGCAGACAATATTAAACATAATTGCTAATATTTTGATGCAGGATAAAACAGTGCAGATTGTTTCCAATAACAATGCGGCGACAGAAAATGTATATGAGAAATTATCTTCGCCTCGTTATAATTTGGGATTTATAGCGGCGACATTAGGAAAATTCGATAATAGGAAAAGCTTTGTTGCTAATCAGAATATAAATTATCCTGATTTTACAGCCTGGAAAACAGAGGATGACCTGACAAAATTACAGCAGCAAATAGCAGAACAGTCAACACAGTTAAAATGTGTTTTTGATAAAAAGGAAAAACTGGCCTGCTTAAAACAGGAACTTTCAGGTCTGATTACAGAGCTTGAATATTTTAAGCAATATATTGAGGAATCTGATGTTAATACAGAACTGATAAAGCTAAGCAGAAAATTATCATCAGAGGACTGGATGACGTTATGGCAGGAGAGCCAGCTGATTTCTGAAAAGGAAAAAACAACGGGATTTATATTTAAAATCAAGGCTCTCATAAGATATGGAATAATAAGCTGGAACTTCTATAAACAGGATATTGCCAAAATAATTATAACCTTTCAGGCAATGTATTACTGTGCGAAGCAGGCAGAGCTGTCAGATGAAATTGCTGAGATAGAATCCTACTTGAATAATGTTGATCAAAAGCTGCTTGATAATTTATGTGATGGATCCATGAGACTATTGAAGAATAAATTGGCTGGAAGATATGGGGAAAATGACCATCGCAGAATATTTAGTGAAGATGATTTAAAGAAAGAACCCTATAGTGTTTTGCGAGAGTATCCAGTTATATTAAGTACAACATTTTCTTCAAGAAATAGTTTGAATGCTGATGTGGTTTACGATTATCTTATTATGGACGAGGCATCACAGGTGGACATAGCAACAGGGGCATTGGCTCTTTCCTGCGCCAGAAATGTTGTGATTGTGGGTGATACGAAACAATTACCCAATGTGATCCCAAGTGAGATGAAGAATACCGTAGATTCTATATTTGACAGCTTTCAGATTAATGAAGGTTATCGATATACAAACAGTTTCCTGCAGTCTGTTTTGGATGTTATGCCAGATGTAACACAGACGTTGTTGCGGGAGCATTACAGATGTCATCCGAAGATAATCAATTTCTGCAATCAGAAATTTTATCGGGGAGAGCTGATTATTATGACCACCGATAGAGGGGAGCAGGATGTGCTCTCGGTAGTTAAAACAGTGGTTGGGAATCATGCACGTGATCATTATAGCCAACGGCAAATCGATGTGATAAAGAACGAAATTCTACCTAAGTATGCGCCTGATCCACAGGAAACGGGAATTATATCACCTTATAAAAATCAGGTAGAAGCATTGCGGAAAGAAATTACCGACATTGATGCTGCTACAGTACATAAGTTTCAAGGGAAAGAGAAAGACAACATTATTATATCTACTGTAGACGATGAAATTTCAGATTTTGCAGATGATCCATATTTAATCAATGTGGCAGTATCGAGAGCAAAAAAGAAGCTGATGCTTGTTGTGACAGGAAATGAACAGCCAAAAGAACGGAATATAACAGATCTGATAGACTATATTCAGTATCACAATTTTGAAGTAACGGAAAGCAAAACCTATTCTGTTTTTGATTATCTTTATACACAGTATACAAAAGAGAGAATAGAATATCTGAAAAAGCATAAAAAGATATCAGAATTTGATTCAGAGAATTTGATGTATTCCCTGATTGAAGAAATTATTGCTGATAATAAATATTCATTTTTAGAGGTTGTCTGTCATTTTCCTTTGAGTACCCTGATCAGGGATACGCAATTATTAAATGAGCAGGAAGACAGATATGTAAAGAATTCGTCTACACACCTAGATTTCCTGATATATAATAGAATCAGTAAAAAGCCTGTATTGGCCGTGGAAGTTGATGGATATGAGTATCATAAAAATGGGACAAAGCAGAATCAAAGAGATTTAATGAAGAACCACATCATGGAAGTATATGGTATTCCTTTGCTGAGATTTAAAACAAATGGCAGCGGGGAAAGAGAGAAAATAACAGAGATGCTGGAAAAACAGCTTCAATTAAGATAAGAGGCAGGAACAGAGGTATAGAATGATGAAAAGAAACCTGAAATTGATATCGTTATATATAGCTGCACTATTAGTATTAGCCACAGTCGGCTGCGCCACTAAAGAGAACAAAGAAACAAATAATTCTGCCGCTGCAGAGACAGCAGATCTTTTATATCAGGCAACCGTTTCACCGAATGAACAATATGCAGAATCGGATGAAGATGTCGTATACTATACGGTTGAGGTTTACCAGAATGAGGAAAACGACATCATTGTCAGTGCAGATTCCAATTCAGAGTTTTTTGACAGGATGCAGTACGTGATTCTGTGCAATAAGAAAATTTTGGAAGCTGACATTCAGGTGGAGTGGACGACACTTATGGGGAATCCCAAGCCAGCAAAGGACGATCAGTTAGCGGTAGCACAGGTGACCATATCAGAGAATGGTGAGATCATCAGTCAGAGAAAAATCAACTTTGCCAGAAAAGCGATTGAAGTTATTGCGAAAGCCAGATGTGACGGAGACGGAACAAAGGAACTGGATGAAATGATTTGGACAGATTAAGAAAAAGGTACCGTAACGAATGAGGGGGGGGACAGGAAATGGCTTTTACACTGGTGATCAACAGTAAAGGATTGTTTTGAAATCCATGGTTCATGGAGCCTGAAAAACGGGAACATTATAAGATCTGTCCGGATCTCGATGATTTTGAAGAAACGATTCATGAGCTGCCGGCAGGGCTGTTGATATAAAATATCAAATACGGTATAATAGTAATACTTTGCATATACATACGCATTTTTGCAGAACGGCATGATATTGCCAGGGGGATACGTCATGCCTGAAATTAAGAAAAGTCAAAAAGAGCAGAAAAGGAGAAGGCTATGGGATTGGTGTATACAAGTGAAAACTGTGTAGGATGCAATAAGTGTATCAGGGCATGCAGCTGTCTTGGAGCCTGTGTGGCAGATGAAAGGGAGGGAAGCTCATTTATCCATGTGGATCCGGACAAATGTATTGCCTGCGGAGCGTGTATAGATGCCTGTGAGCATCATGCAAGAGAGTTTCAGGATGATACAGAGAGATTCTTTGAAGATCTGAAAAAAGGAGAGAAGATTTCCCTGCTGCTGGCACCGGCATTTAAGGCCAATTATAAGGATGAATATGAAGCGGTGCTTGGTGGGCTGAAAAAGCTTGGAGTCAACCGGATCATCAGTATTTCCTTTGGAGCAGATATTACGACCTGGGGATATTTGAATTATATTGCCAAGAATCATTTTACAGGTGGGATCAGTCAGCCCTGTCCGGCGGTTGTCGGCTATATTGAACGGTATGCACCGGAGCTCCTGCCAAAGCTTTTCCCGGTGCAGAGCCCGATGATGTGCGGAGCCATTTATGCAAGGAAGGAAATGAAGGTAACGGATAAACTGGCCTTTATCAGTCCCTGTATTGCGAAGAAGGCAGAGATAGACGATCCGAATAATCATGGCTATGTCAATTACAATGTCACCTTTGACCATCTGATGGATTATGTGCGCAGAAATAATATAAAGGGAACATTGGCTTCCGATGAAATTGAGTACGGACTTGGTTCTGTTTATCCGGTGCCCGGGGGATTAAAGGAAAATGTATACTGGTTTCTCGGAGAGGATATTTATATCAGGCAGATCGAAGGTGAGAAGCATGTGTATGACTACCTGGATGCACATAAGGCAGAAATTGCCAGGGGCACGAACAAGGAACTGTTTATCGATGCACTTAACTGTGGCATGGGCTGTCTTTATGGAACCGGTGTGGAACCGGATGTCGCAAGAACAGATGCGGCTCTTTACAATATCAGCAGGATCAGGGAAGAAAGCAAATCCGGCAGCAGGAGAAGTGCATGGGGCAGAAAGCTGACACCAAAGCAGCGCCTTAAAAATCTGAATAAGCAGTTCGCCCATCTGAAGCTGGAAGATTATCTGCGTGAGTATACAGACCGGTCCGCACAGTGCAGCTATCAGATACCTGACAGGGAAGCACTGGAAAAGATCTATATGGAAATGCATAAGACAACAGAAGAATCCAGAAAGATCGACTGTGAATGCTGCGGCTATAAGAGCTGTGAAATGATGGCAACAGCTGTTTTTAACGGATTTAATAAGAAGGAGAACTGTATCCACTTTGTAAAGGATGAGGTAGAGAAGGAGAAGGAAAAGGCATATCAGCTTACAAAGGAAGTGGAGAAGGAAAAGGATCAGGTTCTTGCACAGACCAGGCAGATTCAGGAAGCAGTGGATCAGGTAGACGAGCAGTTTGCAGCGCTGTATGAACTGATGAAAAATATGAATATCGGGAATGATACCAATGCAGAGGAGAGTACCGGTATTTCCCATGATATGGTGCAGGTGAATGAATTCTGCGAAAATCTGCGAACCTCAATGGACGAGATTGTTGAACTGCTGACGACGCTGGAGAAGAATAATGCAGAGGTGGTATCAATTGCCGGACAGACAAATCTCCTTGCGCTGAATGCCAATATTGAGGCGGCACGGGCAGGAGAGGCCGGCAGAGGCTTTGCCGTTGTTGCAGATGAGATCAGCAAGCTGGCGGCAAATTCAAAGGAAACAGCAACAAGGAGCAGCAGCGGACAGGAACAGATGCTTGGCAGTATTACTGCGATATTGGAGGAAACGAAGGTTCTGGCAGAAACAGTAGGCAAGGTAAACGGACGTGTCCAGAATCTGGCAGCATCAACAGAAGAAATCAGCGCTTCCTCATCCCAAGTGATCGAGGTTGTGGAGCATGTAAAAGAAATTATGGAGAAATTGACAAAGAATGGAAAATAGAGAAAGACTGGGAAGCAGACTGGGATTTATCATGCTTTCAGCAGGATGTGCGATCGGTTGTGGAAATGTGTGGAAATTTCCGTGGATGTGTGGACAGAATGGCGGCGGCAGCTTTGTGCTGATTTATATATTGTGCCTGCTGGTACTTGGTCTGCCAACGATGATCATGGAGCTTACCGTAGGGCGTGCGGCGCAGACGAGTCCGCTATATATGTATGAAAAGCTGGCGCGTTCTGGAAAGAAGAAAAAATGGAAGGCCTGCGGGATACTCTGTCTGATAGGAAATATCGCACTGATCGCCTTTTATTCTGTAGTGACGGGATGGATCATTTACTATTTTGTAAAGTTTCTGACAGGACAGAACAGGGAATTTGGCTTTGAAGCAATGATTGCAGATCCTGCAGTAAATGTAGTATATCTGCTTGTGACAGTGGTGATCGCCTATGTGATCCTGAGCTTTCATCTGCAGGGCGGACTTGAGAGGATCACCAAGTATATGATGCTGGCGCTGATCGTGCTGATGCTGGTACTGGCAGTGCATAGTCTGATGCTGAAAGGAGCGGCAGAAGGACTTTCCTTTTATCTGGTTCCTGATTTTTCAAGGATTACAGGAGCTACGGTGGTAAGTGCCATGAATCAGGCGTTCTTTACACTGTCAGCCGGTATGGGAGGCATGGCGATCTTTGGAAGCTATCTGGAGAAAGACAGATCACTGATGGGAGAATCGATCAATATTATTGCACTGGATACGCTCGTGGCAATCATTGCTGGTGTGATCATGTTTCCTGCATGTTATACCTATGGACTTGAAGTCAATGCTGGACCAAGTCTTCTGTTTGATACGATGGCAAGTGTGTTTAACAACATGAGCGGTGGCAGATGGTGGGGAACGTTGTTCTTCCTGTTTATGGTATTTGCTGCCATGTCAACGGTGCTTGGGGTATGTGAAAATATCCTGGCTATGATCCGGGAGCTGACCGGCTGGTCCAGACCAAAAGGATGCCTTGTGTGTGGTATAGGTACTTTTCTGATCGCGTTGACAACAGCGCTTGGTTACAGTGTATTCCGGTTCCAGCCCTTTGCTGAAGGAACAGCCTGGCTGGATTTCTGGGATTTTATCGTATCGACCAATGTGATGCCGATCGGAGCACTCATTCTGGCATTGTTCTGCAGCAATAAGCTTGGCTGGGGTTGGGAAAATTTCTTAAGCGAGGCCAATGCAGGAGAGGGAATGAAGGTAAAGGGCTGGATGAAGCCTGTTTTCCGATACTTTGTTCCTGTCGTGATCCTGTTTATCTATATTTATGGAATGATCAACTTCCAGTGGAAATAGCGGGAGCGGTTATTCTACACAGGCAAAGATATATTTCAGATATTTCCTGCCGGCATGCGGATCCAGAACATTAACGATGCTGAGGCTGTAAATATCGGTGCAAAGGTGTTTCCGTTGCTGTTTTGTGAGGGTGGCGATGTCTGCATAGGTTTTGCAGATGTCGCCATCGTTTTCTGTACAGACGGAAACAATGGCATTCCTGGAGGGCAGAGGAAACAGATCATGGTCTGCTTCAGCCTGTGGGGAGTCCTTACCAATCCGGGCAATGCTGAATATATTGTTGTAGACATAACAGCTGTTCAGAAAATCAGAGGAGCCAATAGAGGCGCCCATGGGAAAGGGCTGGATAGCAGATGCTGTACAGGACTCCAGGTGACGCCGGATATCGGAGGCAATTTCTCCTGAGGAGGTAGCCGGTGTGGACAGTACCGGAGTCAGCTTCAGGAAGATATCCTCAGGAAAGGTGTAAAGGATGGGATGACCGATATCGTTGACCCGCATCTGCTTCAGGATCTTTCTGGTATTGGAGATCAGGCTGAGCTTCTGATCGATCTGCAGCTTCAGCTGAAGAAGGGAATCGTACTGCTGGTCAACAAATTCGTCAAAGCGGATTTCCTCGCCGCTGAGCAGATAGGTACGGATATCGGCAGCAGAGCAGTCAAGGCTGCGGAAGGTTTTGATGAAGTAATAGGAGCTTAACTGGGAATAGCTGTAATAGTGATATCCATTTTCCTTGTTTTTATAAGGAACAAGAATTCCCTGCTTTTCATAATAGCGCAGGGTATCTCTGGTAGTCTGGCACATGCGTGCAAATTCTCCGGCAGTGATGCAGTATTCGCTGTGGGAGCTTGTGGAAGGTATATCTGATGTCATAATAAAGAAATCTCACTTTCTGTAAAATTCTGTACTGAAAGACAGCGGCTTGACATGGGGGTTACACCCAGGTTTATTCTAGCACAGAAAGATAAGAAGTGACAGAATTCCAGGGAGGTTTCTTATGAATATTTTAAAAAAGATATACTGCAGGATTTTTCAGAAATGTTTTCATGTGGCAATTCCGCTGCTGCCATACAGGGAGCCGGAGCTGATCCGGGGATTTGCTGGTGTACCAGGGGTGCTGGCAGAAAAGAAAATCAGCCGTGTCATGTTGGTGACAGATCCGGGGGTATATGGCCTTGGACTGACAGAGCCGCTGGAAGATCTTCTGAAGACAGCAGGTATTTTTGTAAGTGTGTATAAGGATACGGTAGCCAATCCGACTTCTGCCAATGTAGAGGAAGCCCGCAGACAGTATCTGCAGGATCAGTGTCAGGGACTCATTGCCTTTGGCGGAGGGTCTTCCATGGACTGTGCCAAGGGAATTGGGGCAAGACTTGCAAGACCAGGAAAGTCACTGGCAAAGATGGAAGGGATCCTGAAGGTGATGCGAAGGCTTCCTCTTCTGATCGCCATTCCCACAACTGCAGGTACAGGCAGTGAAACAACACTGGCAGCAGTGATCACGGACGCAGACACCCACCACAAATATGCGATCAATGACTTTTTCCTGATCCCTGATTATGCGGTGCTGGAGCCGGAGGTCACAGAAGGACTGCCACCGCAGCTTACAGCAACGACCGGAATGGATGCACTGACGCATGCGGTGGAAGCCTATATTGGACGTTCAACCACCAGACAGACAAGGGATGCTGCCGTACTTGCCATCTGCCTTATTTTTGAGAATCTGGAAAGGGCTTACAGGGACGGAAAGGATCTGGATGCCAGAGCCTGGATGCTGAAGGCCTCCTATCTTGCGGGAACGGCCTTTACCAAGAGCTATGTTGGCTATGTACATGCTGTAGCGCACAGCCTTGGCGGGCGCTATGGAATTGCCCATGGACTGGCAAATGCGGTGCTGCTGCCCATCGTCCTTCGGGAGTATGGAGCAAGCGTATATGGAAAGCTGGCCAGACTTGCAAGGCTTACAGGCATCTCATCTGCAGCATCTGACAAAGAGGCTGCGGAAAGCTTTATTGAGCACATCCAGAAGATGAATGATGACATGAAGATCCCGGGAACACTGCAGGGAATCAGAAAGGAAGACATTCCCACGCTGGCGGCGTATGCGGACCATGAGGCCAATCCCCTTTATCCGGTGCCGGTGCTGTGGAATGCCAGTGAACTTGAACGGATTTATCATCTTGTACAGGAGGAACAGAAGCGTGACAGAACAGGAAATCAGACAGATTCTGGAAAAGCAGCATAGGCTTTTCCAGGAAGGAGCAACATTGCCGGTTTCTTTCCGGCTTTCCCAGCTTCAGAAGCTGAAGGATGGAATCCGGCGTTATGAGGAAAAGCTGGATCAGGCGCTTGAGGCAGATCTTGGCAAGAGCCGTATGGAAAGCTATATGTGTGAGATAGGTCTGACGCTGTCTGAGCTGACATGGATGCAGAAGCATCTGCGGAGCCTTGTGAGGGAAAAAAGAGTGGCAACACCTCTTGCACAGTTTGCAGCAAGGAGCTTCCGGTCACCTTCGCCTTATGGTACGGTGCTGATCATGAGCCCTTGGAACTATCCTGTGCTGCTTACACTGGAGCCGCTGATCGACGCCATTGCGGCAGGGAATACAGTGGTCATAAAGCCAAGTGCTTATGCGGAGCATACCAGTGCAGTGCTTAAAGAAATGCTGAAGGAGTGCTTTCCATCGGAGTATGTAGCGGTGGTGACAGGAGGAAGGGCAGAAAATAAGGCACTGCTGGAGCAGCGGTTTGATAAGATCTTTTTCACGGGAGGTAAGACAGTAGGACGTGAGGTGCTCCGTCATGCAGCAGAATATCTGACACCGGTGACATTGGAGCTTGGAGGGAAAAGCCCCTGTATCGTTGACAAAAGTGCGAAAATTCCGCTTGCGGCGAAGCGGATCGTGTTTGGTAAATATCTGAACTGTGGGCAGACCTGTGTGGCACCTGACTATATTTTGTGCGACCGGACGGTTTATGCTGAACTGATTTTAGCACTGCAAAAGGAGATCACAGCACAGTTTGGGGAGGATCCCCTGAAAAATCCAGATTACGGAAAGATCATTAACCGGAAGCATTATGACCGGATCATGGGACTGATCGATCCTGATAAGGTGGTATGTGGGGGCTGTGGTGACGGACAGAGTCTCCGGATAGCGCCAACGATCATGAAAAATGTGATTTTCAGTGATACAGTGATGGGGGAAGAGATATTCGGACCGGTTCTGCCTATCCTGACCTATGATACACTGGAGGAAGCAATCGACATTGTGGAAGAACATCCGCATCCATTAGCGCTGTATCTGTTCAGTGAGGATAAAGGGGCGCAGAAAAAGGTTCTGGAGCTGTGCCATTTTGGCGGTGGCTGTATTAATGACACGATCATACATCTGGCTACCAGTGCTATGCCCTTTGGAGGAGTTGGTGAAAGCGGTATGGGCGGTTATCATGGAAAGACCGGGTTTGAGACCTTCAGCCATTTCCGCAGTATCGTGGACAAAAAGACATGGATGGATCTGCCAATCCGGTATCAGAGGTACAGCAGGATGAAGGAAAGGCTGCTGCGGGTGTTTCTCAGATAAAGAAAAAGGTATTTATATTTCATGGTTGCGTAAGAGAAAATGAATGTTATACTATTGATATAGTGTATGGGATTTTAGAAACTGAAGAGTGAAGGAGGTGCATCTGCTGTGTGTGAGGTCATGGAGAAATATCTGGAAGAAGCCAAGGATGAAGCAAAGAAAACAGAAAGGATCCAAGCAATTCGAAATATGATTGAACTGGAAGTTCCTAAGGAGAAAATCTTAAAAAAGTATTCTCTTGAAGAGTATCAGGAAGCAGAGGCATCATTGACTACAATATTATGAGTGGATGTATATAATTTGAGAGACGCTTGCCAGCAGGCAGGCGTCTTTTTCGTCTGAGGAATAATAAAATGTATACATTAGGTTCAAAAAATTATATAATGACAATGCTACAGATAATACGATAAAAAACTTATTACAGAGGATATATTATGAAAGAAACAAAAACAGAACAAAGGCATATTATTTTAATTGATGGGCCTAGACTGGCGCAACTTATGATTGAGTATGAATATGGGGTAAGTACTCAGTGCGTATACAAGATTAAGAAGATAGATACTGATTTTTATGAGGAAGTTGATCAGGATATTGTTTAAATGCCTGATGTAATGAGGTTTCGATGATGCACACCTTTACCAATACCGAATTCACCCGGTCCATGAAAAAAACGCATACGATTTATATGCCTGAGATGCTGCACTATCACAATGAGCTGTTATGTGCAGCATTTGCTTTTGGAGGGTATAAACTGGCAGTGGTGCCGGAGCAGGAACACATCTGCTATGAGACGCAGAGTCTTGTGAATAAGGATTACTGTACCTGCGCCATTGGAATCATTGGAAATCTTCTTACCTTTGTGAAGAATGATGACTGTGACAGGGATCATATTGCATTTCTGGAGCCGCAGGCAGGCGGTGCCTGCCGGGCAGGAAATTATTATAACCTGATCATAGAATGTCTGCATAAGCTGGGATATGGGCAGATCCCGGTACTGAGTCTGAATGCGCATGGTCTGGAACAGCACAGTGGATTTCGGATTAATGGACGGATGCTTTTGGGAGCCATTGCGGCGGTGTGCTATAGTGATCTTCTGATGGATCTGACACAGCAGATCAGACCCTATGAAAAAAATGCCGGTGAGACAGAAGGGCTGCGACAGCAGTGGTTACAAAGACTGACGGAAGGGATCAGGCATGGAAGGCATCTGTTTTACAGGAAAAAGGTATATCGTGAGATTGTGGAAAGCTTTGGGAGGATTCCGGTGGACAGGGGACAGGCAAAGAAAAAGGTTGGTGTCGTCGGGGAGATCTATATTAAGTGCTCTCCTGTCGGGAACCGTCATCTGGAGGACTATCTGCAGAAAAACGGCTGTGATTACAGGATGGGTGGTTTCGTTAATTATTGCATTTATGTGGTGTACAGTGAGATGAAAAGTCTGGAACTGGGACATCAGAGCAGACTGGAAGCAGTGGGATATCAGAAGGTGCTGCAGTTTCTGTATTATGTGCAGAAGGAGATCGCAGAGGCGTTGGAGCAGGCAGGTTTTCTGCATGACAGAAGCTTTCAGGAGCTGCTTGCAGAAAAGAAAGATATTTTAAGTGATTATTACAATATCGGAGATGGCTGGTTAATGACAGCTGAAATCATAGATCTGATCAAAAAAGGGTATGATAAGATTCTGGTGGTACATCCCTTTGGCTGCCTCGTCAGCCATGTGGGTGGACGGGGTGTACTGAAAGCGCTGCATGAACGGTTCCCGGAAGCGAAGATCACATCCATTGAATATGACTATGACCAGTCAGATACCCTGCGGGAGAGCAGGGTACTGCTGGCGATAGAATAAACATATCAGGTAATTATTCAGAATAAAAACGGGATCCGGATCAGGAAAGCGAAAAGCCATGCCAGAACACACTGGGTGATCACGACGGTAATGGCCCATTTCCTGCCAAGCTCCCGGCGGATAGAGGCGATCGCAGCCACGCAGGGTGTATAAAGCAGGCAGAAAACAAGGAGGCTCGCTGCCGATAAGGGGGTCAGCACTGCCTGCAGCGCTTCGGTAGAGCCAAAGAGTACGGACAGGGTGGCCACTACGCTTTCCTTTGCCATGAAGCCGGTGATCAGGGCGGTGGAGATCCGGAAATCTCCAAATCCAAGGGGCCTGAAGATGGGTGCGATCAGGCCGGCAACGGATGCCAGCATGCTGTCAGCGGAATCGGTGACAAGGTTCAGCTTCAGATCAAAGGACTGCAGGAACCAGATCACGATCGTGGCAACAAAGATCACGGTAAATGCTCTCTGGAGGAAATCCTTGGCCTTTTCCCAGAGAAGCTGTCCTACGTTTTTCATACCGGGCAGCCGGTAGTTGGGAAGCTCCATGACAAAGGGTACGGCCTCTCCTTTGAACAGAGTGCCCTTCAGAAGGAGAGCTGTCAGGATGCCGACCAGAATGCCGCCAAAATAAAGGGCGATCATAACAAGCGTACTGTACTTTGGAAAGAAAGCTACCGCAAAGAAGCTGTAGATCGGCAGCTTTGCGGAGCAGCTCATAAAGGGTGTCAAAAGGATCGTCATCTTACGGTCACGCTCGGAAGGAAGCGTACGACTTGCCATGACACCGGGGACGGTACAGCCAAACCCTACCAGCATTGGTACGATACTCCGGCCGGAAAGCCCGATCTTCCGCAGGAGCTTATCCATAACAAAGGCAACTCTTGCCATATAACCGCTGTCTTCCAGAAGAGAAAGGAAGAAAAACAGGGTGACAATGACAGGCAGGAAGCTTAAAACACTTCCGACACCGTTAAATATGCCGTCAATGATCAATGAATGGAGTGCTTCATTTACATTTGCGGTGGTCAGGGCATGGTCTGTCAGTGCTGTCAGTGCATTGATGCTAAGATCCAGAAGATCTGACAGAGCAGCACCGATCACACCGAAGGTCAGGAAAAAGACCAGTGCCATGATGGCAATAAAGCAGGGGATCGCAGTATAGCGGCCGGTAAGGACGCGGTCGATCCGCCCGCTTCGCAGATGCTCCTTGCTCTCCTTTGGCTTGACAACGGCACTGTTGCAGATCTTTTCAATAAAGGTAAAGCGCATATCGGCAATGGCTGCGGCACGGTCAAGACCACGTTCTGCTTCCATCTGGATAATGATATGCTCCAGTGTTTCCTTTTCATTTTCATCAAGCTCAAGCTGCTCCAGGATCAGATGATCCCCCTCTGCCAGCTTGGCGGCTGCAAAACGGACGGGTATGCCTGCATTCTTCGCATGATCCTCGATCAGGTGCATGATTCCATGAAGGCAGCGGTGAACAGCACCGCCATGATCATCAGCATCACAGAAGTCCTGTCTGCCGGGACATTCCTGATATTTGGCTATATGCATGGCGTGGGAGATCAGCTCCCCGATTCCTTCATTTTTGGCTGCAGAAATGGGGACAACAGGAATCCCAAGCTGGGCTTCCATTTCGTTGACCAGAATGGAGCCGCCGTTTTCCCTGACCTCATCCATCATGTTGAGGGCAAGTACCATCGGGATATCCAGCTCCATCAGCTGCATGGTAAGATACAGATTCCGTTCGATATTCGTTGCGTCAACGATGTTGATGATACCCTTTGGGTGCTCGTTCAGGACAAAATTTCTGGTAACGATCTCCTCACTGGAATAGGGGGACATGGAGTAAATGCCGGGAAGGTCAGTCACAAGAGTGTTCTTTTCTCCGCGGATCGCTCCATCCTTTCTGTCTACGGTTACACCGGGGAAATTACCAACATGCTGGTTGGAGCCGGTGAGTTGATTGAAAAGTGTTGTTTTGCCACAGTTCTGGTTGCCAGCCAGTGCAAAGGTAAGCAGGGTATCCTCCGGCAGAGGATTTTCATCATTTTTATCATGGAACCGTCCACCTTCACCAAGACCGGGGTGCGGCATGACCTTTTTGTCAAAGGAAGGATCCGGCGTCCCGGACAGGGAAATGGCATCCCGGATAGAATCTATTTCTATTTTTTCTGCGTCGGAAAGCCGCAGGGTAAGCTCATAGCTGTGGATCCGTACTTCTACAGGATCACCCATAGGTGCATATTTTACCATGGTGATATCCGCTTTCGGGATAATTCCCATGTCAAGGAAATGCTGGCGCAGGGCACCTTCCCCGCCAACAGAAAGAATCGTGGCACTTTTGCCGATCGGCAGTTCTTTTAAAGTCATCTTCTGTACCTCCATGCCTTTTGTTCTGACGTAAGTATAGAACCATGGCGGTTCGCCGGTCAATGATTATTGAGAATATTTATCAAATAATATAGAATGGAATGGTATATAATGAACAGGTACAGGAGGTAAGGATATGGCATGTACAACAGTATTAGTGGGCAAAAAGGCATCCTATGACGGATCCACCATGATTGCCCGTAATGACGATTCAGGCTCCGGGCATTTTACCCCGAAGAAGTTCACGGTGGTGAAGCCAGAGGAGCAGAAGAGAACCTATGAGTCAGTGATCTCTCATGTAAAGATAGAGCTTCCGGACAATCCCATGCGTTACACGGCAATGCCAAATGCCCTGGAGGGAGAGGGGATCTGGGCTGCCAGCGGTGTGAATGAGGCCGGTGTTGGCATGACAGCGACAGAAACGATCACAGCGAACGCAAGAGTTCTCGGAGCCGACCCGTTAGTTGTTTATGAGCCGGCAGCTGACGGCAGGGAAGAGAAAGCCGGCGGCATCGGGGAAGAGGATATCGTTTATCTGACCCTTCCCTATATTCATTCTGCAAGAGAAGGCGTACAGAGGCTTGGCAGCCTGCTGGAGCAGTATGGTACCTATGAAATGAACGGTATCGCTTTTCAGGATAAGGATGAGATCTGGTGGTTTGAAACCATTGGCGGACATCACTGGATGGCAAGAAGAGTGCCGGATGATGTCTATGTGGTGATGCCAAACCAGCTCGGACTTGACAGTCTGGATCTACAGGATGCACTTTCGACGGGAAAGGAATACCTTTGCTCCTCCGATATGAAGGAGTTTATCGAAAAGCATCATCTGGATCTTTCAAAGGATGGCATCCTGAACCCGAGAGATGCCTTTGGCACCCACGATGATTCAGACCATGTATATAATACACCACGCGCATGGTTTATGCTGAAGTACATGAATCCACACAGCTTTAAGTGGGAGGGACCGGATGCGCAGTATACTCCGCTGTCAGATGATCTGCCCTGGTGCATGGTGCCGGAGAAAAAGGTGACACCGGAGGATGTAAAGTACCTGTTATCCTCCCATTATCAGGGAACGGAATACGATCCCTATGCAGCTTACGGAGAAAAGTCCATGCGCGGCGCTTTCCGGTCGATCGGCATTAACCGGAATGATTTCATGGCACTGATCCAGATGAGACCGGATGAGGAAAAGGATACGCAGGCTATTGAATGGGTGGCATATGCATCCAATGCCTTTAATGTAATGGTTCCCTTTTATACAGAGGTGACGAAGACGCCAGATTATCTTTCCGGAACAGCGAAGGAAGTGTCAACAGACAATTTCTACTGGGTAAGCCGCATGATCGCAGCCATGGCAGATGCGTCCTATCATAAATCTGTTTTCCATGTGGAGCGGTATCAGGAGAATGTGGCAGCAAAAAGCCATGAGCTTCTGAATCATTATGATGCGTTGCTGAAGGAAGAAAAAGATGCCGGCAGGCGTCTTGCTCTCAGGGAAGAGGCCAATGAGGCTGTGGCAGCCATGGTGAAGAAAGCGGCAGCAGACACGCTGGATAAGGTACTGTATGAACTGAGTAATGACATGAAAAATGCTTATTCCAGATCGGATGCTTAATGAAATCAAATCAGAACAGAAGTGAGGAAGGGACTGCCCTTTCCCTGCGGTAAAGCGGGGAGGGCGGTTCTTTTTTTCTGTCACAGGAAAAAACAGGGAAACGGTTTCGTGAAAGTTTCACAAATATTGAGGGAAACAAAAGGAAACTGCAAAAACCATGTAAAAAACATACAAAATTTGAATGCAGTATTTGGCAAAAACAGATAAAAACAAAGGAAAACGGTTACCCAAAAACAAATTGACCGTCTGAAAAGATCAACGTTATAATCAGAATAACCAAAAGGAAAGTGCACTTCTGACAGGAAATAAGGAAAGAAAAGAGAGAGGATATTATGGGTAAGTATTTGAAGAGAATAGGAACGTTTTTTACCATGCTGCTCATGCTCATTGCTCTATGGTCCATGACAGCAATGGCAGCAACAGATACAGACAGAAATGCATTTTACGTACAGGTTCCGGCAGACTGGGAAAACCCCTGCGTATGGGCATGGGACAGTGACGGAAATAACGCTTTTGAAGCGTGGCCGGGAGAAGAAATGGAAGCAGATCCGGAAAATGAAGGATGGTATTATATCTGGCTTCCTTCCTTTGCCAATCATGTGATTGTAAATGCCAATGATGGCAGCGTCCAGACAGAAGAACAGATCCTGGACAGCAACGCTGCATGGATGACAGTGAAGGCAGCGGATACGGTGGAAGTAACCTATGAGAAGCAGACAAGCGGAGAAACGCCTGCCTATACAGAAAAGTTTACAGTACATGCCAAGGTGGATGAAAGCTGGGAAAATCCGTGCCTGTGGGCATGGTCAGCACCGGATGGAACCAATGCCTTTGAAGCATGGCCGGGAAAAGCCATGAAGGCCGGGGAAGATGGATGGTACACAGCAAAGGCTCCCGTTTTTGTAAACTCTGTGATCATTAACGGCAATGAAGGAAGTGTTCAGACAGAAGATATTTCTATTGATCCGGCAGAGGTCTGGATCACAGTAGAGGCAGACGGAACGTATGATTTCAGCTATACAGATCCGGATAAGGCAGCAGTAGCTGATATCACGGTTCAAGTATCAGCACCGGCAGACTGGGAAAGCCCGTGCCTGTGGGCATGGTCGGCACCGGATGGAACCAACGCCTTTGCATCCTGGCCGGGAGAAGCCCTGGAAGAGGGAGAGAACGGCTGGCTTCAGAAAACAGTGCCTGGCTGGATCAATTCTGTGATTGTCAATGGAAATGATGGCAGCGTCCAGACAACCGATATTTCTGTGGAAAACGGAAAGGATATCTGGCTTGTGATAAACGGACCTGAAGATTATACCGTTTCCTATGAGGAGCCGGAGCTGGCAGCAGAAACAGAAGCCGCAGCAGAGGAAGTGACAGAAGCTGAAACGGCAGAAGAATCGGAAGCTGTGGAAGAAGCAAAGGAAAAGAGCAGTCCGGCAGGACCCATTGCGGCAGTAGTCATAGTAGCTGTAGCAGGAGCAGGAATTGGAATTGCAGCAAAGAAGAAAAAAGCGGGTAAGTAATATGAAAAGAAAAGGAAAGAGCAGGGCAGGTGCTCTGGCAATGGCGGCAAGCCTTACACTTGGTATGCTGACAGGCTGCGGAACGCAGCCTGCCGCAGAGGAAAGCGGCGAAATGACCATCACCATATGGCATGACAAGGAAGAAGCGGTGACCCGGGTACTGGAAAATGCCCTGTCAGAGTTAGAGCCGGAGATCCATGTGGTTCTGGAAAAGAAAAGTGATCTGACAGAAGCACTGAAGATGGTCGGAAATGATCCTAAGGCAGCACCGGATATGTATCTGTTTGCCCATGATAAGATCGGGGTTTATGCAGAAATGGGAATTCTTGCACCCATTACGGATATCATTCCGGAGGAAGAGCTTGCTGCATATATGGACAATACCATAGAGGCAGCCACCTATAAGGGGACTGTTTATCAGCTTCCGATCTATTATGAAACGCTGCTGTTCATGTATAACCGTCTATATATGAGTGATGAGGAGGTACCGGCAACGACAGAGGAGCTTTATGCCTATATGCAGGAAAATACAAAGGGCGGACACTATGGCTTTGTGGAGCAGCACAGCACACCTTATTATGCTGCGGGCTGGATCAATGGCTTTGGCGGTTATCTTTTGAATGATCAGGGAGAACCGGGACTGAACAGTCCGGAAACAGAGGAAGCCCTTACCTATCATAAAAAGTTTGCAGAGCTCATGCCGGGAGAAACAGAATATGCAACGGTGAACACTTTGTTTAAGGAAGGAATGGCGCATGCTACGATCGCAGGTCCATGGCTGATCCCGACGGTACGGGAAAGTGGTATGGATGTAGGAATCGCACCAATGCCGGTGATCGATGAAACAGGAACGCCGATTTCTCCTTATATGGGAGTACAGGGTATTCAGGTACTGAGGAATGCAGCGGAAAAGAAGCCGGAGGCAGTGGAAAAGGTGCTGCGGGCGCTGATGAGTGATGAGCTTTTAATCGATCTTGCGAAGGCCAGCGGATGTGCACCTGCCAGGGAGTCCTGCTATGAACAGGAGAGCATCACCGGTGATGAAGTGGTCATGGCGATGAAGGAAACAGCGGAAAATGCAGTGCCGATGCCGAACCTGCCGGAAATGGATGTCATGTGGACGGTAACAGGTACGCTTCTGACGGATGTGAATATGAGTGGCAAGGATGTAGCAGAAAGTGCAGACAGGGCACAGGAAGAAGCTCTGCAGCTCATTGAAAATATGAAGTAACGCAGACAACGGGAAGCACTGAAAAGAAATTCAGGGGAAACAGAACATGAAAAAGCAGCAATACACAGACAGGGAGAAAAGGAAGATCAGGAGAGACGCACTATCAGCATACGGGCAGTCACTGCCATCACTCCTGCTGATCCTGCTGATCGTTATTTTTCCTATTATATATACAGGGTATATTTCTCTGACGAATATGAATGTATATCACTGGAATAACTATGAACTGATCGGACTGGAAAATTATAAGGATGCCCTGCTTGTTTTTGACAACGGCTTTCTTACAGCATTGTTTGTAACAATACTCTGGACTATCGTGAACATGGTGCTCCAGCTTGTGATCGCCTATGGGATCGCCATGCTGCTGAACACGAAGGGACTCCGGCTGCGGAATGTATACCGGACGCTTCTGATCTTCCCGTGGGCGATGCCCGGTTATGTGTCGATCCTGCTGTGGAAAACAGGTATGTACAATTCACAGTTCGGTCTGCTGAACCAATGGATCCAGAAGCTGGGAGGGGAGCCGGTACGGTGGCTTGGCAGCAATATACCTGCATTTATCAGCTGTACCGTAGTGAATCTCTGGTTGGCCCTGCCCTTTATGATCACGATTATAGACGGTGCCCTGCAGAGTCTTGATAAGAGCTTTTATGAAAGTGCTGTTCTGGACGGGGCGACCTGGCTGGAGCAGACACGGTATATTACCATACCCATGATAAAGCCGATCATAGCGCCCTCTGTCCTGATCACAACGTTCACAACCTTCAAGCAGTTTGATATCATTTATCTGCTGACACAGCAGGTAGGGGCAAAAACAGGGGCGGATATCCATACGATTCTGACCTATGCCTATGAAAAGGCGTTCATTACCAACAATTATGGCTACAGCTCGGCGATTTCCATTCTGATTTTTGGAATGCTGCTCGTGTTTTCCATGCTGACAAGTGCAAAGAGCAGGGAGGAAGTATAAGTGAGTAAGAAGAATAAACAGCGGATCCGTCTTATTATCGTCAATCTGTTCTTTATACTGGTCTGCTTTGGGGTACTGATCCCAATCCTGTATGCGTTTTCGGTATCCCTGAATGCAGAAAACAGTCTGCTGGGTGCCAATTTCTCCTTTTTGCCAAAGAGGATGACTCTGCAGAATTACAAGGCAGTATTTACGGAGAAGCCGATCCTGCTCTGGTTCAGAAACAGCATGATACTGGCGGTGACAACGCTTGTGATCTCACTGGGGACGGGAATTCCGGCGGCATATGCCTTTTCCAGAAAGCGGTTTCCGGGAAGAAAGCTGATCTTAAAGATCCTGATCCTTTTATATGCATTTCCGTCACTGCTTTCCATGATGGCGCTGTATAAGCTGTTAAGTCCCATGGGGCTGATTAATACAAAGACAGGTCTGATCATTGTTTACACTGGAACGATGGCGGTATTTGCCCTGTGGAATATGAAGGGTTATTTTGATACGATCCCGGTTGAGATCGAGGAGGCAGCCAGAATTGACGGGGCAACGCAGTTCCGGCTTGTGACAGGGATCGTGCTTCCGCTTGCGAAGCCGACCATTGCGGTGACAGCCATGATGATCTTGGTCTATGTATGGAATGAATATATTTTTGCAATTAATTTTATGACAGGCTCTGATACCTATACACTGGCAGCAGGATTATATTCCCTGCAGGCAACGGAAATGAGCGGAAGCTGGCCGGTATTCTCGGCAGCATCCCTGGTTGTTTCCCTGCCTATCCTGATCGTATTCTTTGCACTGCAGAAAAATATGACAACAGGACTGACCTCCGGTGGTGTGAAGGGTTAGGGTAGAAATGAGGATATATGAACAGAAGTGCAGTATTGCATATCCCCATGTCGCAGTATGCATATGGGATAGATGAAAAACACGTAATGATCCGTCTGCGTGCCGGGCGGGATGACCTGAAGACCTGCAGACTGTATTATGGGGATCGGGCCTGCAGACTGACGCCGGTATTGTTTACCGCTAAGGAAATGCAGGTGGAAGCCAGAACGGAGGAATTTGACTACTGGCAGGTGGAGCTTACCGATCCTTACAGGAGACTCTGCTATTATTTCCTGCTGGATGACGGAAACGAGCAGAGCCTGTATTATGGGGATCGGTTTACCAAAGAAACGGTGGATGACAGATCGGAGTATTACCAGCTGCCGTTTAATCACCGGGCAGATATCGTGGCGCCGCCGCAGTGGGTACAGGATACCGTGATCTATAATATTTTTCCGGACAGCTTTGCCACCGGGCACCGTTTTATCAGCGGAATGGAAACGGAGAAAGACTATGGACAGGAAAAGGTTCATGGAAAGCTTGGAGGAACCATAAAGGGGATCGCAGAAAACATAGATTATCTGACAGAGCTTGGTGTCAATGCCATTTATATCAATCCGATCTTTGCAGCAGGGGAATATCATAAATATGATCTGGTGGATTACTATCATATCGATCCCTGCTTTGGTACGGATGAAGAGTTCGGGGAACTGGTGCAGCACTGCCATGAAAAAGGGATCCGTGTTATCATTGATGGTGTCTTCAATCATTGCGGATGGCACTTCATGGCTTTCAATGATGTTGTGGAAAAAGGAGAAGCATCTGACTATAAGGACTGGTTTTACCGGCTGGAATATCCGGTGGTACGTCCTGAGGATCCGGAAACCTATCCGGGCTATGAGTGCTTTGGCTATGAGCGGATGATGCCAAAGCTTGCACTTGATCAGGAAGAGGCGGCAGATTATTTCTGTCAGGTGGGACAGTACTGGATCGAGAGGTATAACATTGACGGCTGGCGGCTTGACGTGGCCAGTGAGATCAATGACGGCTTCTGGAGAAAATTCAGGGCGGCTGTCAAAAAATGTAAAAAGGATGCTGTGCTGATCGGAGAGGTCTGGGAAAGTGCGGGACACTGGCTGGATGGAACTATGTTTGATTCGACTATGAATTATGATTTCCGGAAGCACTGTAAGAGGTTCTTTGCAGAGGAAACAGCGGATGCCCTGGAGTTTGACAGCCGGGTGACAGATATGCGGATGAGGTATCGGAAGCAGACTGTTTTTTCTCAGTTAAATCTGTTGGACAGTCATGATGTGAGCCGGTTTCTTTCCCTCTGTAAGGACGTAAGGAGCTTCCGGCTGGCAGTGATCTTCCAGATGACCTTCCCGGGAATGCCGTCCGTATTTTATGGGGATGAGGCAGGGGTCACAGGTATCCTGGAAGCAGAGTACAGAAGTCCCATGCCATGGGATACGCTGGCAGAAACAGACGAGCTTTTCTACCTGTATCAGAGAGCGATCGAGCTTCGCAAAAGGGAGCTGATCCTGAAACGGGGAGAGTACAGGACGGTCACTGCGGAAGAGGGCAGCAGGCTTTATGGCTATGAGAGGTATCTTGGCAGTGAAAGAATACGTATCTTCCTGAACATGGAAGAGCGTGCAGTCGAGCTTCTTCCGGAATGGCTGGAGGGAGAGATCCTGTGGCAGGAAGGACTTACAGAAAACAGACTGCATGGCAGAGGATTTGTGATCATAAAAGGACGGGATTAAAGGGTATGGCACAGGAAAAAATGAGTGCAACGATCAGGGATGTAGCCAGGCTGGCAGGAACTTCAACGGCAACGGTATCCAAGGTAATGAACGGCTCTTATTCCATATCAAAGGAAACGGCAGACCGGGTGAGAAAGGCCATGGATGAGCTGGATTATCATCCGAACCTCAGGGCCAAGAACTTTGCCAGACAGTCGGCAAGGACGATCGTGTTTGTGGCAGAGCTTGGTAGAAATACCGGGTTTTCCAATCCACATATGTTTGAAATGATGTGTGGTCTGATGCATGCGCTGGAGGAAAGGGGCTACACGCTGATCGTCAGGAATATGCGCGCGGAGGACTGCAGCTACTACATCCAGGAGGCGGCAGATTCCAAGCAGGCGGATGGCTTTGTCATTCACGCTTCGGTGATATCAGAGGAGCTGGATGAGATGATCTTTGAAAAGGGGATTCCGCATATCGTCATTGGCAATCCCAATTTTCAGAGCCATTTCTGCTGGATCGATATCAATAACAGGCTGGCCGGAGAACTGGCAGCAAGGCATCTGCTGGAGCGGGGCTGCCAGGCGGTAGCATTCATCGGCGGCAAGATGGAGGATAAGATTTCCATGCACAGACTGGATGGCGTGATCGCTGTGCTGAAGGAGCATGATGTCCTGCTTCCGAGGGAATATGTGCAGACCGGAGAATCTGACTGCGAGAGCGGTTACCGGATGACGGTACAGCTCCTGGACAGCAGGAAACGGCCGGATGCGGTAATCTGCGCCAACAATTATATTGCCTATGGCTGTGTGATGGCGCTGCATGACAGAGGAATCCTGATCCCGGATGAGATCCGGGTGATCACCTTTGATGACTATCCCTTTTCCCAGATCCTGAGGCCGATGCTGTCGGTGGTGGATATTGATGTCTATGATATGGGAATGCAGGCCGGCAAATATATCCTGCAGAAGATCAGGAAGCCGAATCTGTATATCCAGTCACATATTACGGTACCGTCGCTGATCGTGAGAGGGTCAACGTGAGATGATAATGAATTATTATGATGCCAGGGTCAAAAGGTCTAAGCCCACATGAGCTTGCTCATAGGTGGGTGAAAGACCTTAGGACCCGCCCCGATATGAGCATAAAAGTGGGATGATAATCCCACGATATGCGAATATTGGGTAGGATTGTGGGAGTGCGTAGCACGGAACAATCCGTAGGCATCAAAGTTGGGGGCTTTTGCCCCCCGACATCTTATTATAGAATCAATGCCATTCACTTAAGCATCATTTCAGTGGTTTTCTATCATAGAAAGCCACTGTTTTTATGCCTAAAAACTTTAAAAATATCACTCAAACTTCGCACTTGAATAAGTGCCTATGCACCTTGAAAATTCAATAATAACTGGCATAAAAATAGCATGAAACCGTCTAGTTTTGGTATAATTGAGTTGTCTAGAAACAATCATACTTCCGAAGGCTCATGCTATGAATAAAAGTATAACACAAGCAACTCAAAATGATAAGCAGATTTCATGTTTCTTCAGCTTTGAAAGCGTCCAATGCCTACAAAAAGAAAGGCGTTCCAGTAATGGAGATCTTCCAGTATCTGTTTCTGTTGATTTTTTCTAACAGAAGTATGTATATGAATCTGATCACAGGACGGAACACTCCTGATTTTGCGAAGGATACTGTATATCGTTTTATGAAAATGATTCAGATCAACTGGATCCGCTTCACAACAATACTTTCAACCCGAATCATCAGGGATGCCATTCTGCCTTTAGATTCTGAGGATCGTGCAAATGTTCTTATCATTGATGATTCCATGTTTGAGCGTAACCGCTCAAAAAAGGTTGAACTCCTTGCCAAAGTCTATGACCATGCAAAACATAAATATCGCTTTGGTTTTCGAATGCTTACTTTAGGCTGGTCAGATGGAAGCACTTTCCTGCCGGTCAACAGCGTTCTTCTTTCCACAGAAAACAGGAAAAACCGCATCAATGAAGCAACAGAAGTGGATAAAAGAACTGTTGGTTACAAACGCCGGAAGCTTTCCATGGAAAAAGGAACACAAGCTATGCTTACGCTTTTGGACGCAGCCAGGAAAGCTACAATTCCGGCGAAATATGTTCTTTTTGATAGCTGGTTTTCATCACCAAGCACTCTTCACGCAGTAAAAAGTATGGGTTACGATGTAATCGGCATGGTCAAGAAAACACCAAAGATGTTCTTTCGCTACAATGGCGAAGATATGTCTCTAACTTCCATCTACAACAAGAACAAAAAGAGACGCGGAAGATCAAGATATCTGCTCTCCGTTATGGTTGATGTTGTAAAGGATGGTGAAATCATTCCTGCCAAAGTAGTTTATGTTCGCAATCGTAATAAACGCAAGGAATATCTCTGCCTTATTTTCACGGACGTAAATCTGGATGAGAATGAAATTATCCGGATCTATGGAAAACATTGGGATATTATGCCGATATTGGCATATGGGACATAGAGGTGTTCTTCAAGGTGTGCAAAAGCTACCTTACGGCCAAAAGTATGAAGTACACAAATAAAGCCAGGAACAAAGTTTTCAGATTTGTTCATCTTAGCGAACATGCGAAGCATGACACTTCGGACAGCAGAAAAGAGACAGTTCAGTAGAGAACGGTCTTCAAAAAGTAGTGCCTGAGTTCTTTGGGAATGGTAAATACACAATGGCGATGTTGGCAGGCGATAAGTTTAAAAGCCATGGAGTTGGTGCGGTCCATGGAATACTTATTGCCACAAGAAGAGCAAAAACGAGTATGGCAACGAAAAGGAACGAATTTCAGTTCACCACATTTTGTGCAACCATACATGGCACCACCGAATGCGGGATCACCGCAATTAATCATACGATCAACAGTATCAATTACATGTTGATTTGGAAGTAATATGTAAAGCATTTCTTCATAGTGTTGTTTGAAAATCTCTTGTAATATGTTCATACACTCATTATGAAGGAAAAAGTTGAAAAAAGAAAGCCCAACCCTCAAGATTGAGGGCAGGGGAGTTGAAGTGTCGGAGACACTTTTTTTCAAAAAATGCAGCTTCCGGGGAGAAATTACTGTGTGCCGGCGGATTATTTACGTAAATAAAAAAGAAATTATACATAAATTATGAAAATAGTTTGAACTAATTGACGGTTAAAAAGGCGTAAAGTAAAATAAAATTGTTGATATCAATGAACAATATATATTGTAAATGTTTTATCTTCTATTTACGTAAATCAAGGAGAAACTATGGTTACAATTCAAGATGTTGCAAAACATGCTGGTGTTTCTGTGGCAACTGTATCGCATGTTTTGAATAAAACGCGGTACGTTAGTCCTAAGCTTGAAGAGAAGGTAGAACTTTCGATCCGAGAGCTTGGATATGAGCCGATTCGAAAAAATGCTGGTAGGATTTTAAAAAATCAAATTGTCGGTGTGATTATTCCAGATTTATCTGTTGATTTTTATGCTGTGTTTGCAAATGAAATCACTTATTTACTGGAAAAACATGAGTTTAAAGTGGTTTTACTTGATAGTTGTGGGGACAGTGGTCGGGAGACAGAAAATCTGATGTCACTGAACTGGCAAAGCAATGTGATTGCAGTAATTGTAATTCCACTTTCGAAGATTTTGCCATGGAATGGAACTAAGTTAAAGAAAAAGTGTCTGATTGTGGGCGAGATTCCGGAAAAACAGAAGTTTCACATTGTGTTACCAGAGTATGAAAATGCTTCATTTAAGGCTGTGCAGCAGCTGATTCTCTCAGGTCATGAGTCCATAGCTTTGTTGTTGCAAGATAAAACTGACAGAACATCATCAGCAGAATACTACAGTGGATATAAAAGCGCACACAGACATTATCGGATTAATCCGAAGGAAAATAGTATTTATTATGAGACGGATTTAAAAACAGAGAAGGTCAAAGATTTATTTTGTAGGTATACTGCAGTAATTTGCGCAACAGATCGTATTACAATGCGGTTGTTTCAAGAATTGGAACGAGCAGAAATGACCTGTCCTGAAGATATGTCAGTTATATCGTTGGAGTGGAACCAGAGAAGTGGCGTTTATCAGCCTGCGTTGACTGTAATTGGAGTGGATCCCAAAAAAATGGCTGAAGCTACTAGTGAACTATTTTTGAAATGTGATGCATTGCAAATGACCAATCAACGTCTTGTCCGTGTTTCCAATAAAGCGGTTAGTTCAGCGTCGGTGCGGATTATTGGGCGGGGACCCTACGGAGAAAAGATCGTTTCTTGCGAAAATCTCTACTTAACAGAAGAAGAGATTAAGAAAGTGCGAAGTGGAAATTATAAAGGCGTTCTGCTTTTTCAATTCAGCGGAAAACGTTGGATGCGACTCATTGACCAGGCGGTTCGAACTGTATTTGAAAAGCTCAATATTCAACTATTAGAAATGTTTGATGCCGATTCAAATAATCAGGTTTTTATTGAAAAGGTTTGGGAATGGATGGAGAAAAAACCGGATTTTATACTATGTGCTCCGGCAAATGATAAGTCAACAGAAGGGCTGTACAATGAAATTGCCAGAAGTGGAATCAGGTTATTTTTTATCGGAAGGGTTCCTCAGGGAATGAGACGAGATGGTTATGAATGTTGCGTTGTAAGTAATGAACAGAAAAGTGGATATAACTGTGCAAAACTCTTAGATGATTATTTTAATAAAAAGCCTGCGAAGATCGCATTGTTGACCTGCTCTTCCAGCTATATTTCAGGAAGAGATAGAGATATAGCAACGAAGAAGGTGTTACAAGAGCAATTCCCACATTTGCATATTGTTGCACACGAACGATTTACACTTCGTAATTATGCTTATGGGGCATGTATGAAAATGATAAAGGAGTACCCAGATATACAGGGAATATATGTGACATGGGAAGATCCTGCAATTCAAACAATTTCTGCGTTAATGGATGCCGGAAGAGAAGATATCAAGATAGTCACCGGTGATTTGGACACAGAAGTTGCACAAGATGTTGCAAACGGGCACTTGATTATAGGAATGAGTGCGCAAATGCCATACGATCAGGGAGAAGAACTTGCATATGCAGTGGCAAATGTATTGCTAGGAAAGCGGGTTTCGAAGGTGATTGGAGTGGAACCATTACTGGTAACAGCAGCTAATCTCGAAGAGGCATGGTATGTTATGACAAAAGAAAAAGCTCCTCAAAGTATTGTGAATTCGTTAACTGAAACAAGAAAAAAGGAGAAAATGAGGATTGAAAAAAATAGCAAGTGGAAAACGAAATAATGTGAAGGAGAAGAAGAATGAAGAGGAAAGTAGCATTAATTATGGCGGCAGTATTAATGGTTGTGAGTCTTGGGGCGTGTTCATCGACAACAAGTAGTTCTTATGGGACTGAGAGTGCAGAAAGTGAAAATAACGTAAGAAATAGTGGCGAAAAAGTGACACTGACAGTTTGGCAATTGAAGCCGGAGATAGCAGATACGTTGCCGGAGGTATTTGAAGTATATATGAAGGAGAATCCGAATGTTGAAATCGTGGTAGATCGTCCGGGTGGAAATGATTATGATACAACGATCAAAGCTCAGATGGCATCCGGTGTTTATCCTGATTTATTTATGGTAAATTCCTATAGTGTTATGGAATCCTTTGCAAAGGGTGGAAATGCGACGGCAATTACAGATTATAGTTTTGTTGATAATTTTGTAGACGGAATTCTTCCATCTATCACCTATGATGGAGAAATCTATGGTGTTCCATGCGAACTGGATGGCGTTGGCGTTATTTATAACCGGACTATTTTTGAGGAAGTCGGTCTAGAAATTCCAACTACACTTAGCGAGATGGAGGAGGTGTGCCAGAAACTAAAAGATGCAGGAATTACACCTTTCGCTGTGGGGTTAAAAGATAGTTGGACCATGAATCAGACTTTCAGTTTAATTCATGGAGAAATTATGGATGCGTATGAATTTACAGATGCAATGAATCGAGGAGAAGCTTCCTTTACAGATGCAGAATTGGATGGAGCATTTGATTTTCTGGATTTAATGGTGGCGAACTGCAATGATAAGCCGTCAGACAGTGATTACAGCAATATGTGTACATTATTTGCACAGGGTGAATGTGCAATGATGGTATGTGGTATGTGGGGCATGACTAGCGTTCTGATGATTGACCCTGACATTGAGACTGGTGTGTTTGCAGTTCCAGTAAGTGAAAATCCTGAAGACGCAAAGCTTTGTACAGGTAATGCAGCAGTCTTCATCATGCCTCCGCAGTCAGTGAATCAGGAAGAAACATTGAAATTAATGGAATGGATGTCTGGAGAGGAATTTGCACAGTTATACGCAGAAAAATGCGGTATATATATGCCGACAAAGAATGCAGCCCTTCCACAAGAAGCGTCAAGCGCATGGGAAAATATTAAGTCTTATATCGATGAAGGAAACATTACATCACTACCATTTCTGTATTATCCGTCGGGATTTGATGCAGGAATTGCATTACAGACATATTTTAATGGGGAATCCTCTCAGGAAGATGTCAGAAATGCATGGGATGAGTTGTGGAAAAGTCTGACACTGTAAATTATTTTCGGTATATCTGCGTGGATATGTAGGCGCAGGAAACATATCCACGCATAATACAAGAGGCGTTCTAATCAAAAAAAAGAGGTGTTTTAGTTGAAAGAAAAAAAGAAACGTCAGGTGCATACAGCATCTTTCTGGATGTTTATTCTTCCAGCGTTATTTCTATATGCATTATTTATGCTAGTGCCATTGCTTGGAACAGTACTATATTCGTTAACGAACTGGGATGGAATCAGTGTTATATACGAATTTGTCGGAATTAAAAACTACATACGGCTATTTACCAATGATTCGGCATTTCGAAGCAGTATGGCAGTCAGTTTTCGTTTTGTTGCACTTTATACAATTTTAGTTAATAGTATCGCATTAGCATTAGCTGTTCTTTTGGATAGGGTAAACAAAAAACTGAAGAGTTTCATTCGTAGCGTGATTTTCATGCCAAATGTAATTAGCCTGATTATGGTTTCGTTTATTTGGCAATTTATGTTTACAAAAGTATACAGCGAGCTTGCAGGAGATGGCTTTTTTCCGGATATTACTTGGTTTAGCAATAGTGCAACAGCTATGGTAACTATTCTTATCACATTAATTTGGCAAAGTGTTGGATATTTTATGGTAATTTATGTTGCAGGGATTGAATCTATTGATCGAACATATTATGAGGCGGCTTTGATTGATGGGGCAGGGTACTGGCAGCGTACTTTTAAGATTACATTTCCATTGATGCTTCCGTCTATTATAGTGAATATATTTCTTTCCATTTCGGGGGCTTTTAAGACGTTTGAAATTCCATATCTGATGACACGTGGCGGCCCGGGAGATTCGACCAATCTGATTGCATATAATATTTATAAAGAAGCTTATTTGTCAAATCACGCAGGTTATGCGTCTGCAAAGGCAGTTGTTCTATGCGTGATTGTAATGTGCATTGCAATTTTTCAGATTCGAGCTATGAAGAGGAAGGAGGTAGAAGCATGATAGATTCAGAATGCTCAAAATTCAGTGTTGGTAAATTTGCTGCAACAATAGTTTTGGTTATTGTATGTCTGGTCATGCTTACGCCGATTATATTTGCAGTAATCAATTCCTTCAAACCATATGCAGAAATGATGACATCATTTGTATCATTTCCGAATAGTTTGGACTTGAATAATTATGTAAAAGCATGGAAGGTTGCAAATTACCAAAAGTCTTTTTTTGTGTCGCTAGTGATTACAGTTTTTGGAACTATTGGAGCAGTTCTTTTAGCATCTATGGCATCCTATAAATTGGCCAGAACCAAAACAAGATTGAGCAACTTTATTTTTATGGTGTTTGTTTTATCTATGACTATTCCATTTCATGCAATAATGATTCCTCTAGTCCAATTGGCAAACAAACTACATATAACTAGGAGCTTGATTGGCATCATTCCGATTTACTGGGGAATGTATATTCCTTTTGCAGTATTTATGCTTCATGGATTTGTAAAAACAATTCCAATTGAGTTGGAGGAAGCTGCTATGCTGGAAGGAAGCAGACCTATGCATACATTTTTCAAAATAGTGTTTCCTTTGTTGAGGACGCCGGTTGCAACGGTATGTATTTTGGATGCCTTATCAATATGGAATGATTTTTTGATGCCAATGCTTATTTTATCAGGAAACCCAAACTTAAAAACAATTCCAATGACACAGGTGAATCTGTTTGGACAATATACTTCTGAATGGAACATTGCAATTGCAGGAATGGTGCTGGGACTGATTCCATGCCTGCTTTTTTTCCTCATTATGCAGAAGAACATAGTCGGAGGTTTGACAGATGGAGCTGTAAAATAAATGAAATCAGAGAAACTGAAGGAGAATATGATAGATGGGAATATTTTATAATAAAACAACATTTAAAGTGCACCGTGATGCACAGGAAATTCCAGTCAAGGCAAAAGTAGATGTTCTTGTATGTGGAGGTGGACCGGCTGGAATTGGAGCAGCGCTTGGGGCAGCAAAGGGCGAAGTTAGTGTAATGATAATAGAAAAAAATAATTGCCTTGGGGGACTCGCAACCACTGGACTTGTGACAACATTTGCTGGGAGTTCTATTTTTTCGGATAGTGAAGATGATGATCCGGTTGTGAATCGTCGCCAGGTAATCAAAGGTGTTGTGTGGGAGTTTATTGAACGGCTGATTCAGGAAGATGGTGCAATCAGTCCAGAAGAGTTAAATAAGACAGGTCAAAATGATGCTGCTACCTTTGATATAGAAGTGTACAAACGTGTTGCAGATGAAATTATGGAAGAGTGGGGAATTAATCTTTTATACCATACCATGATTACAGGGGCAATTATGGATGGAGAAACAATCAAGGGTGTTGTAATAGAAAATAAGGCAGGGTGTCAGGCAATTCTTGCTGATGTGATTATTGATGCAACTGGGGATGGTGACGTAGCCTACCTGGCAGGAGCGTCGTATAAGATGGGACGTGATGAGGATGGAAAAACTCAGCCACTTACAACGATGTTTCGGATTGGTGGAATGCCAGAAGTTGGAAAAGAGCAGATTGAAAAATTCTCCAAATACCCCAAAGGAAAGGTACAACCATATTTCCTGTTCTGGGAAGCACCAGAATTTATATATGGACATGTTTGCATATTCGGAACACCGCGTAAAGGCGAATACCGATGTGAAATGACACGTTCAGTGGATAAAAACGGACTCAATCCAGATGATTTGACAAAGGCGGAGATTGAATGTAGACGCCAGATTCCTAAAATTGTGGAATATTTTAGAAAAGAATATCCTGGAGCAGAAAATGTATACTTGATTGACAGCGCGGGAACAGTGGGAGTACAAGACAGCCGGAGAATTGTCGGCGAATATGAAATGACAATGGACGATTTACTGGAGTGCAGAGAATTTGAAGATGTTATTGCACTGGGATGTTATCCCATAGATCTTCACAATCCTATGGGGCGGGGATATGATATGCGTTTTATTAAGTATCCTGGTCAGGCATATGGAATACCATATAGGTGTATTGTTCCGGCAAAGATTGAAAATCTCCTTGTTGCAGGTCGATGCATTTCTGCAGATTTTTATGCAGAATCTGCAATTCGAATCTCTAGTACCTGTATGGCAATCGGTGAAGCAGCAGGAACAGCGGCAGCGTTGTGTGTGGTAAAGCATAAATCGCCACGCGATCTGGATGCTAATTTGCTTCGGCAAAAACTTGCTTCGCAGGGAGTCTGCCTTGAACAATTTGTATATAATACTCCACTGGTGGATGAAAAGTAAGGCTTGGAGATGTGAGGAGGCTGATATTGTTTATCATTTTTCGAGGTTGGTCGGTTCATTGAGCGGTGGCATTAACAAAGCCGAATGAAAAAGGGTAGCTGCCATACGGAATGTAGAGGAAAGGCGGGAAAGAGGACAAGGCTTCTTCTCTGTTTTTTCTCTTCCCTGTGGGGCGTTAGGACAGTTTTTGCCGCTTTTCGTGGCTGAAAGCCCTTTTGAAATCATATTGCGTAAAACTATCATAGAGAATGTCGCAAGTCTGCCTTTTTAATTTTATTGGTGTTAATACCGTTATAACGGATTTTTTCGTTTACAATATCATAAAAATGGTTGATGAGGTTGAAATCGTCGTTTTCACAGCTCACGTTACGTCCACAAAGGCAATTATCTGTCCCTGCTTTGCGTATAGTGTAATGCCGTGCAGAACTTCTTTTTCTGGCGTATATCTGAAATCCACATGATTGAAAACGACTTTCCCCTCTAACTTTGTGTAGGTCAGAGTACCGTTATGGTGTGGGTGCTTCCACGCCCACATTACCGTATGCTCCACTATTTATATTATTTTCCCGTTTTCTTCACTTTCGTTTACGAGCGTTACATATCCGTCGTCCACCTCTGGTGGATATTCCTCCATGAAAACGAAGATACGCTCCGTCCCAGCAAGGACAATTATGATAGAATTAAACTGGTTGGCAATCTATGAAATAGGATTGATAAAATTCCCCGTGAGTGTCAAAAAGGAAGTAATCATACCGAACGCCATTGTTCCTGTCACGGCAAGCCCCAGATTAGTGACTGGAACAATCGCCATATACGCACCCCAAATTGCAACTATAACATACGGCACATAACCGAGGACGTTCATAATCGGCATAATGGAATTGGTCTGTCCATTGGCTTTCATGGCGTTTTCCACTCATATTTTATTCCGTTTCCCTAGGTCGGCCTTAGTCGTTTCTTTATGGCAGAATACTTTGATAACCTTTTACCCAATGTCATTTAGTTGCCAGCACAGAAAAGTTCATTTCCTTTCCTTTTATCTCTGCACCCATATACTGTTCTATAAATTCGAAATAGCCATTTGAACCCGCTTGTTTTTCCTATGTATCAACAGACTCTTTAATTCGTAACAGACACATGACCGGAACTTTGTAGTAATCATGAAGTTCTCGCAAATCCATTTCTTTTCCAATCACTTTCTGTATCTCTTCGTTTGTAAACGGATCAAATGCCATCAATAGTGCCTTTTCCAGTTTTTCATTATCTTTATTCAGAAAAGATTTTAAATCATATTTTTCGCCTGTGTAACAGCTCTTTATATCAAATAATACCAGGGCTATAGCTTCTCTTAATCTGCGGCTGTTTGAGCTGGGGTTCGACCGATAAATTTTCAATGCATTCCCTTCCATCGGCAGCAATAGCATACCAAAGGCTTCTTCGTTTCCTTTCTTTATTTTTCCAAATTCTTTTTCCATTTGTGAGTAGATTCTTTCAAACTGATATAACTGCATCTTTTAAAATGTACCTCAAGTGAGAATTCAAATTTTGTAGTGATTATTCACTTGTTTCTTGTGGATTGTAGACTCCTATCCTTACTCTTTTTTAGACTATTACCGGATTTGGAGCATAATGACCCAAGCCCTTTCGATAATTGAAGAGCTTTTTGAAATTCAAAGCTATGCAATCTGTTTTTTTGTCATACACAAAAAAATGATTTGAACTCATCATACACCTGCTTTCTACGCTTTAGTCCACCTGAAAAATACAGCATTTCTTAATTGAACAGTATTTTCAATGCATGACCGCATATGATATACTGTTTTCATCATAAAAAACCTTATCTAAATGACATTGAGTATTTCAGATTATAGAAGGCAGAGCAAAAAGATATTTACAGGCGATTCGATAAATAAGGATTAAAGCATATGCTGGAAAGGAATTGTATGGCCAAATTAAAGATTAATCTGCAAAATCCGGTGTGGCTGAGTCTGGGAGCTCTTTTTTGCTGCGTGCTGTGGGGAAGTGCATTCCCATGTGTGAAAATAGCATATCCACTGTTCAAAATTTCGGATACGGGTAGCCAGATTTTGTTTGCAGGAGTCCGTTTTTTTATATCGGGAATAATTACTTTTATTGTCGGGTGCATTTTGGAAAAACGGATTTTGCGGGTGAGGAAGCTGTCGATTCCGGGTATTATCAGGCAGGGGTTATTGCAGACTACGATTCAATATACGTGTTTTCACATTAGTTTGGCGTATATTTCATCATCAGAAAGTGCAATTATAAATGCTTCAAATGTGTTTATTTCTGTTATAGCAGCGCATTTCCTGCTTAAAAATGAAAGGCTATCCTGGGAAACCATCTTTGGATGTATTGCTGGATTAGCAGGAGTGATTCTGATAAATTTAACAGGAATATTAAATGGTAGTTTTTCCTTTAGGGGTGAGGGACTTATGCTGGCGGCTGCTGCATCTTATGGAATCAGTAATGTATACTTGAAAAAAATAGTAAAACAGGAATCACCGATGGCAATTACGTCATATCAGATATTGTTTGGAAGTCTGCTAATGATAATAATAGGAATCTGTATGGGAGGACGAGTACAGGTATATTCCTTAAAGGCAGCCTGTCTTCTTTTGTATTTGGCAGCACTATCTGCAGCAGCTTTCAGTATATGGACACTGCTGTTAAAATATAATCCGGTGGGAAAGGTTACAATGTTTGCGTTTTCTATTCCGGTTTTTGGCGTGATAATGTCGGGAATATTTCTCGGTGAGTCCGTTTTTTCTGTGAAAAATATCATAGCACTTGTGCTTGTTAGCGTAGGAATCGGAGTTGTAAATGCTAAACATGGAGAACAACACTACCTATAAATGTTGTTAAAAAGGTCTTATTTATTCCCGGGAGTGTATCCAAAAATTCAGCTATGTTGAATTTTTGAATACACTCCCGTTTTCTTTTTGAGCAGTTTAGTATTTTCGCTTTATTTCCAGAGAACCTGATCAAAAGGTTGTTGTATTTCCTCAGCAACTTGGTAAAATAATTTCATGCTGGATCTGTTTCTGCTGGGTGAAAACGGATAATCACCGGAGGCGGATAAGCTGCCATGAAATAGGATAAATTTACAGAAAAAGGAGCACACAGATGGAAGGAAAGCTGACAGGAATTGGTGTGGGGCCGGGAGATCCGGAGCTTCTGACACTGAAAGCAGTCAGGGCAATTACGGAAAGTGATATACTGATCCTTCCAGGCAGAAGCCGGGATGGCTGCTATGCCTACCGGATCGTGCAGAAGGCATTGCCGGAGGTGGCAGAGAAGGAATTCATGCTGGCTGACTTTCCGATGATGAAGGATAAAGAGGTGCTGAAAGCAGCATGGGAGAAGACTGCAGAGGAAATCTGCCGTCTGATTGATGCAGGGAAAAAGGTCGCTTTTCTGACCATCGGAGATCCGTCTGTTTATGCTACTTATCATTATATTCACCGTCTTGTAGAGCAGCGGGGAAAGAAAGCAGAGATGATCAGCGGAGTGCCATCCTTTTGCAGCGCAGCAGTAAGGCTTGGGATTTCTCTGGGAGAAGGAGAGGAGCAGATCCATATTATCCCCGGAAGCTATGGAGTGGAAGAGACGATGGTGCTTTCCGGCACCCGAATTTATATGAAGTCAGGCGGGGAAATGCAGCATGTAAAGAAAGTACTGAAAGAAGAGGCAGCATGCCGGGAGAAAAACGGTGAAGAGCTACAGGTGTATGCAGTGGCAGACTGTGGCCTTGAAAATGAGATGGTGATGCGTGGTCTTGAAGAATGGCCGGAAAAATTACCATATCTGACGATTGTGATCGTGAAAGTGAGGAAAACATGAGAAAACAGAAGTTAATGCTTGGAGGTATTCTTGTTGCTGCAGGTCTGCTAATGGGCTGTGCAGGGACTGCGAAGGGGAGTACAGAGGAAGATTCAGAGGCAGTGGTCACAGAGGAAGGACAGGCTGATGAAAATGGGAATGCTTCCACAGAAGAAGATACGATTTCAGAAGGTGAGGATGGCCTGACAGCAGAGACGCAGGAGGGAGATACAGAAAGTGGTGATATAGGAACCGGGGGCGAAAATGAGCAGATGGATACATATGTGATCCTGTCGAATCCTTCTTTTTCCTATTATAGGTCGGATCGGGTGCAGGAACGGGAGCTTACCGCCATTGCTCTTATCAAGGAAAGTGAAGAGCCCAATGAGATCATTGATGAGGATAAGTGGTTTCAGGACAATGGATTGCAGAGACAGGGATTTCCCTATGAGGATGGGGAGTATCGTTATGAGTCCTTCAGAAATGAGGCAGATCAGCCAGCCCTTTTTCTGACAGAGCTGGCTACCGGGAAAACAGTCACCTTTGATCTTAGGGAATATCAGTATAGCACAGAGTATGTGGAAGCGGATTATGATTTTATTGATCAGAATCTTTTTTATGCAGCAGTAAGGGATAACGTTCTTTATCTGGCAACAGGGCATTATACCTATGCAGGTTCCTGTCCACAGACGGCCTATATCACAGCAGTTGATCTGACAGACAACAGTGTACTTTGGAAAACGGAGCCGCTGACCTGCAATGCAAGAGGCTTTGCATTTGTAGATGATTATATCATCTGCGGATATGGATTTACGGCTGAAGACGATTATCTGAAGATCGTCCGCATAGATACTGGGGAAGTGGTACAGGAAATACCGGTAAAAACGTCGCCGGATTATATTATCCGGCAGGATGGGATTCTTTATGTAAGAACCTATGATACGAATTATACATTTATGATAGCTGTAGAATAAGCGGAATGTCAGCAGAAAGCATAGGAGGAAGAGAAATGTTCAGAGATTTAGTGAAAGCAAACAGAAGCTACAGAGGGTATGATGGGTCTTATCAGATTGACAGGGAGAAGCTGCTGTCTTACGTAGATCTGACCAGATATGCAGCTTCCAGCCTGAATATTCAGCCCTTGAAATATCACATTGCCTGTGAGAAGGAAGAGGTGGCAAAGATTCTCCCACTTACCAAATTTGCGGCAAGATTGGCTCATTTACACCTTCCCCATGAGGGAATGAACCCGACTGCATTCATTGTCATCTGTCAGGACAAAAATCTGGCACCGAATATTGCAAGCTTTCAGAGAGATGTGGGAATCGTGGCACAGACCATACTCCTTGCAGCAACTGAGGACGGGCTTGGCGGCTGTATGATCGGCAGCTTTTCCCTGGCAGAACTCAAAAAGACACTGGATCTGCCGGAAAATCTGGAGCCTGTACTGGTAGTAGCACTCGGTAAGCCGGCAGAAAAGATCGTACTGACGGACGTGAAGGAAGATGGCGAGATAGGATATTACAGGGATGAAAATGATGTGCATTATGTACCAAAGCGTGCGCTTAAGGATATTCTCTGCTAAGTGAAAATATAGAAAAACAAACAGAATATAATTGAAAAACGTCCTACAAAATGATAATATAAACATATGGGAAACCAGAGAGCCAGGCGGCTTACCCTCTTTACGGAGGGGCTGACCCTCCAGACGAAAGAAAGGAGGGCGTTGCCAATGTATGTTACATACGCTGATTTGATTCAGATAGGAATATTCATTTGCACCCTTGTAGGATTATGCTACATGATTTTCAAGGGAAAACGAAAATAGCCGCCATTACTTGCGATAATGACGGCTAAACACTAAAAAGTTTAGTTGAAATTTTCAAGGGTAAGCCGCTTCTCTGGTTTTCCCTTTTATGATTTCAATATAACATAATGATATCTCTTTTTCAAGGCATACCACCGGAAAAAGCAATTATTATGAAGAAAGCAAAAGTAATATGGTCAAAATTCAATTGAAAATTATTCTGCGTAATGATAATATAAACACATGGGAAACCAGAGAGCCAGGCGGCTTACCCTCTTTACGGAGGGGCTGACCCTCCAGACGAAAGAAAGGAGGGAGATGCCAATGTATGTTACATACTCTGATTTAATTCAGATAGGAATATTCATTTGCACCCTTGTAGGATTATGTTACATGATTTTCAAGGGAAAACGAAAATAGCCGCCATTACTCGCAATAATGACGGCTGTTGTTAAATAACTGTTATAATTGAGGGTAAGCCGCTTCTCTGGTTTTCCCTTTTATGATTTCAATATAACATAATGATATCTCTTTTTCAAGGCATACCACCGGAAAAAGCAATTATTATGAAGAAAGCAAAAGTAATATGGTCAAAATTCAATTGAAAATTATTCTGCGTAATGATAATATAAACACATGGGAAACCAGAGAGCCAGGCGGCTTACCCTCTTTACGGAGGGGCTGACCCTCCAGACGAAAGAAAGGAGGGCGTTGCCAATGTATGTTACAT
>QULQ01000005.1:92424-230308 GCA_003490145.1 Lachnospiraceae bacterium OM04-12BH
GCGTTGCCAATGTATGTTACATACGCTGATTTGATTCAGATAGGAATATTCATTTGCACCCTTGTAGGATTATGCTACATGATTTTCAAGGGAAAACGAAAATAGCCGCCATTACTGCAATAATGACGGCTGTTACAAAAACAGATACTTAATTATTGGGGTAAGCCGCTTCTCTGGTTTTCCCTTTTTATGATTTCAATATAGCATAATAATGTTACTCTTTCAAGTGCTATTTCCATTCATTGAAGAGCACTCAGATCCAGACGAAAAATGAAATCCTGATCAGGAATCTGCGGTTTCAAAAATCCGGCGAGGTAAATCGGACAGTAGAAAATCTTATTATCCACGGAAATGTTTTCATTACAAAATACGATGGCCTGTGAAATGGCATAATGTTCATTGGATAATACAGCAGAAAGAGCATGGTGTCTGGTATAGTCTTTGCCGGATTTTACTTCAATGGGAAGTACATTGCCCTGATACTCAATGACAAAGTCAAGTTCGCCCTGCTTTTTGCTGTTAAAATAATAAAGCTCAAAACCATGAGAGTGCAGCTCCTGTGCTACAGCGTTTTCATAGATTGCACCAAAATTAACGTCAGCTTCATTGTTTAAAATCCGAAGCTGCAGCCCATTAGCATACATGGCAGCCAGTAGTCCCACATCTTCCAGAAAAAGCTTAAAAAGATTGGTTGCTTTGGATAAAAGAAGCGGAAGTACAGGTTCCTGCACGCAGAAGACAGGAAGTGCCACACCTGCTTCACGGAGCCAGATAAAACTGTGCTCATAGCGGGAAAATTTGAAGTTTTCATTGAGATTTTTTAAAATAAATCGTTTGTTTTTACTGTTCAGCTCACTGGGAATGAGATTGAAAATATCTTCCAGATACAGTTTTTCTTCTGGATCATATTTGGCAATATCTTTCTTATAAAGCTGCAGAATACCCTGCTGGATCTGGTAAACTTCACGAAGGTTATTGGTATCAAGGTAACGCTGTACAACAGCAGGCATACCGCCGACAATTAAGTATAGACGAAACAATTCCATCATTTTGGTATGGATCATGGAGTCTATTGATTCCCTGTTTTCAAAACAATTCTGCAAATGGGTGAGAACCTGATCGGAGATCTTATTTGCCCGGCAAAATTCCATAAAATTTAAAGGAAACATTTCGAAAACGGTCATATAGCCAACCGGCACAGAACGGATATCCTTTAATTCAACACCAAGAAGGGAACCGCTCAGAATATAGCGGTAGCTGCCTTCGTCCACCAGAAACTTGATGGCAGTAACAATTTCCTTGCATTCCTGAACCTCATCAAAGAAAATGAGGGTTTCCCCCTTTTTCAGGGGTATGTCAGTTAATGCGGAAAGGCGCAGAAGAATATCACGGCTGTCTCTGGCATTTTCAAACAGAGTAACAGCTTGTGGAGTTTCGATAAAGTTGATTTCAATCACATAGGGAAAGTGCTTTTTAGCATAGTTTCGGATAGAAAAAGTCTTACCGACCTGACGGGCACCGGTAATCAGGAGAGCTTCTCTGGGATTATGAGAGAAAAAATCCTCTATTTGCTGATCCATGTCTCTGTATATCATAAAAACCTCCAAAAACACCTTCTTTACTAATAGTATGTCACTGACTGTCCGCTTATGCAACAGATTTTTTCCTGATTTGTCCGTTTTTCCAACGAAAATATTGAGAAATTGTCCGCTTTTCCGGTTTGATAGTACTAATATTTTTTCATAACTCTCCGATATCTATAAAGAAGGAATCCAATATTGTTCACGGATGAGAAGTAAGCTACGGATGGCTGACCTGCAGAAGCGGTTGCCCATCCGTTTTTATGTCGCTTAAAGAGACCCGCCGCAGGAGAAGAAATCATAACAGGGCAGAACGTTATCACAGAGAAGGAGGAGAAATGGCAGTTTCAGGAATTGGTACAGCATACAACATACTGTACGACTATCAGAGCAGAACACAGGGGACAGAGCAGGAAAACAAGCAGAGTGAGCGTTTTTCAGATGCACTCTCTGCGGATGGAAAGACAGTACCCTATGGAGCCATGGCAAAGGATGGCATCATAGAATACAAGGGTGTCATTTTTACCTGCGATTATGAAAATAACAGGATTTGCCTCGGAGATGTTTCCGACAAGAATAAGTGTATTAATATTGCACTTTCCGGTGGTGGAAGTCTTGTGGTAAACCGGGAAAATCTGGGGGATCTTTCGCGTGCCATTGGCATGTTTTCACCGGAAGATGTCAATCTGATCCTGCGTGCGCTTGCAAGGGATAAGCAGATCCAGAAAATGCAGCATGAGATCGATGACATGGAAAATGGAGAAGAGGCACAGCAGGTCATCCGGGAAAAGATGCAGGAGATCTATAAAAAGGTGACAAAGGGAGAAACAGAAGAGAAATTCCAGATCGGCGGCCAGTCTTACAGCAAGAAAGAGTGGGAGAAGCTGCTGGAGGAATTTGATGATGCACAGGATGAGGTAAAAGAGGAGCAGGAAGAGCGGCTGGAAAAGCTACTGGAAGAGAAGGAGAAAAGAAAGCTTCTGGAAAAGCAGCAGGCTGATGATGAGGAGGAAGAAAACGAACTGGACAAACGTATAGAAAAGCTGTTTGAGGACAGGACAGAGTAAGCTTTGATATTAGTTTCAGACGGTCAGATTCGGTTTCGTCAGATTTAGGTTCTGAAACAGATTGTTAGGCAGAGAAAAAGGATGTACTATCATTAGAAGATGGAAGTATATCCTTTTTATATTGGCTGATCCAGAAAAGAACATTATGGAGGCGGAAAGTGATCAGAAGGATGCGAAATAGTATGCAGAAAAAAGAAAAAGGAATCGGGCAGCCTGACCGGATCCTGTCGTATTTCAAAGCGCAGTGGCCTGTGCTGCTCATTGTCACCCTGACAGGGCTGATCTACAATATAGGACTTCTTGCCGGCCCGTGGTTTGAAGGAAAAATGGCGGGCTGCCTTGTTGATGTGCTTGGGAAAAGGGCAGGTTTTTCTGATATGCTGGCGCTTGTTATCAGCTATGTGGTTACGATTACGGTGGTGCAGATCGCCAGATATTGTAAGCGCTTTTATGTGCGGCGCTTTGCCAACAATGTAAACCGGCAGATGAAGGAGATCCTGTACAGCAGTCTGGTGCAGAAAAGCCGGACGGAGCTTGAGGAGGAAGGAGCCGGCAATGTGATGACCAAAGCGATCCTGGATGTGGATGACTGCGTGGAGGGGATGCGGAAGTTTACCACAGAGGTTTTTGACACAGGAGTTGCGCTGATCGCCTATGCGGGAATGCTGCTTTTCTATGACTGGCGGCTGGCACTGCTCTGTATGCTGTTTCCACCTATCTCCTACATAGTGGCAGAGAAGATGAAAGGGATCGTGCAGAGAACGGGAGCCATTTATAAGGAAAAATCCGGAGCATTAAGTGCAGCGACACTGGACCGGGCTTTAAATGCGATCACCTACCGGGTTTATGGATGTGAAGAAGAGCGGAAAGCAGCTTATGAAAAGGAGCTTTCTTCTTATGAAAAGGCTGCTGTGAAAGCCAATATCTGGAGCAGCACACTGCCACCGGTTTACCGTGTCATATCCATGGCAGGCGTATTGTTTATCCTGTATTTTGGCAGCAGGAATGTACTGGGTATCGGCTGGAAAGCCTTCGATGTGGCAGCGTTTACCACATTTCTTTCCTGCTTTACCAGACTGTCAGTGAAATCATCCAGTGCGGCGAAGCTGTTCAATGCTGTGCATAAGGCGCAGGTGTCATGGAAGCGGATCAAACCACTGATGAAGGCAACACCATTTCCGGAGACAAAAGAGGAAGCGGCCGGAGAACTGGTACTTTCCCATGTCAGCTTTTCTTATCCTGGCGTAGGTACGATTTACAGGGATGTGAGCCTGCAGGCAGAGCCGGGAGAGATCATAGGCGTTACCGGACCGGTAGCCTGTGGAAAGTCCACCTTTGGCAAGACCCTTCTGTGCGAATATCCCTATGAAGGAAGCATTACTTTTGGCGGCAGAGAACTGAAAGAGCTGACAGGTGCGGAGCGCAGCGGCAGCATTGGATATCTTGGGCATGATCCGGAGCTGTTTGATGATACGGTAAGGAACAATATCCTTCTTGGAAAAGACGAGGATCCTGTTCCGCTCCTGAAAGCGGTATGCCTTTATCAGGAAGTGGGGGAAATGGAGCAGGGCATGGACACCGTAGTGGGAAATGGCGGCATCCGGCTTTCCGGCGGTCAGTCAAAGCGCCTTGCACTTGCCAGAACGCTCTGCCATAAGAGGCCGGTTCTGGTGCTGGACGATCCTTTTTCAGCGCTGGATAAAGAGACAGAAAAGCAGGTATTTGCGAGCCTGAAAAAGCTGGCGGCAGACAGCATCGTGATCCTTCTGTCCCACAGACTGTATCTGTTTCCGCAGATGGATCAGGTCATTTTTATGGAAAAGGGACAGGTCATCACAGGAAGTCATGAAAGCGTCATGAAGGAATGTCCGGAGTACAGAAGACTTTATGAGGTGCAGGAAGGAGGGAAGGACAGATGAAAAACAGAAAAAGTGTCAGCAGCATCATCTGGCGGACCATAAAGAAAAAGAGCCTTCTTTCTGCAGGGATTGTATTCGCTGTGGCAGCCTCTGTTGTGACAGCCATGCTGCCGCCGCTGATCCTTGGTAAGGTGATCGATATGATAACGGCAGGTCAGGAACCAGCCCTTATCCTGATCCTTTCGTATTTTGGGCTGACAGCCCTGACCGGTTTTTCTGAAAGCTTCAGAGAAGGACTTCTGACAGTATTTGGACAGAAAATCACCCATGCCCTGCGCAGCAGCCTGATGGATAAATACACTCATCTGACGGCAGATTCCCTGACGGGACAGGAGCCGGGTGCTGTAGTATCCCGGTTTGTAGGGGATGTGGACGTGGTGGAAAAGCTGTTTACCTCCGGAGTCATCAGTATGTTTGCTGATGCCTGCAGGATCATCAGTATTCTTGTAGTGATCTGGGTGAAAAACAGGGGACTTGCCATAGTACTTGCTGTGATTCTGCCATTCCTGTTCTGGTTTACCAGAAGGGTTCAGAAAAGTATGCTTGTTGCCCAGGTGGAGAACAGAAGGGCAGTTGGACGGGCTTCTGGCTGCGTGCCGGAAACGTTACATAATATCAGGACGATCCACTGCCTGCAGAAAGAGAAATATATGACAGAGCGTTATGACCGGTATATCGGGGAAAGCTACCGGGCGGTGGAGCGGTCCAATTTCTGTGATGCCATTTATTCGCCGGTGATCCTGATCCTGAATGCAGTCGTAGTGGCAGTTGTCATGCTTTTGTCGGCATCCGGGAATGCACAGGTGCTGACGCTCTTTGGAATGAGTGCCGGTACAGCGGTAGCAGTGATCAATTATATTTCCCAGATCTTTGGACCGGTGGAAAGTCTTGGCATGGAGATCCAGACGATCCAGTCAGCAATAGCCGGTGTGCACAGGATCAATGAATTCCTGGGACTGGAGGAAAAGGAAGAGGTGACCGGTCGGCAGGAAGCGTTGAAGCAGAGTCGGGCGGCTGTCCGGGAAGAGGATGCAGAACAGGATGAAATTATCGCAGAATTTCAGCATGTCACCTTCGGTTACCGGGAGCAGGACATTCTGCAGGATTTCAGTTTCCAGATCAGAAAAGGAGAGCAGATCACACTGGCTGGCAGAACCGGAGCAGGGAAAAGTACGATCTTCAAGCTGCTGCTCGGATTGTATGAGCCAAAGAAGGGCAGTGTATTGATAAATGGCAGAAGAGCCGGAACAGTGGGAGAAAAGGAGAAAAGGAAGCTGTTTGGCTATGTAGAGCAGGCCTTCCATCAGGTTCCAGGTACGGTAAGAGACCAGATCACTTTGTTTGATCCTGCGATCACTCCGGAAATGGCAGAGGAGGCAGCCAGACTGGCGGGACTTCATGAAACGGTTATGGCACTGGAAAAAGGCTATGACATGCCCTGCATGGATGAAATTTTTTCAGAGGGACAGAGGCAGCTTCTGTCGATTGCAAGGGCAGTGGCGGCAGGACCGAAGATCCTTCTGCTGGATGAGATTACGGCAAATCTGGATGCACAGACAGAAAAAGAAGTATTACAGGCGCTGCAGAGAGCAGCAGATGGAAGAACGGTGATCTCCATTTCCCATCGTGTAAACGCCAGAATGGGAAGGGTGATCACTGTGAGAACTATAAACAAAGAAAGCAGGTAACCTTCCAGATCCTGAAGATCAGGATCCTTGTTCTCAGCAGCCATTTGTGTAATTATATTCTATGTGATACAGAAGAGGTAAAAAGCATGAAAAAGATAATATCCTTTATGAAAAAAGAAACCGTGCTGACTATCGCCACACTGCTGGCGGTAGTGTCGGCATTTTTTGTTAAGCCGGACAGTCAGTATATCGGCTATATCGATTTCCGGACACTGGGTATCCTGTTTGGCCTGATGGTGATCATGCAGGGATTTCAGCGGACTGGGTTGTTTGACGGGATCGGAAGCAGCCTGCTGCAGAAGACGGGAAAGCTCTGGCAGCTGATCCTTGTGCTTGTCATGCTGTGCTTCTTTTTCAGCATGCTGATCACCAATGATGTATCACTGCTTACCTTTGTACCCTTCAGTATCTTAGTCCTTAAAAAGTGTGGACAGGAACAGGCGATGATCCCGACAGTGATCCTGCAGACAGTGGCAGCTAATCTTGGTAGTATGCTGACACCGATCGGAAATCCACAGAATCTGTATCTGTACGGGCTTATGGACTGTAGTATTCCGGAATTTATGGGTATCTTGTTACCTTACACTGTGATGACATTTGTTCTTCTTCTGCTTTCCCTGTTATGTATCAGGGGAAAAGGACAGGAGATTTCCTGCAGGATGGAAGAGGGGACGGAGATAAAGCAGAGCAGGAAACACCGGAATCTGATCTATGGGCTGTTGTTTCTGCTTGCGCTGCTTGTGGTAGCCAGGATCCTTCCATATGGTGTCCTTGTGACAGCTGTGTTTTTGTACACGATCATTTTTGACAGAGAGGCTCTGAAAGGAGCGGATTATGCTCTGCTGGTTACCTTTGTCAGCTTTTTTATATTGATTGGGAATCTTGGCAGGATCAGCCTGATCCGGGAAGCACTGGAGCGTTTTGTGAGTGGACGGGAGATCCTGACAGGGGTTCTAGCAAGCCAGGTGATCAGCAATGTACCGGCAGCAGTACTTCTTTCCGGTTTTACAGAAAATTACAGAGATCTGCTGGTCGGGGTGAATCTTGGTGGTCTTGGTACCCTGATCGCATCTATGGCCAGCCTGATCTCTTTTAAGCTTTATACAAAGTGTTATAAGGAAAACAGAGGCAGATATCTCAGATGGTTTACGCTTGTGAATATCATTTATCTGTTTCTTCTGTTGACAGCAGCTCTTTACTTGTACCGATAGACGAAATATTGTATAATACACCGAAAAGAATGAAATCAGGAACGGAAGAGAATACGATGGATTTTGGCAATATGATGAAGCTCATGGGAGCATGGAACACCTTTAAAAGAAATCATCCAAAATTCCCGGCCTTCTGCAGGGCAGTGCATGCAAAGGGACTTAGGGAAGACAGCGTGGTGGAGATCATTGTGACGACACCGGAAGGTGAGAGGATCGAGACAAGCCTTAAGGTAAAGGTTGAGGATCTGGAGCTGATCCGGAATCTGACAGGCATGGTATCGTAGATGGCAGAGAGAATGAACCAGAAGCTGAAGATCCTTTATCTGATGAAGATTCTTCTCGAAAAGACGGATGAAACGCACAGTATCACCATACAGGAGATGATCACAGCGCTGGCCTCCTATGGGATCACGGCGGAGAGGAAAAGTCTTTACAGTGATCTGGAGAGTCTGCGTACCTATGGTCTTGATGTGATCGGTGTGCAGGAAAACCGGAATTATTATTATCATGTGGGAAACCGGCAGTTTGAACTGGCAGAATTAAAGCTTCTGGTAGATTCTGTGCAGTCAGCCAGATTCATTACGGCCCGTAAGTCAGCAGAGCTGATCCATAAGATCGAAGGACTGGCAAGCCAGTATGAGGCTTCCAAGCTGAACCGTCAGGTCTATGTGACGGAACGGGTCAAGACTATGAACGAAAGCATTTATTATAATGTAGACAGCATCCACACTGCGATCAGCGAGAATGCACAGATCCGCTTCCAGTATTTTAACTGGAATGTGGATAAAGAGATGCTTCTTCGCCGGAACGGTGGATATTATGAGATCAGCCCCTGGGCGCTGACCTGGAATGACGAGAATTACTACCTGGTAGGCTATGACAGCAGTGAAACGAAGATCAAGCATTTCCGGGTAGACAAGATGCTTCATATTGAAATGCTTCCGGAGAAACGGGAGGGCAGGGAAGTTTTTCAGGAATTTGATATGGCGGTCTATGAACGGAAGATGTTTGGCATGTTTGACGGCAGGGAAGAGAACGTGAAGCTGCTCTGTGATAATGCCATGGCAGGGATCATGATCGACCGCTTTGGAAAAAACGTTCCCTTTCTGAAAAAGGACGCAGAGCATTTCACGATGAATGTGAAGGTAGCGGTGAGCAGGCAGTTCTTTTCCTGGGTCATGGGTCTTGGAAGCGGCATACAGATCATCGGTCCTGTATGGGTCGTAGATGAAATGAAGGAAGAAATACGTAGATTATCGAAGCAGTATTTACAGGAGAATCAGCATGAAAGTGGTATTACAGGATCTGACGAAAAAATTTAAGAGCCGGGATAAAAAGGGAAAGGGTGAAGTGATTGCGGTAGATCATTTTACCTTTGAAATACCGGACGGGGAACTGGTAGGGCTCCTTGGTCCTTCCGGCTGTGGCAAGAGCACCACCCTTTTTATGATCTGCGGGCTGCAGAAGCCCACAGAAGGAAGGATCTTTTTTGGAGAAGATGATGTGACGGAGCTGCCGCCGGAGAATCGTGGTGTGGGTGTAGTATTTCAGAATTATGCACTGTATCCGCATCTGAGCGTGCTGCAGAATATCACCTTTCCACTGGAGAATCTGAAGGGTAAGGATAAGCTGACAAAGGATGAGATGAAAGAGAAGGCCATGGAAGCGGCAAGGCTTGTACAGATCGAGAAGCTGGTGGACAGAAAGCCAGGTGAGCTTTCCGGTGGTCAGCAGCAGAGAGTTGCCATTGCAAGGGCTCTTGTAAAGATGCCCAGGGTGCTTCTTCTGGATGAGCCGCTGTCCAATCTGGATGCAAGACTCCGCCTGCAGACGAGGGAGGAGATACGCAGGATCCAGAAGGAAACAGGAATTACCACAGTGTTTGTCACTCACGATCAGGAAGAGGCTATGAGCATTTCGGACAGGATCGTTGTTATGAAAGAGGGAGTGATCCAGCAGACAGGAAGGCCTCAGGAGGTTTATGAGAACCCGGTGAATCTGTTTGTGGCAAGGTTTCTTGGAACACCACAGATCAATCTGTTTGAAGGCCGCGTGGAGAAGGGACAGCTTCTGATCGGAGAGGAAGCTGTGCTTTCTGTCAGAGGGGTGGAGGATCAGCCACTTACTGTGGGAGTCCGTCCGGAAGGCTTTCTCCTGCGGGAGGATGGTCCCTTGTCCCTTGACCTTGTACGTGTAGAGGTGATGGGAAGAGATATCAGTGTGGTTTCTACAAGTGAGGTGTCCATAAATCCCACGGTGCGATCTATTATTGATGCGGAAATGCGGCTTAAGGTGAAGGAAGAGAAGGTGCACTTCGCCCTTCGCCCTTCAAAGGTGCTGCTGTTCCATAAGGAAACAGAAGAGAGGATCTATCCGGAGGAAGCTGAGTGATGGAAAATAAAAATGGAAAAGCGTTTCTGTATCTGCTGCCGGCGATTCTGTTCCTTGGCTGTTTTATGGTATATCCGCTGATCGATGTATTTGTGTATTCTATGGAGGAGGGATACAATTTTGCCTCCCAGACCTATTTTTCTATTGGAACCTACAATTTTTCCTATGTACTTCACGATCCCTATTTTCTGCAGGCAGTGAAGAATACCCTTCTGATGGTTGTGATCACGGTACCCATTTCTACAGGGATCGCTCTGCTGATCTCACTGGCGCTCAGCTCTATCGGACCGCTGCAGAAGCTGTTCCAGACTATCTATTTCCTGCCGTATGTGACGAATACACTGGCAGTTGGTCTGGTATTCATGATTTTGTTTAAAAAGACAGCCTATACAGATGGACTTGTGAACCTGATCCTGAAATGGTTTGGTGCTTCTCCTGTGGATTTCATTGACGGACCTTACTGGGCGAAGATGTTTGTGCTGTGCTTTTATATCATCTGGGTAGTCATGCCGTTCAAGATCCTGCTGCTGACAAGTGCGCTGGCATCTGTAGACCGGAATTATTACAATGCCGCAAGAGTAGATGGGACGTCTTCTTTCCGGATCTTTTATAAGATCACACTTCCCATGATCTCACCCACCTGCTTTTATCTGATCATCACAGGCTTTATCGGAGCCTTCAAGGAATACAGCGATGCGGTGGCACTGTTTGGGACTGACCTGAATGCAGCGGAGATGAATACCATCGTAGGCTACGTGTATGATATGCTGTATGGGGACAGCGGTGGATATCCGTCCTATGCATCGGCAGCAGCGATCCTGCTGTTTGTCATTATTCTCACGATCACCTGCATTAATCTCATGGTAAGCAAAAAGCACGTATATTATTAAGGGAAAAAGAGCATGGAACCTAATACAGATTATGAAGTAATTGAAAAAAGGGCAAGGAACAGGAAACGGCTGTCACAGACGATCCTGTATATCCTGCTGACAATATGGGCAGTACTGGTATGCTTCCCTTTTTACTGGATGCTGCTGACCTCCGTAAAGGGCTATGGAGAATATAATTCCGAATATATCCCAAGGTTTTTTACCCTGTCACCTACGCTGAAGAATTATGCGGATGCCTTTACCAGTGTGCCGCTTGGCAGATATCTGCTCAATACGCTGATCTTTACAGTGATCACGACAGCGCTGATGCTGGTGGTTATTACGCTGGCGGCCTACGCCTTTGCCAGACTGGAGTTTAAGGGAAAGAATCTGATCTTTACACTGTTTCTTTCTCTGATGATGATTCCGAATGAACTGGTGATCATCACGAACTTTGCTACGATCACAAGCTTAAATCTGAGAAATACCTTTGCAGGTCTGATCCTGCCGTCGGTAACCAGTGTGTTCTACATATATTTGTTGAAGGAAAATTTTGCGCAGGTACCGGATTCTCTTTATTATGCGGCCAAGGTGGACGGAACCTCTGACCTGAAATATCTGTGGAGGGTCATGATCCCCATCTGCAGACCAACGCTGGTCACAGTAGGGATCCTGAAGGTGATCGAATGCTGGAACTCCTATGTATGGCCAAGGCTGATCACAGACAATGAAAGGTATTATCTGGTGTCAAATGGTATTCAGGAGATCCGTGAGAACGGCTTTGGAAGAGAAAATATACCGGCCATGATGGCAGCAGTAGTGATCATATCCTTGCCATTGATCGTACTGTTTCTGATTTTCCGGGAAAAGATCATGAGTGGGGTATCCCAGGGAGGAACCAAGGGATGAGAGCATGGAAGAGCCGGCTGCAGAGAGGCCGGGAAGACCGAAAAAGAAAACTGGCAGCAGTGTCTGCCGGAGTGGCCTGTGCAGTACTTTTTCTGACAGGCTGCCATGGATCAAAGGGACTTTCAGCCTTTGCTGTTCCGGAAAGCTTTGATGAAACAAGGAACTATGAGATCACCTTCTGGGCTAAAAATGATACCAATAAAACCCAGACAGCCATTTATCAGAAGGCCATTACGGATTTTGAAGGGATATATCCGAATATCCGTGTAAACTTACGGCTTTATACGAATTACGGTGATATTTACAATGATGTGATTACGAATATTTCCACAGGGACTACACCGAATGTCTGCATCACCTATCCGGATCATATCGCCACTTATCTGACAGGTACAAATGTGGTGGTACCGTTAGATGATCTGTTTGCAGATGCTTCCTATGGACTTGGAGGAGATCAGGTAAGGTTTGATTCTGTGAAGGAAGAGGAGATCGTTCCGCAGTTCCTGAAGGAATGCAGCTTTGATGATCATTATTATGCACTTCCTTACATGCGCTCCACAGAAGCCTGCTATGTGAATAAAACCTATGTGGAAAAGCTGGGCTACACGCTGCCGGAAACATTGACCTGGGATTTTATATGGGAGGTTTCCGAAGCGGCCATGGAAAAGGATGCAGACGGAAATTTCAAGGTAAATGGACAGAATGTCATGATCCCGTTCCTGTACAAGTCTACAGACAATATGATGATTCAGATGCTGTATCAGAAGGGTGCAGGCTATTCGGATGAAGCAGGGAATATTGAGATATTCAATGATACTACGGCAGAGCTGCTGAAGACAATTGCAGGGCATGCTGAAACAAAGGCATTTTCTACCTTTAAGATTTCCAGCTATCCCGCCAATTTCCTGAATGCCGGACAGTGTATTTTCGCTGTGGACTCCACAGCAGGGGCAACCTGGATGGGAACGGATGCACCGCTTTGCGATATCAGTGAGGATAAGCTGGTTTCTTTTGAAACAGAGGTAATGATGGTGCCCCAGTTTGATCCCGGGAACCCTAAGATGATCTCCCAGGGACCGTCTGTCTGTATTTTTAACAAGGCAGATCCGCAGGAGGTGCTGGCTTCCTGGCTGTTTACCCAGTATCTTCTGTCAGATGAGGTGCAGACAGCCTATGCAGAAACGGAAGGGTATCTTCCGGTAACTATAAGGGCGCAGCAGTCGGAAGAATATCAGAATTATCTTGCCAGGACCGGGGAGGACAATAATGTCCATTATGAAGTAAAGATCAAAGCGTCAGAGCTGCTGATGGCTCATCTTGATGATACCTTTGTGACACCGGTATTCAACGGATCGGCTTCCCTGCGTGACGGAGCAGGCCAGCTTATAGAGAGTACGGTAAAGTCGGTAAGAAGGGGAGAAACGGTAGATGATGCCTATATCAGTAAGCTGTACAGTGATGTGACCTCCCTGTACAGGCTGAAGAGGGGAAGTACAGCGACCGGTGAGAAGGAGGAGCTTGGTCCGCTTCCTGTGACAGCGAAGCTTCTTCTGGGAAGCCTGATCACAGTATGGGTGATTCTGCTGATTATCTTCAGTCAGCAAAAAATTAAAAAATACAGGGAAAATCACAAAAAAGATTGATTTATAGTTAAAACTTCATTACAATGACAGAGGATTGAAGCCCGCTAATGATAAAATTTCTTATGAGGCTTCAGAATGGAGGAAAATATGAAAAAGTATTTGGCAGTACTTCTTGCAGCAGCTATGGTATTTGCACTGGCAGGCTGTGGCAGTAAGGATGCAGGAACAGATGAGAAGTCAGAAGGTGTTATGACCTATGAAGAGTACATGGCAGCACCGCTTGACAGTGAAGTGGTAATTGAAACCTATGTGCAGGCAAAGCAGTCCTGGTGGGATAATCAGGCAACTGTTTATTCCCAGGATAAGGATGGCGCTTACTTCCTTTATAATATGGCATGCTCTGAGGAGGATTATGAAAAGCTCGTTCCCGGAACCAAGATCAAGGTGACCGGTTACAAGTCTGAGTGGTCCGGTGAAGTAGAGGTGACTGATGCTGTATTCGAGATCGAGGATGGCAGCTATGTAGCAGAGGCAGAAGATGTAACTTCTCTGCTTGGCAGCGATGAACTGATTGGTCATCAGAATGAGTTTGTAGCCTTCAAGGGAATGACAGTAGAGGATTCCGGTGATGGCGCAGCCTTCCTGTACAGCTGGGATGGCTCAGGCAGTGATGGGGATGATCTTTATTTCCAGGTATCCTACAATGGACAGACCTATACCTTTACCATAGAATCCTATCTTTGTGATAATACAACAGAAGTATATCAGACTGTAAAGAACCTGAAGGTTGGTGATACTGTGGATATGGAAGGCTTTCTTTACTGGTATGAGGGTGTAAATCCTCACATCACATCTGTAACTGTTAAATAACAGAACCAGATTACAGGAATTTTCTGCCGGCTGCTCATAGCACCAGCACCGATTGGTGTCCTGCTTATTTCAAAAGATGGACACCCTTGTCGAGCAGGGAAAATCCTCTGTCAGCCAGTCCCTTCTGGTAACATTCTGTAGAAGAAGAGGTTCCGGAAAGGACTGGAAGTACAGAAGGGGGAAGAGCCTTTTTACAGGCTACCTCAATAATGGACATAAACTGATCTGTGATCTCTGCACCGCCAATAACGATTTTATCCGGGTTGAGAAGACAGATCATATTGATCACGATCTGGGATAGAAGACCGGCTCTTTCACCAGCCTCAGCACAGAGCAGCCGGCTTTCCACACTCTGTCTGTTACCGATCTGCATATAACCGGCTTCTCCGGCAAAGCTTGCAAAGCCGGGATATAACCTGCGCCCGATGATAATACCGGCACCGAGACCGGTGCCATTTATCTGCAGATAGATCAGGTTCTGACAGTCAGATTCATCTATCTTGAGATAGCCAAGAGCTGTAGCGTTGATGTCATTGATGACGGAAACCGGAAGCGGAAACCTTTTTCGCAGTATAGCTCCTATGTCCTGATCTTCCCATTCGGGGATCTGGGAGATGGCATATACAATGCCTTTTTCTGAAACAGCACCAGGCAGACCGATTGATATGGCACCGGTATCTGGAGCTTCTTCCAGAAGCTTTTCGATTACTGTACAGAGCTCTTCCGTGTAGGAGACACCATCCTGATGCTTACAGGTAAAGGAATACTCCTCTGTCAGGTTCATATCTGTTATACAGCAGGTGAAGCCGTTCATGGTCACTGTGATGCAGGCAATAGCAGACCGCTTGCTGTTCAGTGTAAAAACCTCAGCCTTTCTGCCACCGGTGGAATCAGCGCTGCCAAGAGAAAGAACGGTGTTGTCAGTCATCAGCTCACGGATGAGCTGATTTACAGTCGGCTGGCTGATCTTTGTATAATTACACAGTTCTACACGGCTTGCAGAGCCGAGTGTCTGAAGCGCATCTACGATCAGACTGATATTTATTTCTTTCATGACCGCTGGCTTGCCGGTCAGTTCTTTTTTTCTAGTCAAAGCTTTTATTTCCTTTCTTTTACGTCCTGCAGGATGAACAGAGCCATTCTGACAGCACCGGCCACAGGCTTTCGGGTAGGGAGCACAGGATAAGCTGCAGGGGCAGCGGTGCGTACAGCGTCCATAAAGGGATCAAGAAGCATAGGATCATCTGTGTGGAACAGACTGCCGATCAGAACGACAGGTACCTGTTCATTTTCCATATGAAGTCTCCGGATCACTGCAGCAGCATAGAGTCCTTCCTCATGGCCAAGGTCATGGATCAGCATACGGCAGACAGAGTCACCGCTGTTTGCAAGCTGAAAGACAGTGATAGGAAGCTGATAGCGTTCCTTGTCGGAGAGAGGGTTCTGCTTTAAGAGCCGGCATACCTCTTCCATCGTGGAAACACCGAAAACGGGAGGGACTGCTTCTTCAAGAGCTGATCTCTCATAGGTCCCTTCGTCAGACCGGAAAGCATAATGCAGAGCTTTTTCTACCAGATCACCGCCGCCGCCATAGTTGCCAAGGCGGTAGTCAAGGTTTCGGAGTGTCAGCTCATCGCCCTGTCTGTTACGGCCGGCATGTCCGGCGCCGGTTCCACAGATGGAAACAACACCAAAGGGCTCCTTTAAGGCAGAGTACATGCCGATCCAGGCATCATGCACTACCCGGAGGGGAACGCCGGGCAGTACTTTTTCGGCAGCCGGATTTAACAGGGCAAAGTCATCTTCACCGTCAGCACCTGACATACCTAGAACCGCGTAGGAGAGATCCTGAAGGCTGATTCCGGCTTCCTTAAGGGCAGCGGAAATGGCAGCCTGCAGATTCCTTTCTGTCTGTTCGATTCCAAAAAGCTGGTGCTGAGAGGCTCCGGCAAAGCCTTCGGCAAGAATGTTTTCGTTTTCATCTGCGATCACACAGTGGGTTTTAGTTCCACCGGCATCAATACCAAGTACATACATGACAGGGCTCCTTTCTTACAGAGTTATTTATTGAAAAAAGGCAGGAAGATAAGCTTTGTGTGCTTCGAGCAGTTCGTTCAGGATGCCCTTTGCGTCTCTGACATCATGAACAAGAGGGTTGTTCAGCAGGGCGATGAGCGCCTTGTTTCTGTCACCGGTAATGGCGGCTTCGATCGTGAATTCTTCATATGCCTTTACCTGTTCGATCAGTCCAAGTACGGAAGAGGGGACATCAGAAGCAAGGGGAGCAGCACCGTTTCTGCCGATACGGCAGTTTACCTCGATAACGACATCGTCAGGCAGCTGAGGGATAATTCCATTATTGAAAACATCCACAACCTGGACATCGTTTGTGTCATTGTAGATACTGTCGATCAGGCAGATGGCAGCCATGGAATATCTTGCGCCGCCGCGCTTTGCCAGTGCAGCAGGCTTTTCCCTGAGGTTTACATCTTTATAGCATTCAAAGAGGTTCTTTTCCACCTCCTTTACCTGAGCTGCCCTTGTGCCGGTAAGACCGATCGCTTCCAGCTTTTCATGACGGAGAGCTTCCTTCTCGGTGTAGAAGTACTGCATATAAGGGGAAAGGAGACAGCCAAGCTCTCTGGCTACGGCATCCATTTCTTCATCCTTCTTGATGTTTTTAACAACACTTTCCTTATTCTCAACGTTGACGGCATCCAGAATTCTGTCCTTTCCCTGATAGTAAGCGTGGTTCATGACGCTTAAGTGGTTCAGACCGATGAAGCGGCAGTCAAGCTCGTCAGGGGAAACGGAAAGACGTTCTGCTGCGTCATAACGCATATTGATGGATACGTTGCAAAGTCCGATACATTTTACTTTGGTATTCTTCAGAATCGCTTCTGTAATGATACCGGATGGATTGGTGAAGTTGATAAGCCATGCATCCTTACAGACCTCTTCCATATCGCGGCAGATGGAGAGCATGACGGGAATGGTACGGAGTGCTTTGAAGAATCCGCCGGGACCGGTTGTCTCCTGGCCGATTACATCATATTTAAGCGGAATCCGCTCATCCTTTTCCCTGGCATCCAGACCACCTACACGGATCTGTGCGATAACAAAGGAAGCATCCTTAAGGCCTTCTCGTCTGTCAAGCGTATAGCGGACAGAAATGGGAAGGCCGGCCTTCTCTACCATACGCTTCGCAAAGGCTGTGTTAATGGAAACCTTTTCCTCGCCTTCAGGAATATCGATCAGGACGACCTCTGTGACAGGAAGGGAATCCTTGTGGTTGATGATGCCTTCCATTAATTCGGGTGTATAGCTGCTTCCTCCACCGATAACTGCAATTTTCATAGTCTTAATACCTCCTCTGTTTACACTTGTTTAAGAATATTTAATAAGTCTAATGTGATACTAACACAAGATTGAAGCTTATGCAAGAGGCTTAATGAAACTTTTTTAAAATAATTAAATAAGTAACAGCTTGATTGATGCCATATAAGGAGAACAGGAGGATTAGAAGCTGTGTCCGCCACCGCCGCCTGAGCTTCCACCGCCGCCACCGCCACCTGAGCTTCCTCCACCGCTGCCGCTGCTGGAAGGGTTATAAACCTTGGTAGTGGTTGTTTTTTTGGCAGCTGCATTGCGGAAGACAAAGGAGGCCTGACCGGCAGAAAGAAGCTCTTCATCAGAGCATTTTCGGCTGTGGGAAAGAAAGCTTACCAGGAAATAATTCAGCAGGGCAGAAAGAAGAAGAGCCAGCAGGGCATTGCTGATATATTTCATGGGCATGGCAATTTTCTGTCCCTCAAGCAGAGAGGCAATCTGGTCGAAGGCATTGTCTGCGCAGGTGAAGTAGTCTCCATCTGAAGCGTAGGTGTATATATTATCGGTTATAACGTTGGCATAAGAGGTTGTAACTGTCCTGTAAACATCACCATCACTGAATATGTACAGCTCGCGGTTATCCATATCGATCAGAAACAGGGTACCATTCACCACGCCGCTGCCAAATGTTTCGTGGAAATAGGAACGGGCGTAGGAGGAGGTTGACTGTGGATTATAGTCAATGCTTTTGAAGGCCACATTGCCATAATAGCTGACACGTTCCATGGTATCGGCGAGAAGATTTTTTTCTTCCGTAGTCAGAAGAGCTGCGTCATCCTCGATCAGGATGTCATAGCCGGTTTCCGGATTATACCGGGAGAAGGATGTGGATTCCTCTGCCAATACAGTGCCGGCAGGCAGAAGAACGGCTGCCGGTACAGATAAAAGAACCGCTATTGTTACAGCTTTCAGGAGCTTTTGGAGTTTTATCAGGTATTTCATGCGTCATCCCCCTTTCGGGCAAATTGCGGAAGAGGCCTTGTAGCCAGTGTATTATATTTCAGCAGAATGGCTGCCATGGTAAACAGTGTGCACAGGAAGGTAAGGAAGCAGCCGCCATAGTACCAGATATCGGATACCGGATCCACCATAAGAACGATAATGGCGATCACAAGGGCCAGTACAGAGCCAAGAAATCCGGGAAGCTGCGTGCCGAAAACAGGAGCTTTGCTGTAAGTCCAGAATTCCCCGAAGGTCATGGTAAAGGTTGCTTTCCTTGGTTTTCTCTTTGACTTTTTTTTCGTCTGTCTGGCGGCAAGCTCCTGGTAGCCTTTATCGTCAAGCCTTGTTTCCCGGCGGTAGATCTTACGGATTTCCAGCCAGAACAGGATAAAGGTGACCACAGACAGAAGGGCAGACAGTATCAGAAGCCCGGTTGGTGTCAGGATAAGTACCGGATTTAACAGGAAGAAAAGCAGAACTGCAAGAAGCAGTGTGCTGATCAGGTATTTTACCGGATCAATCGGAATATCTGCAGAGATCTTTCCGGTCTGTCCGTTGATGGTGGCATAGGCCACACGGTCTTTATGCCGGTAGGACATGAACCAGACAGGATACATAAGAGCTTCCGGGCGTTTTGTTTTCGTGCAGAGAGAGGTATTCTGACTGGAGAGTGTAATGCCGGGATCCGGGTGAAGACCTTTGAAGGGCTTCATTTCCCTGATCTTCTTCATGCTGGCAGTGTTGGCGATCTGCTTGGCGTCTTCGATATAAACATCTTCCCCGATATCAGAGATATCTGCATAGAAACCGCTTAAAAAGGCGGGGGTAAACTGCTTTTCATCACAGGGCTGATAAGGAGCGATCTGTCTGCTGATAGTATCGTCAAGAGTAGCTGAGGCATCAAAGGAAAGATGGTTGTAGGAGGCATCGATATCGCCTGTGAGACGGTAATGATCGGTGTAATCATAGCTGCCCTTGCGATATTGTTTTTTCCCTTTGAGCTGCGCAGCTCCCTTCTGTACTACATGATAGCAGTAATAGGGAATGTATATGCCGCGGAACTGGTTCAGCGCTTTTTCCTGCTTCAGCTCCTTTGGAGCGAAAAGGGCACGGCGCATCCGGCCAAGATAAGCCTTTTTACAGGAATCCTCCGTAATTTTAAAGGGAATGATGCGTACAGGCCGCTTCTCATTGGATAGGCGGCCGGACAAAATGGTAGAAGCGCCACAGAAGCTGCAGAATTCTGCTGCAGAATTATCGGTACTCAGGATCTCTCCGCCGCACTGCGGACAGGTGAAAATAGTTGCTTCAAAGGCAAAGAGTTCTTCTGCGTCATTTTCCTTTTTCAGGGAATACGGATCAAAGGTTGTCTGGCAGTAATCACATTTCATCAGCTGATCTTCAATGCTGAATTTCAGATTACCGCCACAGTTTGGGCATTCGTACATAGGATATCCTTTCTTTTCTATGACTTTTGACAAGAAAATTGAACTTGCCACTTGCGAAGATACGGGTAATCTCTTATTCTATAGTAGCGAAAACAGAGCAGATGTTCAATAAAAGAATTTGAGGAAATGTTTGAGGAAATGTATATGAAATACAAAGCAGTGATTTTTGACATGGATGGAGTGATCTTTGATTCAGAGCGGCTGAGTCTGGCCTGCTGGGAGGAGACAGCGAAGAAATTCGGACTGACAGGCATTGAAAGATACTGTGATCTGTCAAGGGGGGTCAATGAAGCAGGGTCAGCTAAGATCTTTTACAGTCTTTATGGGGAAAACGGCCTGACCTATGAGGAATGCCGGGCGGAAAATTCAAGACTCTTTCATTCAAGGTATGATGGAGGCAGGCTGCCGATGAAGAAGGGTGTGACAGAGCTGCTTTCTTATCTGAAGGAAAAGGGATGGATCGTGGGACTGGCATCTTCTACCAAGGAGGCTACTGTGATGCAGGAGATCCGGGATGCGGGACTGATGTCGTATTTTGATAACCTGACCTGTGGGGATATGCTTAAGAAAAGCAAGCCGGAGCCGGATATTTTCCTGATGGCATGTGAAAAGCTTGCTGTGAAGCCGCAGGAAGTCATCATCATAGAAGATTCCCATAATGGGATACGGGCAGCAAGCCGTGCCGGTGCAATGCCTGTAATGGTGCCGGATATGATGCCTGTGACAGAGGAAATGAAGGGGCTTGCCTATAAGATCTGCAAGGATCTGCTGGAGGTAAGGAGCTGGCTCGACAAAAACTTCCCAAGGGATTAAATTATAGAAATAAACTATTTGCATGGTTGATTTTAAAGAAGGGACGGTTTGGATAGAATAGTGACTGTATTACAATGCTGAACGGTGGTGAAACAGTGACAGTCAACTATGAGGATCTGGGAAAACGGATCAGAAGGAAACGGTCTGAAAATCATATATCACAGGCGGCTCTTGCTGAAATGATCCAGGTATCGGTGCAGCATATGAGTAATGTGGAAAATGCCAAAACCAAGGCAAGCCTGGAAACAGTGATAGAGATTGCCAATGCGCTGGACTGTTCACTGGATGAGCTGGTCTGCGGAAGCCTGAAGAAACAGAGCAGGCAGATCTATCAGGATGAGGTGGCATTGCTGCTTGAGGTCATGCCGGACAGCGAACTGAAGATCATGCCGGATGTCCTGAAAAACATAGATTATATTTATCGTACCGGTGTAAAAAGTGCACAGAAAGAAAACGATTAGAGCAGTCATGTGGAGAAGCCCCATATGGCTGCTTTTCTTGTGCTATTTTTCAATGTGTGATATAGTAAATCTAACTATCAAAATGCAGGAGGTAGACAATTGAAGCTGCTCAGTGCGATTGTGCCCTGTTACAACGAAGAAGAGAATGTTCCTTATTTTTATGAGGAATTTATCAAAAACGAACCATACTTTGAGGCTCATGAGATCGGCTTTGAGCTGTGGTATATAGATGACGGTTCCAGAGATGGAACCCTTTCTGAGATCAGGAAGCTGCAGGAAAAGGATCCGCGGATACACTATGTATCCTTTTCAAGGAATTTTGGTAAAGAAGCAGCGCTCTATGCCGGATTTGAAAAGGCACAGGGGGATTATGTGGCATGTATGGATGCAGATCTGCAGGATCCGCCGTCACTCCTGCCGCAGATGTTTGAAGATATTGCAGCAGGCTATGATACTGTGGCCACAAGACGTGTGACAAGAAAGGGAGAACCCCCGATCAGATCACTGTTTGCCAGATTGTTCTACAGGCTGATGAACCGTTTTTCAGAGACGGAGATCGTGGATGGAGCCAGAGACTTCAGGCTGATGACAAGACAGGTGGCAGATGCCATCCTTTCCATGAAGGAGTACAACCGCTTTACCAAGGGGATTTACGGCTTTGTGGGCTTTAAGACAAAGTGGATCGAGTTTGAAAATGTGGAGCGTAAGAAGGGGGAAACAAAGTGGTCCTTCTGGAAGCTCTTTATATATTCCCTGGAAGGGATCACCTCCTTTACGACTGCGCCGCTGGCATTCGCAGCTTTTATGGGAGTTGCTTTCTGCCTGGTTTCGTTTGGGCTGATCATCTTTACGATCATAAGGAAAGCAATTTTTGGAGATCCGACCTCCGGATGGCCATCACTCGTATGTATTATTTCACTGATCAGCGGTGTACAGCTGTTCTGCCTTGGAATTGTCGGCGAGTATCTTGCCAAGACGTATATGGAGGTAAAAAATCGTCCAATCTATCTTGTAAAAGAGGAACGATAGCGTATGCAGCAGAATCTGGTCAGTATTATCGTACCGGTTTATAATGCCGGAAATTATATCGAAGAAACCATACGCATGGTAGAAGCACAGACCTATCAGGACTGGGAGCTTCTGCTGATCGATGACTGCTCTGTTGACAACAGCCGGGCAGTGATCGAAGCTTATATAAGGGAACGAGGGCAGAAGCTGTCTTCTGAAGAACAGAAGAAAAAGGAGATCCGTCTGATCCGGCGTACAGAGAACGGCGGTGCTGCAAGGACAAGAAATACCGGGATAGCAGAAGCACAGGGAAGATATATTGCGTTCCTGGATGCAGATGATATCTGGATGCCGGACAAGCTGACAAGGGAAGTGGAATTCCTGCAGAAAAAGCAGGCAGCATTTGTATTTACCTCGTATGAATTTGGGGATGAACAGGCAAGGGGTACGGGGAAGATCGTACATGCCCCGAAATTCCTTACTTATGAGAAGGCACTGTCAAGAACAGTGATCTTTACGTCCACTGTGCTGATCGATACAGAAAAGACTGGCAAGGGACTTGTTTACATGCCGCTTGTAAAGAGTGAGGATACGGCACTCTGGTGGAAGCTTCTGAAAAACGGATTTACCGCCTACGGACTGGATGAGGTACTGGTTATTTACAGAAGACTGGCAAAGTCGCTGTCATCCAACAAACTGGAAGCCATCCGCAGGATCTGGTATCTGTACCGGAAGGAAGAGAAGCTTCCGCTTGTAAAGAGCTGTGTCTGCTTTATGCTGTGGGCATACCGTGCCGCAAGGAGAAGAATGTAGTGAAACGCTTGGAATCATTAAAGAAGATCATCGTATTATGGCTTTCGTTTGCAGGACTTTTGCTGCAGACTGGCATATATGCTTATATATGGATGGAGTATTATTATCCCATCATCAGTAAGTTTACACTGAGGCTGAAGTTCAATCAGAACGGACATCTGGCTATGTTTGCCATTTATTTCGTGCTGCTCTTTTTCTTTGACAGTACTTATGGCGGACTGAAGATCGGTTATCTGAAACCCATGGATGTATTTATGTCCCAGCTGTTCGCCCTGCTGTTTGTCAATGTGATCACCTATCTGCAGATCTCCCTGATGAATGGCTGGTGGCTGGAGCCGAAGTATTTCCTGGCAGCAACCCTTGTGCAGCTCCTGACCGCCCTTGTCTGGAACCTGATCTGCAACTGGTTTTACCGCAGGGTGTTCCCACCGCGGGAGATGCTGCTTGTTTATGGAGAACGGTCGATCGAGGATATCCTGCAGAAGTTTGCGTCCAGAAAGGACAAATATCATATTGCAAAATGTATTAATATCCGGGAAGGCATGAAGGCAGTAGAAAAAGAGGTAGTAAAAGGCTACGGGGCAGTTGTCCTGTGGGATATTGCTACAGAAGACAGAAACAGGCTGCTTAAGTTCTGTTATGGTCGGTCGATCCGTGTTTATATGATGCCAAAGATCCCTGATGTACTGGTAAAGGGCTCTGATCAGCTGCATCTCTTTGATACACCGATCCTTTTAATCAGGGAGTACGCTCTTACGGTAGAGCAGAGACTGGCCAAGCGTCTGATCGACGTTATCTGTGCGCTGATCCTTGTGGTGATCACTTCACCGGTCATGCTGATCACGGCAATCTGTATCAAATGCTACGATGGTGGTCCTGTGCTGTACAGGCAGGTGCGCTGTACCATTGGCGGCAGGGAGTTTAAGATCATGAAGTTCCGCAGTATGAGGGTGGATGCCGAGAAGGATGGTGTGGCAAGGCTGGCAGCCAGGAATGACAGCAGGATCACTCCGGTTGGCAAATTTATCCGTGCGGTCCGCATTGATGAGCTGCCACAGCTCTTTAACATTCTGGCAGGGGATATGTCCTTTATCGGACCAAGACCGGAGCGGCCGGAGATCATCCGCCAGTACGTGGAGGATATGCCGGAATTTGTATACAGGATGAAGGTAAAAGCCGGACTTGCCGGTTATGCGCAGGTTTATGGCAAATACAATACAACACCATATGATAAACTGAAACTGGATCTTTCTTATATAGAGAATTACAGTGTCTGGCTGGATATCAAGCTGATGCTTCTGACACTAAAGATCCTGGTCAAAGCAGAGAGTACAGAAGGAGTGGACAGCACTCAGGTAACAGCGATGAAGCAGGAGGAGAATGTGGAGGAGAAGCATGGAAAAGATGAGTGAGGATTACAGAAGAAGAGAAGTGGACCTGAAAAGACTTTATCTTTGCTCACAGGGAAAGCTATGGCTGCTTTTACTGTTAACGATCCTGGGAGCAGTTATCGGTGGTGTGAGTTATCAGGTCATAAAAGCGACCAGGATGCCGATCACCTACGCGGCAGAGTCCAAGCTGTATATCAGCTTTGGTGTAGACGAAAGCGGCGAGGTGTATCAGTATTATAATGGATATACATGGAATGATCTGCTTGATACGGATCCGGTGCTTGACAGGATCATGGAATATGTGCCGGAAGGCTACAGCAGGAAAGAGGTACAGGAAGCTACTACAGCAGAGATCCTTTCTGATATCCGTCTTCTGACCATTACGGTAGAGGGCGGCACAGAAAAATTTGTCAGGGAGATCCAGAGTGCTGTAGAAGAGGGTCTTGTGGACTATGCAAGGGACAGTGCAGAGCTGAAGAGGATCGATGTGATCCGTACGGAGGATCCTGTGCGTGTTTACTGGGATGACAAAACTGTGACAGCGGCTGTGATCGGCGGTGTGGTCTTTGCTGTGATCTCCTGTCTGATAGCAGCATTTCTCTATCTGCTTGATGATGCGGTTTATGTACAGGAGGATATTGAGAAGAAATATTCCTGTAAGCCGCTTGGCATTTTATTGAAGAAACAGAAGGGACTACAGCCCTATGCCAGAGAGCTGCAGGCTGATTTTTCTTATATCCTGGCGGAGCATAAATGCTTTGGTCTGATCGACATGGATGATCACTGCATAGAAGGAAAAGAAGATCTGGAGCTGGTACTGAATGCTGTTCCGGGTGAATTTGTAGGTGGAGACGGAGAGGCAGGCGGTCTGACCTGGACACTGCCAAAGAGTGAAGAGGAACAGGCACAGGATGTTTGGCATGCAGAAGCATTTGACGAAGGCATGCTTTCTGAAAAAGAGCTTGCGAGGATCCGGGAGCTTGGCGGGGCTGTATTACTGATCCCTTTTGGCAAGGATGTGAGCCGCAGGACAAGCCGTGTACTTACACTCCTTTCCAATCAGGACTGCCCTGTGTTTGGCATGGTGATCTCTGGTGCGGATGAGGATTTCGTAAACCGGTATTATCGATAGAAGGAAAGAGAACCAAAATGAAGCTGGAATTACTGGTATCAGCGGTGGAAAAGGATCCCCGCAGTCTGGCAGAGGCCATGAAAATAGCATCCGATGCGGTGATTGTGAACCAATGTGATCATCATGGCTATACTGCATGGAAAGAAAACGGAAGAGAGATCCGGTGTTTTTCCATGGAGAAGAGGGGTGTTGGTCTCAGCAGAAATACAGCCCTGCTGTTTGCAGAGGAGGATATTGTCCTTTTTTCGGATGAAGATATCAGGTTTGATGAAGGCTATGAGAAGAAGGTGCTGGAGGCCTTTCTGAAGAATCCGGATGCGGATGTGATCACCTTTAATTTCCGGGTGGATGAGAGAAGGGCAACATATCATAATGCAGGAGAGCGGCGGATCCGCTGGTATAACTATGGCAGATATCCGACCTACAGCGTGGCAGCAAGGCTGTCTGCCCTGCGTAAAAGCAATGTAAGCTTTTCCCTCCTGTTTGGTGGTGGTGCCAGATACAGCAATGGGGAGGACAGTCTGTTTCTTCATGACTGTCTGAAGAAGAGACTGCATTTATATACATCAGCGGAAGAGCTTGGAGAGGAAGAATACAGGGAGTCGACCTGGTTCAAGGGTTATAATGAGAAATTCTTTGTGGACAGAGGAGTGCTTTATCCCTTTTTATATGGAAAGCTGGCGAGGGTATTTGCCCTGCGCTTTCTTCTGGCACACAGACAGGAAATGTGCAGGCAGATTCCCCTGCCGGAAGCATACAGGCTTATGAAAAAGGGAATTTCGGAAGGAAAACAGCGAAGATGATATTATATATTCTGGTGGCAGTGCTGACTGTCCTTCTTGGACTGACAGTACAAAAGGCAGGAAACGGAAGAAACAGTGGGATCACGAGGCAGCAGGCTCTGAATGCTGTCAGTCTGTTTTTTATGTTCCTCATCCTGTTTGCGGTAGCTGCCAGCCGGTTAAATGTGGGAAATGATTATGCCAAATATGTTGAGTTCATGCATCTGACCTACTGCAATGCCTATGTGCCCACAGAGGTTGGCTTTAATTTGCTTACTAAAGCAATTTACGGGATCAGCGGATTTGAAAACTATCTGCTGGTCTTTGCCGTTTTTGCGTTCTTTACGGTGCTTCTGTTTTTACAGGCTATTTACAGGCAGGCGGAAAGCTTTGGCTTTTCCTTTTTCCTGTTCATGGCATTTGGATATTATTTTCAGAGCTTCAGTACAGTGCGGTATTACCTGGCACTGGCGGTTGCCCTGATCGCCATACCTTATCTTCTGGAAAAGGAATATGGAAGGTTTCTGGTGCTGATCCTGATCGGTGCTGCATTCCATAAGTCGGTGCTGGTGGTGCTGGTACTGTACCCTCTGGCGGTAAGGTGCTGGAAAAAATGGCAGCTTGCACTGGCTGGTGTATTCTGTCTCAGCTTTTTCTTTCTGCAGGACTTTTATCTGCGGGTTGTGGTATTTCTGTACCCGACGTATGAGGAGACGGAGTATCTGTCAGGGGGAACCAGTTATGTGAATATTGCAAGATGCTTTGGTATCCTGATCCTGTCGCTGATCCTGTATAAGAAGGCAGTGAAGGGGAACCGGGTGATGAATTTCTGGTTCAACTGCAATCTGGGAGCGCTTGTCATGTATGTGTGCTGTTCTTTTCTGCCGATCATATCGAGAATCGGCTATTACCTGACGATCACCCATATTTTCTTCCTGCCGGCACTGATCAGGCAGATTGAAAATGAAAAGTGGAGAAAGCTGCTGACAGCGGGAGCTGTGGCAGCAGGGATATTGTACTTTGCCCTGCTCATGATGCGGGCGGCAGATCCGGGATTCAGGATCCTGCCTTACCAGACCTTTTTCTTCCATGAAATGGTACCGATCCTGTCGGATGTTAATTAGATAGCTGGCCGGTCAGCTGTCAGAAATGATATTACAAGGAGGAGCAGATGACTCCATTTTTTTCGATATTGGTAGTCTGTCTGAATGCAGGCAGCAAGCTGGAGCAGACAATAACAAGCATTCAGGCACAGGATTTTACAGATTATGAGATTATTGTGAAGGACGGAGGATCCACGGATGGATCGTTAGATTTCCTGAAAGGGCAGCTGCGGATCCTGCAGCAGAAGGACAGCGGCATTTATGATGCCATGAATCAGGCGGCAGAGGCAGCAAGAGGCAGGTATGTGTATTTCCTGAACTGCGGAGATTTTTTTGCAGAAAGGGATGTGCTTTCGAAAATACACAGCCTGATCCTGGAAAAACCGGCAAAGCATGGTATTTATTATGGAAATATCTTTGAACGGCTGACAGGGCAGTGCGTCCCGTCCAATCCTTCCATGGATGCATTTGGGTGCTATCGGAATGTGCCCTGCCATCAGGCATGCTTTTATCAGAGGGAGCTGCTCCTTGAACATCCCTTTGACTCAGGGCTTGCTGTGCGAGCGGATTATGAACAGTTTCTTGCTTGCTTCTTTGCAGGATACCGGGGAGAAAAGGTAACATTTACCTATGGAGAGATTCTGGTCTGTAACTATGAGGGCGGTGGATTTTCAGAAACCAGGGAAAACCGGAAACGTTCTGAGAGAGAGCACAGAATTGCCGCAGAGCGGTATATGTCGAAAGGACAGATCAGGAAGTACCGCTTTCTCCTGGCTGTTACGCTGGCGCCTCTCCGGACATGGATTTCCCATAACGAAAAGACAGCGGGAATTTACAATGCTATCAAGAAACGAATCTACAGATAACCGGAAAGAGGACAGAATATATGAGAAAAGTATTGTGGATCTGTAATATTATGCTTCCGGTCATTGCCAGAGAGTTTTCCCTGTCCTACAGCAACAGGGAGGGCTGGCTGTCCGGTATTTTTGAACGGGTGAAGGAGGGCGAAGCTCCTTTTACCCTTTCTGTCTGCTTTCCGGTGACGAAGGAGCAGATGGAAGTGCTTCCGGCAGAAGTGCTTTCAGACGGTGTCAATGTACATGGGATCCGGTGCTTCGGCTTTCTGGAGGATCTGGCTCATCCGGAAACCTATGACAACAGTCTGGAAGAACGTTTCTGCCAGATCTTTGCAGCAGATAAGCCGGATATGATCCATATTTTCGGGACGGAATTTCCCCATACACTGGCAGCGGTCAGGGCTTTTGACAACCCGAAAAGAACGCTGATCGGCATCCAGGGGCTCTGCCATGAGATTGCCAGGGTTTACATGGCAGATCTGCCGGAAAAAGTACAGAACATGGTAACGCTCCGGGATTTTCTACGGAGGGATTCACTGAAACAGCAGCAGGAAAAATTTATAAAGCGCGGGGAATATGAGATCGAAGCGATTGAAAAGACAGGCTATATTACGGGGCGTACAGCCTTTGACAGGCGGGGAACGTCCTATGTCAATGAAAGAGCGATCTATTATCGTATGAATGAAACCATGCGTGACAGCTTTTATGAAGGGGAATGGGACAGAAATGCGTGTGAGGAGCACAGTATTTTCCTGGGACAGGGAGATTATCCCTTAAAGGGGCTGCATTTTCTGTTAGAGGCGATGCCAAGGATCCTTGCCATGTATCCGGATACCAGGCTGTATGTGGCAGGAAACAGGATCACAGCACATCATACATTAAAAGAAAAAATCAAGCTGCCAGCTTACGGAAAGTATCTGCTTACCCTGATCCGAAGGTATCATCTGGAGGATAAAGTGACCTTTACAGGAAATCTGCCGGAACAGGAAATGAAAGAACGGTTTCTGAAAAGCCATGTATTTGTGTGCGCTTCTGTGCTTGAAAATTCGCCAAACACAGTAGGAGAGGCCATGCTTCTTGGAGTACCGGTGGCTGCATCATGGGCGGGGGGTATCCCGGATATGATCACAGATGGGCAGGAAGGACTTCTTTTTACCAAAGGGGATCCGGAAAAGCTGGCTGAGGCAGTTCTTCGTATCTTTGGTGATGAAGCGTTCTGTGCAAAGATCTCTGAAGCGGAGAAAAGAAGAGCCAGAATGGCGCACAATGGGGTATTGAACTACGAAAGACTGCTGGAAATTTATAAGGATATCTGTGAATCATGAAGCTGACTTTTTTATCCAATTATATCAATCATCATCAGATCCCCTTCTGTAATGCCTGCTATGACAGACTGAAGGAGGATTTCTGCTTTGTGCAGGCGCAGCCCATGGAGCAGGAGCGTCTTGCCATGGGATGGCATAATGAAGCGGACAGTCTCCCTTTTGTGAAATGTCTGTATGAAGAGGAGGCAGAATGCAGGGAAAGGATCCTTTCCTGTGATGTACTGCTGGCAGGATGGTCAGACCGGGAGGATCTGGTGCAGGAGAGACTTGGGGGCGGAAAGCCTGTGATCCGGATCAGTGAACGGTTGTACCGGGAGGGGCAGTGGAAGGCTGTTTCCCCAAGGGGACTGATCCATAAATATAAAGAACATACCAGATACCGGAAGGGAAAGGCATACCTGCTCTGCGCAGGGGCCTATGTACCTTCGGACTTCCATCTGATCGGGGCTTATCCGGACAAGATGTTCCGTTGGGGTTATTTCCCGGAAACAGTGCATTATACAGAAGAAGAGTGGGAGCGGCTAAAGCCTGCAGACGGGATCCTGCGGATTGTCTGGGCAGGACGTTTCATTCCCTTGAAGCATGCGGAGATGATGCCAAGGCTGGCTGTCTTTTTGAGGGAGCATCTGGAGGAGATCCGGAAAGAGGGCATCTATACAGATTTTGAGATCCATATGGCAGGAAGCGGGGAGATGGAAGAAAGCCTTAAGCGTGAGACGGAAGAGCTTGGTGTAGCGGACAGGATGAGATTTCATGGATTTCTGCCGCCTGAGGAGATCCGGCATATCATGGAAAGATGCGAGATCCATGTATTTACCAGTAACCGGCTGGAAGGCTGGGGGGCTGTGGTAAATGAAGCCATGAACAGTGGCTGCGCAGAGGTGGCAAGTGCAGCTGCCGGGGCGGTGCCTTATCTGATCCGTCAGGGTGTGAATGGAATTGCTTACCCGGAGGATGATTTTATGCAGATGGCGCAGGCAGTCCTTTCACTTGCCTGTAATGACGGGAAGCGGAAGGAGATGGGCAGAAAAGCCATGGAGACGATCACGGGAGCGTGGAATGCGGAGCATGCAGCCGGGGAGCTTCTCCGTTTTTCAGAAGAGCTTCTGACAGGAGAGCCCAAAGGAGCAGATGATGGACCTTTAAGCCCGGCGCCAGTGATTTCAGAAAGGAGGATGTATTCATGGATGTGCCAATAAAGATCAGTGTGATCGTACCTGTTTATAATGTGATGGCGTATCTGACAAGATGTGTGGACTCTATCAGGAAGCAGACGTACCGCAATCTGGAGATCCTCCTTGTGGATGATGGTTCCACGGATAACAGTGGGGCGCTCTGTGAGAAGTTCGCGCTGGAGGATAAAAGGATCCGTGTTTTCCATAAGGAAAACGGAGGATCTTCTTCAGCCAGAAATCTAGGGATCGAAAAAGCCACGGGTGATTTTATCGGATTCGTGGACAGTGACGATTATATAGAACCGGAAATGTATGAAAGGCTTCTTGCCATGCTGCTGGAGGAAAATCTTCTGGCAGTGCAGTGCTCGCGGGATGAAATTGACGAGCAGGGAAACAGGATGCCGGATGTGTGTACGCCTCCGGAAGCTCAGGTGCTGGTAGAAAGTGAAGATTTTCTGCGTGAGCTTCTGATGCACCGGGGAGACTGCTCCTTCTGCACCAAGCTGGTAGAGGCTTCTCTTCTGAAAGAGCATCATTTCCCGGAGGGGGAGCTGAATGAAGATTTCAGGCTCCTTGTAGAGCTGCTTCCGGAAATCCCGGCGATCGGCATTCTGCCGGAGCAGGAGTATCATGTCTTTTACCGTTATGGCAGTAATACAAGGACAAGGGATAGGGAAGAATTCCCGAGGGTATTTATGGATATTGTCAATAATGCAGATCGTGTGGAAGCACTGGTAAAGGAACAATACCCGGGACTTACCGTGGAAGCGGAGCGGTTTGCCCTGATCCAGAGGCTTGATTATATGCTGCATATCCCAATCTCGCAGATGAAAAGGGATAATATATTTTATATGCAGGTATGCGGCTACCTGAAAAGCCACAGAAAAGAAATAAAAACAAATCCCTATCTGACAAAGAAGAACAGGCAGTATCTTCTTCTGCTTGCAGCAGCACCGGCGCTTGTGAGAAAGGTGCATGCAGGGATCAGGGGATTTCACTGATACGGGAGATTTATGGAGAAACAGAATATTTTGAAGGATGCAGAAAAAAGAAAAAGGCTTTTGTGGGGAGGAGCATTTCTCCTTCTGCTGCTTCTGCAGCTTCTTTTATTAATATATTATGGAAGCCGGAAATCCGGATTCCATGAGGATGAGTTTTATTCCTATTATTCCACCAATAAGACGGCTGGCCTGTTCGTGAATGACAGGGAGTGGATTGATAAGGACAGCTACCGTAACGAGTTTGTGGTGCTGCCGGGGGAGCAGTTCCGGTATGGCATCGTGAAGCAGATGCAGTCATGGGATGTGCATCCACCGCTGTACTATTATATCCTCCATACGGTATGCTCCCTGTTCCCGGGTGTGTTCAGTAAATGGCTTGGAATAGCAGTCAATCTGACTGCCTTTGTACCATGCTTTTTCCTGCTGGCAGGGATTGTATATGAAATAGCAGGAAAGGGAGAAAAGGGAGAAAGGCTTGCCTTTCTGACCTGCCTTTTATGGGGCGGCAGTGCTGCTGTGATCTCAGGAGTAATGTTTATCCGGATGTACCAGTGGATGACACTGTTTGTACTGCTGTGTGCATGGCTTCATGTCAGGGCAGTGAGAAAACAGAAATTCGGACTTTCCTTTCTGATCCCTGTTGGGGTCACGGTATTTCTGGGATTTCTGACCCAGTATTTCTATATGGTATTTCATTTTTTCATGGGTGCGGCATTCTGTGTATATCTGCTTTCACGAAAAAAGATCCGGGTGCTGTTATCCTATGGCGCAGTCTGTGTCCTGGCCTTCGGGCTTGCGGTGCTGTATTATCCGGCAAGTATGTCCCATATTTTCCGGGGCTACCGGGGAACAGAGGCCATGGATGAGTTCGCCGATACCGGAAATACACTGGAAAGGCTGCAGTTCTTTACAGAGCTGTTTGACAAATATGAGGTGGCAGGCTGCCTTGCCGTGATCCTGCTGGTTATCTGCCTTCTCTGGGTGACGAGAAGCTGCCTTTTAAGAAGGGAAAAGCTGGTGGATCATCTGGCAGGCAGGAGGGTATCCGGCAGACTGCCTGTAGAGATCTGGCTGTTAGTATCTGCCTGTGCCGGATATTTCTTTATTGTGGCAAAGACAGCTCTTCTGCTTGGAGAAACCTCAAACCGGTATATGCTGCCGATTTATGGACTGCTTCTGTTTCTGCTGCTGTATTTTCTGACAGAACCTTTGAGCGGATTTCTGCCGGAGGGAAAAAAGACAGGCTGGATCCTGTTTTGTGTACTTTGTGCAGGAGTACTTCTGATGAACGGGATTTCCCTGAAAGCAGGACGGGTATTTTTCCTTTATGAAGAAGAACGGGCTGCGATGGCATTTGTAAGGGAAAATAAGGATATGCCGGTAGTTGTATTTTATAACAGCGCTTCGGAGAGTAATGTCTGGCGGCTTTCAGATGAACTGATGGAGTATCCGGAGATTTATCTGGCAAGCGAAGATAATATGGATGAGCTGACAGATGAAACGCTGAATACCAGTGACAGGGTGCTTGCCTATGTGGCTGACCACGAAAGCGGAACGGCCTGTCTTGACAGGCTCCTTGAGAGCAATGCGAAGCTGACAGAGTACCGACTGATCGCAGAAAAGGGACTGTGGAAGCTGTATGAGCTGCAATGATTGCAGTTGCTGATAAGACGGATTTATGATAAACTGAAAAAAGTAATGGCTGAAAATGCCGGAAGAATGGAAATTGCTTCCACAGGAGGAAATTATGTTATTAGATGACAAGACAATACTGATTACCGGAGGAACCGGTTCCTTTGGTAAGTGCTTTACCAAATATGTGCTGACGCATTACAATCCGAAGAAGATCATCATTTATTCCAGAGATGAGTTCAAACAGTTTCTGATGCAGAATGAGATGAAGGAGTATGCAGATAAGCTTCGTTTCTTTATCGGGGATGTGAGAGACAAGGAACGTCTCCAGAGAGCTTTTGAGGATGTGGATTATGTGATCCATGCGGCTGCTTTAAAGCAGGTGCCGGCCTGTGAATACAATCCAAACGAAGCGATCAAGACCAACATCCATGGTGCACAGAATGTCATTGATGCAGCCCTTGACAGCAATGTAAAGAAGGTAGTTGCCCTTTCTACGGATAAGGCGGTAAACCCGGTAAACCTCTACGGCGGGACCAAACTGGTATCTGATAAGCTGTTTATCGCAGCCAATGCCTATGCAGGAAAAAAGGACATCAATTTCTCTATCGTCCGTTATGGCAACGTAGCCGGAAGCCGTGGCTCCATTATTCCGTTCTTTAACAGCATCATCAAGAACGGCGGCAGGGAGCTTCCCATCACTGACTATCGTATGACACGTTTCTGGATCAGCCTGACACAGGGCGTTGAGCTGGTGATCAAGGCGCTTGAGGAGGCTACCGGTGGGGAGACCTTTATCAGTAAGATCCCTTCCTTTAAGATCACAGATCTTGCAAAGGCCATGCTGCCTGACTGCGAAATGCCGGAGGTTGGTATCAGACCCGGTGAAAAGCTCCATGAGATCATGGTAACGGTAGAAGATTCAGCAACAACCTATGAATATGACAAGCATTTTATCGTATATCCCCAGGTAACCTGGAATGATAAGCAGAAGATCAATATGAGCGGCAAAAAGGTGCCAGATGGCTTCTCCTACAGCTCAGGCAATAACAGTGAATGGCTCAGTGTAGAGCAGATCAGAGAGATGTTAAAGACCGTAGATCTGGAGAAATAAACGGGATCTGAACAGCAGACAGAAGATGAGACAGTCTTTCCCTTTTGGGAAAGGCTGTTTTTTAGGCTGTGCGCCTGGCGGCGCACGTTAATGGGGAGAATCGTGGTGCCCTGCGTCGGACTGTATAAAAGCCGGTATCCGGAAATAAGATGAAACAGAAGAAAAGTGAAAAGGATTACATTGCATATGAAGGATATTCAGATAGAAGAAAAATACAGAAGACAGGCTGAAAAACTGCACCGTGAAAATCCGGCAGTGGATGCACACCTGGATCTGGCTGGAGAGGTGCTGATCAGAAGGCAGCTCGGGGAAAGAGATATTGTAAGACACCATTATCTGGATGACTGGAAACGGGGCGGCTTTTCCCTGATTGTTTCTTCTGTATTCGTGGAGAACAGGAATCTTTCAAATGGCTTTGAGAATGCGCTGCAGCAGATTGATGCCCTGAAAAAGGATCTGGCAGACCTGACAGAAGTCCGGCTTGTCAGCTGTGCAGAAAGCTTAAAGAAAGCGATTGCAGAAAAAAAGATCGCCATTCTACTTTATATGGAAGGACTGGAGGTGATCGGTGAGGATCCTGAGCTTTTGACGGAACTGAAAAAGCAGGGGATCTCGGGAGCCTCTCTTGTATGGAGCAGGAAAGGGGCATTTGCAAATGGATGCTGCAGAGCCACAGAACACCGGCAGGTAAGAGGTGGATTGACTACACATGGCAGGAATGCTGTCAGGAAGATGGAGGAGCTTTCCCTGTTTCTGGATGTCAGCCACCTGAATGACAAAGGCTTTGAAGATATTCAGGCGATCACGGAAAGACCCTTCATCGCCACCCATTCAAACAGCAGAAGTGTTTATGACAGCTACCGGAATCTGACTGATGAGCAGCTGCGGAAGCTGGCAGGGCAGGGAGGGATCGCCGGACTGAATGCCTGTAAATATATCACTGGTTCCCTTTCCGGTAACCATCTGGAAATGCTGTATAGGCACGTACAGAAGGAGCTGGAGATCATGGGAGAGGAGCATATCGGCTATGGATTCGATCTTTGTGACTCTTACACCACCGCATCCTGCAGACAGCAGGGAAAGCAAAGCTCTGAAGCAGAGGATTGCCTGAAGGATCACGGTGATGCTGTCCTTCTGACCGCAGCGCTGCTGCAGCAGGGGATTTCACAAGAGACGGTCAGAAAGATCATGGGAGAGAATTTCCTGAATTATTTTTTGAAAATACTTCCTGAAACAGGACAGTGAAGACTGTCCTGAAAAACGCAGTTATTTGGTCAGCGGGATACCTTTCGCGAAACGTCTGTAGATCTTCCATCCAAGTACAACAGGAATGGAAACTGTCAGATAAAGAGTTGAAAAAATGCCGGCAACACCACCGATGATCATGATTAATAAAATTCCAATGTTCATAGCTTATACCTCTCTGTTTTTTTATAGATCGCCTTTTACACATTGACATTCTAGCAGGAAAGAACCTCCGGATAAAAGAGAGGCAGGCTATTCTTAACGACAGTTTAACGGGTTGTTAACGAAATCTTTACACAGGAAGGGATTCCGGTTCCTGCCGGAAAATGCTGGAAAATAATGACGGAGTGGTTAATGGTTGCATAATGGGTGGATAGTCAGTATACTGTTGGTATGTAACAAAATGTGTAAAATACAGGAGGTACGGAATGAATTATCAGGAAGCCCTTGCGAAACTGAAAAGCTATGGACAGGAGCATGTCCTTATGTATTATAACGAACTGACGAAAGAGCAGCAGGAGGCACTCCTTACTCAGATTGATGAGACTGACTTTTCTATTCTGGTCAGTGGAAGGGAAGCAGCAACCGAGAATAAAAGGGGAGTGATCACTCCTTTGACAGCCATGCAGCTGCCGGAGATTGAAGCTAAGAAAGAAGGGTTCAGAGCCTGTGGCCTTCAGGTGATCAGGGAAGGAAAGGTCGGAGCTGTGCTTCTTGCGGGTGGCATGGGAACCAGGCTTGGCTCTGACGATCCCAAGGGAATGTACAATATTGGTATCACGAAAAAGGTATATATTTTCCAGAGGCTGATCGAGAACCTGATGGATGTGGTCAGGGAAGCGGAAAGCTGGATCCCATTGTATATCATGACAAGTGAGAAGAATCATGAAGCAACCTGTCAGTTCCTTTATGATCATGATTATTTTGGCTATAACAGTGACTATGTGACATTTTTTAAACAGGAAATGGCACCTGCTTCCGATTATAACGGTAAGGTTTATATGGAAGAAAAGGGCAGGATCGCCACCTCTCCCAATGGAAATGGCGGATGGTATTCTTCCATGTACAAGTGGGGAATTGCACAGAAGGCGATCAAAGATGGTGTAGAATGGCTGAATGTTTTTTCTGTGGACAATGTCCTGCAGAGAATCGCGGATCCCTGCTTTATCGGTGCCGTCCTTACCGCCGGGTGCAGTGTAGGAGCCAAGGTAGTTAAAAAGTGTGCACCAGATGAAAAGGTTGGGGTTATGTGTCTGGAAGATGGCAGACCATCTATCATAGAGTATTATGAGCTGACAGAGGAGCTGGCAGCAGCGAAGGATGAAAATGGGGATCCTGCATATTATTTTGGCGTTATCCTGAATTATCTGTTCCGTGTGTCAGATCTTGAAACCATCCGTGAAAAGAAGCTTCCGCTTCATGTAGTAGAAAAGAAGATCACCTGTCTGGATGAAAATGGGGAACAGGTGAAGCCGGAGAAGCCAAACGGCTATAAATATGAGCAGCTTGTACTGGATATGATCCATGAGCTTGACAGCTGTCTTCCCTTTGAGGTAGACAGAAGGAAGGAATTTGCACCAATTAAAAATAAGACAGGCGTAGATTCCGTAGAGACCGCGAGAGAGCTGTGTAAAGAAAACGGTATTAAACTCTAGTTAACATTTTGACAGGTTTGAATAACATTACTGACTTGCCAGCTTTTAAGAAATTGAAGTACACTTTCTTTGAAACAGAGAGTGATCAGGAATCTTTCATACCTGAAAATACAGCGGGAATTTTCCGCCGGAAGAAAGGAAGTAACGAATATGACCATTTTAGTTACAGGTGGTGCCGGATATATTGGCAGCCATACAGTAGTAGAGCTTCAGAATGCAGGATATGATGTGGTAGTAGTGGACAATCTGGCAAATTCCAGTGAAAAGAGCCTTCAGAGAGTGGAAGCCATCACAGGAAAGAAGGTTCCTTTTTATAAAGCAGATATCCTTGACAGAGAGGCTATGAATGAGATTTTTGATAAAGAGAAGATAGACTGCTGTATTCATTTTGCAGGACTTAAGGCAGTTGGAGAATCCGTACAGAAGCCGTGGGAGTATTATGAAAATAATATTTCCGGTACTCTTACACTGGTAGATGTGATGAGAAAGCATGGTGTGAAGAACATTATCTTTTCCTCCTCTGCAACGGTATATGGTAATCCGGCAGTGATTCCGATCACAGAGGAATGCCCCAAGGGACAGTGCACCAACCCCTATGGCTGGACCAAGTCCATGCTGGAGCAGATCCTTACAGATATCCAGAAGGCAGATCCAGAATGGAATGTGATCCTGCTTCGTTATTTCAACCCGATCGGTGCACATAAGAGCGGTACCATGGGAGAAAATCCGAACGGTATTCCCAATAACCTGATGCCTTATATTACGCAGGTTGCTGTAGGCAAGCTGAAAGAGCTTGGAGTATTTGGCAATGACTATGATACCCCGGATGGAACGGGGGTTCGTGACTATATCCATGTAGTAGATCTAGCAAAAGGACATGTAAAAGCGCTGAAGAAGATCGAAGAGAAAACAGGACTTGAGATCTACAACCTGGGAACTGGTGTGGGCTACAGTGTTCTGGATATTGTGAAGAATTTTGAAGAGGCTACCGGTGTTAAGATCCCTTATGTGATCAAACCCCGCCGTGCCGGTGATATTGCTACCTGCTATTCTGATGCAAGCAAGGCGAAGAGAGAGCTTGGCTGGGAAGCAGAATATGGGATTAAGGATATGTGTGCAGATTCCTGGAGATGGCAGAAGAACAATCCAAACGGATATGACGATTAAAGTAATATAAGCATAAAAGGAGGCAGATGCGTGTGGCATCTGCCTCCTTGCGTCATTTACGCTACATAATGGTACATAAAGATAAAGTGACAGAGACTCCCGCCCATGACAAAAAGATGGAAGATCTCATGGGATCCGAAGAAGGTGTGTCTGCTGTTAAACAGTGGGAGCTTCAGCGCGTAGATTACACCGCCTATTGTATAAATGATCCCGCCTGCCAGAAGCCAGAGAAAAGCATTGTGGGGCAATGTGTTCCATAAAGGACCAAACACGAAAACACAGACCCAGCCCATGGCAATATATATAATAGAAGAAAACCATTTGGGACAGGTGACCCAGCAGGCTTTTAACAGCATGCCCACAATGGCAATCCCCCATACTACGGCAAAAAGTGTGTAGCCCATCCTTCCGCCAAGGACAATCAGACAGACCGGTGTGTAGGATCCGGCGATCAGCACAAAGATCATCATATGGTCTACCTTCCGGAAAATACGGAGCGCCCGGCCTCCGATATTCAGAGAGTGATAGGTTGCGCTGGCACCGTAAAGAAGAACCATGCTGAGTATGAATATTGTCATGGCCGGCAGCATATTGGCTGTATCGGATAAAGCGGATTTCACGAGAAGAGGTGCTGCTGCGAAAACAGTCAGCATCATTGCGATAAAGTGGGTAATGGCACTTCCTGGTTCACGAATAGTTATCTGCATAATTGATACCTCCTTAACACAATAAGTAGTAATTAAAACTACATATGACATACATGAATACTACAACATATTATGAGACATGTCAACAGAATTATTCTTTACTTGCTTTGGAAAATCCGATATACTGAAATTCATTGAAAACGGAGGTGGCAGTATGTTCCGGATGTGGGGAAAAATATGGAAGGACAATCATCTTCTGAGGGATATTGTCATTGAAAATAATAAGGAAGACACCAGGACACATAAGGTATTTGAAGCACTGGATGAGATCTGTTATGCTTTTGATCTTGGCAAACCGATCTGGCTGGATTCCTGTGTGGCAGATTTCAGGAAGCACTCCAGGGCAAGGTTTACTAAGGACAGCTTTATCGAACAAATTGATTTTGATTATCTGGAGATCCAGATGATAGAAGAAGATTAACAGGAATAAAAATCTATTTTGCTCATATATATAAAAGTGCGGGAATTAACGGAATGTACATTGCTGACAAACTGTGTTAAAATAGAATTGCCGGGTGACAGCAGGGGGCTGCAGAAACCTGACAGAAAACAGAAGGAATGCAGGGGGCAGAAGCAGGACGGGAAATCCCGTTAAAAATGTATAGGGGCGGATGAAAACAGAATGGAATTAGTAGTACAGAGAGACAGCGATATTGACAACTGGAAAGAGGTCATGCTGATCTACAGTTCAGCACTGAAGCAGATCTCTACCAAGCTGGAAATATTAAATGACGAGTTTCAGCATGTGCACAGGTATAATCCTATTGAGCACATCAAGTCAAGGGTGAAAACACCGGAGAGCATCGTCAAGAAATTAAAGAAGCACGGCTATGAATCAACGATCCAGAATATGGTCGAATATGTCAATGATATCGCAGGGATCAGAGTAATATGTTCCTTTACTTCAGATATTTACCAGATTGCAGAGATGATCAGGAACCAGAGTGATATCAAGGTGATCTCGATCAAGGATTATATTGTGAATCCTAAGAAAAGCGGCTATAAGAGCTATCATATGCTGGTTACCATACCGGTGTATCTGTCAGACCGGATCGTAGATACCAAGGTCGAGATCCAGATCAGGACAGTTGCCATGGATTTCTGGGCAAGCCTGGAGCATAAGATTAATTACAAGTTCGAAGGAAATGCACCGGATCATATCCGGAATGAGCTGGTAGAGTGTGCCAGGATGGTAGCTGAACTGGATGAAAGGATGCTTTCCCTGAATGAGGAGATCCAGATGATCCACCAGGGCAGCCAGACAGAAGAAGCAATAGTCTGAAGTCAGAGGCAAAAGGCTTTGTGATGAAAGTATCAGGAATGAGAATTGAAATAAAAAAGGGGCTGTACCAGGAGGTGCAGCCCCTTTCGTAGGCGTTCCAGGGGGATCATCCGTATGTGCAGTCCATAAAATGAGGAGTGCCCGGATACATTACTGCACCCGGGCTATTATGAAAAAATTTATCTACATTAGTCTTGCTCTTGATTTACTTATACTATACAGCATAATTATGAATAAATTATGAACGCATTGTGAAAATACGGTTAATTATAACAATGATATAAAAAGATGATGCCAAAAATTGTGCATATTGCACAAAATGAGCTCATATTGTCAAATGGCATCAAAAATGCTACAATAAAAGCGTTATAATGTTTTTCACGCCCGGGAGGAAGAAAACGATGGACAATTTTATGGATAAGATCACGCAGAAGCTGAATTCGCAGGATATGATCAGAGCCAATGCGGCAGCCGATGCAGCAGAGCTTGAAAATCTGGAAAATCAGGTAACCGTTTTCAAGGAACAGATAGAGAAATATGATGACTGTCTGCAGGAAATGAGACAGCTGAATCTGAGAAATATTGAGAGCGCCAAGGAAGTGAAGGATCTGACCAGACAGGCAGGAGAGAGCCTTGAGAAGACAGCCGGGGAAGTGGAGAGTGCTTCTGTAAGCCGCATCAAACAGACCTCGGATCTTTCTATCGCAGGTATCAACCAGACCGTAGCGGAGAGTCTTGCCAAGATTGCGGAGATCCAGGATAATTCCGGAAAGGACAATCTGGAGAAGATGACAGAGACCGTTTCCGGGCTGAAGAATATGCAGGATGAGGCATTTAAGTCCCTGGAGGATTTCCTCCATACTGACAATGTGAAGGTATATCGTAATGTACAGGCGGCTGTGATCGAAGAACTGGAGAAGCAGACAAATGAACTGAAGGAAGTACAGGAAAAGACTGCAAGAGGCAGTAAGGTATTGCTTCCCTTCGTTATTATTTCCATGATTCTGACACTGGCAAATACAGGGATCCTGGTAGCACAGATCCTTGGTTTATTCTGATTATAAAGGAGATCCCCTATGGCAAAACAAAGCTGGAAGCCGGGAAATATGTTATATCCACTGCCTGCAGTGCTTGTCAGTACAGCAGACAAAAAAGGAGGCACGAATCTTTTCACAGTAGCGTGGACAGGGACAATCTGCAGTGATCCGCCGATGGTTTCGATTTCTGTCCGTCCGGAACGCTATTCCTATTCCATGATCGTGGAGACAGGGGAGTTTGTCATTAATCTGACAACAGAGGAATTGACCTATGCCACGGATTATTGCGGTGTGAAAAGCGGCAGAGATGTAGATAAATGGAAAGAGGTAAAGCTGACTCCTGTTAAGGCAGATAAGGTACAGGCTCCGCTTGTGGCAGAGAGCCCTGTAAATCTGGAGTGCAGAGTAACAAGGAGAATTCCCCTTGGAACCCACGATATGTTTCTGGCAGAGGTAGTGGCAGTCCATGCGGACGAAGCCTATATGGATGAAAAGGAAAAATTTTCCCTTGCCAAAGCAAATCCAATGGTGTATTCTCATGGAACATACTATGGTCTTGGCAAAGAGCTGGGAACATTTGGATACAGTGTAAGAAAGAAATAAAGGTTTATGAAGCATTATTCAAGTTATTATAAAAGATTACATGTTAGAAGAATTAAAATTGCAGTGCTGGCAGTAATTGTCAGCATGTTTTTTCTGCCCGTGTTTGTTAAATTTGAAAGAAGCGGGGATAATATGTTTAGAGTACTTCTGGATGGCGTTTCAGTAGGAACAGTTGCTTCGCCTGAAGAGGCGGAAGGATATGCCAGAGAAGCACGCAGACAGATTGCCAGCGACAGCAGTGAGCTGGTTCTGGTGGAGAGTAATATTGAACTACAGGGACAGGAGGTTCTTTTTGGAAGGACAGATGATCCTGATGAGATCGTATCCAGGATGGCGATGGTACTGGCAGATAATGTCCGTGAGACCATGAACCGTTCCTATGTTGTCAAGATCAATGATTTTATGATCAATCTGGCCAGCAAGGAAGAAGTGACGCAGGTTCTTCAGGCAGCACTTGACAAATATGATACGGCAGAAACTGGAAGCTATAAGGCTGAGCTTTTGCTGGATCCTGCGAGAGAGCTGCCGGTACTGACAGCCAGAGTAGTATCTGAGGAGGAAGCAAAGGAACAGGAAGAAATCAAGGAGGCAGTCAGCTTAAGCGCCGGTATGGATGCGGAGCTGGATGCTGTATTTGAAGCAGTACAGCCGAAGGTGGAAAAGGATTTTGAAGATTATGATCTCGGACTGATCTCCATGGATTTTGGAGATACCGTAGAGGTGGCGGAGGCTTATCTTTTAGCTGAGGAACTGACGGATGTAAATGATGCTATTGAGATGGTAACCAAGGATCAGGAGAAAAACGAGGTCTACGAGGTACAGTCCGGAGATACGCTTTCCGGCATTTCGCTGAAAACAGACATTCCACTGGACAAGCTGGTTGAAATGAATGCTTCACTGGAAGATGAAAATTCCATGATCCGTGCCGGGGAAGAGCTGGTGATCATGGTGCCAAGACCTGAGCTTACTGTAACCAGGCAGGAGGAGCTTTACTACGAAGAGGATTATGAAGCAGACATTATCTATATAGATAATGATGAATGGTATACGACCGAGAAGAAGACATTACAGGAGCCTTCTGCCGGACACAGGAAGGTGGTGGCCATAGTTTCTTTCGAAAACGATCAGAAGGTCGGTACAGAGATCATCAAGGAAGAGATCACGTATCAGGCTGTACCGAAGATCGTGGAGCGCGGGACCAAGATACCGCCTACTTATATTAAGCCCATTTCCGGTGGACGGTTAAGCTCCAATTTCGGAAGAAGAAGTGCACCAAAGCGTGGAGCGAGCACCTACCATAAGGGCGTTGACTGGGCAACACCGACAGGAACTGCAGTAGTGGCATCCTCTGGTGGTACGGTTGCCAAGGCCGGATGGGGAAGCGGTTATGGATACGTGGTATACATCAATCATCCAGATGGCAGACAGACCAGATATGGACATCTGAGTAAGGTTCTGGTATCGGCAGGACAGACGGTGTCCCAGGGACAGAAGATCGCACTGAGCGGTAATACCGGTATCAGTACGGGACCACACCTTCACTTTGAGATCCTGATCGGTGGCAGTCAGGTGAATCCGCTCAAGTATCTTAACTGACCGGAAACCATGACCAGATGTCAGAACGGATGTTTGAGATTTACAAAATGCGGAAATATGTTATACTTAGAACAAGCGTGCAATGAGCCCAGAGGGTATCTCCGGGCTCTGACAATGAGATTTTTCGTTTGATTTTGATATAGATAGAGGGAATACGATGGAACAGTATGCAATCAAGGGCGGCAATCCTCTGGTTGGCGAGGTAGAGATCGGCGGTGCGAAGAATGCGGCACTTGCGATCCTTGCGGCAGCAGCCATGACGGAAGAAACCGTAGTGATAGAAAATGTGCCGGATCTCCGTGACACAGCGGCAATGCTGGAAGCCATGGAAAGCATAGGCATCAGAATAGAGAAGCTGGACAGACATACAGTAAAGATTAATGCAGGCATGATTGAAAGTCTGGTCGTTGAGGACGACAGTATTAAGAAGATCAGGGCCTCTTATTATTTTTTGGGGGCACTTCTTGGCAAGTTCAAGAAGGCGGAGGTGGCACTTCCCGGTGGATGCAATATCGGGCTCAGGCCCATTGACCAGCATATCAAGGGATTCCGTGCACTTGGTGCTGATGTAAGGATCGAGAGAGGACTTGTCATCACTGAAGCAGACAGACTTGTGGGAAGCCATATTTATCTGGATGTAGTTACTGTAGGCGCTACCATTAATATCATGATGGCAGCAGCGATGGCAGAAGGTCAGACGATCATTGAAAATGCAGCCAAAGAACCTCATGTAGTAGATGTGGCCAATTTCCTGAACAGTATGGGAGCTTCTATTAAAGGAGCAGGTACAGATGTGATCAGGATCAAGGGAGTAAAGGCGCTTCATGGTACGGAATACGCAATTATTCCGGATCAGATCGAGGCCGGAACCTTTATGTTTGCAGCTGCAGTGACAAGAGGAGATGTTACTGTAAAGAATGTCATTCCCAAGCACCTGGAGTCCATCAGTGCAAAGCTGATAGAGATCGGCTGTGAAGTGGAGGAATCTGATGATGCGGTCAGAGTAGTTGCAAGCAAGCCACTGACCCATACTCATGTCAAGACACTTCCCTATCCCGGATTTCCAACAGATATGCAGCCGCAGATCACCGTGGCACTTGGATTATCCAAAGGCACCAGCATTGTAACAGAGAGTATTTTTGAAAACCGTTTCAAATATGTGGATGAGCTGACCCGGATGGGAGCCAATATTAAGGTAGAGAGCAACACAGCGATCATTGATGGCGTACAGAAGTACACCGGTGCAAGCCTTACTGCACCAGATCTCCGTGCAGGTGCAGCACTTGTGACGGCGGCACTTGCAGCAGAGGGTGTTTCTACGATTGATGATATTAAATTTATTGAAAGAGGATATGAGGATTTCCCTGAAAAGCTGCAGAGCCTTGGCGCACAGATCGAAAAGGTTGTAACAGAGAGAGAGCTGCAGAAATTCCGCCTGAAGATCGGGTGAATTCTATATCCGGAGGAACCATTTTGAAAACAGTATCTTTGATCCTTACTACCTATAACAGTGGGAAAAATCTTGCTTCAACCCTGGAGAGCATCGAGAAGCAGGATTATCCTGATATAGAGGTAAATATCAAGGACGGCGGTTCGACAGATGACACTATAAAAATGATTAAAGAATACAAAGAGAGGAGCAGATACCCGGTGAACTGGGTATCCAGATCTGATGAGGGCATTTATGATGCCATGAATCAGGGCTATGCTCTTTCTAGTGGTGATATTATTGTATTCTTTAATGATTTTTTTTTATGTCATGATGCTGTGTCCAAAATGGCGGCTCTGATCGAAGGAGATACCGGCTGCGTCGGAGCACATGCAGACCTTATTTATGCTGACGGAGAAAAAATCGTCAGATACTGGAAGATGGGGCCGCAGAAGAGCCTGTATGCCGGCTGGATGCCAGGTCATCCTACGCTCTTCCTGAAAAGGGAGGTCTATGAGAACTATGGTCTTTATAAGACCGAATACAGGATCGCTGCAGACTATGAATTCATGATCCGCTTTCTGAAGGATGGCAGGAACCGTCTTGCCTATCTTCCGGAGAATATTATCCGCATGTACTATGGGGGAACCAGCACCTCTGGTACGGGCAGCTACCTGGCATCCCTGAAGGAGGGACACCAGGCGCTGAAGGAGAACGGTCTCCGATTTGCTTTCGTGATCGACGTGCTCCGCACCCTGCGGGTGCTGCTTCAGTTTGTGAAGCGGCCTTCGTGAAGCCTCCCTGCAGACGATTTCTGACAGAGTATGTCAAAATAAAACAAACCATCATACCAGGTGGTAGGTTTCTTTTAAATAGGGAATAATATCTGAGATGCAGGAATAAATGCGGAATGCTTTTTCCTGCATTTCTTTATCGGGAGCAATCTGATCCGGAACCATAATCGGAATAAAGTCCCCATTATGGGCAGCCCGGATCCCGTTGTAGGAGTCCTCGCAGACATAACAGTGGGAAGGCGGTGTGTCAAGCCTTCTGGCAGCCTCTAAAAAGATATCCGGGTATGGCTTGGATCTTTCTACTTCGTTGCCGCACACAATCGTATCAAAACGGTGCAGCAGATTTTCCTTTGACAAAAGGGCAGATGCAACTTCTCTGTGGCTGGAGGTTGCAACTGCCTTTTTGATATGGTGGTCATCTAGAAAATCCAGAAGCGTAAGGACACCTCCTTTAATGCCTGCACCATGGGCAGAAACATACCTTACGATCTCTTCATCAATATGGCTGTTGATCTCCTTGATTGGCTGATCAGGATATTTGGCAGAGAGATACGAGATGATCGCAGCGTTGGATTTTCCGACAACGTGCAGATAATCGTCATCAGCTTCCTGCTCACTTATGAAATTATAGACAATCGGCCAGACTTTTCTTGCAATAGTTTCTGTATCCAAAATCAGTCCATCCATGTCAAAAATAAAAGAAAATTGCATAAATACCTCCGTTTACTATGAATTTTGCAATATTTGAGTTAAAATCTATCATATACTATCATAAACAATCATGCCGAATATTGCAATAGTTTGAAAGAATTTGAAAGTATTTAAAATAAAATATTGCAAAAGATTGCAATATGTGATAAATTAAACCCAAGAAAGGAAAACAAAACATGGTACAAACAAACAATTCAATACCAGCAGGACGTCAGCAGAGGATCATGGATTTCTTATCTGTAAATGATAGCATCTCTATTAAGGAGGCAGCAGAGCTCTGTAATGTGTCAGAGGCGACAGCAAGAAGAGACCTGGATGATATGGCACTCACAGATCTTGTAGAGAGAACCCATGGAGGAGCGATTCTTCACCGGGGAACTGGCTTTGAGGCGATCCACTCCGAGAAACAGACCGTCATGATACCGGAAAAGAAGAAAATAGCCAAAGCAGCTGCTGAGCTGGTAAGAGATGGAGACAGTATCTTCCTTGATTCAGGAACAACCGCTTGTATGCTGGCAGAGCAGTTGTCAACAGTGAAACGTCTGACTATCGTAACGAACAATCTGGACATTGCATATGCTGCAAAAATGGATCCGAGTTCCACGATGATCGTAACCGGTGGCTTCAGACGGGATGGCTACAATGTGCTGGTCGGAGATATAGGAGAAGAATTCATCAAAAAGCTGTACGTGGACATTGCCTTTCTGGGAGCCGATGCAGTCAATGTAGAGAAAGGAGTATTCAACTCAAACTTTCTGGAGATCGGAATCAAAAAGAGTATTCTGAACTGTGGAAAGAAGAGGGTCATGATCTCTGACTGCAGTAAATTTTCGAAGAAAGCACTTGCGAAGGTTTGTGACATCGAAGATTTTGACTGTATTATCACAGACGAAGGCATCGGGGAGGAAAAACGAAAAGTATTGGAAGAAAAGATACCACGGCTGATCGTGGTATAAGAAAGGAAGGTTATGAGCTGGTTAAAAGAAGTCATCGGAACAGAAAAGGCAATTATTGCCATGCTGCATATGCAGCCCATGCCCGGAGATCCTTATTTTGATAAAGCGAAAGGAATGAAATGGGTAATTGAAAAGGCAAGGGAGGATCTGGATGCCCTGCAGGAGGGGGGCGTAGATGCCATTATGTTCAGTAACGAATACAGTCTTCCTTACCTGACAGATGTTAAGAAGGAAACAGTAGCAGCCATGGCGAGAGTCATTGGTGAGCTTCAGCCGGAGATCAGGATTCCTTATGGAGTTAATGTGTTATGGGATCCGAAAGCATCCCTGGATCTGGCAGCCGCAACAGATGCAAAATTCATCAGAGAGATCTTTACCGGTGTTTATGCCAGTGATTTTGGAATCTGGGATACCAATTGTGGTGAGACCGTCAGACATCAGAGAGCTATCGGTGCAGAAAATGTAAAGCTGTTATTCAATATCGTACCGGAGGCAGCAGCCTATCTTGCAGCACGTGATATTAAACAGATTGCCAAATCAACAGTATTTAACTGCAGACCGGATGCCCTCTGCGTATCAGGACTGACTGCAGGAAGCGCAACGGATGCGGGAATTCTGGATGAGGTAAAGAAGACGGTTCCGGATACGGTAGTGCTTGCTAATACTGGCTGCAGGATCGATACTATCGAAAAGCTTCTTCAGATTGCAGATGGTGCAGTAGTTGGAACAACGTTTAAATATGATGGTAAGTTCGAGAACCAGGTGGACCGTACACGTGTCAAGGCATTTATGGATGTGGTTAAAAAGACGAGAAGCTAGTAAGACAGAAGTGGAAGGAGAAATACATGATTTCAGGAGAAGAAATTTACAAGAGTGCATTACATACCTTTGCCAATGAAGCACATGCTGTAGCGGAGCTGGCAAATACAGTAGATAAGGACAGCTATATTAAGGCAGTACAGATGATCGCAGAATGCAAGGGCAGGATCATCACAACCGGATGCGGTACATCAGGTGCCTGTGCAAAGAAGGTATCCCAGGTATTTAACTGTGTGGACAGGGCTTCCCAGTTTTTAAATCCTGCAGATGCACCCCATGGTGATTATGGTATGATCCGTGAAGGAGATATCATTATTATTATTTCCAAAGGCGGTAAGACAACAGAAATGATCAATCTGATCCCCGTTGCAAAGCTTCGCGGGGCGAAGATCATTACAGTAACAGAAAATCCGGATTCTCCGATCGCTAAAGAAAGCGATCTGAATCTGATCCTTCATACAGGACCGGAGGCATGTCCTTACCAGTGCCTTTCCACCACATCAGTTACAGCTGTATTTGCACTGTTTGATGCGATTTCCATTGGCTGTATGCTGTATAACGGTATTGACAAGGATTACTTCAAGGTAGTTCATCCTGCTGGCGGTGTCGGAGCTATGCTGGCTGCGGAGGCAGAGGCATGAAACTGATCGTTACGGAAAGCTATGAAGAAAGCAGCCGTGTGGCAGCAGATCTTTACAAAAATGTCATTGAGCATAAAAGAAATGCGCTGATAGGGCTCGCAACAGGAAGTACGCCGATTGGAATGTATGAATGTCTGGTCGATGACTATAAAAGGGGACTGATTGATTTTTCAGAGATCAGAACCGTAAACCTGGATGAATATGAAGGACTTGCCAGAGACCATGACCAGAGCTTTGGTTATTTCATGGATCAGCACTTTTTTTCAAAAGTGAACCTGAAGGAAGAAAATATTTTTCTGGTAGATGGTGCGGCGGATGCAGCGAAACAGGAAAAAAGATTCAATGATTTTCTGAAGGATAATAAGATCGATATTCAGATACTGGGAATCGGCAATAATGGACATATTGGATTTAATGAGCCGGACAGCTATTTTACGGCATCTGCACACAAGGTAGAACTGGCAGAGGAAACGATCAAGGCAAATGCAAGGTTCTTTGAAAAGGAATCAGACGTGCCAAGAAGTGCCATTACCATGGGTATGTATGGAATTGCTACCGCAGCGAAGGTAATACTGGTGGCAACCGGAGCGGCAAAAGCCCCGGCGATCAAGAAACTGTTGGAAAGTGATCATGTGGATCCGCAGCTTCCCTGCAGCATCCTTCATATCTGTGAGGATGCAACAGTGATTGTTGATAAGGATCTGTATGAACTGACGAAGTAGGCATAAAAGTATGGGAAGTTACGCATTTGGTTTTGATTTTGGAACGCTGTCCTGCAGAGGCATTGCCATTGATCTGGAAACCAGACAGGTGGCAGCGACAGCAGAAGAAAAATATGCACATGGTGTGATCAATGGGAAAATGTATCATGCAGATATTCCTCTGCAGAAGGACTGGAATCTGCAGGATCCCATGGACTGGCTGTTCTGTATCTGCCAGATCTCAAAAAGGATGCTGAAGGATGGTAATATCAGACCGGAAGAGGTAAAAAGCATAGGTACAGATTTTACGAGCTGTACGCTGCTTCCTGTAAAAAAGGATGGAACGCCTTTGTGTGAACTGGCAGAGTTCCGGGATAAGCCAAATGCCTGGCCTAAGCTCTGGAAGCATCATGGGGCACAGAAATATGCAGAGGAAATTGAAGCGTATGCAAAGGAGCATACTACCTGGCTGAAGGATTATTTCGGCGGAGCGGTTTCCTCAGAATGGGTATTTCCAAAGCTTCTGCAGGTGCTCAGGGAGAATCCGGAAATATATGATGCAGCAGATTATTTTATGGAAGCTGTGGATTATATCGTAATGGCTCTGACCGGAAGGGTAACAAGGTGCAGTGCAGCACTTGGGGTTAACTGCTTCTTTGTAAAGGGGCAGGGATATCCTGATCCGGAGTTCCTTAAGGCTATTGATCCCGGTCTTACAGATGTTACAGAAACAAAGCTGGCAGGGGAGATCCTTACCGTAGGAGATCCTGCCGGACATCTTACAGAGGATATGGCTGCCCGGATGGGGCTCACCACAGAGGCAGTAGTAGCAGCAGGACACAGTGACGGAGCAGTGGCAGGATGCGGCGCTGGTGTAACAGAAAGCGGAAGTATGATACTGGTAATGGGAACCAGTACCTGTCATCAGATGATGTACAAGGACTACCATGCATTTGAAGGGCTGTGCTCGATCGCTGCAGATGGTATGGTGCCTGGGCTCTATGGATATGAGTCAGGACAGCCTGCCACAGGAGATATTTTTCAGTGGTTTGCAGATACGGGGGTACCGGAAAGGTATTACCGGGAAGCAGAAGAGAAAAAGCAAAGTATTTTACAGTACTTAGGTGAGCTTGCTGCTAAGATAGAACCGGGTACAACGGGACTGGTAGCACTGGACTGGTTCAATGGAAACAGAAGTATCCTTTCCAATTATAATCTGTCCGGACTTATCGTAGGTCTTACGCTGGATACCAGAACAGAAGAAATCTACCGTACATTGGTAGAAGCCAATATATTTGGTTCCAAAAGAATCCTGGATAATTACGAAGAGAATGGTGTTCCGATTTCCTATATCTATGCGGTAGGTGGGATCGCCAGAAAGAGCCCCTGGATCATGCAGATGTGTGCGGATGCTTTTGGAAAAGAAGTGATCGTGCCGCTTGTTGATAATGTACCGGCTCACGGGGCGGCGGTATGCGGGGCAGTAGCCCTTGGAAAAGAAGGAAAGGGAGAGGGCTTTGCTACCTTTAAGGAAGCGACAGAGGTCATGATCCCGAAGGACAGACAGGTTTATAGACCGGATGCAGAAAAGACGAAGGCTTATGCAAAGGTCTATGAAGCTTATAAGAAACTATATGATATGTTTGGCAAGGATGATTCTTTTATGAAGAATCTCCGGAAATGAGAGCAAAGGAGGAATGCTTATGAAAAAGAAACTGGTAGCACTGTCACTTACACTTGCCATGCTGACTTCAGTGGTTATGGGCTGCGGAGGAAGCAGCACAGAAACAGCATCAACAGAAAATGCGGCGACAGAAAATGCGGATGAGACAACGGCCTCTGGAGGTGGTTATACGATCGCCACAGTTGTAAAGGATATGTCAGATCCATGGGCTCTGCGTCATGAAGAGGGTGTAAAGGAATATGCGGCAGAAACAGGAAATAACTGTTATGCAAAGGGACCTGCAAAGACAGATTCGGCAGAACAGATCCAGGTGATCGAGCAGCTGATCTCTCAGGATATTGATGCCCTGTGCGTTGTCCCGATTGATCCGGAAGCATGTACACCTGTACTGCAGAAGGCAAGAGATAAGGGTATTGTAGTGATCACCCATGAAGCAGAAGGCTTTGAGGCATGTGATTATGATCTGGAAGCTTTCAATAATAAGGAATATGGCGAAGCCATGATGGATGAGCTTGCCAAGGCTATGAATTATGAAGGAAAATATGTGACCATGGTTGCGTTCCTTTCCTCTGTATCCCACAATGACTGGATGGATGCAGCAGTAGCACATCAGAAGGAAGCATATCCCAATATGGAGCTGATTCCTGAAGAAAGACTGGAATGCGAAGATAACATGAACATGGCTTACGAGAAGGCCAAGGAAATCATAAAGAAGTACCCGGATATCAAGGGCTTCCTCGGGGCTTCCAGCTATGATCCGCCCGGAGCAGCAAAGGCAATTGACGAGCTTGGCATGACAGGTCAGATCTTTGCAGTAGGAACCGGTGTGGCATCTGTATCAGGTCCTTATCTGGAATCCGGATCCAATCCCTGTGTTCTTTGCTGGGATCCTGCTCTTTCAGGAAAGGCTATGTGCCAGCTGGCAGTAATGGTGCTTAATGGAGAGAAGGATAAGATTCAGACCGGCCTTGATCTTGGTATCGATGGTTATAACAGTGTCAATGTAAATGGCACAGATATCAGCGGTAATGCGATCCTTGTTATTAATAAGGATAACATGTCTGAATACAAGTTCTAAAGAAGACAGTAAGAGAGAAACATATAATGCTTGCATATTCCAAAGGCGGGATACGCAAGCATTATATCTCTGAGAGAAAGGTATGGTACGCAAATGAGTGAAATCTTATTACAGGCGAAACAGATTTCGAAGCATTTCGGCGGAGTGACTGCTCTTGACAAGGTGGATCTGACCATAAAAAAGGGAGAAATCCATTGCTTGATGGGAGAAAACGGATGTGGTAAATCAACGCTGATCAAGATTATTTCCGGATTTTACAGGCCGGATGGGGGAAGTATTACATTTGAAGGAAAGGAATATGAGAGACTTTCCATTGCAGAGTCGATCGGGCTGGGAATCCAGGTAATTTATCAGGATATGTCCATTTTCCCGAATCTGACAGTTGCAGAAAATATTGCGATCAACAATGAGCTTTACAATCACAGGAAACTTGTGAATTGGAAATCGGTAAAGAGCATTGCGAAAGAGGCACTGGATCATATTGGTATTGAACTGCCGCTGCAGGCTGTTGTTGGTGAGCTTTCTGTGGCGGATAAGCAGCTGATCGCCATTGCCAGAGCGATCCTGAACAATTCCAAGCTGATCATTATGGATGAACCTACCTCTGCATTGACAAGAAAGGAAGTTGACAAGCTGTTCAAGGTAATCAGACAGCTGCAGAAAGAAGGAATTTCCACACTGTTTGTCAGTCATAAACTGGATGAAGTATTTGAAATTGCAGATCAGTTTACTGTTTTCAGAAATGGAAAGCTTGTGGTAGCTGATTCGGCAAAGAATATCAATGATGAACAGTTTGTTTATTATATGACCGGAAGAAAGCTGGAGGAAGCAGCCTTCACACCGGAGAAGATCGACCATGACAGAGCAATCCTGAAGGTGGAAAACCTGGGTCTGACTAATGGCTTTGAAAAGATCAGCTTTGAGATCCATCCGGGTGAGATCCTTGGCATTACAGGACTTCTCGGATCCGGGCGTACAGAGCTTGCCAAGACACTGTTCGGACTTTACAGTGCTACGGAAGGCCATATTTATATTGATGGTACAGAGGTGCGGATCAAAACACCAATGGATGCGATCCGGCATAAAATTGCCTATGTACCGGAAGACCGTCTGACGGAAGGGCTTTTCCTGACACAGTCGATCGAGAATAATATGATCGTATCCAATATTGACAGGCTCAGGACTGAAAAGAAAATGGTGGATTATGAGAAGGGGCATCAGGACAGTCTTTCCTGGGTGAAGAACCTTGGAATCAAGCTGAACGAGCTGAGTGACGGGATCCAGACGCTTTCCGGAGGAAACCAGCAGAAGGTTGTCCTTGGTAAATGGCTGGAGACAGAGCCCCGTGTACTGATCCTGAACGGACCGACCGTTGGTGTGGATATTGCAGCTAAATTTGATATACATGCTTATTTAAGAACACTTGCAGAAAAAATGAACCTTGCTATTCTTCTGATCTCTGATGATATATCAGAAGTGCTCAATAACTGCAACAGGATCCTGATCATCAAGAATGGACGGATCGTCAGTGAGCATGTCAATACAGAACTGGATCCGCACAAACTGCAGGAGCTGGTTACAGGCGGTAAGGAGGAAACAGCATGAAAGGCAGAAATCTACTGAAGAAAAATGAGTTTTATATAACGGTCATTATTATTGTGCTGGCCTGTATCATTCAGGTGATCAGTGGACAGTTTTTTACTTCCAACAACCTGGTGGATCTGCTGCGGAGCATGATCGTACCGGGGATGATGGCAGCAGGTCTGTTTATGGTCATCGTATCCGGAAACATCGATGTTTCTTTCCCTTATACAGCAATGCTCTGTATGTTTGCGGTAACAAAATGGTTTTCTGTTATTGATTATCAGGGACCGGTATTCCTGGCGTTTCTGATCGCAGGAGTGATCGGTATGGTTCTTGGACTCCTGAACGGCGTGCTTGCTGCATGGTTAAAGCTTCCGACCCTGATCATCACGCTTGGTACCTGTACGATCTTCCTTGGCATTACCCAGGGTGTTCTGCAGAGTAGTGTTATCTCTGTGCTGCCGGTACCCATGGCAAAGATGGTAACAACAAATCTGTTCAGTGTAGTAAACGGAGAGACAGGACTTGGAAGCTCCATGCCAGTCAGCATTCTGTTTCTTGTTGCGATTTATCTGATCGTCGGGTTTATTATGAAATATACGATGCTTGGACGTGGTATTTATGCAGTTGGCGGTGATCCTGTGGCAGCAGAAAGAGCAGGATTCAACGTAAGCTTTATCCGTATTTTTGTATTTACCTTTATGGGTGCCATCGGCGGGATCACAGGTATCACACAGGTTACCGTTTCAGGAATGTGCCAGATCAATTTCTTTGATGGCTATGAAATGACTATTATCGCAGCAGTAGTGCTTGGCGGTGCCAATATTGCGGGTGGTTCCGGCTCGGTGATCGGAACGTTCCTCGGTGTACTCCTGATGAAGATGATCTCAAATAACCTGATCCTGCTTGGAATTCCGACTAACTGGAGCAAGTTTATGACAGGTATCCTCATCATCGCAGGTGTAAGTATGTCAGCCTATAAGAGTGTGCTTGCAAAACGCAGGATTGCATCCAATATACTGGAAAACGGACATAAGGAGGAGGCATAACCATGGAAAAGAAAAAGACTTTTGACGTAAAGAGCCTTCTGAAGATCAGTTCCAACAATAAAAAACTGTTAGGAATGCTTATATTGGTTATCATTGTATTGTCGATCGCTACAGGCGGCAGCTTTGCTAAGATCGGTCAGTTTCAGCTGATCGCTTATCTGTTTCCTGAAATGGGTGTGCTTGCCCTTGGCATGATGCTCGCCATGGTCAGTGGAGGTATTGACCTGACAGTTATTGCAGTAGCCGATCTTGCCGGGATACTGAGCTGTCTTTTGATGAAGGCGATCATGCCGGCAGATGCTTCTATGCCGGTTCAGATCCTGGTACTGCTTGTGACACTGGCCTTTGCCCTTCTGATCGGGGCGGTCTGCGGATTGTTTACCGGAACCCTGATCGCAAGAGTTGGTGTTCCTGCCATGGTGGCAACCCTCGGCGCATCAGATATTATCCTTGGAATTGCCGTTGGTATTACGAATGGATCCTCTATTAAGGAGCTGCCGTCTATTTTATACAAGGTAGTCAATTTTGAACTGTTCGGGCTGATCCCGGGTACAACGATCGTGTTTATTATCTGTGCTGCACTGGTAGCATTTCTTCTGAATAAGACCGCAACCGGATTCAAGATCTATATGATCGGATCCAATGCGACAGCTTCTGAATATTCCGGAAGTGATAACAAGAAGATCCTGACACTTACCTATATGATCAGCGGCATGCTATCAGCAGTATCCGGTCTTCTGATGTGCGGGCATTTCAATTCAGCCCGTTCTGACTTTGGAAAGTCCTATCTGACACCGGCGATTCTGATCTGTGTACTGGCAGGCGTGAATCCTAACGGCGGTGTGGGTAAGGTCAGTGGAATTGTACTGGCAGTTATTATCCTGCAGTCTCTTTCTTCAGGATTTGCCATGTTCCCGTCCATTTCCGATTATTACAAGAACCTGATCTGGGGACTTGTACTGATTGGAATTATGATCATCAACGTAGTAACAGCAACAAGAAAGAAGAAATCATAAATTTGACAACATCTTAATTCCCCTTATTATATCAGTGTTTATTTTACACAGCAGAATCCCGGGCTTCACTCCCGGGATTCTGCATGTTCTCCGGCATATCTGCAAATCCCTTCCGTGTAACATTCACACCGCTTAAATGTCGTTTTATACCAAGTCTCTTGTAAACAAAAACGGGAGTGTTTATGATAGAAAAAGTGACAATCAGATAGAAGGATAAAAAAGGTAAAAGGGTTTAAAACCAATATATAAAGTCAGCTATTACAAATAGCGGCAGAAAAACAGACGGACAGAATTTCGTCTGTTTTTTTGTCCGGAAATATGCTAAAATCAAGAAAAATTGACTTGGAGTGCAGAAATTGCGACAGAATCATTACATTACTATTATTTCCAATCGTAAGCAGATCGTGCTCGGCACAGATAAAATTCTTTATGTTCTGGTGAATGGAAGGAATACGGAGATTCATGTTCTGGGAGATAAGGTGTACGAAACAAGAGTTTCCATCTCGGAGCTTGCAGAGCAGCTTACGGAGGGTTTTATCAGGATACACAGAGGATGCCTTGTGGCTGTAAGGGTCATCCATGATATCACAGACAGAGTATATCTGAATAACGGGGAGGCACTGGAGTTTACGGAGCGCAGGAAAAAGGAGATCATACAGCAGTTTCACCGGCTGCAGAAGGATATGATCCGCTCCTTCAGTGACGGGAAAACGCCTGCCAGCAGGGAAGCCTACAACAGCTGTTATAGGAGCTTTGACCATATGCCCTTTGCCTTCACAGATATTGAGATGATCTTTGATGAGAAGAAGCATGCGGTTGACTGGATTTTCTGTTATGGAAATGAAGCACTGGCAAGAATCGAAAAGATGCCTCTTGATGAACTGATCGGCAGCTCCTTTGGCAGCCTGTTCAGCAACATGGATGTGAAATGGCTGAACGGCTATGAGAGAGCTACGCTGTATGGGGAGACACTGGAGCTTACCGATTACAGTCCGGAGATTGATACCTACCTGAAGGTGATCTGCTTCCCAACCTTCCCCGGACACTGCGGCTGTATTCTGTTTGATATCCATGAGATCGAATATATAAAGAGCAGTGATGAGGCAGAAAAGGCACTGCAGCTTTATTTTGCCGGACACCCCATTGACAAATAAACAGGCATGGTGTAGCCTATAGACAGATGTCAGTCAGAAGACGGCATTCGAGTGAAGAATTCAATATTGTGAAATCTCTTATTCAGAGCAGTGGAGGTACATAGGACCTGAGAAGCTGCGGCAACCCCGAGATGGAAGGTGCCAACCTGAGCGAGTATCATCGAACAATAAGAGGATTTGATAATCGAACGTCGATCCGCTTATTTCCCGTAAATAAGCGGATTTTCTTTTGTCATGCATAGTACAGTAACTGGAAACATTTTTTGAAAAGGAGAACACAAATGGAGAAAAGATTATTTACTTCCGAATCCGTAACAGAAGGTCATCCAGACAAAGTCTGCGATGCCATTTCCGATGCGATCCTGGATGCCTGCATGGCCAAGGATCCCATGAGCCGCGTAGCCTGTGAGACAGCTACCTGTACCGGCTTTGTACTGGTAACAGGAGAGATTACCACCAATGCATATGTAGATATTCAGAAGGTAGTACGTGACACCGTGAAGGAGATCGGCTACACCAAGTCAGAATATGGCTTTGATGGCAACACCTGTGCGGTTCTTGTGGCAATTGATGAGCAGTCCTCAGATATCGCCATGGGTGTTGACAAGGCGCTGGAAGCAAAAGAGAACAAGATGTCTGATGAGGAGATCGAGGCAATCGGCGCCGGCGATCAGGGTATGATGTTTGGTTATGCAACCAACGAAACAGAGGAGTATATGCCTTATTCCATCGCCCTTGCACACAAGCTTGCAAAGCAGCTCACAGATGTCCGTAAGAACGGAACTCTGCCTTATCTGCGTCCCGATGGAAAGAGCCAGGTGTCTGTAGAGTATGATGAGAATGGCAAGCCGATCCGTCTGGAAGCAGTTGTCCTTTCCACACAGCATGATCCTGATGTTACACAGGAGCAGATCCATGAAGATATCAAGAAGTATGTATTTGATCCTATCCTTCCCAAGGAGCTTTTGGATGAGAATACCAAATACTTCATCAATCCTACAGGCCGTTTCGTAATCGGTGGACCTCACGGAGACGCAGGTCTTACCGGACGTAAGATCATTGTAGATACCTACGGTGGATATGCACGTCACGGCGGCGGTGCTTTCTCTGGTAAGGACTGCACCAAGGTAGACCGTTCTGCAGCTTATGCAGCACGTTATGTAGCAAAGAATATCGTAGCAGCAGGACTGGCTGATCAGTGTGAGATCCAGCTTTCCTATGCGATTGGCGTTGCACAGCCTACCTCTGTCAGAGTAGATACCTTCGGAACCGGCAAGGTTTCTGATGAGAAGCTGGTTGAGATCGTAAGAGAGAACTTCGACCTTCGCCCTGCAGGGATCATCAGGATGCTTGATCTGCGCCGTCCGATCTATAAGCAGACAGCGGCTTACGGGCACTTTGGACGCAACGATCTTGACCTTCCATGGGAGAAGCTTGACAAGGCAGATGCTCTGAAGAAATATTTATAAAAACCAGCACCAACACGAAAAAATGAGGGAAAGGCTGTCATGCAGCCGGAAAGGGAAGAGAATGTCACGATATGTAAAAGATATGCCGTTAAATAAGGATCCTAAATTTGTCAGCTTTATGATGAACGATTATCTGGCAAAGAACAGGTTCACACCCTTTGATTATAAGGGAGAGCAGGTATACCGTGCCGGAGATGCCATGCTGGAGGGCTTCAAATATCTGAAATGGTCATTTGAGGACGGAAATTTCCATATAGAAGCATGGATGAAGAGCATGGGAAAAGAAATGGGTCTTGACGGATTCGTTGGCTGTCTGCAGAAGAAGCCTTATAAGGAGAGCCTTGAGCAGATCTATACCCTGTTAGAGCAGGATGTTGAGATTCCTGAGGGTGCAGAAGGTGCAGATGGTTCTGTAACAGTAGCAGTCAATACGGTAGATAATGCCGGAGCAGGCAAAATTGCACTTGTGTTTGGTATTCTCAGTATCGTGACAGCACTTCTGATTCCGCTTGCCGGCATTCTGTTTGGATGTCTTGGCATGAACCGTGCCAGACTTGGTTCAGGTTCAAGCATGGCAAAGCAGGCCAATATCGGAAAGGTGCTCAGTGTCATCGGTGTTGTTATTGCCCTGATAAACTGGCTTCTTGCAATTCTGCTTTAAACCGGAACAGATACTTTAAAAGAATATCTTTTTTTGCTAGAATAAAAGAGTATCATGATCATAGTGATCATGGTACTCTTTTTCAATGAATGAAAATAAAGGAAGCAGATATGGCATTTACGCATCTTCATGTACATACAGAATACAGTCTTCTGGACGGTTCCAACAAAATAAAGGAATATGTCAGGCGTGTTAAGGAGCTTGGCATGGACAGTGCAGCGATCACAGACCATGGCGTTATGTATGGGGTGATCGATTTTTATAAAGCGTGCAGGGCAGAGGGGATCAGGCCGATCCTTGGCTGTGAGGTCTATGTGGCACCCAATTCCCGTTTTGATAAGGAGCTGACTGGAGGGGATGACAGATATTATCATCTGGTGCTCCTTGCAGAAAACAATACCGGCTATAATAATCTGACCAGGATCGTAAGCCGTGGATTTACCGAGGGGTATTACTATAAGCCCAGGGTAGATATGGAGCTGTTACAGGAATTCCATGAGGGCATTATAGCCCTTTCTGCCTGTCTGGCAGGAGAGGTACAGCGCTATATCACCAAAGGGCTTTATGATGAGGCAAAGAAGACGGCACTGAAGTATCAGGCATGCTTTGGCAAGGGCAATTATTTTCTGGAGCTGCAGGATCACGGACTGCCGGAGCAGAAGATGGTCAATACGGCGCTGCTGCAGATGAGTAAGGAGCTGGATATTCCCCTGGTAGCGACCAATGATGTGCATTATACCTATAAGGAGGATGTAAAGCCACACGATATCCTGCTTTGCCTCCAGACCGGCAAGAAGCTGGCAGATGAAGACAGAATGCGTTACGTGGGCGGTCAGTACTATGTGAAGAGTGAAGAGGAGATGAAGGCTCTTTTCCCTTATGCATGGGAAGCCGTGGAGAATACCCAGAGGATTGCGGACAGATGTAACGTGGAGATCGAGTTTGGCGTGACCAAGCTGCCTCATTTTGAAGTGCCGGAGGGATATGATTCCTGGACGTATCTAAACAAGCTTTGTACAGACGGACTGAAGGAGCGTTATGGGGATGAGAATGCACCAGCCGGGAAAACGGGACAGACCTTAAGAGAACGCCTTGATTATGAGCTTTCTGTTATCAAGACTATGGGGTACGTGGATTATTTCCTGATCGTGTGGGATTTTATCAATTATGCCAAGTCCAATCAGATCATGGTGGGACCGGGGCGTGGTTCTGCGGCGGGAAGTATTGTTTCCTATACGCTGAAGATCACGGATATTGACCCGATCAAGTATAATCTGCTGTTTGAACGCTTCCTGAACCCGGAGCGTGTGTCCATGCCCGATATTGATATTGATTTCTGCTTCGAAAGAAGACAGGAGGTTATTGACTATGTCAGCCGCAAATATGGCAAGGAAAAGGTGGTCCAGATCGTAACCTTCGGTACACTGGCGGCAAAGGGTGTGATCCGTGATGTGGGAAGAGTGATGGATCTTCCTTATAATTATGTAGACAGTTTTGCCAAGATGATCCCGCAGGAGCTGAATATCACCATTGATAAGGCACTGCAGATGAATCCGGAGCTGCGGGGACTGTATGAGAGTGATCCCAAGGTGAAGGAACTGATCGATATGAGCAAACGTCTTGAGGGTCTGCCAAGGCACACATCCATGCATGCAGCCGGTGTCGTGATCTGTTCCAGACCCGCAGAGGAGCTGGTACCGCTTTCGAGAGGTGCCGATGGTTCGATCACGACCCAGTTTACCATGACGACCATTGAAGAACTGGGGCTTCTGAAAATGGATTTTCTGGGACTCCGTACCCTGACTGTGATCCGGGATGCGGTAGCCCTTGTGAAGAAGAGTAAGGGTGTTTCTATTAATATCGATCAGATCGATTATGATGATAAAAAGGTGTTTGCATCCCTTTCCACGGGAAAGACGGATGGTGTGTTCCAGCTGGAAAGCGGGGGCATGAAGAACTTCATGAAGGAGCTTAAGCCGGAGAATCTGGAGGATGTGATCGCGGGAATTTCCCTGTACCGTCCGGGTCCCATGGACTTTATTCCAAAGTACATCAAAGGTAAAAACAGTGAAGGATCTATCGTGTACAGCTGTCCGCAGCTTAAGCCGATCCTGGCACCGACCTATGGCTGTATCGTATATCAGGAGCAGGTTATGCAGATCGTGAGGGATCTTGGGGGCTATACCCTTGGACGAAGCGATCTGGTGCGGCGTGCCATGAGTAAGAAGAAACAGGCGGTCATGGAAAAGGAGCGTGCTAACTTCATTTACGGAAATGAAGAGGAGGGTGTGCCCGGCTGTGTGGCAAAGGGTATTTCAGAGCAGGTAGCTTCCGGAATCTATGATGACATGATGGATTTCGCCAAATATGCATTTAACAAGTCCCATGCGGCCTGTTATGCGGTGGTTGCCTATCAGACAGCTTACCTGAAATATTACTATCCAGTAGAATTTATGGCGGCGCTTATGACTTCCGTGATTGATAACCCCGGAAAGGTGGCAGAATATATTATGGTGTGCCGCAGTATGGGGATCAGCATCCTGCCGCCTGACATCAATCAGGGAGAAAGCGGCTTTTCTGTAAAGGACAGATCCATCCGCTATGCGCTGACAGCAATCAAGAGCGTGGGACGGCCTGTGATCGAAGCTGTTGTGAAGGAGCGGAATGAGCACGGTGAATTTTTGAATCTGAAGGATTTTATCAGCCGTATGTCCGATAAGGAGATCAACAAAAAGGCGATTGAGAACTTTATCAAGGCCGGAGCTTTTGACAGTCTGCCCGGTACCAGAAAACAGTTTATGGTAGCTTACGGAAAGATCATGGATCATATCGTGAAGGACCGGAAGAACAATATGGCAGGACAGATGAGTCTTTTTGACCTGGTTTCCACAGAAGAAAAGGAGGAGTTTGATATCCGCCTTCCTGATGTTGGGGAGTATCCAAAGGAGATGCTCCTTGCCTTTGAAAAGGAGGTGCTTGGTGTCTATGTCAGCGGGCATCCGCTTGAAGAACAGGAGGAGCTCTGGAAAAAAGGGATCACCAATACCACAGCAGACTTTGTACTGAATGAGGAAACGGGTATTCCGATAGTGAAGGATGGTGACAGCGCCACGATCGGCGGCCTGATCGCAGATAGAAAGATCAAGTATACAAAGAATGACAAGATCATGGCATTTCTGCAGATCGAGGATCTGCTTGGCAGCGTGGAGGTCATTGTTTTTCCAAGGGACTATGAAAAATACAACAGCAGGCTTGTAGAAGATGGTAAGGTCTTTATTAAAGGCAGGGTATCTCTTGAGGAGGACCGGGATGGCAAGCTGATCTGTGAAAGGATCACTTCCTTTGATGAAATCCCAAAGAAGCTATGGATCCGATTCCCCACTATGGAGGCATATGAAGCAGGGATCGAGGATCTTTTAAGGGATATCTCGGAGTCAGAAGGGAATGACAGTGTTGTTCTTTATATAGAAGATAAAAAGCAGATGAAAAAACTGCCTCCGGGAAGAAACGTAAATGCAGATGAGGCTCTTTATGATGCCTTATGTAAAAAGTATGGAAAAGATAACATAAAAATAGCATGGGACGTGAAAAAAGATTGAAATAGGCAGAAAAAAGGGTTAAAATAACCTCAAATCAGAGAGGAATCTGAAGATACGGAAAGGATTGGGAGCATATGGCAAAGGAAATTAAGACCATTGGTGTTCTGACCAGCGGCGGTGATGCCCCGGGTATGAATGCAGCAATCCGTGCAGTTGTCAGAAAAGCAATTGCAAACGGTGTTAAGGTTAAGGGAATCAAGAAGGGCTATAAGGGCCTGTTAAATGAAGAGATCGTTGATATGGAAAAGAAGGATGTTTCCGATACCATTGAGCGTGGTGGAACGATCCTTGGAACAGCAAGATGTCCGGAGTTCAAGACAGAGGAAACCCAGCTGAAGGCAGCAGAGATCTGCCAGAAGCATGGAATTGACGGTCTGGTTGTCATTGGCGGTGATGGTTCTTACAGAGGAGCACAGGCACTGGCAAGACATGGGATCAATACTATCGGACTTCCGGGAACTATCGACCTGGATATTGCCTGTACAGAATATACGATCGGATTTGATACAGCGATCAACACGGCCATGCAGGCAATCGATAAGATCAGGGACACCTCTTCCTCCCATGAAAGATGCAGTATTATTGAAGTAATGGGCAGAAATGCCGGATATATTGCATTGTGGTGCGGTGTTGCCAATGGAGCGGAGGATATTCTGCTTCCTGAGAAATATGACTTTAACGAACAGAATATCATTAATAATATTATCAATAACAGAAAGCGTGGGAAGACCCATCACATTATCATCAATGCGGAGGGTATCGGACATTCTACATCCATGGCGAGAAGGATTGAAGCAGCTACAGGAATCGAGACAAGAGCTACGATTCTTGGCTATATGCAGCGTGGAGGAAGTCCTACCTGTAAGGATCGTTTCTATGCCTCTATTATGGGAGCGTATGCAGCTGATATTATCTGCGAGGGAAAGAGCAATCGTGTAGTTGGCTATCAGCATGGTGAGTTTGTTGATTTTGATATTGAGGATGCGCTGGCTATGCAGAAGACGATCCCGGAATATCAGTATCAGGTCAGCAGGATCCTGTCCCTGTAAGACGGATATAGTAGATAATCTGACACAACGCAATGAGGCGGAGTTTTTACTCCGCCTTTTTCTACAGGAGGATTATATGATTTCCAGTACAGCAAACAGCCGGGTGAAGCATGTAGTACAGCTTCGTGAAAAGGGCAGAGAGCGAAAAAAGAAAGGCGTTTTTCTGGCAGAGGGTATCAGAATGTTTCAGGAAACACCAGTCAGCAGGATCAGGGAATTATATATGGAAGAAACACTGGCAGAACGGCCGCAGACAGAAGATTTTTCTGAAAAAATCGAAGCCTGCAGACAGGCAGGTATATTCGTCGAAACAGTCAGCAGTGAGGTCATGAAAAAGATGGCGGATACCATGTCACCACAGGGAGTACTGGTGGTGGCAGAGATGTTTGCTTATCAGCCGGAAGAGCTGATCCGGGAGGCAGTAAAGAGAAGGGAACAGGAAGGAAGGGATCCTTTGTTCCTGCTTCTTGAGGATGTGCAGGATCCGGGGAACCTTGGAACGATGATCCGTACAGCAGAAGGAGCCGGGGCAGACGGGATTTTTATGACAGAAGGGTGCGTGGATGTATATAATCCCAAAACCATCCGTTCAACAATGGGATCACTGTACCGGATGCCCTTTGTATGCGGAGCATCTCTTCTGGAGGTGACAGCTCTTCTGAAAAGGGAGAAGATCACTACCTATGCAGCCCACCTGAAGGGCGAGAAATTTTTCCATGAAATAGATTACCATGGAGGCAGTGCCTTCCTGATTGGAAATGAGGGAAATGGACTGCGGGAGGAAACAGCGGATCTGGCGGATACCTATCTGAAGATCCCCATGGAGGGGAAGCTGGAGTCATTAAATGCGGCTATGGCAGCAGGACTTCTGATGTATCAGAGCCGGTATGGAGGAGCAGACAGTGCATGGCACTGAAAATGATAAAAAGGAGGAACTTGGATGAAAATTGGATTTATCGGACTTGGTAATATGGCAAAGGCCATGATCGGTGGTATGCTTTCCAAAGAGATCGTCAGAAAAGAGGATATCATCGGATCAGCAAAAACGGAGCATACACTGGATCAGGTGAACCAGATGTATGGAATCATGACAACATCAGATAATCAGCTTGTAGCAAAAGAAGCGGATATCCTTTTCCTTGCCATCAAGCCGCAGTTTTTCGGGGAGGTGCTTCCTGAGATCAGAGGAGTCCTCCGGAAGGAGACTCTGATCGTCAGCATTGCAGCGGGCAAGACCATTGCAGATATTGAAGGACTGCTGTCTGCGGATATCAAGCTGGTACGCTGTATGCCAAATACCCCGGCTCTTGTCGGAGAAGGCTGTACCGGCGCCTGCCGGAACGGGCATGTCAGCGATGAAGAGATGGAAGTCTGTATGAAGCTGCTTAGAAGCTTCGGAGTAGCTGAAGAAGTGCCGGAGCGGCTGATCAATGCAGTGGCCGGAGTCAGTGGATGCTCACCTGCATATGTATTCCAGTTCCTTGAGGCACTGGCAGACGGAGCAGTGCTTGCAGGTATGCCAAGAAAGCAGGCATATACCTTTGCTGCGCAGGCGGTTCTTGGCAGTGCAAAGCTGATGCTGGAGACCGGAAAGCACCCGGGCGAACTGAAGGATATGGTAACCTCCCCTGCCGGAACGACCATTGAAGGCGTCCGGGCTCTGGAGGAGAAGGGCTTTCGCGGTGCAGTGATCGATGCCGTAAAAGCATCTGTTGAAAAATCTGAAAATATGTAATTTTTATGTAACAAAATTACTAAAAAACGGTAATTTTGTCGACTAAAAAATCTGTGTTTTCTCGGGAAACTTGACAAGATTAGGTCAATTTGCTATGATTGTTCGCATATTTATCGTAATAAAAATGTAATAAATTACCAAATAGACGATGGAAGAACAATCAGTATCAATCGTATCACGGAGGTATCCTAATGATACAGAGAAAACAGCTGTATTTTTTGTGTGCGGCAGTAGTGCTTTTCCTGACCTGCTTTTTCCTTGTATCCATGAGATCACAAGCGGCGGAGAAGAAGGAGGAGTATGAGTTTCCCGTATCAGGTGTGGCAGAGGTGCTGGATCCCAGTGCACTTAGCAATGATGCACCTGTAGAGGAAGAGAAAGAACTGAACATAAACCAGAAGTTTGAAAATGAAAAGGCACGAATGGAGAAGGAGCTGGCTATGGCAAATGTCCAGAATGCCCTGAACATCCGTGCAGAGGCTGACGAAAAGTCCGAGAAGGTAGGTTACCTTTATAAGGACTGTGGCGGTACTATCCTTGAAAGAAAGGATGGATGGACCAGGATCAAATCAGGCAATGTGATCGGCTGGGCCAAGGACGAATATCTGCTGTTTGGGGAAGAGGCCAAGGCTATGGCTGAGGATGTTGGAAACTGGATCGTTACCCTGGATGTTTCGGCGGTAAGAGTCCGCAAGGAGCCAAGCATGGATGCTGAGATCTACGGTCTGCTTGCCTATGATGATTCTGTGGAATTTATTGACGAAGTGAATAACAGCTGGATCAGTGTAGATTATAATGATGAAGTGGGATACGTCAATACCGATTTTATCAATGTGAAATTCCATATTGATGAAGGAGAAACCATGGAGGTCATCAAGGTCAGGGAGCAGGAGGAAGCAGAGCGGAAGCGTAAGGCAAACCGTGGTGCTGTATCGGCAGATGCGGATGAGACCCGGCTTCTTGGGGCATTGATCTACTGTGAGGCAGGAAATCAGCCTTATGAAGGAAAGCTTGGCGTAGGTGCAGTTGTTATGAACCGTGTCAGAAGCGGTGCCTATCCCAATACCATTCATGCCGTTATTTATGCGTCGGGTCAGTTCACACCTGCTATGACAGGCAAGGTGGCGAGAGCCTATGAAGGAAATGTACCGGAGTCATGTCTTCAGGCAGCCCAGGCTGCTATTAACGGGGAAACGACTATCGGGGATGCAACACATTTCCGCCGGGCGGGCAAGCGTGAGGGTTATGTGATCGGAGATCATGTTTTCTGGTAGGAGAAGGAGGATTTTATGAGCGAAGTGACAATCTGGCTTGCAGTTCTTGTTGTATGTGTGGGAATTGAGATCGCAACCATGGGACTGACGACTATATGGTTTGCAGGGGGAGCGCTTGTGAGTGCTATACTGGCGGCTCTGAATGCACCGCTCTGGCTTCAGATCGTGGCATTCTTTGTGGTATCATTGATCCTGCTTTATTTGACAAGACCTGTTGCAGTGAAGTATTTTAATAAGGACAGAGTAAAGACCAACGTGGAGAGCCTGATCGGCAGACAGGCCATTGTGATCAGCGAGATTGATAATCTGCAGGGGATCGGACAGGTTACTGTGGGTGGTCAGGAATGGAGCGCAAGGAGCGTGAAGGATGATGTACAGCTGCCAGTAGGGAGTGTTGTGGTTGTCCGGTCCGTGAGCGGTGTGAAGCTGATCGTGGAGGAGAAGGATCTCTCAGCGGAGAATGAACAGTAAATAGAGCGTCAGATAGTTCTGACAGAGAAAGAAGAGGTTTTTTATGGGAGTTGTAGTGCTTGTATTATTGATACTTATCGTACTGATCCTGGCATCCTGCGTAAAGATCGTACCGCAGGCATATGCTTATGTAGTAGAGAGACTGGGTGCTTATCAGGGAACCTGGTCTGTTGGTCTTCATATTAAAATGCCATTGATCGACAGAGTGGCGAAGAAGATCAATCTGAAGGAACAGGTAGTGGATTTTGCACCGCAGCCTGTTATTACCAAGGATAATGTAACCATGAGGATTGATACTGTTGTATTTTTCCAGATTACGGATCCGAAGCTGTTTGCCTATGGAGTGGAGAATCCGATCATGGCGATCGAGAACCTGACAGCAACAACCCTTCGTAATATCATCGGAGATCTGGAGCTGGATCAGACACTGACATCCAGAGAGACTATTAATACCAAGATGAGGGCAAGCCTTGATGAGGCCACAGATCCATGGGGCATCAAGGTGAACCGTGTAGAACTTAAGAATATCATTCCTCCGGCAGAGATACAGAACGCCATGGAAAGACAGATGAAGGCAGAGCGTGAGCGAAGAGAAGCTGTAACACGTGCAGAGGGTGAAAAGAAAGCAAGTGTTACTGTAGCAGAGGGCAAGAAGGAAGCGGCTATCCTGGAAGCGCAGGCTGAGAAGCAGTCAGCAATCCTCCGTGCAGAGGCACAGAAGGAAAAGATGATCCGTGAGGCAGAGGGTGAAGCGGAAGCGATCCTGAAGGTACAGCAGGCAACGGCAGATGGTATTCGTATGATCCGTGAAGCCGGTGCGGATGAAGCAGTACTTCGCATTAAGAGCCTGGAAGCCTTTGAAAGGGCTGCAGACGGTAAGGCAACCAAGATCATTATCCCCTCTGAGATCCAGGGAATTGCAGGACTTGCAGCATCCGTGAAAGAGCTTGTTTCTGACAAATAAAAGCAGACAGAACGAAAGAACAGAGGACAGCAGTATGGCAAACGTAGATTTAAAGGGAAGAAATTTTTTGAAGCTGCTTGATTTTACACAGGAAGAGATCCTGTATCTCATCGATCTGGCAGCAGATCTGAAGAAGAAAAAGAAGGATGGTGTGCTGACACAGGATATGCATCGTGGTAAGAATGTAGCACTGATCTTTGAGAAGACCAGTACCAGAACCAGATGCTCCTTTGAGGTGGCAGCCCATGATCTTGGGATGGGAACTACGTATCTGGATCCGTCAGGCTCCCAGATCGGAAAAAAGGAAAGCATTGCAGATACAGCAAGAGTCCTTGGCAGAATGTATGATGGTATCGAGTACCGTGGCTTTGGACAGGATATTGTAGAGGAGCTGGCAAAGTATGCGGGAGTTCCTGTATGGAACGGTCTGACCAATGAATTTCATCCGACCCAGATGCTGGCAGATGTGCTGACTATTCGTGAGAAGCTTGGCAGGATCAAAGGCGTGAAGCTGACCTATATGGGAGATGCCCGTTACAATATGGGAAATTCCCTGATGGTTGTCTGCGCAAAGCTTGGCATGCATTTCACTGCATGTACCACGAAGAAATATTTCCCGGATGCAGAGCTTGTAAAGACCTGTGAAGCACTGGCAAAGGAGAGCGGCGGTTCCATTACCCTGACAGAGGATGTGGAAGCAGGCACAAAGGGCGCTGATGTTATTTATACGGATGTATGGGTATCCATGGGTGAGCCTGATGCTGTATGGACAGAGAGGATCAGGGAGCTTACTCCTTATCAGGTCAATAAAAAGGTGATGGAGAATGCAGGAAGCCAGGCAATCTTCATGCACTGTCTCCCGGCATTCCATGATCTGAAGACGAAGATCGGTAAGGAAATGGGAGAGAAGTTCGGCATTACCGAAATGGAAGTAACAGACGAAGTATTTGAGTCAGGGCAGTCAGTGGTATTTGATGAGGCGGAGAACCGCATGCATACGATCAAGGCTGTTATGGCAGCAACACTGTAAGGACAGGGAAAACAGATGACATCCTCAAGAAAAACAGAGGTATTACAGCTTCTTCGCAACAGCGGGGATTATGTTTCCGGACAGCAGATCTGTGAGACACTTGGTATTTCCAGAACTGCAGTATGGAAGATCATGAACCAGCTTAAGGAAGAGGGATATGAAATAGAAGCAGGACAGAATAAGGGGTATCGCTTAAACGGTACCCCTGATGTGTTGTCTCTTGCAGAATTACAAAGCAGGGTCAAAACCAGAATGGCGGGAAAGGAACTGCTTTATTTTGACGTTATTGATTCCACTAATCTGGAGGCGAAAAGGCGGGCAGAGGAGGGTGCACCTGAGGGACTTCTGATCGTGGCTGACAAGCAGGTGGCCGGCAGGGGAAGAAGAGGTAGAAGCTGGGAATCTCCGGCAGGTGCCAATATTTTCATGACGCTGCTGCTCAGACCCTCCTATTCAGCTGACTGTGTATCTATGGTAACGCTTGTGATGGCACTGAGCGTTGCACAGGCGATCGAAGAGGTTTCAAAGCTGCCTGTCAGGATCAAGTGGCCAAATGATATTGTAGTGAATAAAAAGAAGGTCGTGGGGATCCTGACAGAGCTGACGATGGAAGCAGATTATGTCCAGTATATGGTCAGCGGTGTTGGCATCAATGTGAATCAGACCTCTTTCCCGGAGGAGATCAGTGCTACAGCAAGTTCCCTGTATCTGGAAAAGGGACAGAAGGTGAACCGGGCGCTTCTGGTGCAGAAGTCCATGGAGCATTTTGATGAAAATTATGAAATTTTCTGCAGGACAGATGATATGACGGGACTGATAGGGGCTTACAATACTCTTCTTGTGAATAAGGAAGTGGCGGTCAGGGTGCTGGATCCTAGAGGAGAGTATGAGGGCATTGCCCATGGTATCAATGAAAAGGGAGAGCTGATCGTAGAGAAGGAAGATGGCAGCGTGGAAAATGTCTACGCAGGAGAAGTATCAGTCAGAGGAATTTATGGCTATGTCTGAAGAAGGAAGAATGGTGCTCTGTGGCGCCAATGCATACGATAAGAAATATTATTTTAATGAAAAATTTAACGGGATTCCGGAATCCATCAAGAATGAGCTGCACATTATCTGCGTACTGTTCACGGAAGAGGTGGGCGGTATTTTTACCATAGAATTTGAGGAGGATGGAAGTGTATCCATGCGGACGGAGTACAGCGATGAGGATTTTCTGTATGATGAGATCGCCAGCGGACTTCTGGTGGGTGAGATCCGGAGGAAGAGGACAGAGCTTTTTGAATCCTTAAGCCTGTATTACCGGGTGTTTATCCTGCATGAGGATATGGGAGAACTGTTTACGGAGGAATAAAAAATGCTGTTAGTAGTTGATGTAGGGAATACCAATATCACCTTTGGTGTGTATGATAAGAAAGAGCTTGTGACAACATTCAGGATGATGAGCAAGCAGCCAAGAACCTCAGATGAGTATGGCATCAGCCTTCGGGAGCTGCTCCGTCTGAATCATATTGAAAAGAAGGATATCGAAGGAACGATCATTGCCAGCGTGGTGCCGGGCGTGATGCATTCTCTGACAGGTGCACTTGTCAGATATATCGGGACAACACCTGTCATTGTGGGACCTGGTGTGAAGACAGGAATCAGGATTACCTCTGATAATCCAAGAGAGATCGGACCTGACCGTATCGTGGATGTGGTAGCAGCCTATGAGCTGTATGGGGGACCGGTGCTGGTTCTTGATTTTGGTACGGCAACCACATACGATCTTGTAACAGAGGATGGATGCTTCGGGGTTGGTATTACAGCACCCGGCATCAGGATCTCAGCCAAGGCACTGTGGGAGGATACTGCTAAGCTTCCGGAGATCGAGATCAAAAAGCCGGATTCCATTCTGGCAAAGGAAACGATCACCAGTATGCAGGCGGGTCTTGTTTATGGACAGATCGGCCAGACAGAATATATCATCAGACAGGTGATGAAGGAAACAGGCTATGAAAATCTGAAGGTTGTGGCAACCGGTGGCCTTGGAAGGATCATTGCGGATGCAACTGACATGATCCGGATCTATGACAGAAATCTGACACTGGAAGGACTTCGCATCATTTACGAAAAAAATACAGGAAGGAAATCATAAGATGGAACTCAGCGGGCTGAAGATCGGACAGGTAACTCTCGAAAATCCTTTAATACTCGCTCCGATGGCAGGTGTGACAGACCTGCCTTTTCGTTTACTGTGCCGGGAAAAGGGAGCAGGACTTGTCTGCATGGAAATGGTCAGTGCCAAGGCCATTTATTATCATAATAAAAATACAGAGGATCTTCTGAAGATCCACGAAAAGGAAAGACCGGCATCCCTGCAGCTTTTTGGATCTGATCCGAAGATCATCAGTGAGATGGCGAGGAAGATCGAAGACAGACCATTTGCCATTCTGGATTTCAACATGGGCTGTCCGGTTCCAAAGGTCGTGAACAACGGGGAAGGGTCAGCACTGATGAAAAATCCGGTTCTGGCAGCAGAGATCCTTTCTTCCCTGGTAAAGGCAGTGCAGAAGCCGGTAACGGTGAAGATCAGAAAGGGCTTTGATGAAGCACATGTGAATGCTGTGGAGATGGCGAGGATTGCAGAGGACTGTGGTGTGGCGGCAATTGCGGTTCATGGCAGGACAAGGGAGCAGTATTATTCCGGCAGTGCTGACTGGGATATCATCCGTCAGGTGAAGGAGGCAGTGTCGATCCCTGTGATTGGAAACGGGGATGTAGTGGATGGACCTTCCGCAAAAAGGCTTGTAGAAGAAACAGGATGTGACGGTATCATGATCGGCCGTGGTGCCAGAGGAAACCCGTGGATCTTTGGAGAGATCGAAGAATACCTGAAAACAGGAGAAATGACTGACAGACCATCTGGAAAAGAGGTCTGCGATATGATCCTGAGACATATGGAGCTGGCACTTTCTGTGAAGGGAGAGTATACGGCAGTCAGGGAGATGCGGAAGCATATCGCCTGGTATACGGCAGGCTACCCGGATTCTTCCATACTGCGCAGAAGGGTTAATGAGATTGAGGACTATCAGGAGCTGCAGGAAGAGGTAATCCGGGTTTTTGATAGGGACAGATGAAAAGATTCCTGCCAGGGAAATGCATAAAGAACCAGACAGGCACATATGCTTTCTTATGGAAAAGGAAAGCAGAACAGTTTATTATGTAACAACAGGCAAAGAAACGATTTCAGAGCGGAAAAGCCTTCCTGTTTATCACTGTGACAGGACACTGCCTTATCCGGGTGGTGAGATCCATATTTATTTCAGCACTCTTCCGGACGGTCTGGAAGAAGAATTCAGAAGGAAAAGGAAAAGAAAGAAACGGGAGCAGCAACTGCTGGAAGCGATGGAACGGGCCTTGGAGCTGACAGATGAAAATGTGGAAATCCTTTTTTCGGACAATCTGTGCAGGATTTTTAACAGAGAGCAGAGTGTGTCTGACGAACTGTATGCCGCGTGGCTTTCTCAGAAGCTGAAGGGAAGGACAGTTCCCCATTTCAGCCTGGAGCTGCCGGGGGAATACGGGTTTCTGATGAGAGAAAAGGTACTCTTTCTGCTGCAGCCCTATCTGAAACGCATTAACCGGATCACCTTTATTAAGCGCAGGTCCGTGGCAGAAGAAGCAATCGTTCCGGAGATGGGAACTGGGATGATGGATGAACTGGCAGATTACTTCTATGGGGAGTATGGGATCCTCTCAGGACAGGCGGAGGAACCGGAGGTGGGGAGCTTTTATCTGAAGCTTTCAAATGATGCGCAAATGCTGAATTTTCTTGACACTATGGTGAAAAGTGGTTATAATACGAAAGTTGATTAAGACGTTTTGTCTTTATTTTTATAACAAAGTATGCAGGATAAGCTGCCGGGGGCAGGCTTTCTGTATGGATGGAAGGGCGAATAGCAATGGAAGAGAAGAAGAACATACTTACTTATGAAGGACTTCGCAAATATGAAGATGAGCTCCATGATCTGAAGGTCGTTAAGAGAAAAGAAGTAGCGCAGAAGATCAAGGAAGCAAGAGAGCAGGGTGACCTTTCTGAAAATGCTGAATATGATGCTGCAAAGGATGAGCAGAGAGATATCGAAGCAAGAATCGAAGAACTGGAAAAAATCTTAAAGAACGCAGAAGTCGTTGTTGAAGATGAAGTTGACCTCGACAAGATCAGCATCGGCTGCCGTGTTAAGATTCTGGATATGGAATATAATGAGGAGCTGGATTACAAGATCGTTGGTTCCACAGAGGCAAACAGCTTAAAGGGTAAGATCTCCAATGAGTCTCCTGTCGGCAAGGCACTGCTTGGCAGAAAGACCGGAGATATTGTAGAGGTAGAAACGCAGGCAGGTATCCTGAAGTACAAGGTACTTGAGATCCAGCGTTCCAACTAAGGAGGAAGTTATTGTGGCTACACAGCAGAATAATCAACCACAGCAGGAGCAGGACGTAAATCAGCTTCTGAAGGTTCGTAGAGAGAAGCTTGCAGCTTTGCAGGAGGCAGGCAAGGATCCGTTTAAGATCACCAAATTTGACCAGACGCATCATACTGATGAAGCGAAGGAATTATATACAGCGCATGAGGAAAAGCTTCTGGCAGGCCATGTGACTCCCAGCGTAGAGGGCATGGATGAAGCACAGGCCAGGGAAGTCCTGAATGCAGATTATAACGAGAGAAGAGCCATCATGGATGCAGAGCCCATCATGGTATCCATTGCGGGACGTATGATGTTCAAGCGTGTTATGGGTAAGGCCTCTTTCTGCAATATCCAGGATCTGAAGGGAACAATCCAGGTTTATGTGGCAAAGGATGCCATCGGCGAAGAATCCTATGCAGATTTCAAGAAATCTGACATTGGTGATATTTATGGTATTAAGGGATATGTTTTCCGTACGAAGACCGGCGAGATCTCCATTCATGCTGTGGAAATGACCATGCTCAGCAAGAGCCTGCAGATCCTGCCGGAGAAGTTCCACGGTTTGACTGATACCGACACCCGTTATCGTCAGAGATATGTGGATCTGATCATGAATGCCGACAGTAAGGAGGTATTCATCAAGCGCTCCAGGATCATCAAGGAGATTCGTAAATTTCTGGATGGCAGAAACTTTATGGAAGTGGAAACTCCGATGCTGGTATCCAATGCCGGTGGTGCGGCTGCAAGACCGTTTGATACCCATTACAATGCACTGGATGAGGATGTAAAGCTTCGTATCTCACTGGAATTATATCTGAAGAGACTGATCGTTGGCGGTCTTGAGAGAGTATATGAAATCGGCCGTGTATTCCGTAATGAGGGTGTTGATACCAGACACAATCCGGAATTCACGTTAATGGAATTATATCAGGCATATACAGATTACGAAGGAATGATGGAGCTTACCGAGTCCATGTTCCGTTATCTGGCTGAGGCAGTTCTTGGGACAACAAAGTTTGAATATAATGGCATTGAGCTGGATTTCGGCAAGCCGTTTGAACGTATCACCATGACAGACTGCATTAAGAAATATGCAGGTGTTGACTTTGATGCGGTAGCAACAGACGAAGAAGCCAAGGCACTTGCCAGAGAGCACCACATTGAATTTGAGGATCGTCATACCAAGGGCGATATCGTAAACCTGTTCTTTGAAGAATACTGTGAAAAGAACCTGATCCAGCCTACCTTTGTGACTGACCATCCGCTTGCTATTTCTCCTCTGACCAAGAAGAGACCGGATGACCCGAATAAGGTAGAACGTTTCGAGTTATTTATTAATACATGGGAAATGTGTAATGCGTATTCCGAACTGAACGATCCTATCGACCAGAGAGAGCGTTTCGCTGCTCAGGATGCTGCATTTGAAGCCGGTGATGAGGAAGCAAACCATACTGATGAGGACTTCCTGAATGCACTGAGCATCGGTATGCCTCCGACAGGTGGTATTGGCTATGGTATTGACCGGCTGGTAATGCTGCTTACAGACAGCCAGGCGATCCGCGATGTATTGTTGTTCCCGACAATGAAATCCCTGGATTCAGATAAGAAGGGAAATAAGGAATCTGAGAGCACTGTAAAAGAAAATTGCGACCAGATTGCGACCGTTGAAGAGAAGATTGATTTCTCAAATGTAAAGATTGAGCCATTGTTTGAGGAAACAGTTGACTTTGATACATTTTCAAAATCAGATTTTAGAGCTGTTAAGGTTAAGGAATGTGTAGCAGTACCAAAGAGCAAAAAACTTTTACAGTTTACTCTTGATGATGGTACAGGTGTAGATAGAACAATTCTTTCTGGTATTCATGCATATTATGAACCAGAAGAATTAGTTGGAAAGACACTTATTGCTATTACAAACCTTCCACCTAGAGCAATGATGGGAATTGAATCTTGTGGTATGTTGCTTTCAGCAGTAAATAATCTTAAAGATTCAGAGGATGAAGAACTTCATCTTCTTATGGTTGATAACCACATTCCAGCAGGTGCAAAGCTGTACTAAAAACGAGATGTACCTTATTGGTGGAAATTTGTAAAATTACAAAAATACGCCAATTTTACGCCAAACGATGCAGAGTTTGATGTAAGAAAACAATATAATGATGTGGAATCAGACGATATGACATATGAAGCCCCATTGGATAGAGAAATCTGTCTGATGGGGCTTAATTACATATAGAACAAAGATTTTAATAATAAAGGAGAATTTGAGGATGCAGAATTATGATGGTCAATTAAAACTAAATGGACAGGAATATTTTTATAGAGCAAAGGATGACAATGGAAGTTCAAAAATTACAACTTTAATTATGGACGATTTATCGGATGCAGCGGATATCCGAAGTGTAGGTATACAAGATCAATTAGATAGTTTTTGGAGGAACATGGCATATTTTCAATTAGACAAGAATCCTAAAAGGAAGCTTGAAACAAGTGAAGATTACGATAAATATGCGAGAGCGTGCTATAAACAAGCAATGCATTTTTCATTTTTATGTATCCGAAATCAAGACCTGATTGTGTCGGAACATTGCATGGCTTGGTATACCAATGTTGCATTTTCGTGTGAACTGTTTTTTAAATACTACTTATTTTGCATACATGCAGATTCCAAAACATTTATAAAGAAACATGATTTATTCGAGCTTTTTACATTACTGCCGGAAGAGTTGCAGAAGGACATTATAAAGTGCCACCCTGAGAAAGACATTACAAGGGATATGTTCGAATTGAATTTGAAAGAGTTAGGAAAGGCTTTTACAGAGTTTCGCTACTCTTATGAGAAAGACTCCATGGCTTTTAGCGCACAATTTCTGGCAGAGCTTTTTGCTGAGCTCTATGAACGAACGGAACCGCTGAAAGAGTGAGGGAATGCTGGTGACCTGGGAAGAATACTACGACAAGTTCTATGATTGGTCGGAAAACACACAAGCAAATAAACTTTATTCCGCATAGTCATTGGGGCCAGCGGATGAAGTTGCAGAAGTTATGCTGGAACTTGCATTTCATCATGAAGATGCGGTTAACCGGATTGCGAGGAAGGCCATTGAACAGAAGATAATCTTCTCTGCACAGAATATATCAGATCTTACACTTAGTATGGACAGCGGATTGCAGGGACAGATGGCTCTTCAGTCCGCTTCCGCGTTTCCTTAGGAAGATATTCAAAATTTGGAAGGCAGCCTAGATGACGAAATAATCATAAAACTGTATAAGGCTAAAGGCTTACGCGTTCCGGATGTGTTCATTGACGATGAATCACAAGAAGTAATGGATGATGTTCTTGAACGAGGTAAGCAACGTACCGGATTCTTCAGTAAAATGGCAATGGCATTTGGCATCGGAGCCGGTATCCATCAGGGAATCAAGGATGCATCCAATGTGAGAGAAAGGAAGTTCCGTGTCGGCGATCATGTACGTATGAAGTATCGTGGACAAGAAGGGACAGTTGTGGATATAAGCGGCGATTTGTACATGGTCTCGTTGAAAGATGGTGGCTATGTCGATTCCTATACTGAGTCGCAGTTAGAGAAAGCGTGGTGAGAGGATCTTATGAGTACCTGGTATCAATATGATTCAGTAGAAAAAGATGTATTAATCAGATTGGTTGAAGACAATCGATACCATTGCAGCAAATATAATGGACGATTCGATTCAGAGTATACAGATAGCACCGAACGGAGTTGTGACTGAAATATATCCAGAGGAGAGGAATGAATCCAGTAAGATTGATCTGATAAATGATAGTGGCATGGGAGAGATTTCGCGCTATGCGAGGGATAATGACACTGTAATTATTCAGGGACCATTGGAGCTGAAGCAGGGCGGATGTGGTATAGCAGTGAGCAATCCGGTTTATTTGGAGGATGAAAATGGTCAGGAGAGCTTTTGGGGCTTCACAATTGTTATACTGAAGGTTCCGGAAATTTTTTCTGATTCTGTAGAGGCTCTTCCCAATTTTGGATATAAGTACAGTCTGCAGAAGTGTGCTTCGCCGTGGGATGATACGTATGAGTGGGTTTACGGTTCAAAGGAAGCGTTGAACGATCCGGTGATATATGACTTTGACGTGTACGGAGACAAGTGGAGGATTGAGATTTTCCCAAAGAGTGGCTTTTATAATAACAGATATCTGCTATACCTGTTCATCGGAGGTGTAATTATAGTCCTGCTTTTGGCAGGGCTTACAGCTGCGTTGATTGCAATCAATGAGAACAGGAAGAATTTCAAGAGACTTGCTGTGACTGATGCACTGACCGGTATCTACAACAGGCACGGCTTTGATGAGCAGGTTGAGCAATATATGAGACAGAATCCGCAAAAGCACTGTGTTGTGGCGATGCTTGATATTGATGATTTCAAGCTGGTCAACGATATGTATGGACATGCGGCAGGGGATGGTGCACTGCAGAAGCTTGCAGAGAGCATGAAGCAATATTTTTCAAAGGATGTCATACTCGGCAGAAACGGGGGCGATGAGTTTAGCATTTTCATGCCGGATTGCACGGTCGTGGAGGTTAAGCCTTTCCTTAAGAAGTTTACAGAAGAAACCAAGAAATTTTATTGTAAAGGTGAAGAGCATGCATTTACCATTTCACTGGGCTTTGCGGAGTACCCTGTTTTTGCTGATGACCGTTCACAGCTTATGCGTTGTGCGGACAATGCACTTTATGAGGTAAAAATGCGTGGGAAGAACGGCTACATGGCATATTGTGAGGGTGAGCAAGTAAAGAGTCGCGCAAAGCTTGGTTTTGCAATAAAGGATATTATTGATAATTTGCCGGGAGCTTTCATTGTTTACAGGGCAGATAAAGAAAATGATGAGATTCTGCTTGCAAACAATGAGCTGCTTCGGCTTACAGGCTGTAAAAATATGGACGAGCTGCTTGCATATACAGGTAAGAGCTTCTGCAATCTGATACGCCCGGATGAACAGGAAAGCTATCAAAAAAGCATATGGTCGCAGATTAACGGAGGACACTTAAATGATTATATTTTCTTTCATATGCGAAAAGCAGACGGCATATATATTTCTGTGCTCGACCATGGCAGGATAGTGGATTCAGTGCACAATGGCAGAGTATTTTATGTGATGATTATGGACTTAAAGTCACTGCAGAGGCACTATGGAGACTGCCTGGAGCTGCTGTTATTTAGTGTGGCATATTCAAGGGAACCAATCGAGCACATTTTGTTGATCGCAGGGAATTTGAAGGCTCCATTCAGGAACAGATGGAGTCTGCATACCAGTATGTCCTTGAAAAAATCAACATGGGAATGATGATAAAAGGCATGTATAGACAGGATGTATATGAACTGCCTACGGACAGTATCAGGGAACTGATTGCGAACGCTGTGGCTTACCGTAGTTATCTTGAGCCGGGAAATATACAGGTGGCATTGTTTGATGATAGATTAGAGATTACTTCTCCGGGAATGCTTCTGAATAATGTTACGATTGCAAAAATGATGGAAGGTTATTCAAAGCCAAGAAATCCTGCTATTGCTAGAGTTTTTGCATACATGAAAATCATTGAAAAATGGGGAACCGGAATACCTAGATTATTTGAAGCCTGCGAAGAGTATGGATTGCCGAAGCCGGAACTGATTGATTTTGATGGTGATTTCAGAGTAAATATGTATCGGAAAAGGGGAACCAATGCAGAAACTAACAGAGAAACTGGCACTAATATAGAAACTAACACAGAAATGCTAGATACAGACACAGAAAGCGTTGAGAGGATACTTAGTCTCATGAGAGAGAAGCCAGCTATTACTGTAAAAACGATTGCACAGCAACTTGAGCTTTCAGTTGGTGGAGTTCGATATCATATAAATAAATTAAAGAACTTCATTTGTTATTATTAGTATGAGAGAGAAGAAGGCAAAGGATGCATACAACAGAAGATATGAAGCATCTATAAAGGACGAGCTTACAGGCTTATATAATAGACGAGGGTTTGAAGTTGACTGTGAAATAATCAAGAAAAATAATAACTTAATAGAATACGTTCTTGTTATGATGGATTTGAACGGTTTAAAAGAAGCTAATGATAATATTGGTCATGAAGCAGGGGATGAGTTAATTATTGGCGCTTCGAAGTGTATGGATAAAGCATTCTCAGGTCTTGGAAGGACGTATCGTGTAGGTGGCGATGAGTTTGTTGCATTACTGAGAGGAACGAGAGAAGAAGCACAGGATGCAGTTAAGACATTTGATTATTTAACTGAAAACTTCCAGGGAAATCTTATTTCTGAAATTAGTGTGTCTAGGAATATCTGAGTACGAATTAAATAATTTTTTGATTCCAGAGGATTATAAGAGTTCAATGCCAACAATAGAAGAAATAGAAAGAGAATTAAAGGATTAGTAGGAAGTTCTGAGTAAATAAGTAAATATAAGTAAAAAGGGTCAAAAAAGAATCGACATTCGACCTTATGCACGCTATAATATATATAATCTAATAGAAATATTGATCAATCATTACCGACGGTAACAGGAGAATGATGGTCATGTTTATGGATTTTAATGTACACAGTAGTTAATCCCATGCGTTAGCATTTCTAACAAACTGCTAACAGAGAATGTTAAAAATGGGATGATGCCTGTTAATTTATATTCACAAGAGTTTACAGCAGAGTGCCCAATTTCCAGATAAATGCTGACATTGATTGGCATCAGTTAACATGCGGAAACAGAGGTAGCTCGAACTCCTAAGACTCTATTGTAGGTTCGATTCCTATAGGAGACGCTCATTTTTAGCGGTAATGAAGATAGTTTCATTGTCGCTTTTTTCATGCAGAATTGTAATTTCAGTGACAAATTTGTCAGCGAAACAAGGTTGAAAATACTGATTTTGTAAGCGGGGATGGATGCTTGTCACCGATTCACATTTTCTGGTCTGTCACCTAGAGGGATTAACTGCAGTGTAGGATGAGTTTTGGGGTGTAAAATTAGGAAAAGCAGTGAAATAAAACACTATGTTCTTGCCTGTGATATCAGGCCTGTCGGAAGAGTCCGTTCAGATTAGATAAGAAGTTCAAGACGAGACTGAAGGAGTTATCTTCCCGTAAGCGATGTCAGTCAATCAAACCAAGCCTAGAGAAAATCAAGGTGTATGCAAGAGGATGGCTTAACTACTACGGAATTGCAAGTACGAAGAGCAACATAGATGACATCAATGGATGGCTTTATCACAGAATACGTATGTGTATATGGAAACAGTGGAAGAAACCGAGGACGAAGGTACGTAATCTCATCAAGATGGAAGTACCCGAAAACTTGGCAATGCAAGCGGGTAATACTCGACGGGGACATTGGTTCGCAACGCATACAGTTGCAGTAAACATGGCAATGACAAAACTTTAAGTAATCAAAATCATTGTTAATAGTGATTAAATGTGTTAAAATACACTTATGGAAGGCATTGTTATGAACACATCTAATATCACTAATTACAAAACCAAAAGATTTTGCTGAATTATTGGGTGTCTCAGTCAAAACGTTACAACGTTGGGATATATATAATAATTTTTGTCGTCACGGAGAGGACACAGCATAATAAATGCGACAGTGGCTCAGTTGGTAGAGCACCTCCTTGCCAAGGAGGAAGTCGCTGGTTCGAGTCCCGTCTGTCGCTCTCATACATAGCGGAAATCTTGTTCAGCAAGGTTTCCGTTTTTTTATAACAACAAAGGAGAAAACGTCAATGAACAAACAAAATGCAGTAACTAACAAGAAGTTTGATCTTAGTGTGGCTACGTTACATATTCTGGCGATGACACTTATGCTAATGGATCACCTTTGGGCAACCTTACTTCCGGCACAAGAGTGGCTGACTTGTGCAGGTCGTGTAGCATTTCCTATCTTTGCGTTTATGACGGTAGAAGGATATTTTCACACACATAGTTTTAAAAAGTATATGCTTCGTTTGCTGGCGTTTGCCCTAATCTCTGAGATTCCATTTGACCTGATGTATGGTGGTACGTGGTTTTATCCATTTCATCAGAATGTCATATGGACATTTTTGCTGGCACTTCTAGGAATTCATTTGATGGAAACCGTGCACAAAAAACAGAACGTCTTTTTATATGTAATCACGGTTGTTCTTGTTGTTGTCGTGGGAGCCTTACTTGGAACATTAAGCATGGTAGATTACTATGGCGCAGGCATTTTGACAGTATTTGTGTTCTATTTGTTCCGAGGAAGAAAATGGTGGTGTCTATTGGGACAAATCACTGCGCTTTATTGGATTAATGTGGAAATGTTAGGCGGCCTGATGTATCCGGTACAATTAGGTGGAATGCAATTTGAAATATGCCAGCAGGGATTAGCTCTTTTTGCATTGCTGCCAATCTGGTTATATCGTGGAAGACAAGGACATCACAGCAAACCGTTCCAGTATCTTTGTTATACATTTTATCCTGTACATATGATAATTCTGGTGCTTATATTAAATTATGTGAACCGATGATCGACAACAAAGGAGATAATGAGTATTGGTTTGTTAAAATGTCAAAAAAATAGAGCGTATATTTTGTAATGGTTTACGTATTTAACCTTTGTAATAACTGCCTTTCTATTTTACTATGTAATTAAGAATGCATGGTAAAGAAGGGATAAATATGGCACAGAGCAGAATTCGAATCGTGGATGTAGCAGAGGCGTTAGGACTTAGTACTGCGACTGTTTCAAAAGTGTTTGTGATGTCATCATTGAATGCAGAGTATGTTGCAGGCTTCTTTTTCGATTGTTGACCAAATCATGATTGGGCAGTTAGGGGAGACCAATATATCGGCGGTTGGTTTATGCGGCAATTTTTCTTTGATTTTCTCTGTGGTGATTGGAGCAGTCAGTACGGTCGCAGGTATATTAATAGCACAATTTATTGGTGCTGATGATCTTAAAGAGGCATGGTGTGGCTTCGATGTGAGTCTTATCTGTGGATTGCTGATAGCTGCTGTTTTTTTTGTTTGTATCGGGATTGTTTCCAGCTCAAATTCTGAGACTTTATACCAAGGATGTGGAGATTATAAATGCAGGTATTGTATATTTTAGAATAATATCATTATCCTATATTCCGATGTCAGTTATTACCAACAAGAAATGACAGCACACAAAAGTAGGTGCATAACCCTACGTCTCTGGATACGGTTCTATCCGACCTCCGGAGTTATATATAAACCTGGCGACTACTGAAAGCCACCCGGGGCTTATCCTTCCCTTTAGTTTCTTCAGCAAAGAATCACTGGATTTCAGGAACTTTATATCAAAATCCATGAGATGATGCAGCATCGATCTCATCTGTCCGCCTATGTTTGCTTCATTTTGGCTGATCCACCATTTCCAGTGCTTCATGGTACCTTCACAGGGATAATCCTCCGTACCTAAATCATCAGATCCAACCACTTCATCCACCACATCCTCTATGATATCAGAGTGCGGTGAACAGTATAGGAGTATCTCATATTCATGGAACTGCCATAGGAGCAGCTTCTTCTGAGAGAGTGATTGATGCCTGTGTGCATCCAATAGGAAATGGGCAGTACAAGATGTGGTATAAGGATGAGAATCATGATTCCTATACATACATTGCCATCAGTAATGACCTCTATCATTGGGATGTGTGTGGAAAAGAAATTGACTATAATAGTCATGAAGAGCCTAATGTATTTGAACTGGGCGGTAAGAAATGGATGATCACAGATGAATGGAATGGACTGGGAGTCTATGAAACACAGGACTATACACACTGGGAAAGACAGGGGTATATTCTACTTTACGCATCCGAATTTTCCCAATGAACATCGACTGGATAAGTCATATATTGCCAATGCAGAGGACGGCAGAGCATGCATACAGGCAGCGCAGCTGGAAGAAAAAGACAGCAGGCTTGTATATAATAGAAATCAACAATTTGAAATGAGATTGTAGAAAAATAATAGCTATATGCTATAATATCTATATGTGTAAATACAATTAACCGGACTAGAGGAAATGTGAGGATGAAAGATGAAAGAAATTAACAATATCTGGCATTTTTTCGAGAATATGAATGAGTATGTATATGTTACGGATATAGAGACATATGAGATGATATATATGAATCGCAAGACATTGGAAGCTTATGGGTTAAAATCCCTGGATGAAATAAAAGGCAGAAAATGTTATGAAATATTGCAGAAGTCATCGATTCCATGTGGCATGTGTAATAATGATAAAATCTGCGAAGGATTCTTTGAAGAATGGCGTCATTATAATTCGGTTATAGATAAATATCTAATTCTGAAGGATACATTGGTTGAAGATCCACAGGAGCATAGAAAGTACCGGCTTGAAATCGGGATAGATATCAGTGAAGAACGCATACAGGATAAAGCACTCCAGAAATATAACAGTATGGAGGCGCTGGTAAACGAAGGACTGCGAATTGCGCTCATGGCAGCAACCCCGGATGAATCTATCTATGCGATTCTGGAGTACCTTGGCAAATCACTGAATGGTGAGAGAACTTATATATTTGAGAAAAATGAGAAGGGCGGAGACAATAACACCTATGAATGGGTTGCAGAGGGAGTAAAACCGGAGAAGGATAATCTGCAGAACCTTCCGCCTGAGATCTGTGCAAACTGGTATCGCAGATTTCAGAAAGGAAAGCATATCGTATTTCACGATCTGGAAGAAATCAGGGAAATCGATCCTTTGCAATATGAGAATCTCAAGAGACAGGATATTCATACCCTTGTAGTTGTACCGTTATATGATGATGGTAAAGTTATTGCTTTTTATGGAGTGGATAACCCACCGCCTTTATCTTTGAAATATACATCTAATATGCTTCAGATTATGGGACACTTCCTCGTGTCATGTATCAGAAGAAGGAATCTGATGAGAGAGCTGGAAGATATGAGTTATAAGGATGCGCTTACCGGATTTGGCAACAGATTTGCCATGAACAGATATATTTCACAGATTGACCACAAGAAGAGTATGGGAGTGGTCTATTGTGACATTACTGGATTAAAGCACGTCAATGACACCATGGGGCATAAGGCGGGAGACCAGCTGATTCTGAGGGCACGCGACTGTCTGAGTAAAGCATTTGGCGATTATGGTGTGTTCCGCATAGGGGGAGACGAATTGCTTGCACTCTGTTCGCAGATTGAGCAGGATGTGTTAGAAGAGCGCATCAGACTTTTAAAGAAATTGATGGAAGAGAATACTGTGAATATGGCAGTGGGTATGATATGGCAGGATGAAGCAACAACAGAGCTGGATATATTATTGCAGGAATCAGAGAAGCGCATGTATGCCGATAAAGCAGAGTATTATAGAAAGAATGGAATTGAACGCAGAAGACGTTAAGCATTCACATACTATATTATATAAAAGAAAGGGACTATACTTTTTCAAGAACAATATTTTTTTATGGTTTCTAGTTTTTCACCATATTCATTTTTTTGACGGCAAGATATATCGAATCTTATATTTTTTCTTTTTACATTTCCAAGATGTAATATTGGATTGTTTAAATCCAATTCCGCAATAGTATCATTCACAACATCATCTACACCTGTATAAACTGCTGTTGCCGTTAAGCATAGAACTGGAAAAGCGTATCCATTCTTTTTTACTGACTTAAGAAAATCTCCTAAAAACCAGTAATCTGATCTAAAATCTCTCCCCCATGATGTAACTGTATGAGCTTCATCTATTACTAACAGACCAATTTTTCTTTCACCTAACAATATTTGAAGTCCTGTTGCTAGTAATAATTCTGGTGCTAAATATACAATAGATTTCTTTCCACTTCTTATTTCATTAATTCGTTGTTGAAATTAGAGATGATGACGAACTAAGAATGTTTATTAAACGACGTATGACAACGTGCCCGGTCAAAGAACGAACGCTTTACAAGTATTATTTAGAGTACTGGGAAATGCATTCTCATTGGTAGAAGATTAATTATGCAGGGAAAATATCCTGTGGTTACTCTCTGCGGTAGCACGAGGTTTAAGGATGAATTTTATGAGGCTCAAAAAAGGCTTACGTTGGAAGGAAACATTGTGATTAGCGTTGACCCTTTCGGTCATGCCGGAAACCAAGAAGTTTGGGATGGAATGGATGAGGACACTCTTTCAAAGTGGTTCTGTGTCAAGACAAAGGAGATGATTGTCGATATGCATAAGCGGAAGATCGATATGGCAGATTCAAGCTATGTAATCAATGTCGGTGGTTATATTGGGGAGAGTACTAGACCGGAAATTAATTACGCTGAAAAAACGGGAAAAAGGTGTATTATCTTGAACCATTATTGTAATACTGGCAATGCACGCAGGGGAATAAGATATGAAATCAGAAGATCTATATTATCAAACTCAAAATGAGAAATATATACGAGATGAATTAGGAAAAGAGCAAGGGTGCAGGTTTCTGTAAGAAAAGAAATAAAAGCGTAGAGGAGATGTTGGTGCTCGATAAGCACTTGGTGTGATATGAACAATAAAACATTGGATTACTATAATCAAAACGCGGATCAGTTTGTTAAGGGAACGGTATCTGTAGATTTTAAGAAAACCCAAGATAGGTTCCTTGAAGCATTATCGGGAAAAAGAATATTGGACTTTGGCTGTGGCTCAGGAAGAGATACAAAATATTTTATTGAGGCGGGATTTGAGGTTGTAGCAACTGACGGATCAGAGGAACTTTGCAAGAGTGCAAGTGAGTATACTGGCATCACTGTGAAGCAGATGCTTTTTGGGGAACTTGAGGATATAGATAGATATGCTGGAATATGGGCATGTTCATCCATTTTGCATTTATCTAAGAGAGAATTAATAGATGTATTTGAGAGGATGACCAGAGCGCTATGCCAGAATGGAATTATTTATACATCCTTCAAATATGGAACTTTTGAAGGTGAGAGAAATGGAAGATTCTTTACGGATTTTACTATTGAAAATTTTAAGAATTTTATAAAAGATATTAGAAACCTTTCGATTGAAGATTTTTGGATTACAGGGGATGTAAGACCAGGAAGGGAGAAAGAACAGTGGTTGAATTTAATACTGAGAAAGACAAATTTATAATTCAACACACTGATTTTTCACTAAGAGAACAGGTGATTTATCCGAATGGAGGTACATCGCGTTTTTATGATAATGGAGTGGATATGGTCATAATAGATGACGATATTTGTGAGCACAAAGATGGCGAGCCGGTATTCTCATACATGCTTATAACAGATAAGCAAAATAATTATATGCATATGTTTCAGAGAGTATTTCGTTTTCTTGGATATTATCAGGAAGAGGTGGATAAGTATCTTAATAAAAATGAAATGACCATGCCTGTGGATTATGTTATTACAATAGGTGACAGAGGAGAGCAGGCAGATGTTTCGCCATTGGAACTTCATTTTGAGCAGAACTTTTTGAATGCCTATGGAATTAATGCCCTAAAATATTTATCGCGAGAATATGGAATCTGTGATGAAGAGGGAAAGAATTATTTTCTCGATTATTTTGTAAGAACTAGAGATAAAAAACTTGCAGTAGAAGAAAATGGGGTTACATATCATCATCCACAGATTATAGGTGTTGAAAGATATAAGAATCAGTTGAGAAAGCAAAACACATGTGCTTTGTGGGGAATAAAGTTATTCAGATTTTCTTCAGAGGATTGTGCTTTTGATAATCGAATAGAGGATGACATTAAGCATTTTTTCGGAAAGGATACGTCTGGATTTGTTGATAATGGTTTGAAAATTGATAGACCAGTTGAACTATATGAGCACCAAACGGTTAGCTTGCAGGAGATTCAGCAACGAAGAGAAGCTGGCATAAAGGCTTTTTTGATAGTCCTACCTACAGCAGCAGGTAAGTCAAGGATTGTAGAAGAGGATTTGAGAGAATTTTCCAAGAAGAATCATGGCTTCAAAGGACTTATTCTTGTTCCCGGGGTAAATATACTGGCTGACTGGGAAGAGAGAATAAAGACTTCGCTTCCTGAATTGGTAGATAAGATCGATATAAGAACTTATGCATTTATGGCAAGACATTATACGGATGTTCAAACAGATTATTACAGTTATGTGGTAGTAGATGAAGCACATCACGCAGTGGCTCCGGTATTAAAGAGAGTAATCCAGTATTTCAATTCAGACTTTACAATTGGTCTTACAGCTACCGATCAGAGGCCAGATAAGAAAAAACTGGAAACAGTTTTTGGTACATATGCAACATCATTATCCTTAAAAGAAGCAATGGAGAAGGAAATTGTTGCAAAAGCCAATGTATATAGGATCGAAACTAACATCGATTTGTCACAGGTTAGATTTAACGGAAAAGACTATGTAAATGCGGATTTGGAGAAAAGAATCAGGGTTACATCGAGGAATGAACTTATAGTCAGTATCCTTGAAGAATATTTTACATCTGGAGAGGCAGGATTGCGACAAGGAGTAATATTCTGCGTCAATATTTCTCATGCTAATGAGATGGCTAAATTACTAAATAAAGCAGGGATAACGGCAGCAAGTTTAACTGGCCAGGCAAAGAAGCCTGCAACGATCATGGATGATTTTAAGCAAAAGAAAATTCGTTTTCTTTGTGCGTGCAATATGATTTCTGAAGGATGGGATTATCCAGAGCTTGGAATCTTGGTAATGGCCAGACCTACATTATCAAAGGTACTTTATCTGCAGCAGATTGGCAGAGGATTAAGAAAAACCGCTGTTAAAAAGAATGTAATCGTCATTGATGTAGTCGATGAATATGGTGCAATGGTAAAGGCCTGCAATATGCATTCGATATTTGCAAATCCATATTATGTGCCGTTTGGCGATATTACACGAACAGATTACATACCAGGTGAGTTGTTGGTTATTGATGGCATAGAAGAGAGAATAGAACGAATTACCGAAGTTGACATTAATTCGTTTGAAGATAAATATGGTGATTACTTGAGCCAGGAACAGGTTGCTAGAGAATACTTTGTTAGTACGGGAACAGTGACTGGTTGGATTAAGAAGAAAAAAATATTGCCAACTGTAGAGTATAAATTCGGAAGTAAATCACTATTTCTGTTTAGCCCGGAAGACGTAGAGAAATATAGGAATGAACTTGGTATAAAAGAGCATAGCGATAAAACGATAAAAGATGATTTCTTTGAATTTCTAGAAGAAAGAGATTACTCATTATCGTATAAAATGCCATTCATGCTTGCCTTTATTAAGTATATAAATTCAATCGGGGATGCAAAGATTGATGAGGTGCTGGATGATTACATTGCGTTTTACCAAGACAGATTAGACAGAGGGCTACAGGTAGATAGAAGTACATGTCCGTATAATGAAGAGATGCTTAAGGATAGGAAAGCTATACGTAGGAATATGCTGACAAATCCTTTTGAAAAGTTTGAACGAAAGAGATTTTTGTATTACTCAAAGGATCTGAATGTTATTTCCATGAATCATGTGCTGTATAGCCAGATGGAAGATTCAGACTGGGAGAGAATACGAGATCAATTACAGGAAGATCTTAAAAGTTATTATTCAGAAATGGGTGGAATCTAAAGGAGGTGAGCCTGGATGACAACTGAAATTATAAATTTGGATTGATAAAGTCTTTGTTAGATAGCGCTTTTTCGGGAGAGATGACGGAGCAAGGTGTCAGATATAGTTACCAAGAGTTGTGTGGTCGATTTGCATATAATTATTGGAATTTAGTAGTGAAATATGATTTGCGTCAGATGAGAAAAGATGGGAAATCAGAGTTCTCAAAGATCGAGTTGATATTTAAAGATGTTATTAAAGAAAATAATATATTTATTAATTTGGAATTTGAATCACTTGGTGCGGATATTAAAAATAAAATTATTAAGCAGGTAACAGTAGAGTGTAAAAGATTTGTTATTGGTGCTTTGTATGATGACTTTGATGGAATAATTTACAGTTTTAATCTGAAAGAAGACGGAATAGTTCTTAATCCCAGTGTGTATAATTTTATGTTGAAGTATAAATCAGAATTAGAAAAACTGAATTATTACTCATGGGCACGATTTTTGGAGCAAATAAATAATGATAATGTGTTGGTGCGTGTAATAGATAAATTAGAATTGGCAACTCCTAAGAGAGAAGATTTGTCAGTTTACAGAGAAATATTAAGAAAAGAAGTTGAAGAAGATACTTGTTTTTATTGTGGGAAAAAGCTTGGGAAGAATATACATGTGGATCATTTTATTCCGTGGTCATTTGTGAAAGATGATAAGTTATGGAATTTTGTATTGTCATGTGCAAGATGCAATGAGAGAAAGAGTAACAAGTTGCCTAAGCAGGATTTTCTTATAAAAATAGAACAGAGAAATAATGGGATACAAGTAATAGACAATATCATTGTTCAAAAGGACTTTGAGAGGTATTCTCAGGATCTTTTAAACAGAATGTGGAAATACGCCAAAATGAGCGGGCTAAAAGAAGTTGAAATGCGAACATAAATATATTTGAAGAAAGCGGATTTGAGGAAAATGCAGATATTTGTAGACGCAGATGCATGTCTGGTAGTGGGCATTGTAGAAGCGATTGCGGAAAAATATAATACTCCAGCCACATTGCTGTGTGACACGAACCATGTATTATATTCAGAAAAACCGATCGGTACAACAATGCCTGAAGGACAGAACCGATTATGCAGAAAATGGTGAGAAAACAGAAAATGGAGAATACATCAGTTCCTATGAATGTGATTCGGAGACCGTTGACCAAGAATTTGCATTTTCAAAAAGCAGATACAGACAGTTAACCGGAAGAAGCAGGGATGATGATATCATTGCCTATCAGATCCGGCAGGCCTTCAAACCCGGGAAAGTCACTCCGGAGGAAGCAAACAGAATTGGTTATGAAACAGCAATGCGATGGACGAAAGGGAATCATGCTTTTATAGTTGCAACACATGTAGATAAGGCTCATATTCATAATCATATTATCTACAATTCAACCACACTTGATTGTTTTCATAAATTTAGAAGTTTTCTGTTTTGCGGTATTGCACTTCAAAGGGGAAGCGACCTGGTTTGTCTGGAGCATGGCTGCTCTGTAATTAAACCAAGGAAACCAGGTGAGCGGGAGAAGAGAACCGTTTATTCAAATCGAAAAAGTATCCGAGACAAAATTCGTGAAGATATTGATTTGGCAATGTGCAGGAACCCAAAGAATATGGAGGAACTGCTTAAGTATCTCGAGGAGATGGGATACGAAATCAAAAGGGCAAAGCATATAGGAATTAAGGGAGAAATGCAAAAATCATTTCTTCGTTTTGATTCGCTGGGTGCCGGATACCGTGAAGAGGATTTTGAAAAAGTATTCAAAGGGGAGGAATGCTTTAATCCGCCACCAAGAGAAAAACAGTCTCATCGATATGACAAGCCTGAGAAGAAATTTGATAAGCTGCTTGATATTCAGGATATCATTGTCAGGGGGAAAGGTCCCGGCTATGAAAGATGGGCGAAGGTTCATAACATTAAACAGATTTTGCAGAATTGTCTCAGACAATAAAGGATGCAGAGAAGCGAATGGCAGAAATAGCTGTTTTGAAAACTCACATCATTAATGATTCTAAGACGAAGGATGTATATGTAGCTTATAGAAAAGCCGGATACAGCAAACAGTTCTTTGAGGCTCATCGTGAAGAAATCTTACTTCGTAAAGCAGCGAAAGAAGCATTTGGTCAGTTGGAATGTGGAGTTCCAAAACTCAAGAATCTCAATCAGGAGTATTCGGAACTTCTCAAAAAGAAGAAGGATGCCTATGCTGAATACCGAAAGATTAATGAGGAGAATAAAGAACTTCAGATGGCAAAACACAATCTGGAACGTTTCTTAAATCAGCAGGAAGAAGAACGAAAAGAAAAAGAAAAGCAACAAAGTAAAAGCGGACAGTCGCGATAATTCTCTTGGGGTATTTCATCGGAATTAATTCCGGTGGAGTACCCCGCTTTTTTGTTCTAGCGTTGCACAGCAATGCGTAGCTCCGATGAGAATCATCGATTCAGGGGTCACACCCTAACAAGCGATTGAAGCAATCTTATATAAGATTGCACTGCTTGCGCGAACTTGTTTTGAAGTGAGTGGAATTTGTAGAATAAAGATAAGTACAAGACCGGTACACGTGAGGAATATCTGCTCGGCGTGGAGAAGTATATGGAGGATCTTGAGGGATCTGGAGGAGAAGCGACGGAAACGACAGAAAACGACAGAAAATATCTGTGAGATATTATCTAGATATTAGCTAAGATTAGTATGGCGATGTGGAGAAAAACTATAGATATGCAAAGATATCTTTAATTTTGCGTATTTGTATGATATAATTGCGTGGAATTATGTTCAACAATCTTTAAAGGAAATCAACTATGAGACTAATAAGCTACAATAGACTTTTTAAACTAATGATAGATAAAGGGATTAAGAAGACAGAGTTGGCAAAGATGGCAGATATTAGTCAAACAACTTTAGCTAAGCTATCAAAGAATCAATATGTATCAATGGATGTATTGGTAAGAATATGTGATAGCTTGGACTGTACATTTGATGAGATTATTGAACTTGTAAAAGTTGCTGAAGACGAAACTACTGATATGAATGGAGGAGCAGTACGTGAAGAACAGTAAGATAGCAGATAGTACTGTTGCAATAGAAGAATATGTGCCGGATTTGTCTGAGAAGTATCAGACAAGATTTACGGCATTGGTTGAAAAGCTTGAAAGTACATTGCCGCATAATAGAAATTTTTTGTTAGAAGAGGAATTGAAAAGGATAGGAATTGAGAGTATTTCCGAATGTGCCGATATTGATTTGTTTAAATATATGGCAAGTATTAGCTTGCTCAAAGATTTATCGTTACAAGGCTGGCAGTTTAGGGCCGAGTCTGGGAAACTATATTTATTTATGAACGAAGATAATTTGGATGATAAGGCACATATACGTTATCGTTTAAGTGCGGAAAGAAATGCTCAGTTTAAGACTGAGAGTGTAAAAAGATTTATTATCAGGATGGAAACCCAACGACTGTTCAAGGGTGAACAAGTATCGATTAAGAACCTGATAGGAAATAAGGATGTATTAATTCAAAATATACGCAAAGGAAGTAAGGTTTGCGACCCATACATTCAGTTAGTAACGCAAGATAAGGATGAGTTGACTGGGATTGAGTTATCTGATATCTGGAGATACTTCAGATACACTTGGGCCATCCCGTACAAGACAATGCCTGGAAGGAATCTTTTTTATTTAGTTAGAGACCGTGCTCAGAAATATCATCCGATTATGGGGATATTTGCATTGGGTAACTCGGTATTAAATCTTTCTGTGAGAGATGAAGATATAGGATGGACTGTTGAAGCAATAAAAAAGAATATGCAGCAAAAAGTGGATGTTTCTTTTTGCGAGCAAGAGGTGGCAGGAACTGATGGTGGAAAGATAAAGGCAAAGATAGTAAAGACACTGGAAACAGATGAGGAATATGCTATTCGCATCCAAAATTATTCAAATAAAATAATGCCGCTATTAATTCAAAACATTGATGCCGCTATAGGTGATATATATACAAGGGATTTGGGATATCACAGAAATACTAAGTATCCGAAAGCTGAGTACATAGAGGAGCTAATAAATCAGGCGATTGAGTTGGAAGCATTGTCAATTAATAATAAGAATAATGAAAAAAATCCAAATTGGATTGAGGAAACACAAAAGCCTTTATTTAAAAAGAAGAGGGCTACTGAATTAGCAAAGCTGCTAAAAGCGAAAAAGACATTTGTAGAAGCTCCGTATGAGGATAATACAAAGAAGCTTCAATTTCTGTTATCAAAGGATGAGGGACGACAGGCAATAACTACTGCGTTGATAGCAAACAGAAAATGTAAGATTGGTTCTAATATGATGGATATAATTGTTTGTGGTTCAATACCACCTTATAACGAATTGTTAGGAGGAAAGTTGGTTAGTATCTTAGCGTGTAGTCCGACTGTTATTAGGGATTATACGCATAGGTATGCACAGCAGGTAAGTGAGATAGCTTCTCGAATGAGGGGACAGCGCGTGGTAAGAGATAGCCGGTTGGTATATTTAGGAACTACAAGCCTTTATGCAATAGGGAGTAGCCAATATAACCGGATAAAGGTTCCGCTACAAAATGGTTCGAAGCTTGAATATAAAAAAATGGGAATAACGGAAGGCTTTGGAACAGTGTATTTTTCAAATGAGACCTCTTCAATGTTTTCACGAATATTAGAAATTATTGATGGGGGAAAGAAAATAAACCATGTGTTTGGCGAAGGTACGAGTCCAAGATTTCGAATGATTAGTAGAGGGCTGAAAGCTATTGGAATTAGAGCGGATGCTTTTTTGAAGCACTATTCACCAAGAATTGTATATTCAATAAATCTTGCAAGTAATACTAATGAATTTCTATTAGGAATAGACCAAGATGTAGAGTATGGCTTTGATATTGAGGATAATCAAGATGTCCAAGCGCATACTCAGTACTTAATTGATTATTGGTATAACAGATGGCTCGAAATGAGACTAAAATCTGTTGATATAGAGAAGAGACTTGATGCATTCGATATTATGGAAGTTTTGTTAAGCACTAAATGCTAGGAGGGTAGCTATGGGCAATTTGGATTTTGTAAAAAAACTATATAATGGTAAGAATTGTTATTCTGATCATATGAGTGATGAGGAACTTGAACTTGTCCATATACATTCAAGGTTAGAGGATTTGATACTAGAGCTGTTGGAGTCGAGGAAAATCGTATTTTTAACCGGAAACCCGGGAGATGGAAAGACATTCTTAATAAAGAGGCAGCTTGAAAAAATCAAAGCATTAAATGCATATATTGAAACAGATTTGAATAGAGTTGCAAATTATGAAGAGGTTGCGAATAAGCTTGTTGAGTGTTATGAGCAAGAGACACCAGCAATTGTTGCAGTTAATGAGTATCAGTTTTACCAATTGTGTAAGATTTTGAAGAGAATTAATAATAATATATACACTGAAACGATGAATGTTAAGAAGGATTGTATTATTTATGATATTCCTAATGTTTCAATTAAGAGAACTGTTATTGTTGATCTAAATGAAAGAAGCTTGCTAGATAAGGATAGAGCATTAACGGAAGAGATTATTGACCGAATTTGCAGTCTCTTGAAGGCAGAAGACATTCAGAATACGCAGCTTAAAAAAAATCTGACTGCAATTGAGAAAAAGGAAATCAGAACCCAGTTGATTAAGATAATAGAACTGGCAACTACAAGCAGTGAGCATTACGCAGTCAGGGATATCTTAGGGGCAGTTTCATTTATATTGACAGCGTGTACCATGGACGAATATGAAGGCATGCCATATTATGATGCTGTTTTTGAAAGCACAAATCCTTTATTGGAAACGGTAAAACAGTTTGACCCAATATATTTGTCTCATTCAGTTATGGATGAAGCATTGTGGAATGGTGAAATAAAGGAGAAATGGCTTCTTGATTCTCCAACAGAATGGCCGAGTGCTGAAAGGTACGAAGAGAATGTCGAAGGCGCTGTTGAATGCTTTAAATCCATTAAGAGAAAGTATTATTTTGAGAATGAAGACGGTGCTAATCTATTTATGCTACAGCCGGATGAAATCAAAAGATGTACGGAAATATTCACTTCATTTGAAACACAGAAAAAACAAATCAAAGAACGTATTATTAGAGGCTTGAATAAGCTTTTTTTACCGTCCAGTGATGATAAGAAGCTATTGAGAATTTGGACTACACATAGATATGATTTAAGTATCGATGCAGGAGTGGCAATCTCTAGTAGATATATAGATGCAAGTGAACTGGAAATTAAGATGCCCAAGCCTAACGATTGGATGAAAGGGATGGAATATGTCCCAAATCATGTATTACTAAAGCCACGTGAACAAGAAAAGCCAGTACTGATATTAGATGTGGATTTTTTAAGAACACTTGATGCGGTTGAAGCAGGATATCCGATAGGTCTTTTAGCACCCCAATATGAGCAGACTGTAACTAGGTTTTTGCGACAATTGGACGATTATAACCTGACGGAAGATAATGATGATGGAGAAATTATTATAGCAAACAGAAAGAAGAGCTACAAAAAATCTATTTACGTGATTGAAAATAAATACAATTTCGAGGAGGAAGACTAATGGCAAAGAACGATAAGATAAAAAGCCTAGGCGATGAAGTATGCAGGGACTTTTTAGGATTTACCCCGACCTCCAATTCAACAAAGCCTCCTCATATTGCAAATGGCTTATTTAGAGAATGCACAGGAGAAATTTGTGATTTTAGAGACGTACATGAATGGATAGTAAGTGAAAGACGAAAGGATGCAATTAGTTCAGAGGATATTGTAAAGAAATATGACGATATTCTTTTAAAGGGAACGAATGAGAATCCTTCGAACATTAAGCATGTTAGGTTTTTGTTTGAAGAGATTTTTAATCCGGATCATACGGTATATCCCAATTATGATCTTTCAGTTGTTAATATCAGTTCTCATTGGTTGGTTAAGAAGAGTGTTCCGGCTGAAGCAAGAATAGGAAGATATATCTTTGAAATTTTGTCAAAAAAGATTGATGGAAAAATGTCGCCAATACTTGAGTTATTAAAAAAATCATTGGAGGTTGATGATGATGACCTTACAAGGATTTTAAAGCCGATTATAGTATTTCCTTCTGATAAAGAGAAAAGAACAGTTAATGGCGTGAATTATCCGGAAGACAGTGAAGTGAAATGGGATAGCTGTAAAGAAACTATCAGGAAAGGTTTTGATAACCTTGCAAATACAATGATAAAGGTTGGAGACGATAAAAACTCCCTGCTTGTACTAGAGAGAATAACAAATTTCACATGCTTTTCAGCTTTTTTGTATTTAGTTAATGCACATTCAGCTGTTTATGGAGGAAAAAGGGTACCAATACTTATTGATGCTGGTGAAAATTTGGAATCAATCAAGAAGGCAAGTGAGCAGTGCTTTGCCTATGCAAAAACGGCAGTGGAGGACTATTTTATTGAATCATTAAATTGTATTTTGCATACGGAGATTGCACATAACAGTAAAGATGCATGTCTGGAATGGATTAAAAGAATGAATTTTAAATCACAAACCCGGGAAGAAGAAATAACCAGTGCAATAAATAGTTATTTTGAGAGCTTTTGTGAGGATGAGGATGAGCCTATACATGCACTTGCCCATGCAATACAGATTATTTTATATACATTTGATTATAAAAATAATTCACCTTCTGAGTTTTGCAGAGTGCTTGGAACACGATGTGGATTGGCCGGACCAAGAGGTAATGCGGCAAAGAAACGGTATTTGGTCAATAGCTTTACCCTCGAAACTATTACATATAGCCTGTTGTCAGATGATGATATTGATGATGGGTTGGAGTTGCGTGAATTGAGCAAAAAAGCTTTAGATGCATATTGCATATTATTAGGTGCGGATGTTGATAATGAGTACCGAGTATTAGAAGAGGTTAATATAGCACGATCGACTCCGGGAGATTTACGGGGAGATTTGGCATTAAATGCACAGAAATTAGCTGACCTCTATATAGCATTGGGCTTGGCGCATAGGTATGCAGATGGTGTAACACTTATAGGAAGGAGACAGTAAATGGCAGCTAGATTATTAACACAGGTTGTAACAAGAATTGTAAATAATAAGGAAAAGGCTGGAGCCTATGGTGTTTCAATATTAAATTTGCCTCATTTTGACTATGCAGAATTTGTGAGGAAATTAAAGGGAGATAAAGGAAAACAAGTCTTTTTTCTTGGATTTACTTACGAGGATGAAAACTCCTTAAAGGGTTTACTACCAATAATTGAAAATGTATCCTATTCTTTTAGTATAGAGGATGCTGAAGAATCAAGAAACAGCGGTAACGAAGATATCTTTCGAGTATTAGTGATTAAGAGAGCAGAAATTGAAAAGCTTTCCTCCTTGAGGTGGTTTCACGAGGTGACCGTTGATATGGTGTATGATCAAAGCTGTCAATATGTGATGGACGAACTGCAAGAGACAAATTCTGTAATTAATTCATTGATACATGCTTTAAAAAGAAAATCAATAAGAGATGTATTGGGCTTTGAGAGAGTTTTAGAATATTTGCAGGAGCTAATGTATGCCCCATTAGAGGATTTACCAAATAAAATCAAGGATTCATATTATACGCTAGGACTGCTTAGGGATAATGCTCTTGATGCTGGTAATCCTTCGACAGAAGATATTGTATCAAGAATTAAGAAGAACCATAGACTTGTTGAAAGAATCGGGAACCTTGAGCAGGCAGAAAGGCAGAGTATAACGAACTATTATGCTAACGGAGAAGGAAACAAGTCTGTTCCGAGATTGATTTTGCAGTATTATGCTAAAAAAGATTTGCAATTATTGAATCAAATGGAGTTTAGTGAGGTTGAAGAATGTTTAAAGGCTGCAAAAAAGAAGCCAGGCAATCCACCGAAGCCAAAGAACAAAACCAATACCATTCATCCTACATCTATGGCATCACAAATGATTTTTGAAGGAAACGCACAACAGATTCATGATGTATTAGCTCAGCTTGAGCAAAAGGTTGATAATAGAAGCAATAATGAAAAGCGTGAGAGGGTTGATATAGAAGTAGATGGAACAAAAATGCAGATTAAAGCGGAGCCCGTTACAGAGCGTATCGCAACAGAGCTGACGGATGAAACAGATTACGGTGGAATTATTTATGCCGATGTTCAATCTCCAGATGAAGCAATAGCGGATATTGATAAGTATGAATATTTGCCATTTACAGAAAATCTGTTGGATAGAGTTTGGGAAAGTCTTCGCAAAATCGGGGATTTAGTGGCAGATGGGGAAAGCATTTCTCAAGCTTTAAGGAATTATCTCGATGCACGTAAGAAAATTAATAAATATAGATTGAGACTTCAGGATGCACCTATGTTTCCAGTTCTGGCAGATAAGGAAGCATTTACAGAATATTTGGTAGCATATGAGAAGCTTCTTATTTCAATAAATAGTGATTTTTCAAAGATTTGGCAAATAGCACCTTCAAATGCAAAGGAAATTGTAAACACTATTATTTCCATGGACAATGTATTTGTAGAAGGCGAAAATAATTTTCATGCTATACCAACTCCACTAAATCCATTATTTCTTTGGAAATATATTAAATTAGCTGATGAAATATTGGACAGTAAAGGAGTAGAGAGTACAGAAGAAGGTAGTCTTTCTGATAATGATAAAAATTTTATTATTAGAAAAGCGGATGATATTCCGGACCCTTTATCCGTTATGTTACTGCCTGCAACTGTTCACAGAAGCGGAGGAGAATTTTTGCCTTTAACGGGAAGAATTGGGAATATACCCATTTATTCGACTAATAAACAAATCAATCAAAGTGAAAGTGGAATAGATGCGTTAAAACAGAGTATCACCCGTTATCTGTGCTTGTATCCGCATGCAGGTATGATGCTTAAAATTAGCATTATTGATCCACCGTCAGTTGAACTTATGGTGTCGATGCTAAAAAAGCTTAATAATGATAGGGAATTTAATATATCTGGAATAGATGTTTCTATTTATAGAACAAAGGAAGCAACAAATGACTGGATTGAGATTAACGATGACTCTATCAGTGACGGAATGCTAGGGCAGGTAAAAGGCAAAAGAAGCTTAAATTTCCAACTGAAAATTGGGAGTAAAAAACAGGTGTATTCCAGAATCCTTTCGGATATGAAGGACGACCAACATATAATGATTATCTTTGATCCAAATGAAGTAAGAACAGAGGTTGTCAAGAATGATAAGCTGATACACATTCATCCGCTATGTATACCTAAGGTTTATAAATATAATCCTGTTGATGAGGTGGTGGAGATTAGACCAGCTAATGAAGGAGATGTATTTTCTACCTATGGAAGTATTGTAGAGAAGTTAAACGAGCATCCGTCAAGCTTTAGTCACACAAGCAGTATCTTTAATACACCAATTAAAAGGGATACCTATGACTTAATGCTAAGTAAAGCAGATTGGTTGATTATTTTGGATCAAAACTTAAAGAGTTGGGATATTTCACTGCGTGCAGCAAGTGAGAAATTGTTTTATAGAGAAGATGAGTATCGTTCTATAGGCATTTATTCTAAGAACTGCAAAAAGTTTATTAAGGGCTATAGAGATGCAGTATGTAAATTGGGTAATTTTGTACCACAGGAAAAAGGTATTGCAAATATTATTAGTGCTATCCGATCTATAAACGATGATGGCTTACTTAGCATTGTATCTCATAGTTCAAATAGGATTTTTGATGCTAATCATGGGAAAGGGAGTTTAGGACTTGCTATTGCTGCAATACATTATCTTAGAAAATATCCGGAAGCTATTTTGGTTGGTTTAGATACTCAATTAGCACAGGAATGGTTGTCAGGAAGAGAAGATAATCAGTTGCCAGATTTAATAGGAATTCGTTTAGAGGAAATGTCAGTCGATATTGTAGAGGTTAAAACCTATAGAGATAATGATAATGCTTTTATTATTGATGGTGATACAATATCAGGTCATGCAGTGGCACAATCTACAGTGTTGGAAGGGCTGATAAAAGAAATATTTGGTTCGACAGAACGGATAACCACTGTTTCAAGAAGAGAAATTCTTAGGGAACAGGTATACGAAACATTGTTTCAAACGGAAATGGATTCATACAAAAAACATGAGAGAACAAATCAGCTAAATGCGTTGTTTGCGGGTGAGTATAAGATTGAAGTATCTAAGCAGATATGTTTTGTAGACTTTGAAAAAGGAGATAGTAGAGAAAGGACATATAAAGGTAAAGATGAGTATGCTGGAAACGATTACTTATTGAATATAGTGGGAAGTCATGAAATACAAGCAATCATTTCTGCAGTTGAATATGTTTTGGAGGTGACGAATAATTCCAGTGATTCAGAGATAAGAGATGTAGAGCAGTCAGAGCATACTGAACAAATACCGGCTGAAGAGCAAGGTGCGAGTACATTCGAGGCAGAAAGTGGAAGTCCTTCAGAGGCTGCAGTTCATTCAGATGAAGCTATAATGACAGTAAATGAGCAAGAGAAGATTGCGGAAAAAGAGCGAATTATCGAAAAATGTAATAGACTCAATAAGGTATTTAAGGATTATGGAATTTCTGCGCTGCCGGTGAATCCAGAATTGACACAGGAAACTTCTCGTTTTACACGATTTACAGTGGAGCTTAAGTCCGGTGAAACGGTTAGAGCACTCGAAAAATCGAAGGCGGATATTGGTATTCAACTCGAAGCGAACGGAGAAATATTAGTTAATCATATAAGAGGTACAAAATATATTTCTGTTGATGTTCCATTTGCAGGAGCTGGTAAGCCTGTTAAATTAGTAGACCATTTGGACATGTTAGACGGAGATAAGCAAAAGCTTAATATTGTAGCAGGACAAACACCTGATGGAAAGTTTGAAATGCTTGATATTTCTAAGGCTCCACATCTCTTGGTGGCTGGAACTACAGGCTCAGGAAAAACAATCTTCTTATACTCGATAATTGTAAGTTTGTTGCAACAGTTCAATAAGGATGAAATTGAATTTTTAATTGTAGACCCTAAGCAAACAGATTTTGTATTTTTTGAGGATTTACCTAATTTATATGGTGGAAAAGTAATTACAGATGCCGAGGAAGCGTTGGAGATGCTAAACCGAATAAATGAGCAGGATAAAGAGGAAAGGATGCAAAAAATTCGAGCTTGTAGAAGCCGTGATATTAATTCGTACAACGAAAAAAATGCAAAGAATAGGATGAAACGATTGATAGTTATTATTGATGAGTATGCGGATTTGATTCAGACTGCGGAGATGCAAGGAAACAGGAAGGAATTTGAACGTTCATTATCTATGCTCGCACAAAAGGTTCGCTCATTGGGTATTCATTTGATTATTGCAACACAAAGACCTAGTGCCAATATTGTAACTGGCGTATTAAAGGCTAATATTCCATATAGAATTTCCTTCAGACTTCCATCACACACGGATTCTCAAACGATATTGGATATGTCCGGTGCAGAAAATCTGTTGGGAATGGGCGACATGCTAATGGTTACAGAGAGTGATGTTAAACGCATGCAAGGCTTATTCATTACGGAGGAAGAATTGACAGAATTTGCAGAAGGGTATATGAATCGCTGATGGAAGAAATGTATGAAATGGGATATTTTGTGAGGGAAGAGAAAAATCGATTTATTTGTACAGTTGACGTCTGGGGTGAAAATATTGAATGCTATATTCCTTCATCCTGCAAGCTTGGGAATTTTCTCAAGCTTGCGGGTAAGAAGGTTATACTGAGAAAAAATTTGGCTACAGATGCAAGAACAAAATATGCGGTATTTGCAGTTAAGTATAAGTATAACTATATTGTATTAAACACATCGGAGGCAAATAAGGTTATTTTTGATTCTTTAGGAAGAAGACTTTTTGCATATATGGGGAAAAGAAGCAACCCGCAGAAGGAAATCGTAGTTGACGGATATAAGACGGATATTTATTTGCCTGGGGAGGATACAATTATAGAGGTTAAGAGTATTATTTCACTAGATAAGCAAGCGATTTTTCCCACAGTTTATTCGGAAAGAGCAATAAATCAGTTAAAGAAAATACGAGAATTATTACAAGGAGGCAAAAAGGTTACTTACCTATTTGTGTCATTAAACCCGTATGTAGAATCTCTTGCCATATCAAATGAAAAGCAGATGGATGAGTTTAGGGATTTATTCCTTGACTGTTTGGAATCGGGAATGGAATGTAAAGGGTATACAACGTGTCTAAATAACTATGAGATTCAGATAAAAAAGGAAATTCCATTTATCATTAGTAATTCATAAGTAGTATCAACTCACTGGTTGCTATGTCAGATGAAACAACTGTTTTTAAATTACGATAGATCATGGAAGGAGTGTTGTTATAAATGGAATTGGAAATGAGTATTGAAGATTTATTAAATAAACGAAGAGTCGAATCTGATAGGATCGAGTTTAAAGCTTCTTGGAATCCGGATGATATCTATCATAGTATTTGTGCGTTTGCCAATGACTTTGATAATGTGGGTGGGGGCTATGTTTTAATAGGAGTAGAAGAAAAAAATGGAGTTGCAGTTAGACCGGTAAAAGGGCTAGAAGAATGTGAGTTGGACACAGTACAAAAAGATATTTTGGGGTATAATAATGCCATGATTCCGGCATATTTCCCTCGTGTAATTATTGAACAAGTTGATGGAAAAAATATTATTGTATTATGGGTGACTCCAGGAGTGCAAAGACCGTACAAAGCTCCAGAACATGTTACTGCAAAAAAAGATAAAAAATACTACTATTATATACGATATGCCACAAGCTCTGTTCGTGCAAATGTAGAGCAGGAGCGAGAGCTAATCAATATGACAAATTATGCACCGTTTGATACAAGACCTAATTTCGAGGCTACTGAATCGGATATATCAGTTGCATTGCTAACGGACCATTTAAATTCAACACGAAGTAAACTTGCAAGGCAGATTGGAAAACGAGGTGTTATGGAAGTGCTTGGAGATATGCAGCTTCTAGTAGGACCACCGGAGCAACAATGCATATCAAATGTAGCGCTAATGATGTTCTGTGACCATTTGGATAAATTTTTTCCATATACACAGGTTGAAATAACGAAATTTCCGGAAGGCAGTATTAATAATCCGAATAATTTTATTGAAGTACCGGTTATCAAAGGTTCGGTTCCAACAATGATTAAAAGAACTATGGAAAAGCTACAGGATATGGTGATCGAGGAGAAGGTAACAAAAGTTGACTACCAGATGGAGTCGATACGTCGTTTTAGTTATCCGTATCAGGCACTGGAAGAAGCTGTTGTCAATGCTTTTTATCATCGAGATTATCAATCCTATCAAGCGATAATTATAGAGATTGAACCTGATTGTGTTAGAATTATCAGTTATCCAGGCATTGATCGTTCAATCTCGAAAAAAACGATTGCGGAAGGAGAGAGATTCAAATCTCGTTATTATAGAAATAAGCGTCTAGGAGAATTTTTGAAAGAATTAGATTTGACTGAAGGAAAATCTACAGGAATTCCGACTATACAGGAGGAGCTTAGGAATAACGGTTCTTCTAAAGCGACATTTGAAACAGATGACGAAAGAAGAGCAGTTACCGTTGAGATACCAATTCATCCTGATTTTTTGGTAGAACAAGTCGACCTTCAAAATGAACCCCAAAATGAACCCCAAAATGAACCCCAAAGTGAACCTCAGAGACTAGGTGCTTTGGAAGAAGCTATTTTGAATTTGATTCGACTGGATGGGCATGTGACACGAGACGAAATGGCAAGCCAGATGAAGGTTTCAGTAAGCACGGTTAAGCGATCAATAAATAAATTGAAAGATATTGGCTTAATAGAGTATGAAGGTTCAAGTAAAAGTGGCTATTGGATCATTAAAGAGTAATAAAATAGAGGCATGGTTTTGTCATCACGCCTCTACATCATTCGGAAAAGAGACCGGTCATCAATATACCGAGATCGTTTTAAGCTTTGTGTAAACGTTAAAAACTGATATAAGATTTATGAATAGTTACAAATGGGCAGAGCCAATTTTTCAGGTTTCTGCCCATATCTGCATTATACAGAAGTTTTTGGGCATGTCAATAAGACCTGCCCAAAACAAGCTGGTTTTACAGGTTGCGTCCGATCAGACGCTCTTCAAAATAGATTTCAAGCTGGGAGTGGATCTGCCCCCAGTCCTGCCGGTGTCCTGTCCATTTCTTAGTGATATCCGCTTATGCCAGACCGTATGACGGTCAATCGTGATGAGAACGGTCAGCTTTATTATGAGTATTACATACCTTAATGCTGGAGTAATCAGCAAATGGGTATTTGAGAGGACGGAAATTGGAATGCCACAAGAGTAATTTATTGGAAACAATGGAAGAAAGTTAAGACAAAATTTAGAGAACTCAAAAAGTTAGGTGTGGAAAAGGAAAAGGTGTGGATTTGTGTTAACATGCGAAATGGAAGCTGGTATTGTAGTGGATATTTTGTCTTCCAAACCGCATTTAACAATAAGAAACTCCGTGAACTTGGATACCCAACATTCACAGAGTTTTATTTGAAAATATGTGAAAACTAAAGAACCTCCGTGTACCGAACGGTACGCACGGTGGTGTGGGAGGACGGTAAATAAAATAATTATTTACCTCCTACCCGATTGGGCAATATCTTAATCTGTTTTCCTGCCAAGACGGGAGCGGACGATCGTAAAAGCCGGGATGACCAGAGAAGGAATTCCGATGTATCCGATAATGGTGGTTCCCTTCTGGAGCAGGGCTTTCATACCAAAGGAAGCTCCCAAAGCAGCAAGGCCAAGGAGAATGACGGTGATAACAGCCCGGCGCAGCTGCACATTTTTAATGCCAGAGAAAAGCTTGTTAAATCTTGCACATCCGGCACCGGCCAGTCCGGCAGCACTTGTGAGGACTGCAAGTGTCATCAGAACAACAAAAAGGATAGTCAGCCAGGAAAAGCCAAGTTTTCCGAGTACAGCCATAATGGGTACGGCTACGACACCTGGATTGCAGAGATCCGGGATGACTGTAACATAGCAGAAAAGAGTAAAAGCGATGGCAATCATCAGAACCACAGTGATGACATAACCTGCAATGATCGCTTTTCTGGTTTCCTCACGGCTTTTTAATATATCTGCTACTGACATGACGTTAAAGCAGATCGTGGACTGGAAGCAGCCATACAAAACTGCACTGAAAACAGCATAGAGAAGATTAGGCTCTTTCGTGCTGACAGGGGCAGAGGTAAGTGCAGCGCCAAGGTCATACTGACCAAATACAAGACTCAGAATAGCGATCAGAATGACAACAAAAACGATGGCATACATCATATATTTGGAAGCAAGGGAAAGAAGCTTTGATCCATACAGACATAGCAGTGCAGAAATAATGATAGTAGGGATTGCAGCACCCCAGTAGCTGAAGCCGAAACTCATAAGTACGTTTGCTTCGCCTGAGAAAGCAAGACCGCCGGCACACATAACGGTGGCAAGGAAAAGAAGATCATAGATGATACTGATGAATTTGCCAGCCTTTTCTCCGTAGCAGGAAAGGACAAAGGGCTTATAACTGGTTGTATTGTGGCTTCTTGCATATTCTGTCATATAGAACATGACACCGCCGGTCACCAGCATGGCAAGCAGTGGCATGACGAGACCGATCCAGCCATATTTTACATAGTAGGTGACACTGAAGGCACCGGTAGCAAAGCCGGGACCAAAGTGGCCGCCGAGCCATACAGCTGCGACGCCAAGGTAAGATGAAGCAAAGATGTTTTGTTTTTTCATTGGTTTTTCTCCCTCATTATTAATTATGATCAAAAGATGTTCTTGCTGCGAGAGCATCCTTAAAATCCTGAGCCATCTGGATGTGAAGTGGATGCGTCAGATAGTCATTAAGATGTTCACTGCTGTCAAGCTGGACAACTGCCATGAGATCGGCATTGGAATCCCGGTCCACACAATTCCTGAAAACGACCGAGTCTGTGAGAAAAGGCAGCAGCTGATCCAGTTTTTCGTAGGTTTCACGGACACTGGCTTCCACGGCATCAAGATCAGTTCCGGGTTTGAATTTTAACAGAACATAGTGTGTCATATTGGTTTTCTCCTTTTTGCGTAGTATACTTATGTATAATTATACAAACGGATTATACTGCAAGGGGAGTAGGCCAACAAGTATCCAAAAGGGTACCATTGGCACGAAATAAGGGAAAATGAACTATACATATATTGTAAAATGCAGTGATAAAACCTTCTATACAGGCTGGACAAATGACCTGGAAAAGAGAATAGAAATGCATAACAGTGGAAAGGGAGCCAAATATACGAAAGCACGGCTGCCGGTAGAGCTGGTGTATTATGAAGCTTTTGACACAAAAGAAGAAGCGATGAGCCGGGAGTGGCATATCAAGAGGCTTTCCCGGTCAGAAAAACAGAAGCTGATCGAAGCAGCAGACTTGAAGAAGCTGTGATCTGATCAGGAACCTGCATTGAAAGTCAGAGGAGTAGATAAGAGCTTTTGAAAAGGAATACGATCTCCTTCTGGAAGAGCTGGAAGCTGCGGATATTCTGGAGAAACATTTCAATATTTCATAAGAGAGGACAAAGAATCATGATGGAGTACAAGGGAAGCTATTTTCGTTTGCTGACATGGCTGGTGAAAAAGCCAATGTACCGTAAGTACGGAAAGGAAAAGACCAGAAAGTGGATCCGGGAGTCCAATGCGGTCTACAGAAAAATGCTGGAGGAATCTGATGATATCGGATCTGACAATCCCATGGCTGGCAATACCTATATGGGCTATGTATTCATGGCAATCTGGAAAGCAGCTGACGGAGAGATCAAAGTAGAGGATTTCAAGAAGGTAACCCGGGAAATGATGGACCGTCCCCTTGTGAAAATCATAAAGGGCGGAAATGACATGAACCGCAAAGAGGATGTGGAAAAGATGAGCAACATGCTCCACGCTGCAGATGCCTGGCAGAAGGCACATCCGGAGTATGCGGAAAAATCCTGGGATTTCCATTTCGATGAAACAAAGCACAAAGACGGGTTTTATTATTACTTTACCAGATGTCCTATGGAAACTTATGCAAGGGAGCATGGCTTTATGGAGGTGCTTCCAGTATGCTGCGATCTTGATTACTGTACAGCAAAGCTGCGTCATGCCAGGCTGATCCGGGATAAGACACTGGCAGATGGCTGTGATATGTGCGAGTACTGGTTTGTAGGCGATCAGGTGAAGGATCCGCAGTAGGAAGAAAGGCAGATCAGAGATGCTTGGAAATACAAAGGGAAGACTACTGAACAAATATGTGCCGGATTATGTGCTGTACGATCTGGAAACTACGGGGATCTCCTGCAATTATGATGAAGTGATTGAAATATCTGCTATCCGGGTCAGAAATGGCGTCGTGAGCGAAGAGTTTTCTTCTCTGGTGAATCCGGGGCGGCCGATTCCCTATGCAGCAAGCTGTGTCAATCATATCACAGATGATATGGTGGCCGGGGCACCAGACTTTGCAGAGGTCTTGCAGAAATTTCTTGATTTTACCGGCGATGATGTACTGGTCGGTCATAACATCAATGGCTTTGATATGAAATTTCTTTACAGAGACTGTGAAAGATTCTTTGGACAGATGTTGGCTAACGATTATGTGGATACCCTGAAGCTTTCACGGATCTGTATTCCGGGACTTTCTCATTACAGACTGGGAGATCTGGCAGAATATTACGGATTTTCAACAGAAGGGGCACATCGTGCACTGAATGACTGCCGGATGAACCAGCAGATCTATGAAGAACTGGGAAAGGTACTGCGAAATGCCGGAAAACCATATGCAATGAGGGAAAGAGCTGGAACTGGTGCCAGAATGACTGGAAATGAAGGAGTTGTCTTGAACGGGGAAGGAATTAAAATCTGCCCGGTATGTGGACAGATCATGAAAAAACGGAACGGAAGATATGGGGAATTCTGGGGCTGCACAGGCTTTCCTCTTTGCAGACATACGGAGAAAATCTGAATATGGAAAAATTGCATGACAGGGATATCAGGGAGCCCCTGTTCGAATTCCTGGAGGAAACCTATGGAAGGATCCGGATTCTGGAAGAAAAAACCATGGGGAAATCCAGAGCAGATATTGTTATGGTGACACCGGAGTACCTGTATGGGATCGAAATCAAGAGTGATGCTGATACTTACGCAAGACTTGCCAGGCAGGTAAAGGATTATGACAGCTATTACGATTATAATATAGTAGTTGTGGGATCCAGCCATGCGCTTCATATTGAAGAGCATGTTCCGGATTACTGGGGGATCATTACCGTCGAGGTAACAGAGAACTGCTTTGATTTTTATATTCTCCGAAAAGCTGCGGCGAACCCGAAGATGAAGTGGAAACGGAAACTGGAAATTCTCTGGCGGCCGGAGCTGGCCCAGTTACAGGAATGGAATGCCATGCCGAAGTATAAGGAGAAAAGCAAGTCTTTTGTGACAGAAAAGATTCTGGAACGGATTCCGGAGAAGATAGATGAAGAGACGCTGAGGCAGCAGATCAGTGAGCTTCTGATGGAAAGAGACTATAATGCTGTAGCGGAAACGCTGGCAGAATACCGAAAGGGAGAAATCCAGAAAAGACTGGAAAAAGAAGAGGATCCGCAGAAACGGGTGGAGCTGCTGGCACAGCAGATGGCCAGTAAAAAACAACTGAGAGGAAGGAAAAGACGCAGACGGACCAGAAGAATGTGGTAATGGACTGTGCAGAGGAGGAAAAGAAAAATGAGCTTGATCAGTGGAATTCATCATGTGGCATTCAAGTGCAGAAATGAAGAGGAATATAAGGAAACCATACATTTTTATAAGGATGTACTTGGCCTTACTGTGGCAAGAAGCTGGGAGACAGGCATCATGCTGGATACAGGAGAAGGCCTGATCGAGATTTTTAACAATGGAGAGGATCATAAGGAACAGGGCGTTATCCGGCATTTCGCACTGGAAACGGAGGATGTGGAGTCTTGCGTGAGAGTAGTCAGGGAAGCGGGCTATGAAGTGTTTATAGAACCCAAGGATATCGTGATCGCATCAGAGCCGCCATTCCCGGCAAGGATCGCATTCTGCAGAGGACCCCTTCAGGAAGAAATTGAATTTTTTCAGGAAAAGAAGTAGAGAAATCGTTTGAAAATCGGATTGACGATTCAGAGCCGGAGTGTTAAGATATAGCTACAAAATAGAGTGTTACCATATTAACGGTTCACCCTAGTTAAATTGCAAAATCAAAAAAGCAACCTACTTGTGGTGAGGGCGGTTGCTTTTTTTATACCTATGTTTCTGACCGGTTTGTATGATACTGATAATTGTGACAATTTTATGGATGCGTGTATACTCCACCCAAACCATGGCAGAATAATCAGAAACAGGAGGTTTTTGAGATGGTAGAATCTGGAAAAAGAATGGAACAGCTTAAGTCATATCTGCGCAGGTTATCTGAGGGAGAGATCCTTGACAGTGTCCGTGCGGATTTTATGAGAGAATTTAAAGACGTAGATGCTGTAGAAATTATGAAAGCAGAGCAGCAGATGATCAAAGAGGGAATGCCGATTACAGAGGTGCAGAAGCTCTGCGATATTCATTCAGCCCTGTTTCACGGAGCCACGCTGGAGGAGAAAATTGCGAATGTGAGACAGCCGGTGGATGTGGCATCTCTTCGGGAAGAAAGAGCAGAGAAAACCAGGAAACTGGTGGAGACAACGGGGCATCCGCTCTTTACGCTGACACGGGAAAATGAAGCGCTTGAGAAGCTTATTGCCAGAATCAGAGAGCAGCTTGACCGGAAAGTGACAGAGGCAGCAGGCACTGGAACAGCAGTAAATGGCAGTAGAAATACAGGAGAAAATGCAGTCAGCAGGGAACTTTTATCAGAAATCCGGGAGCTTGCGATCCATTATGCCAAGAAGGGGGATCTTTTATATCCTCTGTTGAAAGTAAAATATGGAATATCAGGTCCGTCTGATGTGATGTGGACGACAGATGACGAGATCCGGGATGAATTATCCGGCCTTGCGAAAGCAAAGGGACAGGATGAAGCGTGGAAACAGCGTATGGAGCGTGCCATGACACGGGCAGAGGAAATGATCTACAAGGAAGCCAATATTCTGTTTCCTAACTGTGCAGTTCATTTTACAGAAGAAGAGTGGATCGGAATCTATCAGGATGCGAAGGATTATGATGTCTGTCTGTCGGTTGAACCAAAGAGCTGGGAGAGGGCAGAGAAGATCCTGCAGGAGAGAACAGCGTGTCAGAGAGAATCCGATGACGGAGAGATCGTGATGGCAGGCGGGCATCTGGAAGTAGAAGAACTGGAAGCCATGCTGAACACGATCCCGATGGAAATTACCTTTGTAGATGTGGAAAATAAAAACAGGTTTTTTAATGAAGGACATAAGGTATTTAAGCGTCCTGCCATGGCACTGGGGCGGGAAGTATTTTCCTGTCATCCACCGAAAGTAGAGCAGCAGGTACGCCGGATCATTGAAGAGTTCCGGGCGGGTACACTGGATGAGGTGCCGGTGTGGATGAATAAAAACGGCAGGATCATGCTGGTGAAATATATGGCAGTCAGAGACAGGAATGGCCAGTATATAGGTACTCTTGAACTGGTACAGGACATGGAGTTTGCAAGAGAGTATTTTGAAAGAAAACATGACTGAAGGGGCAACAGGAATGACAAAAGAAGTGCAGGCAAATAAATACGAAATTGATATGTGCAACGGAACGATCATGGATAAGCTGATTTCGTTTTCCCTGCCGCTGATGCTGTCAGGGATCCTGCAGCTTTTGTTTAATGCAGTGGATATTGTAGTGGTTGGACGCTTCACCGGCAGTCAGGCGCTGGCGGCAGTGGGATCCACTACTGCCCTGATCAATCTGTTCATCAACCTTTTTATCGGTGTTTCGCTGGGAGCCAATGTGCTGGCCGCCAGATATTATGCAGCAGGGAAGCAGAAGGAAATGTCAGAAACAGTACACACAGCGATGCTGTTTGCCCTGATCAGCGGATGTATCATGGTTCTTGCAGGACTGTTTTTTTCGAGAGGTGCACTGGAGCTGATGGATACACCGGATGATGTGATCAGTCAGGCAGCTCTTTATATGAAGATCTATTTCATGGGAATGCCCTTTTTCATGCTTTATAATTATGGGGCTGCAATCTTAAGGGCAGTAGGTGATACGAAGAGGCCGCTGCTGTTTCTGGTTATTTCAGGAGCAGCCAATGCGGCTCTGAACCTGCTTCTGGTCATTGTCTTTTCCATGGGAGTGGCGGGAGTAGCAGTCGCAACGGTGATCTCCCAGTGTATTTCCTGTGTAATGGTATTATCCTGTCTCATCCGGACAGAAAGCAGTTATCAGCTTTCTCTTAAAAAGCTTCGGATCCGCCCGGCTTATCTTCTGCAAATCTTTCAGGTGGGGATCCCGGCAGGAATCCAGAGTACAGTGATCACCTTTTCTAATGTGCTGCTGCAGTCTTCCGTGAATTCCTTCGGTTCTACGGCGATGGCGGGCTATACTGCAGCCAACAATATTTTCGGATTTCTGTACACGTCGATAAACTCTGTTTCACAGGCATGTATGAGCTTTACCAGCCAGAATTATGGCGCAGGGAAGAAAAAGAGGATGGATCTGGTGCTTCGGGACTGCCTGATCCTGACGGTGGTGATCGGACTTCTGATGGGCGGAGGTGCCTATCTTTTCGGACCGGAGCTGTTACATATTTATACCTCTGACGAGGCAGTAATTGCCTGTGGCATGGAAATTCTTCTTTATACTACGGTCACGTATTTTCTGTGTGGGATCATGGATCTGATCCCGGGAGCACTGCGTGGAATGGGACGGTCTGCAGTGCCCATGCTGCTGTCTGTTATCGGAACAGTAGGAACCAGGATTATCTGGATCTATCTGATCTTTCCGGCACACCGCTCTCTGGCAGTGCTGTTTATCTCCTATCCGGTTTCCTGGCTGGCGACTATCATCATGCAGGCTGCCTGTTTCTTCTTTGTAAGAAGGAATGTTCACAGTAAAATGAAATGATAAATGTTTTTTCATTTACCCCTTTTTTTAGATTGAAAAAAGGGGTAAAATATTCTGATATAGTGTATGCGGGAAAAGACAGAAGAAATACAGGCAGAATACTGCGGCAGAAAGGATCATGATATGTCAATTGACAGAGTGAGGGAATATTTTAAACAATATGGAATGGGAGACAGAATACTGGAATTTCCGGTATCCAGTGCGACGGTAGAGCTGGCGGCACAGGCACTTGGCTGTGAACCATACAGAATTGCCAAAACCTTATCATTTATGGTAGGGGAGGAGCCTGTTCTTATTGTCATGGCAGGAGATGTTAAGATCGACAATGCAAAGTATAAAGCTAAATTTGGGAAGAAGGCAAAAATGCTGACAATGGATGAGGTAGTACCGCTGATCGGCCATGCTGTTGGCGGAGTATGTCCCTTTGCAGTAAATGAGGGTGTTAGCACATATCTGGATGAATCATTGAAGCGTTTTCCTACGGTATTTCCTGCCTGCGGAAGCAGTAACAGTGCCATTGAACTGAATATGGAGGAGCTGGAAAGGTTTTCCCGCAGTAAAGAGTGGATTGATGTAACTAAGGTAATATAAGGGAGATAGGATAAGCTATGTCAGAAAAAAGAGGTTCATTTAAAAGCAGCTTTGGGTTTGTTGCAGCCTGTATTGGTTCGGCAGTGGGAATGGGAAATATATGGATGTTTCCAACAAGGGTATCACTTTATGGAGGAGGCTCCTTTCTGATCCCATATGTTGTTTTTGTAATCCTTATTGGATTTACCGGTGTGACAGGAGAAATGAGTTTCGGACGTGCGGCAAGATCGGGTCCGGTAGATGCTTTTGGTATTGCCTGTGAGAAAAAGGGAAAAAGGAAGATAGGAGAAATACTGGGAATGATCCCCGTGCTTGGCTCTCTTGCCATGGCGATCGGCTATACAGTAGTCATGGGATGGATCCTGAAGTATACAGCAGGGGCACTTACCGGTTTTTCCATGGATAGTGCAGAGGGATATGCAGCAGCCTTTGGAGAGATGGCATCGGCATTTGGAAATGATGGATGGCAGATCATAGCGCTGATTCTTTGTATGGTGATCCTGATGCTCGGTGTTGGGCATGGAATAGAAAAAGCTAATAAGGTAATGATGCCGGCATTCTTTATACTGTTTGTGATCCTGGCAGTTTATGTAGCCTTTCAGCCTGGGGCAAGGGAAGGGTATCAGTATATTTTCCGTATCGATCCGGCAGCCTTAAAGGATCCTGCAACATGGATATTTGCCCTTGGACAGGCATTCTTTTCCCTGTCAGTAGCAGGAAATGGAACCCTGATCTATGGTTCGTATCTGCCAGATCAGGAGGATATCCCGGCATCTGCAGGAAGAGTAGCGTTTTTCGACACGCTGGCGGCTCTTCTGGCAGCTCTTGTGATCATTCCGGCAATGGCCATGACAGGGGCACAGCTGGATCAGGGAGGTCCGGGTCTTCTGTTTATTTATCTTCCCAATCTGATCCATACCATGGCAGGGGGAAGCGTGATCATGATCGTATTTTTCGTAGCGGTATTCTTTGCAGGAATGTCATCACTGATCAATCTGTATGAGGCACCGATCGCCACAGTACAGGAGAAGCTTAAGCTCGGAAGAGTGCCAGCTTGTGCGCTGGTTGGTGGCATCAGTGTGATCATTTCCCTGGTCATCCAGGGAATCGTATCAGACTGGATGGATGTGCTGTCCATTTATATCTGTCCTCTGGGAGCAGGACTTGCCGGGATCATGTTCTTCTGGGTTCTAGGAAAGAGTTACGTGGAGGAGCAGGTTAACAGGGGAAGAGAAAGGAAATATACGAAAGTATTTTATCCGGTCTGTAAATACATTTATATTCCGGTTTGTATTCTTGTACTGGTTCTTGGAATTGCACTGGGAGGAATTGGCTGATGCAGATAATGGACTATATCAATGCCCACAGAATGGATGAGAATCCCTGCGAATGTGTGATCCTGCCGGATGGCAGCGTGGAGGAGCCGACACCCTCCCACATCGAAAAGCTGGCACAGATAGCTGGAGAGGATAAGATTTCGATCAATAAAAAAATGGACAAAAACATGGAGCCGCTTCTTTTTATGGTGGAATATACAGGCTGCATGCTGGTGTGGCAGACGCGGGTGGTCGTGCCCTCCAGTCCTACCGCCAAACAGGAGGAGGCGTTGGAAACACTGTACTTTGCAGCAATGCTTTCGCCGAATTACCTGCGGGAACAGGTGGGGGAGAATTATGTGGAATGTGTAAAAAGAAGCAGGAATGAGCAGAAATAATAGGGGAAATAGTAATTAATAGGGAAAGGGGATTATATTGAATTTAGAAGAGTATCCGGATGACTTTCCTAACCCAAGCTGTCTGATTTTTGGCTATACAATGGGGAACAGGATTTTGCATATTGTGGCTGGATGTGATACTATAAATATATATTATTACTGCATATTATCCGGATACGAAGAAGTTTGAAGCAGATTTAAAGACGAGGAGAAAGGGATGATGATTATGTGTATGTATTGTAAGAACAGTTCAACAATAAACAGCACTACTACGCATGTTGTGAATTACAAGAACTGCATTATCGTGGTAAAAAATGTTCCTTGTCTGGAATGTGATCAGTGCGGTGAAAAATATTATACAGATGAAGTAGCGGAAAAACTGGAGTATATTGTAAACATGGCAAAAAAGTTAATGCAGGAGATTGCTGTAATAGATTACAGGCAGGCTGCGTAATTGCCGGACAGAAGTATAATGGCGGAGGAGTATTCCCCCGCCATTTATTAAATTCTATAGAGGAAAGTATTGTCTTGAAGCGGAGGAAACTCAGATGAAGGTATTAGTTGTAGTGGATATGCAGAATGATTTTATTGACGGAGCACTGGGAACAAAGGAAGCAGAGGCGATCGTTCCTTTTGTAGCAGATAAGATCAGAAATTTTGATGGTATGGTTCTGTCAACCAGAGATACTCATTTTGAAAATTATCTGGAAACGCAGGAAGGAAAGAATCTGCCGGTAAAGCATTGTATTAAAGGAACCAATGGCTGGCAGATCAGAAAGGAAATAGCAGAGCTGGTTTCAGAAGAGCCTGTTGATAAACTGACATTTGGCAGTGACAGACTGCCGGAGAGACTACAGAAGCTGGCAGATCAGGAGCCGATAGAAAGCATAACACTGGTTGGACTCTGTACGGATATCTGTGTTATTTCCAATGCCATGGTAATAAAGGCATTTTTCCCGGAGGTTCCCATTATTGTGGATGCAAAGTGCTGTGCAGGTGTTACACCGGAAAGTCATACACAGGCGCTGAATGCCATGAAGGTATGTCAGATCCAGATTGAGAATGAATAAATATGTGGAAGATCAGACAGATTTTTGATGGTGAATATGGCTGTGAAGAAAGGATGCCAGGAGAAGAAATGAAATGCCTTGTTGTGCTGGAGAATGAAGAGTGCCTGACAAAAGAGGTTATGGCAGAAGACAAATTCCTGACAGAAAACGGTCTGAATGAGGGAGATATCTGGCCGGAACAGTGATATTTTGGCACCGGCTTTTTGGTGTAGCTTTATACTTCGAAAATTGACGAACAGACGGTTGATAAGTATAATATTTATATATTTGCAGAGCGTAAGAGATGGTGGGGAATTATGGGGATTTTCACAAAACCGGAAGTGGTGATTCGGAAAGGAACCAGTGATGCACAGGCATATCTGGAAAAGTTGGAATTGCTTCAGAAAAAAGCAGAAGGAACTGCACTTGAGCAGATCCAGAAGGAAATTGCAATTACAAAGGCAGGTATCCAGGGAGAAGAGAATATACTGTTTGAACTGAAAAACAGTAATATGGATATGTATGTGCTTCAGGATATTTATCTGGAAACCGGAGATGGTCTTGGAGCACAGATTGATTTCATTGTTGTAACAGCAAAGTTGAACTTTATTATTGAATGTAAGAATCTTTTTGGAAATATCGAAATCGATTCCAAAGGAAATTTTATCCGGACTATGGAATATGGTGGAAAGAAGCACAGGGAGGGCATTTATTCACCTATTACCCAGAATGAACGGCATATGGCTGTTTTAAAGGAATGCAGGGCAGAGAATAGAAATTTCCTGATAGGAGCATGGATCAGAAAGAATTTTGATCTTTGGAATAAATCACTGGTGGTACTGGCAAATCCCAAAACGATTGTAAATGACAGATTTGCCACAAAAGAAGTAAAGAATCAGGTGATTCGGGCAGACCAGTTAATTGGAACTATGAAGAAACTGATCAGTGAAAACAGGGAGCTTCCATCTACGAAAAAGGAAATGAAGGAGATTGCGGAAAAAATCCTGAGAAGAAACAAAGAGCAGCGCAAGGATTATGCTGAGAAATATGAAAAACTGGCAGAACAGACAGAAGACATATCAGAAGCAAATGACAGTAAAGCGGAAAGCATGAAAGCAGAGGAAACAGAGAATGTTGTTTCCGGGGTCTGCCCCAGATGTGGCAGGGAACTGGTACTTCGAACTGCAAAAAAGGGAGACAAAGCAGGAATGCAGTTTTATGGGTGTTCCGGATTCCCAAAGTGCAGATATGTCAGGAATATGACAGAAAGCTAAGAAAGGTACAGTAGCAGATGACAGTGTTGGAATTCTTTGAAAATCTGATGCATCACATTGTAGAGGTTGCGATCCTCGTGTTTGAATTTATCGGTGTGATCGTAATTATCATCTCCGGACTGAAGGGCTTTTATTTTTATCTCCGCCGCAGACCGGATATGAAGCTTGCACTGGCGCAGGGGCTTGCCGTTGGACTGGAGTTCAAGCTCTGCAGTGAGATCCTGAAAACAGTAACAGTCCGGGATTTTAAAGAGATTGCTACAGTAGCGGGCATCATAGCGCTCCGGGCGGCACTGACATTTTTGATCCACTGGGAGATCAAGGAAGAGAAAGCAGAAGAAAAGGTGGAAGAGAAGACAACAAAGGAGTAGGCATGATCAAATTAGGATCCCATGTGGGAATGGCGGGAAAGGACATGTTCCTTGCTTCTGTGAAGGAAGCAGAAAGCTATGGTGCCAATGTCCTGATGCTCTATACAGGAGCCCCACAGAATACAAGACGAAAAGAAATCAAAGATCTGAATATCGAAAAAGGATGGGAATATGCGGCGCAGGCAGGCATTAACGAAATCGTTGTGCATGCGCCGTATATTATAAATCTGGCAAATACTGTGAAGCCGGAGACCTTCACACTTGCTGTAGAATTCCTGGAAAAGGAAATCATAAGGACTGCAGCTATGAGAAGTAAAATACTGGTGCTGCATCCCGGCTCCTGCCTGGATGCGGGTGTGGATGCCGGAACAGCCCAGATCGTTAAGGGATTAAATCAGGTGCTGGATCAGAATGAGGACGATGTTTTCATTGCACTGGAAACCATGGCCGGCAAGGGCAGTGAGATCGGCAGAAGCTTTGAAGAGCTTGCCAGGATTTATGAGGGGGTTCATAAAAAAGAGCGGCTCAGGGTATGCTTTGATACCTGCCACGTGAATGATGCCGGATATGATCTTTCACATGATTATGAAGGAGTATTTCAGCACTTTGATGAGGTGCTTGGACTTGGACAGATCGCAGTATTTCATATCAATGACAGCATGAATCCCTGTGGTACACATAAGGACAGGCATGCTAATATCGGAAAAGGATACCTTGGGGAAGAGGTACTGAAAAAGCTTGTCCACGATCCGAGATTTGAAGAAATACCGAAGATCCTGGAAACACCATGGCTGTGTGAGGAAGGTTCTGATAAGAAGACAATCCCGCCTTATAAGGAGGAGATCCGTCAGCTTTTAGGATAAGGGTAAAAGAAGGGAAGAAAACTAATTGGTACGGAGAAGATATATTCCGCTTAGAACAGCACAGCCGGGAATGATCCTGGATCAGGCGATCATTGACAGAGCCGGTCGTGTGCTGATCGCAAGGAGAACACCACTTGAGGATTTTCATATTGAGGGTCTGAGAAAAATGGGGGTTGGCGGCATTTACATCCGTGAGGGGGAAGAAGATCCTGATCAGGAGGTAGAAAAAGAAGAACAGTCTCTGCCGGCAGCACTTCAGAAAACTTATGACAAGGTTAGAGTAAAGGATCCTGCCAGGGTTAAAATTTCAGAAAGTGTGCGGAAACGTGTGGCGCAGGGAGTACAATACCTGTATCAGGATACGAATTCTGCAGACTTTACCAATGCGTCCAGGAGTATCACAGATGATCTGCTGAAGGCTATTGAGGATAATGATGCAGTAGCGGTGGATATCGGTGCCCTGCAGGTCAGTGATGAGTATACCTTTAAGCACAGCGTGGATGTGGCTACCATGGCCATGATCGTAGCAAGAAAATATGGACTGAATGATAATCAGGTCTATCAGATCGGTATCGCCGGACTTCTGCATGATATTGGAAAATCCAAAATCCCGAATGAAATCCTGAATAAAGCGGGTAAACTGACAGATGATGAGTTTACCATTATGAAAATGCACTCTACTTATGGCTATCATATTCTGGAGCCGAAGAAGGATATCTCGCAGGAGGTCAAACTCGGGGTACTGCAGCATCATGAAAAGATGAATGGAAAGGGATATCCCATGCAGGTGACCGGGGAGAAGATTCACCTGTTTTCCAGGATCATATCAGTAGCTGATATTTATGATGCACTGGTGACAGAACGCCCTTATAAGAAACCCTTTTCTCCAAGGGCGGCAGTTGAGATGATCATGTCCATGACGGAAGAACTGGATATCAAAGTAATGAAATGCTTTATGGAAAGTGTGATCCTGTATCCGGTTGGCAGTGATGTCATGCTGAGTACGGGTGAAATGGCAAGGGTAGTAGAGAATCTGTCTTACGCTGTACTGCGGCCCAAGGTGCTTGGCCTGCAGAGCGGCAAGGTATATGATCTGGCCAATGATGTAAAGTGTGCGAATATTATTATTCTCTGACAGAAAGGAGATGGAATTATGTGTACGGCGGCAACTTATCGTACAAAAGATTTTTATTTTGGAAGAACACTGGATTATGAATTTTCCTACGGTGAGGAAATAACAGTGACACCAAGGAACTATCCTTTTTCTTTCCGGTATCTTCCGGAGAAAAGAGAGCATTATGCAATCATAGGCATGGCTCATGTGGAAGAGGATTATCCATTATATTATGATGCAGTCAACGAAAAGGGACTTGGCATGGCCGGGCTCAATTTCGTAGGGAATGCTGTTTATGGAGAAGTAAGGGAAGGGAAAGAGAATGTGGCAGTTTTTGAACTGATTCCATATATTCTTTCACAGTGTGAAAATACAGAAGAAGCAAGAGAAATTTTGAAAAAAATACAGATCACAGATACCAGATTCAAGGAACAGCTCCCAAATGGCAGGCTGCACTGGATCATTGCAGATGAAAAGGAAGCCATTACTGTGGAGTCAGTCACTGAGGGACTTAAGATCTATGAGAATGCGCCAGGTGTCCTGACTAACAATCCACCATTTCCTATGCAGATGTTCCAGCTGAACAATTATATGCAGCTCTCAAGCAGGCAGCCAGAGAATCTGTTTTCTGACCAGCTTTCCTTGGAAACCTACAGCAGAGGGATGGGAGCCCTTGGACTTCCGGGAGATCTTTCATCAGCATCCCGTTTTGTACGGGTGGCATTTACAAAGCTCCATGCCAGATCAGGAGAAGGGGAAGCAGACAGTGTAGGACAGTTTTTCCATATCCTTGGAAGCGTTGAGCAGACGAGAGGATGCTGCGAACTGGAGAATGGCAAATACGAAATTACCATTTATACCTCCTGCTGTAATGCAACAAAGGGCATCTATTACTACACGACTTATACGAACCGGCAGATCACAGCGGTTGACATGCACAGGGAGAAGCTGGATGGCACAGAGCTGATCCGCTATCCCATGCTGGAGGAAGAACAGATCCGGTTACAGAACGCATAAGGGCTGCTGCCGGCAGAATATACACAGAAACTTATGAAACAGAGGCAGTGTATAGAATGAAAGAAATACAGATCAGAAAATACGGGGAAAAGGATATTCCTGCCATGGTGAAAATCTGGAATGAAGTGGTAGAGGATGGCATTGCATTTCCCCAGTTAGAGGTACTGACAGAAGAAAGCGGCAGAGAATTTTTTGCGCAGCAGACATACTGCGGCGTAGCAGAGGATGAGGCAGGAGAAGTACTTGGTCTTTATATCCTGCATCCCAACAATGTGGGAAGATGCGGACACATCTGTAATGCCAGCTATGCGGTAAGCAGAGAAAAAAGAGGACTGCACATCGGGGAGAAGCTGGTCAGGGACTGCCTCAGACAGGCTCACGAAGAAGATTTCCGCATTCTGCAGTTTAATGCTGTTGTGGCTTCCAATGTCCATGCAAGACATTTATATGAAAGAATTGGATTCCATCAGCTGGGAATCATTCCGGGAGGCTTTCTGTTAAAGGACGGCACATATGAGGATATCTGTCCTTATTATATAGAGGTCTGAAGAAAAAAGGGTAGCGGTGGAGATACTTTTTCGCTATAATGAGACAGAGAGATAAAGAGATGAAGCTGCGAAAACAGCAGAATGGAGGCATTATGGAAATCGTATGTTTGGATCTTGAGGGTGTACTGGTACCGGAAATCTGGATCGCTTTTGCAGAGGAGACAGGGATCCCGGAGTTAAAGAGAACAACCAGAGATGAGCCTGATTATGATAAGCTGATGAAATACAGGATCGGCATTTTAAAGGAACATGGACTTGGACTGAAGGAGATTCAGGAGACTATTGAGAAGATCGATCCTCTGCCGGGAGCAAAGGAGTTTCTTGATCAGCTCCGCAGCCTGACACAGGTGATCATTGTCAGTGATACGTTTTCCCAGTTTGCAGGACCGCTGATGAAGAAGCTCGGCTATCCGACTATCTTCTGTAATTCTCTGGTAGTGGCACCGGATGGAGAGATCACAGACTTTAAGATGCGCTGTGAAAAGTCCAAATATACGACAGTAAAGGCTCTGCAGTCTATCGGCTATGATACGATCGCAAGCGGTGACAGCCACAATGATCTTGGCATGATCGAGGCCAGCAAGGCGGGCTTCCTGTTCCGCACAACAGATGCGATCAAACAGGAGTATCCGCAGTATCCTGCTTTTGAAACCTATGATGAGCTGCTTGCAGCGATCAAAGAAGTGATTGCCTAAAGACCGAAGAATCCTGCAAGCAGGATTCTTTTTTTGCGCTTTACCTATTGACATGGTAGGCGAATAGGAATACTATCTCCATAGATGAAAAAAGGAGGAACACCGCACAATGGTAATTTCTTCAAAAGGAAGATATGCACTGCGGATCATGGTCTATCTGGCAGGAAAGCCGGAAGGAGAATATGTACCGCTGAAGGAAATATCCGAGAAGGAAAATATTTCACAGAAATATCTGGAAAGTATTGCGACAGTCCTGTCCAAGGGACATCTGATCGAGGCAGCAAGTGGTCATAAGGGCGGCTATCACCTGTCAAGGAAACCGGAGGAGTACAGTATAGGAGAGGTGCTCCGTATGACAGAGGGAAGTCTGGCGCCGGTGGCCTGTCTGAAAGAGGATGCAGGGCATTGTGATCAGGCAGATCTGTGTTATACGCTGCCAATCTGGCAGGGACTTGCCGATGTCATCAATAATTATCTGGATTCCATTTCCTTAAAGGATGTGGCAGACAGTGCACAGAATATGGAAAACAGTCAGGACATTCCTGACAAGAAGGAGGAGTAATTATGGAAGAAAAGCATTTGCTTACGGTGAAGGATCTGCATGTAAATGTGGAAGATAAAGAGATCCTGCACGGTGTGGATCTTACGATCAATAAAGGGGAGACTCATGTACTGATGGGACCGAACGGAACCGGCAAGTCGACCCTTGGCTACGCTCTGATGGGAAATCCGAGATACAGTGTCACAGAGGGTGAGATCTGGTTTCAGGGAAAGAATATAACAGAGGAAGCAGTGAATGAGAGAGCGAAGGATGGTATCTTCCTTTCCTTCCAGAATCCGCTGGAGGTTCCCGGTGTTACCTTAAGCGCCTTTATCAGAAGCGCCCTGGAGCAGAAGACCGGCAAGCGGATCCGCCTTTGGGATTTCAAGAAGGAGCTGGCAAGGACCATGGAAATCCTGCAGATGGATCCTTCCTATGCAGAACGTGACCTGAATGTGGGATTTTCAGGTGGTGAAAAGAAAAAGGCAGAGATCCTGCAGCTTCTGATGCTGAAGCCTTCCCTTGCCATTCTGGATGAAACCGATTCCGGTCTTGATGTGGATGCGGTCCGCACTGTTTCAAGGGGAATCGAGGAATACCAGAAGAACTGTGACGGTGGTCTTCTGATCATTACCCACAGTACGAGGATCCTGGAGTATCTTTCCGTGGATGATACCCATGTGATGGTAGAAGGAAAGATCGTAAAGACAGGAGATGCATCCCTGGTAGATGAGATCAATGAAAAGGGATTCAAAGAGGTAACATTATGAAAGAAAAAAGTCATGTAGAGGATATAGACAGAAGCATCTATGATTTCCGGGATGAAGAGAAGGATGCTTACCGGATCAATGCCGGTCTGACACCTGAGATCGTGGAAAAGCTGTCCAAAGAAAAGCATGATCCGGCATGGATGGAGCTGTTTCGTCTGCAGTCCCTGCAGATTTATAATCAGATGCCGGTTCCAGACTGGGGACCGTCCATAGAAGGACTGAACATGGATCAGATCGTGACCTATGTCAGACCGAATACCAAAATGCAGGCCAAGTGGTCTGATGTACCGGAGGATATCAAGAATACCTTTGAGCGTCTCGGTATCCCGGAGGCAGAGAGAAAGTCCCTGGCAGGTGTCGGTGCCCAGTATGATTCTGAACTGGTCTATCATAATGTAAGAGAAGAGGTAGCAGCGCAGGGTGTTGTTTATACAGATATGGAAAGTGCCCTGAACGGTGAATATGCCGATATGGTGAGGAAGCACTTTATGAAGCTGGTCAAGCCAAATGACCACAAATTTGCAGCCCTTCACGGCGCCGTATGGTCAGGCGGTTCCTTTGTTTATGTACCAAAGGGTGTATCCGTAGAGATTCCGCTGCAGTCCTATTTCAGACTGAATGCACCGGGAGCCGGACAGTTTGAGCATACCCTGATCATTGTGGACGAGGGAGCAGATCTGCATTTCATAGAAGGCTGTTCTGCACCGAAGTACAATGTAGCCAATCTCCATGCAGGATGTGTGGAGCTGTTCGTAGGAAAGAATGCAAGACTGCGTTACTCCACGATTGAGAACTGGTCCAAGAACATGTACAATCTGAATACCAAGAGAGCACTGGTAGAAGAGGGAGGAACCATCGAGTGGGTTTCCGGATCCTTCGGTTCCCACGTATCCTATCTGTATCCCATGAGTATCCTGAAGGGAAAGGGTGCCAAAATGGAATTTACCGGTATTACCTTTGCCGGAAAGGGACAGAACCTGGATACCGGTGCCAAGGTCGTACACAGCGCACCGGATACCAGCTCCTATATGAATACCAGATCCATTTCCAAGGATGGAGGGATCAGTACCTTCCGTTCTTCCGTAGTGGTGACAAAGGAAGCAAAAAATGCCAAGTCAGCAGTTTCCTGCCAGTCTCTGATGCTGGATTCCATTTCCAGATCGGATACCATACCGGCAATGGATATCAGGACCAAGGATGCCAATATCGGACACGAGGCCAAGATTGGCAGTATCAGTGACGAAGCAGTATTTTATCTGATGAGCAGAGGCATGAGCGAAGAGGATGCAAGAGCCTGTATCGTCAGCGGATTTGCCGACAATGTTTCCAAGGAACTCCCGCTGGAATATGCAGTGGAGATGAACAATCTGATCCGCCTGGAAATGAAGGGCAGCATCGGATAAGGGAGGATAATAATGGAGCAGAACAGAGAGATCAAGATCAATCAGCTTCCTTCCAAAACCTGGCACTGGCTTCATGTGAATGAAGCTGTTGTTACGGTGCCGGAGAAGATGGAAGAAGCAGCTATCAAAATAGAAGAAACAGATCAGCTTGTAAAAGTAAAGGTGGCAGCAGGGGAAGGCAGCCTTCCTGTGAAAGCAGAAGCCGGAAAAGAGATCACTGTCGTAGAGCAGCTTGGCAGTCCGGAAGAAAAGGAAACTGGAATGCTGAAATTCCACACGGAGCTGGAGCTTCAGGAAAACAGTCATATCCATCTGATCCAGATATGTATGCCCTCAGAAGGACAGACACTGATCAATAAGGTTACGGCAAAGGCAGAAAAGAATGCCAGGGTATCTGTAACTCAGCTTTTCCTTGGAACAGGGAATACCTACAGTGAAGTGAATGCAGGACTTCTTGGCAGGAAATCGGATCTGACAGTAAAGATCGGATATTTCCTGCAGAAAGAGCAGAAACTGGATATTAACCTGATCGCCGATCACAGAGGGGAAAAGACGACCTGTGATATTACGGCAGAAGGAACCCTGAAGGATAAGGCACAGAAGCTCTTCCGTGGAACCATTGATTTCAAAAAGGGCGCCTGTGGAGCGAAGGGAAGTGAGGTAGAGGAGGTACTGCTTCTTTCAGATGATATCGTCAATAAGACCATACCGCTGATCCTCTGCGCAGAGGAGGATGTGGAAGGTAACCATGGGGCAACTATTGGTGAGCTGGATGAAGAGACACTGTTTTACTTTGCAGCAAGAGGCATAGGCAGGAAAACAGCAGAAAATATGATGGCAAGAGCAAAGCTTGAAAAGCTCTGCCCTGAGATACCGGATGAGGAAACCAGGCAGCTTGTGATGGAGCAGCTTGAAAAGCTTATGCCTGAGACAGCAAGGGAGGAAAATGCAGATGAAGCGTGATTACAGAGAAGATTTTCCCCTGCTGATGCAGAATGAGACAGCCTATCTTGATAATGCGGCAACAGCCCAGCGTCCGGCCTGCGTGATCGAGCGGGAAAAAGCCTTCTACGAAACAGAGAATGCCAATCCCATGAGAGGGTTCTATCCTTTAAGCCTTGCAGCGACAGAAAGCTATGAAGAAGCGAGAAAGACAGTATGTGATTTCCTTCATGCAGCCCACACAGAAGAGATCATTTTTACCAGAAATACAACAGAGAGCCTGAACCTTGTGGCATACAGCTATGGACTTACCAATCTGAAGCCGGGAGATGAGATCGCCGTATCCATTATGGAGCATCACAGCAATCTCCTGCCATGGCAGATGACAGCCAGGGTGACAGGGGCAAAGCTCCATTTCCTTGAGTGTGAACAGGATGGCACCCTTATAGAGGAAACCCTGACAAAGGGGATCCACGAAGGAACGAAGCTGGTAGCTGTGGCACAGGTATCCAATGTCCTTGGCTGCCAGAATCCCATAGAGGAGATCTGCAAAAGGGCACATGAGGTGGGAGCGGTCGTTGTCGTGGATGCCGCACAGAGTGCACCCCACATGCCGATCGACGTGCAGAAGCTTGATGCTGATTTTCTGGCTTTTTCCGGGCATAAGCTGCTTGGTCCCATGGGAATCGGTGTCCTTTACGGAAAGCGGGAGCTGTTAGATGCCATGCCGCCCTTCCTGACCGGCGGTGAGATGATCGAGTCCGTGACAAGGGAGGGAGCGGTCTTTGCGGAGCTGCCTCACAAATTTGAAGCTGGTACGGTGAATGCAGCCGGGGCAGCAGGCCTTGCTGCAGCGATCGAATATATTCAGGGTATTGGCTTTCCTGAGATCATGGAAAAGGAAGAAGCGCTGACCAGACAGGCCATGGAAGGAATCGCAAAGCTTCCTCATGTGAAGATACTCGGGTCGGAAAGACCGGAAAACCATACCGGTATCGTAGCCTTTACCATAGAGGGGGTGCATCCGCATGACGTCAGTGAGATCCTTTCCTCTGACGGGATCGATGTAAGAGCCGGACATCACTGTGCACAGCCGCTGCTTGCCTATCTGGGAGACAATGTAGCAACAAGAGCCAGCTTTATGTTTTATAATACCCCGGAAGAAGTGGAAAGGCTCATTCAAAGCGTAGCATCCATCAGAAGGAGAATGGGTTATGGAGAATAGAAATTTTTATAATGAGATACTGACAGAGCACAATATGCGCCCGGAATTCAAGCATGAGCTGCCGGATGCCAATATTGTTCTGGAAGGAAAAAATCCAAACTGCGGAGATGATATCTTCCTGAAGCTGAAGGTAGAGGACGGTGTGATCACAGATGGTGCCTTCACCGGAGACGGCTGTGCTATTTCCAGTGCATCTGCGGATATCATGCTTGGCATGATCATTGGAAAGACAAAGGAGGAGGCTCTGCAGCTCGGAGAGCTTTTCTTAAAGATGATCAAGGGAGAAGCTTCTGATGAGGAGATCGACCAGCTTGAAGAAGCATCGGCTCTGAAAGATATCGCTCATATGCCTGCCAGAGTCAAATGTGCGGTTCTTGGATGGCATACGCTGAAGGAGGCGCTGAAGGATCAGTAGCTGCACGGAAAAAATAACAGAAAACATGCTTATTGATTATGTTTCTCAATAACGAAAAAAGAATGGAATCTTTGGCACGGTGACGCTATAATAATTTTTTATAAAAAAAGAAAGGTACGGTGCAAAAGATGAAATTAAACCTTAAGAAAATTGATGGAAAAAAGACCGGTATTTTCGCAGCCGGAGTCCTATTTGGAACAGCAGGGATTAAAATTCTTTCCAGCAGGGATGCCAGGAAAGTTTATACCTACTGTACAGCTGCAGTACTCAGAGCGAAAGAATGCGTCATGAAAACAGCAACCAATATCCAGGAGAATGCAGAAGATATCTACGCAGAAGCACAGCAGATCAATGAAGACAGAGCTGCTAAATATGATGAAGAGTATTCTGCAGAAGCAAAGGTTGAAGAAGTGTCAGAGGAAGCTGCAGGCGAATAAGTAAGGCTATGAGATTTATAATAAAGCATGAAATCAGAGGCAGGATGCGGATCCATATCCTGCAGAGCAGAATGAGCTTTGAACAGGCGGATATCCTGCAGTATTATCTGGATGCAAAGGAACAGGTCATGAATGCAAAGATCCAGGAGCGTACTGCAGATGTAACGGTCAGCTATCAGGGAAGCCGGGAGGAGATCCTTTCTGTGCTGGAAGCATTTACCTATGAAAGGGCGCAGGTGCCGGAGGTATATCTTAAGAATTCCGGCAGACGGATGAACCGGGAGTACTGGGACAGGCTGGTCAACAAAACAGTGATCTATTTTGGAAACAAGATCTTTCTTCCCTATCCGATCCGGGCAGGGATCACCATGATCACTTCCGTAAAATACATCTGGAAGGGACTGACGACTCTTGCCAGGCGAAGGATTGAAGTGCCGGTACTGGATGCCACAGCGATTGGTGTATCTATTTTTAGAGGTGACATTTCTACGGCAAGTTCCGTAATGTTTCTTCTTTCACTTGGAGAGATCCTGGAAGAATGGACACATAAGAAATCAGTCGGAGATCTGGCACGGAGCATGTCCCTGAATATCAGCAAGGTATGGCTTGTCCGTGATGGGCAGGAAATTATGGTTCCTGTTACTGAGATCAGGAGTGGGGATCCTGTCAGGGTACATATGGGAAATGTCATTCCCTTCGATGGCTGTGTGATCGAAGGAGAGGCTATGGTCAACCAGGCATCCCTGACCGGAGAATCCGTTCCAGTCAGAAGAGCAGAAGGTAGTACCGTTTATGCCGGAACAGTTGTGGAAGAAGGAGAGATCACCTTTAAGGTAAAGGAGGCAAACGGCTCCAGCAAGTATGAGAAGATCATGGCGATGATCGAGGAGTCCGAGAAGCTGAAATCCTCTCTGGAAAGTAAGGCAGAGCATCTGGCAGACAGACTGGTACCGTATACCTTCCTGGGAACCGGTCTTGTATGGCTGCTTACCAGAAATATGACAAAGACGATCTCTGTACTGATGGTAGACTTCTCATGCGCACTGAAGCTGGCGATGCCTCTTTCCGTATTGTCAGCGATCCGTGAGGCAAGCACCCATGATATTACGGTAAAGGGCGGCAAGTATCTGGAAGCCATGGCAGATGCCACAACTATTGTCTTTGACAAGACAGGAACACTGACCAAGGCGCAGCCTACAGTAGTAGAAGTGATTTCCTTCAATGAGAAGTTACCGGATGAGCTGCTTCGTATCGCAGCCTGTCTGGAAGAGCATTTCCCTCATTCCATGGCCAAGGCCGTGGTACGGGAGGCTGAGAAAAAGCATCTGGTACATGAGGAGCTGCATTCCAAGGTGGAATATATTGTAGCCCATGGAATTTCTTCCATGCTGGAGGATAAAAAGGTAGTTATCGGCAGCTGCCATTTTGTGTTTGAAGATGAAAAGGCACAGATCCCGGCAGAGAAGCAGGAGCTGTTTGACCATCTGTCTGCAGAGTATTCCCACCTATATATGGCGGTCGATGGAAGGCTTGCAGCCGTGATCTGTATTGAAGATCCACTCCGTCCGGAAGCAGCAGAGGTGGTAAAGGAGCTGAAAAAGACCGGAATCACCAAGGTAGTCATGATGACAGGTGACAGTGACAGGATCGCAAGGACGATCGCAGAGCGTGTCGGTGTGGATGAATATTATTCTGAGGTTCTGCCGGAGGATAAGGCGGGCTTTGTAGAGAAGGAAAAGGCAGCCGGACGGAAGGTGATCATGATCGGAGACGGTATCAATGATTCACCGGCTCTTTCCGCATCAGATGTGGGAATTGCCATCAGTGACGGTGCCGAGATCGCACGGGAGATCGCAGATGTGACCATTGGCGCAGATAATCTGTATGAAGTGGTTACATTGAAGAAACTGAGCAATGCACTGATGAAGCGGATCCGTAAGAACTATAAGGCGATCGTAGGAATCAATGCAAGTCTGATCGTCCTCGGCGTAGCCGGTGTGTTCCAGCCTACGACATCCGCACTTCTTCATAATACCTCAACGCTGGTGATCAGTATGAAGAGCATGAAAAATCTGCTTGGAAAAGAAGAGAATGAAGAGGAAGCTGCTCACGGGGAAATGAATCTGGAACTGGCAGTACAGTAAAAAGAAATGAAAAAGAAATATAACAGGCAGGCGGAGCTTTTGCTCCGCCTGTTTTCCATATATGAGATTTACTGCATCCGGAACTGTCTGGGTGTCATGCCGGTCAGCTTGCGGAACATGGAAGTGAAGTGGCTGGCATCAGCAAAGCCTACACGCTGTCCGATCACCTGGATCTGCAGCTGCCTGTTTGTCAGAAGCAGCTCTTTGGCACGGCTGATCCGGTAGAAGGTCAGGTATTCATAGACAGAACAGCCAAGGAACCGCAGGAAAAGCCGGGACAGATACTGCTGGGAGACATGCAGGGAGGCAGCAATCTGTGAAGCAGTCAGCTGATCGCTGAAATGTACAGCGATCAGCTGCAGGGCAGGTGCAATATAGGACTGGTACAGAGGATGATCCTTGGCAGAATTGCCGCCGTTTTTGTCAGAAAGCAGGAGCATGAGGTGGTAACCTGTGACCGACAGAGCAGCGGTATCAACAGGAGATGCAGCCATAAGATCAGCACCTTCCCGGATCAGCTCCCGGATCGTTCCGGTATCAGAGGAAGGAAAGAAGCGTACCTTGTCCTGGATCAGAGATGGAAAGGTATCTGACAGGGTGCCGGTGAAGGTGACAAAGGTGGTGATCCAGTCTGCACCTTCTGCATGGTAGGAGTGAGGAACAAAAGGGGCGATCAGAAGCCCATCACCCTCTGTAAGCAGGTATGTCCTGCCGCAGGCAGTAAATGAGCCACAGCCCTGTTCGGTTTGTAAATAGTGATAGAGTGGATAACCCTCCGGTCTGTCCCAGGGCTCCTGATGCCAGTCAAAACCTGCGGAATCAAGCGTAAAAGGCTCTTGCAGCGGAGTGTTCCTGAAAAAAATAGGCATAGTACTTCTCCTGTTTCAAAATGTTATAGTTATTAGTTTATCATGTTACACACGAAGCTGTAAAGAACAGTTATAATCAGCATTAAGAGAAGCTGGAAAGAACAATAAAGGACATAAGGAGAAATAAATATGGCAGGTAAATTTCAGAGAATTTTGTATGGCGGGGATTATAATCCCAATCAATGGCCGGAGGAGGTCTGGAAGGAAGATATGAGAATGTTCCGCAAGGCCGGTATCAACAGTGCCACGATCAATGTTTTTTCCTGGGCGAAGCTTCAGCCCTCAGAAGAAACTTATTATTTTGATGAACTGGATAAGATCGTAGACATGCTTTCTGCAGAAGAGGATGATATTGTCATGGCAACCTCTACAGGTGCCCTTCCTGCATGGATGGTAAAGCGCTACCCGGAGGTGGCAAGAACTGATTATGAAGGCAGACATCATAAGTTCGGACAGCGTCATAATGCCTGTCCTAATTCCCAGGTTTACCGGAAGTTTATGGTCAGCCTGACGGCAAAGCTGGCAGAACGCTATGCACATAACCCTCATATTACCTGCTGGCACATCAACAATGAGTACGGCGGAGAGTGTTACTGTGAGAACTGTGAAAAGGCATTCCGTGTCTGGCTGAAGAAGAAATATAAGACGATCGAGGCTGTCAACAAGGCATGGAATACTGAATTCTGGGGACATACCTTCTATGATTTTGATGAGATCGTACTTCCAAATGTCCTGGGTGATGGAATCGGGACCGAGGATACTGCATTTGCAGGTCTTTCTATTGATTATAAGAGATTTAATTCCGACAGTCTGCTGGAAAACTACTGCATGGAGAGAGATGCCATCAAGGCAGTCAGTCCGGATGCGCTGGTGACCACAAACCTGATGGGCACATACAAGGGACTCGATTATTTCAAATGGGCGAAGGAAATGGATATTGTTTCCTGGGATAACTATCCGTCACTGGATACCCCCTGGAGCTTTACAGCCATGACCCATGATCTGATGAGAGGATTAAAGAAAGAGCCCTTTATGCTGATGGAGCAGACACCCAGCCAGCAGAACTGGCAGAAGTACAATTCACTGAAGCGTCCCGGACAGATGCGGGCACAGAGCTACCAGACGCTTGCGCACGGAGCAGATACCATTCAGTTTTTCCAGCTCCGCAGAAGTGTGGGCGGCTGTGAGAAATTTCATGGTGCGGTGATCGCCCATGCAGGAACAGAGAATACCAGAGTATTCCGTGAGGTATCGCAGCTTGGAGAAGAACTGGCAAGACTTGGCAGGCATATCCTTGGAACAGAGAACCGGGCAGAAGTAGCCATGATCTTTGACTGGGACAATTACTGGGGACTGGAATATACAAGCGGCCCTTCCGAGGATCTGAAGTACGTGGATCAGATCCATCAGTATTACCGTTATTTCTACGAACACAACATTCCGGTAGACATGGTATCAGCAGAGGATACGTTTGCTGGCTACAAGGTAGTGGCAGCGCCTGTTCTTTATATGGTAAAGGAAGGCATGAAGGAAGCACTGACTGCTTTTGTAAAGCAGGGTGGTGTCCTGATCCTGACTTATATGAGCGGTATTGTAGATCAGTCTGATAATGTATATCTTGGCGGATATCCGGGTCCCCTTCGTGAGCTTGCCGGCGTGTGGGTAGAAGAAATTGATGCTCTGTTCCCGGATCAGAAGAATCAGATGATCTTTGCAGATGGCAGAGAGGCGGAATGCAGGCTTGTCTGCGATATCATGCATCTGGAAGGTGCAGAGGCACTTGCAGTATATGGCAGTGACTTTTATAAGGACAGCCCGGTTGTAACAAGGAATACCTATGGTGCAGGAAGCACCTATTATATAGGAAGTGATCCGTCAGAGGAAGGAATAGAAATGATCCTTGACAAAGTCAGGGAGGAGGCCGGTATCAGCGGTGCATCTGGGGAGAAAGCCAGACTTGAGATCGTCAGCAGATGGAATGGCGAACAGGAATACGGCTTCCTGATGAATTTCACCGATCAGGTGCTGCCGGTTCCAGAGAGGTTTGCAGGAAAAGAAGACCTTCTTACAGAAAAGGCTGTTGAAAGTGGTGAAACCATGAAGAAATATGATGTAAAGATCGTAAAGATGTAATAGAAGAGTTCCAGGGCTCCTGCCATACGGCGGGAGCCTTTTTCGCGGAGAGCCTTTTTCCTTCATTTTTATAATGACACAAAATAGAGGAAATGCTATAATAAGACTGCTTTACTGGGTTCACCGGCACAAAACGGGGAAAACTGTATAAAGTGAATAATAAAAGGACTTCTGTTTTATGAAAATAAATGTGAATGGATATGAAATTGCCTATCAGATAACCGGAGAGGGCGAGGATACGGTAGTGATCCTGCAGGGCTGGGGTACGGAGCTTGCTACCTACAATTCAGTAGCGGCCTGTATTTCAGACAGATACCGGGTAGTGCAGTTTGATTTCCCGGGCTTTGGGGCAAGCGATGAGCCAAGAGAACCCTGGGCGGTAGAGGATTATGCAAAGTTCTTTCTGGATTTCATGGCTGCTCTTGGCATTCAGAAGGCAACACTGATCGGTCATTCCTATGGAGGAAGAGTCATCATACGGCTGGCAGCAAGAGAGAGCCTGCCCTTTACCATAGAGCGGATCGTACTGATCGACAGTGCAGGGATCCTGCCAAAGAAAACCTGGAAACAGAAAATGAAGATCAGACGTTATAAGGTGCTGAAAAAGATCGTAAACCTGAAGCTGGTATATGCCATCTGTCCGAGACTGATCGATGAATGGAGGAACCGTCAGGGATCAGCCGATTATCGGAATGCATCGCCCATGATGCGCCAGTGCCTTGTGAAGGCAGTCAATGAGGACCTGACAGAGCTTCTGCCCAGGATCAGACAGGATACCCTGCTGATCTGGGGAGATCTGGATACGGCAACACCGATCGCTGATGCGAAGCTCATGGAAGAAAAGATCCCCGGGGCAGGTCTTGCGGTGATTCCCGGCACCGGACATTTCAGTTTTCTGGAGAACCCGGCGCTGTTCCGGAGCATTATGCAGGCATACTTTGCCTAGGCGGGGAATAAAACGAAAAGAAAGGTGCTTTTACCATGATAACCATTACAGCCATCAGTATCCTCTGCGCCGTGCTGACACTGCCGGCATTCTTATATGTGCTGCGCTATAATCTGCATATGTTTCAGCTAAATGGATACAAAAATGGAGAACATATCCACTGGCTTAAGAAAAATGTAAGCAGACAGTATCTGCTGATCCTGATCGGGATCTCCGGCATCCTAAGCATGTGCCTGCCGGGTATCGTGACATTGCTCCTGCAGACTGCCGCCGTCCTGATCTGCATGAAGTATTATCTTTATCTGAAGAAAACCAATACCAAGAAGAAGCTGGTCTATACAGCCCGTGTGAAAAGGCTGATACTGACGGACAGCATCCTGGTGATTTTACTGCTTGTTCTGACAGGTGTATTTCTTGGAGTCGGCAGGATTGCCGGTGCGTTTGCCATTCTGACTACGCTGCAGATCATTGCACTTGTGATCGTAAACTGGATCAACAGGCCGGTGGAGGGCATGATCAACCAGCACTACATTAATGATGCGAAAAAAAAGCTGCGGAGTGTGCCGGATCTGACCGTGATCGGTGTGACCGGAAGCTATGGCAAGACTAGTGTGAAATATTATCTGGATACCTTATTAAAGGAACATTTCGAGGTGCTGATCACACCGGAGAGCTACAATACCCCCATGGGTGTTGTCAAGACGATCCGCAGTTCCTTAAAGCCCTCCCATCAGATCTTTATCTGTGAAATGGGTGCCAGACATGTAGGGGATATCAAGGAGATCTGTGATATCGTTCATCCTGAACACGGGATCATTACTTCCGTAGGCCCCCAGCATCTGGAAACCTTCTTTAATATGGACAATATCGTAAACACCAAGTTTGAGCTGGCGGATGCCCTGCCGGAGGTGGGGCTTCTTTTCCTGAACGGGGATAATGAATATATCAGGAACCACAGTGGTAAATACAAAAATAAGATTTTTTATACTACTGGAGAATGGGCGAAGGCCAGGGAGCTGGAAAGCCAGATCGAAGAGGGAGAGGTTCCCCAGTATTATCAGACAGGGGACGTGAAGCTTTCCCGTACCGGTACGGAGTTCACTGTGACAGCTCCGGATGGAGAGAAGGAAACCTTCCAGATGAGGCTTCTTGGTGAGCACAATGTGATCAATGTGGCAGGTGCTGTTGCGGTGGCGAATACACTTGGTATTCCGCTGAAGCAGCTCAAGGTTCCGGTCCGCCGGATCCAGCCGGTCGCACACAGGATGCAGCTTCTGGAAAGAGGAAATTATACGATCATTGATGATGCGTTTAATTCCAATCCGGTAGGCTCCCGGGCAGCTGTAGAGACATTGAAGCAGTTTGAGGGAGTCCGTATCCTGATCACACCCGGCATGGTAGAGCTTGGAGAAAAGGAAGAGGAATACAATTACAAATTCGGTACCTACGCGGCAGACTGCTGCGATTATATCCTTTTAGTAGGGGAAAAGCATACAGCCCCCATCCACAAAGGGGTACTGGAGAGCGGATTTTCACAGGAAAGCTGCAGAGTATTTGAAAAGCTGGAGGATGCTCTGTCATTTGCATATAGTATTAAAGCTGAAGGCCATAAATTTATTCTGCTGGAAAATGACCTTCCGGATAATTATTAAGGAGGCAGTTCATGAAAACAAGAGTGGCAGTAATGTTTGGTGGAAAGAGTGTGGAGCACGAGGTATCCGTCATCTCCGGAATCCAGGCGATCATGAGTATGGATCAGGAGAAATACGAGGTTATTCCCGTATATCTTACCAAGAAAAATGAAATGTATGTAGGCGAGGAGATCGGCAAGATCGAGGCCTATAAAGATATTCCGGGACTTTTGTCAAAGTCACAGAGAGTAATCCTTGTGAATGAGGACGATCACATCGTGCTGATGCCCTATCCGGTGAAGCTATTTGGCAAAAAGAGCATAGAAGTGGATATCGCATTCCCGATCGTACATGGAACCAATGTGGAGGACGGTGCCCTGCAGGGCTATTTAAAAACGATTGGTATTCCCTTTGTGGGCTGTGACGTGACGGCCTCTGCCCTTGGCATGGATAAATACGCATCCAAGGTGGTGCTGAAGGAGAATGGTGTTCCGGTGCTGGATGGCTACTGCTTCACTACATCCGATTATGCGGAGATCGACAGCATTCTTGATAAGGTGGAAAAGGAGATCGGCTATCCGGCTATCGTAAAGCCAGTAGATCTTGGCTCCAGTGTGGGGATCAGTGTGGCGAGAAACCGCAGTGAGCTCACTAGTTCCATTGATGATGCGTTCCTTTATGCAAGAAAGATCATCATTGAGCATGCGATCACAAAGCTCCGTGAGATCAACTGCGCCGTACTTGGAGATGAAAATGAGGCGGTTGCTTCCGAATGCGAAGAGCCTCTGCATACCAAGGATATCTTAAGCTATGAGGATAAATATGTAAGCAATGCCAAGGGCAGCGGCTCAAAGGGCATGGCAAGCGTGTCCCGTAAGATCCCGGCAGAGCTCTCTCCTGAAAAGAGAAAGGAAGTACAGGAGCTGGCAGTAAAATCCTTCCAGAAGCTTGGCTGTAACGGTGTAGCCAGGATCGACTTCATGATCGATGAGGAAAATGGAAAGCTTTACTTTAATGAGATCAATACCATTCCGGGTTCCCTGGCCTTTTACCTGTGGGAGCCTGTAGGGATCAGCTATCCGGAGCTTCTTGACCGGATGATCCGGCTGGCATTAAAGAGAGTAAGGGAAGAGGAAAGCATAACCTTCTCCTTTGATACCAATATCCTGAACCAGAATTCCCTTGGCGGAGTTAAGGGCGGCAAGATGGGAAAGCTGAAAGCACCCTTGCAATAAGAACAGAAGAGGAGAAGACAGATGAGACAGAATAGTAAAACAAGAAATATGGCAGTCACAGGCATGCTGGTGGCAGCAGGCCTGATCATTCCTTTTGTTACCGGACATGCTTTCGGTGTTCCCGGTACCGTGCTGCTTCCCATGCATTTACCGGTATATCTGATGGGAATGCTCTGCGGACCACTTTACGGACTGATCGGGGGCATCATTACACCAATCCTGTCAAGTATCCTGACCGGAATGCCGGCACCTTACCCGATGCTTCCGGTGATGATCGGTGAGCTTGCAGTTTATGGACTCCTTGGCGGCCTGTTTTATCATTCCGGAAAGCTGAAGATCTATCTGGCACTGCTTGCAGCCATGATCCCGGGCAGGATCGTGCATGGGATCATCTTCGCTGTTATGATGTTTGCAGGAAATAAGCCGGTTACCTTTGCCAGTGTATTTGCTTCCAATATCGATGGGATCCCCGGTACCGTGATCCAGCTGATCCTCGTTCCGGTATGCGTGAAGGTATTCGAAAAGCTGATGGGAAGAGAAGGAATGCCCGGACGGTCAGATGCCCTGCAGACAGTCCGTGAGCAGGCAAAGCAGCTGATCGCAGAGGGAAAGGCTTCCTTTGTCGTGATCAGGCAGAATGAGATCGTATATCAGGATCTTGGCAATGGCATCCGCCCGATCATGAAGGTGATGGAGAATAACCGTGAGATCCTGTTTGACGCGGTGATCGTAGATAAAATCGTGGGAAAGGCTGCAGCCATGCTGCTTACTCTTGGCGGAGCCGGTGATATTTATGGAGAGCTGATGAGCAAAGCTGCAGAGGAATATCTGACTGCACATGACAAGAAGATCAGCTATGGAAGATGCATTCAGGTGATCAGCAACCGTACCGGAGATGGCATCTGCCCGATGGAGCGTGCCGTGGCAGATATCGATGATCCGGTAGAAGGATATGAAAAACTGAAGGAAACCGTGAAGCAGCTTTCCAGAAAAGCCATTTAAGACCATATAACGGAAAAACATTTATTGCATAATGAAAACTTCTATGCTACACTCAAACCAAAGCA
>QULQ01000050.1 GCA_003490145.1 Lachnospiraceae bacterium OM04-12BH
AAGGAAAAAGTAAGGGTTACATTACTGTCTAGTTGCCAAGGAGTCATGCGGAGCATGACAGGCTTTTAAAGAAGAGGTGCTTGCACATCGGTCTTTGAAAGACTGGAATGATCCATAGGACGAATGGCCGAGCACGAGGTGTCCGAAGGATACCGAGGGTGAGGGAATTCGGGCGCATGACGAAGTAGAGCAACACAATTAAACAATTCCGGTGGCGATGCGCTTAGGGGACACACCCGTTCTCATCCCGAACACGATGGTTAAGACCTAAGCGGCCGATGATACTATACTGGAGACGGTATGGGAAAGCAGGTGGCTGCCGGATCCATGGGGGCTTAGCTCAGTTGGGAGAGCACCTGCCTTGCAAGCAGGGGGTCGAGAGTTCGAATCTCTTAGTCTCCACTGTGAAAGAAATTTCACAAATCGTACCTTGAAAACCGAATATCAGATCAAGTATCCAACGTCTGTAAAGGAAGGAAACTTCTAAAACAGACAAGTAGATTGATTAAGAGAGACATCTAGAGATTTATTTCTTAACAAAGAAAAACAAAGCAATGAATGTTGTTAGTGTCACGCTAGACATTAACAGCATAAAAACGAAGGAAGAAAGAAACGGAGCGGTTACTCGAAGGCAGAGCCTTCTTCGTATCCTTTGCTTCGCAAACGATCTTTTTTCATTCCCCAGACATGAGGAAGTAAACTTCCCCAGTCTGCAGAACGAAAAAGACCGCTTCCTAAGTTATTGGTTAAGCTAAAAAGAGCGCAGGGCGGATGCCTTGGCACTGAGAGCCGATG
>QULQ01000051.1 GCA_003490145.1 Lachnospiraceae bacterium OM04-12BH
ACCTCCCTGTCTGCTGGTATCCTGCTTTGCTGCTCCATGGATCCGGAGCCTCCAGCCAAACCTCCCTGCTTTCCTTTTTAAAAATGAAACATTCTGTAATCAAATGTTTCATTTTTGCTCCAGTAAATTGTTTGCAATATCCGTGTCATGTCCGGAGAATGGACATTGGCAGTATGCCTGAAAGGAGAAAAGATTTTATGAGTACAACACAGCCGATCAAGTCAGTAAAGCAGCTGGAACAATTCAAAAAATATTATCAGGAGGTTTCACCTGACAGCCGCAATTATGCCCTTATTATCCTTGGTCTTAATACCGCCCTCCGGATTTCGGATATCCTCCGGCTCCACATCGCAGATGTATGGGATTTCCGGCAGCATTGTTTTAACAGGCACATTGAAATTACGGAGAGGAAAACCGGGAAAAATACTTCCATATATATAAACCAGGAGGTCAGGCAGGCTTTATCCGCATGCCACCTTACCAGCCTGGATCCAGATGATGCTCTTTTTCCAAGCCATAAGTATAAAGGCAGTCCCCTAAGCCGCTACCAGGCCTACCGCATAATCAAAAAAGCTGCCGTCTATGCAGGTCTGCCGGAGCATATCAGCTGTCACTCCCTTCGCAAGACCTTTGGCTATCACGCCTGGAAGCAGAGTGTGCCGCCTGCCATGCTGATGGATATCTATAACCATTCTTCCTATCAGATCACAAAACGGTATCTTGGAATTGATCAGGATGACAAGGATCAGGTATT
>QULQ01000052.1 GCA_003490145.1 Lachnospiraceae bacterium OM04-12BH
AGGATATAAAGAACCGGACAAAAAGATATTCTTCACTGGTAACGGAATTGAGTTCATAAATAAGCAGTTAATTTAGCAACAACTTGTTGCAGATTCTAAAGTTATCTTGCATAATTAAAATATAAAAGATGTATATAAGGTCGGAACAGAGACCTTAAACCTGTTCCAGTGGTCGGGATGGAGACCGAAAACTCATTCCCATTGCGGAATAAACTGCAAATACAGTGATCGCGTTGCAGAAACCTGTGAGGCCTGCGACTGGGGGAGAACCTGCGGGGATTCCTCTTTTCTATATTATGGAGATGGTGTATATGCAGAAGATGCTTGATTTTATAACATAGAAGAGAGTACGTGTAATGCGGAGTAAATAATGGTCAAAAAACAATCGACATCCGACCTCACACACGTTATAATATAGATAATCTAATAAGAAAACAGTGTTATCATTACCGCATATTCAGTGAGAATGGTAGCCATAAATATGAATTCGCAGGAACGGAATGGTTGAACCCTCAGGGTGACAGTGTCACTCATTTGTCAGCGAGAGGTGCTTAACTTGGATGATTTTCAGTTTTCTTATTTTGACATGGATTTACAGGAAAGTCAGTAAAATCAAGTTGTTGCTTGACTTATGTTGACCAAGAAAAACATAGATTTTCTGTAGTGACTTGAACTCCTAAGC
>QULQ01000053.1:0-349 GCA_003490145.1 Lachnospiraceae bacterium OM04-12BH
TAAAGTGTACCCTTTGTCAAGGACACTATGACTTTTTCCTTTTCAGATTTCTATTATATATTTGTTTGTTGTGTAGAGGCATCAAAGTGATGCCTCTGATTGATTGTTTTCACCTTTTGCTTTAGGAATTATCAGAGGATAAATTCCTGTTGTCATATATTGATAATACTCAACAGGTGACAACCTTGCTAAGTCCCATTGATAACGTTCTGTATTATAGTATTCTGTCCAATCCCTAACTGCGTTTAATATCTCCTCATAGCTGTAGCACTCTGACAGATCCAGTTCGTCTTTCATATGACCAAAGAATGATTCCTGAGGAGCATTGTCCCAACAGTTTGCTCTACGT
>QULQ01000053.1:359-641 GCA_003490145.1 Lachnospiraceae bacterium OM04-12BH
AATGATTCCTGAGGAGCATTGTCCCAACAGTTTGCTCTACGTGACATAGACTGTCTCAGTTCATTATCCTTTAACAATTGGATAAATTTAATGCTGGTATAGTGGGAACCCTGATCGCTATGTATTAATGTTTCTGTGCTTAAATCAGTTCCATGTTTTTCTATTAACTGTTTTACTGTTTCTAATACAAAATCAATTTCTAATGATTCGCTGAGAACCCATGACAGCAGTTCCTTGGTACAGGCATCTATAATTGTTGACATATAGCACCGGGGTGCTTTT
>QULQ01000054.1 GCA_003490145.1 Lachnospiraceae bacterium OM04-12BH
GTGACGGCATACATGAATTACGCACTGGATGGATATAAGGTGAAAGCAAGCCGTTTTCTGCTGAAAGATAACCTTGCAGATACTATAGAAGAATGTATGGATGATTTGATAGCAGAAATTAATAAAAACAGTAGGATTCTCGAATTTCGTTTTGTGGAAGGAACGATAAAACTTTATGCAGATGACATCATTTATATAAAAACAGAGCTTCACAAAAATGTATTTTATACAGAAAAAGGGACATTTCAGATTTATAAAAAACTGGATGAACTGGAAAACGAATTAAAGAATATGGGATTTGTGCGGGCGCATTTAAGTTTTCTTGTAAATATGAAATACATTACCCAAATCAGCAGTTATGTGATGACACTTACGACAGGAAAAAAGATTCCGGTTCCCAAGGCACGATATGCACAGGTAAAGAGGGAATATATGCTGTATAAGGGAAAAGAATAACATGACATTCTGGGTATTGGTATTTATTGCGGAAATGCTGGAAGTAAAAGGAACGCTATACTTTTTTGATACTTTTATGGAAAAAAGAGATGGCGGATATAGGAACAGATACAGATTTTTTGTTTATTGCGGAGTGCTTTATCTGGCAGCAGTCACAGGG
>QULQ01000055.1:0-293 GCA_003490145.1 Lachnospiraceae bacterium OM04-12BH
AGTTTCCTTCCTTTACAGACGTTGGATACTTGATCTGATATTCGGTTTTCAAGGTACGACTCGTATTCCGGATCTCAATGTCTCCTTCCTACGAATGGGCTTAAGTGGACTCGAACCACCGACCTCACGCTTATCAGGCGTGCGCTCTAACCGGCTGAGCTATAAGCCCCGGTTAGTCTTTTATTCTTTTTTTAATCCGGCAGCCACCTGCTTTCCCATACCGTCTCCAGTATAGTATCATCGGCCGCTTAAGTCTTAACCATCGTGTTCGGGATGAGAACGGGTGTGTCCCC
>QULQ01000055.1:303-585 GCA_003490145.1 Lachnospiraceae bacterium OM04-12BH
CATCGTGTTCGGGATGAGAACGGGTGTGTCCCCTAAGCGCATCGCCACCGGAATTGTTTGTTGTCTTTTCTTTCGTCCATGTGCCGATTCCCCTTCACCCTCGGCATCCTTCGGATACCTCGTGCTCGGTCAATCGCCTTATGCCTGAAGCCAATGTCAAAGCCTCTGGAATGCTGGCATTCCATTTTCTTTTCCATTGTCTTCCGTCACATGGACTCCTTGACAACTAGACAGTAATGTAACCCTTACTTTTTCCTTAGAAAGGAGGTGATCCAGCCGCAC
>QULQ01000006.1 GCA_003490145.1 Lachnospiraceae bacterium OM04-12BH
GCAAGTCTATAGCAGGGAATCTTCTGCGACTCTCCAACTGACAGTAAGTTTACTCTATCAAGTTATTGCTGAACATAGGATAACATGTTATAGTACAGTTACATTGAAAGTGACAGGCACCGGGAGGAGACTGTATATGAAAAAGAACAGGAAATTTGTTTACATCGGACAGATCGCAGGATCGATGATATTGGGATCGCTTGGAGCTGTTGTGCTGAGTGTGGCAGCAGGAGATGGAATGCCGGAATTGAGTTATCTCTTTATGGGATGCCTGTTTTATGGGCCTTTTCTATGCTATCCATTTTTCCTGACAGCCTATGAAGTCTATCTGCTGATCAGCAGGATGTGCAGGCGAACCAGGCAGGAGCCTGCAGGATCGGAAGAAGTGGCTTGTGAAACAGCAGTAATCAGACAGTCGGATCCGCTTTTCTATGATTTCTATGTTATGCTGCTGGCTTTTTTTTATGAGCTGCTTTATCTTTTTTTGGGAAAAAGCATCTCATTCCGTGCAGACTGGCAGGAGCAGCTGATCAATGCAGAGATGCACACACCGATCTATACGGGATCAGCACTGACGATACTCGTGATCGCCTGCGTGGCGCTGACCGGGTTCCTGATCTTAAAGTTCAGTGACGCTTCAAAAACACCACCGCTTGTTACTGTGCTTGCCATGGCAGCAGTTTATCTTGGAGGTGCTCTGCTTGTGATATTTACCTGGCAAGTATATGCGGACTGGATGGATCTGTATCTGGTACTGGTTCCCCTGAATTATTTCCTGATCACAGCACGGCTGATCCTTGTGAAAATGGATGAGTACAGGGAGGATCCAGAGAGAAGCAGTAAGATCGACAGCGTTCCTTTCCTTGGGGCTGTCAACCATCTTTTAAAAGAAGCAAAGCGCTGGCCGGCAGCGGCGCTTCTGCTGATGTGGCCCCTTCTTGGCATTCTGATTTTGATTCTGCTGCTGTTTGGCCAGGCACCGGATGCCGTGATCAAGGCCTTTACAGAAACCAGCGATTTCAGGCTTTCCACACAGATCGCTCCGCCGAATGTTATGGTGGATGAACATTATCTCTGCACGGTGGCAGCAGGTGGAGATAAAAGGATCGTGCATCCCATCAGACGGGGGATCCGCCATGGTCATGAGGTGACGGTGAACAGGCAGCTCTGTGTTGCCAATGCCTTTGAACAGATCCTGGAGGAGAGGACGCCGGGGCTTCAGCGGAGAGTACGGCATTTTTATGATACCTACGGATTTCCGGTAGCCAGGATGATCCGGAAAAGGTGGATCGCAGATCTTGTGTATCTGCTGATGAAGCCGCTTGAATGGTTCTTTGTTATCGTATTGTATCTGACAGAAGTCCATCCGGAGGATCGGATCGCATTGCAGTATACAGGAAAGGGCTTACAGGACTTTGCAGGATGAAAAAGAACGGATGGATTGTTATTATTGTTACACTGATCGCTTTACTGCTGCCGGCAGCCGGTATACAGATTGCATTACATGGGAAAACAGTGCCGCTTGATAAAGGACAGCAGAAAACGGTCATGGATGGTACACAGAGCGGCGAAGCAGGAAACGGGGTACAGACTGATGTATCAGAGAACGGGGCGCAGACTGATACGGCACCGGAGGAGCCGACACCGGCTCCTGTGACAGAAGAGCAGAAAGCCTATTATCTGTCTTTGGAAGCTGCCTGCAGTGACACGCTTTCTGATGGTACACAGATGCGTCTGCTTGCGACAGACAGAGCCTGCGGGAGCAGCTATTATACACTGATCGGAGTAAAGGACGGTGAATGTACCTTTGTCAATACCGATCCCTTTAACGGTTCTGGTGGGGAAGCACTTTTTATTACCTTTCTTGATCAGGAAACAGAAGGGAGATGGCAGACCGGCTATGCCGGACTTGCCTACAGCGGCGGGAGCCTTGGAAGCTTTTATATCACAGAGGACGGAGGCAGACATTTTCAGTCACTGGAGATCAGCGAGCCGCAGATTCCCCTTTCTGATGATACCACCTACTGTCCCTTCATTATGCCGGAGGAGGTTTATGAAGAGAACGGAGCAATTTATCTTGTGATGGGACAGGGACCGGATGGAGATTACCATGATGAGACCGGTTATCCCAGCGGCCTGTACCGGGCAGAAGACGGTCATACCTTCCGGTACGTGAAAAGTATATACAGGGAACGCGCAGAGGACTGAAGGTGACTTTGGTCCTTCGCTTTTCCTGATAAGAAAATGTACAGATTCATAAATCCGCAGGAAAATACATATAGTATCCTGTATAATGACTGCAGGGTAAGGAACCCGGAAAAGGGGACGTACATGTATGAATCAGAAAAAGAAAAATCATGGAACTAAGGGTCAGACCTCCTTTCTGCTGCTGCATTTTCTGCAGGGAGCATTGATCGGCCTTGGAGCTGTGCTGCCAGGGATCTCAGGAGGTGTCTTAAGTGTGGTATTTGGGGTTTACCAGCCTGTTATGGAACTGCTCTCCCATCCGAGATCAGCCATGAAAAGGTATTACCGGATGCTGATTCCACTGATCCTTGGCGGAGGCTTTGGATTTGTGGTGGTAGCCAGGATACTTGGCTTTCTGCTCACCAGATATCCGGATCCTTCTGTCTGTCTGTTTGTAGGGTTGATCGGCGGTATGCTGCCATCACTCTTTCGGGAGGCAGGGAAAAAGGGAAGAAAAAAGAGTGATCTGCTGATGACAGTGGTCTGCTTTGGAATGATCTTGATACTGCTGACCTTATTGCAGATCATTCAGGTTACCATAGCACCGTCATTTGGCTGGTATCTGTTCTGCGGCTTCTGTATTGCGTTAAGCGTGATCGCACCCGGTATGAGCTTTTCCACACTGCTGATGCCGCTGGGACTGTATACACCGCTTGTGGATGGGATCGGGAGACTGGACATGGCGGTTCTGATCCCGGCAGGGATCGGGGCACTTCTTACTGTGCTTTTGCTGGCAAGGGCAGTGACGGTGCTGATGGAGCATCATTATGCCATGGTATTTCATGGAATCGTCGGAATCGTCATGGCAGCTACACTTGTGATCATTCCCTTCAGGAGCTTTACGGTGAGCACTTTTTCCTGCGTGAACAATCTGCTCTGCCTGGCAGTCGGTATTGTGGCAGCCCTGCTGTTGGATCAGTTTAATCAGAAGATCGAAGTGCCGGAGGATTAAATACGATCAGGGAGGCGAAAAAAGAATTGATTCCCGGTGAGGATGTGATAAACTGAGAAGGTAGAATTTTGTAGGGACTTTCGAAGGCAGGGCACATGCAGAGGATCAATGATGATATCAAGACAGGACAACTGAAAAAGATTTACCTTCTCTGCGGTGAGGAGGCCTATCTCCGGAAGCAGTACAGGGACAGACTGAAGGAAGCCATCATCGGTGATGATACCATGAACTATTATTACCATGAGGGAAAGGAGCTTTCCACAGGGGAGATCATTGATCTTTCCGAGACGCTTCCCTTTTTTGCAGAGCGGAGGCTGATCCTCCTTGAAAACAGCGGTCTTTTTAAAAGCGGTGGTGAAGAACTGGCGGATTATCTGAAGGGTGATACCGGAAGCACCTATTTCGTTTTCGTGGAGGCAGAAGCGGATAAGAGAAGCAGACTTTACAAGACGGTAAAGGATGCCGGCTATGTGGCAGAATTCAAGGTACAGGAGGAAGCAGTCTTAAAGAGATGGATCGTATCTAGAGTCAGGAAGGAAGGCAAGGAAATTTCCGGACAGGCAGTTGATCACCTGATACGGATGACAGGTACTGATATGGAGACGATCAGCAGGGAGCTTGAGAAGCTGTTCTGCTACTGTCTTGACAGACCGGAGATCACCGGCAGTGATATGGATGCCATCTGTGTGAAGCAGCTGACAAGTCACATTTTTGATATGGTAGGAGCTATCGCAGAGAAGAAGCAGAAAAGGGCGCTTTCTCTTTATTATGAGCTGGTGGCACTGAAGGAGCCGCCCATGCGGATCCTGTTTCTGGTAGCCAGACAGTTTAACCTTCTTCTGCAGGTGAAGGAGCTGAAGAAAAAGGGGTATGCCAATAAGGCGGTCGGGGAAAAGGTAGGACTGCCTGCCTTTATAGCCGGGAAATATATGGCGCAGGCAGACGGCTTTTCAGAGGAAGAGCTAAGGGCAGCCTTAAGAGCCTGTGTGGAAGCGGAAGAAGCAGTCAAGACAGGAAGAATGAATGATAGCATGAGCCTTGAGCTTTTGATTATCAGATACAGCAGTTAAGAGGAAAGGAAGTAACGGTCATGAGTATGGCAGACAAGGTACGCAGCGAAATGGTTGCGGCAATGAAAAACAAGGAAAAGGACAGAAAGGATGCACTTTCCATGCTGCTTTCTGCGTTGAAGAACAAAGCTATCGACAAGAGAGAGGATCTGACAGAGGCTGAGGAATTCGAGGTAGTCAAGAAGGAGATCAAGCAGACGAAGGAAACCATGGAGCTTGCACCGGCAGACAGGGAAGATATTAAGGAAGCCTGTGAGAAGAGACTGGCAGTTTATCAGGAATTTGCACCGGAAGAAATGAGTGAAGAGGCTGTCCTTGCGGAGGTAAAGGCGGTTCTTGCAGCACTTGCCATTGATGCACCTTCCATGAAGGACAAGGGTAAGGTCATGAAGGAGCTGATGCCAAGAGTCAAGGGAAGAGCAGACGGCGGCATGGTTAATAAGATCGTGGGAGAAGTGCTGAACGGTGAAAAGTAAGCTGACTACTCTCTGCTACATTGAAAAAGAGAACTGTTATCTGATGCTCCACCGCGTGAAAAAGGAGCAGGATATCAATAAGAATAAATGGATCGGTGTAGGAGGCCACTTTGAAGAAGGAGAGAGTCCGGAGGACTGTCTCCTTCGTGAGGTCTTTGAGGAAACGGGACTGACCCTGACCTCATACCGGTTCCGTGGGATCGTGACCTTCTGCAGTGAGAATTATCCGACAGAATATATGTGTCTTTATACGGCAGATGGCTATACGGGAACCCTGACAGAGTGTACAGAAGGGGAGCTTGCTTTTGTTGCCAGAGAAGAGATCACGAAGCTGAAGCTCTGGGACGGGGACAGACTGTTCCTTGAGCTGTTAAAGGAAGAGAGACCTTTCTTTTCCTTAAAGCTCTGCTACCATGAGGATGGAACCTGGTACCGGGCGGTGCTGGACGGGCGGGAGCTTGAGCTTTTTGATATCTGTGATGAAAAGGGAGAGCCTACCGGGGAAGTGATGGAACGGGGCATGGTACATCACTATGGAAAGATGCACAGGACAGCCCATATATGGATCGTGAACCGGATGCCGGATGGCTCTTATCAGGTGCTTCTGCAGAAAAGGAGTAAGAAGAAGGATTCGTATCCGGGATACTATGATATTTCATCAGCAGGCCATATCCATGCAGGGGACAGCTATCTGCCATCGGCACGGAGGGAGCTTGCAGAAGAGCTTGGTATCGAAGCGGGAGAAGAGGAGCTGCGGCTGATCGGATACCACAGGGCAGACTTAAGGACATCCTTTTATGGAAAGCCTTTTCTGGATCAGGAGATCAGTGCAGTTTATCTTTATGAAAAGCCGGTTCGGATCGCTGATCTTATCCTTCAGGAAAGTGAAGTGGAAGGTGCAGTTTTTTTTGAACTGGAGGAGGCGCTTTCAAGAGTCAGAAACGGCACCCTGCCAAACTGCATCTACGAGGATGAGCTGCAGATGGTGAAGGATGCAATATGTTCATAGTGATCCTCCTGTTTTTTCCAGTATAGAGCAAGGAGAAGAAACCGGCAGGAATTTGCCTTTTTTCGGGAAGAGGTGTAAAATCCTATATTTAAGGAGTGATATTATGAAAGAGCCATTGGTAAGTATCATTGTACCAGTATATAACGGAGAAAGGTCGATTGAAAGATGCCTCCGCAGCATACAGAACCAGACCTACCGGAACATTGAGGTTATTGTAGTCAACGACGGCAGCACAGACCATACGGATCGTATCATCCGTAAATATGCAGAGCAGGATTCCAGATTCTGTTATATTAAAAAGGAAAACAGCGGTGTTTCTGACAGCAGGAACATTGCCATGAAGCGGGCCAGAGGAGAGTATTTCCAGTTTGTGGACGGAGATGACTGGTTAGTCAAGCATGCCACAGAGGAGTTTGTAAGGACTGCGCTTCTGTATGGCTGCGAAATGGTGATCTCGGATTACAACAGGGTAAGGGGCAGGACGATCATGGTGAGAGGGCATGTAGAGGCAGGACCGGTTCTGACAAGAACCAGATTTGCCGAAAACATGATGTCTGCGCCGGCTAACTTTTACTATGGTGTTCTCTGGAATAAGTTTTACAAGGCGGACATTATCAGGAGATTTGCCCTTCAGTGTGATACCCAGCTTGACTGGTGTGAGGACTTCCGGTTTAATCTGGAGTACCTGCAGTATGTAGGTAAGGTTGGTGTGATCAATAAGCCGCTCTATTACTATGTAAAGACCAAGGGAAGTCTTGTGGATACGCAGGCAGGAAGTCTGCAGCTGACCATGAAGACCAAGAGAAAGCTGTTTGATTATTATAAGGATCTGTATCAGATGCTGGATCTGTATGAAGGGAACAAATTCCGGATCCAGATGTTTTATTTCTCTTTTGCCCATGATAAAATAAAAGGAATCAAGACCGCATGACAAATTATATTTTTGATCTTTATGGAACCCTGATTGACATTCATACAAGCGAAAGCAAGGCCTCTCTGTGGAAGGAAGTGGCTTTGCTTTTTTCGATGAATGGTGTGCCCTATGCGGAAACAGAGCTGCGTAAAAGCTACCTTCGTCTGTGTAAGGTGGAGGAAGGACGCCAGTGGGACCGGCAGAAAAAAATGAGAGATGGGAGCCTTTTGAAAAGAGAAATTGAGCTCCCGCTTGACAGGGTATTTACCGGCCTTTTTACAGAGAAGGGCATAGAGCCATCGGAGGAAAAGCTTAAACTTATGGCAACAGCTTTCCGGGCACTGTCAACTTACTATATCCGGCTTTATGATGGTGCGGAAGATCTTTTGAAAAGATTGAAAAGATCAGGAAAAAAGATCTATCTGCTTTCCAACGCGCAGCGGATCTTCACAGAGCCGGAGATGAAGATGCTGGGGATTTATGAGCTGTTTGACGGTATTTTATATTCTTCGGATGCCGGTGTAAAGAAGCCATCCCATTATTTCTTTGAGGATCTTTTCGAGAAATATGGACTTAAGAAGGAGGATTCTGTCATGATCGGGAATGAATACGAAGCAGATATCCTGGGAGCGGATGCGTTTGGGATTACAAGTATGTACGTCCATACCAGCCAGTCTGGCAAAAGACCGGAGAAGCTGCCGGATGGCTGTATGGAGATCGCGGTCATCGGAGAAGTATTTTAGAAACAGAACCTTCAAGGGGCAGAAATGGACTTGACAAGCAGGCGTCTGCCTACTAAGATAGATTTAATGAGTTATGAAAAGGTAGTGACAAAGAGGAGTACCTGTTTATTCAGGCATCAGAGAGGATATTCCATCGGCTGAAAGAATATCTGGCAGTGGATACAGGGAAGGTAGCTTTGGAACCGGAGAGCTGAACAGCGTTCTGGCAGCTGCAGAGGTTTTTGCAGGTTGAAGGAATCCAGGTAGGTTCTCACGGCTGATCCCCGTTAACGGATAGTGCTTTCGGCAGATGCCGGCGGCAGTGAGTGACAAGCAAAGGTGGTACCGCGTAGAAATGACGCCCTTTACAGAAGTGATTCTGTAAAGGGTTTTTTATGTCATTGGAATATTACGGAGTAATTTCCTATGACATAAAAAACCCTCCGGGCAGGATCGCACTGCGGCGGAGGGGTAGATGTCGCTTAAAGCGACCCGCCGCAGGCGGAGAATCCTGCAAGCAGGATTCTTTTTTAAGACAGAAAAGGAGAAGATGATGAGCAGAGAACTTGCAAAGACCTACGATCCCAAGGGGATTGAGGACAGAATCTATGACAAATGGCTTGCGAAGAAATACTTCCATGCAGAGGTGGATCATTCCAAAACACCGTTTACGATCGTAATTCCCCCTCCGAATATCACAGGACAGCTCCATATGGGACATGCCCTTGACAATACCATGCAGGATATCCTGATCCGTTATAAGAGGATGCAGGGCTATAATGCACTCTGGCAGCCAGGAACAGACCATGCCAGCATCGCTACAGAGGTTAAGATCATTGAAAAGCTGAAGGAAGAAGGCATCAGCAAGGAAGATCTTGGCAGAGAAGGGTTCCTTAAGAGAGCCTGGGAGTGGAAGGCTGAGTACGGCGGAAGGATCATTGAACAGCTGAAAAAGCTTGGCTCCTCCTGTGACTGGGACAGAGAGCGTTTCACTATGGACGAGGGCTGCAATAAGGCAGTTACCGAAGTATTCTGCAAGATGCACGAAAAAGGCTGGATCTACAAGGGCAGCAGGATCATCAACTGGTGTCCGGTATGTAATACCTCCATTTCTGATGCCGAGGTAGAATATGAAGAGCAGGCAGGCCATTTCTGGCATATCAAGTACCCGCTGATCGAGGATGACGGAACCGTAAGCACTACAAGATTCCTTGAGTTTGCGACTACAAGACCGGAGACCATGCTTGGTGATACTGCAGTAGCAGTCCATCCCGATGATGACAGATATAAGGATATCGTTGGAAAGAAGCTGATGCTTCCGATTATCAACAGAGAGATCCCGATCATTGCAGATGCTTATGTTGACAGAGAGTTTGGTACCGGTGTAGTTAAGATCACACCTGCCCATGACCCGAATGACTTTGAGGTTGGAAAGCGTCACAATCTGCCGGAAATCAATATCCTGAATGATGATGCCACCATCAATGAAAACGGCGGCAAGTTCTGCGGTATGGACCGTTATGCAGCAAGAGAGGCCATTGTAAAGGAACTGGATGAGATGGGACTCCTTGTAAGGATTGAAGATTATACTCATAATGTAGGTACCCATGACAGATGTAAGACAACAATTGAGCCCATGATCAAGAAGCAGTGGTTTGTCAGGATGGATGAACTGATCAAGCCCGCAGTAAAAGCTGTAAAGGACGGGGACATCCAGCTGATCCCGAAGAGAATGGAAAAGACCTACTTCAACTGGACAGACAATATCAGAGACTGGTGTATTTCCAGACAGCTCTGGTGGGGTCACAGGATCCCGGCATATTACTGTGATGACTGCGGAGAAACCGTAGTAGCAAAGCAGATGCCTGAGAAGTGCCCTAAGTGCGGCGGCACTCACTTTACACAGGATCCGGATACCCTGGACACCTGGTTCTCATCAGCACTCTGGCCGTTCTCCACACTTGGCTGGCCGGAGCAGACAGAGGATCTGAAATATTTTTATCCGACAGATGTACTGGTAACCGGCTATGATATTATCTTCTTCTGGGTTATCCGGATGATCTTCTCCGGCTATGAGCAGATGGGAGAAAGACCGTTTAAGACAGTTCTGTTCCATGGACTTGTCAGAGATTCTAAGGGACGTAAGATGAGTAAGAGCCTTGGCAATGGGATCGATCCTCTGGAGATTATCGATCAATATGGTGCAGATGCCCTGCGTCTTACCCTGATCACCGGTAATGCACCGGGTAATGACATGCGTTTCTACTATGAAAGAGTAGAGGCGAGCAGAAACTTTGCAAACAAGATCTGGAACGCATCCCGTTTCATCATGATGAACATGCCGGAGGAAGGACTTCAGGTTACAGATCCTGTTCTGCAGCCGGTAGATAAGTGGATTCTTTCCAAGCTGAATGCCCTGATCAAGGATGCTACCGAGAATATGGATCATTTTGAACTGGGAATCGCGGTACAGAAGGTATATGACTTTATCTGGGATGAGTTCTGTGACTGGTATATCGAGATGGTAAAACCCCGTCTTTACAATACAGATGATCAGGAAAGCAAGAATGCAGCACTCTGGACCTTAAAGACAGTCCTGTTAAATGCGCTGAAGCTGCTCCATCCTTATATGCCGTTTATCACAGAGGAAATTTTCTGTACCCTGCAGTCAGAAGAGGAATCGATCATGATCTCAAGCTGGCCGGTATATCAGAATGACTGGAGCTTTGCAAAGGAAGAACAGGATATTGAGACGATCAAGGATGCAGTCAGAGGTGTGCGTAATATCCGTACCGAAATGAATGTAGCACCAAGCCGCAAGGCCATGATCTATGTAGTCAGCGAAAAGGAAGAGGTCCGCAGAGCCTTTACAGAGGGAAAGCTGTTCTTCACATCTCTTGCCGGAGCTTCCGAGGTTGTGATCCAGGAGGATAAGAACGGCATCGCCGAGGATGCGGTTTCTGTTGTGATCCATGGTGCGACTCTTTACATTCCTTTCGCGGAGCTTGTGGATATCGCACAGGAGATCGAGAGACTGAAGAAGGAAGAGAAACGTCTGACCGGCGAGCTTGCCAGAGTCAATGGTATGCTGAGCAATGAGAAGTTTATGGGCAAGGCACCACAGGCCAAGATTGATGAAGAAAAGGCAAAGCTTGAGAAATATACCCAGATGATGGAGCAGGTAAAGGAAAGACTTGCACAGCTAAGTAAATAAAATAAAGCAAACGGAAGAAGGGAGAAAGCTGCGTGACGGCGTTTGAGCAGGCAGAACAATATATCAACGAGATACCGAGATTTGCCGGGAAAAATACAGTAGAGGATACGTCCCGCCTGCTTACGATCGCCGGCTGTGACAGGCTCCCTTTTCCTGTGATCCATGTAGCCGGTACCAATGGGAAGGGCAGTGTATGTGCCTGCCTTGCGTCTATTCTGAAGGAGAGCGGAAGGAGAGTTGGGATCTTTACGTCTCCCCATCTTGTGGATATCAGGGAGCGGATCCGTATCGATGATGAGATGATATCAGAGAACCGGTTCACTGAGGTATTCCGGGAGGTCCAGGTACTGGCAGAAGAAGGGAAGAAGGAGGGATTGTCACATCCTTCCTTCTTTGAATATCTGTTTCTGATGGCAATGATCTATTTCAGGGATGAAAAGCCGGATGCTGTGATACTGGAAACCGGGCTGGGAGGCAGACTGGATGCAACAAACAGTATAAAGCATCCGGCACTCTGTGTGATCACGGAGATTGGATTTGACCATATGCAGTACCTTGGTAATACGCTGGAGGAAATTGCGGGAGAAAAGGCCGGTATTATCAAAAAGGGAGTACCCGTTATATTCCCGGACAGACGGCCTGAGACGACAAGGGTGCTGGTGAATCGTGCAAAAGAAATAGGAAGCCGGGCGGTTCTGCTCGAAAAAAGCAATATTTTGGATATAAATACAGGGAATAAAAACATTGATTTTTCACTGCATACTGGTTATTATAATTATATTGGGCTGTCACTTCATATGGTTGCACTTTACCAGGTGGAAAATGCCTCTCTTGCAGTTCTTGCAGCAGAAGAACTGAACAGGGAAGGATATCTGATCGGGGAAGAAGCCATAAGGAAGGGACTTTTGGGTGCATACTGGCCGGGGCGGATGGAAGAGGTACAGCCCGGCATTTTTTTGGATGGTGCCCACAATGAAGATGGGATAGAGGCGCTGCTTGCAACAGTAAAAGTAATACCCTGCAGGGGAGAGAGAAAGCTTCTGTTTGGGGTAGTTGCGGACAAGCAGTATGAAAAGATGATCAAGAGGATAGCAGAGAGTGGTCTCTTTACAGAGATTGCGGTCACGACACTTTCCTCTGATCGAAGTGCGTCTCTTACAGAGCTTTCGAAGCTATGGAGGCAGTATGAATTACCCTGCCGCTTTTATGAAGATGCAGGAGAGGCCTTTGGATGGCTGCTTGCAGGCAGAAAAGAGGCTGACGTGATTTATGTTGCCGGTTCGTTATATTTGATAGGGCAGATAAAGAGCCTTAAGAGGAGAACACCGGATGATAGATTTTGAAGAAGAATTAAAGAAGTTTCACCCAAGTCTTGAGGTTGAGGATGCTGCAGAAGCGATCTACGGACAGGATCTGACGGATGTGGCAGATATATTGATACAGATGGTAGAAAAGGCAAAAGAAAAGACGGAAACAGAAGAGGAGTAACGGCATGATCTGTTATAATTGCGGCTGTCGTTTATCAGAGCAGGACTTCTGTACCGGATGCGGCGCTGATGTATCACTTTATAAGAAGGTGATATACCTTTCCAACCGTCTTTATAATGACGGACTGGATAAGGCGTCGGTAAGAGATCTGTCAGGAGCGATCGCCAGTCTGAAAGAAAGTATTAAACTGAACAAGAACAATATTGATGCGAGAAATCTTCTGGGACTTGTTTATTTTGAAATGGGAGAAGCGGTATCCGCCCTTGGTGAGTGGGTCATCAGCCAGAATCTCCGCCCGAAGAAAAATATCGCCAATGATTATATTGACATGATCCAGAATAATCAGGCGAGACTCGATGGCATCAACCAGACGATCAAGAAGTACAATCAGGCACTTGCGTACTGCTGGCAGGACAGTCAGGATCTGGCTGTGATCCAGCTTAAGAAGGTGCTTTCCAATAATCCGAAGTATGTCAGGGCACACCAGCTTCTGGCGCTGCTTTACATGAACACAGAGGAATGGGAGAAGGCCAGAAGAGAGCTGGAGAAATGTGAGCAGATCGATACAGGCAATACCACAACACAGCGTTATCTGAAGGAAGTCACGCATATGCTGGTTCCTGAGGAAAGCCAGAAGGGCAGTACGAGGAAAAAGGCTTCTTCTGATGAGATCATCCGTTATCAGAGCGGAAATGAAACGATCATCCAGCCTGTCAATGCAGCGGAGAAGAAAGGGGTATCCTCCCTTCTGAATCTGGGGATAGGACTTGTGATCGGTATCGGGATCGCCTGCTTCCTGATCCTTCCGGCAAGGATCCAGAAAGCCAAGGCAGATATTAACAATGATCTGAGGGCAGTCAGTGAACAGTCGGATGCCAAGACAGCGACCATAGATGAGCAGGAACAGAAGATCAGGAGCCTGACAGATGAAAATACACAGCTGACAAGCCAGCTGGCAGCACTGGAGGGAACGGATGGTGCCCTGCAGGCAACAGACGGGCTGATGATGGCTGTGAACGCCTATCTGACAGATCCGGAGGACATTGAAACAATCGCAGGTTACATGGAGGCCATGGAGCCGGATGAAAATGGTGAGGAAGAGGTAAAGCACTCGAACTCCTATGAAACACTCCGCAAGCAGTTCCTGACACTGGTTTCTGAAAAGCTTGCAGCTTACTATTACGGACTTGGTAATGACAGCTACAGAAATGGAGATTACGGAGCAGCGATCCCGAATCTGAAGCGAGCCTTTACTTATGACAATACGAATGCTGATGCCCTGTTCTATCTGGGTAACTGCTACCGGGAGAACGGAGACGATGATAAGGCCAAGGAGATTTATGCACAGGTAATGGATGACTTTGCGGGAACAGACAGGGCATCCAAGGCAGAAACCTATCTGGCAGAGATCAATAATCAGAATTAAATGAAATAACCTGCAGCAGCTCTAGGCAGAAGGATCAGGATTGCAGGAGCAATATCGTTTACAAAAGAGAACATGATAGGCATGTTCTCTTTTTTTTTTACGTCTTTACAGCTGTAAAAGTGGAAAAGACCAGGGAAAGACAGAATAAGGAGGGAAAAATGGAAGAGGAATTCAAGGTAATTGACAATTATCTGATGGTCAGGATGCCGGCAGAGGTGGATCATCATGCATCAGAATATATCGGACGGACTGCGGACAGATATATTCTGAAGGAAGGAGTAGGAAATGTAGTGTTCGATTTTGAGAAGACCAGGTTTATGGACAGCTCTGGGATCGGGATCATCATAGGACGATATAAGAAGATCACCTGTTTTGGAGGCAGGGTTTTTGCGGTCAATGCGGATGCAAGGATCAAAAAGACACTGATGCTCTGCGGATTGCATAAGGTGATTGAGATCATGGAATAGAATCAGAAAACAAAGAAAAAGAAAGGCATAAGGGGAAAACGATGGAAACGGAAAGACGTCTGGAAAACAAACATGCAGGATCGGAAATGACGAAAAATGAAATGCAGATACAGTTCACTGCTGTGTCAGAAAATGAGGCATTTGCAAGGATCGCAGTGGCTGCTTTTGTAACACCATTAAATCCGACACTGGAGGAGATCGCAGATATCAAGACAGCGGTATCTGAGGCTGTGACGAATGCAATTATCCATGGTTATGATGGCATAACGGGAAAGGAACAGAATCAGGTATACATACACTGTCTGCTGAACAGGGATGTACTGCAGGTAGAGGTCATAGATGAAGGAAAGGGCATTGAAGATGTGGAAAAGGCCATGGAGCCCATGTATACCACCAAACCTGATATGGACAGATCCGGTATGGGCTTTGCTTTTATGGAGGCTTTTATGGATGAACTGGAAGTGATATCGGAGCCTGGACAGGGAACTACGGTGCTGATGAGCAAAAAGCTGGGGACACTGCCATTTATTGACCGTGAGGAGTGATCTGGCATGGAAAATACAGTACTGATCAGGCGGGCACAGGCAGGAGAAAGAGAATCGAGAGAAGTACTGATAGAACAGAATCTCGGACTGGTACACCATATTGTAAAACGCTTTCTGAACAGAGGATATGAAGCAGAGGATCTGTTTCAGATCGGGGTGATCGGCCTGATCAAGGCGATCGATAAATTTGACACAGGATATGAGGTGAAATTTTCCACCTACGCGGTTCCGCTGATTACCGGAGAGATCAAGCGGTTTATCAGAGATGACGGGCTTGTTAAGGTGTCAAGAACATTGAAGGAAAATGGCAGCCGGGTGAAATATGCCAGGGAAAGACTGCTCAAAAGCCTCGGAAGAGAACCAACACTTGAAGAGGTAGCCCTTGAAGCGGCACTGACGACTGAAGAAGTGATCCTGGCAATGGAGGCAGGCGCCAGGGTGGAATCTATTTATCAGTCCGTATATCAGAGTGATGGAAATGAGATCTATCTGGTAGATCAACTGGCAGATGAAAAAGGAGATGAGCAGGAAAAGCTGCTGGACCGGCTGCTGGTGAAACAGCTCTTAAAAAGTCTGCCGGAAATGGAACGGACACTGATCACACTCCGGTATTTCAGGGACAAGACCCAGACGGAGGTAGCGGGACTGCTCGGGATCAGTCAGGTCCAGGTGAGCAGGATGGAAAAAAAGATTTTGCTGGGATTGCGGGAGAGGATGATTTGATTTACAATAGCGGGAAGAGATGCTTCAGATAAAAGAAGAGAAAAGGAACAGGAAACAGGATGAAATTACTGCATACAGGAGATCTGCATATTGGTAAAACAGTAAATGATTTTTCCATGCTGGAGGATCAGAAGGAAATTCTTTCACAGATCCTGTTACTTGCCAGGGAAAATCAGGTAAATGGCGTGATCCTTGCGGGAGACATTTATGACAGGGCAGTACCTTCCGGAGATGCGGTTCTTGTGTTCAATGATTTTCTGACTGCCCTTGCCAGAGAGGGGATCACTGTATATATGATCAGTGGCAATCATGATTCTCCAGAACGGATAAGCTACGGAGAAGAGCTCCTGCGGGAGCAGGGGATCATGATCGCAGGGGTGTATCATAATGAGATCACTGTGATCCATACGAAGGATGCTTATGGAGACGTGGACATTTTGCTGCTGCCTTTTATCAAACCTTCAGCAGAGGCTGCAGGAACAAGTGAGGAGGCCGTGGCGAAGGCACTTGGGAAATACTGGGAGAAGAAAGCTGCGGAAAGATCTAAGCTGCCAGCCGGACAGAACAGGCAGGATACCAAACGACGGATACTTGTGACACATTTCTTTGTGACGGATGCCGGAAATGAACCACTGCTTTCAGACAGCGAAACGACAATCCATGTGGGCGGCATTGACAATGTGGATGCCTCTGTATTTGACGGGATGGATTATGTGGCTCTTGGTCATATCCACAGACCGCAGCAGATCGGAAACAGACAGGTATATTATGCGGGTTCCCCACTTTCTTATTCCTTTTCAGAAGCAGGACAGAAAAAGAAGGTATTACTGGTTGAGCTTAAGGAAAAGGGAAACTGTCAGGTGACAGAGCTGCCGCTTACCCCCCCAAGGGAAATGAGAAAGCTCGAGGGCAGTATGGAGGAGCTTCTGAGGCAGGGAGAAGAGGATCAGAACAGAGAAGATTATGTGCAGGCCATTCTGACAGATCAGAAGGAGCTGGTTGATCCTATGGGAGTCTTAAGAAGCGTGTATCCCAATGTGATGCAGGTAGTCAGGAAAGAAACGGCTGGCAGTCTGCAGTATACAGGAGAGGAACTGAAGCTGAAAAGAAGGGATCCGCTGACGATTCTTGAAGATTTTTACGGATTTGTCAGAGAAGAGGCTCTGACGGAAGAAAAGAAAGCGCTTCTGGTACAGATGATAAAGGAGATAGAGGAATGAAGCCGATCACACTGACTATCTGTGGGTGGGGACCATACCGGGATGAGCAGCCACCTATTGATTTTGAGGCACTTGGGAGCAGAGGACTGTTTTTGATCACAGGTGCAACAGGAGCCGGAAAGACCACTATTTTTGATGCAGTCACATATGCACTGTACGGGGATCTGAGCGGAAAAACGAGAGAAAAGGGCAGTGTCAGAAGTGATTTTGCTGCTCCTTCTACCAAAACCTATGTAGAGCTTGTAATGGAGCATGGGGGAAAGCGGTACCGTATCCGGAGAAATCCGGAATATATGCGGCCAAGAAAACGGCAGTCAAAAAATGGTGAGCTGACGAGAGAGAAGGAAAACGCATATCTGACTATGCCTGATGGAAGCTGCATCGAAGGAAGCAGTGAGGTGACAGCCAGGATCAGGGAGCTCCTTAAGGTAGACATCAATCAGTTCAGACAGCTTTCCATGATCGCACAGGGAGAATTCACAAGACTTCTTACTGCACCTTCTTCGGAAAAGTCAAAGATCTTCCGGGAAATTTTTGATACGAAGCTTTATGAGAGGCTGGAGGCAAAGCTGAAGAACAGCTCTGCAGAACTTTACAGGCAGGTAATGGAATACCGCCATCGTATGGAAGAAGAGGTTTCTGTATTTTCGCCTGATGAGGAACTGAAAGCGGAAGTAGAGGCACTTGTGGCGGAGGCAGGTATCTACTCGGAACGGCTGCTTCCCTTTCTTAAGGAGAAGATAAGCGTTTTCCTCAGCGAAGAAAAAAGGCTGCATTCAGAGGAAAAGAAAGCGGAAGAAGAGATCGAAGAGCTTGCAGGTATCGTGAAGGAAGCAGAGCAGACAAAGGCGCTTATGGAACAGCTTGCAAAAGAACGGGAAAAGCAGAAGAGCCTTGCAGAAAGGGAGCCTGATTACCGGCAGATGGAAGAACGTCTGCAGAGGGCAGAAGAGGCAGCGGCTGTGAGGGAATATGAGCTGCTTTTGCAGAACCGGGAAGAGCAGAGGAAGACCTGTGAAAAGAAACTGCAGCTTTCTGAAAGGGAGCTGGAAGGCCTCTTACAGAAGCAGGAGGAACAGCGTACCCTTGTGGAACTGGCAGAGCAGATAGCAGAGGCCTTTGACATGAAGGAAAGGTGTGAAGAAGCAGAAAGGCTCCGGCAGGAAAAAGAAACGGCACTCAGGGAAAAGAAACAGGAATTTGGCGCTTTGCAGGTCAGGTATGAGAAAGCAGAGAAAGAGGCAGAAGCGAGCATCCATGACTATGAAAATGCAGAGAGGAGATACCGGCATGGTATTGCCGGCATACTGGCACAGGATCTGAAGGAAGGAGAGCCCTGCCCGGTCTGCGGAGCCCTGTCACATCCCTGCAGACAGGAAAGAGAACAGGGTGTGCCAACGGAAGAAGAATTAAAAGAAAAGAAGCTGCTTTCAGAGAAGAAAAGGCAGGAGCTTCTGAAAATCCATGGAGAAACGAGAGCCTGCAGGGAGGCCAGGGATCTGCTTCGCAGGGAAGCAGAGAAAAGCCGGGGGATGCAGCAGGAGCTGACAGAGAAAATGCAGGAGCTGCCGGCAGAGATCAGGGAATATCCTGATTTTCATAAAAGATCAGATTTCGAAAAGCAGAGGAAGGAAGCAGAGGAGATCTGCCTTCGTATTTCAGAAAAGAAAAAAACAAAAGAGGCACTCAGACAGGAAAGACAGGTGCTTTTGGAAAAAGAAGGGCTTGCCAGGGGAAAATTCCGGGATGAGCTGAAAAAGGCGGGCTTTACAGGGGAAGAAGAATACCGGGCTGCTTTTCTTCCTGAACAGAAACGGAAGGAAGAGCAGGAAGCAGTAAAGGATTACGGACAGCGGTGCCATGCTAAGGAGCACCTGATCCATCATCTTGAGGAAGAGCTTAAGGTGCGGGAGCAGAGAAGCCCGGCAGAGGAGCAGCAGAAGCTTGCAGAGATCCGGAAAAAGAAAGACAGCCTTACAGAAGCAGGCAGCCGTCTCTGGAAAAACAGGAATGAAACGGAAAAGCTGTACCATTCTTTAAAAGAAAAGAAGGAAAAGAGCACGGCTCTTTCTGAAAAGTACGGTATCATCAAGGATCTGGATGATGCCGTAAATGGAAATAATAAGAAACGTCTTGTGCTGGAGCAGTATGTACTTGCTGCTTATTTTGAGGAAATCCTGAAGGCGGCAAATCTGCGCCTTGCCATGATGAGCGGCGGCCGGTATACCCTGTATCGTACCAAAGAGGTGACTGACGGAAGGAGTAAGGACAGTCTGGATATGGAGGTGCTGGACTATTATACCGGAAGGTACAGATCCGTGAAAACACTTTCGGGCGGTGAAACCTTTAAGGTGTCCTTATCCCTTGCACTTGGAATGAGTGATGTAGTACAGGCATACAGCGGTGGAATACAGGTAGATGCACTGTTCATCGATGAGGGGTTTGGCTCCCTGGATCAGGAATCTCTTGAACAGGCATGTCAGACGCTGATGAGTCTTGCAGAGAGCGACCGGATGATCGGGATCATTTCCCATGTACCGCTTCTTTCTGAAAAAATCGAAAATCAGATCCAGGTTAAGAAAACCAGTACTGGAAGTACATATCAACTTGTGGTATTCTAAAAGAGTATGCGGTAAAACCGCAGAGTAAGTCCGACCCGCATTGCGTGTCAGCGAAGGAGGAAGCTTAGTTAAATGGAAAAAAGAGCAGATGTCATTATTATAGGAGCAGGACCCGGAGGCATATTCTGTGCCTATGAGCTGCTTCGTCAGAAACCGGATCTGAAGGTGATCGTCATCGAAAAAGGACGTTCCATAGAGAAAAGAGTGTGCCCAAAGAGAACAACCCTGCAGTGTGTAGGCTGCAAGCCCTGTTCCATTACAACCGGATTTGCCGGCGCCGGCGCATTCTCAGATGGAAAGCTTTCCCTTTCCCCGGATGTAGGCGGCAATCTGCCGGATATTCTCGGCTATGAAAAGACAGCAGAACTGATCCATGAATCAGATGAGATCTATCTGAAATTTGGAGCAGACAGGAACGTTTATGGTGTAGATAAGCAGGATGTGATCCGCGAGATCAGAAGAAGGGCTATTGGTGCAAATTTAAAGCTTGTCGAGTGCCCGATCAGGCACCTTGGAACAGAGGAAGGCTACAAGATCTATGCAAAGCTTCAGAAGCATCTGATGGATGAGGGAGCAGAGCTGATCTTTAATACTATGGTGGAAGAGATCCTGGTAGAGGATGGAAAGGCAGTTGGCGTCAGAACCGATAAGGGAGATGTTTACTACGGCAGTGAAGTGGTATCCGCAGTAGGAAGGGAAGGTGCTGACTGGTTTAAGGATAAATGCGAAGAGGTTGGGATCGAGACCACGCCTGGCACCGTAGATGTTGGTGTGCGTGTTGAGGTCAGAGATGAGGTCATGCAGTATCTGAATGATAATCTGTATGAAGCCAAGCTGATCTATCATACGCCGACTTTTGATGATAAGGTAAGAACCTTCTGTACCAATCCTTCCGGAGAAGTGGCAACAGAATATTATGAGGGCGGCCTTGCTGTTGTCAATGGGCATGCCTATAAGGCAAAGGATCATAAGACACACAATACCAATTTTGCGATCCTTGTCAGCAAGAATTTTACGAAGCCGTTCAAGACACCGATCGAATATGGCAAGCAGATCGCACAGCTTTCCAATATGCTCTGTGGCGGCAGGATCCTTGTACAGACCTTTGGCGATTTTAAGAGAGGCAGAAGAACTACAGAGGAAAGACTCTGCAGGAATAACCTGATCCCTACCCTAAAGGATGCAGTACCCGGAGATCTTTCTCTGGTATTCCCTCACAGGATCATGGTGGATATAGAGGAGATGCTGGAAGCACTTGATAAGATCACGCCTGGTATTGCCAGTGATGAGACTCTTCTGTATGGTGTGGAAGTAAAGTTTTATTCCAACAGAGTAATCGTAAACAGTGATTTTGAAACGAGCATTAAGGGACTTCGTGCTATTGGAGACGGTGCCGGCGTGACAAGAGGACTCCAGCAGGCATCAGCTAACGGTATCAGTGTGGCAAGAAGTATCTTAAAGGGAATGAATGCATGAGAAACAGAAACAGGCGCATGACAGCAGCACTCCTTACAGTGCTGCTCCTGCTTCTTTCAGGCTGTATGGATTCACTGAAAGGCTCCAAAGTTGTGCTGACGACCGGATTTGAGAAGAATGAGGTGTTCAGGGTCGAGGATATGTCCTGCACACTCCCGGAAGCCATGGTTTATCTGGTCAATACTAAAAACCGGTATGAAAGTGTATATGGCAGGGAAATATGGAATGTCAGCCTGGATGGTGTGACACTGGAGGAAAATATTAAGGAAACTGTCCTTGCACAGCTCGCACAGCAGAAAACCATGAACCTTCTGGCAAGACAGAACGGAGTGGCTTTGAGTGAAGAGGAGGAGGCCAGGGCCATGCAGGCGGCAGAAACCTATTTCCAGTCCTTGAGCGAGGAGGAAAAGAGCGCGCTGCAGATCACAGTAAAGGATGTAGAGGAGCTGTACCGGGAATATGCACTGGCAAGAAAGGTCTACCAGTATATCATCAAGGATATCAATCCGGAGATCAGTGATGATGAAGCAAGAACCATAACAGTCCAGTATATTTATTTCAGAACCTGTGTCCTTGATGGGACAGGAAGGAAGATTGAGTATTCAGAGGAAGAAAAGCAGGAGATCCTGAGAAAGGCGGAAGAAGTCCGGTTTCAGCTAAAAAACGAAGAGGCGGATTTTGAGGAGCTGATCCTGAAATACAGTGACAGCGAGGAAGGAACCTGCTCCTTTGGAAAGGGCGAGAAGGATCAGACCTTTGAGGATGCAGCCTTTAATCTCGAGACGGACGAGATCAGTGATATTGTAGAGACACCGGAGGGCTATTATCTGATCAAATGTATCAGTACCTTTAACCGTACCGAGACTGATGCCAATAAGGTCAAGATCGTGGAGAAAAGGCGGGAAGAGGTATTTGGGCAGGAGTATGAGGACTTTGTTGCAGCCCTGACCCGGAATCTTAATGAAGATCTATGGCAGAGTGTGTCCCTTGCCGGGACAGAGAATATTACGACATCCGATTTCTTTGATGTCTTTGATAAATACTTTGACGGAATTTTATAAAAAGTTTATAATTGCCGGAAACCCTGATATTTCCTGATGTTTCGCATGTTTTGTTAGCACTCATTAATAATGAGTGCTAATTTTGCCTTGACTTTTCGGATTGACAGAACTACACTATTTCCTAGATGTAATAAACTGAAATGAAATATAAGCATTGATACAGGAAAGAAAAGGAGTGATTACCATGGCAGAAAAGCATGGAAGCTTATCAATTGACAGTGAAAACATATTCCCGATTATAAAGAAGTGGCTGTATTCAGATCACGATATCTTTTACAGAGAACTGATCTCTAACGGCTGTGATGCGATCACGAAGCTGAAAAAGCTGGATATGATGGGAGAGTACGAGCTGCCGGAGAATTATAAGGCAAGGATCGATGTTGTAGTGGATCCGGAAGCAAAGACACTGACCTTCACCGATAATGGTATCGGTATGACTGCAGATGAGGTGGAGGAATATATCAACCAGATCGCTTTTTCCGGAGCGACAGACTTCATCAGTAAATATAAGGACAAGACAGATAATGACCAGATCATTGGCCATTTCGGACTTGGCTTTTATTCGGCATTTATGGTAGCTGATGAGGTACACATTGATACCCTTTCCTATAAAGAGGGTGCGAAGGCTGTTCACTGGGAATGTGATGGCGGTACAGAATTTACCATGACAGAAGGTGACAAGGCAGAGGTTGGAACGAAGATCACCCTGTTTATCAATGAAGATGTACTGGAATTCTGCAATGAATACAAGGCAAGAGAGGTTATTAAGAAATACTGTTCCTTCATGCCTACCGAAATATACCTTTCCAAGGCAAATACCAAGGAGACAGAAACCATAAAGGCAGATGAGAAGCGTCCTGATGATGTGGTTGTAGAGGAGATCAAGCCGGAGAAGGAAGGCGATGAGGAGAAGCTTAAGATCGTAAAGAGACCTGAGCTTCTGAATGATACCAATCCTCTCTGGATGAAGAATCCCAGTGAGTGTACAAAGGAAGAGTATCTGGAATTTTACAGAAAGGTATTCCAGGATTATAAGGAGCCCCTGTTCTGGATCCATCTGAATATGGATTATCCTTTTAACCTGAAGGGCATCCTGTACTTCCCGAGGATCAATATGGAGTATGAGTCCATCGAAGGAACCATCAAGCTGTACAATAACCAGGTATTTATCGCAGACAATATCAAGGAGGTCATCCCTGAGTTCCTGATGCTGTTAAAGGGTGTGATCGACTGTCCTGACCTGCCGCTGAATGTATCCCGAAGCGCACTGCAGAATGACGGCTTTGTAAAGAAGATCTCTGATTATATTTCCAAGAAGGTTGCCGATAAACTGGCTGGTATGTGCAAGACCGAGAAGGAAGAGTATGACAAGTACTGGGATGACATCAGTCCTTTCATCAAGTTTGGCTGTCTGAAGGATGACAAATTCTGTGAGAAGATGACAGATTATATCCTGTTTAAGAATCTGGACGGCAAATATCTGACGCTTCCTGAATGCCTTGAAGTCAATAAGATCGACCCGGATGAGGCAGAGAACAAGGAAGAGACTGAAGAGAAGAGCACAGATGAGAGCGCAGAAGCTGCCGAAACAGAAGCTGCTGACAAGGATGAAGAGACGGAAGAGAAGAAAGAAAAAGTCATCTACTATGTAACAGATGAGAAGCAGCAGAGCCAGTACATCAATATGTTCAAGGCTGCCAAAATGGATGCCGTGATCCTGAACCACAATATTGACCAGCCGTTTATTTCCCAGCTTGAGGCCAAGAACGAGGGCATTAAATTCAGGAGGATCGATGCAGACCTTACAGATTCCCTGAAGTCAAAGACCAGCAAGAAGGCAGAAGAAGAGCTTACAAAGGCTGCTGAGACCATTGGCAAGGTGATGAAGAAGGCCCTTAAGAAGGACAAGATCGAGATCAAGGTGGAGAAGCTGAAGAATAAGAAGATCGCTTCCATGATGACACTTTCCGAGGAGAGCCGGAGAATGCAGGACATGATGAAAATGTATGCAATGCCCGGTATGGATATGGGAGATTATGGAAAGGAAGGCGAGACACTGGTGCTGAATGCCAGCCATCCGCTGGTACAGTATGTACTTGATCATACGGATGACAGTAATGTTTCCATGATCTGCGAACAGCTGTATGATCTGGCGCTGCTTCAGCAGGCACCCCTTGAGCCGGAAGCCATGAGCAAGTTTATCACAAGAAGCAATGATATCATGCTGCTTCTGACTAAATAAGAAAAGTAACAAGGAAGATAACCCCTGCATAGAATAAAGAAAGACTATGCAGGGGTATTTTTATGCTTGAGGAAAGTTTACAGACAGGGAGTGCCAGGGGAAGGCTGCAGATCAATGTCACGTCTTCCCTTGGACTGATCCCGGTGAAGGATGCTGCCGTTACCATATCATATTCAGGAGAGCCAAATGCTCCGATAGAAAAGCTGAGTACGGATTCCTCCGGACAGACAGAACGGGTAGAGCTTGCAGCACCGCCGCTGGATTACAGTGTTGAACCCTCTGAGCAGAGACCATACAGTGAATATACAGTTCTTGTGGAGGCTCCCGGGTATGAGTCTGCCATGGTTTCAGGAACAGAGATCCTGCCGGACACCCTGGCACTGCAGCCGGTTTCCTTAAATCCGCTGGAAACAGCAGAAGGGGATATGGAAAGTGTGGTCATTCCTGATCATACCCTTTATGGGGATTATCCGCCAAAGATTCCGGAGGCTGAGATCAAGCCGATAGAGGAAACGGGAGAGATTGTTTTAAGCAGGGTCGTGATTCCGGAATATATTGTGGTACATGATGGTGTGCCGGATGATGCCAGTGCACAGAACTATTATGTAAAATACAGGGATTATATCAAAAACGTGGTTTCCTCCGAAGTGTATGCAACCTGGGAAGAAAATGCCATTTATGCCAATGCACTGGCAGTCATGTCATTTACCTTAAACCGGGTTTATACGGAGTGGTACAGAGGAAAGGGTTATCCGTTTACCATTACTTCATCTACGGCCTATGATCAGAACTGGATCTATGGCAGAAATATTTATTCCAACATAGACAGGATTATAGACAGTATTTTTGCCAATTATCTGTCAAGACCGGGTGTGAGGCAGCCGATCTTGACCTCCTACTGTGATGGAAGGAGAGTGACCTGCAATGGCTTAAGCCAGTGGGGCTCGCAGTATCTGGCGGGGGAAGGCTATACGCCTATTGAGATCCTTCGTTATTATTATGGAAATGATATGTATATCAATACGGCAGAGAGTATTTCCGGTGTGCCGTCCTCTTATCCGGGCTATGCTCTGTCAATAGGCTCATCCGGTGAAAAGGTGCGTCAGCTTCAGAATCAGCTTAACAGGATCGCACAGAACTATCCTGCAATTCCGATAATTGCTGCAGATGGGATCTATGGACCGGAAACAGCAAAGGCAGTCAGGGCATTTCAGAAAATTTTCAATCTGGAGCAGACTGGTGTGACAGATTATCCAACCTGGTACAGTATTTCAAATATCTATGTCGGAGTTACCAGAATTGCAGAACCATAGGAGTGTTTTGCCATTGCAGAAGAGTACTTTCTAATGGTATACTATTATTTAATCATGGACATTTTTGCCTTTAGGCAGCAGCCCTGTACCCGGATTTTTTCAGGGCGGAAGGACTGTCTGTCTTCTGGCGGATAAGGAAAAGGAGCTACAAAGGTGCTGAGTGCAGTTGACAGGATATTGGCAGGTGAATTTAATAAAGAGAACCGTTTTCTGGATTTTTCCACGCCGAGAATTGAATTGTCGGTGCATAGCGGAGAGATCAGCGAAGGCTCCTTTACCATATATGGACCAAAGAATCAGCTTACTGAAGGCAGGGTGTCATCCTCGAGACTCAGGATGAAATGCCTGACAGAGAATTTTACCGGTTATGAGGAAGAGATCAGTTATCAGTTTGATGCTGCAGACCTGGAAGAGGGCGAGTGCATCAGGGGAGAATTTTCCATTATCTCCAATCAGGGAGAGTATACGATACCTTATGAGGTTAATATTGTGCCGGTCTATATGGAATCCAGTCTTGGCACGATCCGGAATCTGTTTCATTTTACCAATCTGGCCAAAACTAATTTTGAGGAAGCTGTCAGGCTCTTTTATTCTGCACAGTTCAAAGCGGTCTTTCAGGGAGTGGACAGACAGTATTACACCATATACAGAGGTCTTTGTGCAGGAGAAAGAAGAGAACAGAATGTAGAGGAATTTCTGCTTGCAATCAAGAAGAAACAGAAGGTTCAGTTTCTTCTGGAAGAGCCTGAAATTCGTATCGATTCACCGAAAGAAAATACAGAGTATAAAGTAGTGATCAACAGAAATGGCTGGGGCTGCAGTGACCTTTCCGTGACGGCAGAGGGGGATTTTCTGGTACTGGAAAAGGATTATATCAGAGAGGAGGACTTCCTTGGGAATTGTTACAGATTACCCTTTTATCTGGCTGAGGACAAGCTTCACGGAGGCAGGAATTATGGGATCATCCATCTGAAGAATGCCTATACAGATCTGGCAGTCACAGTACAGGTCTATACATCGTCAGGAACAGGAAGGATACCGAACCTGCGGCTGCAGAAAAAACATGCCATCTTAAGTCTGATGCAGTATTATGAAGCCTTTCGCACCAGGAAGATCAGTGCAGCATCCTGGATGCAGGAAACAGAAAAGATCCTGGAGACACTGACCAGTGCAGATGAGAAGGATTATGCTTCCAGACTGATGCAGGTGCAGCTCATGGTAACCCAGGAGCGTTACAGTGAAGCAAGCTGGCTTCTGTCCAAAACAGAGGAGGCCATGGCAGGGAGCTTTGATCCGGCACTTTATTGTTACGATCTGTATCTGACCACCCTGATCAACAGAGAAGAGTCCTACATAGACGAGGTGGCTCTGCAGGTGGAGAGGATCTATGCGCAGAATCCGGATAACTGGCGGATCGCCTGGCTGCTTTTATATCTTTCAGAGGAATATGGCAAGAGCCCGTCTGCCAAATGGATGGTACTGGAGGATCAGTATAAATTGGGCTGTATCAGTCCGGTGCTTTACATAGAAGCATATAATCTGATGAATGCGTCACCTACGCTTCTGATGAAGCTGAGTGGCTTTGAACTGCAGGTACTGACCTATGCGCTGAAGAAAGGGCTGCTGAATCCGCAGATTGCTGAGCAGATCGTATTTCTGTCCTTTAAGGAAAAACAATATCAGGAACAGGTATATCAGCTTCTGAAGAAGTGCTGTGAGCTTGTACCTTCAGATGAACCACTGCGTGCGGTCTGCACACTTCTGATCAAGGGCTGTAAAATGGATGAGGAAGCCTTTGAATGGTATGCAAAGGGGATTGAGAAGCAGCTTAGAATCACCAGACTGTATGAGTATTATATGATGTCGGTAAAGCTTTCTGACAGGACGGTACTGCCAAAGATCGTACTGATGTATTTTGCCTTTGACAGCAGTCTTGACAATCTGCACAATGCGTTTCTGTATGCTTATGTACATAAAAACAAAGAGACCTATCCGGAGATTTATGAGAACTACAAGGAGCAGATCGAGCGCTTTGTGGTCTTTCAGATGATGAAAGGAAAGAATAACAAATGGCTTTCCTATCTGTACCGGAATATCGTGACAGAAAGCATGATTACAGAAGAAACGGCAGGGGGGCTGGCTGAGGCAGTCTTTATTCACAGACTTCAGATCAGAAGAGCGGATATCCATCGGGTTGTCATCGTATATGAGAAGCAGAAGGGCGAGGTGGCGTTTAAGGCAGGTGGCAGGGAGGTTTATCTGCCGGTTTATGGAAGTGACTGTCGTATCTTCCTGGAGGATAGCAGTGGCTGCCGGTACTGCCGGGAAGAAGATTATGAACTGGAAAGAATGCTGATCCCGGACAAGCTTGCCAAAATGGCGGCAGTTTATATCACAGATGATGTGAACCTGGATATCTGGATGTGTGAAAGAGGACGCGTACTGGCTGTGATCAATGAAGAGAATGTGCAGCTCATGAAGCGTGTATGCGGCTATGAGGTTCTGGAAGATAATATGCGGCGGGATATCCGTATGAATCTGATACGGTATTTCTATGAAAAAGATAAAATGCAGGAGCTTGACAGCTTCCTTTCTGAAATAACCTATGAAATGGCAGATAATTCCTGTTATGCAGAGATTCTCAGCTTCCTTATCATGCGTGGTATGTATGAAAAGGCTTACGAATGGATCCGTAAGAGAGGTGGAGAAGGGATCGATGCCAAAAATCTGATGAGACTCTGCAGCAGACTGATCCAGATGGAACTGGCTGATCCGGATCCTGTGTTGACAGCTCTCGTCTATCTGGCATTCCAGAGTGGAAAATACGATGAAAATCTGCTGAAATATCTGAACAGTTACTATAATGGCTGTGTCAGAAACATGAGAGATGTTTACAAGGCAGCTGCAGCCTTTGGTGTGGATGCCTATGCGATCAGTGAAAGGATACTGATCCAGCTTCTTTATACAGGAGCTTATATCAGTGAAAAAACGGAGATATTCCGGTATTATGTAGCAGGCGGGGCAGGAACGGATGTGGAGATGGCATTCCTTTCGCAGAGCTGTTATGACTATTTTGTGGATGATAAGATCACAGATGATTATCTGATGAAGGAGCTGCAGAGGATCATAGACAGGCGGGAGGAGGTGCCTCTTGTATGCAAGCTGGCTTATACCCGTTATTATGCCGAAAACAAGGAGCTTCTGGATAAGCATGTGATAGAGAATCTGATCCCTTACCTGCGGGAGCTGATCGCTGCAGATCTCCTGTTCCCTTATTATAAGGAGTATGCGGATAAGATCTCTTTTATGAGGCAGTTCATGGATAAGACCATGATCCGTTACAGGCTGGAAAATGGCGGCAGGGCGGTGATCCATTATCTTCTGGAGGGAAGCGATGGAGAATATGTCATGCAGGAAATGAAGGAAATGTTTGGCGGTATCTGCGTGAAACAGTTTATTCTATTCTTTGGAGAGAAGCTGCAGTATTACATTACAGAAACAGAAGAGGATAAGGAACACCTGACAGAGAGCGGTACCTTAAGCCGCAGTGATACAGACAGGGAACAGAAGGAAAGCAAATACAGTCTGATCAATGATATTGCCATAGGCAGAGCCCTGGACGATGAAAATACCATGGGAGATCTGCTCCATGAATATTTTGAGAGGGAATTTATGGTAGAAAAGCTCTTCCATATTGTATAAAGGAGAAAAGTCATGTTCGCAGGGGTAAAGGAACAGACAGAAAAGAAAAACGGTAAAAAAATAGCAGTCGGATATGATCTTGGCAGTGTGGCTTCCCAGATCAGCTACTGCACACTGGAGGAACAGAGGGTGGAAACGGTATCCAGTGTGGCAGGCACAGAACAGTACAATATTCCTACTGTACTCTGCAAACGGAGAGGGGTAAACCAGTGGTTTTACGGTAAGGAGGCACTGAAATACGAAAGAGAGGAAGATGGCATTCTGGTAGGGGATCTGGTGGAGCTTGCTAAAAGGGGAGAAGAGGTAGTCGTGGAAACAGAAAGCTACGATCCGGCAGCCCTGCTGACACTGTATGTCAAACGTAGTCTTTCCCTGCTCTCTCTTCATGCTTCTTTAAGCCAGATCGAAGTGATGATGTTTACGGTAGAGGAACTGACACCGGAGATGGTCGATGTTCTTTCCAAGGTAGTGGCAGGACTCTCCCTGCAGACGAAAAAAGTCCTGTTTCAGAGCAGGGCGGAAAGCTTCTACTATTATATGCTGTATCAGCCAAAGGAGCTGTGGCAGAACCAGGTCATGATCTTTGATTACAGCAGAGAGATGAAAAGCATCTGTCTTGAATGCAATCCTATGACAACACCACAGGTGGTGCTGATCAACAGCAATATATATCCGGATATGGAGAGGGTTACCTTTGTCAGGGGAGAGTCACCGGAGGCAGAGGAAGAACGGGAGCAGCAGGAGAAGGAACTGGATGAAAAATTTCTGCAGATAGTAGAAGCGGAGATGGAGGGCAGCATATTCTCTACGGTATATCTTCTGGGTGACGGATTCAAAGAAGGCTGGGCAAGGGAGTCCCTGCGGTATCTCTGCAGGAACAGAAGAGTATTTCAGGGAAATAACCTGTACAGTAAAGGCGCCTGCTATGGAGCCATTGAGAGGGTAAGCCCAAGTGGGGAAGGAAAAAAGTATGTATATCTCGGGGCAGATAAGCTGAAATCCAATGTAGGCATGAAGGTGGAGAGAAGAGGGGAGGATTCTTACTTTGCCATTCTGGATGCCGGACAGAACTGGTATGAGGCAGCCACAGATTTTGAAGTGATCCTGAGAAAAGGAAACAGTCTTTTCTTTCATATCACACCACTGACAGGTGAAAATATCACGGATAAAAAGATCGAACTGGAAGGACTGCCGGAGAGACCACCCTGTACCACCAGACTGAAGATCCATGTGGAAATGGAATCTGTAAATCAGGTAACAGCAACCATAGAAGATATGGGATTTGGAGAATTTTTTCCATCCAGCGGCAAGGGCTGGCGCAAGACTATTACCGTCTGAGGGAAAGGGAGCAGGTTCATGGAGAACGTATTATTATGCACAGGTAAATATGCAGAAAAACCATATTATTTTGAACATGCAGGTATGAATGTATACTGTGTGGAGGAGCTTTGCTATCTGCTGGCCAGCAACCCTTTTATGATAGATGCGGGGATCATGAATAAGCAGCTGGTACAGTGGCTGTATGAAGAATGTGAGCTGAAGGAGCTTTCCCATCAGCTGCTGCAGCTTTTCCAGCGCGGGTGCCAGCCGGGCGTATTCGTGGATACGATCCTGGATTATACTGGTTACTGCAGCAGGGAAGATAAGGAACGGATCGATGAGGTATTAAAGGGAAGCGCAGGACTTGATCAGTATGAGAAGCAGAAACGCCAGGGAGATTATCTGATGAAAAATGGAAGGTACCAGCTGGCAGTGCATGAATATGAAAAGCTGCTTTCCATTCTGCCGGAGGCCGAAAAGGAGCTGATCCCATCGGTGTATCATAATCTTGGCGTGGCCTGCTGCAGACTGTTCCGGTTTGAAAGTGGAGCCTCTTATCTGAAGAAGGCATATGAGCTTTCTGGGAGGGAGGAGTCCGGGATCCAGTATCTGGAAGCACTGCGTGAGCAACTGACAGAGGCAGACTATGTTTCCTTTATTGCAGACCATAGAGAATATTATGAATTGTCCATGAAGGTGGAAAAGCTCTATGAGATGGCAAGAGGACAGTTTGAGGCAACAAGGGAAAACCGTATGCTGTCAGCACTGAAGATCTACAGGGATGAGGGAAACACAGGCTCCTATTATGAAGAGATCGACAAGATCATAGCAAGACTTAAGGATGATTACCGGGCAAGTGTGGCACAGTAGGCAAGGAGAGAATATGAGCTTTTTTGATAAGATATTTCCCTGGAGAAAGAACCAGGAAGACCCCATGTATGAGATCGATGACTGGAATGAGATCGTTTACGACCGGGATGATCTTCAGATCAACGATAAGCAGCAGAGAGAGGATTATATCAAAGGGTGTCTCGAACAGATCGCAGAGGCATCTACAGAGCTGGAAAACCTGAAGCATGAGTATAACATGGTCACCTCCTATCTGAAGGATATGGAGGAGATCGAATCACTGCCGGAGGAAGAGATGCTTCTTCTGCAGAGCTATGCCCGAAGGATCGAAGAGCTTTCCGATAAGCAGTCAGACTATGCCAGAAGAGAACGGAAGCTGGATGAGGCAAAATACCGTCAGATGGAGCGGATGGAGGACGAAGTCCAGGAGGGCTGTGAGAAGCTTCTGAAAGCAGAAGAATATCAGGAACTGATCAAAAGGGATCTGAAAAGACTGGATGGAGAAAAGCAGGCCTATCAGTACAGAAAGGCAGAGCTGCAGCACATTCTGGAGGATTCCAGAAGCATGGCCATCATCTGTACCATAGCTGTGATCATCTGTATTTTGGTACTGCTGATCCTGCAGTATGGCTTTTCCATGAATACAGGGATCGGCTATGTGGCAGCGGCAGCACTCGGGGCGGCAGCGATCACAGCAGTTTTTCTCAAGTACAACAATGCTTCCGAGGAACTTTCCAGAGTGGAAAACGGGATCGGAAGAATCATAAGACTTCAGAATACAGTAAAGATCCGGTACGTGAACAATACGCACCTGCTGGATTATCTTTATATGAAATATCAGGTCAGCAGTGCCAGGGAGCTGCAGAAGGATTATCAGGATTATCAGCAGGAAAGAGAAGAGAGGGAGCGCTATTACAGTGCAGAGAAGGATCTGGATGAATGTCAGAAGGATCTGATCCATGAGCTGAGAAGATTTCAGATACAGGATCCCATGATCTGGATCCATCAGACCAGAGGACTTCTTGACAAAAAGGAAATGGTGGAGATCCGCCACAGCCTGATCATCAGACGGCAGTCCCTGCGCCGGAGAATGGATTATAATAAAGAAGTGGTTGCCGGAAAGGCACAGGATGAGATCAAGGATCTGGCAAAGAAATACCCAAGATATGCAAGGGAGATCATGGATACCGTGGATGAATACGAAAAGGATTTTTCTTGACGAATCTACTCCTGCATGATAGAGTGATTATCGAACAAATACTTTAGTCTAATAAACTAATAAATCACTAAATTGGAAGAGGAGAACATTATGAAAAAATTATTGGCAATGGCAGTAACAGCCGCATTTACGGTAAGCATGCTGGCCGGATGCGGACAGAGCGCAGAAACAACAGATGCGTCCGCACAGGAAACAGAAACAGAAGCTGCTGACGAAGAGACAGCCGGTACAGCTGATGCGGCATCGGAGGATACTGCAGAGAGAACAACCTTTACTGTTGGATTTGATGCAGAATTTCCACCCTACGGCTATATGGATGAAAGCGGAGAGTATACCGGGTTTGACCTGGAGCTGGCACAGGAGGTATGTGACAGGAACGGCTGGGAGCTTGTAAAGCAGCCTATTGACTGGGATTCCAAGGATATGGAATTATCCTCAGGAGCTATTGACTGTATCTGGAATGGCTTTACCATGAACGGACGTGAAGATGCTTATACCTTCAGTGTTCCCTATGTAGATAACAGTCAGGTGTTTGTAGTAGCCGCTGATTCCGGTATTACAGTCTTTGATGATCTTGCAGGCAAGAATGTGGGTGTGCAGAAGGATTCCTCCGCACTGGCAGCTCTTGAGGGTGATGCAGCAGAGCTTGCGGCAACCTTTGGTAATCTGACACAGTATTCTGATTATAATACAGCATTCATGGATCTGGAGCAGGGTGCGATTGATGCACTTGCAATCGATGTGGGCGTTGCTGATTATCAGATCGCATCCAGGGGAGAGGGCTTTGTCAAGCTTTCCGAGAATCTGGCAAGCGAACAGTATGGAATAGGCTTTAAGCTTGGCAATGTGGAACTGAAGGATCAGGTAGAAAAGACACTGCTTGAAATGGCAGATGACGGTACCTTTGGAAAGATTGCAGAAAAGTATGGCTTATCAGACAGCGTATGTCTTGGTAAATAAAAAAAGTTGCACTGGATAAGACGGGAGAGATGACAGTATCATCTCTCCCACTGTCAGAAACAGGCAGAATGTGAGGGTATACATGACATTATCGATCATATTGTTACAGCTTATGAAAGGCATGGGAGTGACGGCAGAAATCTTTTTTCTGACGCTTCTTTTTTCTTTGCCCCTTGGTTTACTGGTGGCCTTTGGACGGATGTCAAAGAATGGCATTATCCGGATGATCAGTAAGATCTATATTTCTGTGCTGAGGGGAACACCGCTTATGCTCCAGCTCATCGTGGTGTATTTTGCCCCCTTTTATGTGTTTCACCTGAAGGTCGGCAATTACAGATTTCCGGCTATCATCATAGCGTTTGCGTTGAATTATGCGGCATATTTTGCAGAGATATACAGAGCAGGCATTGAATCCATGCCGGTTGGACAATATGAAGCAGCCAGAGTTCTTGGCTACAGCAGGCTCCAGACCTTTGTAAGGATCATTCTTCCACAGGTGATCAAGAGGATTCTGCCACCGGTGACGAATGAAACGATCACTCTTGTAAAGGATACTTCACTTGCGTTTGTGCTGGCACAGGCAGAAATGTTTACCATGGCAAAGCAGATCGCAGCCAAGGAGACAAGTATCATGCCGCTCATGATCGCAGGTGTGTTTTATTATCTGTTCAACCTGATCGTGGCAACGGTGATGGAACGGATCGAGAAGAGTCTGAATTACTATAAGTAAGAGATGGAGGAAGACAATGAGCGAAGAAGGCAAGATTCTGCTGCAGATAGAGCATATGAAAAAAAGCTTTGACGGGGTGGAGATCCTGAAGGATATTTCTCTTTCTGTCAGAGAAGGAGAGGTGGTTTCCATCATAGGCCCTTCCGGCTCCGGCAAGTCAACACTGCTCCGGTGTGCAACGATGCTGGAGACCATGGATGGAGGGATGCTTTCCTATCTTTCTGAAAAAGCGGCATATGAGGAAAATGGCAGATGCATTTATGCACCAAAGGCCAAACTGAAGGAGATCCACAAGAATTTCGGACTGGTATTCCAGAACTTTAATCTCTTTCCCCATTACAGTGTTATGAAAAATATCACAGATGCACCTGTTGTTGTGGATAAGGTGCCAAAGAAGGAAGCAGAAGAGAGGGCGGAAAAGCTTCTTGCACAGCTTGGATTATCTGATAAGGCGGATGCTTATCCGTGCCAGCTTTCCGGAGGCCAGCAGCAGAGGGTATCGATTGCAAGGGCACTGGCGCTGCAGCCGAAGATCCTGTTTTTTGATGAGCCAACTTCTGCGCTCGATCCGGAGCTGACCGGGGAGGTGTTAAAGGTTATCAAGGAACTGGCAAGGGAACATATGACCATGATCATCGTCACTCACGAGATGCAGTTTGCAAGAGAGCTGTCGGACAGGATCATTTTTATGGAGCAGGGGATCATACAGGCAGAAGGAACACCGGAGGAGATCTTCCACTGTGAAAATGACCGTGTCAGGGAATTTATTGGAAAGTTTCAGTCATAAGACGTGTTGATTTATGACAGGAGGTAGTATATACTCCACAATAGAGGTTATTTACTAAAACTTTACGAAAGGCAAGGAAACCAAAATGAAAAAAATGGAACAGCTTTACGAAGGAAAAGCAAAGAAGGTATTTGCAACAGAGGATCCTGATGTTGTTATCGTAGATTACAAGGATGATGCAACTGCTTTCAACGGGGAAAAGAAAGGCACGATCGTAGGAAAGGGTGCTATCAATAACCGTATGACCAATCATGTTTTCAAGCTTCTGGAGAAAGAGGGAGTACCGACACATCTGATTGAAGAATTAAGTGACAGAGAAACTGCAGTTAAAAAGGTGCAGATCGTGCCGCTTGAGGTTATCATCAGAAATGTGGCAGCAGGCAGCTTTTCCAAGAGGCTAGGTGTACCGGAAGGAACACCTTTTGCAGAGCCTACCATTGAATTCAGCTATAAAAATGACGAGCTTGGTGATCCTCTGATCAACAGCTATTTTGCGGTTGCACTGGGACTTGCTACCTGGGAAGAGATCGATACCATCAAGAAGTATGCATTTAAGGTAAATGAAGTATTAAAGGCATATTTCCTTCAGGCGGATATCAAGCTGATCGACTTTAAGATCGAGTTTGGACGTTTCCATGGTCAGATCCTGCTTGCAGATGAAGTATCTCCGGATACCTGCCGTCTGTGGGATGTAAATACCAATGAAAAGCTGGACAAGGACCGCTTCAGAAGAGATCTTGGCAATGTAGAAGAGGCTTACAACGAAGTATTTAAGCGTCTTGGACTTGCATAAACAGATACAGAGGTATGGAAATGATTAAAGAGGAATGTGGCGTATTTGGCATCTATGATTTTGATGGAGGGGATGTAGCCTCCACCATTTATTACGGTTTACTTGCGCTTCAGCACAGAGGACAGGAAAGCTGCGGTATCGCGGTCAGTGATACCAGTGGACCAAAGGGCAAGGTACTCAGCTCCAAGGACATGGGACTTGTCAATGAGGCATTTACCCCGGAGATCATGGAGAAGCTGAAAGGGGATATTGGTGTCGGACATGTCAGATATTCTACAGCAGGCAGTTCTACCAGAGAAAATGCTCAGCCCCTGGTACTAAATTATGTGAAGGGTACACTGGCACTTGCCCACAATGGAAATCTGATCAATGCCCCGGAGCTGAGAAAAGAACTCGAATATACAGGAGCTATCTTTCAGACGACTATTGATTCAGAGGTGATCGCTTATTTTATTGCAAGGGAGCGGCTGAATTCCAAAACGGTCGAGGAAGCGGTAGGACGTGCCATGAAGAAGATCAAGGGAGCCTACTCCCTGATCATTATGTCTCCCCGTAAGCTGATCGGTGCAAGAGATCCTTTTGGCTTCAGGCCACTTTGTATCGGTAAGAGAGACAATTCCTATGTGCTGGCATCCGAGACCTGTGCCCTTGATACCATCGGAGCAACCTTTGTCCGTGATGTGGAGCCGGGAGAGATCGTAACCATTTCCCCGGAAAAGGGGATTGAATCCGACAAGAGCATGTGTATTCCAAAGGAGCAGCATGCCAGATGTGTATTTGAGTATATTTATTTTGCCCGTCCGGACAGCTTTGTGGACGGCATGAGTGTTTATAATTCCAGAATCCTGGCAGGAAGATATCTTGCCATAGATTCACCGGTAGATGCAGACCTTGTAGTCGGTGTACCGGAGTCCGGAAACTGTGCGGCTCTTGGTTATGCCATGGAGTCTGGGATTCCCTATGGACAGGCATTTGTGAAGAACAGCTATGTGGGAAGAACCTTTATCAAGCCCGGACAAAAAAACAGAGAGAGCAGTGTACAGGTCAAGCTGAACGCACTGCGGGATGCAGTGGAAGGCAGGCGTGTTATCATGATTGATGATTCCATCGTAAGAGGAACCACTTCTGACCGTATTGTCCGTATGCTGCGGGAAGCAGGAGCGAAGGAAGTGCATATGAGGGTAAGCTCTCCTCCCTTCTTATGGCCCTGTTATTTTGGTACGGATATACCGGCGAGGGATCAGCTGATCGCATATAATCGTTCTGTGGATGAGATCTGTAAGATAATCGGAGCTGACTCACTTGGCTATCTGAAGGAAGAGAGACTGTCTCAGATCGTAGAAGGAAGAGAAATCTGCAGCGGCTGCTTCACCGGAAAATATCCACTTGATCCACCGGAAGATGATATCCGGGGAGAATTTGATCATTAGAGGGAGGAACTTATGGAAACTGACAGATATGTAAGCCCGTTATCGGAGCGCTATGCCAGTAAGGAAATGCAGTATATCTTTTCTCCGGACATGAAGTTCCGGACGTGGAGAAAGCTCTGGATCGCACTTGCAGAGACAGAGATGGAGCTTGGATTGTCCCAGAATGGGAAACCTGTTATCTCACAGGAGCAGATCGATGAGCTGAAGGCTCATGCGGAAGATATCAACTATGATGTGGCGAAGGCCAGGGAAAAGGTAGTCCGTCATGATGTCATGAGCCATGTATATGCCTATGGACAGCAGTGCCCGAAGGCGGCCGGTATTATCCATCTTGGTGCTACAAGCTGCTATGTAGGTGATAATACCGATATTATCGTGATGACAGAGGCACTGAAATTAGTAAAGAAAAAGCTGGTCAATGTTCTCTCGGAGCTTTCAGCCTTCGCTGATAAATACAAGGCTCAGCCGACCCTTGCCTTTACCCATTTTCAGCCGGCACAGCCTACTACTGTAGGAAAAAGGGCAACACTCTGGATGCAGGAATTCTGCCTGGATCTGGAGGATCTTGAGCATGTGCTGTCCGGTATGAAGCTGCTTGGTTCCAAGGGAACGACAGGTACACAGGCTTCTTTCCTTGAACTGTTTGACGGGGATCAGGAAACGATTGATAAGATCGATCCTATGATCGCAGCTAAAATGGGCTTTAAGGAATGCTATCCGGTATCCGGACAGACCTATTCCCGTAAGGTGGATACCAGGGTAGCCAATGTACTGGCCGGTATCGCAGCAAGTGCCCACAAGATGAGTAATGATATCAGACTTCTCCAGCATCTGAAGGAAGTGGAGGAGCCTTTTGAGAAGACCCAGATCGGATCTTCTGCCATGGCATACAAGAGAAATCCCATGCGGAGTGAGAGAATTGCATCTCTTTCCCGCTATGTGATGATCGATGCCCTGAATCCGGCGATCACCTCTGCCACACAGTGGTTTGAGAGAACACTGGATGATTCTGCAAACAAGCGTCTTTCTATCCCTGAAGGGTTCCTGGCTATTGATGGTATTTTGGATCTGTGTCTGAATGTAGTGGATGGACTTGTGGTTTATCCGAAGGTAATAGAGAAGCACCTGATGAGTGAGCTGCCTTTCATGGCCACAGAAAATATCATGATGGATGCAGTAAAGCTTGGCGGCAACAGACAGGAGCTGCATGAGAAGATCCGTGAGCTTTCCATGGAGGCAGGAAAAACTGTAAAGGTGGAAGGCAAGGATAATAATCTTCTTGAGCTGATCGCAGCAGACCCGGCTTTCCCGTTATCTCTGGAGGATCTGCAGAAATCCATGGAACCATCCAGATATATTGGAAGATCCAGAGAGCAGGTTGATAATTTCCTTTCAAATGTGATCAGACCGATCCTGGAAGAAAATAAAGACCTTCTTGGAGTGAAAGCAGAGATCAACGTATAAGTGGATGTAACTGATAAAGAAACAGCTGGCAGCAGTGCATGCATGCCGGCTGTATTTTTTGTATTATTTTTATAAAAAAGTGCTTTTCCTTTTTGGAAATGTGTTGTATAATATCCCCATAGAGTTCATTTAGAGACATTTCAAATGACAAGTCGAGATTTAAATCCCATTGAAGAAGATGATAGTGAAGGTTTGAGAAACGGTTTATTCACGATCAGGTGTATGAAAAAGCACAGAGACAATGAAACAACAGGACTGTAAGAAAAAGTGAATGGAGGAATTTATGAGAGAAAAATATGAATCTCTTGCGCTTGTGGATCTGAAGGCGATTGCAAAGGCAAGGGGCTTAAAGGGTACATCAACCATGAAAAAGAGCGAGATTATTGAGCTGATGCTTGCCGAGGATGAGAAGGACAAGACATCTGGTAAGGGTATGTATGCCAGAAGTGCAGAAAAGAAGGAACTGAGAGAAAGCAGCTATCGTCAGGAAGCAAGGGAAGAGAGCGAGAATAAGACAGACGAGAATAAGACAGACGATGAGGAAAAGTTCCCGGCTGAGCTTGACAGTGGGATCGCTGTCAATGGTATCCTTGAGGTAATGCCGGATGGATATGGATTTATCAGAAGTGATAATTATCTTCCGGGTGAAAGGGATGTTTATGTGGCTCCCAGTCAGATCAGACGGTTTGGCCTTAAAACGGGTGATATCCTGGAGGGCAATACCAGAGTTAAGACACAGGGAGAGAAGTTTGCAGCTCTGTTATATGTAAAGAGTATTAACGGTTATACACCGGAAGAGGCAGCAAAGAGACGCAATTTCGAAGATATGACGCCTATATTCCCAAATGAGAGACTGCACCTTGAGCAGCCGGGAGCCAGTGTGGCAATGAGGATCATGGATCTGATCAGCCCGGTTGGTAAGGGACAGCGTGGCATGATCGTATCCCCTCCGAAGGCAGGTAAGACAACCCTGTTAAAGGAAGTAGCCAAATCTGTTAAGAGAAATAATCCGGAGGTGCATCTGATCATTCTGCTGATCGATGAAAGACCTGAGGAAGTAACAGATATCAAGGAGGCTATCGAGGGACCCAATGTCGAGGTCATCTATTCAACCTTTGATGAGCTGCCTGAGCATCACAAGCGTGTATCAGAAATGGTGATCGAGAGAGGTAAGAGGCTGGTAGAGCATCAGAAGGACGTTATTATCCTGATCGACAGTATTACCAGACTGACACGTGCGTACAATCAGACAGTACCCCCGAGTGGACGTACCCTGTCAGGTGGTCTTGATCCGGCAGCTTTGCATATGCCAAAGAGATTCTTCGGTGCGGCGAGAAATATGAGAGAGGGCGGATCCCTCACTATTCTTGCAACCGCGCTGGTAGATACCGGAAGCAAAATGGATGATGTAGTATACGAGGAATTCAAGGGAACCGGTAATATGGAGCTGGTGCTTGACAGAAAGCTGTCTGAGAAAAGAGTATTCCCCGCTATTGATATTCCGAAGTCCGGAACCAGAAGAGAAGACCTTCTTCTCTCACCGGATGAACTGGAAGCGATCAATATTATCCGTAAGGCATTAAATGGTCTGAAGCCGGAAGAGGCTGTAGACAGGATCCTGGATCTTTTTGCCAAGACAAGGAATAATAATGAATTTGTCAATATGGTCAAAAAAATGAAGTGGATCTGAGAAAAAGGACTTGCATAGTATATTAACCTGTGTTACAATTAAAAAGCTGTTTCGGGAAAAACATGAGAACGTTAATTGTAATATAGTTAATAAATAGAGAGGTGAAAACATGAAAGAAGGAATTCATCCTGAGTACTATCAGGCAACCGTTACCTGCAACTGTGGAAACACATTTGTGACCGGATCAACCAAGAAGGATATTCACGTTGAAGTTTGTTCCAAGTGCCATTCATTCTACACTGGTCAGCAGAAGGCAGCCAGAGCTGATGGACGTATCGAGAAGTTCAACAAGAAATATGGTGTTGGAAACAATTAGGTTATGTACAATAAGGTTGAGGGTTACATCCTCAACCTTATTATTTTTATTACAGGAGTATCTTGCATGGGTAAAAAGAAAAAAACAACGCACTATTCCGGGATCGGCGGACAGGCTGTTCTGGAAGGCGTGATGATGAAAAATAAAGATGATTATGCAGTGGCTATCCGTAAGCCAAATGGTGAGATCGAAGTGGAAGTAGATGTGTACAGGGGTATCCTGCATGACAGTGCTTTGAAAAAGATCCCTTTTATCAGAGGCATTTTTAATTTTCTGGATTCCATGATCCTTGGAATGAAGACCATCAATTATTCAGCGTCCTTCTATGAGGACGAGGAAGCGGAGGAAACGAAGCTTGACAAGGCACTGAACAAGGTGTCAGGGGGACGGGCAGAGAAGATCCTGATGGGAGTGACAACGGTGGCTTCCATTGTGATTGCGATTGCTGTATTTATGCTGCTTCCCTATTTTCTGTCAACGCTGCTTGTACAGTATATCAGAAATGATTCCCTGCTTGCGATCATAGAAGGAATCATCAGGATACTGATCTTTGTGATCTATATTGTCGCAATCAGTCTGATGAAGGATATTCACAGACTGTACCAGTATCATGGGGCAGAGCATAAGTGCATCAACTGTGTGGAGAACGGAAGACCTCTGACTATCCACAATGTAATGAGAAGCTCCAGGATCCACAAACGCTGTGGGACGAGCTTTATGTTTCTTGTAGTTTTTGTGAGCATCATCCTGTTCTTTTTTATCAGGGTACAGAATCCTGCTCTCCGTGTAGTACTGCGAATTGCACTGGTACCTGTGATCGCGGGTATTTCCTATGAGATCATCCGGCTGGCGGGCAGAAGTGACAATATTTTCGTAAAGATCATTTCTGCGCCCGGTATGTGGCTGCAGAAACTGACGACCAAGGAGCCTGAGAGAGAAATGGCAGAGGTTGCCATCAGATCTGTGGAGGCGGTATTTGACTGGAAATCATATCTGAAAGATGAGTTCGGATATGAAGTGGATGATTCCTGGCTTCAGGATGAGCCGGGAGAGGAAGAAGAATGATCCATGAATTACCGGAAGCTTTATGAAACAGGAAAAGACAGACTGGAGAAGGCTGGCATACAGGAAGCAGCGCTTGATGCGAGGCTTCTGCTGGAGGAGGTCTGCAGGACAGACCGGAATACGCTGCTGGTGCATGGAGACAGAGCGGTAACAGAGGAAGAAGAAACACAGTTTCGTATTTTCATAGAAAGAAGAAGCACACATGAGCCACTGCAGCAGATTACAGGCTGGCAGGAGTTTATGGGACTGCGTTTTTCTGTTACGGAGGATGTACTGGTGCCAAGACAGGATACAGAAACTCTTGTAGAAGAAGTGATGAGGTATCTCAGGGATGGCATGGAGATCCTGGATGTGTGTACAGGTAGTGGATGTATTCTTTTAAGTCTCCTGCGGTATTCTAATGGCTGCAGGGGCGTTGGCTGTGATATTTCGGAAAAAGCACTTGCTGTTGCAGGGCAAAATGCAAAAGAGCTTGGAATATCTGCGCAGTTTATCCAGAGTGATCTGTTTGAAAGCATAGAAGGAAGGTTTGAATATATTGTATCCAATCCACCATACATCCGAAAGGATATGATTCCGACTCTGATGGAAGAGGTGAGGGATCATGAGCCGCTGATCGCACTGGATGGCGGCGAAGACGGTCTTGACTTTTACCGGAAGATTACCAGGGAAGCGACAGAACATCTTTATTCCGGAGGCATGCTTTTCTTTGAGATCGGTTACGATCAGGGAGAAGCAGTAAAGCTGCTGATGGAAGAGGAAGGATACGAAGAGGTGACTGTCAGTCAGGATCTTGCCGGACTTGACAGAGTGGTGTATGGAACATTTAACGGGAGGAAATAGTCATGTTTGATAAATTAGACGATCTGCTTGCCAGATATGAGGAGATCATGAATGAGCTGAATGAGCCTACGGTGACAAACAATCAGGATCGCTTCCGTAAGCTGATGAAGGAACAGAGTGATCTGACACCGATCGTAGAGGCATATAAGGAATATAAGAAATGTAAGCAGGATGAGGAGGATTCCCTGGCATTACTCGATTCTGAGTCCGATGAGGATATGAAGGAGATGCTGAAGGAGGAGCTTTCAGCAGCCAAGAAAAGAATCGAGGAGCTGGAAAAGGAACTGAAGATCCTTCTGCTTCCCAAGGATCCCAATGATGATAAGAATGTTATCATGGAAATCCGTGCCGGCGCCGGCGGAGATGAAGCTGCCCTGTTTGCAGCGGAAATGTACCGGCTTTATGTCCATTATGCAGAGAGCCAGCGATGGAAGACAGAGCTTTTGAATGTAGATGAGATCGGAATCGGTGGCATGAAGGAAGTCAGCTTCACAATTACCGGACAGGGTGCATATTCCAAGCTGAAATATGAAAGCGGTGTACACCGTGTACAGCGTGTGCCTGAGACAGAATCCGGCGGACGTATCCATACCTCCACAGTCAGCGTGGCAGTTATGCCGGAGGTAGATGATGATATTGATATTGTTATTGATGATAAGGATATCAGGATCGACGTGATGAGAGCATCTGGAAACGGTGGGCAATGTGTTAATACCACAGATTCTGCAGTGCGTCTGACCCATTATCCCACAGGTATTGTAGTTTACAGTCAGACCGAGAAATCCCAGCTGCAGAATAAGGCCAAGGCATTTGCTCTGTTGAAAGCTAAACTGTATGATCTGGAGCAGCAGCAGCGTCATGACGCAGAAGCAGAAATGAGAAGAAGCCAGATCGGTACCGGAGACCGTTCCGAGAAGATCAGAACCTACAACTTCCCACAGGGAAGAGTAACCGACCACCGGATTGGCCTGACACTGTATAAACTTGACAAAATAATGAATGGAGATATCGGAGAAATCATAGACGGGTGCATTTTGGCAGATCAGACAGCGAAACTTGCCCGGATGAATCAGGAAGGATAAGAAATGTTCCCCATCAGTGTTTGCTGATGGGGAATTTTATCATAAAGAAAAGGGTGTTTATGGAAATAAGACAGGGATATTCATATCATATCAAAGATGTTTTTTTGATAAAAAGCGGAATATTTATTATTTTGATTTTTCCAAACTTATTTTATAAGTCCCATTTCGGAATTGTGTACCTATGGGAAATGAACTTATGAATATACATTGCAAACAGCAGACATCTATTTTATAATCAAATATAAAAATCGGAATTTTAGGTGGTAAAAATGGAAACAAAAATGGCGTATGGTAACCCAAAATTAAACAGAGATGTTATTAAATATATAGCCATGTTGACTATGCTGCTGAATCATATTTCACAAGTCTTTATGAAATCAGGATATTTTCTGTCGGAGCTATTTCTGGACATAGGGTACTTTACAGCAATTACAATGTGTTACTTTCTTGTAGAGGGCTTTCAATATACTCATTCAAAAAAGAATTATGCTATTAGACTGCTAATATTTGCCTTGATTTCTGAAATCCCATATTGTATGGCGTTTACAACAAACGGAGTGTTAGAATTTCAAGGTTTGAATATGTTATTTACATTGCTGATATGTTTTATGATTCTGATTGTGAATGATAAAGTATCAAATAAATTTTAAAAAGATATATGTATCTTGGGATTGATAATACTTTCTTTATTCTGCGACTGGGCATTATTGGCACCAATATTTACACTGTTGTTTATATGGAGTAGAGGATTAAGAAATAAGATAAAATATACATTCATTATTTCAATGTTGTTATTTGGACTTTTTAATTTTGCAGGTGGTATTGGAAGATTTTCGCTTGGTACAAATATTGCTTATGCATTAGGAAGTATGTCAGGAATTGCTCTTGCAGGAATTGTAATTTTATATTTCTATAATGGCAAGCGAATGGAAAAGGGGAAAGTATTCTCCAAGTGGTTTTTCTATTTATTTTATCCTGTGCATCTTCTAATATTAGGTTTGATTAGAATTTATTGTTTATAAATTAACTTCCAAATTGACGGAGTGGTGGATATGAAAATCAGAGAAGTGAACGAGAATAAAAAGCAATTTATAGCATTATTGTTATTAGCTGATGAGCAGGAAAATATGATTGATCGCTATCTTGAAAAAGGTACTATGTATGTACTTGAAGACGATAATGTAAAAGCTGAATGTGTTGTCACCGATGAAGATAATGGAATACTTGAAATTAAAAATATTGCAGTCAATCTTCAGAATCAGGGAAAGGGCTATGGAAAAGCACTAATTGATTTTCTTGCCAGTAAATATGCAGATGAATATTCTGTTTTGCAGGTTGGAACAGGTGATAGTCCATTGACGATACCATTTTATGAAAAATGTGGATTTGTTCGGTCTCACAATATTCCCAATTTCTTTACTGACAATTATGACCACCCAATCTATGAGTGTGGTGTACAGTTAATAGATATGGTATATTTGCAAAGATGTTTATAACTTCTGGTTGAATAACCGTTAGGTAAGTTCAGATTCAATAAACCTATGTGTAAATTTTTGGTGGTTACTAATTTTGATTGCATTAACTATTGTAACGATATCAATTGTGAATAAAATTCTAGGGCTGCCTCACCTCCTAAGAGTGGTAGCCTTTCTAAAATTCAAATCTAATATATTACAAGACAACTTAAAGCAAAAATGAATAAAACATGTAGAAACGAATAAATGTACATGTTAGTTTAATCTAATAGGCAGTAGGAACACTTTTCCGAAAAGGGAGTTTTATAATAGGCATATACGGGCATAGAAAAAGGAGGACACAGAATATGGCAAACAGTTTTGAGTATTTTTCACCCACACGTGTTATTTTTGGAAAGGAAACAGAGAAGCAGACAGGAAAACTGATCCGGGAATACGGGGGATCCAGAGTCCTTGTTCTGTATGGAGGAAAGAGTGCGGTTCGCTCAGGTCTTCTTGACCTGGTAAAGGAATCCCTGAAGGAAGAGGAGCTTTATTTCCAGGAGCTTGGTGGAATTGTTCCAAATCCTCATCTGGACAAGGTATATGAGGGTATCGAGATCGGTAAAAATGAGGGTATTGATTTCCTGCTGGCCGTTGGCGGTGGAAGTGTTATTGATACAGCCAAGGCGATCGCTTACGGACTTGGCGAGCCGGAAAAGGATGTCTGGGAATTATATGAGCATACAAGAAAAGCCAGAAAGTGCCTGCCGGTTGCCAGTGTACTGACAATCGCCGCAGCAGGAAGTGAAACTTCAAGGAGCAGTGTGATCACCAATGAGAAGACACTGGAAAAGAGAGCTTATGATGATAACCTGGCAAGACCTAAGTTTGCGATCATGAATCCGGAATTTACCAAAACCCTGCCGGATTACCAGACGGAATCCGGATGTACCGATATTATGATGCATACCATGGAGCGTTATTTTACCAATGGTGGCAATATGGAGATCACAGATGCCTTGGCAGAAGGTCTTCTTCGTACCGTAATGGAAAATGCGAAAATTCTGCATACCGAGCCGGATAATTATGATGCCCGTGCGGAGATCATGTGGGCAGGCAGTCTTGCACACAATGATCTGACAGGCTGTGGCAATGACGGTGGTGACTTTATGTCTCATAAGCTGGAGCATGAACTGGGTGGTATGTTTGATGTGACTCATGGCGCCGGACTGGCAGCCATCTGGCCAAGCTGGGCGAGATATGTGTATAAGTATTGTCTGCCCCGATTTGTGAAATATGCAAAGAATGTAATGGGCGTTACGGCAGGCGGCAGTGATGAAGAAACAGCACTTCTTGGTATAAAGGCCATGGAGGAGTTTTATCACAGTATTGGCATGCCGGTTAATTTAAAAGAGCTGGGGATTCACCCAACAGAGGAGCAGATCAGGGAAATGGCAGAGGGATGCCTGAAAGCAAGCGGAAGTGCTACCGGTTCTGCAAAGAAGCTGGATCTGCAGGATATGATCCGGATTTATCAGATGGCAAACGAAGCATAAAACAGTAACAGAAAGCGTGGAAAAGATGGCATATTATGTGGCTGATGAAGCAGTAGTCAAAGGTAAAGTGACGATCGGGGAGGAAGTAGGGATCTGGTATCATGCAACGATACGGGCAGATTCTGATCAGATTACGATTGGCAGCAGAACCAATGTACAGGACAATGCTGTGATTCATACCTCCCGGAACTATCCGGTCAGCATTGGAAACGGAGTGACGATCGGCCACAGTGCCATTGTTCATGGATGCACGGTTGGAAATAATACACTTATTGGAATGGGAGCCATTATTCTGAATGGTGCAGTGATTGGAGATAACTGCATCATCGGTGCCGGGGCACTGGTCACCCAGAACAGTAACATACCTGACGGCAGTCTTGCCTTTGGCAACCCGGCAAGGATCATACGGAAGCTGACAGAAGAAGAGATTGCCGATAATAAGGGAAATGCTGACAGGTATGTACAGGCTGCCAGAGCGCAGCTGCCACAGAAGTGAAAGAAGAGAATACAATGAAGATATCAGTATAAGATGGCTGTGTTTTCTGATCTGTTCAGAGATGCACAGCCATCTTTTTATTTTATTCAGCCAGTTCCTCGGCTAAAGCTTCGATCTTCTTCATGGTATCTTCATTGACTGCAGAACGGATCGTCACCGTATTTTCGACAAAGGTCAGATTCTTGCAGTCCTTCAGAATCTCCATCATGCCCTTCGCAGCAGTGGGAGCCCAGCATCCATTTTCTATAAAGGCAATGGTGCGGTTCTGATAATTATGCTCCTTTAAGAGACGGAGGAAATTGTCCATATAAGGGAAGATGCCGGCATTGTAGGTGATGGAAGCCAGAACCAGCTTATCATAGCGGAAGGCATTTTCAAGGCAGAAGGAAAGGTCTGTTCTTGCAAGATCCATCAGGACAACATTTTTGCAGCCCTTTTTCTCAAGAATATCGGCAAGAAGCTCAGCAGCTTTTCTGGTGTTGCCATAAACAGAGGCATAGGCGATGGTGATGCCCTTTTCCTCCGGCTGGTAGGAAGACCAGGTATTATATAAGGATAAATAGCAGGCAAGGTTTTCTGAAAGTACAGGACCATGAAGCGGACAGATCTTCTGGATGGTCAGCCCGGAAGCCTTTTTCAGAAGATTCTGTACCTGCATGCCAAAACGGCCTACAATACCAAAGTAATAGCGGCGGGCACCGTCTGTCCAGGCTTCCTCCTCATCAAGGGCACCGAATTTACCAAAGCCATCTGCAGAGAACAGAATCTGATCGCAGGCATCATAGGTCACCATGACTTCTGGCCAGTGAACCATGGGAGCTGCCACAAAGGTAAGCTCATGTCTGCCAAGACCTAAGGTATCTCCTTCCTTGATCACCATACGGTTTGTGTTAAAATCACTGCCAAAGAACTGCTTCATCATGGTAAAGGCCGGCGCAGAGGAAACCACACAGGTATCCGGATAGGCTTCCATGAAAATGGCAATGCCTGCAGAGTGATCAGGCTCCATGTGCTGGATGACCAGATAATCAGGCTTTCTGCCGGAAAGTACAGAAGAGAGCTTTAACAGCCATTCTTCTGTAAAGCCAGCATCTACGGTATCCATGACGGCAATCTTTTCATCCATGATCACATAGGAATTGTAGGACATGCCGTGAGGAACCGGATATTGCCCCTCGAAGAGATCGATTCTGTGGTCATTCACACCAATATAAAAAATATCATCTGAAATGTACATAATAAAAGTCCTTTCTGTCAGTAGTATGCTCCAGGGAAAGTATAACATCTGACGGCTTTTCTGAAAAGATTTTTTGACTTTTCAGAAGCTGAATAATAGAGTAAAATATATCAGTAAGCAGGACAGGACTGCAATTAATGAAGGAAAGGTATGGACAACAGGATGAAAAGTGTAGATCAGAAGGAATTTTTAGGCGGACAGGGAACGGTCCATTTTGACCATATACTGGAGGCAGACGAAATGCATGGCATGAACCGTGTATATGCAAAGGTGACACTGCAGAAGGGATGCTCCGTAGGTTATCATGTGCATCAGGGAGACGGGGAAGACTATTATGTGCTTAAAGGCACCGCAACCATAGACGACAACCATGAAAGAACTCTGACCTTAAAGCCGGGAGAGCATTATTTTACCCCCTCCGGCAAGGGACACAGCCTGACCAATCTGGAGGAGGATGAGCTTCAGGTCATGGCGCTGATCATCTATGACCATGAAAAACAGGATTAAACAGGAGAAAAATATGTATCAGGAAGTTTCACAGTTATTAATGTATGGAGATCTGGACAGGGAGGGGATACTGTATCAGCTTGGAGAGCTGTTTGGACGTTATGAGAAGGGCGTCTATGACCGGATGGAGCTTGTGAGGGATATCAATACCCAGGTAAAGCATATCCTGAAGGTGGCAACAGACTATGGCTTTGACGATAACCTCTGGCACAATTATCTGACTTTTTTTCTGATGATGAGCGAGAATCCCTTCAGCCTTACCTGTGAAAAGGTGGGAGCCAATGAAGGAACTGTCAATGAGCTGGTTGAAAATGATTTCCGTATTTTCAGGGCTCTTTTTGACTATGATTTCGATCCCATTGAAAGGGATCTTGGGATACAGTGCTTTTCCAGACTATCCCACTATCAGGCAGTACATAAGAAGGAGTTGATGTACAACAAAAATGTCAGTGAAAAGGTACGTTCCCTAAGCAGGAAGCTGGAGCAGACCAGTGACGAAAAGGAATTCTTCGATGTGATCACCGGCTTTTATAAGGATTATGGAGTTGGCATGTTTGGTCTGAACAAGGCATTCCGTATTGAGGAAAAGCCGCAGGGCGGTATTCTTTTCCGTCCGATCAATAATATGGATACGGTTATGCTTTCTGATCTTGTGGGCTATGAGATCCAAAAAAAGAAGCTTGTGGAGAATACCGAAGCCTTTGTAAAGGGAAAAAGAGCCAACAATGTGCTGCTCTTTGGTGACAGCGGTACCGGCAAGTCTACCAGTATCAAAGCGATCGTCAATCAGTATTATGATGACGGCCTTCGCATGATCGAGATTTACAAGCACCAGTTCCAGTATCTTTCTACGGTGATCGCAGATATCAAGAACCGGAACTATAAGTTTATCATTTATATGGATGACCTTTCCTTTGAGGAATTTGAAATTGAGTACAAATATCTGAAGGCTGTGATTGAGGGCGGTGTGGAAACAAGACCGGACAATATCCTGATCTATGCGACATCCAACAGGCGCCATCTGATCAAGGAAAACTGGAATGACAGAAATGACCAGGATAACAATAATGACAAGCATCATTCTGATACTGTAGAAGAAAAGCTGTCACTGGTAAACCGCTTCGGTGTGACTATCAGCTATGAAAAGCCGAATCAGAAGGAGTATTTCAATATCGTGGTCAATCTGGCAAAACGTGCCGGCATCACCATGTCTGAAGAAGAGCTGACGAGGGAAGCCAACAAGTGGGAGCTGAGCCATGGCGGCATTTCCGGCAGAACAGCCCAGCAGTTTGTTGATTATCTGCAGAGCACCCAGTAAAGCGGCGGATAAGGAGAAGAGGTACAGAATGAAAAGGTTTTTGAAGGAATTTAAAGAGTTTGCCTTAAGAGGCAATGTGATGGATATGGCAGTTGGTATTATCATTGGTGGTGCATTCTCCGGAATTGTAGCCTCCCTGACAGATAATTTTATCAATCCTATCCTGAATGAACTTACGGGAAATGCTGTGTATACGAAAACAGAGGTTCTTGGATTTGTATCAGCCTTTCTTTCTTCTGTTGTGAATTTTATCATCATGGCATTTATTCTGTTCTGTCTGGTGAAAGCTATCAATAAACTGATGAGCTTTGGAAAGAAAAAGGAAGAGCCGGCAGCACCGACGACAAAGCTCTGTCCTTACTGTAAGAGCGAGATTCCCATTGATGCGACAAGATGTGCACACTGCACATCTATACTGGAGGAAAAACATGATTAGTGAAGTAGTAAGAGATATCAGGATAAACTGGAAGATCAGTGATGACAAAAGAGATGAGGGCCTGACAACACCGGAGGATATCATAAGATTTGATAATATTTCCTATGGACCATACGGAGATGCCAATCTGCTCGATATTTATCATCAGAAAAAGGTAACGAAGCCACAGAAGACGATCATCAGTATCCATGGAGGCGGCTGGGTTTATGGAAGTAAGGAGCAGTATCAGTTCTACGGCATGCGCCTTGCACAGCGTGGATTTACCTTTGTCAATTTCAACTACAGACTGGCTCCTGAGTATAAATACCCGACGGCTCTTGAGGACATCAACCAGGTATTCCTTTTTATCAGGGATCATGCAGAGGAATATGCTATTGATACCAATAATATTTTTGTGGTGGGGGATTCTGCCGGGGCACAGCTTGCTACCCAGTATCTGATCATCTGTACCAATCCGGAATATGCGAAGCGCTTCACCTTTATCCCATCAGGTATAAAGGTACGGGCAGTGGGACTGAACTGCGGCGTTTATGATACCAGTGATCCGGAGCATACAAGTCCGAATGATGTTTTTTTGGAATATACGGGCAAAGAAATACTGGAAGATACAGAAAAAGCCAGAAACATGAGAGAGGAGCTGAATACCCTGAAATACATGACAGGGGATTTTCCACCGGCATTTGTGACCAGTGCTGTTCATGATTTTATCCTGAAAAATGCACAGCCCATGTATGAAAAGCTGCAGTCTCTTGGAATTGACAGTGAAGTGCATATTTATGGAAGCAAAGAAAAAGAAGAAGTAGGTCATGTCTTTCATGTGAACTGCCGTCTGCCGGAAGCAGATCAGTGCAATGATGAGGAATGTGCTTTCTTTAACAGATATGTAGTATAGGGAAAAGGGGGAATTTCGGAATGCGGAAGCTGCAGAGAAAGAAATACGTTGTGATCACAGGGGCAAGCTCCGGGATCGGTATGGAGTTTGCCAGAAGATTTGCAAGAAAAGGGTACCCGCTTGTATTGATCGCCAGAAGGGAAGATAGACTGAAGATGCTTGCAGAGGAACTGAGGACAGACTGTGAGATTATTGTGGCAGATCTGTCCAGGGAGGAGGAATGCTACCGGGTATTCTATGAACTGAAGGAAAAGCCGGTGGCCTTCCTTATCAATAATGCAGGCTTTGGTGACTGTGGCCGGTTTGAGGAAACAAGACTCCAGAAGGATCTTGATATGATCCGGGTCAATGTGAAGGCGGTTCATATCCTGATGAAGCTGATGCTGCAGAAGATGGAAAAGGAGCATCACGGGTATATCCTGAATGTGGCTTCAAGCGCAGGCCTGATGCCTGGAGGACCTTATATGGCAACCTATTATGCCTCCAAGGCCTATGTGACCAGCCTTACAAGAGCGGTTGCAGAGGAGCTTTCCGAGAAAAAGAGCAGGGTTTATGTGGGATGTCTCTGTCCAGGGCCTGTAAATACGGAGTTCAACGAAAGAGCTAATGTGAAATTTGCACTGCCGGGGATCAGCGCAGAAAAGTGTGTGGACTATGCGCTGAAGCAGATGGAAAGGAGACAGGTAGTGATCGTGCCCACTCATCTGATGCAGGCAGCCATGACATTTGGCAGATTTCTTCCGGTTCCTGTGTATGTGAGGATCGCAGCCCATCAGCAGAAAAAGAAATTTCGGGAGGAGTGATCCTGTAAAAGCAGGTGAAAGATATACAGAAAAAAGAAACGGTTGCATGGGAGCACTTGCACACCGATACTAAAAAATGTATAATACTGTGCAGATAATGATTAAAAACAAAAGGAGCTTGTTATGATACAGTCAAGAACACATAACTGCGGCCAGCTCAGAATCTCAGAAGTAGGAGAAAAGGTAACACTGGTCGGATTTTATGACAATATGCGTAAGGTCAGCAGGAATCTGGGATTTCTGATCCTGCGTGATTTTTATGGAGTAACCCAGATCGTCATCGAGACAGAGGAAATGATGGCGAAGTTAAATGGAGTCAATAATGAATCAACTCTTTCTATCACCGGTATAGTGAGAGAACGTTCAAGCAAGAATGCTTCCCTTCCTACCGGAGAAATTGAAGTAGTACCGGAAGAGATCAAGGTTCTTGGTAAATGTATTTATAATGAACTTCCTTTCGAGATCAACCGCTCTAAGGAAGCTGATGAGGCAACCAGACTGAAATACAGATATCTGGATCTGAGAAATCCGGAAGTAAAGAGCAGGATCGTTTTAAGAAGTAAGATCGTTTCTGAACTGAGAAGCAGAATGACAGAGCATGATTTCCTGGAGATCACAACACCGATCCTGACCTGTTCTTCTCCGGAAGGTGCAAGAGACTATCTGGTACCGTCCAGAAACCATCCAGGCAAGTTTTATGCACTGCCTCAGGCACCGCAGCAGTTCAAGCAGCTTCTGATGACCTCAGGATTTGACAGATATTTCCAGATCGCACCCTGCTTCCGTGATGAGGATGCAAGAGCAGACAGATCTCCCGGAGAGTTCTATCAGCTTGATATGGAAATGGCGTTTGCAACCCAGGAAGATGTTTTCTCTGTCATCGAAGATGTACTGCCTCCTGTTTTCGCCAAATATGGAACTTATAAGACAGCTTCCAAAGCACCGTTTAAGAGAATTTCCTATAAGGATGCCATGGAAAGGTATGGCTCGGACAAGCCGGATCTTCGAATTGATCTTGAACTGCAGGATGTTACAGATGTGATGGCAGACTGTGGATTTGGACCTTTTGAAGGACAGAAGATCAAGGCAATCGTAGTAGATGATTTTACAGCCACCAGAAAGGTGATCGACAAGATCTGTGCGGACGTGGAAGTACAGAGTGGAAATAAAGCATACTGGTTTAAGGTGGATGAGAGCGGAGAGCTGGCAGGCGGTATTGCCAAATTCCTGCAGGATCGGAAGGAAAAGGTGATGGAAGCCCTTTCCTTAAAACCTGGTGACTTTGTAGGACTTACTGCAGGTAAGCTTCTGGATGCCCAGAAGACAGCCGGAGTCCTTCGTAAGTTCCTCGGCATCGCCAGTGAGAAGCACAGAAAGACAGACTGCTATGAATTCTGCTGGATTGTGGATTTTCCGATGTATGAGATCGGTGAAGAGAGTGGAGAACTGGAATTCTGCCATAATCCCTTCTCTATGCCTCAGGGCGGCATGGAAGCGCTGATGACCAAGGATCCACTGGATATTTACGCATACCAGTATGACCTTGTCTGCAATGGTGTGGAGCTTTCTTCCGGTGCAGTCAGAAATCATGATCCGGAGATCATGGTGAAGGCATTCCAGATTGTGGGACTGGATGAGGAGCATGTAAAGGCCAAATTCCCTGCCATGTACAATGCATTCTGCTACGGAGCACCTCCGCATGCCGGAATCGCACCCGGTGTAGACCGTATGGTAATGCTGATCGCAGGAGAAGAGAGTATCCGTGAGATCATTCCATTCCCGATGAATAAGACAGCACAGGACGTTATGATGGGTGCACCTTCCGAAGTAGATGAAAAACAGCTTAGGGATGTGCATATCAAGATCGATATTCCTGAAAAAGAGGTATAATCTATGCTGCCAGAGGCATTTACAGACCGGATGCAGGAAATGCTTTCGGCAGAAGAATATCAGGCATTTCTGAAAAGCTATGGAGAACCAAAAAAACAGGCGCTGCGGCTAAACCCCCTGAAGGGGGATAGCGGGCGCTTTTTGGAGTTATGCCCCTTTTCCCTGACAAGGGTTCCATGGGAAGAAAATGGTTACTATTTTGACAGCGAAGACAGACCTGGTAAACATCCTTTCCATGAGGCAGGAGTTTATTATATCCAGGAGGCAAGTGCCATGGCACCGGTACCGTTTCTTGCAGCAAAGCCGGGGGAGAGGATCCTGGATCTGTGTGCGGCGCCTGGCGGTAAGAGTACCCAGATCGCAGCAGCAATGCAGGGCGAAGGAATTCTGGTCTGCAATGAATACAACAGAAAGCGTGCAGAGATCCTTGCTGAGAACATAGAGCGGATGGGTGTGGCAAATGCCATTGTAGTTAACCATGATTCGGCGCAGCTGTCAGAGCTGTTCCCTGGATATTTTGACAGGATCCTTGTAGATGCACCATGCTCAGGAGAAGGGATGTTCCGGAAGAATGAAGAAGCAGTGACGGAATGGAGTCCTGAAAATGTGGAGCTTTGTGCAGAGAGACAGGATGAGATACTGGATCAGGCAGCCATCATGCTTCATGACGGAGGAAGGCTTGTATATTCTACCTGTACCTTTGCACCGGCAGAGGATGAGGGCAGTGTACAGCGTTTCCTTGACAGACATCCGGAATTTTCTCTGCTTTCCGTAAAAGTGCCGGAGGGCATGGAGCCAGGCAGAAAAGAATGGGCAGAAGGCGGCAGTGATGAGCTTTCAAAAACGATAAGACTCTGGCCGCACAAGCTTATGGGAGAAGGACATTTTCTTGCTGTCCTCCAAAAAGAAGGGTATAATGAAAAAGAAGAGCGTCCTTCCCGGTATGGATATGCCACTCCTGCAAGGGAGAAGGATTATGGAGCATATCTGGCCTTTCAGAAGGAACATCTTCGCAGAAACAGAGAGGGAATCCCGGTATTGTTTGGGGATCAGCTTTATCTGCTCCCGAAAGGGGCACCGGCACTTAAGGGGCTTCGGGTTCTCCGGGCAGGACTGCATCTGGGAACACTGAAGAAGAACCGGTTCGAACCGGGACATGCACTGGCACTTTCCCTGAAGAAGGATGAATTTGAACCGGTCTGTGATCTTACAGTTGGAGAAGGACTTGCAGAAAAGTATCTGCGGGGAGAAACCTTTGAGATGAAAGGAGCACCTTCCTGGAATCTGATCACGATAGAAGGCTACAGCCTCGGATTTGGGAAAAATGCAAACGGGATCATGAAGAATCATTATCCCAAGGGGCTTCGCAAAAACTGGTAGATATGTTTGAAATAGGGGGATAAATGAAAAAAAGCATACGATTTCTGACAGCAGTCCTCCCCGTTATGCTTATGCTTTCGGGCTGCGGACTGCAGGATAAGAATGAAAATATAAAAGCCGGCATGACAGCCATAGAAGCACTAGACTATGACGGTGCGCTTGAAAGCTTTGCTGCGGCAAGAGAAGCGGGCGAGGATGAAAGGCTTCTTGTAAGAGGCGAAGGGATCGCCTATATGGGGAAGACGGAATATGAGGCTGCAGTAAACTCCTTTGTGACAGCACTTTCCTTAAGTGATGGCAGAGTTGGCAGTATGGATTATGATATGAACTATTATCTGGCCACTGCCTACTATAAGCAGGGAATGGCAGAGGAAGCTCTTGGAGTGTATAATGCGATCATTGCCATGAAACCGGAGGAGAGGGACGCTTATTACCTCAGGGGTGTGATTGAGACAGAAACAGGAAAAACTGATGCAGCTCTTGCTGACTTTGACAGAACGATCTCTTTAAATGAAAGGGATTATGACAGACTGATCGATATTTATTGTGTATTGAACACAAACGGATATGGAGAGTCCGGAAAGACTTACCTTCAGAATGCAATGGAAAGCGGTACCAGATATATGACCAACTTTGAAAAGGGAAGGATCAGCTATTATCTGGAGGACTATGAGAATGCCAGAACCTACCTTGACAAGGCGAAGGAAGAGGAAGGCAGTGATGCGGTGCTGTTCCTTGGGAAGACGCATGAGGTTCTTGGTGATTATAACTATGCGGTCAGTGTTTATAATACCTTCCTGACAGAAAGCGGCGAGCAGAGTCCGGAGATCCTGAACCAGATGGGGCTGTGCAAGCTGCAGATGAAGGATTATGAAGGTGCTCTTACGGCTTTTCAGCAGGCCATGAACATTGAAGATAATGGTATGATGCAGACACTGAAGATGAACGAAATTGTGGCATATGAAAGGCTTCAGCAGTATAAACAGGCGGCCACCCTTATGAGCAGTTATTTGAAGTCTTACCCGGATGACGAGACAGCCAAAAGGGAATATGAATTTCTGAAAACCCGATAATTGACAGAATACAATATCTTTGAGAGACTATTTTCGTACACCCAATATCTTGTGTATCCTGTTGACTTTTTGCAGGTGCGATGATACACTTTTTCTATCAGGACAGGCAGGGAGAATGAACGTATTTTCCTGCAAAAGATATCAAAAAACGGGGTGTAGCAGCAATGATCCAGGTAATTCAGAGAGATGGGGAAATAACAGATTTTACGCTGACAAAGATCAGTGATGCGATTATGAGGGCTTTTCTGGCAACTGACAGAAGAGACGGACATGATGAAGCAGATCTTCTGGCACTCAGGGTAACAGCAGATTTCCAGGAGCGGATCACAGAGGAAGGGGTTCTGGCATCAGATATCCAGGAAAGTGTAAGAAGAGTACTTTTGCAGGCTGGTTATGAGGAAGCAGCCAGAGCATATATAGGAGGATGACAATGATCAATAAACTGATAGCAAAAATTAAAGAAACCGGGGCTCCTATTGTGGTAGGACTGGATCCCATGATGAAGTATATCCCTGAGCAGATTAAGAAAAAGGCTTTTGCAGAATATGGGGAAACACTGGAAGGCGCCGCAGAAGCAGTATTCCGGTATAATAAAGAGATCGTAGACCATATTTACGATCTGGTTCCGGCTGTAAAGCCACAGATCGCCATGTATGAACAGTTTGGGATCCCGGGACTTGTGGCTTTCAAAAGGACAGTAGATTACTGTAAGGAAAAGGGACTGGTTGTGATCGGAGATGTGAAGAGAGGCGATATCGGCTCCACGTCAGAAGCCTATGCAGTAGGACATCTAGGGAAGGTACAGGTAGGCAGTCATTCCTATTATGGATTTGATGAGGATTTTGCAACAGTCAATCCCTATCTTGGATCAGATGGTATCAAGCCTTTTATCAAAGTATGTCAGGAAGAAAAGAAAGGCCTTTTCATTCTGGTCAAGACGTCTAATCCAAGCAGTGGAGAGTTTCAGGACAGAAAGCTTGCAGACGCAGATAACAGGCCGCTATATGAGATCGTTGGAGAGCAGGTAGCCAGATGGGGAGAAGAGCATATGGGAGATGACTACAGCTATATCGGGGCAGTCGTCGGAGCAACTTACCCTGAAATGGGGAAGACTCTGCGGAAGATCATGCCTAAGAGCTATATCCTTGTGCCAGGTTATGGAGCACAGGGAGGAAAAGGGGCTGATCTGGTGCACTTCTTTAATGAGGACGGTCTTGGGGCGATCATTAATTCCTCAAGAGGTATCATTGCGGCTTATCAGCAGGAAAAGTATGAAGCATATGGGGAAGCAAACTTTGCGGAAGCTTCCAGAAAAGCTGTCGAAGATATGAAGGCAGATATTGAACAGGCATTAAATAACAGATAAAGAAAGGGAACCATCGGTTCCCTTTTTTGACAGTGCAGGAAAATTCAAGGAGATGCGTATGACATATTTTGGATGGGAAATGGAACTTTTGCGCATGATACAGGAGCTTCATACACAGCTTTTGACACCTGTGCTGATTTTTCTTTCATGGATTAATAATCATGGAGAATTCTGGATCCTGGCAGGTCTGATCCTGACGATTATACCCAAAACGAGAAAGTGCGGAATTTCTGTATTACTGGCTATGCTCTTTGGAACACTGATCACAGATCTGACCTTAAAGGGAATCTGCGCGAGACCAAGACCTTATTATTATGCGGAGTATATGGACGGGAATCATATCAGACTGCTGATAGAAATGAAGGAAAGGGAGCTGCTGCGTTCATTTCCTTCCGGTCATAGTGTGTGCAGCTTTGCAGCGGCGGTATCCATCCTTTTTTATTACAGAAAAGCGGGGATCGCAGCATTGATACTTGCCTTTTTGATTGCTTTTTCCAGGCTCTATCTGTTTGTACATTTTCCTACAGATGTACTTGCAGGAATCTGTATCGGAGCATTGTGTGCGGTTTTTTCCTGTATGCTGACAGGCAGATTGTATGCAGGAAGGAAAGGAACAAAACAGTAGATGAAAGAATTAACAGTGGAGGCTATAGTTGAGCAGATAGAAACTGTGACGGAATTTGTCAATGCAGAGCTGGAAAAACTGGATTGTCCGATGAAGGCACGGATACAGCTTGATATTGCTATTGATGAAATAGTAAGCAATATTGCCTATTATGCCTATGGGGAAAAAACGGGAACGGTTACAGTAAGGATAGAGGCACTTCAGGAAGAAAATGGCGTACAGCTGATGTTTCTGGATAGCGGAGTCCCCTATGACCCGCTGACAAGACAGGATCCGGATATTTCTGCAGAGATCGAAGAACGGGAAGAGGGCGGACTTGGAATCTTTCTTGTCCGTAAAACAATGGATGACATGAAATATGAATATAAAGATGGTCAGAACTGTCTGACGATCAGAAAGAGTTTTTGATGGAATACCAGCACATACGACATGAATTTGATCCGGTATATGACCGGAACAGTGAAATATTGATCCTGGGAACGCTGCCCTCTGTGAAATCACGGGAGCAGCGCTTTTATTATGGGCACAAGCAGAACAGATTCTGGAAAGTGATAGCAGCGCTTTATGGAGAAGCAGTTCCTGTTACCATAGAGGAAAAGAAGAAAATCCTGCTGAGACATCATATAGCTCTTTTTGATGTGATCGCTGAATGTGATATTGCAGGGTCAAGTGACAGCACGATCAGAAATGTTGTCCCAACGGATCTGTCTGTAATCCTGAAACAGGCACCGGTCAGGAAGATCTTTGCAAACGGAAATAAGGCCTATGACCTGTACATGAAATATTCGTATGAAAAAACAGGAATGGAGGCGGGCAGGCTTCCCTCTACCAGTCCGGCGAATGCAGCATATCAGATGGAAAGACTGCTTCAGAGCTGGAAAGTGATCCTTTAGTGATGGTTAAAGTCAGGGATATTTCTGACGATATACATAATAGAAACCTGGAAACGAGCCGGAACGGATTCTGGCGAAAGACAATCACGGAGGAGAGCATAATGAGCAATACAGTATCAGGCTATGGAGCAGCTACAGAAGCTGCAGCTGCAGCGGATTATACCAGTACAGCGGCGGAGAAAAAAGAGGTCAGTGGAAAGACCATTGGAAATCCAAAGCTCAGTGAAAAAGCAGCCAGGTATTATGAGCAGCTTAAGAAAAAGTTTTCTAACATGGATTTCATTCTTGTCAGTGAGGATCAGAAGGAGGCAGCTAAGGCACAGGCAGCAAGCTATGCCAATGCCAGTAGGATGGTTGTTCTGATCGATGAAGCCAAGATCGAGCGTATGGCAGAGGATGAAGCCTACAGAAAGCAGTATGAAGGCGTGATCAGCGGAGCAGGCAGCAAGCTGTTACAGATGAAGAGTTCCCTGACAGCTTCCGGTGCACAGGTCAAAGGCTATGGCATGCAGGTGAATGACGGTGGACTGACAAGCTTCTTTGCAGTGCTGAAGAAGTCTTCGGCAGATCAGAAGACAAGGATCAATAAGCAGAGGGAGAAAACAAAGTCAGAGAAGAAGGCTGCAGAAAAGAAAGCAGAAAAGAAGCAAAAGGAAGAAAAGCTGAAGGAAAGCAGAACAGATAAAGCATCAGGGGATGAGGAAGAAACAGTTATGATCTCGGCATCCAGTCTTGAAGAACTGCTGCAGAAGATCGATGATTATTCGCAGAATGAAAGAATGTATTCCATGCAGTCCGAGGAAGAGAAACAGATTGGACAGCATATTGATTTCAGAGGATAATGACAAGGGAATGGCTGGTGTGAATCATTTCACATCAGCTTTTTTGCCGGTTGAAAAATCAGGTGCCAGGTGTTATGATTGAAAGGAAAATCTGAACGTAAAACAAGGAGGATTTACCAGAATGGAACAGTACAAGCAGGAATTCATTGAGTTTATGATAGACAGCCAGGTTTTGAAATTTGGCGATTTTACTTTGAAGAGCGGACGGAAATCCCCCTTTTTTATGAACGCAGGGGCTTATGTGACAGGTACCCAGCTTAGAAGGCTTGGTGAGTATTATGCGAAGGCGATTCATGGCCACTACGGACTTGACTTTGACGTCCTTTTTGGACCTGCCTATAAGGGAATCCCGCTTTCCGTGGCAACCACCATGGCGATCAGTGAATTATATGGAAAGGATGTCCGTTACTGTTCCAACAGAAAGGAAGTCAAGGATCACGGTGACACTGGAATCCTTCTTGGCAGCAAGCTGAAGGACGGGGACAGAGTCGTCATCATCGAGGATGTGACAACCTCCGGCAAGTCTATTGAAGAGACCTTCCCGATCATTAAGGCACAGGCCGATGTGGAGATCAAGGGACTGATGGTATCCTTAAACCGTATGGAAAAGGGTCAGGGAGAAAAGAGTGCTCTCTGTGAGATCAAAGAGAAATACGGATTTGATGCCAACGCTATCGTAACGATGGCAGATGTGGTAGAATATCTCTATCAGAAGGAATACAAGGGAACTGTTTATATTGATGAGGAACGTAAGAAACAGATTGATGATTATTATGCTGTTTATGGAGCAAAGCAGTAAACTGATGTAGAAAGGCGAGGACTTAATATGGAAGAAAAAACGTATAAGATTATGAGTGGCAGCGGAGCTACAAGTATTGCTGTTGGAGTAGTTACACTGGTAACCGGACTTGTCTGCGGCATCCTGATGATCGTAAGCGGAGCAAAGCTCCTTCTTGGAAAATCCAAAATATTATTTTAACAAGAGAGGGCATTCCTGATGGCAGGAATGCCTTTTGTCGCAGGACACCCATGAGGAACTGATGCTGCAGAAAGGAACACATATGGGATTTCGAGGTTACATTTTTACAAATAAAAAACACCCGGAAAAGGGGATCATGTCCTTTATCCTGGGGATCCTTTCCCTTGGAACCTATATCATGGCAGTTTATCTGTCCTATCAGGGAAAAGGGGTATCATCGGCAAGATATGGGGCGGCTGGTGTTCTGGCCAGTGTTTTCATGACAGTCGGACTGATCCTTGGGATCATGTCCTTACGTGAAAAGGAAACCTTTAAACTGTTTCCGGTACTTGGAATGATTGTCAATGTACTTGCCTTTTTTGCGTTGAGTTTAATTCTATATGCAGGAGCGTATGTAAGCTGATGAAAGAGAGATTTTTGCTGGCGAAGACCAGAATTTATGAAATTGCAGAAGGAAAAGATATGTCGGCAGATGTGCCGGAGGCATTTGCAGATTATTTCCGGAAGGTGGCAGAGTTTCTGAAGCTGGTACTGGAGCATGAGAACTTTGTGGAAGAGGGAGGCCTGCAAAAGGCAGAGCTTTCCGAACTGCAGAGAAGAAATCACAGTCTGTATGAGGATATCCTGCCGGCACATTATGAGGAAAGCTATGGAAATCCGGCATACAGTGTGAAGAGACTGGGAGAAGAGTATGGCAGGCTGCTTTCCTTTTTGTATGCGGAGATGCGAAGTCTGATCCCCTTCTGCCATGAACGGCAGGAGGAAGAAATCCTGATCAGGCTGGAGCTTTTTTTGCAGGTATACAGTGCTTTTGAGGGAAGCCTGCTGGAGGAAGAGAAGCTTCCATCCTACGAGTCTGTCCGGGAGGATATTTACTATTTCGTCAGTGATTATACCAGAGATTCCTTCAGGAAAAAGTTAGAGGGCATGTTCCTTCCGGAACAGGATTTTGCTTGGAAAATACTACGGGAAAACAGCCTTGATACACCGGCATACCTGTACGCTTTTGGAGAATATATTACAGAAAATGAGTTAAGGACATGGGAGCATCTGAAGGAGCTGACGCAGGAAACAATAGATCTGATGGCAGATACCTATACAGAGGGGTACCGGATCGGTTTCCTGATGGGAAACAAGGATATCGGTAAGAAAAAGATCGTAAATATCAGATACACGCTTGGCTTTGAAAGAATGATCCTGAAGGCTATCAGGAATTTTGAGGCCATGGGACTTGAGCCTGTGATCTACAGGGCACCGGCAAGTCTTCTGATGGGGAAGAGCCTGAACCGGAATGGCTATTTTGGGGCGATCCCCAATAAGCAGTATGATTTTGATCATAAGGATGATATCGGGCTGTTTCTGGACAAGCGTCTTGTACAGATCAGACTGGAGGCATGGCAGGAATGCTTTGAAGAGTTTAAGGAGCAGGCCGGTTATTTTGGAGGACCTGCAGTGGTAGAGGTTTTCGGGGAAGCACCGGAGGATCTGAAAGAAAAGGAAGAAGCGGTACACTTATCAGAAAACCAGCAGAAGCTTACTGTAGAGTATATGACACAGGCCGGTGAAATTCAGAACCGTTATATTAAGGGAGAAGAAAGAAGCTTTACCATCATTGCTTTCCCGACACCGGAGATCGGTGAGAACTATCCGGAGATCTTCGATGAGGTGATCCGGATCAATACCCTGAATTATCAGAAATATCAGAAGATCCAGCAGAAGATCATAGATACCCTTGACCTTGGAAAATATGTGATCGTAAAGGGCAGAGGAGAGAACAGGACAGGCATGAAGATCATGCTGCACCATCTGACAGATACAGCACATCAGACGAACTTTGAAAACTGTGTGGCAGATGTGAATATTCCGGTTGGGGAGGTATTTACTTCTCCTGTACTGACCGGTACTGAAGGAATACTTCATGTGACGAGAGTCTTTTTAAACGGACTGGAATTCAGGGATCTTTCCATGCAGTTTGAAGATGGAAAGGTAAAGGATTATACCTGCAGCAATTTTGAGGAAGAAGAAAAGAACAGGAAATATATCCGGGACAATATTCTGTTCCATCATGATATGCTGCCAATCGGAGAATTTGCTATTGGCACCAATACCACAGCTTATGTGGTGGCCAGAAAGTATCAGATCGAAGATAAGCTGCCGATTTTGATCGCAGAAAAGACAGGACCGCATTTTGCAGTGGGAGATACCTGCTATTCCCATGCGGAGGATGTTGCTGTTTATAACCCGGACGGAAAAGAGATCATTGCCAGAGATAACGAGTGCTCGCTCCTTCGGAGGACGGAGCCGGAGAAAGCCTATTTTAACTGCCATACGGATATCACGATCCCTTTTGATGAACTGGGAGAGATCAGTGTGGTGACGGAAGAGGAACAGGTGATCACAGTGATCGAAGATGGAATGTTCGTGCTGCCCGGCTGTGAAGAATTGAATGAGCCATTACTTGTTTCCCTTAAGAAACAATAAATTGTTATATTTGGAGTTGCAATCAAGAAGTTGGATATAGTATGATGTAAATGTTCGGGACTACGCAAACAGGAGGAGAGAATTATGCCAAAGGTAGGAATCGTCATGGGCAGTGACTCAGATCTCAAGGTGATGAGCGGTGCTGCAGCGATGCTGAAGGAACTGGGAATTGATTATGAGATGAGAATTATTTCCGCACACAGAGAGCCGGATCTTCTGATCGAATGGACCAGATCGGCGAAGGAGCGCGGATTAAAGGTGATCATTGCAGGAGCAGGAATGGCAGCAGCACTGCCTGGAATGTGCGCAGCACTCTTTTCCCTGCCTGTTATAGGGGTTCCTCTTTCCGGGAAGAAGCTGGATGGCATGGATGCAGTGTTCTCCATTATGCAGATGCCGCCCGGAGTTCCTGTTGCAACAGTTGCTATTGACGGGGCAAAGAATGCAGCAATCCTTGCAGCAAAGATGCTGGCAACCGGCGATGACGAGCTGCTGGCAAGGCTGGAAGCTTACACGGAGAATCTGAAGGAGCAGGTAGAGGCAAAGGATCAAAAGCTGCAGCAGATTGGATATGAGAATTACCTGAATCAGTAAGAATACGATAAGCAAAGAGAAAAGGAGAAAGAAATGGACTATAAGACGGCCGGTGTGGATATTGAAGCAGGTTATGAATCTGTGGAGTTAATGAAGAAGTATGTGAAAGAGACTATGAGACCAGAGGTTCTTGGCGGGATCGGTGGTTTCTCAGGAGCATTTTCCTTAAAGAACATTAAGGACATGGAGGATCCGGTGCTGCTGTCCGGAACAGACGGCTGTGGGACGAAGGTGAAGCTGGCATTTCTGATGGATAAGCATGATACGATCGGTATTGATGCGGTAGCCATGTGTGTCAATGATGTAGCCTGTGCCGGTGGAGAGTCTTTATTTTTCCTTGATTATATTGCCTGTGGCAAGAACTATCCGGAGAAGATCGCAACGATCGTAAAGGGTGTTGCAGAGGGCTGTAAGCAGGCAGGGGCAGCCCTTGTCGGAGGAGAGACAGCAGAGCACCCAGGACTGATGCCGGAGGATGAATATGATCTTGCAGGCTTTGCAGTTGGCGTGGTGGACAGAAAGGATCTGATCACCGGAGAACATATCAAGGATGGCGATATGCTGGTCGGTATTGCTTCCTCAGGCGTTCACAGCAATGGATTTTCCCTGGTACGTAAGGTGTTCGAGATGACGAAGGAATCTCTTGATACTTATTATGTTGAACTTGGAACAACACTTGGCGAGGCACTGATCGCTCCGACCAAGATTTATGTAAAGACATTACAGGCCATTAAGAAAGCCGGTGTGACCGTTAAGGGCTGCAGTCATATTACCGGCGGCGGCTTTTATGAAAATATTCCCCGTATGCTTCCGGAAGGGGTGCGTGCGGTGGTAGAGAAGGACAGCTATCCGGTTCTTCCTATCTTTAAACTGCTGCAGAAAACAGGAAACATTGCAGAGAAAATGATGTATAATACATTTAATATGGGACTTGGCATGGTACTTGCCATTGATCCGGCAGATAAGGATAAGGTTCTTTCCGCTATTGAAGCAGCTGGTGAAAAGGGCTATGTGGTAGGAAAGGTCATTGCCGGTGAGAAGGGTGTAGATTTATGCTGAGAGTAGGAATCCTTGCCGCAGGCGGTGGTACCAATCTGCAGGCGATCATTGATGCAGTGGAGAGCGGGAAGATTACTGATGTGGAGCTTTCCTTTGTACTGAGCAACAAGCCTGGTGTCAGGGCACTGGAGCGTGCAAGGGCACATGGGATCAAGGATATTGTTGTAGATATGAAGTCCTTTGCAGACAGGGAAGACTTTAATCAGAAGCTGGGAGAAACGATCGATGCGGAGAACCCGGATCTGATTGTACTGGCAGGCATGATGATCATGATGCCTGCAGAGCTTGTAAGGAAATATCATAACAGGATCATCAATGTACATCCGGCACTGATCCCGGCCTTCTGTGGAAAGGGATTTTATGGACTTAAGCCTCACGAGGCAGTGCTTAAGAGCGGCGTCAAGGTGACAGGTGCCACGGTTCATTTTGTGGATGAGGTTTATGACCATGGTGCCATCATCATGCAGAAGGCTGTGTATGTACAGAACGGTGATACACCGGAGGTACTGCAGCATAGGGTAATGGAAGAGGCAGAGTGGCAGATCCTTCCAAAGACAATTGATCTGATCGCACATGGCAGGGTGACCGTAAAAGACGGAATTGCCATTGTAGAAGAATAGAATACGATTACATAGATTTCATGGAGGCGGATATGAAGGTTTTGATCGTTGGCGGCGGTGGCAGAGAACATGCGATCGCATACAGTGTTTCCAAAAGCAAAAAAGTAAGCAAGATCTATTGTGCACCGGGCAATGCCGGTATCGGCATGATCGCTGAGTGTGTTCCTATTGGAGCCATGGAGTTTGATAAGATTGTAGCATTTGCGAAAGAGAAAGAGATTGATCTGACGATCGTGGCAATGGATGATCCGCTGGTAGGCGGTCTGGTAGACAGACTGGAGGAAGCAGGTCTTCGGGCTTTCGGACCCAGGAAAAATGCGGCGATCCTGGAAGGAAGCAAGGCATTTTCCAAGGATCTTATGAAAAAGTACAATATTCCTACAGCAGCGTATGAGAATTTTGATGATCCGAAGGCAGCACTTGCCTATCTGGAAACAGCAGACTTTCCCATTGTCCTGAAAGCAGACGGACTGGCTCTTGGAAAGGGAGTTCTGATCTGCCAGAATCTTGACGAGGCGAAGGCCGGCGTTAAGGAGATCATGGAGGATAAGAAGTTTGGAAGTGCCGGAAACAGACTTGTCATTGAAGAATTTATGACAGGCCGTGAGGTATCGGTGCTTTCCTTTGTGGATGGAAAGAATATCCGGATCATGACAAGTGCACAGGATCACAAGAGAGCAGGAGACGGAGATACCGGATTAAATACCGGTGGTATGGGAACCTTTTCTCCCAGTCCCTTTTATACAGAAGAAGTGGACAGCTTCTGCCGTAAATATATTTATCAGCCTACTGTGGATGCCATGCTGGCTGAGGGCAGAGAGTTTAAAGGAGTGATCTTTTTTGGACTGATGCTGACTGAGAAGGGACCAAGGGTTCTGGAATATAATGCCAGATTTGGTGATCCGGAGGCACAGGTAGTGCTTCCCAGAATGAAAAATGATATCATAGAAGTGATGGAGGCCTGCATTGATGGCACATTGGATCAGATTGATCTGGAGTTTGAGGACAATGCAGCAGTCTGTGTGGTACTTGCATCTGATGGATATCCGGTCAAATATGAAAAAGGATTTGTGATCCAGGGTCTTGAGAAATTTGAAGGACAGGATTCTTATTTCTGCTTCCACGCAGGAACAGCCAAAACTGACAAAGGGATTGTGACAAACGGAGGACGAGTCCTTGGTGTAACAGCAAAAGGGGCTGACCTGAAGGAAGCCAGAAAAAATGCATATGCTGCGACGGAATGGATTACTTTTGAAAACAAATATATGCGTCATGATATTGGAAAGGCAATTGATGAAGCCTGAGCATGTGGGAATGGAGAAGGTGACGTAAGATGGATATGAGACGTGCGATATTCAGCATGGGTGAGCTGCACAGGCCGTCCTACTGTGAAAAATGTGGTGGGGTTCTTGTTTACAAGGGACTTGGTGAATATGAATGTGAAGAATGTGGACATCAGGAATATGACGATTATGGAAAGGTACGTAATTATCTGGATGAGCATAAGGGAGCAAATGTAGCTGAGATATCAGATGCCACAGGTGTAACTCATAAGTCCATACGTGATATGATCAAGGATAACCGGTTTGAGATCATTAATAATGCCGGTGGTTATATACGATGTGAAATGTGCGGTGCTAATATCAGCAGCGGCAGATTATGCAGTAAATGTGAACAGCTGTATCACAGGCAGCTTGAGGAAGAAGCCCGCAGGATGAGAAAATCCGGTATTCAGGGAGGTAGTGAAGGCTTCCGTGAAGAAACCGGAGAGAGGCGCTTTATAAGAGAAAGATAAGGAGAAAAGAAGTGAAGGCAATGAAAGCTTTATTTCAGAAAGAAACCTGGATCAGAGGAATGCTTGGTGTGGCAGCTTTTATTATGGTTGTGTCACTGCAGACATTTACCAGTCTGGCAGCTTCGGGAAAGGTAGTGGCGGAAACTGCAAAGATCCGTTCTGAAGCAAGCACAAGCAGCTCAGTGGTAGGGAGCACAGTCAAGGGAAAGACGATCGATATTGTAGGAGCTGTAAAGGATTCTTCGGGAACCGTGTGGTATAAGGTGCCGAATGGTAATAACACCTATGGTTATATCCGTTCCGATCTGGTAGAGACATCAGATGATATTAAGGTAGAGGCAGCACCTGCGGCAACAACAGCAGCTGCCACAGAAAAGCCGGCAGATACCGTACCTACATCTATTGGTGAACAGGCGGCTACGGTTGCGGTTGAAAGTGCAAAGATACGTTCCGGTGCATCCACTTCGCATGATCCGGTAGCATCCCTTTCCAAAGGGGAAAGCATTACCCTGATTGGAGAAGCAACAGACAGCGCCGGAAAGAAATGGTATCAGATCCGTTTTACCAAGAATGGTTCTTCTAAGGAAGGCTATATCCGTTCTGACCTGATCACCATGGGAGCTTCTTCTGATGGAGCAGCAAATACAGATGCTTCACAGACAGATGGAACTGATACAGCAGATGCAGACGGATCTGAAGAAGCTTCTGCAGATGGAGAAAGCACAGAAACACCGGAAGAAACAGATACTGAAGAACCCCAGGAAGAAACTCCGGCAGAACCGGAACACAATGATTATGAAGTAGTATACAATGATGAAACCTACTGGCTTTATGATAATGTAAATGGCACCATGATGTCAGTAACGAACCTTCTTGACGTAGTAAATCAGACAGGAGCTGACAATGAAGCACTGCAGAAGCAGGTAACTACAGAAAAGATTATTATCATTGTTATGGCAGTGATCATGGTGATACTGATCGCAGCAGTGACTATTCTGATCTTTAAGCTGAAGGACGCCTACTATTACGAGGATTATGAGGATGAAGAGGATGAGCTCCAGGAAGAAGAGCCGGAGCCACCTGTCAGGAAGAAGAAAAAACAGAGCCGTGATCTGGATTATGAAGAAGAACCGGTTCCAGTAAAGAGGAAACGGACAAGGGAAAGAGAAGATTTTTATGAAGAAGAGGAAAGACCTGTCCGGAAAAAAACAAGACAGGAAGCAGATCTGACAGCGGCAGAGGAAAAGCAGCCTGTGAAAAAAACGTCAAGAAAGGCACAGAATTTTCTCGTAGATGATGATGAATTTGAATTTGAATTCCTGAATATGGATGACAAAGATCTGTAAATAAACTACGAAAGAGAAACGGGAGGAATAGCGGTGCTATTCCTCCCTGTTGTTACCGTGTGCCTCGCGGCGCACGTTGCTAAAGCGGAGCTGCCAGTGACAGATCCAGCAGAGAAGATTCAGGGGTAACTCATAAAGACAGGATAAGCTATGATTATAGAAATTGATTTTAACAGTACAGAAGCAATTTATATCCAGCTTCGGAATCAGATCGTATATGGGATCGCTACAGCCAGATTTAAAGAGGGGGATTCTCTTCCCTCTGTGCGGGCGCTTGCAGAAGAGATCGGCATTAACATGCATACGGTAAATAAGGCATATACTGTGCTGCGTCAGGAGGGCTTTGTCCAGATGGACAGAAGAAGAGGCGCAGTGATCGCAGTCAACGCAGATAAGCTGATGGCACTTGAGGAGATCGATACAGAACTGCATAAGCTTCTTGCCAAGGCAAGCTGCAGGGGCATCAGCAGAGATGAGATCCATGCCATGATCGACGATATCTATGAGGAATATGGAGGAATTTAAGATGCGTTCGAATTATACAGAAAAGGCGCAGAAAGCGCTGAAGCTGGCAGAAAAAACAGCCGCCAGGATCCATTCGGGCTATGTGGGGACAGAACATATTCTGGCAGGACTATTAAAGGAAGGAACCGGTGTGGCGGCAAGGGTTCTGACTGAAAACGGGGTAGAGGAAGAGCAGCTTCTTACCATGATCAAAGAACTGATCAGTCCGGATGCAGCTGTTGTTACAAAGGACAGAGAACAATATTCGCCAAAGGCAGAGGCCATTTTACAGGAGGCTGACAGACAGGCAGACCGTTTCCGAGCAGATAAGACAGGAACTGAGCATATCCTGCTGTCACTGCTCAAAGAGAGTGAATGTGTGGCAACAAGACTTCTCCGGACCATGGGTGCAGCCATACAGAAGCTGTATATTGATACACTGGCAGCAATGGGTGAGGATCCTGCATTATATAAAGAGGATCTGGCGATGAAACAGAAGAACAAAAAAAGTGCTGCTACACTGGAGCAGTATAGCAGGGATCTGACTGCCCTGGCGAGAGATGGCAGGCTGGATCCTGTGATCGGAAGAGAACAGGAGATCCAGCGTGTGATCGAGATCCTGAGCAGAAGAAGCAAGAATAACCCCTGTCTGATCGGAGAACCCGGTGTCGGCAAGACAGCAGTGGTAGAAGGACTGGCACAGCGTATTGTGGCCGGGGAAGTACCTTTTACTGTGCAGAACAAGCGGCTTCTTACCATGGATCTTTCAGGAATGGTAGCCGGCTCCAAGTATCGTGGTGAGTTTGAAGAAAGGCTGAAAAGAGTGATCCATGAAGTGCAGGAGGATGGAAATATTATCCTGTTTCTGGATGAGATGCATACTATTATCGGTGCGGGTGGTGCAGAGGGAGCCATTGATGCTTCCAATATCTTAAAGCCTTCACTGGCAAGAGGGGAATTGCAGCTGATCGGGGCAACTACAGTGGCGGAGTATCATAAATACGTGGAAAAGGATGCGGCACTTGAGAGAAGATTTCAGTCTGTTATGGTAGAGGAGCCTACTGTGCAGGAGGCAGAGCGGATCCTCAAGGGGATCGTCCACAAATATGAGGAGCATCACAAGGTGGTGATCACAGAAGAGGCGGTCAGAGCAGCGGTAGAGCTTTCAGAGAGATATATCAATGACAGAAATCTGCCGGATAAAGCGATTGATCTGATCGATGAGGCTTCAGCAGCAGTCAGGCTGAAGGCAACCCACGTTCCTGAAAAGCTGAAGAAAATGCAGGAGGAGCTTGCAGCATATGACAGAAAAGTGGAAGGCTTCCTGAAGAAAAGAGAGTTTGATCAGGCAGGAATATGCAGGGCAGAGCAGGAAAAGCTGATCCACAAATATGAGAAGGCCTGTGAGGCAAACAGGAAGAAACAGGAAAAGGATGAGCTTAAGGTAACAGAGAATGATATAGCTGAAGTTGTGGCGGCATGGACGAAGATCCCAGTGAAAAAACTGACAGAAACGGAGAGCGAAAGGCTGATGAAGCTGGAAAGCATCCTGCACAAGCGTGTGATCGGACAGGATGCAGCAGTCAGCGCCGTATCAAAAGCAATACGGAGGGGACGGGTCGGCCTGCAGGATCCGGAAAAACCGATCGGATCCTTCCTGTTCCTTGGTCCTACAGGTGTAGGAAAAACAGAACTCAGCAAGGCACTGGCAGAGGCTATGTTTGGATCGGAAAATGCCCTGATCCGTGTGGATATGTCAGAGTATATGGAAGGTCACTCTGTATCCAAGATGATAGGATCGCCCCCTGGATATGTGGGATTTGAAGAGGGGGGACAGCTCAGTGAGAAGATACGCAAGAATCCCTATTCAGTTGTATTGTTTGATGAGATCGAAAAGGCACATCCGGATGTGTTTAATGTACTTCTCCAGGTGCTGGATGATGGACATATCACCGATTCTAAGGGAAGGAAGGTCAGCTTTAAGAATACGGTTCTGATCATGACTTCAAATGCCGGGGCACAGCGCATCATTGCGCCAAAGAATTTGGGCTTTGGAGTGGCAGAAACTGAAAAGCAGAACTATGACCGGATGAAGGAAGGGGTCATGGAGGAGGTCAGAAGACTGTTTAAACCGGAGTTTATTAACAGGATTGATGAGATCATGGTATTCCATCCGCTGACCAGAGTGGATATGGAAAAGATAACCACACTGCTGTTTCATGAGCTTTCTGCGAGGTGTGAGAAGCAGCTTTCCATTCATCTGAGTGCATCAAGAGCGCTGAAGGAGCATCTGGTAGAGAAATATGCAGACTACAAGATGGGTGCAAGGCCGTTAAAGCGGGCTGTGCAGCAGGTAGTGGAGGATGCACTTGCGGAGGAGCTTCTTTCAGGAAGGATCAAAACCGGGGATACGGTATCTGCAGGTTATCGAAAAGGAAAAGTTGTTTTTGACGTTAAGTAAAAAATAGATTATACTAATGCTATCAACAATTAATACAAATGCATACAATGGAGGAAATAAGGATGGCTGTTGTGAAAGAGCTGATCCGGACAGAAGCGGATGGCAGCATAAGCTTTGGAAATCACAGGCTTGAAACCAAGCAGAAGGTTGAGGATTTTGAGCATGATGGTGATCAATACAAGGTCAAGACATTTAAGACAATGACTAAGCTGGAAAGAAATGGTTTATTTGTATATGAGTCCGTACCGGGAACCAGTGTATTAAATTTCAGAGAAACCGAAAAAGGTGTCAGCTTCCTGGTGGAAGGAGACGAGGATGCACAGATCACAGTAGGTCTGATGGAAGATACCGAGTATGTAGTCTATGTGGACGATCAGAGCATTGGCGGTATGAAGACCAATCTGGGCGGCAAGCTGAATCTCAGTGTGGAGCTTGCAGGAGCAGGAGAAGTTAAGGTTGACATTGTAGCAAGATAAAGTAAAAGCCTTCTGGCCTACCGGTCAGGAGGTTTTTTTCAGAAAGGGAACAGGAAGCATGGCAAAAGCAAAAGGTACAGTTTTTTTCTGCCAGAACTGTGGATATGAGTCAGCAAAGTGGATGGGGCAGTGCCCGGGGTGCCGGGAGTGGAACACCTTTGTAGAAGAGACTGTGGTGACAGGAACTGGTAAGGGCAGTGGCAGAAAGACGGGAAATCCACATACAGCGGCAGAGCCGGAGACACTTTCGGATATTTCACTGTCGGAGGAAGAGAGGACAAGCTGTGGAATTCGGGAGCTTGACAGAGTTCTTGGCGGCGGTATCGTGGAGGGATCTCTGATCCTGGTAGGCGGTGATCCCGGAATCGGAAAGTCCACATTGCTTTTGCAGGTCTGCCAGAGGCTGGCAGCAGCAGGGAAAGAAGTGCTGTATGTATCCGGGGAGGAATCCCTGCGGCAGATCAAACTCAGGGCAGCGAGACTTGGCGAATTTACAGATCATCTGAAGCTGCTTTGTGAGACAGATCTGGATACTATTGAAGATGTCATTCAGAAAAAACGTCCACAGATCGTTATCATCGATTCTATACAGACCATGTCCATTGCTGAGGTATCTGCCGCACCGGGAAGTGTTTCCCAGGTAAGGGAGGCCACCGGTATCCTGCTGAAGCTGGCAAAGGGACTGAATATTTCTATTTTTATCGTAGGACATGTAACCAAGGAAGGAACCGTAGCAGGACCAAGGGTGCTTGAGCATATGGTGGATACTGTTCTTTATTTTGAAGGTGACAGACATGCCGCCTACCGGATCCTGCGTGGAGTAAAGAACCGGTTTGGCTCGACTAATGAGATCGGTGTGTTTGAGATGGAATCGGATGGACTTAAGGAGGTTACGAATCCGTCAAGGATGATGCTCAGCGGAAGACCGGAGGACGCCAGCGGGTCGGTTGTAACCTGTGCCATGGAGGGAACAAGACCGATCCTGATAGAGATCCAGGCACTTGTCTGCCACAGTAATTTTGGTATCCCGAGACGGCAGACCACAGGGACAGATTTTAACAGAGTGAATCTGCTGATGGCAGTGCTGGAAAAACGGCTTGGCCTGCAGCTTGGTAGCTGCGATGCCTATGTCAATATTGCCGGGGGAATCAAGATCATGGAACCGTCAATTGATCTTGGGATTGCCATGGCTGTGGTTTCCAGCTTTAAAAACCGGGCAGTGGATGGCAGCATCATAGCTATGGGAGAAATCGGACTGAGCGGTGAAGTACGGGCTGTCAGTATGATCAAGGTACGTGTACAGGAAGCGAAAAAGCTGGGATTTACCTGCTGCATTGTACCTGGGGTATGCCGGGAAAGCCTGAAAGATATAGAGGGGATCAAAATTATTTATGTGGACAGTGTGAGTGAGGCTATGGATCTGATCTGAGGTAATTATTACAGCTTTGTAACATTTTTTTAAGAAAATATTCTTTTCTATTCAAATTTACGGATTCCTGTGATAAAATAGTAAGGTATGTTTGTCGAAAATTACGACAATTCACAAAGGAGCAGGGAATGGATAAGAAAAAATGGATAAAACATATACCGCTTTTTATATTGGAACTGATAGTTCTGATCGCAGCAGCGGGTGCTTTATATGTAGTTCTCCGTACGACAGGAAAAAATGGTGTAAAGAAGGACAGGATCGATACAGAACATATTGCTGTCAATGATGAAGTAAAGGAGAAGATACAGGAAGAGGAAAACGGAGAAGGCGAAGAGACGAAGACATATACAGGAGTTTATAATATTGCTTTTTTTGGAGTAGATGCCAGAGATGAGAACCTCGGAAAAGGAAATAACAGAAGTGATACCATTATGCTCTGTTCTATCGATATGGACAAACATGATGTGCGTCTGATCTCTATCTACAGAGATACCTATCTGAATCTTGGCAATGATACCTACAATAAATGCAATGCTGCTTATGCCAAGGGGGGACCGGAAATGGCTCTTGGCATGATCAATATGAATACCGATCTCTACGTGACAGATTACATAACCGTTGGTTTTGAAGGGCTGATGGAGGCAGTGGATGCTCTTGGCGGTGTGGAGATCGATGTGAAGGAAAATGAGATCAGCCATCTGAACAATTATCAGATCAGCATGGCGGGAACGAGTGAAGACCAGAAAACCTTTACAGCGACAGCAGGTGTTGATTATGAACCGGTTACGGAACCGGGATTGCAGACACTGAATGGACTGCAGGCAACGGCATACTGCAGGATCCGTTATGTGGGTGATGATTTTGAACGTACCAAAAGACAGAGGGATGTGTTGATCGCCATGATGGAGAAGGCAAAGGGTGCCTCTGTGGGAACGCTTATGAGTGCCATGAATGCAGTGCTGCCTCATGTTGTTACCTCGATCGATGTGGAGGATATTGCTGCTGTCCTGAGCAAAGTAGGAGATTACAAGGTGACTGTCAGTGATGGATTTCCTTTTGCGGGAATGCGGGCAGGAGCATCCCTTTCTGTAGGAGCCTGTGTGGTGCCCATGTCTCTTGCAGATAACGTGGTCAGGCTTCATGAAATACTGTATGCGGAAGAGAATTATGAACCATCTGCAGAACTGAAGAGCTTCAGCGCCCAGATTGAAGCTGACACGAAAGACAGATTACAGAATTAGGAGTGTGCAGGCAGGAAGAATGGCAACAATTAAGGAAATAGCAGACAGACTTGGAGTATCGATCAGTACAGTGTCAAAGGGGCTTAATGGAGCAACAGACGTCAGTATCGAACTGCGGCAGACAATTCTGGATACAGCGGTAGAGATGGGTTATGTGACAAAGCGGATGAAAAAGGAAGAACACAGAAAGCTTTGTCTGTTCATAGAAAATATGAAATATGAAGCTGCCGGTGACTTTGGATATGATATAGTGCTTGGCTTCCGGCAGGCGGCATTCAGAGATAACTGGCGCGTGGAGGTGCTTCCTGTTACACCGGGATTCCAGGCACAGGAAAAATATGACACGTTTATGCTCAAAAATGGGTATTCAGGCGCTTTCCTGGTAGGCTTCGCCCTGCAGGATCCCTGGATGGAGCAGCTGCAGGATACTGGGATCGCAACAGCACTGTTTGATAACTTTGTCTGGAAGAATCCCAATGTAGCATATATTGGAACTGACAGCTTTGAAGGAATAGATACGGCGATCCTGCATTTGCAGGAGCTGGGACATAAGAAGATCGCTTTCCTGAACGGTTCCCTGCATTCCATGATCACGGAATGCAGACAGGAGGCCTTTTACGACAGTATGGAAGCACATGGACTGAAAGTAGATCCGGAGATGGTAGCGAATGGTTATTATGTAGCAGAATCTGCCAAGGATTTTGTGCCGGCCTTTGTGGAAAAAGGAGCTACAGCTATTGTATGCGGTAATGATCTGCTCGCTTATGGTGTGCTGAAGGAATGTGAGAGGCTGCATAAGAGGGTGCCGGAGGATATCAGTGTGATCGGTTTTGATGATCTGCCGATGTCAGCAGTAACAGCACCGCCTCTTACCACGATCCGTCAGGAAAGGGCAGAGCTTGGAAAATGTGGTTATATGGCATTGCATTCCCTGATGAATCATGTGTCTATCAGTAAGACACTTTTACGTCCGGCATTTATCAAAAGAAAATCTACTGCAAAAGCTGTTGACAGATAGGGGTGTTTTAGATATAATGAACTTCGGTGGTCTTGAGAACCACAGAAATAGGGGCATAGTTCAACGGTAGAACAGCGGTCTCCAAAACCGTCGATGTGGGTTCGATTCCTACTGCCCCTGCTTGAAAAACCTGGTAAATACCAGGTTTTTTTGTTTTTATTTTCTGAAAGCGAAAAAATACGAAAAAATAAAAGACATAAGAAGAGAAAGATAGTATAATACAGGTAATGACGGATTCGGATATTTAAATATGCGGGAGGGAAAATACCAGTATGAAGAAAGCTCAAAGACAGGAAGACCGTATGCAGAGGGGAGCCGGGATCCTGTTGTCAATTACCAGCCTGCCTTCTTTGCATGGGATCGGCACCATCGGAAGGGAAGCTTATGATTTTGTAGATCTTCTTGCGGAGATGAAGCAGAGCTACTGGCAGGTGCTGCCTCTTGGACCGACAGGCTATGGAGACAGTCCGTATCAGGCTTTTTCTGCTTTTGCCGGGAATCCCTATCTGATCGATCTGGATGAACTGGTAAGACAGGGACTGCTGACAGAGGAAGAAGCAGGCAGTGCGGATGGGGAGACTGGGAGCCTTAAGATATCTGAAGCAGAGGCTGGAACGTTAGAAAAACCTGTAGATTATGGACATCTGTATCAGACCCGGTTCCAGATCCTCCGGAAGGCGTTTGTCCGCTTTCATACAGAAAAGAAGGAATACCGTTCTTTCTGTGATGAAAACAGAGAATGGCTGGATGATTATGTCCTGTATATGGTCATAAAAAACAGAGAGAACGGAAAGCCGTGGTATGAATGGGAAGAACCACTGAAGCAGAGAAAGGAAAAGGCACTACAGAAGATCCGCAAGGAGGAACAGGAAAACTGCGAGTTTTACTGCTTCCTGCAATATGAGTTTTTCAGGGCGTGGACAGACCTGAAGGCATATGCAAACGGAAAGGGGATCCGTATCATAGGGGATATTCCTCTTTATGCGGCGCTTGACAGTGCAGATGTCTGGGCAGAAAGGGAAGAGTTTCTGTTAGATCAGGAAGGAAGACCTACGGTAGTGGCGGGCTGTCCGCCGGATGCCTTTTCGGATGACGGACAGAAATGGGGAAATCCCATTTATGACTGGGAGAGAATGGAAAAGGAAGGCTTTTCCTGGTGGCGGCGCAGGATGGATGCTGCCGGAAGGCTTTTTGATATCATAAGACTGGATCATTTTATCGGATTTGCCAGATATTACAGTATTCCGGCAGAGAATGAAAACGGACGGAACGGAAAATGGAATAAGGGACCTGGCAGGAAGCTGACAGAGGCCATAGAGGAGACACTTGGGAAAAACAGGGTGATCGCAGAGGATCTTGGGGTACTGGTACCGGCGGTGAAGAAGCTTCTGAAGAAGACCGGATGGCCGGGAATGCGGGTGCTTTTGTTTGCCTTTGACGGAAATCCCCATAATGAACATCTTCCCTACAATTACGAGAGCCAGAATGAGGTTGTCTATACCGGAACCCATGATAATGAAACTGTAGCCGGATATTTTGCACAGAAGACACAGAAGGAGCTGGAATTTGCGTACCGCTATCTGGAGATCCATGAAAGAAGGCAGATCCCGGATGCACTGATCAGGGAAGCGTACCGGAGCAGTGCAGATATTGTGATCATTTCTCTGCAGGATCTGCTTGGACTGTCAAATGAAGCCAGAATGAATTTCCCGTCCACCATAGGGAAAAACTGGCGGTTCCGGATGAAAAAAGGTGGTATTACAAGAGAACGGCAGGAGTTTATCAGAAATCTGACAGAAATCTATGGACGGGAGGCAGACAGATGAAAAGAAGGTTCATGGCACTGTGTCTTGCAGGAAGCATGCTTCTTATGACAGCACTGACCGGCTGCCAGAGAGCGGCGGAACAGGCAAATGAGGGACAGGAAAACGCAGGACAGAAAAATGTAGAACAGACGGAAAGAACAGAGATGGAAACACTGGCAGTTCCTGAACCGGTTTCCATGGAGGATAATTATCGTACCTATTATGAGGTCTTTGTATATTCTTTTTATGATGGAAATGGGGACGGGATCGGAGATCTGAAGGGACTGACAAAGAAGCTTGACTATATTAATGATGGAGATCCGGTGACGATGGATGATCTTGGATGCAACGGGATCTGGCTGATGCCAGTCATGCCTTCTAAAACCTATCACAAATATGATACGACTGATTATTATAGTATTGATCCGGAATATGGCACCATGGAGGATTTTGAAGCCTTTCTTTCAGCCTGCAGGGAGCGTGGGATCAAGGTGATCATGGATCTGGCACTGAACCATACTTCTTCAGAGCATCCCTGGTTTCAGGAGGCGTGCAGCTATCTGAAAGAACTGGGAGACGGAGAGCCGGATCCGGGTGAGTGCCCGTATGTGTTATATTACAATTTCTCCAAAGAGAAAAAGAGCGGCTTCAGTCCGGTGAAGGGAAGTGATATCTGGTATTATGAAGCACAGTTCTGGGATGGCATGCCGGATTTAAATCTCTACAACGAAGAACTCAGGGCAGAAATTGAGAAGATAGCAGACTTCTGGCTTGCTAAAGGAGTGGGCGGCTTCCGGCTGGATGCAGCGAAGGAGTATGTGACGGGAGCGGATGGCTCTAATATAGAGATCCTTTCCTGGTTTAATGATGTGGTGAAGGAGAAATATCCGGATGCTTATCTGGTGGCAGAGGTCTTTTCTGATATGGCTGTTTATGAAAAGTATTATGACAGCGGCATTGACAGCCTGTTTGATTTTGATTTTGCCAACAAGGATGGTATCATTGCAAAGGTGGTAAAGGGAAATACGCCGGCATCCTTTTACAGCCAGAGACTACAGGAGATCGAAGGAATCTTTTCTGCACATAATAAGGATTATATCGATGCACCCTTTTATACGAACCATGATATGGGACGGAGTGCCGGATACTATGCAGGAGAAGGCTCAGAAGCACAGACCAAGCTTGCAGGTGCCATGAATCTGATGATGAGCGGCAGTGCCTTTATCTATTACGGGGAAGAACTTGGCATGAAAGGCTCCGGTAAGGATGAAAATAAGAGGGCACCCATGTATTTTTCCAGTGATCCATCTGCGGAGGGTATGTGCAGAGGACCGTCAGACATGGATGATTTTGAAATGAAATTTGGAAGCTATGAAGAACAGAAGGATGATCCTTCTTCAGTTTACCAGTATTATAAAAAGGCAGTCTATTACCGGAATCTGTATCCGGAGATCCGGAAGGGAACAGTAAATGATCTGCCGGAGTATGATTCAGACAGCGTGGCAGCCTTTACCAAAACATGGGAGGAGCTGCAGCTTCATGTACTGATCAATGTATCAGGAGAAACACAGACACTGGCACTTCAGGAAAATCTGCAGGAGGCAGCACTGGAAAACGGACTGTATACAGGAGAAGAGGAAGCAGACCTGACAGAAGGAAATCTGACCATACCACCTTATGGGATCGTATTCCTGCGGAGTGGAATGAAATGAAAAAATGAAACATAATGGCAATGCAGCCGAAAGGTTCCCGGCATTGCCATTTATTCGATCTTACAGCAAACAAAAATCCCTGAGAGAAGCTCTCAGGGATTTCTGTTGTGTAAAAGGGGAATTCTTCCGGAATTGCTAATTAGCTCGAACTGACTTCCGTAATCAGTTCAATTATTATTATATTGCTTGAATCAAGTAAATTCTACAATTATATTGAGCAAAAATAAAAATATATTAGCATGATAATAAAAAGCTTGTCGAAAAAGGTGGAAAAAAGAGTATTTTCTTTATTTTCAACGTGTATTTCTGTTATTTTTATGATAAGATAACTCATAGATGTAGAAATTTGCAGTTTTAAGGAGCAGTTTGTGATGACAGAAGAGAAGGAAAACCTGTACAGACAGGAAAAAATACAGAAATATACTGCAATTTTTAAAAATCTGTTTCGATATATTCCATGGCTGAAAGAAAAGCAGGGGCAGAGTACCTCCCATATTTATGAGAATGAAGAACTGAATCGTTCCTCCATGCCGGTAAGAGTATATGATTCCACGCTGCTTTCCCTTGTAAAGGAACTGAATGCCACGGGACTGATGGACAGGAATTACGTTTATACTTTTTCAAGGAATATGCTTCGTACAGTGCAGGATGAAAAAAGATGGATCGCCTCTGCACAGCTAAAAAACATAGAGGATGTATTTGCCATTATGGCGAAGTATGTACTTGGTGGCATGACCAGGGGGAATCTTTGGACAGATGCCATAGAAAATGGTATTTTTCTGGAAGCCCTTCTGAAGATCAGAGAGCTTCTGGAAGTACATGACAGACCGCTTGCATAGGAGCTGTTACTGGTATGGGAGAGAAGTCACTTCAGAAGAAAAAATACATACTGGAGAAGGCCAGAGAGGTCTTTATGGAAAAGGGCTACAAGAATGTAACGATGAAGGATATTGTTGATGCCTGTGAGATCAGCCGCGGAGGTCTGTATCTGTATTTCCCGGGAACTAGGGAGCTTTTTCTGGAAGTATTGAAAGCAGAGCAGGAGGATTCGGGCAGTGAGTTCGAACAGAAGATTGGCAAGGATTTTGGCCCGGCAGATATTCTGGCATTGTTTCTGAAGGAACAGAAAAGAGAGCTTCTGACGAAAAAGGGGACTCTGCAGAAGGCCTGCTATGAATTTTTCTTTGAAGAGAATGATTACAGCAGGGAAAATCTTCTGAAGAAGCAGTTCGATGCGGCAGTCATGGTGATCCAGAGACTGATAGAGGAAGGCGTGGAGATCGGAGAATTTTGCTGTGAGGAACCAAGAAGGGCAGCCAGTAATATTATGTACGTACTGGAGGGTCTCAAGGTTGCAGCAAATACCCGGGGAGTGACAGAAGCTGCTGTGGATCGGGAAATTATGTATATGATGCAGAATTTGGTGGCAGAAGAATAGAGAAAAGCTTCAAGGCTTCAGATGCCCTGAAGCTTTTCTTTTTGGGAAAGGACAGGAAATATGATCAGGGAAATCATAGCAGCACAGCTTCCGGTAGGGGAAAAGCTGCGGATCGTAAAAAACAGGATAGAGGGAAAAGCCCCGGATTCTGGAAGGATTGCTATCGTATCCGGTATTCACGGGGATGAATTTGAAGGACAGTATGTGATCTATGAAATGGTAAGAAGGCTGCAGGAGCATCCGGAATGTCTGCATGGGAGTGTGGATCTGTATCCGGCACTGAATCCGCTTGGCATGGATATGGCAGTCAGGGAGCTGCCTGGACTTCATATGGATATGAACCGGATATTCCCGGGAAATGAGAACGGGACTGCACTTGAAAAAGTGGCAGCAGCTATTGTAGGAGATATAGCAGGAGCGGATCTTTGCCTGGATATTCATGCCAGTAATATTTTTGTACGTGAGATCCCGCAGGTGCGGATCAGTGAGGAATTTGCAGAAAGGGTGCTTCCCTATGCGCAGCTTATGAATGTGGATATGGTATGGACCAATGCTGCAGAAACAGTACATGAAGCAACACTGGCACATTCATTGAACCTGCTGGGAGTCCCTTCCTTTGTTGTCGAAATGGGAGTAGGAACAAGAATCAGCCGGCATTTTGGAAATCAGGTGACAGATGGTATTTTTCATCTGATGAAGCATATTGGGATGTGGAGCGGAGAGCTGAAAGGTAAGATCCAGCAGCCGGTGCTTTCCACAGACGGAGAGGTTGAATTTATCAGATCCGGTTCGACAGGGGTTTTTCTGCCGGAGATCGAACATAATCACTTCGTAAAAAAGGGAGACAAGCTGGGTGAGGTGATCGATCCTTTGCGGGGAGAGGTGCTGGAGGAGATCCTGGCACAGAGAAGCGGGCTGGTATTTACACTCCGGGAGTACCCATTTGTCCGGGAGGGAGCATTGCTCCTTAGGATCCTGACGGGAATAGACCATGATGAATGAGGTTAATGAACTATGTTTACAGAAAATATCTATACGGTGACTTCTCCATACAGGGAAGATATGATCATAAAGGGCTACAGCTTTGGAAAGGGTGATGAGGCTGCCTGTATCCTTGGATCCGAAAGAGGAAATGAGGTGCAGCAGATGTATATCTGCTCCCAATTGGTAAAAGCCCTGAAGGAACTGGAAGCAAATGGCTGTGTCAGTGCAGGAAAGAAAATACTGGTGATACCGGTGATCAATTCCCTTGGGATGAATGTTGGTGAAAAGTTTTTCGGGGTGGAAAACCAGGATATCAACAGAAGGTTTCCGGGAAGAAAGACAGGAGACAGCGCAGACCGGCTGGCAGAAGGGATCTTCAGTAAGATTCGCAATTACACCTATGGGATCCAGCTGACAAGCTTTTATATGGCGGGGGAGTTTGTCCCGCATGTCAGAATGATGGAGACCGGCTTTCAGAATACTTCACTTGCCAATCTTTTCGGACTGCCTTATGCTATGGTGCGGAAGCCGACTCCGATTGATACGAAGACACTGAACTATAATTGGCAGAATGAGATGACAGCAGCGTTTTCCCTTTACACAAACAGGACAGATACGATAGATGAAAAGAGTGCAGGGCAGGCAGTGGCAGCAGTACTGCGGTTCCTGACAAGAATGGGGATCATCCGTTACGAAAGCCACAGCGGCTATATCAGTCATGTGATCCTTGAGCAGGATCTGACAGATGTACATACGATGTCAGGCGGTATTTTTAAGGGGCTGGTAAGTCCAGGAGAGGATGTCCGGTATGGACACAGGATGGCAGAGATCATAGATCCTTATGAAGGATATGTGAAGGAAACGATCCTTGCCCCGACAGATGGTATCGTATTTTTTGCCCATACAGATCCGCTTGTCACAGAAGGAGACATTGTTTATCAGCTGATCCACAGACTTCATGAGTGAGGAAGAAGTATCCGAGAATAATTTGCAGAATCCGTTGCAAAAAAGACAGGATTCGATATAATGTAAATGATATGCGCACAAAAACTAGTACAATTCATCAACGGAGGAAATGAATTCACATGGGAAATGTAAGACGTATCTACGTGGAAAAGAAACCGCCCTTTGCTGTCAAGGCGAAGGAATTAAAGGAAGAGATCGTAGGCTACCTTGGCATTACGGGAGTGAAGGAGGTAAGAGAGTTCATTCGGTATGATGTGGAGAATATCTCAGATCAGATTTTCGAAGAAGCATGCAGAACCGTATTTTCCGAACCGCCGGTTGATATTTTGTACAGAGAAAATATAGAGATCCCAGCAGATGGAAAGGTATTCAGTGTGGAATTCCTGCCAGGACAGTTTGACCAGAGAGCAGATTCCGCAGTACAGTGTGTGAAGTTCTTAAAGGAAGATGAGGAACCGATCATCAGGACTGCAGTAACCTATCTTTTAACCGGAGATATCAGCGGGGAAGAATTTGGGAAGATCAAAGCGTACTGTATCAACCCTGTGGATTCCAGGGAGACCGGCATGGAGAAGCCGGATACCCTGGTAAGTGAGTATGAAGAGCCTGCAGATGTTATTATCTTTGACGGTTTCTGTGAAATGGACAGAGACAGCCTTAAGGAGCTGTATGATTCCCTGTCCCTTGCCATGACGTTCAAGGATTTTTTGCATATCCAGAATTATTACAAGACAGAGGAACACAGAAATCCCACGATGACAGAGATCAGAGTACTTGATACCTACTGGTCAGATCACTGCCGTCATACCACATTTTCAACAGAATTGAAGAATATTGAGTTTGAGGATGGCTATTACAGAGCTCCCCTTGAAACAACCTATGAAAGCTATCTGGATACACGTAAGGAGATCTTTGAAGGCAGAAGTGACAAATTTGTCTGTCTGATGGATCTGGCACTGATGGCTATGCGTAAGCTGAAGAAGGACGGCAAGCTGCAGGATATGGAAGAATCTGATGAGATCAATGCCTGCTCTGTAGTCGTACCTGTGGAAATTGATTATGGGGAAGGACCTGTGACTGAAGAGTGGCTGGTGTTCTTCAAGAATGAGACACATAATCATCCTACCGAGATCGAGCCCTTTGGTGGGGCAGCTACCTGCCTTGGCGGTGCAATCCGTGATCCCCTTTCAGGAAGAGGCTATGTATATCAGGCGATGCGTGTAACAGGTGCGGCAGATCCTACGGTTCCGGTTTCTGAAACACTGAAGGGCAAGCTTTCACAGAAGAAGCTGGTCAGAGGTGCAGCAAGCGGATATTCTTCCTATGGTAACCAGATCGGTCTTGCAACCGGCTATGTAAAGGAGATCTATCATCCTGATTATGTTGCTAAAAGAATGGAGATCGGTGCTGTCATGGGTGCTGCTCCCCGGAAGAATGTGATACGTGAAAATTCTGATCCGGATGATGTGATCATCCTGCTTGGCGGAAGAACAGGACGTGATGGCTGCGGTGGTGCAACCGGTTCCTCCAAGGTGCATACAGAAACCTCCATTGAGACCTGCGGTGCAGAGGTACAGAAGGGAAACGCACCTACAGAGCGTAAGATCCAGAGGCTGTTCCGCCGTGGGGAAGTAAGCAGTATCATTAAGAAATGTAATGACTTTGGTGCAGGCGGTGTTTCTGTCGCCATCGGTGAACTGGCTGACGGTCTTGTGGTAGATCTTGACAAAGTACCTAAGAAATATGCCGGACTGGACGGAACAGAGCTTGCCATTTCTGAATCCCAGGAAAGAATGGCAGTTGTGGTATCCCCAGATAAGGTCGAGGAGTTCCTTGGCTATGCGGCTGAAGAGAATCTGGAGGCAGTTCCCGTAGCAGTCGTAACAAAGGAGCCAAGACTGGTACTGAAATGGAGAGGCAGAGAGATCGTCAATATTGCGAGAGCCTTCCTTGATACAAACGGTGCCCACCAGGAAACTGATGTGGTAGTGAATATTCCCTCAAAGGAAGACAATTATCTGAAGAAAACAGCTCTTCCTGCTGTAGCCAGGGCACTGGAGGAGGGTGATATTAAGACAGCTTTTGAAGAAACCTTAAGGGATTTGAACGTGTGCTCCCAGAAGGGACTTGTGGAAATGTTTGACTCTTCTATCGGAGCTGCCAGTGTGCTGATGCCCTATGGTGGTAAATATCAGCTGACAGAAACACAGGTCATGGTAGCCAAGCTTCCTTCCCTGAAGGGCAAGACAGATACCGTTACCATGATGAGCTACGGCTTTGATCCTTATCTTTCTTCATGGAGTCCTTACCACGGTGCAGTGTATGCAGTGACACAGTCCCTTGCAAAGATCGTGGCAGGAGGCGGAGATTACAGCAAGGTCCGCTTTACCTTCCAGGAATATTTCCGCAGGATGACTGCAGATCCTGAGCGTTGGAGCCAGCCCTTTGCAGCACTGCTTGGTGCCTATGATGCACAGATCGGATATGGACTTCCCTCTATCGGCGGCAAGGACAGTATGTCTGGTACCTTTAACGATATTGATGTACCGCCCACATTGGTGTCCTTTGCAGTGGATGTGGCTAAGAATAAAGAGATCATTACACCGGAATTAAAACAGGCGGGAGACGTACTGGTACAGCTCTGGTTTGATAAGGATGAATATGATATTCCTGTATATGCACATGTAATGGAAATGTTCAGTTTTATTACAGAGCTGATGAGAGAAGGAAAAGTAAAGGCTGCCTATGCACTTGACAGTGCAGGACTTGTTGCCGGTGTCAGCAAGATGGCCTTTGGTAATAAGCTTGGTGTTTCCTACTCAGAAGATATTAAGGAAGGCGATCTTTTTGAAAACTGTCTTGGTGATATCGTGCTGGAAATGTCAGAAGAGGATGCAAAGGCACTGGATGCTGAGGATCTGAACTACAGGATCGTAGCGAAAGTAACAGAAGAGCCGGTATTTACTTATAAGGATGTGAAGCTGACGGTAGAGGAAGCGCTTGCTGATTGGAAGGCACCACTTGATAAGGTATTTCCTTATAAGGCAGAAAAGGGAACAGATAAGGTGGCTTCAGAACCTTATCATACAGACAGTATTTATGTATGTAAAAATAAAGTAGCAAAGCCGACTGTATTTATCCCGGTATTCCCCGGAACCAACTGTGAATATGACAGTGCAAAGGCATTTGAGAGAGCCGGTGCGAAGGTGATCACCAGAGTATTCCGCAATCTTTCCGCAGAAGATATCCGTTCTTCTGTAGAAGCCTTTGAAAGGGATATTGACAAGGCACAGATCATCATGTTCCCCGGTGGTTTTTCAGCCGGTGATGAACCGGATGGAAGTGCCAAGTTCTTTGCAACAGCTTTCCAGAATGCAAAGATCAAAGAAGCGGTTATGAGGCTTCTGAATGAGAGGGATGGTCTTGCACTTGGTATCTGTAACGGATTCCAGGCACTGATCAAGCTGGGACTGGTTCCCTATGGTGAGATTACCGGTCAGAAGGAGGATTCCCCGACACTGACCTTCAATACCATTAACCGTCACATTTCCAAGATGGTTTATACCAGAGTGGTATCTGACAAGTCACCCTGGCTGCAGGGTGCAGAAAATGGTGGTGTTTATGTGACTCCCGCCTCTCACGGAGAGGGACGCTTCGTAGCACCGAAGGAGTGGATCGACAAGCTCTTTGCAAATGGCCAGGTAGCGACCCAGTACTGTGATCCGGAAGGCAATGTTTCCATGGATGAAGAGTGGAATGTCAACGGTTCCTATGCAGCCATTGAGGGTATCACCTCGCCGGACGGCAGATGCTTTGGTAAGATGGCACATGTAGAGAGAAGAGATAAAGGTGTTGCCATTAATATTTACGGAGAGCAGGATCTGAACATCTTTGAATCCGGTGTTCACTATTTCAAATAAAAGAATGGAAAATGGCCTCGCAGAATTGTTATCTGCGGGGCTTTTTTGAGAAAATATTTTAGCTGAAAGTGTGAAAAATGTCAGTTGAAGCAGGGGAAACCTTATGCTATAATAAATCGATTATGGATTTTTGGACAAAGGAAGGGAGACGGATACTTATATGAAGGCATTTTTAATCCTGGAAGACGGCACCGTTTTTGAAGGAACGCATATCGGCGCAGTCAGGGAAGTGATCAGTGAAATAGTATTCAATACATCAATGGCGGGGTATCTGGAGGTTCTGACAGATCCTTCGTATGCCGGTCAGGCAGTGTGCATGACGTATCCTCTGATTGGAAATTACGGGGTATGCCTGGAAGACATGGAATCAGTACAGGCATGGCCGGATGGATTTATTGTCAGGGAATTATCAAGGATCCCCAGTAATTTCCGAAAGGATATCACGATTCAGGAATTCCTGGAGCAGCAGAATATTCCCGGTATTGCAGGAATTGATACCAGAGCCCTTACGAAGATCCTCCGTGAAAAGGGTACTATGAATGGCATGATCACTACAGATGAAGCCTATGACCTTAACACAGTTCTCCCTAGGTTAAAAGAATATACCACCGGCAAGGTAGTGGAAAAGGTAACCTGCAAGGAAAAATATGTGATCAAAGGATCCAGAGATCTTGCAGAAAACGGAGCGATTTCCGGAAGCGCCAGATTTGATAAGGAAGCTTATGAAGCCGGCGAAAGAGAAATGCGCCCCAGTATCGTAAAGGAATTAAACGGTATTGGCAAGAAGGTAGCCCTTCTTGATCTTGGCGCCAAGAAGAATATCGCACACTCCCTGGCACAGCGTGGCTGTGATGTGACCGTATATCCGGCACTGACCAGTGCAGAGGAGATCCTGAACGACCATCCGGACGGCATTATGCTGAGCAACGGCCCGGGAGACCCTAAGGAATGTACCTCTATTATTAAAGAAATTAAAAAGCTGTATGATTCAGATGTGCCGATCTTTGCAATCTGCCTCGGACATCAGCTCATGGCGCTGGCTACCGGAGCCGATACCTTCAAGATGAAGTACGGACATCGTGGCGGTAACCATCCTGTGAAGGATCTGGAGACCGGAAGAGTATATATTTCTTCTCAGAACCACGGCTATGTAGTAGATATGGACAAGCTGGATCCTGCTGTGGCAGTACCCGCTTTTATCAATGTAAATGATGGAACCAATGAAGGATTAAAATATACGGGAAAGAACATCTTCACCGTACAGTATCATCCGGAGGCATGCCCGGGTCCTCAGGATTCCGGCTATCTGTTTGACAGATTTATCAAGATGATGGAGGTTAACAAAGATGCCTAAGAATCCTAATGTAAAGCGAGTTATGGTAATCGGCTCCGGCCCTATTGTGATTGGTCAGGCAGCAGAGTTTGACTATGCAGGAACCCAGGCCTGTCGTTCCCTGAAGGAAGAGGGTGTAGAGGTAATCCTGGTCAATTCCAACCCGGCAACGATCATGACAGATAAGGATATTGCAGATAAGGTTTATATTGAGCCTTTAACAGCACGTGTCCTCGAGCAGATCATTGAAAAAGAAAAACCGGACAGCATTCTGCCTACGCTTGGCGGACAGGCCGGACTGAATCTTGGTATGGAGCTTGCAGAAAGCGGGTTCCTTGCTTCCCATGGGGTAAAGCTCCTTGGAACTACAGCAGCTACCATCAAGAAGGCGGAGGACCGTCAGGAATTCAAGGATACCATGGAAAAGATCGGAGAGCCCTGTGCGGCATCCAAGGTTGTTGAGAGTGTGGAGGATGGTGTTGCCTTCACAAAGACCATCGGTTATCCGGTAGTACTGCGTCCTGCCTATACTCTTGGCGGAAGCGGCGGTGGAATCGCCCATAATCAGGCAGAGCTGGAGACCATTCTGGAGAACGGACTGCGTCTTTCCAGAGTAGGACAGGTGCTGGTAGAAAGATGTATCGCAGGCTGGAAAGAAATCGAATACGAAGTAATGCGTGACAGCGCAGGAAACTGCATCACCGTCTGCAACATGGAAAATATCGACCCGGTTGGGGTACACACCGGAGACAGTATCGTAGTGGCACCCTCCCAGACCCTTTCTGACAAGGAATACCAGATGCTCAGAACCGCAGCCCTCAATATCATTGATGAGCTGCAGATCACCGGTGGATGTAATGTGCAGTTTGCCCTGCATCCGACCAGCTTTGAGTACTGTGTTATCGAGGTAAACCCCAGAGTAAGCCGTTCTTCTGCTCTTGCAAGTAAGGCAACTGGTTATCCGATCGCCAAGGTGGCAGCGAAGATCGCCCTCGGTTATACATTGGATGAGATCAAGAATGCAATTACAGGAAAGACCTATGCAAGCTTTGAGCCTACACTGGACTATTGTGTAGTGAAGCTGCCGAGACTTCCTTTTGACAAGTTTATTACAGCAAAGAGAACACTGACCACACAGATGAAGGCTACCGGAGAGGTTATGAGTATCTGCCATAACTTTGAAGGAGCCCTGATGAAGGCTATCCGTTCCCTGGAGCAGCATGTGGACTGTCTGCTCAGCTATGATTTTTCTGCCCTGAACAGGGAAGAGCTGCTGGAGCGGCTGAAGATCGTAGACGATCAGAGGATTTACGTGATCGCAGAGGCGCTCCGTAAGGGGATCGATTATGATGCCATCCATGAGATCACTATGATCGATGAGTGGTTCATTGACAAGCTGGCAATCCTGGTAGAGATGGAAAATGCCCTGAAGGAGGGCCCGCTTACTGTAGATCTCCTGAAGGAAGCCAAGAGGCTGGAGTTCCCGGATAATGTCATCAGCAGACTGACCGGCAGACCGGAAGAAGAGATCAAAAAGCTGCGTTATGATAATGGCATCGTAGCAGTTTACAAGATGGTAGATACCTGTGCAGCCGAGTTTGAGGCAAGCACACCTTACTATTATTCAGTATATGGCGGCGAGAATGAAGCCGTAGAGACCAACCCGAAGAAGAAGGTGCTGGTACTTGGCTCAGGACCAATCCGTATCGGACAGGGTATTGAGTTTGACTACTGTTCTGTCCATGCTACCTGGGCCTTTGCAAAGGCCGGCTATGAAACAGTGATCATTAATAACAATCCGGAAACAGTAAGTACAGACTTTGATATCGCGGATAAGCTGTATTTTGAACCTCTGACACCGGAAGATGTGGAAAGCATCGTCAATCTGGAAAAGCCGGATGGAGCTGTTGTACAGTTTGGTGGACAGACAGCGATCAAGCTGACAGAAAGCCTGATGAAGATGGGAGTTCCGATCCTGGGAACCAAGGCAGAGGATGTAGATGCGGCAGAGGACAGAGAGCTGTTTGACAAGATCCTTGAGCAGACAGAGATCCCAAGAGCTGCAGGTGGTACAGTTTATACTGCAGAGGAGGCCAAGGCGGTAGCCAACAGGCTGGGTTATCCTGTACTGGTAAGACCTTCTTACGTGCTTGGCGGACAGGGCATGCAGATCGCCATTTCCGATGAAGAAATAGAAGAATTTATGAACATCATCAACCGGATCGCACAGGATCACCCGATCCTGGTAGATAAGTATCTGCAGGGCAAGGAGATCGAGGTTGATGCGGTATGTGATGGAGAAGATATCCTGATTCCAGGTATCATGGAGCATATTGAGAGAACAGGTGTCCATTCCGGTGACAGTATTTCTGTATATCCGGCACCGACCATTACAGCCGCAGTGAAGGAAAAGATTGCAGAGTACACCAGAAGACTGGCAAAGGCACTGCATGTAAAGGGACTCATCAATATCCAGTTTATTGCGATCGGTGAGGATGTTTATGTTATCGAGGTTAACCCCAGATCCTCCCGTACCGTTCCTTATATCAGCAAGGTAACCGGTATTCCTATCGTGGATCTGGCTACAGAGGTCATCATTGGCAAGACGATCAGAGAGCTTGGCTATGAGCCGGGACTGCAGCCTGAGGCAGATTACTTCGCTATCAAGATGCCGGTATTCTCCTTCGAGAAGATCCGTGGAGCAGAGATCAGCCTTGGACCGGAAATGAAGTCTACCGGTGAGTGCCTTGGTATTGCAAAGACCTTTAACGAGGCACTGTATAAGGCATTCCTCGGTGCAGGCGTGGATCTTCCCAAGTACAGGCAGATGATCATCACTGTAAAGGATGCCGACAAGGGAGAGGCTATTGAGATCGGACAGCGTTTCGAGAAGCTTGGTTATACCATTTATGCAACAAGAAGTACCTGTAATGCGTTAAAGGAAGCAGGTGTCCATGCGAGACAGGTCAACAAGATTTCACAGGAATCTCCAACTGTTATGGATTTGATCCTTGGACATAAGATCGACCTTGTCATTGATACACCGACCCAGGGACGGGATAAGACGAGAGACGGCTTCCTGATCCGTCGTACAGCGATCGAAACCGGTGTTAACTGTATCACTGCTATGGACACGGCAAGGGCACTGGTAACCAGCATGGAGCATAAGATGGATCAGTTTACCCTGATCGATGTGGCTTCCATTAAGAGCAGGGGTCTGAAGGAATAACAGGAGAGGATATGATCGGTAATCTGGAATACTATAAGGTATTTTATTATGCAGCATCATATGAAAGTATAACAAAGGCGGCTGTGGCACTTTCTGTGTCACAGCCTGCTGTAAGCCAGGCGATCAGACAGCTGGAGGAGAGCCTTGGTGCAAAGCTGTTTATCCGTGCATCCCGGGGCATCCGGTTGACTGCAGAGGGAGAACAGCTTTTTTTGTCTGTAAAAAAAGGTTATGAGGAAATTGAAAAGGGAGAGAGACAGCTTCGTCAGATGCTGGATCTGGAAAGCGGAGAGATAAGAGTGGGAGCCAGTGATATGACGCTCCGGTTTTATCTGCTGCCTTTTCTTGAAAAATACCATGAGAAATATCCGCATATCAAGGTTACAGTAACCAATGCCCCAACACCGGAAACCCGGCAGCTTCTGAAGGAAGACCAGATCGACTTTGGACTGATCACGTCGCCCTTTGAGGAGCAGGAGGAGCTGGAGACTTTTCCGGTGAAGGAGATTGAGGACTGCTTTGTAGCAGGAAGAAAATTTATTCAGTATAAAAATAAGATGCTGGATCTGCAGGAGCTGGAAAAGCTCCCTTTGATCTGTCTTGAAAAAAATACCAGTACCAGGGCATGCATGGATCGGTTTCTCTATCAGAACCATGTGGAAATGCATCCTGAATTTGAACTGGCGACCAGTGACATGATTGTGCAGTTTGCCCTGCGTAATCTGGGGGTAGGCTGTGTGATGAGGGAGTTTGCAAAAGAGCAGCTGGAGTCTGGCAGACTGTTTGAACTGCGGTTTAATAAGATCATACCAAGACGGCATATCTGTGTGCTGACAGAAAAAAGAAAGCCCCTTTCCAAAGCGGCAGAGGGACTTTTTGAAATGCTTCAGAAGGATTTTTGATCAGGTTTTTCAGCTTCTGGTGCATCTGCAAGGGTATGCTTACCTGTATACTTACCGTAGACCCAGATATAGATCCACAGAAGGATCGGAAGACCGACCGTTGCCATCAGGCAGGCTGCAAAGAGCTGGTCAGAGCCTTCAAAATCCAGAATGGCAAATATAAGAGTCGCCACATACAGGAGAACAAGAAGTACGACACAGATCAGAGCTCCAATCTGTCTGGCACGCCTGGTTTTCGGATTTGTGATTTCATTTTTATGCGCTTGCTTCATGACGCAGTTTCCCTTCTTTTCGTTTTAATACAAAACAAGTATAGCATAGAAAGGACGATTTTGTACAATTTTCTACTCAAAAGTTTCTATTTCCAATGAAGGAGGTATGCTATACTGAAGAACAGAAAATAAATGATCTGGGAGTAAAGAAATGGAAAAACAGATATTAAATGGAAACTGGAATTTAAAAATAAAGGGAAAGGACAGCGGACTGATTCCCGAGAAAGGCATTCCGGTACAGATACCGGGCTCTGTTTACAGTGCCCTTCTTGCGGGAAGCTATATTCCTGATCCCTATTACAGAGATAATGAGCTGCAGGTTCTGCCGCTGATGGACAATGACTTCACCTTTTCCGATACCTTCATGGCAGAGAAGAAGGCTGGGGAGTATGACAGCGTGCTTCTCAGGTTTGAAGGAATCGATACACTGGCAGATATTTTCCTGAATGATATATTTCTTGGAAGCACCTGCAATATGCACAGAACCTATGAGTTTGATGTAGCAGAAAGCTTAAGAGAGGGGGAGAATACCCTGCGGGTAGAGCTTCATTCGCCTACCAGATATATCAAGGAAGAAAATGAAAAGGTATATACCGGTGGTTCCTGGGATGCCATGGAAGGCTTTCCACATCTTAGAAAGGCACACTGTATGTTTGGATGGGACTGGGGTCCCAGGCTCCCTGATGCTGGTATTTTCAGAGAGGTTTCCCTGCTGTATATCGCGAAAAGCCGTTTTGATTCTGTGTATATCACGCAGGAGCACGAAGAGGGCAGAGTAACTCTTGACTTTGATGTGGCACTTGAACTGTTTACAGAGGAGGATAACACAAGGATAGAGGTCATTGTAACAGATCCTGAGGGCAGAACCTATGTGCCGGCAGAAGGGGCTGATCCGGGGGATTATCATATCGTTATAACAGATCCGAAGCTCTGGTGGCCGAGAGGCTACGGAGAGCAGCCTCTTTATCAGGTAAAGCTGACTCTGTTTTCTGGGGATGGTACAGTGCTGGATACCTATGAAAGAAGGATCGGACTCCGTACCCTGACGGTGAATACAGATAAGGATGAATGGGGTGAGTGCTTTGCCCATGAAGTGAATGGCGTGAAGATCTTTGCCATGGGTGCAGACTATATCCCTGAGGATAATCTGTTCTCCAGGATAAACAAAGAAAGAACCAGGAAGCTTCTTTCCGATGCAGCAGCTGTTAATCATAACAGTATCAGGGTCTGGGGCGGCGGTTATTATCCTGACGATTATTTCTTTGATATCTGTGATGAGCTGGGACTTCTGGTATGGCAGGACTTCATGTTTGCCTGTGCCAGCTATGAGCTGGATGATGATTTTGAACGTAATATCACAGCAGAAATCCGGGATAACGTCAGAAGGCTCCGGCATCATGCCTGCCTTGCCCTGTGGTGTGGTAATAACGAAATGGAGACACAGACGTTAGATAAGGCATGGAAGCCCTCCATCAAGCAGAAATACGATTATATCAAGATTTTTGAATATATCATTCCCCATATCCTGCAGGAGGAGGATCCGGTGACCTTTTACTGGCCATCCAGTCCTTCATCAGGTGGAAACTATGATGATCCATGGGATGAAAATCGTGGAGATACCCATTACTGGGCAGTGTGGCATGGCAACAAGCCCTTTACCGATTACAGGAATTACCACTTCCGTTATCTGTCTGAGTTTGGATTCCAGTCCTTTCCATGTATGCAGACAGTAGAGACCTTTACGGAGCCACAGGACCGGAACATTTTCTCCAGGGTGATGGAAATGCACCAGAGAAATACATCAGCCAACGGTAAGATCATGAATTACCTGTCAGCAACCTATCTTTATCCGAAGGATTTTGACCAGCTGTTATATGCTTCCCAGCTCCTGCAGGCAGATGCGATCCGCTATGGGGTGGAGCATTTCCGCAGAAACCGTGGCAGATGTATGGGAGCTGTGGTATGGCAGCTCAATGATATCTGGCCGGTAGCATCCTGGGCAAGCATCGATTACTATGGACGCTGGAAGGCGCTGCACTATGCAGAAAAGAGAATGTTTGCACCGGTTATGATCTCCTGCGAGGAAACAGGGGAACTCAGTGAAAGACCGTTCTGTGTATCAGAGCCGCATCCTATTTTGGTAAAGGCAAGGCTTCATGTAGCGAATGAGACCATGCAGGAGGTAAAGGGAATTGTGAAATGGAAGGTATGCCTGCCTGACAGCTCTGTGCTTCTTGAGGGAGGACAGGAGCTGACGGTGCCTGCTCTTGACGGTGTATGGCTTGATCAGATCGATCTGGAGGACTTTGAAGAGAGAAAGATCCACATCAGCTATGCCTTTATTGTTAATGGAGAGGTGGTATCTGAAAACAGCTGTCTGTTTACAGCACCAAAACACTATTTCTTTGAGGATCCCAGGCTTTCAGTAAGGGCAGAAGGAAATAAGGTTACAGTCAGGGCTGAAAAATATGCCAAGAATGTCATGATTGGAAATGCTGATGGAAGCTTAAAGCTTTCTGATAATTTCTTTGATATGGAAGCTGGAGAAAAAACGGTCGAAGTGCTTGAGGGAAATACGGATACCCTTTCTGTCAGATCTGTTTATAATATTGCCTAAATGGCTATTACTACTACCCAAATAATGTCATTTTGTATGAGAATATTGCATACTCCCGGTTGTTGAACAGCCGGGAGTATGTTACAATTATAAGGGTTATCTTTTGACGAAAGAGGGGTATAGCATGGAAGATTTGTCAAACAAAATGTCGTTTGAGGAAATAGAGTATGTGATAGATATTCTGAATCCATGTGTTGATAATTTTCTTTTTGTTCTTAATCTAAAGAACAGGCATTATGTAATATCAGAAAATGCAGTGGACAGATTTCCACTTCCGGCGGCCGATTTCCCTGATTATACAGCTGCTTTTACGAAGGTGGTATATGAAGAGGATCTTGATCTGCTTTCCAAGGATCTTGCTGAAATCGTTTCCGGAAAGAAAAGCTTCCATAATCTGCGTTACCGGTGGAAGGACAAAGAGGGAAAGCCGGTCTGGATCAACTGCCGTGGAAACGTACTTGTGGATGAAGAAGGCAGACCGGAACTGATCACCGGCTGTATCAATGAGATCGGCAAGAAACAGCAGGCAGATAATGTCAGCGGACTGCTTGGGGAGACAAGCCTCAGGGCAGAGCTTTCAGAGCTTATTAAGAATGATAAAGGTGTTTTCCTGCGTATAGGTATTGATAACTTCAAGGATATCAATGAGAATAAAGGAATGGAATACGGAGATATGATCCTGCATAAAACAGCAGAATGTATCCGGAGTATAGCAGGATCTGAACGCAGGATCTACCGTCTTGTTGCAGATGAATTTCTGATCTTTGGACAGAACGGAACGGCAGAAAGTGCTGTTGATCTGTACCGTGCGATCCGGGAGGGGATAGATGCCCTGATCGAAAAAATCGGATATGATGTATTTTATACGATCTCTGCGGGAATTCTTCCTGTTTCAGCAGTACAGGACAGGAGCAGTGAGAATATCCTGAAGCTTTCCGAGTTTGCGCTGGCAGGAGCGAAGGAAGCCGGCAAAAATACATATGTGATCTATAAGGAAGAGGATTATCAGAAGTTTCTTGACAAAAAAGAGCTGGTCCATACCATGCGTAAGTCTGTAAACCAGAATTTTGAGGGATTCGAAGCTTATTTCCAGCCGATCGTAGATATTAAGAGCCAGAAGCTTGTCAGTGCAGAAACGCTGCTCCGGTTCAGAACGAAGGAAAGAATGGTTTCCCCGGCAGAATTTATTCCTCTGTTAGAAGAGAGCGGACTGATCATTCCGGTGGGACGCTTCGTTCTGCATCAGGCACTGAAGGCATGCGGACAGATCCAGAAATATATTCCGGATTTCCGCATTTCAGTCAATGTATCTTATATTCAGGTACTGAAAAGTGATATGCTGACAGAAATCCTGAGTGCAATCAATATATATAAGATTAAAAGAGGCAGTCTCATCATAGAATTGACAGAAAGCGGATTCCTGGAATGTGATGCCAACTTCAGACGCTTCTGCGATGGACTGAAGAGGAGTGATATACCGCTTGCTCTGGATGATTTCGGAACCGGATATTCCAATTTCCATTACCTGTATAACTTAAGTCCGGATACCATCAAGATTGACAGATCCTTTACTCTCAAGGCATTAAATAACGGATATGAATATAACCTTCTGCAGCATATGGTAGAGATGACGCACAGTATAGATCTGAAGCTCTGTGTGGAGGGAATAGAAACGAAACAGGAGCTGGATAAGATCAGCAGGATAGAGCCTGATTATATCCAGGGATATTTCTTTGGCAGACCGTGTTCGTTCTCTATATTCATGGAGTCTTATGTAACAGGGGAAAGTAAGGAAAAATAATCTGTTATTTTATGTGATTTTTAATGGCTTCAAAGCTTTCCTTACTGATCACATGTTCCATACGGCAGGCATCCTCTGTGGCTGTTTTCTCATCTACACCAAGGCGCATGAGCCAGTTACTGAGAAGCTGATGACGTTCATAGATCATATCAGCAATCTCCTTGCCGGATGGAGTCAGGTAGATATAGCCTTCTTTGGTAACTGTGATGTGATTCTTTTCGCGGAGATTTTTCATGGCAACACTGACACTTGATTTTTTGAAGTCCAGTTCTTCGGCGATATCAACAGCACGTACCACAGGCTTCTGATGACTGAGTACGAGGATAGTTTCAAGATAATTTTCTGCAGATTCATTTACTTTCATGTAGTTGAAGCCTTTCTTTCTGAAGGAAACGGTTTATAGTTTAGAGTATAACTGACTTATATTGTAACACATAAAACTGAAATGTGCAAAAATAACAAATCATCAGCAGAAGAGAGTAATGTGGGAATCATTGACAACTCCATGAGGTTAGCGTATACTAACTATGCAAATGTGGAAAGGAGACCAGCTTATGGGAACAATTATTGTAGGAGCAGTTCTTCTTCTGGTTGTCGGTCTTGCAGTCAGAAGTATGATCCGTGACAAAAAGGCAGGAAAATCTCTTCAGTGCGGTGGAGATTGCAAAAACTGTGGTGGACACTGTCATTAGAAAAAGTTCACCCACCACAAAAGAGAGGGGAACAAAAGAGATGTCAGAGATGCAAAGAAACAACAAAACAGCTATGATCACTCATTTTACGACGGTACTGCTTATCACAGTGCTGATGCTGCTGCAGACTATTGATGGAAGAAGCAGTGTACTTTATCTGATCGTAATGACGGTGGTCGGATTTATTCCAGTAATAGCAGAATTTATCAGCTACAGCAAAAATAAGGATACAACACTGATCAAGCATCTGGTTTCTATAGGATTTGCCGTATATTATACAGCATGTCTTTTTACCGCGACAAATCATATGATCTTTGCTTTTGCTATTCCAATGGTCTTTGTGGTGACTATTTTCAATGATGTGAGAAATCTTTTACTGATCAATGTCGGAACGGTTCTGGAAACGCTGATCGTTATCGGCGTTGGTGCAAAGCTTCATCGGTTTGGATATGTGGATACTGATACCGGTGTAATGCAGCTTATGGTCATGCTGCTTGTCGCTGTGTATTCTATTATCACTGTGAGAACAATGAAGGCCAATTCGGAAAAGAAGCTGGAAGAGGTCAGGGCATCCGAGGAAAAGACAGAGAGGCTGCTTGAGGAGGGTCAGGCTCTTTCAGACCAGCTATCAGCAGGTGTTGGTAATATATCAGAAAGAATGAATAAATTAACAGAAGCTTCCAGAGCGACCGGGCGAGCCATGGAAGAAGTAAATGCCGGTTCACAGGATACAGCAGAGCATATTCAGGCACAGCAGACACAGACCATGGTGATCCAGGGACAGGTAACAGAAGTGGAAAATACCGTTCTGGCGATCCGTGGGAATATGGATCAGACACTGAAGGCACTGGATCAGGGTAATCATGATATTGAAGAGCTGAAAACAGAGGTAGATATTTCCGTACAGAACGGAACTGAGGTAACTGCGAAGCTGGAAGAACTCGAGCATTATATGGAAGAAATGCATTCCATTGTAGAACTGATCGGAGGAATCACATCTCAGACCAGTCTGCTTGCATTAAATGCCAGCATTGAAGCTGCAAGAGCTGGAGAGGCAGGCCGTGGCTTTTCTGTAGTAGCGACAGAAATTTCCGGCATGGCTACAAGAACAAAGGAAGCAACAGCCAATATTGCTGAACTGATCGGTAATGTGTCATCAGCGATCCAGAATGTTGTCGGTGTGATCACAGAAATGATCAAAGGGATCAATGGACAGAAGGAAGGAACTGACAATGCAGCAAAGCAGTTTGATGCCATCAGAAGCAGTACGGTTTCTGTGCAGCAGAGCATTACCCAGCTTGCAGATACGGTGAAGCAGCTGAAGGATTCCAACCAGAACATTGTGGATGCGGTACAGACCATGTCAGCAATCTCGGAGGAGGTTTCTGCGCATGCCGGAGAAACCATGAAGGCAGAGGAAGATAATCAGGTAACCATGAATGAGATATCAGAGATACTGAACGGACTGGTGGATCTGACGAAGGAAGGAAAATAATAAGAAATCTGGCAGCAGGCCGGATCAGGACAGACAAACAGGAGATACTCTTTCGGAGACGGAGGAGTATCTTTTTTGCTATTGAGAAAATATGAACTTGCAATATACCCCATAGGGGTATATAATAAGCTCAAATCAGGGAAGTGAGGAATAGAAAATGGAAGAAGCATGCTGCTGTCATAAAACAAAGAAAAGAGATCCGGAGGAATATAAGGATCTGATCCATCGCCTGAACCGGATCGAGGGACAGATCAGGGGGATTAAGGGCATGATAGAAAGAGATGCCTATTGTACAGATATTCTGACACAGGTAGCGGCAGTAAGTGCTGCATTGAACAGCTTTAATAAGGTTTTGCTGGAAAATCACATGAAAACCTGCGTTGTGAGAGATATTAAGGAAGGAAAAGAAGAAACAGTAGATGAACTGATGAAGATCCTTCAGAAGCTGATGAAGTAGAAGTCTTAGAAGTACAAGCACTAAATTTGAAGAGAGGAGTTATGAGAAAATGAAACAATATACAGTAACAGGGATGAGCTGTGCCGCCTGCAGTGCCAGAGTGGAGAAGGCAGTTTCCAAAGTAGACGGTGTCAGTGCCTGCTCCGTCAGTCTCCTGACAAACTCTATGGGCGTTGAGGGAGATGCAGACAGTGCGTCGGTCATCCGGGCAGTTGAGGAAGCAGGATACGGGGCAGCCCTGAAGGAAGCTGACAGAGAGGCAGGACACAATGCTGAAAGCATCAGGGAGCAGGAAAAGGCACTGGAAGATAAGGAGACACCGAAGCTGAAAAAGAGGCTGTTTTCATCTATTGGCTTTTTGATCGTACTGATGTATTTTTCCATGGGACATATGATGTTTGGCTGGCCTCTGCCGGCATTTTTTGAAGGAAATCATGTGGCTATGGGACTGGTACAGCTTTTGCTGACCATTATGATCATGGTGATCAACCAGAAATTTTTTATCAGCGGCTTTAAGAGTCTTTTTCACAGAGCACCGAATATGGACACGCTGGTTGCCATGGGAAGCAGCGCTGCCTTCCTGTACAGCACCTATGCACTGTTTGCCATGACAGATGCGCAGGTGAAGGGTGATATGGCCGGTGTCATGAAGTATATGGATGAGTTTTATTTTGAATCTGCAGCCATGATCCTGACACTGATCACAGTAGGAAAGATGCTGGAAGCGCATTCCAAGGGAAAGACTACAGATGCACTGAAGGGTCTGATGAAGCTGGCTCCCCAGAAAGCAGTTCTGCTTATCGGGGGAGAAGAGAAGGAGGTTCCCGTTGACCAGGTGAAAAAGGGAGATCTTTTCCTGGTAAAGCCTGGAGAGAATATACCTGTGGATGGTATTGTAGTGAAGGGAAGCAGCGCTGTCAATGAGGCAGCTCTTACCGGAGAAAGCATCCCGGTGGACAAGGCAGAAGGTGACGAGGTATCTGCAGCTACTATTAATCAGTCCGGTGTTCTTACCTGTGAGGCAGTCAGAGTAGGGGAGGATACGGCTCTTTCCAGGATCATCCAGATGGTCAGCGATGCGGCTGCTACCAAGGCACCGATCGCCAGGATAGCGGATAAGGTCTCGGGTATTTTTGTACCGGCAGTGATCGCCATTGCTGCTGTCACTTTCCTGGTATGGATCCTGGCAGGGCAGAGCTTTGGATATGCACTTGCAAGAGCCATTTCTGTACTGGTGATCAGCTGTCCCTGTGCCCTTGGACTGGCAACGCCTGTAGCGATCATGGTAGGTAACGGTATGGGTGCCAGAAACGGCATTTTATTTAAGACAGCAGCTTCTCTGGAAGAAACCGGCAAGACAGAAATCGTGGTACTGGATAAGACAGGAACCATTACTAAGGGTGAACCCAGAGTGACCGATATACTGCCGGCAGAAGGTGTGCCAGAGGAACGCCTGCTTACATTTGCTTATTCTCTCGAAAAGAACAGTGAGCATCCGTTGGCAGGAGCAGTCATAGCATACGCTGAGGAAAAGCAGCTGAGAGCAGAAGAAGTGACAGGGTTTCAGGCGCTTCCCGGGAACGGTCTTCTTGGAAGGGGCAGAGATGGACTTCTGACCGGAGGAAGCTTTGCCTATATCAGCAGCAAAATTCCTCTTTCCGCAGATACAGAGGAAAAGGTAAAGCAGCTTGCGGGAGAGGGAAAGACACCTCTGCTGTTTGGCCTTGATAATCAGTTCCTTGGTATGATCGCTGTTGCAGATGTGGTCAAAGAGGACAGCATGGAAGCAGTGAAGGAGCTGACAGATATGGGAATCCGTGTGATCATGCTGACAGGTGATAATGAAAGAACTGCCAGGGCAGTAGCTGCAAGGGCCGGTATTACGGAGGTGATCGCAGGAGTGCTGCCGGATGGCAAGGAACAGGTAGTGCGTTCCCTGAAGGAAGAAGGCAGGGTAGCCATGGCAGGTGATGGTATCAATGATGCGCCGGCACTGACGAGGGCGGATGTTGGGATTGCCATTGGGGCTGGAACTGATGTTGCCATTGATGCCGCAGATGTGGTTCTGATGAAGAGCAGCCTGAAGGATATTCCGGCGGCTGTGCGTTTGAGCCGGGCAACTCTCAGGAATATCCATGAGAACCTGTTTTGGGCATTTATTTACAATATTATTGGAATCCCACTGGCAGCAGGTGTATGGATCCCGCTGTTCCACTGGCAGTTAAATCCCATGTTCGGAGCGGCAGCCATGAGTCTTTCCAGCTTCTGCGTGGTAACCAATGCCCTGCGGCTGAACCTTTTTAAGGTTTATGACAGCAGCCATGACGGGAAGCAGAAGGGCAGAGGAAAGGCGGCAGAAGAAAGCATAAAAAATAAAAATATAAAGAAAGAAGAGGGTAATGAAATGAAGAAAACAATGAAGATCGAAGGCATGATGTGTGGACACTGCGAGGCAGCTGTAAAGAAGGCACTGGAAGCAGTAGATGGTGTGGAGAGTGCACTGGTAAGCCATGAGAAGGGCAGTGCAGAAGTGACACTGACAAAAGAGGTTGCGGATGATGTGCTGAAAAAGGCAGTGGAAGATAAGGATTATAAGGTAACAGCGATCGACTGACACTACTGCAGAAGTTATTGAAAATGAAAATTCCTATTGACATCACCATTAGCAGTGGTATAATACAATCAAACATATGAATAATTGTTCATATGAAACAACTTTAAAGAAAGAGGATGAGAACATGAAAAAGACTTATAAAATTGATGTTGATTGTGCAAACTGTGCTAATAAGATGGAAGAGGCAGCTAAGAACACTGCAGGTATTAAGGATGCTACTGTTAACTTTATGACATTAAAGATGATCGTTGAATTTGAGGATGACGCCGAACCTGCTGCAGTTATGAAGGATGTATTAAAGAACTGTAAGAAGGTAGAGGACGACTGCGAGATCTTTTTATAGAGAAAAGAGGAAGCATATGAATAAGAAACAGAAAAAGGTATTGATCCGGATTATTGTGGCAGTTGCGTTACTGATTGTTCTGTCATTTGTACCTGCAGAGGGATGGCTGCAGCTTGCACTGTATATGATCCCCTATCTGGTAATCGGATATGACATCCTGAAAAAGGCTGTCAAGGGTATCATGAATCGTCAGGTATTTGATGAGAATTTCCTGATGGCAGTTGCTACAGTAGGAGCAATCGCACTTGGGGATTATAAGGAAGGCGTTGCCGTTATGCTGTTCTATCAGATCGGCGAGCTGTTCCAGAGCTATGCGGTAGGTAAAAGCCGCAGAAATATCAGTGAGCTGATGGATATCCGTCCGGACTATGCCAATATAGAGAAGGATGGCGAGGTTATACAGGTAGATCCCGATGAAGTGGCGATCGGAACGATAATCCTGGTAAAGCCCGGAGAAAAGATCCCGATTGACGGTATTGTTACAGAAGGAACTTCCAGTCTGAATACCAGCGCACTGACAGGAGAGAGCCTTCCGAGAAATGCAAAGGAAGGTGATGAGGTCATCAGTGGATGTATCAACATGACCGGTCTTCTGAAGATTAAGACAACCAGGGAATTTGGAGAATCTACAGTTTCCAAGATTCTGGAACTCGTAGAAAATTCCAGCTCCAGAAAATCAAGATCCGAGAATTTCATTTCCAAATTTGCAAGGATATATACGCCGGCTGTCTGCTATGGTGCGGTAGCACTGGCACTGATCCCGCCCATTGTCAGAATGGTATTTATGGGACTGCCGGCTGACTTTGGCACATGGATCTACAGAGCACTGACCTTCCTTGTTATCAGCTGTCCCTGTGCACTTGTGATCAGTATTCCTTTAAGCTTCTTTGCCGGGATCGGCGGAGCAAGTAAGGAAGGTGTCCTTGTGAAGGGCTCCAATTATCTGGAGACACTTTCACAGACAAAATACGTAGTATTTGACAAGACAGGAACGATGACACAGGGTGTCTTTGAAGTCAGCGGTATTTTTCCGGCAGCACTCTCAAAGGAAGAACTGATTGAGTGTGCTGCCTGTGCAGAAAGCTATTCCAGCCATCCGATCAGCAAGAGCCTGCAGAAGGCTTATGGCAAAGAGATCGATAAGAACCGTGTAACAGAAGTAACAGAGGTCAGCGGCAAGGGCGTGACAGCCAAAGTAGATGGCAGGCTGGTGGCAGCCGGTAACGGCAGGCTTATGGATCAGCTTGGAATTCCCTATACAGTATGCGATCAGGCAGGAACCCTTGTTTATGTGGCAGTTGATGGTACTTTTGCAGGATGTATTGTGATTTCCGATCTGTTAAAGCCTCATGCAAAGGAAGCTATCGATGCACTGAAAAGGGCAGGTGTAACAAGGACGGTCATGCTGACAGGAGATACGAAGCGGGCAGCAGATTCTGTAGCAGCGGAGCTTGGTATCCATGAGGTGTGCAGTGAGCTGCTCCCGGCTGATAAGGTAGCAAAGGTGGAAGAGCTGCTTGCGAAGAAGAGCGAGAAGGAAAAGCTGGCCTTCGTAGGAGATGGCATCAATGACGCACCGGTGCTTTCCAGAGCGGATATCGGAATTGCCATGGGGGCTCTTGGTTCAGATGCAGCGATCGAGGCAGCAGATATCGTTCTGATGGATGATGACCCGCTGAAGATTGCCAAGGCGATTAAAATTTCCAGAAAATGTATTCGTATTGTTTATGAGAACATTTATTTTGCAATCGGTATCAAGGTGATCTGCCTGATCCTGGGTGCACTTGGTATCGCCAATATGTGGGCTGCAATTTTTGCAGATGTAGGAGTTATGGTGATTGCTGTACTGAATGCGATCCGTGCCCTGTTTGTAAAGAAGCTGTAGGCTGGTTCGTAGTAAAAGAGGATGAAGGAGGCGAGGCGCTATGGCAGAAATAGAATGCTGTGATACTGTAGAGGTTCATGAGGATCTGCTGAAAATTGTAAAAGAAACCATGCCGGATGAAAAAGAACTGAATGATCTCGCAGATCTGTTCAAGATTTTTGGGGATTATACCCGTATCCGTATTCTGTTTGTTCTTTTTGAAGCAGAGGTATGTGTCTGTGATCTGGCACAGGCGCTTGATATGACACAGTCGGCTATTTCCCATCAGCTCAAGATCCTGAAGCAGAGCAGACTGGTAAAGAGCAGACGGGAAGGCAAATCGATCTTTTACTCTCTGGCAGATGAGCATGTAGAAACGATCATCGGCAAGGGAAGAGAGCATATTGAAGAGGACTGAAGAGGTCATGTTTATAATCAGGCTGCAGGAGAAAGCTATCTCCTGTGGTCTTTTTTTATAAAATATGATAAACTGCTTGCAGTTGAAAGGAAATGAAGGCAGAAAATGAATAGATTAATGAAAACAAAATGGAAGCAATTGGGAATATTGGCACTCTGCACCGTATTGCTGTTTACAAGTGCCTGTGACAGGACAGGGCAGAAAGAAACAGAACAGAACAGTGAAGCAGCCAGTCAGGGCAGCAGTGGGGATCAGGACAGAGCTCAGGCACTGGCAGATGGCAAATATGAGATAGAAGTGACACTTTCTGGTGGAAGCGGCAGAGCCACGGTGGATTCACCCTGTGAGCTTACCGTTTCTGGAGGGCAGATGACAGCCAGGATTGAGTGGAGCAGTCCAAGCTATGATTATATGCTGGTGGATGGAGAGAAATATCTGCCGGTCAATACAGAGGGAAACTCGGTATTTGAGATCCCGGTCGCTGTACTTGATGAGGAAATCCCGGTAGCTGCTGACACGACGGCCATGAGTAAGCCCCATGAAGTGGAATATACGCTGATGTTCCATAGTGCTGCAGAGGGTGAAGCAGTTCAAAGTGAAAGCAGCCTGGAAGAAAATAAAACGGAGGGATCAGATGTCCTTTTGGGTAGTCCTCAGATCAGCAGTGAACTCACCTATACAGGCAGTATTCCCCTTACCTATGCAAAGGAATTCCGGGTGGATGAATATGCGGGGGGCTATCGGCTTCTTACGACCCGCAATGAGAAACGGATACTTCTGATCCCGGAAGAGGGGAAAGCTCCAGATGATCTTCCAGAGGATGTACAGGTATTACAGCAGCCGGTGACAGATATTTATATTGCAGCCTCCGCTGTGATGGATTTCTTCGCAGGTCTTTATGATGACCTGTCCTGTATACGGTATTCATCCCTGACTGAAGAAAGCTGGGGAATTGAAGAAGCAAAGGAGGCCATGGAAGAAGGAAGGATAAAGTATGCGGGGAAATACAGCGCACCGGATTATGAACAGCTTCTTTCAGGAGGCTGCAGGCTTGCGGTAGAGAACACGATGATCTTTCATTCGCCGGAGATCAAAGAGCAGCTGGAGGCTCTTGGCATACCGGTTATGATCGATTATTCCAGCTACGAGACGCATCCGCTTGGAAGAGTGGAGTGGGTGAAGCTTTATGGGGCACTGCTTGCCAGGGAAGAAGAGGCGGAAGCTATTTTTGAAGAACAGGAAGAGATACTGAAGCGTGTGACGGAAGAAATATCGGCACAGGCAGAGCCTTCTACGGTGGCGTTCTTCTATATCAATGCATCCGGTGGCGTGAATGTGAGGAGACCCACAGATTATGTGCCGGAAATGATAGCACTTGCCGGTGGCAGCTATATCCCGGAAAGTACAGGGAAGGATAGTGATGGAAGAGCCAGCGTCAATATGCAGATGGAAGCCTTTTACCAGCAGGCAAAGGATGCTGATTATCTGATCTACAACAGCACGATTGAAGGAGAGGTACATTCCCTGCAGGAGCTGTGTGATAAGGATGAGGTACTGAAGGATTTTAAGGCGGTGAAAGAAGGACGGGTATTCTGTACCACAGGGGATCTGTATCAAAGGTCGCTGTCAGCCGGTGTTTTCATTGAGGATGTGCATAAAATGCTGACGGGAAAAAAGGATCTGCGGTTTATGTACCCACTTTCGTGAAAGCTGTGAAGGAGAGGGCAGGAATATCAGGAGGGAATCATAAAAAAATGGGAGAAAAAAGGCAAGAAAGACGATATGGGACTGCTTTTGTGATATTGGCTGTGCTGCTAATGATCCTTTTCATATGTAATATCTGTATTGGAAGTGTGCCGGTTTCTGTTCTGGAGGTGAAAAGCTATTTTCTTGGAGGGAACGTTCCGGAGGTAACAGCAGGAATCATTGGCAAGATCAGACTGCCAAGGGCACTGGCAGCGATGCTTCTTGGCGGGGCACTTGCACTGTCAGGATACCTTTTGCAGAGCTTTTTCAGAAATCCGATCGCAGGACCCTTTGTGCTTGGTATTTCCTCCGGAGCCAAGCTGGCAGTAGCGGTGCTGATGATCCTTTCTTTAAGGAGAGCAATGCAATTAAGCTCACTGATGATGATCACTGCAGCTTTTGTGGGGGCGATTCTGTCCATGGTCTTTGTGCTTGCCATGTCAAAGCGTGTGAATAAGATGTCAGCACTGATCGTCAGTGGTGTGATGATCGGTTATATCTGTTCGGCAATTACAGATTTTATCGTGACATTTGCAGAGGATTCCCAGATCGTGAACCTGCATAACTGGTCCAGAGGGAGCTTTTCGGGGATCAATATGGGAAATGTACAGGTAATGGCGGTTGTAGTGTTCAGTAGTTTTTTGCTTGTTTTTTTTCTGGCAAAGCCGATCAGTGCCTATGAGATATCAGAGGTGACGGCAAAGAGCCTTGGTGTCAATGTCCCCTTTCTTAAGATAAGTCTTGTGATTCTGTCGAGCATTTTATCGGCCTGCGTGGTTGCCTTTGCAGGACCGGTTTCCTTTGTGGGTGTGGCAACACCACATCTGGTGAAGAGGCTGCTTGGATCATCAAAGCCTATCCTGATGATACCGGCCTGTTTCCTTGGCGGGGCAGTATTCTGTCTGCTTTCAGATCTGATCGCCCGCATGGTCTTTTCACCTACGGAGCTGAGTATCAGCACAGTGACAGCAGTATTTGGGGCACCGGTGGTACTGATCGTGATGGCAAAGCGGCGTAAGGATGTGTAATACCGGACAGGTGATGGAAGAACAGCGGATGTGGCAGAAGGGTGTGAGGAGCAGGTATGGAGCAGAATTATGAATTTAAACTGGATAAGCTGACAGTCGGCTATGAGGGAAAGCCGCTGATACGGGATATCACGTTATCTCTGGAAAAGGGAAGGATCCTGACGTTGATCGGTCCAAATGGTGCCGGTAAATCCACAATACTGAAAAGTATCGCAAGACAGCTGGCTGCTCTTGGCGGCAGGATGTATTTTGGAGAAAAGGATCTTGCAGCCTGCAGCAGGGAGGAACTGGCCAGAACGATGGCAGTCGTCCTGACAGACAGGCTTCATACAGAACTGATGACATGCCGGGATGTGGTGGCATTTGGAAGATATCCCTATACAGGGCGTTTCGGACTTCTTTCGGCTGAGGATAAAGAAAAGATAGAAAGAGCCATGGAACTTGTCCATGTGCAGGAGCTTTCAGAAAAAGATTACGGAAGGATCAGTGACGGACAGAGGCAGAGAGTGCTTCTGGCCAGGGCGATCTGTCAGGAGCCGGAGCTTCTTATATTGGATGAACCGACTTCCTATCTGGATATTAAATATAAGCTGGAATTTTTGTCGATCCTTTTAAAGCTGCAGAAGGAGAAAGGCCTGACTGTGATCATGTCGCTGCATGAGCTTGAGCTGGTATCACAGGTATCCGACAGGATTCTTTGCGTAAGGGGGGAATATGCAGACCGGTACGGGACACCGGAGGAGATCCTTCAGGAGGAGTATATCTGCGGGTTGTTTGGGATTCCAAAGGAGCTGCAAAGGAGTGACCTTGGAAAAGAAATCCTTTCCTCTATTCTTACTTAAAATGAGTGATCATGACAGACAGGCACTGGAGAAGACAGGGCTTTTATAGGTGTTTATAGGCGGATAACCAGGCTTTTCTTGCATTGTTAGCGGCATAATGTTACAATAAAAAGTGGATTTTTGACAGAAAAGGATCCACAGATAAACAAGGAGCAAATGCCGGTAAACGGATACAACAAAGAATGGATAAAGCGAAATTTACAGACAGATATTGCAGGGCATACGGAAGATATGCCGTTTCACTGAAAAAGACGGGAAAGCAGGATAAGCTTCAGAAGAAGGTTACAACAGCCTGTCAGAATATCAGGGACGGCAAGGTTCTGAAGATGCCCTCTTTGTATGCCCATATAGCAGTATTATATGCCATAGCACTGCAGACGGATGATCAGTCAATGCTGAAGAAGATCAAGGATGCCGTCCGCACATTGGCCAAGCAGGACTATAATTATATCCAGAACAGACAGCTTGAGGATGATTTTTGCGAATACATGCTGTCAAAGCCATCATTTCTGACAAAGGGAACGGCTCTTCCAGACAAGTACCAGAGCTACAGGCAGGGACTGATGAAGCGTCAGATCGCTGAGATGGTAACAACGGAGCCAACCATGGAGTATCCGCAGGCACGGCAGATGCAGAGGCATTTTATCCTGCATATCGGCCCGACCAATTCCGGTAAGACCCATGATGCCCTGCAGATGCTGATGAGGGCAGAGCATGGGACGTATCTGTCGCCATTGCGTCTTCTGGCATTGGAGGTTTATGATCTGATGGCAGAAAATCAGGTAAACTGCACGATGGTTACGGGAGAAGAAACCCTTTATGTGGAAAACAGCACGGTAACATCACAGACAATAGAAATGCTGGCAATGGATGATGAATATGATGTGGCAGTGATTGATGAGGCTCAGATGATCGAGGATGATTTCAGGGGAAGTAACTGGGTCAAGGCGATCCTTGGGATCCGGTGTCCGCTGATCCATGTCTGTGCCAGCCAGGATGCGGAAATGATCCTGAAAAGGATCATAGAAAAATGTAATGATACCTATGAAGTGGTTTATCATGAAAGAAAAACAGAGCTGGTGCTGGAATCACAGCCGGTATCCCTGAAGGAAAAGCTGGCAGAGGATATCAAGGAAGGGGATGCCATTATCATGTTCAGCAAGCGTGCAGTACTTGACATGGCAGCCAGACTGGAGCTTTCCGGGATCAGTGCAAGTGTTATCTATGGACATCTTCCGCCGGAGATCCGCAAGAAGGAGGTACGTAAATTCCTTTCCGGGGAGACCCGTGTTGTGGTTTCCACAGATGCGATCGGAATGGGATTAAATCTGCCAATCCGGAGAATTGTTTTTGGTGAGACTGTCAAATTTGACGGAAATGAAAGAAGAGTACTGAAGCAGCAGGAGATCCTGCAGATCGCAGGAAGAGCGGGCAGATTTGGTAAATATGAAAAAGGATACGTGACAGCAGGGGATGAAGAGGGACTGCTTCTGATTGACAGCGCCCTGAAGGAGCCGCTGAAGGATATTGCATACGCCAGGCTTGGCTTTCCAAAGGTGCTGCTTTCCCTGGATCATCCACTGGATGAGCTGCTGAGGACATGGGAGAGCATTCCGGCAGGCTTTCCGTACAAGAAGATCGATGTATCTGAAATGCTGGAGCTTTATCGTATCCTGAAGAAAAACAGCAGAGATTTCATGTATCTGCCGGAGGGCGATAATAAAGAAGTGATCTTTGACATGATATCCTGTCCGCTTGATATTAAGTCAAGCGCCATTGTCAACAAGTGGTGTCAGTACTGTATGGATTATACAGCGGATGTTTCACTTACCTTTCCACTGTTCAGCGCAAGGCTTGGAAGCAATCTTCTGGAAAGCTATGAAATCTATTACCGCATGCTGGATCTTTATCACAATTTTTCCATCCGTATGGGAAAGATCGTGGATGAGGAAAGACTGAAGGAAGAACGGGACCGGACAGATGAGAGGATCACGGGGATTCTGGCCGGCAGCAAGAAATCCTATATTAAGCGATGCAGGGTGTGCGGAAAGGTACTTCAGCTGGATGACCGATTTGGCATATGTAATGAATGCTATGAGGAAGAGAAACGGCGGGCGGCAGAAAATCCAGTGAAGAGACCGTCAGGAAGAGGACAGCATGGAGGACATCGGAAAAGACACAGAAGGCATTAGGATCACGTGGCTTGGGACAGCAGCCTTGAAGCTTGAAAATAAAGAGGGAACTGTGCTGATCGATCCTTTCGTGGAGATGGACGGGGCAGAAAATCAGAATGACAAAGAAGATTTCCTTTCTGGAGATGCCATATTGATCACGCATGGTCATCTGGATCATTTATCACTGGTGCCGGTATTGGAAGGTATCCGGAGAATGCCTGTTTACTGTACAGCGACACCGGAGCAGACATTATACAGGCATGGAATAGAAGACTCACTGGTTCACAGGATCAGTCCGGGAGACCGGTTTATGGTCTGTGGATTTACCGTCCGGGTAGATACCGGTGTGCATATTCATTTTGACAGAAAGCTGGTAAGAAAAAAGCTTTTGTCTGCCAGAGTATTCCGGTATCGCAGGAATCTGAAGAGGATCCTGAGGCTGCATCTTCAGTACCCGGAGCACAGGGAGACGGTTCTGTATGAATTATCCTGGCAGGATATAAGGATCCAGGTCATGGGGAGCCTTGGACTTTCTGAAAATGAGGATTATCAGGAAGGAGCAGATCTGCTCTGCCTTCCCTACCAGGGAAGCAGTACGCTGGAGGCGCATGCCAGAAAGGTATTACAGAGGCTTAAACCAAAGGCAGTGCTGCTGACACATTTTGATGATGCCTATCCCCCGGTTTCTGATACTGTGGAAACGGAGGGGCTTAAGGAAATGATGCAGAGAGAATTCAGGGAAATCAGATTTATCATCCCTGATGCGGGAAAACAGATACTGCTGCCCCGGAAAATGGGTAGTACTGATTGCGTATAGACAATCAGAAACAGCTTTTATATAATAAACCAATAGTATAATTTGGGGAATATATATAAAGAAAAAAAGACTGTTTTTGTGTGGAATATTGTGTTTTTTTTATCTGTTTGCGCCTGCATGAGAGGAAATAACGGGGAAAAAGAGGAACTGCCAGAGATCGTGATCGGTGGTTCCCTTTATGCACCCTATTTTTACAGGGATGTGAGTGGATCCTATGCAGGGATCGATGCAGAACTTGCGGCAGAAGCCTGCAGGAGGATCGGATATTAGCCTGTATTTACAGAAGTGGATCTTCCGGAAAGAAACAAACTTCTGAGAGAGGGGACAATAGACTGTATCTGGTGCTGTTTTACCATGGATGGAAGGGAAGAAGAGTATCAGTTGGCAGGACCCTATCTTTATACCAGACGTGTCTTTGTTGTAAAGAAAGACAGCGATATCAGAGAGCTTTCCGATCTTGTGGGAAAGACGATTGCACTTCAGGCGGGATCCATAGCGGGTGTCAGGATCCTCGTGGTTGAGGATAATGAACTGAATATGGAGATTGCAGAATATATGTTTACAGAGAGGGGTGCTGTTGTAGAAAAGGCAGCAGATGGCAAAAAAGCGCTGGAAATGTTTGCTGCGTCGGAAGAAGGATACTATGATGTTATTATGATGGACATTATGATGCCGGAAATGGATGGGCTGGAAGCAACAAGAAGGATCCGGAGGATGGACAGGAAGGATGCGGAGACCGTCCCCATTTTCGCAATGTCAGCCAATGCTTTTGATGATGATGTCGCAAGGAGCAGGGCGGCAGGAATGAATGAGCATCTGTCCAAGCCGCTTTCCTTTGAAAAGGCGGCAGCGGTGATCGCACAGTATGTCAGAAAAAATGAAGAATAAATCAGGGAACAGCTTTCTGAAAGAGAGGGCTGTTCTTTTTTTACTTTTGGATGCCACTTTTTGTGTCATGAAAAATAGTGTTGACAACATATATCGAGGTGTGATATATAATATATATCGAATCACGATATATCTAATTGCGATGTATCCAAACGTGATATATCGAATTGAAATGCACAGGGAAGAATCAGTATTCCCTGTGCTAAAAGAAAAGAGGAGAAAGATGGAGGATCGAATCAGAAAGATTTACTGTCCCATGACAGAAACCGGATTTTATATTCTGTACTGCCTGCAGAGACCGCAGCATGGTTACGGGATCGGGCAGCAGGTGAAGGTGATGACCGGAAATCAGGTTGTTATCAGTCCAGGAACCATGTATGGCACACTTTCCAAGATGGAGGGGGACGGGCTGATCCGGTTTGATCATGAGGAAGAGAAGCGGAAGCTGTACTGTATGACACCGCTTGGAGAAGAGGTACTGGAAACAGAAAAGAAAAGGATCAGACGATTATACCAGAACAGTCAGGGGGAAGAATATCATGAGTAATACAAAGACATTTACAAGGATTTTTACTATAGCAGATTATGAAGAGGAAGAAAACTGGTTAAGGGAGCAGAGCAGAAAGGGACTTCACCTGCAGAAGATGATCCAGCCATTTATTTATATTTTTGAGGTGGGGAAGCCGGAGGAGATGATCTACCGTCTGGATTATAGAAATGCAAAAGGTGATCAGGACTATGCGCAGATGTTTGCCGACTATGGATGGGAATGCTGTGGTAAATGCTTTGGCTGGATCTATTTCAGGAAGCCTGCCAGTGCTGTGACCTGTGAGGAAGAGGGAGAGCTTTTTTCAGACAGTGAATCCAGGCTTTCCATGGTGCAGCACGTGATTCAGACCAGGATGCTTCCGCTGCTTGTCGTTTTCCTGTGCATACTGATCCCGCAGTGGACAAACGTCATGAACAGTCCGGATGAGATCACGCTGGAGGTGATATTCAGTATATTGATGCTCCTGTATGTGATCCTGATCCTGCATTGTGGAAGAAAGCTGTACAGTCTCAGGAAGAAACTGAAAAAATTCTGAGAAGCACTGAAGGAGAAAACAGAAACAAAAGAGCGCAGGTTTTCAAAATCATAATAGACGCAGAAAATAAGCAGTGGTACACTGAATGTAATACAGACGGAAGGACAGAGCTGATGGAGCTTTATGTGACGAAGAATCAAAAAAAACTCCGGTGCGGAATTACAACAGGTACCTGCTGCACAGCAGCAGCGCTGGCTTCGGCCAGGCTGCTTTTTTGTATATGTGGAAATAAAGTGAACGGGCAGGAGGAAGCTGTGAACTTAAGACTGCCGGGAGGCAGTCAGATGCAGGTGCCGGTTTTTATGTCAGAAAGGACAGATGATTTCGCAGAATATTATGTGGTCAAGGACAGCGGGGACGATCCGGATGTGACTAACCATGCAAAGATCTATGCGGGAGTAAGGATCCTTCCAGATGAAACAGAACCGCAGAAAGACTGGTTCTGTGACGAGGAAAGAAAAGGTCTGTATCTGACAGGGGAAGAGGGGATCGGAAGAGTCACAAGAGAAGGACTTCCTGAGAAAACAGGACAGGCAGCGATCAATCCGGTGCCAAGGAAGATGATCTTTGGAGCAGTGAGGGAAGTACTGAAGCTGGCTGATGTGTCAGAAAGGGTGCTGATCACTGTGCGGATTCCAGGTGGTGAGGAACTGGCAGAGCGGACCTTTAACAGAAAGCTGGGGATCGTCGGAGGCTTGTCTGTTCTTGGAACGACAGGGATACTGGAGCCTATGAGCGAAAAAGCGATCGTGGATACCATTGAGACGGAGATCAGACAGAGGGCTGCAGCCGGAGAAAAGAACCTTCTGCTTACACCCGGAAATTACGGCAGGGGGTATGTCAGTGAATATCTGCAGCTTGACATGGACAGCAGTGTGAAGTGCAGCAATTATATAGGAGAAACCATTGATCTGGCGGTCAGCTATGGTATGGAGAGGATCCTGCTTGTGGGAAATATCGGCAAGCTGGTTAAGCTGGCGGCAGGGATCATGAATACCCATTCCAAGGTGGCAGATGGCAGAAGAGAGATCATGGCATTATACACCTTTCTGGCAGGGGGCTCCAGGGAACTTGCAGAGAAGATCATGTCCTGTATTAATACAGAGGAAATGATACCGCTTCTTGAAAAAGCGGGGCTCAGGGAAGCAGTGATGGAAAAACTGCAGGAAGCAATTGACAGTTATGTCAGACACAGAGGCGGCTCTAAGGTGACGATCGCTGTAATGCTGTTTTCAGAGCATTTCGGATTTCTGACACAGACGAAGGAAACAGCAGAGCTTCTGCCTTATTTTACAGGCAGGAATGAGAGAAAGGATGAAACATGATTTATTTTGTAGGTGCAGGACCGGGAAGTGAGGATCTGATCACGGTAAGGGGGCAGCGGTATCTGACAGAGGCAGATATTGTGATCTATGCAGGATCACTGGTCAACCCGGCGCTTTTGAAAAATACCAAAGAAGACTGCCAGATCTACAACAGTGCATATATGACTCTTCCTGAGGTGATCCAGGTAATGGAGGAGGGAGAAAAGGCAGGAAAAATGACAGTCAGGTTACATACAGGGGATTCCAGCCTGTATGGCGCTGTCAGGGAGCAGATGGAAGAGCTGCAAAGGAGAAATATAGCCTGGGAGGTGTGCCCGGGAGTCAGCTCCTTTTGCGGGGCGGCAGCAGCACTTTCTCTGGAATATACGCTTCCCGGGATATCCCAGAGTGTGATCATCACACGCTCGGAGGGAAGGACTGCTGTTCCGGAGAAAGAGAGCCTTCGAAGCCTTGCAGCCCATCAGGCTACCATGGTGCTGTTTTTATCATCAGGACTGGCAGAAGAGGTAAGCCGGGAGCTGATCGGTGGTGGATATGCGCCGGATACTCCGGCAGCAGTTGTATATAAAGCAACCTGGCCGGAGGAAAGGAAATTTGTTACCACACTTTCTTTGCTTCCGGAGAAGATGAAAGAAGAGGGCATTTCAAGGACAGCGCTGATCATCGTGGGAAATGTGATAGACAGTGGCTTTGAAAGATCGAAGCTTTATGATCCTTGTTTTACTACCGGATATCGGAAGGGGATGGACACGCAGAATGCCGGAAAGGAGAAAGGCTATGAGAGCAGGAATGATTGCCTGCAGTGAAGCAGCATATGACCTGATGATCCTGGTCAGGGAAAGATGGCAGCAGAAGCATCCGGAGGATGAGCTGGAATATAAGGTGAAGTGCAGGGCACTTTCCTCCATTTCCATGGCTGAAACTGTGACAGAGCTGACAGGAAGCTGGTTCCCGGATAAGGATGCTATTCTTTTTTTCTGTGCCAGTGGAATTGCAGTACGCAGTATTGCACCCTTTCTCAGACATAAGGCGAAGGATCCGGCTATCCTTGTCATTGATGAAACCGGAAGGTTCTGTATTTCCCTTCTTTCAGGTCATCTTGGCGGAGCCAATACGCTGGCAGAGGAAATTTCCGGACTGATGGCAGATAAGGGGATGATCCCGGTGATCACTACAGCCACAGACCGGGAGGGATGCTTTGCTGTTGATGAATTTGCCAGAAGGAATGGCCTTGTCCTGACTGATTTCCAGTGCGCAAAGGAAATTTCAGCAGCGATCCTCCAGGGGGAGAAAATATTCTTTGACTGCAGCTATCCTGTAGAAGGAGAAGTGCCGGAAGAGCTGATCCTTGAAAAAAGCAGGGGAAAAGAAAATGGTCTTGAAAGGGAAGAAAAGCGTATCCTGATCTCGGACAGGGTATACACAGCTGCCGGAGCTGCAAAGAAGGGATGCTGCCTGCAGCTATTGCCAAAGAATATTGTAGTTGGTATTGGCTGCAGAAAGGGAACTGATAAGGAAATGATCCGGCAGGCAGTCACTGCACATCTGCACAGTCTCTGTCTTTCAGAGGAGGCAATTGCCGGTGTGGCAAGCATTGACCTGAAGCAGGAGGAAGAAGGGATCCTTGCCTTCTGCCGGGAAAAGCAGATTCCCTTTATGACCTATTCTGCAAAGCAGCTGCAGATTCAGATGGGCAGCTTTACTGCGTCAGATTTTGTAGAAAAGGTCACAGGTGTGGATAATGTCTGTGAACGCAGCGTAGTGGCATCAGGTGCAGCTCTCTTGTCAGGCAAACGGGCAGAGAATGGTGTGACCACAGCAGTAGGAGAATATCAGAGGAGTATCGTATTTTGAAGCAGATTTATGTAGTAGGCATCGGACCTGGAAAAGAAGAAGGCATGACGGCAGAGGCAAGGGACGTGATCTCTTCCTGTGAGGTGATTGTAGGGTATCAGAAATATATAGAGCTTATCCGTGCCTTATGTAAGGGAAAGGAAATCATTGTTACCGGAATGAGGCAGGAAAAGGAACGCTGTGAAAAGGCACTTCTTACTGCACAGGAGGGAAGGACGACAGCTATGGTCTGCAGCGGAGATGCCGGTGTATATGGTATGGCAGGTCTGCTTTATGAAATGGGAGAGGCATATCCAGGAGTGGAGATCCGTGTGGTTCCGGGTGTGACGGCTGCCCTTTCCGGTGCGGCAGTACTTGGTGCACCGCTGTCCCATGATTTTGCATTGATCAGCCTAAGTGATCTCCTGACGCCGTATGAACTGATCGAGAAGAGACTGGCACTGGCGGCGCAGGCAGACTTTGTGATCTGCCTTTATAATCCTTCCAGCCATAACCGGCCGGATTATCTGAAAAAAGCCTGTGAGATCCTTCTTCGTTATAAAAGAGGGGAGACAGTCTGTGGCTATGTGAGAAACATTGGCAGAGAAGGAGAAGAAGCAGAGATCCTTTCCCTTCTGCAGCTCAGGGAGGCACAGGTAGATATGTTCACCACGGTGTTTATCGGGAACAGTACGACCAGAAGGATAGGAGATAAAATGGTAACCCAAAGAGGGTACAGGATCGAAAATCAGGAAGGAAACAGGGTATGAGACTTGTCATCTTTGGTGGGACAACAGAAGGAAGAGTGCTGGCAGAGAAGGCTGCGGCATTAAAGATACCGGTAATTGTCAGCGTATCCACAGAATACGGGGCAGAGCTTCTGAAGGAGAACGCTTTTCTTACGGTACATCAGGGCAATCTGACAGAGGAAGAAATGGAACAGCTTCTTCTTTCATGGCAGGCAGAGCTTTGTATGGATGCGACTCATCCCTATGCAGAGCTGGTGACAAAGAATGTCAGAAAGGCCTGTGAAAAGCTGGCTCTGCCCTATTTCAGGATCCTTCGAAAAGAGGAAGCCACGGATGCCGGGGAAGACAGAGTTTCTGTGAAAAGTGTGGAGGAGGCAGTTTCCTTCCTGCAGGAGACGGAAGGGAGGATTTTCATTGCTACAGGCAGTAAGGAACTGGAGAAATATACAAAGCTCCGGAACTTTAAGGAACGCTGCACGGCAAGGATCCTGCCCTCGGAGGAAGCCATTGCAAAGGCCGTTTCCCTTGGATTTTCAGGGAAACATCTGATCGCTATGCAGGGACCTTTTTCAGAAGAACTGAATGAAGCCATGCTGAAGAGTGCCGAAAGCAGGTACTTTGTGACGAAAAGCTCCGGAAAAGAAGGAGGATTTGCAGAAAAATGCAGGGCGGCCAGGACAGCCGGAGCAACCCTTATAGTGGTGGAAAGACCGGAGGCAGAATGCCCGGAAAAGAAGGAAGGGCAGGATGCAGAAAAGCAGACCATGACGCTTCAGGAGGCCTGCCAGCTTCTGGAAGGCGTGGCTTTTAAGGCATCGGATGGGACTGTGCCGGAAACAGACAGAGAAGTATATCTCATTGGCATGGGGCCTGGAAGAGCTTCCTTGCTGTCTGTGGAAACCCGTCAGGTGCTTGAGTCCTGTGAGGTGCTGATCGGATCCGGACGGATGCTTCAGGAGGCACATCAGGTGCTGGCGGAAGATAAGCCCTGCTTTATCAGTGTCCGGAAAGAGGAGATCGCAGCCTATCTTAAGGAACACAGCGGCATAAAAAGAGCAGCCGTTCTGTATTCCGGGGATGTGGGCTTTTCTTCCGGGGCAAAAGGCATGGAAGAGCTCCTTGCAGGGAGCTTCCACGTAAGTCGTATTCCGGGTATTTCTTCTCCGGTCTATTTTCTGTCACTACTTGGACTATCGCTTGAGGAAGCAGCACTTGTAAGCTGTCATGGAAGGGAGCAGGAGCTGATTCCGCTGCTTTTAGAAGGGAAGAAGGTCTGTGCTCTGCTCGGTGGCAGAAGCCAGCTTTCCGGGCTGTGCGAGAAGCTGGTTTTCTATGGACTTTCTGATGTAGGGGTCACTGCAGGAGAGAGGCTTTCCTATCCGGAGGAGCGGATCAGGAGGGGGCGGCCAGAGGATTTTATCGGGAAGGAAACAGACAGTCTTACCATAGCTTTACTGGAAAGAACAGAGAGCGGTACAGACAGAAGAAGCCTTCCGGGACTTCCGGATGATTCTTTCAGCCGGGCAAAGGTGCCTATGACCAAGGAAGAGATCCGGGTATTGTCTTTAGCCAAATTAAACCTGAAAAGGGACAGCATCGTTTATGATATCGGAAGCGGAAGCGGCTCTGTGGGAATTGAGGCAGCACTTTTTGCCACGGAAGGAAAGGTATACGCTATAGAAAAGAAGGAAGAAGCGTATGCCCTTACCGGAGAGAATGCGAGAAAGCACAGGGCATCCAATCTTTTACAGATAAGGGGAGAGGCACCGGAGGCTTTACAGGAGCTGCCGTCACCGACCCATGCTTTTATCGGAGGCAGCAGCGGCAGACTGACTGAGATCGTAGAAGCAGTGCTGCAGAAGAATGACAGGGCAAGGATCGTGATAAATGCCATTACCCTGGAAACGCTGGAAATACTGCTGAAGCTGAAAAGGGAAAATCCACGCTGCCGGAATATGGAACTGCTTCAGGTACAGGTTACAAGGGTAAAAGAGCGTTCCATTTACCATCTGACAGAAAGTGAAAATCCGGTATGGATCGCAGCATTTGGAGGAGAGAAATGAAAAAACAGGCAAGGATTCTGCTGGCTGCGCCAAAGAGCGGAAGCGGAAAAACATTATTTACCTGTGGACTGCTGGCACTGTGCAAAAAAAAACAGATCAAAGCGGCTGCCATGAAATGCGGCCCTGACTATATTGATCCCATGTTCCACAGGAAGGTGCTTAAAGTACCTTCCGGCAATCTGGACAGCTATTTTACCGATGAGGATACTCTGAGAGGGATCCTGACAGACAAAATGGAACAGAGTGACCTGACTGTGATCGAGGGAGTCATGGGCTTTTATGACGGACTTTCCGGGATCAGCGAAAAGGCCAGTACCTATGATGTGGCAAGGCTCACGAAGACGCCGGTGCTGCTTGTGGTGGATGGAAAGGGAGCCAGTGTTTCCCTGGCAGCACTGATCCGTGGAATAAGGGACTACCGGGAAGACAGTCACATAGCGGGTGTGCTTTTAAACAGGGTTTCTCCTGCTTATTATGAACGGATCAAAGCAGTGATCGAGAAGGAGTGTGAGCTGCCTGTCCTTGGCTATCTGCCGGAGCTGCCGGTGCTTTCTGTGCCGTCAAGGCATCTTGGACTGCTGCAGCCTGAGGAGCTTGCCGGATTTGATACCTGGATTACAGAGGTTAGGGATGCATTGGAAAAGACGGTGGATCTCGAGGGGATCCTTGCTGTGGCAGAAACAGCACCGGAATTGCAGACAGGAGAAAGCGGATCACTGCCGGTGCTTTCCACCAAAGTCCGGATCGCACTGGCACAGGATGAAGCCTTCAGCTTCTTTTATGAAGAGAACAGGAAGCTCCTTGAAAAAATGGGGGCAGAGGTCTGCCTGTTTTCTCCTATCCATGATCAGGAGCTGCCGGAGGAAACAGATGGCCTGATCCTGCCAGGAGGCTATCCGGAGCTGTATGCAGAGGCACTCTCTGAAAATTACTCCATGAGAAATCAGGTAAGAAAGGCCTGCGAAGGAAACATGCCGGTTCTTGCCGAATGCGGAGGCTTTCTTTACTTACAGAAAAACCTGACTTATGAAGGGAAAACCTTTGACATGGCAGGGGCGCTTGATGGAGAAGGATTTCAGACGAAGAGCTCCGTAAGGTTTGGTTATCTGGATGCGGCAGCAGAAAAGCCAGGACTTCTTGGGGATGCAGGGGTATCGATCCGTGGACATGAATTCCATTATTTTGATTGTAGTAACAATGGGGATGGCTTTACGGCGAAAAAGCCGCTTTCAGACAGAAGCTATTCCTGTATGATATATACAGCACATATGGCAGCAGGATTCCCTCATTTTTATTATGAAAGCAATCCGGAGATGCTCTATAGCTTCCTTCGTGCCTGTGAAAGCTACCGGGCAGGGCGGCTTGCAAAGAAGCATCTGGACAGTATAGCAAAGCCCATTGACAGTCTTGGACTTCTGGAGGATATGGTGGTGAAGCTGTGCAGGATCGGAAGATCCGAAAAGCCTTATCCACTGGAGAAAAGGGCACTTCTTGTGCTATGTGCGGATCATGGCGTTGTAGAGGAGGGAGTGACCCAGACTGACAGCAGCGTGACCAGAGTGGTGGCAGAAAATTTCGCGAAAGGAAATTCTACGGTAAACTATATGGCGGAGGTAGCCGGTGTGGATGTATATCCGGTAGATGCCGGCATGAAGGGAGAATACTACCGGGACAGAACCCTGAGAAGGGATGCAGTGGCAGACCGGAAGATCGCAGAGGGCACAGGAAACCTTACGAAGGAGGCCGCCATGACAGGAGAGCAGTGCAGAAGGGCACTGGAGGAAGGAAAGGCACTGGTAAAGGAGCTGAAGGAGAAGGGCTATACTATTCTTGCAGTAGGAGAAATGGGGATTGGGAATACCACGCCAACCAGTGTGCTTGCCGGGCTGTACCTGAATAAAGATGCAGGAGAGGTGACAGGAAAGGGAGCCGGTCTTTCCTGTGAAGGCTATGAGAGAAAGTGCCGGGCAGTAGAAAGGGCGCTCACAAGGATACGGGCAGAACACCATACGGATCCGCAGGAGCTGCTGGCAGAAGGAGGCGGTCTTGAGATCGCCATGATGGCTGGTGTATTTCTGGGAGCAGTGAAGGAGGAAATACCGGTAGTGCTGGATGGTGCGATTTCCTGTGTTGCAGCGCTTGCGGCATACCGGATAGACTGCCGGGTGACGGATTATCTGCTGCCATCCCATATGTCAGGGGAAGGAACCGGAGCCATGGCGCTTTCTGCTCTTGGTCTGCAGGCTCCTGTCCGGGCCGGCATGCGGCTTGGGGAAGGAACGGGAGCGCTTACTCTGTTCCCGCTGCTTTCCATGGCCATGGAGGTCTATGAAAGGATGGGAACCTTTACCGACTATGAAATCAGAAGCTATGAACGGTTTCAGGAAGAAATAGCGGAAGCCTGATGTGGGCTTAAATGAGGCAGTGAGGAGAGAAAGATGCTCAGACTGGTGACAGGCGGAAGCTGCAGCGGTAAAAGTGCTTTTGCAGAAAAGCTGGCAATAGAGGAAAAGAAAAAGCACCCGGCAGGCACTCTTTATTATGTGGCTACCATGGTACCCTATGATGAGGAATGCCAGGAACGGATCAGAAGACATCGCAGGATGCGGAAGGACAAGGACTTTGTGACGAGGGAATGCCATACGGATCTTTCCAGACTGACAGCAGAGAAGGAGGATGTATTCCTGATCGAGTGTCTCTCAAATCTTCTGGCTAATGAGATGTATGAAAAGACAGGACGGCTGCAGGAAAAGAGCAGTGCACCTTTCTGTGTGGAAGAGGTGATCGCAGCACCGGTACGAAGGCTTGCCGGGCAATGTGCAGCTGTGATCGTGGTGACTAATGAGGTCTTTTCAGAGGGAATTGCATTTCCGCAGGAAACGGCGCTGTATCTGCAGCTCCTTGGAAAAAGCAACTGTCTGCTTGCCAGGGCGGCAGACAGTGTGACAGAGGTGATCTGTGGGATCCCTGTGGAACGGAAGCAATAAATGGAAAACGGGATGAACCGGAAAACGGACAGACAGAAAACAGGAGGAAACATTTTGAAAGCACTTATTATGGCATTTTCCACATATTCCAGGATTCCCATGCCGAATGTGGAGTTTTCAGAAAAGAACCAGCGGGCAAGCCTCTGCTTTTTTCCGCTGATCGGTATTGTAATCGGACTTTGCCAGTGGCTGCTTATGCATTTCTTTTCCTTTCTGCCGGTGATCCTGCCACATACCGATCTGACCTTTCCCCTGATCCGGGCAGGCTTTATGTGTGCTCTGCCGGTTTTGGTCACAGGAGGGATCCATATGGACGGCTTCCTGGATACCGTGGATGCCAAAAGCTCTTTCAAAAGCAGGCAGGAGAGGCTGAAAATCCTGAAGGATCCTCATACAGGTGCCTTTGCTGTGATCTACAGCTCCCTGTATTTTATTATTTCCACGCTGCTGTACTTAAATATGACTGAGGCATCAGTTCTGCTGCTTCCTATGATCTATGGCATGGAGAGAGCCTTAAGTGCCCTGTCCCTTCTGATCTTCAGGAAAGCAAGGGAAGATGGCATGGCGGCTTCCTTTGCCGGCAGTGCAGGCGGTTACGTAAAATGGGTGCTGCTGGCAGAAGCAGTGCTGCTTGCAGTGCTGATGGTAGCTTACAGACCCCTTGCCGGCATATTTTGTGTTTTGACAGCGGCAGCCAGCTTCGTATATTACCGGGTGTCCTCTTATAAATGGTTCGGCGGGGTGACCGGGGATCTGGCGGGACACTTTCTGCAGCTCTGTGAGATCTGCATGCTGTTTATGGCAGTGTTATTTGGAATGTAAAAGACAGACAGGAGAAAAGCCGATGATATTTATTGTAGGTGGTGCCTTTCAGGGTAAGGGAGCCTTTGCAGAAACACATTTCAAGGGAAAGAAGATCGTGGTTCATTACGAGGAAACCATAAGGGAAGAGCTGCTTTCCGGGAAGGATCCGCTGGCAGAGGCAGAAGATTTTCTTAGAGAAAACAGGGATGCGGTGATCATCAGTGCAGAGGTAGGGTATGGACTGGTTCCCATAGATGCCTTTGAACGGAAATACCGGGAAGCTGTTGGCAGGGTAAACTGCTATCTGGCAGGAGAGGCAGAGCAGTTTTACCGTGTGGTCTGCGGTGAAGGAGAGAGACTGAAATGAGGGTATATCTGATCCGGCATGGTGTCACGAAGGGAAACCTGGAACACCGTTATGTGGGAAGTACAGAGGAAGTGCTCCTCCCGGAGGCGGATGAACCACTGCTTTCCCTTAAGAAACGGCTGGAAAAGGACGGATGCCGAAAACCGCATCTGCTGGTCAGTCCCATGCTCCGGTGCCGGCAGAGTGCAGAGATTCTGTTTCCCGGAGAAAAGCAGACTGTAGTAGAGGATTTCAGAGAATGTGACTTTGGCACCTTTGAATATAAGAATTATGAGGAGCTGAACGGAAAAGCGGATTACCAGCGATTTCTTGATTCCATGGGAGAAGCACCGTTCCCGGGAGGGGAAAGTAAAAAGGAATTTTCGAAAAGATGCAGCAGTGCGTTTGAAGGAGAGCTCCGGAAGCTTATGTCTGAGGAGGCAGAAGCGGTCTTTGTGGTGCATGGGGGAACGATCATGGCGGTTCTTGACAGATTTTCAGAACCACACAGGGATTATTATGACTGGCAGATCGGGAATGCAGAAGGCTTCCGGGCAGAGGTGACAAAAGAAGTGGGATCCGGAAGGATCAGGCTGAAGGAGATCAGAAGAATATGACAGTATGGCAGCATATAATGGTAGAGAGAATGATGATCCTGACAGCAGGACTTTTGCTGGATGCACTGTTTGGAGATCCGGTCTGGCTGTACCATCCGGTGCGGATGATCGGGAAGCTGATCACCGGGCTTGAATGGCTCCTTGACAGACTGTTTCGTATATCCGGAGAAAGGGAAGCAGATCAGAAAAGGAAGCTGTTTGCAGGAGGACTGCTTGTGCTTGGTACGGTAGTTTTTTCTGTAGCGGTTCCGGCAGGGATCCTGCATTTTGCAGACCATATCCATCATGGACTGTATCTGCTTCTTTCCTGCTTTTTCTGCTATCAGCTTCTGGCAATGAGATCCCTGAAGGCAGAAAGCATGAAGGTATACACGGCGCTTTTACAGGAAGGACTTGCTGCAGGCAGAAAAGCAGTTTCCATGATCGTAGGGAGAGATACAGAGGCTCTTACAGAAGAGGGGGTCATAAAGGCCACAGTGGAAACCATAGCAGAGAATACGTCAGATGGTGTGATCGCGCCTCTTTTTTATATGACATTGCTTGGCGTCCCCGGCGGATTCTTTTATAAAGCAGTCAATACTATGGATTCCATGGTGGGATATAAAAATGACAGATATTTATATTTTGGGAGAGCAGCAGCAAGACTGGATGATCTTCTGAATTATATTCCGGCGAGACTGGCAGCCCTGTTCATGATAGCCGCTGCTTTTCTGCTCCGTATGGATGCAAAGGGAGCAGTACATGTCTGGAAGCGTGACAGGCGGAAGCATAAAAGTCCAAACTCAGCCCAGACAGAAAGCGTCTGTGCAGGTGCCCTGCAGGTACAGCTTGCAGGAAATGCCTATTACTTTGGAAGGCTGTATGAAAAGCCTTTTATCGGAGATCCCATCCGGAGGATTGAACGGGAGGATATCAGACGGGCGGGGAAGCTGCTTGTTATGACAACAGTGCTTTTTTATCTCTGCTGCATGGCCTGTCTGTTTCTCTGCATGGCTTTACATGGAAAGGTGATTCTGTGAATGTGGAAGAGCAAAGGAAGAAAATGGATATGAAGGATTATGTACATGGCGGTGACCGCTATGGCAGAGAAATAGAGCTGGATTACTCGATCAATATTAACCCCCTTGGCATGCCAGAGGAAAGCCGGCAGGCAGCCATAAAAGCAATCCTTCTTTCAGACTGTTACCCGGATCCATATTGCCGGGATCTGATCCAGGGGATCAGGGACTTTGAAGGAACCACGGATCAGACGGAGATCCTTACAGGAAACGGGGCAGCAGAACTGATCTATGCGCTGTGCAGGGCAGTTCCGGCAGGAAGGGCGCTTCTGACGGCGCCCTCCTTTCAGGAATATGAAAATGCCCTTGAGGCAGCAGATCATTCCTGTGAGTTCCTGTATCTGAAGGAAGAGAATGATTTTATCCTGCCCCTTCAGGAACTGCTTTTAAAGATTACGGAGGAGACAAGCCTTGTTTTTCTCTGCAATCCCGGTAATCCTACAGGCACTGTTACGGGAAAGGCTGAGCTTGTGAGACTGGCAGAGAGATGTGAAGAAACAAAAACCTTTCTTTGCGTGGATGAGTGCTTTCTTCCTTTTCTGCCCGGGGAACCGGCGCTTAGCATGAAGGGAGAAACAGTCCGTTTTCCTCATCTGGCCGTATTAAGAGCCTTTACCAAGGTGTATGGGATGCCGGGGCTGCGGCTTGGCTATCTTATGACGGGGAACAGAGAGCTGGCAGGGCGGCTGAAGGAAAAGCTGCCGCCATGGAATGTATCGCTGCCGGCGCAGCTGGCGGGAGCTGCGGCACTGAAAGCAGAAGGATATCTGGAAAAGACAAGGGAGCTGATCCGGGGAGAAAAGGAAAAGCTGGTGTCTTTGCTGTTAGAAACCGTAGCTGACAGGGTATATCCTGGCAGTGCCAATTTTCTCCTTTTCCATGGAAGGGAAGGACTTAAGGAAGCACTCCTTGACAGGAAGATCCTGATCAGGGACTGCAGTAATTTTAAGGGACTTTCCAGGGGATATTACCGGATCTGTATAAGGACACAGGAAGAGAATGAGAGGCTGAAAGAGATATTGTATTCTCTTGCAGGAAAGGAAGCAGGGAAATGAAACGAAGAGCAAAAGCCATAATGATACAGGGAACCATGTCAAATGCGGGGAAAAGTCTGATCGCTGCAGGACTCTGCCGGATCCTGTGGCAGGACGGCTACGAAACTGCACCCTTTAAATCCCAGAATATGGCGCTCAATTCCTTTATTACCACTGAAGGACTGGAAATGGGAAGGGCGCAGGCAGTACAGGCTCTGGCCTGTGGAAAGGAGCCGTCTGTCCTTATGAATCCCATTCTGCTTAAACCAGTGACGGATATGGGCAGCCAGGTTATCGTTATGGGTGAGGTACAGGGAAACCAGAAGGCAATGGAATACTTCCGGCATAAAAAAGAGTATCTTCCTGAGATCAGGAAGGCTTATGATGATCTGGCAGAGCAGAATGATGTGATCGTGATCGAGGGGGCAGGAAGCCCGGCAGAGATCAATTTAAAGCAGGATGACATTGTCAATATGGGTATGGCGGAGCTGGCAGATGCACCGGTACTGCTGGTAGGTGATATTGACAGAGGAGGTGTGTTTGCACAGCTGATCGGAACCGTGCAGCTTTTGGAAAAAGAGGAACAGGACAGGATCAAGGGACTTCTGATCAATAAGTTCAGGGGAGATGCTTCGCTGCTGACTCCCGGTCTTAAGCAGATTTATGATAAATGTGGAAAAGAAGTGCTTGGTGTGATCCCCTACATGGATGTAGATATCGAAGATGAGGATTCTCTGTCGGAAAAGCTCTGGCAGAGGGAAAAGGGCGAAAAGATCGATATTGCTGTTATCCATGTGGGAAAACTGTCCAATTTTACCGACTTCCAGGCATTTGCGGTGGAGGAGGATGCGACAGTACGTTATGTAGAGAAGAGAGAAGAACTTGGAAACCCGGATGTCGTTATCCTGCCGGGCAGTAAGAATACGATCAGCGACCTGCTTGCTTTACGGGAAAATGGAATTGAGGCAGCTATCCTGCGTCTTTCAGAAAAGGGGACACTGATTTTCGGGATCTGTGGCGGGTATCAGATGCTTGGAAGAACGATCACGGACAGCAGTGGTACAGAGGGTGAAAAAAGAACATGCAGAGGAATGGGACTTCTGCCGGTGCATACTGCTTTTGCCAGGGAGAAGACAAGAACCAGGACAGAAGGAATATGCAGTATCCTTTCCGGAGAATTCTCTGATCTGTCACAGAAAAAAGTAAAAGGCTATGAGATCCATATGGGGGAGAGTGTCCGTGAGGAAGGGGCAGAGCCCTTTCTGATCCTTCAGGGAAAAGAGGATGGCTGTGTCTGCCGGAATGTGGCAGGTACCTATCTGCATGGGATATTTGATGAAAAGGCATTCTGCAGTACCTTTGTCAGAATGCTGTGTGAGCGTAAGAAGCTCCCATATCGGGAGGGAAAGAAGGAGACCTATGAGCAGTACAGGGAGAGACAGCTCGATATACTGGCGGATACACTGAGGAGCTGTCTTGATATGCGGAGGATCTATGAGATCATCGGCCTGAAGCAGCCACTTAGGGAGGTGGTGCCGGCACAGATCGAAAAAGAGAGCTTTGCCATAATCGGAAGAGAACTGGAGCACAGGGGGATCTGCCTGCCTGCAGAGGAAGAAATGGTGACAAAGCGCGTGATCCACACAACAGCGGATTTCGACTATGTGAAAAACCTCTATTATTCTGAAGGCGCGGTGGAAAAGCTCAGAAAAGCCCTGAGAGAGGGAGCCTGTATTGTAACAGATACCCAGATGGCTAAGGCAGGGATCAATAAGAAGACACTCGGGAAATATGGGGGCGGAGTATACTGCTTTATGAGTGATGAGGATGTTGCAAAGGAAGCGAAGGAGAGAGGCTGTACCAGAGCCTTTGTCAGTATGGAACGGGCAGCGGCACTTGGAAAACCGCTGATCTTTGCCATTGGAAATGCACCTACAGCGCTTGTCAGCCTGTATGAGCTGATGGAGAAGAAATGTGTGGAGCCTGCCGGGATCATTGGTGTGCCGGTTGGCTTTGTCAACGTTGTTGAAGCCAAAGAGCTGATACTTGAAAAGAAAGAGGAGGTGCCCTGCATCGTAGCCAGAGGACGAAAGGGAGGAAGCAATGTGGCAGCAGCCATCTGCAATGCTCTTCTTTATGGGATACAGGAGAAAGGATAGGAAACGATGGCAGTCATTTCACTTCATAAGATCGCACCCTTTGAACAGCTTCTTTCCCGTTGTCAGCAGGCTGATTTTATTGAGGAAGCTGCCAGAAAAAATGGGTATGGAAGAGAAGACCTGCCGGAGCTTTCCCGTATTGCCGGGGAGGTAGTACGGGAAAGTGGCCGGAAGGGGAGCTTTACAAGTAAACTGCTTCAGGAAGAAGCAGAAGGAAAAAGACCGGTGACGGTCAGTGTCCTTACCCTTGGAGAAGGGGTGGACCGTCTGCAGGACAGATACCGGGAAAGGGAAAATATGACAGCAGCTTACATGGCGGAAGTGATCAGTAATGAGATCCTGATGAAAAGCTATGAAGCATATGACAGAATGCTTGCAGAAACTACTGATTACCGGGTAAAGGAATTTCATTTTCCCGGAAGCGAAGAAGCATATCCCCTGTCGGACATCGGGAAGATCCTGGATATGCTCGGTGCCCCGGTGCAGTGTCTGAAAAGCTTTTGTATGGTTCCCAGAAAAAGTGTAGTATTTTATGCGGAGCTCACAAGGGAAAAGGGGAATGCCTGCCGGAGTGTCTGCCAGACCTGCGAAAAAAGAAGCTGTCCGTACAGAAGGGAAGAAAACAGGAAGGGGGAACAGATATGATCCAGTTATACTGCGGGGATGGAAAGGGAAAGACCACAGCGGCGCTCGGTCAGCTCATCAGGATGAACGGGTGGGGAGAAAAGACTGTATTCTGCCAGTTCATGAAGGGAAATGATACCGGGGAGCTGCACAGCCTTGAAAATATAAAGGGGGTGCGTATCCTGCGCAGCGAAAAGGACTTCGGATTCTATAGGTCCATGACAGAAAAAGAGAGGCTGGAGCTGACAGGGATCCACAACAGGCTGCTTGAGGAGCTGCTTATGCTCCAGGAGAAAGAAGAAGCAGGGCTGATCGTGCTTGATGAGATCACCTATCCCGTGGAATATGGGCTGATCGACAGAGACAGGCTGAAGCTTTTGCTGAAAAGAGCCGGGGAGAAGAAATGCGAGCTTGTCCTGACAGGAAGGAATCCGGCAGATTTCCTTATGGAGAGTGCAGATTATATTACCAGAATGGAAAAGCGCAGGCATCCCTTTGATAAAGGGGTAATGGCAAGAAAGGGAATTGAATATTAACATTGCAGAATCCTGCCTGAATGGTTTATAATAGATAAAAGTATGTGGAAAAGAAGAAATACATATCGGGAGAAGATATATGGAAAGAGAAAATGAACCGGATAATCTTGATATAAATGATTATCACAGGCTGCGTTATCTTGGGGATAATGTCAATGAGATCCTTCAGAGCGTTCTTGAAAATATCCGTGCGGGGATCGGACTGTTTGAGGTTGGGGAATCCATCCGTGCCCTGTATCTGAATGATGCCTATTTTCAGTGCATTGGTTATAGCAAGGAAGACTATGATAAAGAGATACAGGATGTGTTATCTACTCTTTTACCTGAGGATGCAGCAGGCTTTCTTGCCTGTATCTCTGAGAATGCATCGAAGGGCAGGCCGATTTATTATATCATAAGAGGCTATCGCAAGAATGGAGAGATCGGCTGGTTTGAGGTCAAGGGAGAGCCTCTTGAAAACCACATTGGGAAGAATCCCATTTATCTGACCGTGATTTCGGATATTACGGTAGAAAAGGAGAGCGAAGCCCAGGTCAGGGAGCTGAAGCAGATCAATGATGAACTGACACTGCAGCAGGAGAGGTACAAGATCCTGGAGGCAACAGCCATGGGGCTTCTGTTTGAATATTATCCGGAGAAGGATACCATGGTATTTTCCTATAATCTTCCGGGAAACAAGAAGCGCAGGGAAGTCAGGAATTACAGTGAACATATGAAAAATTCACCGTTTGTGCACAGCAGCCACCAGAAAATGTTCTGCGAGGCGCTTCAGGAAGCATGCAAAGGGGAAGTAGATAAAAACCTGGAATATCTTTCGTCCATATCCGGAGGCGGATACCGGTGGCATCGGACACACTATAAGAGTATCCTTGATAATGAAGGGAAAGTGATCAGTGTGATAGGCAGGATCCAGGATATCCATGAAGAATATATGGAGAAGGAAAAGCTGAATTACCGGGCGGAGACAGATGGACTGACGGGACTGTACCGGAAGGAAGCTGCCTTTGAAAAGATGCGTGAATATATGGTGGAAGCCCCAAAGGAGGTCTATTATTTCAGTTTGGTGGATCTTGATCACTTCAAGCAGATCAATGACCTGCACGGGCATCAGTACGGTGACAGGATCCTGCAGCAGACATCGCAGGCACTGTCGGCAGGATTTGGGGAAAGTGCAGTGATCGGACGGTTTGGAGGTGATGAATTCATCATCCTGACCAGAGGACTTTCAGAGGAGGAGGTAAGGCAGATCCTTCTGAAGGTCAGAGAGCAGTGCAGCTTCTGCTTTGGAACAGTGAAGACTGGATCTGAGGATCCGCTGATGGAGGTATTTGAAGAGGCAGACAAGCGTATGTACCATCAGAAAGCACTGCGTAAGGAAGAAAACTGAGAAATCTATTTGACTTTAACGAGTTGAAGCGGTATACTATACCACGTGGCGGATAAAGCCGCCAGAAACAGGAGGAGAAAATTATGAAAAAATTCTTAGCACTTCTTTTAACCGGTGCTATGGTTGCTCTGACTGCATGTGGATCTGCAGATACCACTTCTTCAGAGACAACTGATGCAGCAGAAACAACCGAGGCAGCTGATGAAACAGAAACAGCTGAGACTGCAGAAGCAGATACTGCTGCAGCAGATGGCAAGACCTTTACTGTAGGTATCTGCCAGCTCGTTCAGCACGAAGCACTGGATGCAGCAACACAGGGCTTTAAGGATGCCCTGACAGAAGAGTTCGGTGACAGTGTTACTTTTGATGAGCAGAATGCCCAGGGTGATTCCAATACCTGTGCTACGATCATCAACAGCTTTGTCAGCAACAATGTAGACCTGATCCTTGCCAATGCAACACCTGCCCTTCAGGCAGCTGCAACCGGTACAACAGAGATCCCGATTCTTGGAACATCTGTTACCGAGTATGGCGTGGCACTGGATATCAGTGATTTTAGTGGTACTGTTGGCGGTAATATTTCAGGTACCTCTGATCTGGCACCTCTTGACGGACAGGCAGATATGATCAAGGAGCTTTTCCCTGATGCTAAGACTGTCGGTCTGTTATACTGCTCCGCAGAAGCAAACTCACAGTACCAGGTAGATACCATTAAGGGATATCTGGAAGAGATGGGTTATACATGCAACTACTATTCATTTTCAGATTCCAATGACCTTGCTTCCGTAGCAACAACAGCATCCGGTGAAGTAGATGTACTGTATGTACCTACTGACAATACCGTAGCTTCCAATACAGAGATCATCAACAACATCTTCCAGCCCGCAGGCATTCCTGTAGTGACAGGAGAAGAAGGTATCTGTGCAGGATGCGGTGTGGCAACCCTTTCTATCAGCTATTATGATCTTGGTGTTGCAACCGGCAAGATGGCAGTGAGAGTCCTGAACGGAGAAGATATTTCTACCATGCCGGTAGAGTACGCTCCCAACTTCGTAAAGAAGTACAATAAGACGATCTGTGATGCGCTGAACATTACAGTGCCTGATGATTATGAGGCAATTGAGGAATAATCACAGACAGAAAAAGAGTAAGAAACGGGCAGCAGGAACTTCCCTGCTGCCTTTCTTAAAAGAAAAATGATGTAACGGGGAGGATATCAATGAATTTCTTAAATCTGCTCAATGCATTGCCGGGAGCTGTAGCCCAAGGACTGATCTGGGGAATCGCAGCAATCGGTATTTATATTACCTTCAGGATCCTGGATATTGCGGATCTGACTGTAGATGGTTCTATTGGAACCGGTGGTGCAGTCTGCATTATGATGATGCTTTCCGGCCACAATGTATATGTGTCCATGCTGGCAGCAACACTGGCAGGCATGGCTGCAGGACTGGTAACAGGATTGTTTCATACTTTCATGGGAATACCTGCGATTCTGGCTGGTATTTTAACACAGTTTGGACTGTACTCTATTAATTTGAAAATAATGGGAAAGGCCAATCAGGCGATCGGTGCTGATAAATATGACCTTCTCGTAGCTCTCCGCTATGTAAAGAATGTCCCTTTCTATAAAAATACAATTTTTGTTGTTACTGTTGTTGTGATTATTCTGATTGCCATTCTGTACTGGTTCTTTGGAACAGAAATGGGATGTGCGCTCCGTGCCACAGGCTGTAACAGCAATATGTCAAGAGCACAGGGTATTAATACCAATTTCTCCAAGGTACTTGGACTTATGATCTCCAACGGTCTTGTGGGACTATCAGGAGCATTGCTCTGTCAGTATCAGGGCTTTGCGGATATCAATATGGGACGTGGTGCTATCGTTATCGGACTGGCAGCTGTTATCATTGGGGAAGCAATCTTTGGTAAGATCTTCAAGAACTTCGGACTGAAGCTTCTTGCTGCTGTGCTTGGTTCCATCCTGTATTATTTCGTGGTACAGACTGTGATCTGGCTCGGTATCGATACAGACCTTCTGAAGCTTCTGTCAGCAGTGGTTGTTGGTATTTTCCTGGCAGTACCCTACTGGAAGGCAAAATATTTCACGAAGCCCTCTGCAAAGAAGGGAGGAAAGGCACATGCTTGAAATTAAGAATGTAACCAAGATCTTCAATAAAGGAACTGTAAATGAAAAGGTGGCGCTGGATGATTTTTCCCTGACACTTGAGGATGGTGACTTTGTTACTGTTATTGGTGGCAATGGCTCCGGTAAGTCAACCATGATGAATGCCATTGCCGGTGTGTGGCCGGTCGATGAGGGCAGGATCGTGATCGATGGTATTGATGTTACAAAGCTTCCGGAGCATAAGAGGGCAAAGTACCTGGGAAGGGTATTCCAGGATCCTATGACCGGTACAGCAGCCACCATGGGCATCGAAGAAAATCTGGCGTTAGCAAAGCGCCGCGGAAAGAGCCGTTCCCTGAAAACGGGAATCACCAAGAAGGAACGGGAAGAATATAAGGAGTTGTTAAAGAGCCTTGATCTTTCTTTGGAAGAGCGTATGACCTCCAAGGTAGGCCTGCTTTCCGGTGGACAGCGTCAGGCACTGACACTTCTGATGGCCACACTTCAGAAGCCTAAGGTACTGCTCCTTGACGAGCATACAGCAGCACTGGATCCCAAGACAGCAGCCAAGGTACTGGAGACCACAGAAAAGATCGTGAACAGAGACAAGCTGACTACTCTGATGATCACTCACAATATGAAGGATGCCATTGTGCATGGCAACCGACTGATCATGCTGAAGGATGGACATGTCATCCTGGATATCAGAGGAGAAGAAAAGAAGAAGCTTACCGTAGAAGACCTGCTTCATAAGTTTGAGGCAGCAAGCGGAGATGAATTCCTGAGTGATCAGGCAATTCTCGGTTAAGAAAAAGAACGAAGGCGTTCAGACCATGAGGTCTGGACGCCTTTTTACGTCACAGGAAATTACAGTGACCCACCGCAGGCGGAGAATCCAGCAAGCAGGATTCTTTCACGTTGCAGGAATGTGTAGCAGGAAAGGCAGAACAGGATGAAAAAAAGATTACAGTTTCCTCATATTGGTATGCGTATTGTAAAATCGGCGACAGCGATCGCCATCTGTTATCTGATCTCCTTTCTTCGGGGAAGCAGCGGCATTGTATTTTATTCCCATCTGGCGGCGCTGTGGTGTATCCAGATCTATGTGGCAAACAGCCGAAAGAATGCACTGCAGAGACTGACAGGTACCACGATCGGAGCAATCTATGGACTGATTGTGCTCCTGATCATGGAGAAGATCCCATTTACCGGAAAAGCACTGGAGGTATTCAATGCCGTACTGATCTCTGCCATGATCGTACCGGTGCTCTACACTACCATTGTGATCAAAAAGAAACAGGCCTCCTATTTTTCCTGTGTGGTATTTTTAAGCATCGTGGTCAACCATATGACAGATGCCAATCCCTATCTTTTTGTATGGAATCGTTTTCTGGATACGGTGATCGGAATCGCTGTGGGAATAGGGGTGAACTGTATTTCCCTTCCACGGAAAAAACAGAAGGATATCCTGTTCATATCAGGACTGGATGATACGCTGCTTTCCAGAGATGACAATTTAAGCGACTACAGCCGTGTGGAACTGAACCGGATGCTGGATGAAGGAGCGAACTTTACCCTGTCTACTATGAGAACACCGGCATCTCTGATGAAGCCCATGCAGGACATCAGGCTGAAACTTCCGGTGATCGCCATGGACGGGGCAGTGCTGTATGATATCAATGAGAATGCTTATCTGAAGGTGTATGTGATATCCCACTCCATGAGCATGGAGGTGCTGAGTCTGGTCAAAAAGCATGGTCTGTCCTGTTTTGCCAATGTGGTGGTGGATGACGTGCTTATGATCTTTTATGAAGAAACGGGAGAGCCGGTGCATGAAGCCCTCGTCCGGGAGATGAGAAAATCGTCTTACCGCAATTATGTGAAAAGTGAATCCATGAAGCAGGAAAATGTAGTTTATTTTATGATGCTTTATGAAAAGAAGATCATAGAAGAATTTTATGAGGTGCTGAAAAACAAAGGACTGACAGAAAAACTGAAGATCCTGAAATATGACTCCGTAGATTATCCGGGTTATTCCTATATTAAGATTTATAATAAAAATGCAACCAGGGAGCATATGACGGAATACCTGAAAGCTATGCTGGATCTGAAAAAGACAGTAACCTTTGGCAGCATTGAGGGAAAATATGATATTGTGATCAGGTCGGGAGACAGCAACCGGGTTGTCCGGGAACTGAAGAAAAGATATGAAGTAGTGAAGTGGAGAAGAACCCGGAGGGATTGACAAAACAGTTAGTCTATGCTAACATAACAAATGTTATGAACCAGAATGACAGAGAAAATTCAAAAGAACTGATCATCAGGGCGGGAAAACAGGAGTTCCTGAAATATGGGTACAAAGGTGCAAGCCTTCGGAATATCTGCAAACAAGCAGGTGTGACAACAGGTGCGTTTTATTTTCAGTTTGAAAATAAGGAACAGCTCCTGGATGAGATCTTAAGGCCGGTGATCACCTATTTCAGTGCCATGGTACAGAAGAGCACCATGGAAGAATTTGAAGGAGAATCATCCAGTGCAGACGGAGATGAGCAGATGCTGGAGATGCTCTGGAATTACAAGGAAGAATGTCAGATCCTTCTGGAAGGAACAGCGGGAACCGCTTATGAAAAGGTTTTTGAAGAGCTTCAGGAAGGGCTGAGGCAGGGATTTCTCCTGTTCTTCGGAAAATATGGAATATCAGATGTGGATGAGAAGCTTCTGGATGTGATCGTCAGAATGCGGGTAGAGAGTTATCTCACCATCATCCGAAAAGAATATACACTGGAGGAAACAAAGAAGTTGGCAAGACAGATTGGCATCTACTGTGATGCCGGGTTTGAGGCACTCGTCAGACAACTGAAAACAGAACATAGTGGTAATTGAAGTCCGGGGCAGACGCCTCGGACTTTTTTACATAACAGATTATAACAAATGTTATGCTGAAAAGCAGGAAGGAGATTATGATGAAGGGAAAAAAGATCATGTTATCTAAGAAAGGAAATTATGGAAACTGGGTACCGGCAAATATGATGAAGCTTATGTGGGCCGGAGATATTGTGCTGGCTGTGTTGACGATCGTTTTTGCAGCAGTTTTAAAGGTGGCTGTACCGGCCTGGATTACAGGAGTGCTGCTTGTAATCCTTCTGGCGTATACGCTTTATATGTGGCGATGCCGTGAGGCCTTTGATTTTAACAAAGGCGATGTAATGGGAGATGTACATCAGTATCTGGTAAATCATCTGCCCTGGGACGGAAAGGGAAAACTGCTGGATATCGGATGCGGAGCAGGAGCCCTTACCATGCGCTGCGCCCTTACCTATCCTGAGGCAGAACTGACAGGAATGGATTACTGGGGAAAAGAGTGGAGCTATGCAAAGGAACAGTGTGAAAAGAATGCAAAGGTGGAAAAGGTTTCTGACAGAGTAAGCTTCCAGAAGGGAGATGCGGCAAGCCTTGATTTTGCAGATGAAACTTTTGATGCCATTGTCAGCAACTTTGTATTCCATGAGGTAAGGACGGCAAAGGATAAAAGAGATGTGGTAAGAGAGGCATTCCGTGTCCTGAAAAAAGGCGGTGCATTTGCTCTGCAGGATATGTTTGCACAGAAGGCGCTGTACGGTGATATGGAGCAGTTTGTGGAAGAACTGAAAAAGGCAGGCTTTCAGGAGGTGCATTATATCGGCAATATTGAGAAGCAGGATGGCCTTGTGCCCGGATATATCCAGACACCATGGATGATCAGCGGGGCAGGCCTGATCTACGGGATCAAATAAAAATCCCCGGAACTGCGCCTTTGCAGTCCCGGGGATTTTAGGGGAGGATAAGTATTTCATTTATCCTTCGTAAGCGGATTATCCCGCAATCGTCAAAGGAGGGGGTTCCTGTGACTGATTGTAATCATAGTATGAACCGTAAAAATAAGGTTTATACGTGAAAATGAAAAAAATTTTTACTTTTCTGATAAACTGTTATATAATAGGCATACATGAACAAGGAGGACGAGTTTTATGGCATTACTGCAAAAGTGGCGTGATATGGCCTATTCAGAAACAGCAAATAAAGGAGACTTACAGAGACTCTGGGGTGCTTACTTCCAGAAGGAGAAAGAAATCTATGCTATCCTTCTGAAGAATCCCGATGAAGAAGTAAAGGGTACTGTAAAGGAACTGGCAGATAAATACAGTGTTGACCTGATGACAATGGTAGGTTTCCTGGATGGAATCAATGACAGCTTAAAGACTGCTAATCCCATCGAAGAAATGGAAGAGGACACTGAGGTAAGCCTTGGATTTGACAAGGAGCTTCTTTACAAGAACATGGTAGCAGCAGGTGCTGACTGGCTGTACGAGCTTCCTGAATGGGAAGAGATCTTTGATGAGGACAAGCGTAAGGCTCTTTATAAGGAGCAGAAGTCTTCTACCACGATCGTAAAGCCGGAGAAGATCTATCCCAACGATCCCTGCCCCTGCGGAAGTGGTAAGAAGTATAAGAAATGCTGCGGTCGGAATAAATAAATTTTCCATTAAATAATTTTTTTCAGGTTTGGTCTTTACAGATCTGAAAAAGTGTCATATGATAATGGCAGATTAAAGATAACACGTTGATGAGAAGAGTACGATGTGGAATGTATCAGAGAAGAACATCAGATAGTGATATCTGTGCTGAGAATGTTCCTGCAGGAAGCATCCGAAAACTAACTCGGAGTGACCCCAATCAGGTCCGTATTCCTACGTTACAGGATTTGAGAGGTTTCCGTAAGACGTCACAGGCGCAGGAAGCAAGCAGGGTGGAACCGCGTTTCTTACGTCCCATGCATTACGACAGTAGTGCATGGGATTTTTTAATACGCACCGCAGAAAAACAAGCGGCTTCACGGTGACGCAGGGAAAGCAATATTTTTGAACCAGGAGGAAAACTATGAAAGAGAAAATCGAAAAACTGAAAACATTTCTGGCAGGTACCACTACTATTTCCAATAGAGAGTTTGTGCTTGCCATGGCAGTTGGTATTCTGGGAGGTATTGTCTTTGGACTTCTGACTTCTCCTAGAAAAAATACGACCATCGGAAGCAACAATGGCAATAACAGTCCCTGCGGCAATGGTCTGAAAGCCGGGAAAAAGGCCGGTGACTGGGACGAGATCGAGAAAGCAGAAGAGAACAGAAAATAAAATAAGAGGAGATAAGAGAAATGAAAATTACATTAAAAGACGGTTCTGTAAAAGAATATGACAGTGCCAAAAGCGTATATGAGATCGCAGCAGATTTAAGTGAAGGACTTGCCAGGGCAGCCTGTGCAGGAGAGCTTGACGGAGAGGTCGTAGACCTTCGTACTGTAGTAGATAAGGACTGCAGCCTGAACATCCTGACAGCTTCTGATCCAGAGGGTCTGCGTGTGATCCGCCACACCTGTTCCCACGTTATGGCAGAGGCAGTAAAGAGACTGTTCCCACAGTCAAAGCTTGCGATCGGACCTGCCATTGATACAGGATATTATTATGATTTTGAGCATGAGCCTTTTTCAAGAGATGATCTTGACAAGATCGAAGCAGAGATGAAGAAGATCATCAAGGAAGGTCATGAGCTGAAGAGATTTACCCTTCCGAGAAATGAAGCGATCCAGTTTATGAAAGACAGAGAAGAGCCTTACAAGGTAGAGCTGATCGAGGAGCTTCCGGAGGATGCAGAGATTTCCTTCTATGATCAGGGAGAATTCGTTGACCTGTGCGCAGGCCCCCACCTGATGAACACAAAGGGGATCAAGGCCTTCAAGCTGACCTCTTCTTCCATGGCATACTGGAGAGGAGATGCAGAGAAAGCAAGACTGCAGAGAATCTATGGTACGGCATTTAACAAGAAGGAAGAGCTTGCTGCCTACCTTGAGCAGCTTGAGGATGCCAAGAGACGTGACCACAATAAGCTTGGCCGGGAGATGGAGCTGTTTACTACAGTAGATGTGATCGGACAGGGACTTCCTCTTTTCCCTCCGAAGGGAACCAAGATGATCATGAAGCTTCAGAGATGGATTGAAGACCTTGAGGATAAGGAATGGGGCTATGTCAGAACCAGAACTCCCCTAATGGCCAAGAGTGATCTTTACAAGATTTCCGGACACTGGGATCATTACAAGGATGGCATGTTTGTCCTTGGGGATGAAGAAACAGACAAGGAAGTATTTGCGCTTCGTCCCATGACCTGCCCGTTCCAGTATTATGTATATAAGAATACCCAGAAATCCTACAGGGATCTGCCTTACCGTATGAGTGAGACCTCCACGCTGTTCCGTTCTGAGGATTCCGGTGAAATGCATGGACTTACCAGAGTACGTCAGTTTACTATCACAGAGGCACACAATGTGATCCGTCCTGACCAGACAGAGGAAGAGTTATCCAACTGCTTTAATCTGGCATATTACGTTCTGTCAGTGCTTGGCCTTGAAAAGGATGTAACCTTCCGCCTTTCCAAATGGGATCCGGCCAATAAGAAGAAATATCTGGGAGATGAGCATTACTGGGAGTCCACACAGGAGGTACTGCGTAAGCTGCTGGAGGAGAAGCAGGTGCCCTTTGTAGAGGCTGATGGTGAAGCTGCATTCTACGGACCGAAGATCGATATCCAGGCAAAGAATGTATATGGCAAGGAAGATACCATGATCACGATCCAGCTTGACTGTGCGATCGCAGAGAACTTCGATATGTACTATGTGGATCAGAATGGTGAAAAGAAGCGTCCTTATATCATTCACAGAACTTCCATGGGATGCTACGAGAGAACACTGGCATGGCTGATCGAGAAATATGCCGGTAAGTTCCCGACATGGCTTTGCCCGGAGCAGGTCCGTGTCCTTCCTATTTCTGAGAAGTATGCTGATTATGCAGAACAGGTTCGTAAAGCACTGGCAAAGGCTGATGTGGATGTTACAGTAGATAACCGCTCCGAAAAGATCGGTTTTAAGATCCGTGAGGCAAGAATGGACAGACTGCCTTATATGCTTGTTGTCGGACAGCAGGAAGAGGCGGACGGGACAGTATCTGTCAGAAGTCGCTTTGCCGGAGATGAGGGTGTGAAGCCTCTGGATGAGTTTATTGCCCAGATCACAGAGGAGATCAGGACCAAGGCGATCCGCAAGGAAGAAGTAGAAGAAGAAAAGAAGTAATTTTTAAGGAGCTGTTTATATGAAAGAAAAGCAAAGCAAAAAGGAACTTGCGGGAATCCTGTTTTTTCTGCTTGGCGCAGGTATGCTGGTAAGCTCTGCTTTTCTTTGTGTGGGCAGCGATATCTGGTATGATGAAGTGTTTTCTCTGGGGCTTGTCAGAAAGCCGGTATGGGAGCTGATCTCCATAACTGCAAGGGATGTACATCCGCCACTGTATTATCTGATCCTGAAGCTGTTTCTTACAGCTGTACCGGAAAGTACAGTAGCCATGCAGGTGACAGCTGCCAAGCTGGTTTCCTGGCTGCCCTTTCTTTGTATGCTGCTGCTGGCAGTATTTCCTGTAAAAAAGTATTTTGGTACGCTGAGCGCTGGACTGTTCTTTTTCCTGACCATGTCCATGCCGGGGCTTTCAGAATACACGGTTGAGATCAGGATGTACAGCTATGCGGCGCTGTTCGTTGTGATGACTATGACAGAAGCCTTTGGCGTTCTGACAGAAGGCAGGCGGAGGAACTGGATCCTTCTGACAGGAGCTGCTCTGTGTGCCTGCTATACCCATTATTTTGCCTGTGTGGCAGCCTGTATGGTCTATCTGTATGTCCTGGTCATGCTGCTTCTGAAAAAGCAGAAAAATGAACTGCGGAGCTTTTTTTTCAGTGCAGCAGTCTGCGTTGTCTGTTATCTGCCATGGCTCCTTGCAGCAGTCACAAGACAGGTCAGCCAGGTGAAGGAAAGCTACTGGATCCAGCCGGTCTCCCTGCGGACACTTGGGGGATGCGTGAAATTTCTGTTTGCACCGGATTTTTCATCTGGAAAAGTCAGTGCAGTGATGGCAGTAGTGCTGTTCCTTCTTTTTGCAGGAGAAGTCCTTGGGGACATTTTTCTGCTGTTTTCGAAGAGAAAAAATGGAGGAATGGCAGTCTCCTTTTCCCTTGGATGTCTGATGCCTGTTGTCGGGATCATAATCTTTGGATTTCTGGCATCTGTCCTTATAAAGCCTGTTTTTGTATACCGGTATATGGTTCCGGCCATGCCGTGTATGTGGCTGTCTCTGGCAGTATTTCTGGGAAACAGAAGCTGTGGAGCGGAAGACTTCCTGACGGGATGGGAGAGCAAAGAAAACGGGACAGGACAGAAAGAGAAGAGAAAAAAGGCAGAGTCAGCGGTCATAGCGGCAGTCCTGCTGCTTTTTGTGATAATAGGAGGCTGTGATTTCCGGGCATTCTACGGAAATGAAATGTGGAAGCAGAAGCAGATGAAAGAGGCACAGGAGGTTCTCACGAAGCTGTCAGAAGAGGATGCTGTCACGATATTTAATTTTGGACAGCTCCAGGCTGTGATGGCATATTATGAAGGATCGGATTCCTATTTGTGGTATGAGAGGGCAGAAGAGCTGGTAAAGGAACTGTTTCCGGAGGTACATGACCTTGCGGAAGGAGAATTTACTGATGAAGCCGGGATCAGCCAGCTGAAGGAGCTTCTAAAAGAAGGCAGGAGGGTATATTTCCTTGGAAGTGGAAAGGCAAGAGAGGAAATTGTGGCAAAATGGCAGGAAGCAGGAATTTCTGTCAGGGAAGATAGCAGTGCCATGATCGAACGCTACTGGTTTAATCTTTACGCATTAACGATTGACGAAGAGGCAAAACCACGATAAAATAGTACTTAATGGGGGAATTAAAATGAACATTAAGGAAAGCAATCGGGCAGTATACAGAACAGATGCTGCAGATAACAGAGGCTTTACCCTGGTAGAGCTGATCGTAGTGATGGTCATACTGACGCTTCTGGCGGCCATACTTGTACCAAGCCTTCTTGGATGGATTGATGAGGCCAAGGGTAAGCAGTACATATTGAGTGCGCGGAGCGTGTATATGTCAGCACAGGCGATCGAGTCGGAGAAGTATGCGGTATGGGATGGTACCATGGCCGGTGCGGATCACAGTCTGACCGATTATGATAAGGAACGGATCCTCAGAATGGCAGATGCAGAGGATGCTCAGATCCTGGATGTATCTTTTGAAAGTGACAGTCTGTCTGAAGAAGGAGCAGCTTCCAATCATGGATACTATACCATTAATGGAATTGTTGTGCAGTATGGAAGCATTACCGTTACCCTGAAAGACGGTATGTGGACAGTTATACAGTAAGATAAGATGAGGATTAGCGGTGTCAATGGCACCGCTATTGTGGTTTAATCAGGGCAAAGAGAGGATTTGCCGGAAAAGAAACGGGGGTCCGGATGGCAAGGTATTATTATGAGGCAAGAAATAAAAAGGGACGTGCAGTTACCGGGGAGATGTCGGCTGTAAGTGAAGAGGAGCTGTATCAGAAGCTGAAGACGGAAGGAAAATATCTGATCGATGCAAGAGATATGCAGGAAAGCAGAAGTTATCATCAGTTATCTCCTCTGATGCTTTCTGAATTTAACAGAGAACTCTCTGATATGCTTGGAGCAGGAGTACCTCTGGTACGTTGTCTGACGATACTTTCCCAGGAGGAGACCAGGAAGAAGAAAGACAGGGAGATTCTGACAGGTGTGCTGAAGGCTGTCAGACAGGGGGAAGCTCTGTCAGATGCCATGGAGCAGCAGAAGGGAGCATTTCCTGCGCTGATGATCCATATGTACCGGGCTGCAGAGAACGGAGGAAACCTGGGTGGTACGGCAATGAGGCTTTCTCTTCATTATGAAAAGGAACATCATCTGGATACCAGGATCAAGGGTGCTGTCACATATCCGAAAATACTGGCAGCTATGTCTGTACTGATGGTGATCTTCATTATGAGCTTTATTCTGCCACAGCTTTCAGAGCTGTTTGATAACATGTCACAATTACCATTGCCGACGAGGATCCTGTTCGGGATCAGTGACTTTATCGGCACACATGGCATAGGACTGCTGGCCGTCCTGATCATTCTGGTGCTGCTTTTCCTCCTGCTTTTCAGGATACCGGCAGTCAGGAGGAAAAGGGATGAATGGAAGCTGAAAATACCAGTCGCAGGAAAGCTTCTGTCCGTGATCTATACGGCGAGATTTGCAAGATCGTTAAGCTCATTGTACCGTTCAGGGCTTCCAATCGTGAATGCCATGCAGATTGCAGGAAGGACGATTGGAAACAGCTATATAGAGGGACAGTTTGATGAAGTGATCAGCCTTCTGAAGGAGGGACACTGTCTCAGTGAGGCAGTAGATCATATCGACGGGTTCAGGAAAAAGCTGTCTTCGGTGATACGTGTAGGAGAAGAAAGCGGTGATATGGCAGTCATGCTGGATTCACTGGCAGATGCCTTTGATTATGAGTCAGAGATGGCAACGGGACGGCTGATCAGCTATCTGGAGCCGGCACTTATCATATGTATGGCTGTTATCATCGGGTTTATCATGATCGCAGTGATGATGCCGATCTATGATTCCTATTCAGCAATCGGTACCAGTGTATATTATTAATTGGAAAAAGGGGTGAAGGTATGACAGTCATTCTGTATTTGTCAAATCAGCTTGTCCAGGCAGTGGAAGTAAAGAAAAAGGGAAGAAAGATCATGACCCGCAGGGTGTGGCAGGAAGAAGCACCGGGCGGCAGCATCATCAATGGAATTATTACAGATGAAGAAGCATTTCTTCCGTTTATCAAAAGCTTCTTTTCCGGAAATAAGATCCCGTCAAGGGAAGTGGCACTGGTGATCGGGAGCAGTCAGTTTAACCATAAGGTTATGGAGTTTCCAAGGCTTTCTGACAGAGAGCTGCGGAAGCTGATCGAAAGGGAATTTGCTGAGAACAAAAAAGAAGATATCCTGTATTCCTATTATGTGCTGGAGAAAAAGGGAAAGAAGGGGATGCAGAAGATCATGGCAGCTGCTGTCGGTAAGGAGTTCCTGCTTTCCTATCTGGAATTGTTCAGAAAGGCCGGAATAGGACTTGGCTCTATTGATTCGGAAACGGGAAGCCTTGTATGTCAGTTTTCCCATTCTCCGGAGATACAGAAACAGACCTGCCTTGTCCAGGTACTGGATGGACAGGAGGTGGGAAGCTATCTTTTTGACAGAGGTGTTTATTTTTATTCCCAGAAAAACAGGCTTTTCAGAACAGAAACAGAGGAAGAGCTGGCAGAAGAGCTTATAGCGATCCAGGGGAAGCTGTCACAGTTTGCATCTGCCCAGAAGCTGCAGGAGCCTCTTGAGAAATTCTATATCTGCGGACAGGGAGCGGCAGTGCTGAAAAGAGAAAAGCCTGAGCTTGACTGCTACCATGCAGATAAGGTGGTCTGCCCTGGACGGTCTATGAAGAAGAAACCGGATTTTATCTATCCGGCAGGAATCCTTCTTCAGGAAGAAAAAGGTACTTCCTTTTTAGAACAGATCAAAAGAGAACAAAAGAAGAAAAAGAAGCAGTATGAGAGATTCATGCTTTGTCTCCCGTCCCTGTGTGTGCTGGTACTTGTCCTTGCAGCGGCAGCCGGCCTTGGCGGCAGCTATTACAGAAATCTGGAGAAGCTGTATCAGATACAGGAAACGATGGGAAATGAAGAGCTTGCCGGAAAGAAAGCCAGCTATGAACTGTCTATGGCAAAGGTGGAGACGATGAAGGCGAGGATCAGGGAGGCACAGGAAGCATGGGAGAAGCTGATGAGCTATCCAACCTTTGACGCCTCCGTATGGAGAGAGATTACAGGCAGTATGGGAAATGGAATTACAGTGGAACTGAAGAATTTTAACCGGGACAGCGGTGTGATAGGAATGAATGCTTCGGCAGCAGATCCAAGACAGATCAGCGGCTTCATTGCGGCATTACAGGAAAAAGATATTTTTGAATCAGTAGAGTACAGCGGCTATACCTATGCAGACAGCACAGAAAGCTATACGATCCATGTGGTCTGCTGTCTGACAGAGGGTGCAGGAAGATAAGGGGGAGAACCATGAATATGACAATAACAGAAAGTGATAAAAGGCTTCTTTCCTTCCTGGTGGCAGTTCTGCTCCTTCTTCTGCTTGCTTTTCTGGTGCTGCGTCCGCTGGCAGATAAAAACAGTGATCTGAAAAGACAGATCACTGCGGCGAAGGATCAGGAAGTGGTAATGGATCTTGGAGCAGCCCTGGCTGAGGATGCAGGAACGGTAGAAGAAGAAACCGGGGAACAGCTAGAGGAAACCCTGAAGAGATATTATCAGAACCTGCAGAGCCAGGATGCGGAGAAGATGGTAACGACACTTCTTTTAAATCACAGGATGCAGATAAAGAATCTGACGGTGACCATGCCGGATACGAAAAGTGATCTGAAATGGTACCAGTACTCAGAAAAGGCAGCAACAGAAATAGCTGGGGAGGAAAAGATCGAAGGCCAGACAGGTATTTATGCTGTCAGGGTGCTTGGAGGTGCAGAGGGGAGCAGGGCAGATATGTTAGCTCTGCTTACCGATATATCAGAAAACTACCCGGCGATCAGTATTGCGGCTGTTGAATGGGTGGAAAATACAGGGAGTCTGACTCTGACATTGGAAATTTATATGTGTAAGTAATAATAGCTGGAGGTCACAACATGGAAACAATAACCGGCAAAAATTTAAAAATCGGAGATGTACTGATCGAACAGGGGTATCTGACAGAAAAGGATCTGGAAAAGGCGCTGCTGGTACAGAAAAGCAGTGACGGAAAAAGGCTTGGAGAGGTGCTGATCGAACAGGGATACATAACAGAAAACCAGATGCTGCAGGCTATGGCTGCCAAGATGGATTGTCAGGTAGTAAACATTGACAATCTTTCTGTTGACATTGTGGCAGTTGGCAGGATCCCGAGACAGGCTGCAGAAAAATACGGGATCCTTGCTGTAGGAAGTGAAGGGGGAAGGCTGAAGGTTGTTGTCAATGATCCATTAAATCTTTATGGTCTTGAAGATGTCAGACAGATCACAGGGCAGGAATTAATGATCTATCTGTGTGAAAAGGCTTCTCTTGTACGGGCGATCCGGTATTATTATACGGAGATCTCAGCGAAGAATGCAGCACTTAAGGCAAATGAGAATATACAGCCGGATATAGAAGAGATGGATATCGAGGACGGAGATGATGATACGCCTGTGATCAATCTTCTGAACAGCCTGATCCAGAGGGCATACAGTACAGGAGCCAGTGATATCCATATAGAACCCTTTGAGGATAAAACCTTAGTCAGAATGAGGATTGATGGCACGATCATAGAATATGTGACACTGAAGAATAGTGTCCATAATTCACTGATCGCCAGGATCAAGATATTGTCTGAGCTGGATATTGCAGAAAGAAGAAGACCGCAGGATGGTCATTTCAGAAGCAGACAGCCGGATGGGTATCTGAATATCCGTGTTTCCATTATTCCGACAGTATTTGGTGAAAAGGCTGTTCTTCGTTTGCTGTCAGGGAATACCAGGATTGACCACAGTGATACCATGGGAATGCTTCAGGAGGACTATGAACGGTTTTCCGGAATGCTGCATTCTCCAAATGGCATCATATATCTGACAGGACCTACAGGATCGGGTAAGACTACTACCTTATATATGGTTCTGGAAGAGCTTTCCAAAAAGAATGTGAATATTTCCACGATCGAGGATCCTGTAGAAAAGAATATCTACAAAGTGAATCAGATGCAGGTAAATGCTATGGCCGGGCTTACCTTTGAAAAGGGACTTCGTGCTCTTCTGCGTCAGGATCCGGATATTATCATGGTGGGAGAAACAAGAGACAGTGAGACAGCATCTATTTCCGTACGTGCAGCGCTGACAGGACATCTTGTATTTTCAACATTGCATACCAATGATGCGGCTTCCTCTGTAGTGAGGCTTAAGGATATGGGCATGGAGCCTTATCTGGTCGCGAACTCCATGGTCGGGGTGGTGGCCCAGAGACTGATGAGAAAGGTGTGCAGGGATTGTGCTGTTCTTGCTGAGCTGACAGAAAAAGAGGAACGGATACTTGGTGAGAGGGTACCCTATGTAAAAAAGGCATGTGGATGTCCGGCCTGCAATTATACCGGCTACCGTGGCAGAGTTGCTGTACATGAGATCCTTCAGATCGACAGGCAGGTGAGAAGGATGATCATGGAGAATGCGTCATCGGAGGAGATCAAGGAGTACGCAGTTAACAGACAGCATATGAGAACACTGAAGCAGTGTGCCATGCAATATTTACGGGAAGGCATTACAACAGTAGAAGAAGTAGCAAAGGTAGCCTACTATGAAGAATAAAAATGATGGCTTTACGCTGGCAGAGCTGATCGTCAGCCTTGCCATCCTGCTGATACTGGCGTCCCTCGGAATTGCGGGAATATTGTCCTATCAGGACTATGCAGATTTTAAAAGACAGAACAGCTATGCACAGACTCTCTTTGCTGTGGCACAGGCACAGCTTACCTCGTACAGTGTAAGAGGAACCTTACCGGAGCTTATGGATGTTTCAGACAGTCCGGTTTCCCTGGGGGGGATCATGACACCGGAGGGAATAGCGGCTGACGAAAGTGAAAGGGGACTGTCCGCAAAGCGGAATGGGATCTACTGTCTGACAGGAACGCGGGAAACCTATGAAAAGTATCTGCAGGGAGAGTATAAAGGAAAGACAGATCTGGAAAGCAGACAGTATGAGATGCTGTATGGTATATTTGAAAGCTATATGACTGACAGAGCGGTTCTTTCCGCTGCAATCGCACTGGAATATGATCCAAAGGGAGGGATCGTCTACAGTGTTCTGTACAGTGACAGAAAGAATTCATTTACCTATACAGCCCAAAATAAAAATGGAAGGGTCAATATCTGTGACAGAAGAGAGGATTACCGCAGTGAATATCTGATCGGATATTATGGCCTGGAATGAAAGGGGGTACTCCTCTGTGTACAGAAAAAATGAAGGTGTGACGACGATAGTGGTCATCTGTGTCATGGCGATCATTATGGCACTGTCACTGTCTCTTTTTCTGACAGCATCTGTACTGATGAAAAACAGTGCAGGAACGGCAGCACAGGAGCAGTGCCGGATCCTGGCTGTGAGTCTTTCAGAGGAGATCGAAAAGCAGCTTACATCAGAAAAAAACCATTATGAGGATCAGCTGTCAGAGGACATGGACCGGGCAGAAAATGTGAGACAGACCTCCCTGTGGCATTATGTCAGGGATGAGATCCGGAGCGGAAGCTGGCCTTATTATGAAGAAAATGGGGATCAGATCCACAGCAGGGAAAATGCATTCCGTGTTTTTAATATGGAAAATACTGGCATTGCCGGAGAAATTGCAGATACAGCCCTTACCTTATACTGGACAACGAGCGGGGAGAATACTGCTCCGGAGAAGCTGACCATATTGACAAGAGTTACAGTCAAGGAAAAGACCTGCGTGATCACGGACGTCTATCGTCTTAGCTCATCAGGCGGGAACGGCTATGAAAGCTGGAGGTGGGAACATGAAAGCAGAAGCTAGGGAGGATAACAGAGGTACCTCCATGATCACAGTGATCATATCCTTTGCGCTACTGATGATTTTTGTAACTGCTTTTTTTAAAGTACAGAAGGTATCGCAGAATATGATGATGGATGCCAGGGATATGCAGATAAATAACCGGAAGCTGGTGGAGTCCTTTTATCTCTCACAGATGCAGGACAGTGCAGCCTCCGGAGACGAGAAGCTTGTTTTTTCTGGAAAGGAAGGCAGCTTTTATATAGATGCCGTACTTTACCGGGCACAGAAGGACGGGCTTTCCGGCGTGATTTATTATTATGGCACAGAGGAAAAGACGGCAGAGGAAGGGGCGGAAACAGGTGAAGAAGCTGAAGAATGATAATGCAGGCATTACTCTGGCGGAGCTTGTTGTTACCTTTGCCCTGATGGGGATATTCCTGGCAGCGGCAGCCGCGGTGATCTCATCCAGTATCATGGTGCATGCGCAGCTGTCCGGAACCATGTATGCCTCTACTGTCAGTGAAACGCTCCTTGATAAGGTGACGGGAGAACTGGCAGGAGCCAGAGCTGAAGAAGAGGAGGCGATCCGGATCGGACGGGTTTACCGGGATGGCGAGGATCTTGGGGAAGGAGTTTTCTTTTATGACAGGGAAGGAAATCCTGTCTGCTTTGTTGTTGAGGACGGACTTCTTGTTATGGAAGGAAAAGACTATTTCACACTGGATGAAAAGGCCTATATGGGTTACAGGATCACAGGATTTTCCGTAGAACAGCTGGAAGGGAAAAATGTGCTGAAGGTAACATTGTCACTGAAAAATCTGAAAAACGGGTTTATTTATACCGGTGACAGAACCACCAGATGCTATTGCTTTTCATCAGATGAATTTAAAAAAATAATCAGTACTGATATAGATCTGAATAGTTTATGAAAGAACAGCCATACTAATAAATGCAACTATGAGCAAAACGAATCAGGAGGTTTAGCAGTATGGCAGATTTAAAATGTGGAGTAACGAACTGCGGCTATAATAAGGATAGCTGCTGCTGTAAAGGTGATATCTGTGTGGGTGATGAGCGTGCGGAGAATGCGGCTTCTACCTGCTGTGAAAGCTTTACAGACGGAAAGAAGGACAGCTTTACAAGTGCACTGGAGCATCCCAGCAGAATGATCAGCATAGACTGTGAAGCTGTGAAATGTATGTACAATGAAAATTACAGGTGCAGCGCAGAGCATGTGGATATCAGGGGCTGTGGTGCCAAGGGCTGCAGGGAAACATCATGCGCTACTTTTAAAGAGAAATAGAAATAAGGGAAATGTGTGAAAGGTAAAAGAGAAAAGGTAGTTTCAGCCGGGGGGACAGATAGGGTCAGACCATGCGGCATGAGATTACCTTTTCTGCTTTGTTGCATTTTTGTTACAAAATTATGAAGATATGACTTGAACGAAAGTACTATTTGTGATTAAATAGAGTTGTTGGCGTTGACAATGATTTATGGAGAGCGACATGAAGATCAGAAAATGGGGTCGCAGAGGAATCTGTGTGATGACAGCACTGATGCTGCTTGGTATCTGTGGCTGTAAGAAGGAAGTTGTGACAGTGACTTCTTCTCTGGACGGAGAGGAAGATGCAGAATACATAGAAATGAAAGAGCTTGAATTAAAGGAAGTACCGGCAGCTAACGGAAGAGAAGATGTCAGCTACTGTGCAGTGATGATCCCGGAGGGGTATCATGAATCAGAAGAGGTTCCTGGTATGTATGTACATGAAATGGCACCGCTCGATTCCTCCAATATTTATTACAGCTCCTTTGACGGGACGGGAGACGGTTATGTATCAGATTCCCTGACAGAGAAGGAATATCTGAAGATCATGGAGGATGCACTTGAAGAGTCAGGACAGGAAGGAAGCATCCAGATTGAGTCCTTTGAGGAAACGAGTCTTGATGAAGTGCCTGCTTACAAGATCAGAAGTACATATCAGCTGGGGGATAATACGATCCAGCAGCTTACCTACCTGGTAATGGCGGAAGATACCTACACGATTACCTACAGCCAGGCAGATGATGATGAACTGATGGCAGATTTTGACGTATCAGACGGCGAGATCCGGCTGGTAAAGGATGATGAGGTGCAGACAGCAAGTAATAAATAAAATTAGGTGTTGACATCTGAAATACAGGATGTTATATTATATAAGCGTGTGAGGAACACATAAACAAGCAGAGTATCCACTCTCACCCTGTGGCAAATGGGCTGACAGGTGTACACAAAGTTCCGGACCATGGATGAAGGCTGTAGAGAACTGCAGGATTGGTCAGGTGATTGTTCAGTGGATAGTTATGCTATCCACTTTTTTCTTGTAGGAGGGAAAAACCATTAGCGAATTATTCATTAACGAACAGATCAGAGACAAGGAAGTACGTGTGATCGGGGAAAACGGTGAGCAGCTTGGCATCATGTCATCCAGGGAAGCACTTCAGCTTGCAGAAGAAGCAGGGGTTGACCTTGTGAAGATAGCACCTACAGCGAAGCCGCCAGTTTGTAAGATTGTGGATTATGGCAAGTTCAGATATGAACAGGCCCGCAAGGAAAAGGAAGCCAAGAAGAAACAGAAGGTGATTGATGTAAAGGAGATCCGTTTATCTCCCAACATTGATACCAACGACCTGAATACCAAGGTGAATGCAGCTAAGAAATTTTTGCAGAAGGGCGACAGAGTTAAGGTGACATTACGTTTCAGAGGACGTGAGATGGCACATATGGCATCCAGCAAGCACATTCTGGATGATTTTGCACAGGCACTTGCAGATGTCAGTGTAGTAGAGAAGGCGCCTAAGGTAGAAGGAAGAAGTATGACCATGTTTTTAACTGAGAAGCGGTAATCGTCAGTTAAAATAGATGAATGCCGGAAGACGGCAGTCAGTAAGAAATCACACTGAAATACAGGAGGAATCAGTTATGCCAAAAATGAAAACCAGCCGTGCTGCTGCAAAGCGTTTTAAAGCTACAGGAACGGGTAAATTAAAAAGAAGTAAAGCTTACAAGAGCCATATCTTAACCAAGAAGACGACTAAGAGAAAGAGAAACTTAAGAAAAGCTGCAGTTACAGATGCAACCAATGTAAAGAATATGAAGAAGATTCTGCCCTACTTATAAGTAAGGGTGGGTACTGATAACAGCCGTAAGGAGGAAATAAGAAATGGCAAGAATTAAAGGCGGTATGAATGCCAAGAAAAAACATAACAGAGTATTAAAGCTTGCAAAGGGCTACAGAGGAGCCAGAAGCAAACAGTATAGAGTAGCCAAGCAGTCCGTAATGAGAGCACTTACATCTTCTTATGCAGGACGTAAGGAGAGAAAGCGTCAGTTCAGACAGTTATGGATCGCACGTATCAATGCTGCAGCAAGACTGAACGGATTGTCCTATAGCAAATTCATGTATGGACTGAAGACTGCTGGAGTAGATATCAACAGAAAGATGCTTGCTGAGATGGCAGTAAATGATGCAGAGGGATTCAAGACTCTTGCAGAGCTTGCAAAGAAGAACATCGCATAAAGCAGAAAACAACAAAGGCCTTATCAGAAATGGTAAGGTCTTTTTTTAAAAGTGAAAGTGAGAGATGATTATGAGAGCTTTTGAAAAACTGGAACCCCGGGATGTATTTTACTATTTTGAGGAAATCTGCAGGATCCCGCACGGATCAGGTAATTTGCAGCAGATCAGCGATTATCTGGTTTCCTTTGCAGAGGAACATCATCTGGCACACTGCAGGGATGAATATGGGAATGTGATCATGGTAAAGGAGGCATCAGAAGGCTATGAAGATCATGCACCTGTGATGCTTCAGGGGCATATGGATATGGTAGCTGTGAAAAAGCCGGACTGCGATATTGATATGAAGACAGAAGGTCTCCGGATACAGGTAGATGGTGACCGTGTTTACGCGGAGGGAACCAGCCTTGGTGGGGATGACGGGATCGCAGTAGCCTATGGACTGGCACTGATGGCAGGAAATTATAAGCATCCGAAAATTGAGCTTGTGATCACGGCAGAGGAAGAGACTGGCATGGACGGTGCAAGAGGAATTGATCTGTCTGGCTGTCAGTCAAGAAAACTGATCAATCTGGACTCAGAGGAGGAAGGTGTTTTTCTGGCAGGCTGTGCAGGCGGAGCCAGAGTGAATTATAACGCTTCACTGACACCGGTAATGCAGAAGGGGACAGTGCACAGGGTTACTGTAGATGGACTCCTCGGCGGTCATTCCGGTGCCGAGATCGATAAGGAAAGAGGCAATGCGATCTGTATTCTTGGAAGAGTCATGAAGGAGCTGGAAGAAGCAGGACTTTCTATTGCTCTTTGCAATATTGATGGAGGACTGGCTGATAATGCCATTCCGAGACAGGCAGAGGCTGTATTTCTGGTCACAGGTTATAAAGGAAATGGAGAGGAAAAAGAAATTCTGGAGAAAGTAATGGAGAAGCTTCAAGAAGGTCTTGCCACAGAATACAGAAAAAAAGACCCGGGTGTGAGGCTTCAGACGGAGATCCTGGATACAGAAGAAAGAATGGTATTATCAGAAGAAGACAGCAGACGCCTGATCGATCTGATCTGTATGCTGCCTTATGGTGTGCAGGCTATGAGCAGCTCCATGAAGGGACTTGTAGAGACATCACTGAACCCAGGAGTGATCTCACTGAAGCGGGGACAGCTTCATGTGGGAATTTCAGTCAGAAGCTCCGTTGACAGTGCAAAACAGGGACTGTTTGACAGACTTTCTGCACTGGCACAGTTAGCAGGAGTGGAAATGGAGATCACCGGAAATTATCCGGGCTTTGCCTATAAAGAGGATTCTCCGCTTTGTAGTAAAATGTCAGAGGTTTATGAAAACATGTATGGCAGAAGACCGAAGGTTATGGCAATCCATGCAGGCCTTGAGCTTGGTTTTTTCGCCGGAAAGATCAAAGGACTTGACTGTATTTCCATGGGACCTGATATGAAGAATATCCATACCACAGAAGAGGAGCTGAGCGTTTCTTCTGTAAAGAGAGTATGGAAATATCTGCTGCAGTTACTGGAGGAAATGTAAATGGAGCTTGGAAAAGGAAATATGAAAAAAATCAAAGGGCTGATCCTTTTTGCAGGGATCGTTGTGCTTGTGCTGATCAAGTTTGACATGCTCGTTTCTGCACTGAAGCTGTTTTTGCAGATGCTGTCACCATTTATTGTGGGTGGTGCGATGGCATTTATCCTGAACCTTCCCATGAGGTTTTATGAAAAGAAGCTGTTCAGGAAACAATATGCGGATCAGAGGAAGCAGAAGAAATACGAGAAAAGAAAGAGGCCGGTTTGTCTGACGCTTGCACTGCTTTCTGTGATCCTTGTGATCGCCGTGGTAACAGGAACGGTGATCCCGCAGCTCATTTCCACAGGAAAGGTACTGGCACAGGAAATACCGGTATTCTGGGATAATCTGATGACATCAGCAGAGCGGTTCTTTACGGATAATGCAGAGTTTGAGAAGCAGCTTAAGTCACTGGAAATCCCGGACATCAACTGGGACTCCATGCTGCAGGCAACAGGAAACTTTCTGAAAAATGGAATGGGAAGTCTGGCATCCACCACATTTTCCGTTGCTGGAAGTATTGTCAGCGGTGCAGTAAACTTCTTTATTGCGTTGATCTTCTCCCTATATATTTTGGGACAGAAGGAAAAGCTGGGAGATCAGGCAGAAAGGATCCTCAGAGCTTATACTAAGCCTAAGGTATACCGCAGTGTCAGAAAGATTGCTGTTCTTCTGAATCAGAATTTCAGTAACTTTATTACCGGACAGTGCCTAGAGGCAGTAATCCTGGGAACAATGTTTGCTGTGACTATGACGGTATTCCGTTTCCCCTTTGCCCTGATGATCGGTGTATTGATCGCCTTTACGGCGTTGATCCCCATTGTGGGAGCCTTCCTTGGCTGCGCTGTCGGTGCATTTCTGATCCTTGTTGACAACCCGATGAAAGCAGTGGCATTTGTGGTATTATTTCTGATCCTGCAGCAGATCGAAGGAAACCTGATTTATCCCCATGTGGTTGGCAATTCGGTAGGTCTGCCATCTATCTGGGTTTTGGTAGCGGTTACCATCGGTGGAAGCCTTATGGGAGTTGTGGGAATGCTTATTTTTATTCCGCTGCTGTCTACAGGGTATGCACTGCTCCGGGAGGATGTCAATAAAAGAAATCAAATGGAGCCGGAAGGTACTGGGGAAGGAGTGAAAATAAAGGAAGGAAAGAAAAAGGGGCTGCCGCACTAGCAATTAATAGTGCGACAGCCCCTTTATTTTACAGATAGGGATTCTGATTCTGATCCTGGTAAGAGGTCTGTGAAGAATCCTGCCAGGAAATCTTATTTTTCAGTGCATAAAAAAGCTGTGCATTGGTCAGGTTCTGGTAAGGTGCTACATAGAAGATGTTCAGAATACAGCAGGTAAGGGCACCAAGAAAAGCCCAGCCAATGAAAGAAAGATCGAGTACGAAGGTGTTCCATTTGTCTCCATCCATCATCTGTTTGGTGGCAGCAAAAGCATCATCCTTACTGATTGAAGGATCCTCCGCGAGCAGATAGGGGATCATACGGTATTCATAGTCTTTGATAATACCGGGGATGATAAGGAGCAGACTCCACAGGGCAGTAAAAAGATCCTTGAAAAACATGATCTTCACTACATTTAAATAGGAAGAACTGAATACAAAGGCCACATCACTGAGTGAAGTCGGCTGTTTGCCACAGCGGATAAAATAACGCTGACAGCCCACCAGAAGGGGATTAAAAACAAAAACCTTCAGTAGTGAAGTGATGATCCACATAATAAATACAACAACGAGGGCAATAGAAAGTCCAACCAGAAGCGCCTGCAGATTCCCCGGTGATGAAAGAGTATCCTGCAGATCAGAGAAATCTGCGGAGCTGTTACTGCTGGATGAAGTGGCACCGGAAGAAGATCCGCTTCCGCTGACAAACATAAAGATCAGGGAAATCAGAACTGTTTTCCAGTAGTTTACTTTTAAAATTTCTTTGGCACGTGATTTGAGGTCTGCTCTTGACCACATAATGAATTCCTCCCATAGTTTATAATCTGTCTGGTCACTGTAATGCGAGACCATAACAGAAAGTATTATAGCATAGAATAATGATGCTGGAAAAGAGGATTTGGGAAGAATGAAGAGAAATTGAGAGAAGAAAGGTTAGAAAGTATACAAAAAAGTTGGAAATTTAATTGTAAGAAGGGGCAGTATCTTTTAGAGTGTAGACTAGAAAGGGTGTTGTTGATATGAAGATTCTTATTGGGATCTGCGCAGGAATTTTTTGGGCACTGGATACAGTAATTTTGAATTTGTTTCTGGAGGGAGAAGATCCAGGAATCGCAGAACGGCTGCTGCCATTTTTGCCGCTGCTGGTTACTTTTTTACATGATATCTGTTCTGCTGCTTATTTACTGTTTTTTATGGCCTGGAAAAAACAATTGAAGAAAATAAAAAAGGCATTGTTTACCAGGGAGGGAAAATTTGTAATTTTGGGTGCATTATTTGGAGGTCCTCTTGGAATGACAGGGTATGTGCTTTCTATCCGGTATCTGGGAGCTGGAAACACAGCAATGATATCGGCTCTTTTCCCGGCACTTGGTTCCTTTATGGCATGGATTATCCTGAAAGAAAAGCTGACAGTCGGACAGATAATCGGACTGTTGCTTTCCATAACAGGAATGGTGCTTATGGGAGGGACAATTACAGGAATAGAACAGGAAAAATTTCTTCCCGGGATTCTGTTTGCACTGATTTGTGTCTGTGGCTGGGCGAGCGAGGTAATCATATGTGGGTATGGTATGAAGAGTGGTGTGATCAATAATGAACAGGCATTAACTATAAGACAGATGACTTCAGCACTGTTTTATTTCTGTATTATTCTTTCGGGAATCAGGGGACACGGAGCTGTATTGCAGATCATGGGATCAAAGGGAATGTTGATCATTATGGCAGCAGCACTGGCAGGAACAGTGTCTTATCTCTGTTATTACCGGACGATCCATCAGCTTGGCGCATCGACAGCCATGGCACTAAATATAACATATGCTGCATGGGCACTTCTTTTTGAAATGCTGATTCTGCATACGGCAAAGAACCTGAAAGAGGTAGTCTGTGGAATGATTATTGTTGGCGGAGCTCTGATCTCTGCTGTATCAGAGGGGAGAAGGAAAAATGGGAATCTGTGAAATCCATAGAAATGAGATGTATGTATATTTTTACCTGGAAAGAGGGGAGGAAGCCCAGCTGCTTGGGATTTTTAAAGAAAAGAACAGTGGGATCAAAAAGGCTGAGCAGGGAACCTGTCGTATTGTGGATCTGATCTGTCCGGACAGAAAAAATTATTCCTTCCGGGGAGGAAAAACCTTTTATGACATGCCAGCGTATCTGTTTTATATGGATTCCTGTACATGGACGTCTGACAGCCGGTTTGAAATTGTACAATATTCAGAGGACAGAACGCTGAAGGTAACAACCTGTTATGAATTTGCAGAAAATGCAGACGTATTTAGCTGTAAAAGTATATTGGAAAATTTAGGAGATGAGGAAATTACCATTGAAGGAATCACATCCTTCTGCTTTGGAGCAGCAGCTGGTTATGAAAAGGGTAAATCTGATCCTTCAGAAGATGTGGAAATTTATTATGCCCACAATACATGGTCTGAGGAGTGCCGGTGGGTGCATAAAAAGCTGAAAGATGTGGGGATATGGGCATATGGAAATCTGTGTTATGACAGGTTCAGGATCGCAAATCACAGCGGCTTTTCTACAGGGGAATATCTCCCAATGGGGGCTCTTTATAATAAACAGACGGATACTTCTGTACTCTGGCAGATTGAGAGCAGTACATCCTGGGCATATGAAGTCGGATGTTTTACTCCGGAATACAGAGAATCTTTCCTGAAAACAGATTATCGGCAGCAGATTTATCTGCAGCTTTTCGGACCGGATATGGAAAGTGCAGGATGGTATAGAAGGCTTAAGAAGGGAGAAAGGTTTGAAACGGTAGAAACGGCAGTGGCATGCGGCATTGGGCGACCGGAGAGCGTAATGAAGGAGATGACGGTTTACCGGAGACAGAAGCGGAAAATCATGGAGCTTCCTATTATTTTTAACGATTATATGAACTGCCTTATGGGAGATTCTACGACAGAAAAACTGTTGCCACTTATTGACCGGGCAGCAGAGGCCGGTTGTGAAATTTTTGTGGTTGACTGTGGATGGTATGATACAGGAGAATGGCAGTACACATTTGGAGAATTTGAAGAGTGCAGGCAGCGATATCCGGGAGGCCTTTCAGAGGTTATGGACTATATCAGAAGGAAAGGAATGAAACCAGGTATCTGGCTGGAACTGGAATCGGTAGGACTTGACTGTGTGGGACTGCAGAATATGCCGAAGGAGTGGTTTTTCCAGAGACATGGAAAACCGGTCATAGATTCGGGACGTGTGCATCTGGATTTCAGGGTAAAGGAAGTAAGAGAAAGAGCTTCAGCGATTTTGAAACGGGTGATCAGCAGATATCATCTTGGATATATAAAAATTGATTACAATCTGGAACTTTCCTGTGGAACAGAATTCCAGGCAGACTCTCCGGCAGATGGGATGCTGCAGCATAATAGGGCATATCTTGCATGGCTTGAAGAAGAACATGCAAAATATCCTGAGGTAATGTTTGAAAACTGTGGAAGCGGCGGCTTGCGTATGGATTATGGGATGCTTTCACGGATGGACATCCAGTCTGTCAGTGATCAGGAAGATTATCGGATCATGGCAGTGATTGCTGCAAACAGTGCATCGGCAGTTCTGCCGGAACAGGCAGGGATCTGGACCTATCCTTTAAAGGACGCAGACAGAGAAAGCTGTATCATGAATATGGCTTCGGCTATGCTGCAGAGAATCCATCTTGGAGGAAATTTGGATCAGCTTACAGAAGAGGGCTTTGCACTGGTAAAGGAAGGAATTCAGTGCTACAAGGAAATAAGAAAAGAAATTCCGGAGGGAATTCCATTCTGGCCTCTTGGATTTCACTCTTTTGATGCCGGCTGGCTGGTGTTTGGCCTGCATCTGGAAAACAGAGATCTGATCATGGTGTGCAGACGTGAGGATGAAAAGAAACGGATTCGTTTTCCTGTCCAAAAAGGAGTGGAAGCAGTAAATGTACTTTATCCGGCAGCAGAAAAGCGGATCGCCCAGAAGGATGGTATAGAAAATGACATTGTTGTAGAACTGGAGAGAGAGAACAGCGCAGTGATTCTAGAAATCATTTATGAATGATCAGAAGAATCATGGATTTTAGGAAGAAAGATGACAACACGTGTGCCATGAGGAGAGCAGGGGCTGATGAGAAGCTCCTGCTCTTCTTTTAGAAGATAGGAAAGCCTCCAGCGGATATTCGCAAGTCCGATATGTTTTCCTCGGTTATATTCATTTTCCATATCAAAGTGTTCAGATTCTTTTACAATTTTTTCATAGGCTTCCATATTGATGCCGATTCCGTTGTCTTCAATGGTGATACAGATTTTACCGGCATGATCGGCAGAAGAACAGATGCTGAGATGAATATAGGGATCCTCACCGCGCAGACTTTCAAAACAGTCATTTAAAAATCCGTGAACAATAGAATTTTCCACAATAGGCTGCAGAATGTGCTTGGGGATCTGACAGGATTCCAGAGCGGGATCCACATCCCATATAATGGAAATGGTTTCCGGATAGGAATATTGCTGGATGGCAAGGTACTGCCGGGTTACATTTACTTCACAGGCTATGCTGTCAAAGGCAGAATGTTCACTGATGCGCAGACTGTCTTTCAGAATACAGATCAGGGCATTGTTAACGACTACAATATCATTGCATCTGCCTTTGCGGGCAAGGTAATTGATGGTATTCATAGTGTTGTAGATAAAATGTGGGTTGATCTGGGAGATATGCAGTCCATACTTCAGGATCTGTTCTTTTTTCTGTTCTTCTAGGAGAAGCCGGATATTTTCGTTCAGCGTATCAGCCATGTCGTTAAAAGCATGACTGAGATCCTCTATTTCATCATTGGTATGAATTTCAATCGGCATGGTATCCCCATAAGGAAACTCTCTCATATGACGGGAAAGCGTTTCAATCGGAGAGATGATATTATAAATGATAGGGCGTAAAAGCCAGGAGGATAAAATCATCAGAAGAATGAGGGATAAAAGAAGGATAACACTCATGGGGATAAATTCCTTGAGAAATTCAGAATAAGGTATAAAGGCCACAAGTTTCCATCTTGTGATATCACTTCTATGGGACAGAAAAATACCATGGGTATTATGAAACATATAATCACCAAAAAAAAGAGTTTTCTGATCACCCTGTAACTGCTTGGAGAGAAAAGCATATTCATTATCTGAAAAATTACAGTTGATAACAGGAGTATTCTGGTTGTTTAACCAGAGATAATGAGAGAAGGTCTTGTCTGCCCCCGTCATGATGGAGGCAAAATTTTCGGGTCTGATAAGCAGGATCATTTCACCAGAAAGGGCAGAAATATCGTCCAGCCTGATGCAGAAATATAACTGACCGTTCTGATCATAGTAGAAGAAACGGATAAAATCACTAGCATACAGGGAAGTATACCAGTCAGAGGAAAGAATACTCTGTGCTTCTTCATCTGTAAGGAAAACAGAATGATATACTTCTTCTGAGGTATTGATAATGATATTCTGAATATTGGCACCAATTCCGCTCAGTTCCATGAGTTTGTTTTCTATTTTTACTTTATCAGCAGGATTGGATTCAGCGATAAGAGCAGACAGTTGTTTATCGGTAGGAATCAGCTTTGCATAGGCAATGATATTGGTGGCTTCCAGGTCAAGCTGCTGGGTTGTCTGGCTGCCTATTACATTTAACTGATTGAGACTGTTTTTGATCTTGCTGTTCGAAAACAGCACAATCAGAGGAATGGCAGTAACAAAAATAGCTGCCAGGATCAGGCGGACAGTGTTTTTCTGGAGTTTTGATCCAATAATGGAATTTTGTGTAAATTTCAGATTCATCAGATTCGATTTCGCTTTCTGTAGTCTAAAGGCTTGAGACCGAATTGTTTTACAAATACCTGGCTGAAATACTGGGGTGAAGAATAGCCGGTTGCTTCGCTGATTTCATAAATCTTCTGGTTTGTTTCCTTAAGAAGCTGGCAGGCTTTCTGCATACGGTAAGTGGTAATATAATCGCCCACAGTTTCTCCGGTTTCCGTCTTGAAAATACGTGAAAAGTGTGTAACAGAAAGACCGATATGATCAGCAATTTCCTGTAAAGACAGCTCGGGATTATCACAGTGCTTCGTGATATAAGAGATGGCCTGCCGGCTGTCATGGGACAGAGAGTCCTTTTCTATGAGAAGCTTATATTGATTGATAAGAAAAGCTGATAGAGAAGGGAGATCTTTGCAGTTTTCATAATCTGGTTTAGGAGCAGGATTGGGCAGCCTGTGCTCCAGAAAGGAAAGACAGACCTGGAGAAATTCAAATAACCCAGTATAATTTCTGCTGTATGTAATAGTTTTTAGCTGCTCTTCCAGAAAGTATGGGAGACGTTCCGGGGTTTCCTGATAAAGACGTATCAGGGTGTCTTCCTTGAAATCTGTTCTGATACCAGAAACAGAAAGAGAAGGACTGTCTAGAGGGAGAATTTGCTTCCCTTTCAAAAAATACCGGCCACGAAGAGGTGTCTGTTTTCGAAAATAGTCCGTATGGATTTCCTCCAGAGTCAGAGAAAACTGGCTGTAGAAGAAGGAATAGCTATAGGGAAGCTTCTGCGCCAGAAGGTCAAGGATAACCTGACCGTACTGTCTTAGCATATCCATGATCTGAAGAATAGAAGAAGGGGAAGAAAGATCCAGTATAATAATAACCTTGTTATTAAATGCAATATAGGAACAGAGCTGATGAATGGTCTTAAAACTGAAATCTTCTATATAAGGCAGTGCAGACTGAATGATGGACAGTGCAGTGACTGGGTGATCAGCCGAAATATCATCTGTCAGGGGATACAGAATATCCGGTGTGATGACACAGTAGAAAAATTGTCTGTTCCTGTAAGAAGAAAGTGCTGATGGCAGAACTGCTGTACCGGAGTTAAAATATTCCCGGAAAAGCTTTTGAAGGTGGGAATAGGCTTCTGCATGGTGAGAGAGCATTTTGACACGGATTTTCTTCAGCTTTTTTGTTAAAAGCTGTGAAGTGATCTCATCTTTAATCAGATAATCCTCCACACCCTGTTGGAAGGCTCTTTTCATATAGTCGATTTCGGCATATGCAGTCAGAAGCAGAAAAACCAGATCTGGAAAATCTTTTCTGGCTTCTTCAATTAAGGTTATACCATCCATTCCCGGCATACTGATATCTGTGATAACCAGATCAATCGGTTTTTCGGAAAGAAGCTTCAGAGCCTGTTTTCCAGAACGTGCAGTTCCTATGATTTTAAAGCCTGTTTCTTCCCAGTTGATTATGGACAGAAGATCCTCTATGGCAAGATATTCATCATCTACAAGTAACACCTTTAATAGATTGGACATATCATTTTCCTCCTGCGTTTGCTGGTTTCATTGTACCATAATTTAAAAATGGGTAAAGAGAGATGAAGGAAAAATGAAAGGATAGTAAACAAAATGGTAGGATTTTGTATTTGGTGGCAGGAAAGATGTTGATATACTTTAGTTATCTTGAAGGAAAGGAGCAGTGAGAGTGTGAAAAAGGAAGCAATTTTGCAGGTGAACGGCATCTATAAAAGCTTTGGTGTTGTAAAAGCCCTGAAGGATGTCAGTATTTCTTTTTTGCCAGGTGAAATACATGGATTGATTGGTGAAAATGGTTCCGGAAAATCGACTCTGTCTTCTATTATAAGTGGTATTTATTCCTGTAATCAGGGAGAAATGATCCTGGATGGAAAAGTTTATAAACCCACGAGCATTATGGATGGAGAAAAACATGGGATCTGCATGATTGTTCAGGAAATGGGAACAATCGGAGGTATTACTGTTGCAGCCAATGTATTTGCCGGTAAGGAGGAGCTGTTTTCCAGACTGGGGATTGTCAATCGGAAGGCAATGAACAGGGCTGCCCAGGAGGCACTTGATAAAATAGGAGCCTCTTATATTAAGGCAGAGAACAAAATTGATGAAGAATCTTTTGAAAACAGAAAAATTGTGGAAATTGCCAGGGCAATGTTCAACGATGTCAAGGTACTCATCATTGATGAGACAACAACGGCATTATCCCAAAAAGGCAGGGAACTGATCTATCAGATTATGGACAGACTTAAAGATGAAAATAAAGTGGTTATTTTCATATCCCATGATCTGGACGAATTGACAGAACACTGTAATACAGTTACCGTACTGCGTGATGGTGTTTACATAAAGACCCTGCATGGAGAAGAAATTCAGCCGGATGTTATGCGGCAGCTTATGATCGGAAGAGAAGTTCAGGATAATTATTACCGTGATGATTATGATGATTACCGTGGTGGTGAAGATGTCATTACCGTGGAAAATGTCTGCACAGAAGGTGGATTGAAAAATGTATCATTTGCGCTGAAAAAGGGAGAAATTCTTGGAATAGGCGGGTTGACAGATAGCGGTATGCATGATCTGGGAAGGACAGTATTCGGACTGGAAAAATGTGAAAAGGGAAGTGTTTATCTTTCTTCGTCTAGTGAAAAAATCCAGTCACCACAGAAGGCTATCAGACATAAGATCGGATATGTGTCCAAGAACCGTGATAAAGAATCTATTTTGAACCAGTCCAATATTATGGATAATATTTGTCTTCCTTCATATGACAAGATTAAGCAGGGTATTTATATTGCACCAAAAGCAGAAAAGAATCTGGCGGAGCAGGAAAGTAATGTCTTAAAGATCAAGATGAGTTCTTTAAAACAGCTATGTGGTCAATTGTCAGGAGGTAACAAACAGAAAGTTGCACTGGCGAAATGGCTTGGTAATGATTCGGATATTCTGATACTGGACTGTCCGACCAGAGGAATTGATGTAGGTGTAAAAGCTGCAATCTATAAACTAATGGATGATTACCGTAAGGAAGGAAAATCTATTCTGATGATTTCAGAGGAATTGCCGGAGCTCATAGGTATGAGTGATAGAATACTGATCTTAAAGGACGGCATGATATCAAAAGAATTTGACAGAAGCAGAGACCTGACAGAGTCAGAGGCCATTAAATACATGATCTAAAGGGAGCTGAGAAGATGAAAATAAAAGAAAAAATTAAAATAAGAGAAATCGTTCCGTTCCTGAGCCTGATTGCTGTTATTCTTTTCTTTGAAATTGTTACAAATGGAACCTTGCTTACTTTCAAAAACATGAAACTGATTTTTAATCAGGCATTTGTACTGATAATAGGAAGCGTAGCATGCAGCTTTATTGTTGCACAGGGAGATGTAGACTTTTCAATGGGATCCATGGTCGGAATCACAGCAGTATGTGCAGCATGGGTTTCACAGGCAGCAGGAGGACTGGCACTTCCGGCAGCTATGATCCTGGGAGCTGTACTGGGTGTTATCAATGGTATTTTGTTTGTAAAATTCAAGATTCCTTCATTCGTTGTAACACTGAGTACATTAATGATACTGAGAGGGCTGACAATTTTTATAGCAGGAGGAGGTTCAGTCAGTGTACCTTTTTCCCTTTATAAATATGACAGCTTTCCCTTAAAACTGGTTTTATGTATCGTAGTGATCCTGGCAGCCACATTCTGCTTTAATTACACAAAGCTTGGAAAATGGAGCAAGGCAATTGGATCGGGTATTACAGCAGCACATCAATCGGGAGTGCCTGTTGGAAAAATGAGATTGTTTGGATATGGACTTTCTGCAGCAATGTGTGGTTTGTGTGGCTTCTTTAATATGGTACGTGCCGGATCTGCAGCAACTAATACGGGAAACTTCTTTGAAACAGATGTATTGATAGCATTGGTGCTTGGAGGAATGCCGCTGTCAGGAGGATCCACATCCAAAATACGATGTGCGGTAATCGGAAGTCTGACACTGGCCATTCTGATTAATGGTATGGTATGTTGGAATCTGAATGAAAAGGTACAGCAGGGTATCAAGGGAATTATTTTCCTGATTGCTGTCTGGCTCACTTTTGATAAGAAAAATACATCACTGATCAAATAAATATAAAAGGAAAAGGAGAGAACATATGAAAAAGAGAATCATAGCGTTACTTACTAGTATGACACTTGTTATCAGTACAGTGTTAATGGGATGTGGGAGTGCAGAAAGCACAACAGGAGAATCGGAGCAGGAGACAGCTGAAGAGACAACAGAAACTGCACAGGCTTCCGATAAGCTCCCTGAAAAGTTTAAAATTGGTGTTGTCATCTGGTCAACGACAGATGATCTGGGTGGTGCAAGTGCCAGACTGCTTGACTATGCATCTGATGTTATCGGCTGTGAAATGGTTTATAACACCAACATTTCTTCCCCGGAGAGTCAGATTACAGCAACAGAAAATCTGATAGCAGCTGGATGTAATGCAATCGCAATCTGTAATTACAGTGATGATATTCTTCCGAAAATTACCAGTCTTTGCGAAGAAAATGAAGTATATTTCACATTGATCTGGAGAAGTATTTCAGATCCGGAGGTCAAAGAGATCGTGGAGGCAAGCCCGTATTATCTGGGAAATACCTGTGAGAGTGAAGAAGAAACAGGATATATGATGGGTAAAAGCTTTTATGAAAAGGGCTGCAAGAATATCGCTGTCATAACAATGGAAAAGGGAGATGCGACTGCTGATGCCCGAGATGCCGGTTTTGACAGAGCATGTGAAGAATTTGGTATGAACAGAATCAGTGAAGTAAGAAACAATACACTGACAGCAGAAGAAACAACAAAGGCAGTTGAAAATTTCCTGGCATCATTCCCTGAAATGGACGGTATTTTTGTAACAGGTGGAAGCAACACGATTCTGGAAGGTGTGATTCAGGCACTTGCTCTGCATAACAAAACAGGTGAAGTAAAAGTAGCATGTATCGATTTTATATCTGATCTTGACAAGTATATTGAAGAGGGAGCTATTGATGCTATCTCCGGAGGTCATTTCGTAGATCCGTTATTCTCTTATATGCTTATGGTAAACAAACTTGCTGGAACACCTCTTTCTGACAAATGTGAACAGATAGACCTTAATTTTATTAACCTGCAGTCTCCTGAAGATGCAAGAAACTATTACGAATACTGTGAGGGTGACAGTTATCCTTATAATGAAGAAGAAATCAGAAATATGGTGAAATATTTTAATCCTGATATGACCATTGATCAGTTAAAGGAAATTGCGTCAGCTTATAGTATTGATGACGTTGTAAGCAGGCATGGAGAAGGTGCCACAGACACAGCAAATAATTAAGGGTGGAATAGACTATGAAGCAGAAAATAAAGTGGAAAAATATGATAATTCCAATAGCAATGCCGTTGATCGTATTTTTGGTATTTTTCATTTGTCAGCCGGAGCGCTTTGGAACACCGGCAGGAATTATGATCATGCTTCAGCAATCAGTTATTAATTCAATTATCGGATTCGGACTCAGTCTGAATCTGGTAATTGATACATGGGATTTTTCAGCAGGAGCACAGCTGGTACTGGCAGGGCTGATCGGAGCATATTATTCTCAGTATTATGGACTTGCAGGTTTGATTCTGATTACGATTCTGGTAGCAACATTGCTGGGAGCATTGACAGGACTTGTATATTTTGTATTTAAAATCCCTTCTATTATAGTGACAATTGGAATGATGCTGGTTTATGAATCAATTGGTTCGCTGTATCATGGTGGTGCAAATGTTACGATAGATATGGGAATCAGTTTCCTCGGCAGATCGCCTGGAATCTTTATCGTAGGTATTTTAACATATATTTTGGCTTATGTGATCTATCATCATACAAAATTCGGTTACAATGTACGGGCAGTAGGAAATGGAGAGGCTACAGCGAAAAGCATAGGTATTAATTCCATAAAAATTCGTTTCCTGTGTTTTGTAGTAGGAGGTATTTTTGTCGGAATTGCCAGTTTCCTGCAGGTAAGTTATGGTGGAGCAATTGCCCCGAAGACGGGAATGAATACGATGTCTATGGTGTTCCCTCCTTTTATGGGAGTTTTTATTGGACAGTATCTGGAAAGATATTGTGATATTATGCTTGGTATTTTCCTTGGAGTATTCTCAATGACAATGATCAATACAGGTCTGATTGCCATGGGATTGCCCGGAACACTTCAGCAGGTTGTAACAGGATGCTTTATGTTAATCTTTATGGCAATCAGTATCAACAGAGAACAGGCAGTATTAAAGAGCGGAAAGGCAGCGGCGTAAATGATATTTGGTGCAGATTATTATCCGGAGCACTGGCCGGAAGAGAGATGGCGGGAAGATGCAGCACTTATGAAGAAGATTGGTATCAACACCATTCGCATCGGAGAATTTGGATGGTCTGTCATAGAGAGAAAGGAGGGAGAAATTGACTTTTCTCTTTATGACAGAGCTATTTCTTTGTTTGCTGAGTATGGTATCCAGACGATTATGGGAACACCGACAGCAGCTCCGCCCGCATGGTTGTGCCAGAAATATCCAGACATCTATATGATGAACCGGCATGGAGATATGCGGGGCTATGGCAGTAGAAGACATTATTGCTATAATCATAAAGGCTACCGGAAAGAAACGGAACGGGTTGTAAAAATGGTTGCCAGACATTACAGCCATAATGACAATGTTATTGCATGGCAGGTTGATAATGAACTTGGATGTGAAGATGATGTCCTTTGCTACTGCGACAGATGCAGGAAAGCGTTTACTGACTGGCTGATAAGAAAATATGGGACACTGGAAAGAGTGAATGAAGCATGGGGAACTGTGTTCTGGAGTCAGACTTATACAGAATGGGAACAGATCATTGTTCCAAAAGATACTGTTGTAGATGGCTATACGGGAAATGGACACAATCCTGGACTGATGCAGGATTTTAAACGTTTTTCTTCAGACTCAATGTACAGATACGCAAAGCTGCAGACGGAGATTTTAAGAGAAGAAAGCAACAAAATAATTACGCATAATATGGTATCGGAGCAGAGTGATAATTACAGGCTGGCGGAACTTTTTGATACGATAGGGTATGATGCATATCCCTATTCGGAATGGGATCATAATTCACCTGGGAGGATCGGTTTTCTGTATGATCTGTCGAGAGGATATGCGGATAAACCGCTGTGGATTCTGGAGCAGCAGAGTGGTCCGTGCGGATGGAATGTACTTGGAGAAACCCCAAAGAGTGGACAGCTAAAACTCTGGAGCCAGCAGGCAGCATCAAGAGGAATAGAAGCACTGATTTATTTCAGATGGAGGACATGTCCGTTTGGTGCAGAACAGTACTGGTATGGAATCCTGGATCATGATGGGGTGCCGGGAAAAAGATATCAGGAAATTGGGCAGGCTATCAGCAGTATTCAGGAAAATGAGGAGTATCTCAGACTTCCCGAGAAAAAGAAGGTTCTATTAGTATATGATTATGATAATAAATTCTGTCATGATGAGCAGCCACATGTACGGGGCTTTGTGTATAAGGAAGAGGTTGTACGGTATTATGAGGCTTTGAGAAGGATACATGTACCAGTCAGAGTGGGGAGTCTTGCAGAAAATCTGGATGCATATGAGTTGGTTATTTTACCGTTTATCAGCATGATAGGCAAAGAAGATGCTGAAAGAATAAGCAGATATGTAAAAAATGGTGGAAATATCATTTTGACACCATTTTCAGGACAGAGAAGGATTAATAATCAGATCACGACAGAAATATTGCCGGGAGTTTTTCGAAATATGAGTGGTGTTACCATCGCATCATTTCATGCAATGGAAAGGGAAATTATACCCTATGAAGAAATAGGAAATATGCAGTTATGGCGGGAAGAACTGAAACTGGACAATGCAGAAAGCTTTAGAAAGAACTGGATCAGTCCAGAAGGAGGTCCACTGGTTTCAGAAAACAGATATGGAAACGGACGAGTATTTTATATCAGCTGTTGTATGGAAGCCTATGACAGAATGTTACAGGAGATATGCAGAGAAACGGGAACAGCGTCAGGTTATGGGGATATTCCAGAGTGTGTGGAATGTATAGAAAAAAGTAATTGCCTGATCCTGATGAATCATTCCGGGGAAAAGCAGCAGGTTTTGCTGAAGGGATACAGGGACATCAGAAATGAAAAGAGCAGCATAATAATGGAAGAATATGGATTTGCAGTGGCTGTCAGTTCCTGACAGCCACTTTACCACGTTAAAATTTATTAAATAGTTTAAAAAATTCTTATAATTAAAAATATTTCAAATTAGGACTTGACTTTTAATGATCGCACATATATAATAAATCTTGCGTTTCGGGGTGTGGCTCAGGTGGTAGAGCGCTACTTTAGGGAAGTAGAGGCCGCAAGTTCAAGTCTTGTCACTCCGACTTGGAAACCTCACAGTATTTAGGAAATAAGTACTGTGAGGTTTTTTGCTTTTGTTTTTTATTGACAATATTTCTGATATGAGATAGGATAGCATTTGAAAAAAATTAAGAAGTTGATGGGAATGAGCTTTCCCGGGAGGAGGAATATTATGAAAAAGCTGATTAGTTTAACACTTGCAGCAGCCATGACAATGTCTCTTCTGGCAGGATGTGGATCAAACAGCAGTGCAGGTACAGACAGCGCTGACGCATCAGCAGAGACCTTTAAGATCGGTGGTATCGGACCGATCACCGGAGCAGGTGCCGTTTATGGTATCGCAGTTAAGAATGGTGCTGAACTGGCAATTAAGGAGATCAACGAGGCAGGTGGTATCAACGGATACCAGATTGAGTACAATTTCCAGGATGATGAGCTGGACAATGAGAAATCAGTAAATGCTTACAATACCTTAAAGGACTGGGGTATGAACATGCTGGTTGGTTCTGTAACAAGTGGATGCTGCGTAGCAGTTGCAGCAGAATCCAAGAATGACAATATGTTCCAGATCACACCTTCAGGCTCTTCTGTAGATTGTATTGAAGGAAATGACAATGTATTCCAGGTATGCTTCACAGATCCTAACCAGGGTGTTGGAGCAGCAGATTATATTGGAGAAAATGGTCTTGCAAGCAAGGTAGCGGTTATTTACGATAGTTCCGATGTATATTCTTCAGGTATTTATGCAAAGTTTAAAGAGGAAGCAGCAACACAGAACTTTGAGATCGTTTCCGAAGAAGCTTTCACAGCTGATAATAAGACGGACTTTTCTGTACAGCTTGCCAAGGCACAGGAAGCAGGAGCTGAGCTCGTATTTCTTCCTATCTATTACACAGAGGCATCTCTGATCCTGAAGCAGGCAGATTCCATGGGATATGCACCTAAATTCTTTGGTTGTGACGGACTTGACGGTATTCTTGGTGTAGAGAACTTTGATACCAGCCTGGCAGAAGGCGTTATGCTGTTGACACCGTTCGCAGCAGATGCACAGGATGATCTGACAAAGAAGTTTGTAAGTGCATATGAGACTGCTTACAATGATACTCCGAACCAGTTTGCAGCAGATGCATATGATGCAGTATATGCAATCAAGGCAGCAGCAGAAAAAGGCGATGTAGTACCTTCAGATGGTGTTTCAGGAATTTGTGACAAAATGAAAGCAGCTATGCAGGAGATTACGGTCAATGGACTGACAGGTGAGGGTATGAACTGGGCAGCTGATGGTACGGTAAATAAGGCGCCTAAGGCAATGGAGATCAAGAATGGTGCTTACGCATTAGTTCAGTAAGCTTATGATGTAGTCAAAGAGGGTTACAGGTTGTAACCCTCTTTTTTTTCGGGATTCTATTGGGTTTATAGGACAAAAGCGCACTTGCATTATATCAGGAAGGTTTGTTATAATGACAAAGAGTGTTGTAAATTATACTTGTATACATTGTATGTGTAAAACGACGGGAAAGGATACGGTATTATTATGAGTTTTATTTCGTATTTAATTAATGGAATCAGCCTTGGAAGTGTATATGCCATCATTGCACTGGGGTATACCATGGTATATGGAATTGCCAAGATGCTGAATTTTGCCCATGGTGATGTTATCATGGTTGGAGCTTATACTATATTTGCGGCAGTAAGTATGGCAGGTATGCCCCCGGCCGTAGGTATTGTGCTGTCAGTTCTGGTATGCACAGTCCTTGGGATTGCCATAGAAGCAGTTGCATACAGGCCGCTCCGTCAGGCAGCTTCCTCTCTTGTCGTATTGATCACAGCTATTGGTGTCAGCTATTTTCTGCAGAATGTGGCGCTCCTGATCTTTGGTGCGAATACAAAGGCATTTACCTCTGTAGTAACAGTTCCTGCCATTTCACTGGCTGGTGGGCAGATCATTATCACAGGAGAAACGATCGTAACTATCATTTCATGTATTGTGATCATGGTGGGACTTACGTTATTTGTAAATAAGACAAAAGCAGGACAGGCCATGCAGGCAGTTTCCGAGGACAGAGGAGCCGCACAGCTGATGGGTATCAATGTAAATGGAACGATCTCACTGACATTTGCGATTGGTTCTGCACTGGCTGCAATTGCAGGTATGCTGCTCTGCTCATCTTATCCGGCACTGACACCATATACGGGATCCATGCCAGGTATCAAAGCATTTGTGGCAGCTGTATTTGGAGGGATCGGTTCTATTCCAGGGGCACTGATCGGTGGAATCATTCTTGGTGTCATTGAAATTTTAAGTAAGGCATATATTTCTTCCCAGCTTTCAGATGCGATTGTATTTCTTGTGCTGATATTGGTGCTGTTGGTAAAACCTACAGGTATCCTTGGCAAGAAGATTCAGGAAAAGGTGTAGGGGGAATAAGCAGATGAAGATGACAAAAGATTTTAAAGAGAATCTGATCACATATGGAATTGTGATCGTTGCATTTATTATAGTAGAGATCATGACGGCAACAGGGAGCATATCCAGCCTGATGAAGGGGCTTCTTGTTCCTTTGTGTGTTTATGTGATCCTGGCGATTTCCTTAAATCTGACAGTTGGTATTTTGGGAGAGCTGAGTCTTGGACATGCCGGATTTATGTGTGTGGGTGCGTTTACCGGTGCATTTTTCTCAAGGTGTATGGAAAATGTGATTACTGTTGCACCTGTCAGATTTACGCTGGCAATCCTGATCGGTGCAGTATGTGCGGGTCTGATCGGACTTCTGATCGGTATGCCTGTTCTGCGGTTAAAGGGAGACTATCTTGCGATTGTTACGCTTGCATTTGGTGAGATCATCAAAAATGTGATCAATGTTATTTATGTAGGAAAGGATGCAAACGGTATCCATATTTCCATGAAGGATGCGGCATCAATGAATATGGAAAGTGATGGAGATCTCATTATTAATGGTGCACAGGGAATTACAGGAACACCCAAGGATTCCAATTTTATAGTAGGAACGATACTGATACTGATCACACTGTTTATCGTATTGAACCTGATCAAATCCAGGGATGGACGTGCGATCATGTCGATCAGGGATAATCTGATTGCAGCGGAGTCAGTAGGAATCAGGATTACCAGGTATAAGCTGATGGCTTTTTCCATTTCTGCGGCACTGGCTGGTGTGGCAGGTGTCCTGTATGCGCATAATCTGAACAGTCTGATGGCAACACCGAAGAACTTTGGATATAATATGTCGATCACCATCCTGGTATTTGTTGTACTTGGTGGGATTGGAAATATCAGGGGATCCATCATTTCAGCAGTTATCCTGACATTGCTTCCGGAACTTCTCAGGGGTATGAATGATTATCGTATGCTGATTTATTCTATTGTACTGATAGCGATCATGCTCTTTAACTGGAGTCCTAAGCTTTTAAATCTTCGTAAAAAGTATTCGCTTAAAGGGCTGTTTGCCGGAAAAGTAAAGGAGGTAAAATAATATGTCAGCAATATTAGATGTACAGAATTTGAGTATCTCCTTTGGAGGGCTGCATGCAGTAGATGATTTTCATATTACAATTGAAAAGGGACAGCTCTATGGACTGATCGGACCGAACGGTGCCGGTAAGACAACGGTATTTAATCTTCTGACGGGGGTTTATAAGCCCGATGAAGGGATTATCAGACTGGATGGGCAGGATATTACAGGCCGCAGCACGATAGAAGTAAATATGGCAGGGGTTGCCAGAACTTTTCAGAATATCAGGTTGTTTAAGAATCTTTCAGTACTGGATAATGTTAAAGTTGGTCTGCATAATCATTTCCGGTATTCTACGCTGGAGGGGATACTGCGTCTTCCCAGATACCATAAAGTAGAAAAGGAAATGAATGAGCGGGCAATGGAGCTTCTGAAGGTATTTGACCTGGATGGCCAGGCAGATTTCCTTGCATCAAATCTCCCTTATGGAAAACAGCGTGAACTGGAGATTGCAAGAGCACTTGCCACACAGCCAAAGCTTCTGCTCCTGGATGAGCCTGCAGCGGGCATGAACCCGAATGAAACGCAGGATCTGATGAAAACGATCCGTTTTGTGAGGGATAATTTTGATGTATCGATTCTGCTCATTGAACATGATATGAAGCTTGTTTCCGGTATTTGTGAAAAACTGACAGTTTTGAATTTTGGCCGTGTGCTTGCACAGGGAGATACCAGTGAAGTGTTAAATAACCCTGAGGTTATTACAGCATATCTTGGTGAATAGGGGGATAAGGGCATGGCATTATTAGAGATAAAAGATCTGGAAGTAAGTTATGGTATAATAAAAGCGATCAAGGGGATATCCTTTGATGTTAACGAAGGAGAGGTCATTGCGCTGATCGGAGCAAATGGGGCAGGAAAGACAACGATTCTGCATACGATCACCGGGCTGATCACGGCTGACAGGGGAACTGTGCAGTTTGAAGGTAAGGAAATTACTAAAGTACCGGCTCATAAGATTGTAGGAATGGGCATGGCTCATGTGCCGGAAGGAAGAAGAGTATTTGCTAATCTTACAGTATTACAGAATCTGAAGATGGGTGCTTATACACGGAAGGACAAAAATGAAATAGAGCAGACACTGGAAACAGTTTATACGAGATTTCCAAGACTGAAGGAACGTCAGAATCAGATGGCTGGTACATTGAGTGGTGGTGAGCAGCAGATGCTTGCCATGGGAAGGGCATTGATGTCCCATCCCAAGATCATACTGATGGATGAACCCTCCATGGGACTGTCACCTATTTTTGTAAATGAGATTTTTGATATCATCCAGAGTGTCAGTGCCAGTGGAACAACAGTACTTCTGGTGGAACAGAATGCCAGGAAAGCACTTTCCATTGCTGACAGGGCATATGTACTGGAAACAGGAAATGTCGTACTGGAAGGAAAAGCAGATGAGCTTCTGCATAATGATGCAATCAAGAAAGCGTATTTAGGGGAATAGACAGGGGGAACAGAGTTATGGATAAGAACATTGTGATCACGATTGCCAGACAGTATGGCAGCGGAGGAAGAACGATTGCACAGATGCTGTCAGAAAGACTGGGGATCCATTATTATGATAAGGAATTATTAAGGCTGGCATCAGAAGACAGCGGGATCAATGAAGATCTGTTCAGGAATGCAGATGAAAAAATCAAGAATACAAAGCTGTTCAAGATTGCACACAGTGTATATCATGGAGAACTGATCCCTCCGGAAAGTGAAGATTTTACTTCCATGGAGAACCTGTTCAATTATCAGGCAAAGATCATCAAGAAGCTGGCAGAGCAGGACGAATCCTGTATTATTGTTGGCAGATGTGCAGAATATGTACTGAAGGATTATGATAATGTACTGAGTGTTTTTATCCATGCACCCAAGGAGTACTGCCTGGAACAGGCAGCCAAGAAGCAGAGCATGAGTCCAAAGGAACTGGAAAAGTATGTTCAAAAGGTAGATAAGCGCAAAGCAGATTATCACAGGTACTATACCGGACTGGAGTGGACAGATGCGAGGAACTATGATCTGTGTCTTGACAGTTCCAAGCTTGGATTTGAAAGATGTGTAGACGAGATCATAGCTTATATGAACGTCAGATTTCAAGACTGATGTAAAGGAATTGGTACTGTGATAGAGAAAGACAAGTTTCACATTTTTAACTATATAAAAAAGGAAGAGTACTGTGCCAGTATGGATGGTATGAGATATATGCTGAAAAAGCATAAAAAAAAGGTACAGGAAGAGGACAACGAGGAGGAAAAGGAGGTTCTTCTTGTGACGATCTGGCCGGAGCCATGCTGCTATGCCAAAACACCGGAAGAAAAGAAGCAGCGGATGGAATTTGATTTTTCTGCAGATGGGGTGATGGAAGCAGCGGATTGGCTGAATGAACAGTATATGCAGCAGAAGCCTTTGTGGGATCTTTCTAAAAAGCTGGTTTAAAATACTGGCAGGGAATCTGTTTTTTACCTTGAAATGTTAACCGAAAATGCTTTATAATGAAAAAGCAGTTGACATAAAGCAGGTATGGAAATACGATACAGGACAGGAGATGAAGCTATGTCAGCAATTACATTCAGCAATAAAGTATTTGACAGGGAAGTGGCATTTTGCAAGGTGTACAGCCTGGAGAGCAAGGAGAAGCTGGAAAAGCTGTTTTTGAAAAACAGAATTTCCTATTTTATTGAATGGCAGGATAGGACTCTCTGGCAGCGACTTATGAACAAAGATAAAAGCAAGGAAAAGAATGTTTTTACGATTCGGATCAATGAAGCGGATGTAGACAAGGCAAGGGATCTGGTCACAGGGCTTGAGTCTGTGAAGATACGTAAGATGGAACCAAATGAAAAATAAAGGATGCCCCGGCTGGTCCGGGGTATTTTTGTGCTGCCATGCATATGAAAAAGGGATCCGGTGGATCCTTTTGGATTAAAAGGGTGAAGGATAAGAGGAAAGCTATGGAAAAGCAGGAAAAAAGAAATTTTAACGGGAAAAAATATCGGGGGAAACAGACTGACAGCAATAAGGGGAAAAAATCCGGGGAAATGAAAAAGCCTGTACAGAAACAGAAGTCTGTATGTCCGGTATTTGAAAAATGCGGTGGCTGTCAGCTTCTGGATGTGCCTTACGAAAAGCAGGTAAAGAAAAAGGAGAAGCAGCTGCAGGAACAGCTGCGGAGCTTTGGCAGGCTGGAAACGTTTATTGCCATGGAGAATCCGCTGCATTACCGGCATAAGGTTAAGGCAACCTTTGGCAGAGACCAGAAGGGCAACATCATCTCCGGAAATTACAGGGAAGGAACCCATTATTTGGTGCCTGTGGATAACTGTCTTCTGGAAAACGAAAAGGCAGATGCCATTATCAGGACAGTCAGAAGTTTGTTAAAATCCTTCAAAATCAAAACTTATGATGAGGATACCGATTATGGACTTCTCCGCCATGTGCTGGTTCGGGTTGGACATGCCACCGGAGAGATCATGGTCATACTTGTGTTGGCATCACCGGTTCTGCCATCCAAGAACAACTTTGTGAAGGCTTTAAGGAAGGAACATCCGGAGATCACTACAGTAGTGATCAATGTGAATGATAAACGTACCAGCATGGTGCTTGGAGAGAAGAAGGAACAGGTTATCTACGGCCCCGGTTTTATTCTGGATAAGCTCTGTGCCAAGACCTTTAAGATTTCTCCCAAGAGCTTTTATCAGGTGAATCCGGTTCAGACAGAAAAGCTTTATGGAAAGGCAATCGAGTATGCAGGACTGACTGGAAAGGAAAAGGTGCTGGACGCATACTGCGGCACTGGTACGATCGGTCTTATTGCTTCTGATCATGCCAAAGAGGTAATCGGAGTGGAACTGAACCGGGATGCGGTAAAGGATGCTGTGATCAATGCCAGACAGAATCAGATATCCAATATTCAATTTTATCAGAATGATGCTGGAGTGTTCATGACAGAGCTGGCAGAAAAGAATGAAAAAATCGATGTTGTCTTCATGGATCCGCCAAGAAGCGGAAGCAGCGAGGAATTTCTGACCTCCCTGCTCAGACTCTCTCCCAGGAAAGTGATTTATGTTTCCTGCAATCCAGAAACCCTTGTGAGAGACCTGCAGTTCCTGACAAAGCGTGGATACCGGATGGAGAAGGGCGTGGGAGTAGATATGTTCCCGATGACGGTGCATGTGGAGACGGTAGTTCTGATGCAGTATTGTGGAAAATAAGAAAAATAGGCATGTTAGACCACAAGATGTTGTGGTTTGAGGGCAAAAATTGGAGCAAAAAATGACCAGTTTTTGCCCTATTTTTTTCCACGTTTTTATAGATGCATAGAGGCAAAAAAGAGATTTTTAAGTATTTTGGGACAAAATTCAGAGAAAGGAAAAGAAACAGGGATGGAGAAAAAGCAGCACCCAAGTTACGGAATGATTCGGTTTGCAAGGTCCTCAATCGGTGGTTCAGGAACGGCATTGTTTGGAAGTTCCATCATGCATAATAATGTCATACGCCTGTCCATTTCAAAAGGCATGATGGAAAGGGAGGGCAACGAGGACTGGTTTTTGGCAGGGACAGACATCAATGACATGATCGTTGAGGTGGAGATGTCCTATACACAGTTTGCCGAAGCAATCACATCACTTAACATTGGAGAGGGGATACCGGTTACCATTACAAAAGTGAATGGGACATTCGTTGAACCATGCCCATACAGTGACAGGCAGAAAGTAATGCGCCGGGAAGTGGATGAAGCAACCCGTGACTTGGTGCGGCAACTGGAAAAGAGGTCAGAGGAGATTGAAAAACTTCTGGATGAGAAACGTGTCCTGAGCAGGGAGGACCGGAGAAATATCGTCTCGACATTGAAAAATGTACGGCAGGAGTTAAAAAGTAATATCCCCTATCTGCAGAAACTGTTTGCTGAACAGATGGATAAAACCGTGACAGAGGCGAAAGGGGAGTTTGAAACTTACCTGCAGAACAAGATGAACAGCATTGCACTTGCAGCAATTTCAGAACAGATGAAGCAGGAGGAAATCAGTTTAAACAGAAACATGATACCGGAACTGGAAGTACAGGAGGGCGGGGAAGAGGCAGGGGAGATGGAAGCGGGAATGCACATGGACATGTAAGGCGGTACTTATTTTAGAAATGAAATGGGTGCTGTCTTTTTTTATGGAAAAAGAAAGGAGACAGATTTGATGTCGGGATTTTTTTGCAACAGTCCAAGACTGCAGTTATTAGAACGGCAGATGCGCCAGCCGCCGGGATATCGTCCCAGAGGGCAGGGGTGGATGTTTGACATGGAAGAGTGGAAAAGCAGGGGAAATTATTCGGAGATTGTGGACTGTGTCATCAGCCGGATGCAGATGGAACACTTAAAGAAAAGGATACAGGAGGTATTTGGAAACGCAGAAAAGGAACTGATTTTTTATGACAGCAGGCACAGAAACGATTTTTCTTCCCTGCTGCTTGGCAGACGGAAAAAGAACCTGTGCGGACTTCCGAATTATGCCGCCGCAGTAGTTCTTCTGTCTGCAGATGAAAACCTGTGGGAGAAAGTTTCTAAGCAGGTGCTGGATACGGGGATTTATTTTGACCGCATCCGGCTTGGCAGCGTTACGCTGGAACAATATATCCTGTTCCATGTGGCAAGGGATGTGTATCTGGGGACAAAGCATATCCGGCTGTCGGAGCTGACCGACAGGGAATTGATACCGGATGAAATCTTAAGGCTCATCGTCAATGCATTCGTGATGGAAAGGTATGGGGTGGACATCGTAGAACGGGAGGTGTGGAATGAAGATTAGAGCAAAAAATGGGGGACAGACTGTAGATATAACTCTGCCGGCAACGGACATGGACATGCAGTATTGCATGAAATGTATCGGGATAGAAGATATTGTACCGGTATGCTGTATCAGTGAGGTGTGGGATGAACCGTCCTATTTTGGGTTCCTGAAAGACCAGACAGTCAGCATGGACGAACTTAATTTCTTAGCCAGAAGGCTGGATGGAATGACGGAATACGAAAAAAGAGTGGTGGGTGTCTACAGCAGTGAAACAGGCATCCGGGAAATGAAACAACTGATCAACCTGACTTACAGCCTGCAGGGACTGTCCCTGCTCACAGACTTAACGGATGGAAACCGTGTCGGGCTGAGACTTTATCTGGACCGGCATCTTGCAATCTCAGAAGAAGAAAAGAGCAAAATGGATTTTAACGCATATGCACAGAAGATTTTTTCAGAAGGAAAATGTAAGTTCCTGCCACATGGGATACTGGTAGATCAGGGATTCCAGATGGAGGAGGTCTATAACGGAAAAACCTTTCCAGAATACATCGACAGACCGGATGAAACCGTGGCGGTTTTATCTCTTGAAAATGAGGCAGGGGATAAGGAATACCTTTATCTTCCAACGGACATCAGTGCCATGGATAAGGTAAAGAAAAGACTCAACATCGCAGCATTTGCTGAAGGCATTGTGAACGGGATAGAAAATATCCGGCTGCCGGAAAGCATCCTTCCTTCCCCGGAAGATATGTGTATGTCTCTGCAGGGTGATGTCCAGAAACTGACTCTTTTTAATGAGATGTGCCAGACCGTCAGCTGTTTTGATGAAGCAAAAATGGACTGGCTTGCAATGGCGGCAGGATTCGTGGGGACAAGTGAATTTACTGATATCACTTACATCGCAAAGCATCTGGATGAATTTGAAATACATCCGCAGATACATACGGATAAAGAGTATGGGGAATTTCTGGTTAAAGAAGCGGGGATGTTTGAAGTTGATGAACTTCTCCTGCCGCATATTGATTATGCCGGGGTTGCCCGTGATAAAAGACAGGCAACGATGGCAGACAGCGGATTTATTCCAGAGGGCTTTGTTGGCACGCAGAGGGCGATCCATGAGTATCAGGAATATCAGGGGGAATTTGCCGATCTGCTTGAAAAAAACGGGATACCCTGTGAAACGTTCTGCCTTTACAGTTCGCTGGCAGGGATGATGTATCAGGATGGAGAGGAGCAGGAAACGCTGTACCGGAGTGAACTGGCAGATTATGAGGAACAAATCCAGAAAGCCATCCTCAAAGAAAGGCATGTGGAAGAAGAGCCGAGGGGACTCATGCATTATTTTGACGGGAACAGACAGGTGGCTGCAAAAGTGATCAGTGCATTTCCGAGAGTGCAGAACATCCGGGGAGAACTGTTCGGAGTTCTGGAATGCAGTATCTGCCAGCCTCTGACACAAAATGAAATCTATGAACTGAAAAATTTCTGGGACGGACAGATGAGTGACGGCTGGGGAGAAGGCTTTGAACAAAGACCAATCTATACGCAGGAGGGAGAACTGTATGTCAGTTTCTGGACACAGGAAAGACACTGGGGCGTCATGACGGAGGAAGAACTGGACAGAATCTGGAATCATGGCATGACGCAGACTCTGTAAAAAAATAATATTCTGCTGGATATGTGCTGGTGTATGTAGTATTGTGTGTCCCAAATAAACCAAGGAGGCAAACAGATGAAATTGGATGATACAGTCATGGTGCAGTTTTTTGGGGAGCTTATCGAATCATACCGCCAGCAGATCATGGATCAGGAAGAGGCAAGGGAACTTTCAAAGAAGGAAAAAAAGTTCCTGGCAGACTTAAGAAAAGAACTGGAGCTGTCAAACCCACAAGCGTACAGGATGGTGACAGAACTTTTTGGATGCATGTTAGACATCAGCCAGATAAAACAGGAACAGCTTTATATACAGGGAATAAAGGATGGAATACGAATCCGAAAACTGGTAAAAGAAATCGAGGAAGGTGAGGAATGTTAAGAAGGGAACAGATAGAACGGCTGAAGGAAAGATATCCTGCGGGTACCGTGGTCAGGCTGGGGCAGATGGAAGGGGAACACCAGATGCCGTCCGGCATGGAGGGAAAAGTAATTGATGTGGATGATATCGGACAAATTCATGTGGAATGGGAAAATGGAAGCACGCTGGCCCTGAATGTGGAAGAGGATGACTTTACTGTCGTACCGCAGAAGGAAACCCTGTCCGAAAAGAAATGCAGGGAGTTTTTAGGGAAAGTAAATGAGATATTAAAAGAAACAGATTTCTATCGGCTGAATGTGTCATGCAATGGAGGGGATACCGCCTATGCTGCCCAAAAGCTGCTTGCCATGCATCAGGCATTTGAAACCGTGTACGGGGAAGGATATGTGGATGAGGAGTATGGGATGGTGATGATGCCGGCGGTGGTCTGCGGAAGGGATTCCGGCATACGCACGCTGGCACTTGTCACGCTTGATCTGGAGTCTTCCGGGGAACACTTCGGAACGATTTTCATGACTCCGGGCGGCATGATGGAGCAGGGCAGCAGCTTCCTGAGTGAAAAACAGAAACAGGCACTGGCAGAGTATTATATCCCATATGACTACTGGTACACACCGCTTGTGGAAAGGGATCACCATGTGGATTTTACACAGATGCCGGAGGAGGTGGCAGACATCCGCAGGATGGTGGATGAACTGCTGGTGCAGGGGGAGGCTTTCCATATGAATGAACCAAAATAGGAGGAAAAAAATTTGAACAGCATCATAAGCTGGGTTGGCGGCAAGAAAGCACTGCGCGACCTGATCTATCTGCGCATGCCGAAAAACTATGACCGCTACATAGAAGTATTTGGCGGTGGCGGCTGGGTTTTATTCGGGAAACCGCCGGATAAATGCATGGAGGTTTACAATGATTTTAATTCAAATCTTGCAAACCTCTTTTATTGTGTCAAGGAAAGGCCAATGGCACTGCTTCGGGAACTGTCCTTCCTGCCGCTCAACTCCAGAGATGAATTTACAACACTGCGGAAATTTCTGACCATGGAAGAATTTAAGAGTGAACATCTTGCAGAAGAATTAGAGATTGCAACACACTTCTTGAAAGAACCAGAGGCGACAGAAATCCGTGACATTCTCATGGAGCGTGCCGCAGTAGGGGATGTAAAAAGGGCAGCGGCATTTTATAAGATCATCCGTTACAGCTATGGAAGCGGATGCACCTCTTATGGCTGCCAGCCTTTTGACATACGCAAAACTTTTACCATCATCTGGGAGGCAAACCGCAGGCTGAAGGATACCGTGATCGAGAATAAGGATTTTGAGGCACTCATCCGTCAATATGACAGACCGAATGCCTTTTTTTATTGCGATCCGCCGTATTTTGAAACCGAGGGACATTATGAGGTGGTGTTCCGTAAGGAAGATCATGTGAGACTCAGGGATACCTTAAAAGGCATACAGGGAAAGTTCATGGTTTCCTATAACGACTGTGCCTATATCCGTGAGCTGTATCAGGACTTCCAGATTGAAGCGGTGACAAGAATCAATAATCTTGCACAGAGGTATGACAACGGAAGTGAGTTCCCGGAAGTTCTAATCGCCAACTATGACATGGAGGAAAGGAAAAAAAGCATGCCGATGCAGATGAACCTGTTTGAACTGTACGGGGAACAGAAAACGGTCCGGTGGAAGGGAAAGGAGACAGAGGAAGAGCCACAGGACACATAAAAAAAGAAAGAAGGAGGAAAACATGCTTCAGTTAGTAGAAATGGAAGGAAAGATGACGGAAAACGGGTGTATTGAGATTCCCGCAGTGGTGTTAGAGCAGGCTGGTATCTGTACCGGTGACACCGTGAAACTTGTGTATATGGCAGAGGACGGGGAACTTAAGAACACGGCAAAGGAGTTCCTGCTTGCAAGGGCAGGACAGGATGTGGCAGAGGAACTGGCAAAGGAGGAAAACATTGCGTTCCAGATACCGGAAGAATTATTAAGGGATGCCGGAATCCCGATGGACGCAGACCTTGACATTGTGTGTCAGGAAGGACGCATTATCATCCTGCCGTCAGAACTTGTGCAGGGGACGGAAGTGCCGGAGGAACTGCTTGCCATCTGCAGGGAGCTTGGCATCACGGAGGATAAGGTAAACATCATTTTGCGGACCACAGAGGAGGGAACGGATGAAAAAACCGGTGTATAAGCTGTTAGACGAAAAAGGACGCATCCTGATCCCGAAAGAATTCCGCCAGATGGCAGAGCTTGAGAGCGGGGATATCGTAAAGCTGTCCGTGAGCAGTGGAAAAATCATGGTATCCAAAGTAGATATCGTGGAGATGGGGAGTCAGGACCCGCAGGCAGTGGAAGCCTATGTAAATGCGGCGGTAAAACATATGAGTCCGGCAAAACAGGTGGCACTTGCGGCAAGGATTCTGAAATTCGCACAGCAGGAGGGAGGTACGGATTGTTAAGGAATAAGTACAGGGCATTTGAAATCAGGGACGATCAGGTCAGCCAGACGCTGGTGGACGGGAATCTCTGCTCCATTGCAGAATTTATCCGGCATTGCGATGAGGGAAGCATCATCACCCTGCACACCATGGAGGGCGAGCCATTTTTGATCGGACTCTCCAAGATGTTTGTATTCTGCGGGGACAAGGCATTCTTAGACAGGCAGTTGATCCCTTACCTGCGCAGCATGGGTGGGGAAAGCGTATGAAAAGGATTTATGTTCAGAACGGGATCGTATTTTTTTATGGGAATCCGGCTGGCTATCTGGGAGACGGGAAAGCAGTCATTGACTGCATGTTCCAGAAAGAGGAGCTGGTTTCATTTGTGAAGGAACAGTTTTTGGTGGAACCCGTATTCCGGGAGGGTGTGTATGACCGGCTGTCGGAGGGAGGTGGTGTCAAAGAGACAGCGGAGGTCAGCATTGGGGAAGGGAGGAGGCTTAGAATCTATCAACTGGGACAGGACAGTCCGATCATGATGCGGTTTATCAGTCTGGCAGAGAGAAAAAAGAGAGGGTATGACAGGCCGCGTAGGGAGGAATATGTCAGAGTCTATGAGGGGGAGATAGAAAACTATAGTCTGGAGGAAGTCTGGGAGAAATACGGACGGAGAGTACCGGAAGGGTTTCAGGGACATGTATTGTCCATTTCGGATGTGGTCGAGTTTGCGGATGGGGAAGCCAGCCGCTTTTTCTATGTCGAGCCATCCGGGTATGAGGAAATCAGATTTTAACAAGGAGGAGCATTATGCCAAAGGCAAAAACTGCCCAGAGCCGGGCAGAAACCACAGAACAGCAGGCACCATACGGAGCAGGGAACAAAGAAAACTCCCCACTCCAGTTTGATGTGCGCATCCAGTCCATCCGGCCGGGGGAAAGCATCAAGGGAACAGCATCCGTAAACATCAACGGGGCATTTGCAATCCGGGGTGTCAAGATTATTGAGGGAAGCAATGGACTGTTTGTTTCCATGCCAAGCTATAAGGCTGGGAATGAGTACAAGGACATCTGTTTTCCTATCACGCAGGAATGCAGAAAACAGCTCCATGAAGCAGTCATCGGAGCTTATGAGCAGGCAATTTCGCAGGGGCAGGATACGGTAGCAAAGCATCATGGGATGCAGGCACCGGAAGGGCAGCCGATGGAGATGGCAGGAATGTAACCGGATAAAACCAGAGAACATAGAGCGGACCGCACAGAAATGGTTCAGCAGATCATTAGAAAAAATTGGAGGAAAAAAATATGAGAAATATGATGAAAAAAGCAGCACAGAATGTAAAGGCAGTTGCCGTGAGAGCAGGAATGTTAATGAAGGATACCAAGGGCGAGAACTACGTGGATACGGCGGTCAAAATCCTGATCGCAGTCGTTCTCGGCGCACTGCTCTTGGCAGGTCTTTATGCACTCTTCGGGGATGTGGTGATGCCTACCCTTACCCAGAGGATTCAGGACATGTTCAACTACGCAGGATAAGGAACACCGGTCCAAAACAGGGAAACAGGAAAAATAACAGAAGGATATGGAGGAAAACAGATGCCTAGAAGAGCAAACACACAGACACAGCAGGAAGCAGTACAGGAAAATGCCGCAGTGCAGGCAAATGCAGGGGCAGACATGCAGATGGAGGCTACCATCACAAAAACACAGCCGGAAAAGGGTGTCCTTGCCCTTGCCGATGTAAAGATCGGGGATTTCATGACGATCCGAAATGTCAGAATCAAGGAAGATGACTACGGGCTGACCGTTGCCATGCCGAAAACAAAGACAGGGGCAAATGAACAGTACAAGGATGCGGTGTTCTTTGCCGACAGGGGAATCAAGGAAAAATTTGACCAGACGGTACAGAAAGCGTATGAAACTTTTATGCACCAGCAGACGGATCTGGACGAGGAACCGGAGGAGGCAGAGGAGCTGGAACAGGAAGAAGGCGGCATGAACATGGGAATGTAGCATGATCAGGCTGGCTTTCTTTTTTTCTGCTCTGTTTTTGGCGGCGGTCATGGATATGAGGACAAGGACCATCCCGGACTGGCTGGTCGTTCTGGTGGCACTTACCAGCATGCTGCCACCGGGACAGCCAAATCTTTTGGGAGTTTTTGCAGGACTTCCGCTGCTCCTTGCAGGCATTACCATAGGAGGAATCGGCGGAGGGGATGTGAAACTCATGGGGGTATGCGGCCTGGTTCTTGGAGCGAGCCAAGCGCTTACGGGACTGTTCCTTGCATTGTGCCTGCTGGTGCTGTGGCATGCGGCAGGGGGCATGGGCAGGAAAAAGAACAGAAAGAAACAAAAAGAGGAGAAGGAACAGGAACAGGCATACCCGCTTGTTCCGTTTCTTTTTGCAGGAATGCTGATTGGTATCTGGATAGGAGGTTAAAGAATTGAAAAAGAAATTATTACTGGCAGGGATTATGGCACTGCTTGCAGGAACTGTCGTGGCAGCAAGAAAGAAAAAATATACGGAGACATCGAGATAGGAGGAGAAGAGAATCATGAAACTGTTAAAAAACCGTACTGTTCTTGGGGTACTCTGCATTGTAGTGTCCCTGCTCATCTGTTTTGCAGTGACACCGCTTGTCAATGCCGGACTGTCCCAAAAGACCACAATCGTGCGTTTTGTAAAGGACGTTAAGGCAGGCGAAGAGATCAAAAAAGGAATGCTGCAGGAAGTCGAGGTGGGAGGTTACAACCTGCCCGAAAATGTGTTAAGGAGCATCACGGAGGCGGAAGGAAAATATCTGACCGCGGATGTTTATGCAGGGGATTATATCGTAGCAGAAAAAGTAGCAGACGAGCCGGCTGCAGAAAATAAATACCTTTACAACTTAAACGGGGAGAAACAGGCAATCTCCATCACCATCAGTTCTTTTGCGGAAGGACTCTCCGGCAAATTAAAGAGCGGGGATATTGTGTCGGTCATCGCACCGGATTACCTGGGCAGTGGGGAGACAGTGATCCCGGCAGAATTAAAATATGTGGAGGTCATCGCAGTGACGGCAAAGTCCGGCTATGATGCTAATACACAGGAGCAGGAAGAGGAGAAGGAGCTTCCGTCCACCGTCACGGTGTTAGTCAGACCGGAGCAGAGCAGACTGCTGGCAAGGCTGGAAGCAGAGGGAGAAATCCATCTGTCACTGGTATACAGGGGAGACAGCCAGAAAGCTGCACAGTTCATTGAAGCACAGGATCTGGTGCTGGAGGAGCTTCTGGAAGAAACCACAGAGGAAGAAGAGGTATCTGTTGTAAAAAATGAGGTGCCGAGGACAGGAGGGGAAGCGGATGCAGTGACGGCAGAAGAAACCTCGGCAGACGAGAAAAATGATACGGATATGGAGGAATAGTGTTTGAATTTCATGAAAAATTCTTTGTTCCAGAGAAATTTGGAGCAGGAAAGGGAAGAAGAGATGCCGGAAGAGGGAGGCGTGCTTGCCGTGTGGGGCAGCCCTTCCTCCGGCAAGACGGTGGTGTCTGTGAAACTGGCAGAGCATCTGGCAAAGAAAAAGAGAAATGTCATTTTAATCCTTGCGGATATGATCACTCCGCCGCTGCCTTACTTATGCGCACCGTCAGACATTGAACAGGAAAGGTCGTTGGGGAGCATTCTTGCCGCATCCCATGTGACGGAAAACCTCATCAAGAAGAACTGCATGTTCTACCGGAAGAATGATTATCTTTCCATGGTCGGGATGTTAAAGGGGGAGAATGTGTTCACCTATCCGCCCTATGAAAAAGAGCAGGCGGCAGAACTGCTCCAGCTTGCAGCACAGATCGCACCGTATGTCATCGTGGACTGCACCAGCAATATCGCATCGGATATCCTGTCGGCGGTCGCATTGATGGAGGCAGATACGGTGTTAAGGCTGGCAGGGTGTGACTTAAAATCCATCAGTTACTTATCCTCCCAGCTTCCACTGCTATCAGACCACAAATGGGATGCCGACAAGCAGTTGAAGGCCGTGTCCAATATCAGACAGCAGGAGGCAAGCAGCCACATGGAACAAATCCTTGGCAGTGTGTCGTTCCAAATTCCGCACAGCAGTGAGGTGGAAGCACAGTTTTTAGAAGGGGAACTGCTTGGGGAACTCGGCCTGAAGGAGAGCCGGGCATTCCGCAGGGAGATAGAGAAAATCAGCAGGGAGGTATTCGGGGTATGAAAAATAACCAGAATCTGTTCTTTTCCCCGGAGGAAAAGGGAAGGGCATTTTCGGATGTCTTAAAAGAGGTGCAGGAGTATATCTCCAGCAAATATTCCACGCTCATGGTGGAAGGCGGGAGCGAGGAAGTAAAACAGCAGGTCAAGCGGTACATTACAAAGTACATCTGTGACTACCGTATCACGGTAAAGGGAAAAACACAGGAACAGTTGATCGATGACCTTTACACGGAAATGGCAGAGTTTTCCTTCCTCACCAAGTACATTTTTGGAACAGGGATAGAGGAAATCGATATCAATTCCTGGCGGGATATCGAGATACAGTACAATGACGGCAGGTGTGAAAAGCTGGAGGAACACTTCGAGTCCCCGGAGCATGCGGTCAATGTCATAAGGCGCATGCTCCATGTGTCGGGCATGGTGTTGGACAATGCCTCCCCTGCGGTGTTAGGACATCTGAGCAAGAATATCCGAATCGCCGTGTTAAAGACGCCGCTCGTGGATGAAGATGTGGGGATTGCAGCATCCATCCGTATTGTCAATCCGCAGAGCCTGAAAAAGGAAAACTTTGTGGATGGCGGCACCGCAACGGGGGAAATGCTGGACTTTCTGGCAGAGTGTCTGCGTTATGGCATCAGCATCTGTGTCGCAGGAGCCACCAGTTCCGGTAAGACCACACTTGCAGGCTGGCTGCTTACCACCATACCGGATGGAAAGCGTATCTTTACCATCGAAAACGGCAGCCGTGAGCTGGCACTCGTAAGGGAAAAGGATGGAAAAGTGACCAACAGTGTCATCCATACGCTGACCAGATACAGCGAAAATGAAAAGCAGAACATTGATCAGGACATGCTCCTTGATATGGCACTGCGTTTTAACCCGGAGATCATCTGTGTCGGGGAGATGCGTAGTTCAGAGGCGTACACGGCACAGGAATCGGCAAGAACCGGACACACGGTGCTTACCACGATCCACAGCAACAGTTGTGAATCCACTTACAGCCGAATGAGGACACTGTGCAAGAGAAAATATGACATGGATGACGAGGTGTTGATGGACCTTGTAACGGAGGCATTCCCTATCGTGGTGTTCACCAAGCAGCTTGAGAACCGCAAGAGGAAACTCATGGAAATCATGGAGTGTGAGATCACGGCAGACGGAAAGCGGAAGTTCAACCCGCTGTACCGCTATGAGATCACCGAAAACCGGATGGAAGGGGACCGCTTTATCATTAATGGCACGCATAAGAAGGTGTGCGGAATTTCCGAGAGCCTCAAAAAGAGATTTTTGGAAAACGGCATGCCAAAGGATGTGCTGGAAAGAATTGAAAAAGGAGGGAAGAAAGTATGCTGACATTACAGGTCATTGCCTGCATCGGGATCATTACAGGAGCATTCCTGCTGTTCCAAATCCGGTTAAATGACTTTACGGGGAACATTTTCCACAGGCTTTTGGACGCACCGAAAGGAATCCGTGAGGAGATACTGGAGGAAACCAAGCGCAGGAAAAAATCCTATTTCCGCAGGGAGATCGAGGAAGTACAGGAAATTTTGAAAACAACGGACAGGGAGGAGCTGTTCCCGCTTTTATGCACTGCATCCCTTCTGCTGTTTGCCGCAGGAGCAGCCATTGCGGTCATGATCGGAAATGTTTTTCTGGTTCCGGTGCTGGCATGCGGATTTTTATTTCTGCCGTTCTGGTACATCAGGCTGACCGCATCCCATTTCAAAAAGGATGTGTCATCGGAACTGGAAACCGCACTGTCTATTATTACAACGGCGTATCTGCGCAGTGAGGACATTCTGACTTCGGTGGAGGAAAACCTTGAATATTTAAATCCGCCGGTCAAGACCGTGTTTGCAGATTTTGTGTCAAGAATCCGGCTCATTGATCCAGACCTTGAGGCAGCCTTGGAGGAGCTTAAGGGAAAGATTGAAAATGATGTGTTCATGGAATGGGTGGATGCCTTAAAGTCCTGCCTGTATGACCGGTCATTAAAGACAACACTGACACCGATCGTGGTGAAACTGTCGGACATGCGCATCGTGAATGCAGAGCTGGAGTATCTGGTATTTGAACCCAGAAAGGAATTTATCACAATGGTGGTGTTGGCAGTGGGGAATATCCCGCTGTTATATTTTCTGAACCAGTCCTGGTACGATACGCTCATGCATACCATCCCCGGACAGATTATGCTGGCGGTTACCGGCGCAATTATATTTGTTTCCACGGCATGCGTCATAAAACTGACAAAGCCGATTGAATACCGGACATAAGGGGGAGGGATAAATTGAAAATCGTACTGATAGTTGTATTCATCCTGACGGCATGCGGACTGTTCCTTCTGCTGTCGGGCATCTTAAAGCTGCCGACACTGCGGATCGGCAGGGCGATGATGCAGTCAGGGAAGAAAGAAAAGAAACTGCAGAAAACACTGGATGCGTTCTACATGGACGGAGCGGCATACTTAGGAAAATACATCGGGATGAATGCCTACAAAAAAAGCAGGATGCAGAATGTCCTTAATGCGGCAGGACTTAAGATGACACCGGAAACCTATATGGCGTATGCCTATCTGAAGGCAGGGAGCATTTTTCTCCTGATCCTTCCGGCACTGCATGTATTTCCTCTGCTTGCCATCCTGCTCGTGCTTTTAGGAGTCATAGTCTACTATAAGGAGACAAGAAAAGCAGAAGAGCTGGTAAGGGAGAAAAGGGAGCAGATCGAGGGGGAACTGTACCGTTTTGTTTCCACCATCACACAGGAGCTGAAAAACAGCAGGGATGTACTTTCCATGCTGGAGCATTATAAGGAAAATGCCGGGGAGATGTTCCAGAAGGAACTGGACATTGTGTGTGCCGACATGCGCTCCAGCAGCTATGAGGCAGCACTCACCCGTTTCGAGGCAAGGCTCAATTCCCCGCAGCTCTCCGATGTGGTCCGCGGACTGATCGGTGTGTTAAGAGGAGATGACGGTGCAGTGTATTTCCAGATGCTCACACACGACTTCAAGCAGGCAGAACTGCAGAGGTTAAAGGCAAAGGCGGCAAAAATCCCGCCGAAAATCCGTGTCTTTTCTTTTGCCATGCTCTTATGTTTCCTTGCAACCTATTTTGCCATCATCGGCTATGAGATCATAAAGTCCATGGGAACACTGTTCTGATAAAAGCGCAGGAAGGAGAAAAAATGAAGCGGATCTATAAAATTATGAGGGACAAAAAGGGGGAGGGATATATCGATGCGGCAGTCGTTGTATTCTGTGTGATGTTTGTCATTGCCCTTGGCGTCAGGATATTCCCGGTTTTTATCACGAAGATACAGCTTGACAATTTTGCAGACGAGCTGGTGAGGGAGGCAGAGATCAGCGGCAGGGTTGGAAGTGAGACAACCGCAAGGCAGAGAACCTTGGAGGAAAAAACAGGGATACATCCAGCCGTAAGCTGGTCAAGAACCGGAAAAATCCAGTTGAATGAAGAGGTGACGGTAACACTGACGTTACAGAAAGACCTCGGACTTTTTGGAAAGTTAAGGTCGTTTCCGGTAACCATAAGGGCGAGGGCATCGGGAAAGAGTGAGGTGTATTGGAAATGAGAAAATGCTATCAGAGTTTAAAAAGACTTCTGACAGGGCAGGAGGGAAGCATGGCTCCGGTTGCTGTAGCTGCAACAATAGCCATGCTTTTTATCATCCTTGGTGTTTCAGAATACATGCGCCTTGTCATCACGGCAGCCGGAATCAAAGATGCCATGGAATCTGCCGTAGTTTCCGTGGTAAACGACAATTACAATGAAGTTTATCATGGTGTCAGGGAAGGATATGCTGCAGGATATGAGCCGGACGATACGGGATTTGCGGCATCCGTGGACCATGGGGATATCTATGGCAGGATGTGTTTTCTGCTTGGTCTGGAAGAGGATGGGAACAGTTATGTCCGCTATAACAACAGTGGTGAACTGGAGTACAGGCTCAAAAATCTTTCTGTGGACATCCACAACACGGCACTGGCATCGCCGGGAGGAACTTATTATGCGGATGCAGAGGTCACGATGGAAGTGCCTGTGCGTTTCGCAGGAAAAATCTTGTCGAATATGTCGGTCAGGTTGAAGGTGAGGGCGGCCTACCGGGAGAAATTTTAGTAACATGTTACAGATATCGTAAGACTTATTACATTTCCATAGACTTTCCAGACGTTCTATGGTAGCGTGTGAACTACGAAAATCAATCAAAAAAGCATAAGGAGGGAATGCCATGAAAGATAAGACAAAAAAGTGGCTGGCAGTCGCAGGACTTCTAGCAGTATGTGCGGTGCTTGTGTTTGGAATCAGCAGGGTGCTCTACCATGAGCCGGACAGGGAGGCACAGGTCGTGGAGAGAGAATCGGAGGAGACAGAACTTTTTGTGGAGACAGAAACACCGGAACCGGCTCCGGCAGAAAGCACAGAAGCAGAGATGGAAGAGCCGCTTGTGATCGAGACGGAGACAGGAACTTCCGTAAATGACAGGGAGCAGGAAATTCAGGAAACCCCGGAGAAAACAGAAGAGGAAAAACCGAGTGAGCCGCCTGCACTGTCTGAGGGAACCGCCACGGACCAGCCGGATACACCGCCGTCCTACGAGGAGGAAAAACAGGAGGAACCGGCTCCGGCAGAGAACCAGACACCAAAGACAGGTGATACCAAAGACGGCATGGTATATGTGGAAGGCTTCGGATGGATTACCGATGAAGGGGAAGGCTCAGGCACCTACGCAGATGACATGTATGAAAATGGCAATAAAATCGGAATCATGGACTAAGTTGGTGACAAGAAATGTTGTTTGATATAAACTGATAACAAGCGGACAAGGAGGCACTTGGATTATGTACAAACAACGTATATCATATGCAGATTATGTGGAAGAGGTAGAAAGATTATATAAAATTGAAAGAAGAGAGATTTATTTTGGTTTTGTAATCCGAGATTTTATACAATCGATCCTTACAGAAAGTGAACAATTGGTAGCAGTTTGGGATAACAAAGGATACAAGGATGATACCAAAAATCCACTTCATAAGCGTAAAAATTATGCGGATTCACATAGCTTGCAGGATTTTATTATCGTTCCGGAACAATATAGCTATACGAATACTACAAAACCATATGTTTCGATTGAGCTGAAAAAACCCAATTTGGAAAATTATCAAGGGTTAGAATTGGGAAAAAACAAAAAACAGATAGAAGCAGAGTTTGAATATTGTGATTTTATTATTTTGACAGACTGTGTTACATGGATGTTCCTAAAAAAAGATGAACCTGTAAAAGATGAAAAAGTTGTTTGTCTGATACAGGAGGGAAAATGGTTACAAATGGAACAAAGGGATTCCAATAACGAGCGTATGGGGAACATTCATATGAAGGAACCAGAGCAATGGGATGATTTGGTTAATACGATTAGAACATTTGTAGCAGAAGCCAAAAAACAGAGAAAAGAATAATGTGTTAGTGAAAAGCAGATTCGTAAAAACGGTCTGCTTTTTTTGTGAGGAAAAAGAGATGAAGTTATTAAAACAAGTAGTATTGCTTCTTGCAATTATGCTTGCCATGGCAATGCCGGTATCGGTTTATGCAGCCGGGGAAGGGAACATCGACAATGGCGGTGGAGGTATGGGAGCAGGAACGGGAACTAATTTTTGGAGCAGCCACGATGAGGGTGTGCGCGTAACGGTAATCAGAGCCAGTGATGGTGCAGTTGCATCAGCATCCATTGACCTTACCAACAAGCATCCGACTGATATCCGGGTGCATTTTGGAAAAGTAAGCAAGACTTCCTACAGGAATGGCGCAGGACTTTCTGCAAGGATGGGAGGCTATACATTTTATAATCCAGCACAGTCCCTGCCACAGATTATCAGTACTTCAAGAGGAGGGGCAAACCTTGCAGCCATCAAACAGTACTTTACGGACGAGCAGGTGATCAGAGCCATTGCAGGATATGTCGGCATGGATTTCCAGACGCTGACAAACGGAGAGTACAAGCTGTTATTAGAGCCGATTGCATATGTGACGTTTGAGGGAGTCCGGACTGCGTTTACCGCCACGGAAGCGGCAAAATACAACCAGTTAAGGGGCGGCCTGTTGCGAAAGAAAATGCCGTCCCTGTCCCATAAAAACCTTCCGCTTGCCATGTTTTTGGAGACATCGGATTTGGGGTATCCGGCGTGGAGCGGCTCTAAGACAGAGAAAGCGAATGATGAGGATATCATCCGCGCATTAGGACTTGGCATCGTGCGGTTTAATGAGGTGGTCACACCGGAAGTCATCGAAGCGGACTATGAATACCGTGTGGATACGGATGTGATAACGGCGGTCACGGTCAGTGGAGGACAGAGTGATCCGGACAACTCCGTCACCGTGACATTTTCTATTCTGGGAAGAAGCTACAAGGTTGAAAATGTGTATTACCCGGAGGACGGACAGCAGCTCGTGTGGGTAAAATGGCATACCCCGTCCACGGAACAGCACATCACGATTAGCGTGACCGCCAGCGGAGGCAGTGCATCCGTGAGCCGGGGAACCATCACGGCGAACATTGTGGATCTGGATGACAATCCACCGCCAAATCCTGTTGCAGATGACAGAAATGACAGCTACCGGAAAGAAAATGCAGTGATGCCTGTAAATCCAGAAAAGACACAGGCGGCATGGAGTGTCTGGAAAGCCAAGTGGAAGGAAAAATGGGTATGGCACAGTGACTGGAACTGGGAGTCAGAGGATCATTCGGCAAGCTGTGAGGCAGGATGCACACAGAGCCATGGATACTGGCAGGATGATGGCGAGTATGTGGATGAAGGCTGGTGGGAATTTGAAGAGAAACATTATTCGGCATCCCTGACTGCGGATATGCATCTGGTCACGGACGAGAAGGCACCGACTGCGGACGGCATGGTTACAAAAAGCGGGTATGGCGTGAATGTTTCCCTGAGTGCAAGGGCATCGAGCAGCCAGACATCTGCAACAACAGCACCGCAGACAGCAGTCAGTTATTTCCCAGAATTTTACTACGAAACCTACTGGCGGCTTTTAGAGAGAACCAGAAATGGATACAGTGCGGTCTTTGAATTTAAGAATAATGAGTATTCCACTTATTACCGGAGGACACATTTCACACCGGTCTGGATGCCGGACGGGGAGTATCGGGTATACACGTACCTGCTCGACTGCTGGACACCGGATGGAATGCTTTCCGTGAACCTGTCAGACGCTGTGCAGATATCTGGAAGCCTGTGGGATGACTGGCATATCGCACCACAGAATGTGAGGTAGGAAATGGGATATGAGAGAATCCAAAAGCCGGAAGGACTGCTCTACCATTACACCAGAAAAGAAAATCTGGAATCCATCTTAAGGGATGGAAGGATACGGAAATTTTGTGACAGGGAAACATGGTTCACAAAATCCCTTGCAGATACGCTGCGGCTTATGTCACTCACGGTGATGCAGGAGGGAGCAGCTTATTATGATGCGAGGGGCAGGCTGCAGCGTTACCCGGCATTTGTACCGGAGGATTATGTGGTTTTAGAACTTACCCCGCGCTACCAGAGCGGGGAATGGGTGATCTGGAATCAGGAACTTCCACCCAATGCGCCGCAGTCCGTAAGGGAGCTTGCGGAAGAGTTCAGCCACTTAAAACTCGGATACCGTGGAGATTTAAAGTTCTGGGAGAATCCTGTCATTTATGAGATGACAGACCTTTTGGAAGAACCGGAACAGACCAGTGAAATGAAAATGCAGTAAAAAACAGAAAAAAGGAAAGGAAGATCAGATGAAGAAAAAGAAATGGATGATGATGGCAGTGATGGTGCTTGCACTTACGATGATGTTTGGAACTACGGTATATGCGTCAGGAAAAGGGGACGTGGCAGGAGCAATCGAGGGTACATGGCAGGATGCCTCTGCACAGATCAAGACAGTAGTGAATAAGGTGGTGTTCCCGGCAATCGACCTGATACTTGCCGTATTCTTCTTTGCAAAGCTGGGTACGGCATACTTCGATTACCGAAAACACGGGCAGTTTGAATGGGCGGCACCCGCAATCCTGTTTGCGTGTCTGGTATTCACGCTGACGGCACCGACCTATATCTGGAAAATCCTTGGCATATAGGGGATGGTGAGAAAGAAGGTGTCAGATGTTTATATTTGATTTTGTTGCGGAAACCGTACTAGACCAGATCATCGACTGGCTGTATGGGAAGATCGTTGGATTTCTCAATGATTTTTTTGCAATGATGAACAATATGGGGGTGGAATTGTTTGACCTGCCGTGGGTGAATGCAATTACCACTTTTTTTGGATGGCTTGGCTGGGCACTGTTTGTGGTAGGGCTGGTGGTTGGAGCTTTTGAATGTGCTATAGAGTATCAGGGAGGAAGGGGCAGCATCAAGGATACTGCCTTAAACTATGTCAAGGGATTTATGGCGGTCAGCCTGTTTTCCATTCTTCCGGTCAACTTATATTCCTTAAGTGTGTCACTGCAGAGTTCCTTCGGATCGGCATTATCCGGCATTACAGATGCGGAAAGCATCGGGATGACTGCACAGCAGGTGCTTATGTCAGCCGCCATGCCGGGGGTGGGGAATCCGATCCTGCAGATATTCTGTGCCGTGATGATGGGGTATGCCGTGATAAAAGTGTTTTTCGGAAACCTGAAAAGAGGAGGCATCCTGCTCATACAGATCGCAGTTGGAAGCCTTTATATGTTTTCTGTTCCAAGAGGATATATTGACGGTTTTACCCAGTGGTGCAAGCAGGTCATTGGAATCTGTCTCACCGCTTTCCTGCAGTCCACCATGCTCACGGCAGGACTCATGATCTTCAAGGACCATCCTCTGCTTGGTCTTGGTGTCATGCTTTCCTCCACGGAGGTGCCGAGGATTGCCGGACAGTTCGGACTGGACACCAGCACAAAGGCAAACCTGATGAGCGGAGTTTATGCAGCGCAGACAGCCATCAACATTTCAAAAACGGTTGTCAAGGCAGTGGCAGCATAAGGCGGTGGAAACATGGAGAAAAAGCTGGGGAGTCTGTTCGATGGAATCGGGGGATTTCCATTGGCAGCAAAAAGAAATGGCATACGGCCTGTGTGGGCGAGTGAGATAGAAAAGTTTCCCATGGCAGTTACCATGTACCGGTTCCCGGAGATGAAACACATGGGAGACATTACAAAACTGCATGGGGAAAACCTCCCGGTTGTGGATGTGATAGCCGGGGGTTCGCCATGTCAGGACTTATCCATTGCCGGGAGACGCGCAGGACTTGCGGGGATGCGTTCCGGTCTCTTTTTAGAGCAGGTACGCATCATAAAAGAAATGCGCAGGCAGGAGGAAAGGAGGAAAAACAGCAGTGGAAGGAGAGCAGATGTCCCTGTTCGACCTCGGTATATGGTCTGGGAAAATGTGCCGGGAGCCTTCTCAAGCGGAGAACCAAAAGGAGCAGATTTTAAGAGAGTCCTCGAAGAAGTCTGTGGTATATCGGAGGAGTCCGTATCTTTACCTGGACCGCCGGATGGGGCATGGACTCCTGCCGGGATTATTCTGGGACAGGAATTCTCTGTTGCTTGGAGAGTACTGGACGCTCAATTTTGGGGAGTCCCCCAGAGACGCAGAAGAATCTTCCTTGTCGCAGATTTTGGAGGCCACAGTGCCGGAGAGATATTATTTGAGTCCGAAAGCGTGTGGAGGCATTATCAGGAGAGCAGGGAACAGAGGGAAAAAGCTGCCGCCGATCTTGGAGGCGGCACTTTTGATGCAGGCACAGGAGCCGACATCGTGTGTCTGATGGATCAGGGAGGACAGCGGATGGATGTGTACCGGAACCTTATCGGTACACTTCTGGCACACAGTTCAAGCACACCGCCCATTATCATGGCGAGCAGTCAGGCAAATGCAGAAATCGGGATCGGATACTGTCCGACCATTACAGCAGCGGCAGGGATGGCAGGCAATAACCAGCCGATCCTGTTTGACAATCACGGACCGGACACCCGCTACAGCGGACCGGTGAAAGTGGCACAGACCATTACTTCTGCACTGGGGACGGGAGGCAACAATACGCCGCTTGCTGTTCATGGAGAACCCTACTGCATCGCCGGAAATGTCATCAACCGTCAGGATAAAAACGGGGGAAACGGTTGCGGCTATCAGCAGGGAGTCAGTTATACGCTGACAACAGAGGACAGGCACTGTGTGGCATACACGGATGACCTGCAGAGAAAAAAGCGTGTGAGGAAACTCATACCGCTTGAGTGTGAAAGACTTATGGGATTCCCGGACCACTGGACGGACATTCCGGGAGCAAGTGACAGTGTCCGGTACCGGGCATTGGGAAACAGCGTGGCAGTGCCGTGTGTGGAATATATCCTCTGTGGCATTGCTTATTTTTTAGAAAGACAGGAGGGAGAACGGGATGTACATATACCCGGATAATCTGAAATCGAAAGCGAGCATGTGGCTGTGGGAGCTAAAAGACCTTGCAGTGACAGGAATCATCGTACTGATATCCGTGTTTGCATTTGCCTATGCAAAACTGTGGTTCCCGATGGTGATAGCAGGTGTATACGCATTTTTAACGATACAGGTGGAGGATACCACCATCTTAAAATTTATCCGCTATGCATGTGCGTATTTTTTGGTGGAACAGCAGCATTATGAATGGAGGTATACCGCAAATGAAACGGAAGAATGAACAGTCCACAAGGGAGCTGATGGGGACAAAAGAACTGTCGGATTACAGCATCCGCACCTACCGGAAGGACGAGCTGGTCTATTTTCTGATCCAGCCGAGCAACCTGTCCGTGTTGTCGGAGGAGAGCCTTTCCGCAAGAATCTATGGACTCATGACGGTATTAAAAGGCATCACAGAAATCGAGATGATGTGCTTAAATTCCCGTGAAAATTTTGAGGACAACAAAAGATATTTAAAGAACCGCGCGGAGGAAGAAACCAACCCGACTGTGCGGAAACTGCTGGAACTGGATGCAGGACACCTTGACCGGATGCAGGTGCAGATGGCAACGGCGAGGGAGTTTTTACTGATTATCCGGCTGAGAAACCAGAAGGAGAATGAGGTGTTCGCTTACTTAAACCGTATCGAAAAAATGCTGGTGGAACAGGGATTTACATCCAAAAGAGCGGATGAGGAGGACATGAAGAGGATACTGGCTGTTTACTTTGAACAGAATGTCACAACGGAAAAATTTGAAGAATTTGATGGAGAGAGGTGGATCATTTTAAATGAATAACAACAGAAAGAAAAAAACACAGACACAGACACCGGGGGAAGAGAGGCTTAAGAGTTTCCTTGATATGATCGCACCGTCCGTCATCCAGTTTTACACGGACCATTATATCTGCGGGAATACGTTCCGCAGTGTCTGGGCACTCAGGGAATATCCGACTGCAACGGATGAGCAGGCAATCCTGCGCCATCTTGGGGAAAAGGATGGCGTGACACTGCGTATCTATACCAGACAGGTCACACCGGCAGAGGAGAAAAAAATCATCAGCAATGCGGCAAACAAGAACCGCATGAAACAGGGAAATACAGAAAATTTACAGGAGACAGTCACGGCAGCGAGCAACCTGCAGGATGTGACCAACATCATTGCGACCATGCACCGCAACAGGGAGCCGTTACTTCATACGGCTGTGTATCTGGAGTTATCCGCAGCGGACATGGATAAGTTAAAGCTGTTGCAGACCGAAGTGTTGACAGAACTCATCCGTTCCAAACTGAACGTGGATAAGCTGCTGCTGCGCCAGAAACAGGGGTTCTTATGTGTGCATCCGGCTGGCAGGAATGTCTTTTTGGAACAGTTTGAACGTGCGCTTCCGGCTTCGAGTGTGGCGAACCTGTTCCCGTTCAACTACTCCGGCAAGACCGATAAGAACGGATTTTATATCGGGAGGGATAAATTTGGAAGCAATGTCATTGTAGATTTCAACCAGAGAGCGGATGACAAGACCAATGCCAATATCCTCATCCTTGGAAACTCCGGGCAGGGAAAATCCTACCTGTTAAAACTGATACAGACCATCCTGCGGGAGTCCGGGATGAAAGTTATCTGCCTGGACCCGGAGCATGAATATGTGGATTTGACCGGAAATCTGGGAGGCTGTTTTGTGGACCTGATGAGCGGGGAGTATATCATCAATGTGTTAGAACCCAAAACATGGGATGAAAACGGCAGCCCGGAAGATACAGAGGCACCCTATGCGTTCCGCTGTTCCTCAAAATTAAGCCAGCATATTTCCTTCTTAAAAGACTTTTTCCGAAGCTATAAGAATTTTACGGACAGCCAGCTTGATACGATAGAGATCATGTTGGCGAAACTTTATGAGAAGTGGAACATAAGGGACGATACGGACTTTGGCAGGCTTACGCCAAAGGATTACCCGGTCCTGTCTGACCTTTACGATCTGATGGAGGAGGAATACAAGCATTATGATGCGAAGAAGAAACAACTGTATACCGCAGAGCTTCTGCAGGAAATCTGTCTTGGACTTCACTCCATGTGTAAGGGAGCGGAGTCCAAATTTTTTAACGGACATACGAATATCACGGACAGCAGCTTCCTGACGTTCGGTGTCAAGGGACTGCTTCAGGCGAGCAAAAATGTGAAGGATGCCATGCTGTTTAATGTGCTTTCCTACATGTCTAATGAACTTCTGACCAACGGGCATACGGCAGCCTGCATCGATGAGTTTTATCTGTTCCTTACCAACCTGACCGCCGTGGAATATATCCGCAACTTTATGAAACGTGTGCGTAAAAAGGACAGTGCCGTCATCCTTGCCAGCCAGAATCTGGAGGACTTCAATATCGATGGAATCCGGGAGTACACGAAACCGCTGTTTTCCATCCCAACCCATGTATTCCTGTTCAATGCGGGAAACATCGATTCCAGATTTTATATCGATACCTTGCAGCTTGAGCAGAGCGAATACAACCTGATCCGTTATCCGCAGAGGGGCGTGTGCCTCTATAAATGCGGCAATGAACGTTACAACCTCATGGTACATGCACCGGAGTACAAGGAGAAACTGTTCGGAAGTGCCGGAGGACGATAAGACAGGGGGAAAAGGAAGGAGGGATGCCAGACTATGGACATGAGGGAGCAGAAATTCGGCATTGAGATCGAGATGACAGGTATTACCAGACAGCGTGCTGCGGAGGTCATGGCAGCCTATTTTTCCTCTGCGGCCAGCTATGACGGTGGAAGCTATGAAGTGTACAGTGTCAGGGATGCGGCAGGCCGTAGGTGGAAAGTCATGTATGATTCCAGCATTGAGGCGCAGAAAAAAGGCGGCGGTTATGCGGGGAGTGAGTACAAGGTAGAATTTGTTTCCCCCATCTGTGAATATGCGGATATCCCTGTCATACAAGAACTCATCCGGCAGCTCCGGCATGCAGGTGCAGTGGCAGGAAAGAATACAGGCATCCATGTGCATATCAACGCGGCACCCCATGATGCAAGGACACTGCGGAACATCACCAACATCATGTACAGCAAGGAAGATTTGATCTATAAGGCACTTCAGGTAGATGTAGAGAGGGAGCATCGTTACTGCCAGAAGGTGGAAGAGGACTTTTTGCAGGAACTGAACCGGAAGAAACCAAAGAGTCTGGAGGAAGTGAGCAGGATCTGGTACAAGGGGGTTGATGGAAGGCACAGGCATTACCATGAAAGCCGTTACCACTGTCTGAATCTGCACAGCGTGTTCCAGAAGGGAACGATTGAGTTTCGTCTGTTTAACTCCACTACCCATGCAGGAAAAATAAAGGCATATATCCAGCTCTGCCTTGCCATTTCTGCGCAGGCATTGAACCAGAAATGTGCCAGCCGGATCAAGACTGCCAGCACCAACGAAAAATATACATTCCGTACCTGGCTGTTAAGGCTGGGAATGATCGGGGATGAATTTAAGACGGCGCGGAAGTTTCTTCTGGAAAATCTGGAGGGCGGCATTGCATGGAAGGACCCGGAACAGGCTGTGAGACAGAAGGAAAGACTGCGTGCGATGAAAGAAAAGAAAGAACTGGAAACCGGACATGCACAGCAGGCAGACAGCATGGAAGAAGAGGTGCCGGAGGATGCACAGGGAATGAACATGACCATGTAAAAACAAAACGCAGAGAAAGGAAACAAGAATATGAACATGACAGGAAGAAGATATATTGCATACGGCTCGAACTTAAACCGGGGGCAGATGGCACTGCGCTGCCCCGATGCAAAGGTGGTAGGAACCGGGGAAATCAAGGACTATGAGCTGTTGTTCCGTGGAAACAGGAACGGGGCGGTAGCCACGGTGGAGCCGAAAAAAGGGGAGAGTGTGCCGGTGTTAATCTGGGAGATCAGTCCGAGAGATGAGTTTAACCTGGACCGTTATGAGGGATATCCGAGACTGTATGGAAAAGAAATACTGGAAGTGGAGATGGATGGAAAACGGGAGAAAATGATGGCATATACCATGACGGAGGGGTATGCCATGGGAGTCCCTTCGGAACACTACCTTGCTACTATCCGCACCGGATATCAGGAGGCGGGATTTGATGAGGATGTTCTGATGGCAGGTGTTGAAAAGAGCAGGGAGCGCATGAAACAGGAGATGGAAGCAGAGAGAATGGAGGAAGCATCATGGAGCCAGCAACTGCCGCTCTGATCGCAAGGGCAGCCATAGCAGCCGGAACCAATAAAAAAGTGTGGACAGGGATTGCCTCTGTACTGGCAGCCCTGTGCCTTCCGGTCATCCTTGCCGTCATGTGCTACATCAGCATTGCTTCCGGTGGAACAGAACATAACCGGGCGGCAGTGCATCTGGCATTCGATGGAGGGGAAGCACCGGATGGAATGCCTGCGGATTATCAGGCTTATGTCCGCCAGATGCAGGAAAGTTTTGCGGAGCTGGATGCCATATTAGATGACATTGATGGCATGACAGAAGGGGAACTGTGCGACAGGTATCTGGTCAAATCCGTTTTTTATTCTCTGTATTTCGGCGCAGACCGGGTACGGCTTGAGACGGATGATTATAAAAAATTTGCAGACTGTTTTGTGGATTATGAGGAACGGACACAAAACGCAGAGCAGGAGGACGGGACAGTCACGCTGGAAAAATATACCGTGGCAGTTGCCATTGGGGATAAGACAAAAATCTTCCAAAAACTTGCATCCGACTATGGAGTTACCGCAACTTATGAACAACAGTCCAATGCAGTCAATGTGTGGTATGTGGCAAAGTATGACACAGCGGCCCCTACAGAGGGGGATGAATTTTCCGACTGGAGCGGCTGGAACGGGGCAGGGGATATCCCTGTGTATGATCTGCCGGCCAATGGGAATGGAAGTGATATCGTACAGCTTGCATTATCAAGACTGGGGCATCCGTACTCGCAGGCACTCCGCGGAACCGGGAATTATGTCGACTGCAGTTACCTGACACTGTGGTGCTACAGACAGATAGGAATCTCCCTGCCGGGAACGGCGGCAGAGCAGGGAAGATATATGGTGGAGCATAACCTGACGGTTGCAAAGGAATCACTGCAGCCGGGGGACCTTGTGTTCTGGAGCCACAAACCAAATGGAAGATACATGAACATCACGCATGTGGGAATCTATGCCGGGGATGGCATGGTCGTGGATGCGTCCTATTCCAAAGGGAAGGTGGTGTACCGTCCCCTGTTTGACAACGATAAGCAGGTACTGTATGGCAGACCGCAGTAAATTTTTTGATGCCGCAGGCATCTGTTTTCCGCCAGAAAATAGAAATGAAGGAGGAGCGATATGGCAGAAAAAGAAATAAAAATCACCTTTGCCGGGGAGAAACTGGAGGCATTAAGTTTCTTTCTGGCAGAGCAGGGAGGAAAAACCGTGGAGGAGCTGTTGAAGAGCCATCTCGATAAATCTTATGAGAAAAATGTTCCTGCACAGGTCAGAAAATTTGTGGAGAGCAGGATGGAAACTCCACAGGAGACAGCAAATCAGGAGCAGGAATCCCAGAGAATGGGAGGCACAAGACAGCAGAGGGCATCCGGCAGACGGAGCAGGGAGACACAGAATCAGGAAGAGCAGCCGAGAGAGCCGGTGCCGGAAACCGTGGAAGAGACAGCAGAAAATACGATGAGCATGGGAATGTGAGGCGGATAAGTGAACGGATATGAAGAGAAAATAAAAGACTGTCTGTTTCTGGAAGTGTGCAATGCGGCAGGCAGAGAGGAATGGGGCGGACTGGCGCATCAGCAGAAGGAAAACCTCATGCTGGTATGCCGTCTCAGCGGGCATGAAGAAAAGTTTCAGAGGGACTGCGGACTTGTCACCAGAGAGCAGATGGAGCATTGGGGGATAGAAGAAGAGGTGCTTTTTCAGGATGCATGGGCAAATATGTTTGCAAAACGTCCGCCGGTCCTTATGGACTTTGAGGATGCCTACGGGCATCACTATGACCAGAATATCCTTTCGATGGAGAAAAAACCGGAGAGAATCTGGAGGACGGATGCCGACTTCTATGTCCTTACTAACAACGTGGACCATGGGGCGGTGTACATGATGGACGAGGCAACGCTGCAGAAATCAGCAGAAAAGCTGGATGGAAATCTGATCGTCCTTCCGGCATCCATCCACGATGTGTATCTCATGGTGGAGCGGGAAGGTCTTGACATGGAACGGCTGAGGAATGGGGTATATGGAGCAAACAGGGCGTTCCCGGAGGCAGACTATCTGTCCGATGAGATTTACCGATATGACAGGGATACGCACAGGCTGTCTGTCATACCGGGGAGCGTGCAGGAAGAGCAGGCAGGAATGGTGCTTTCTTAAGAGTGTGTTTTTCTGAAAATATTTCAACGGGGAGTTTATGGGAAGGAGGAACTATGAGAGCAGTATTTTCCAGAAAAGAGCCGAAGATAGAGGCGAAAGAATTCTGTGTGGAAAAGGTTATCATGCTTCCGGCTGGAGAGTATGAATCTTTTACCAATCATCTGATGCACAAGCATGATTTTATCAGGGAAAATGTGGATTTCATGTATGAAAAAGATGGGGTGCGGCACTGTCTTTTAGTAACCGGAGAGGGCATGGAGGAAGGTGTTCTGGTGGAGAGCGAAGGGTCATCTTACGCCAGATACTTTGCCTTTGTGCCATCGGTAAGCGGCATTTTGGAACAGGAGCAGGCAGTGAAGGAAACACAGACGCTGTCCATGATAAAGGAAAGCGGACAGGAAGAGCAGGCAGGAATGGTACTTTCTTAAAGGTGTGTTTTTCTGAAAATGATTTCAACTGAGAGTTTAAATTTGGAGGTAAAGAGATGAAACAGGCAGTCGTTACGATTAAATATGATGAGGAAAAGTTAAATGCTGTGAAACAGTACATGGGAAAAAAGGATGCGGATTTTGATGCAGAGCTGAAGGAAGTCCTTGGGAAAATGTATGAGAAATATGTGCCGCAGGCGGTCCGTGAGTACATTGAAAGCAGAGGGGATGTGCCGCCTGCAATCAAAAAGGCAAACCGCCAGCAGGGCAAAAACAGTGTGGCATCCGGCAGTGCTGCGGAGAATGAGTAGGGAACGGAGGAAGCATGGACAAGATAAAGATTTTGAAAGTAGAGCCGGGGAAACCTCCCTGTGTGAAGGAGATTGCGAATGACTTTAAGGCAAGTCAGGAAGAGGTGGAGGGAGACATTGAGTGCGTTGGTTTTGGAGATGGATGTGTGGCAGTAATCAACGCTGAAGGAAAACTAAATGGAATGCAGCCAAACCGCAGGAATGGTGATGACATCATCTGCGGTCCATTTTTTATCTGCGGGGATACCCCGGACGGTGATTTCATTTCCCTGACAGAGCAGCAAATTGAGGAATATACCAGACGATTTGGAGAGATTGAGCAGTTTACAGGGCAGGAACCGGAACTGGAGCCACATATGACCATCCTCGCTTTTTAAGAAAGTGACAGGACAATGGAAAGGAAACGGCACAGACACCGCCGTGTGAGCCTGTGTGTGGCAACGTGTGCCGTTATTCTGCAAAACTGGATAAAGTGACCGACTAAGCTGTATTCTGCCCTGTGTGAGCCGATTTGGAGAAAATAACAGAAAACCCGGAGTGCGGAGGCATCCAAGACTCCGAAAATGGGGATGAAATAGGGCTGTAAAACAGGGTCGAAAATAGTGCAGGTTAAAGGGGTTATGCCGCAAAAGAGCGGCTTAACCCGTCAGACACCCACCGGCAGAGCCGTTGGGCAGTTCTAAGCATGGCATAACTTTTTTGGAAGATTCGGAAAGGTTATGCCATTTTTATTTTTGTTACAGCGCAATCAGGCAGTAAAGGCCGGCAGAAGTTATGCCTTTTGCGGAAACAGGGAAAAAAGTCTATAGACAGAGGAAAAAGAAGGAGGAAATGAGTAGTCCCATGGGGTGAGGTGCGCACCACTACCAGAATGGGACGATGAAAGTATTGGAACTATTTGCAGGAACAAGGTGTTGTATGCTCTAAAAGACTTCTTAATCAAGCGGTTGGGAAGTCTCTTAGAACACACAACCTAAAACCGAAGAAAGGAGCGCAAGCTATGAGAAAAAACGAGAAAATCACAGCTCTGTACGAACGACTGAGCCGTGATGACTTTGGCAAAGACGATGACCAACAGCGTGAGAGCAATTCCATTTCCAATCAAAAGGCTATGTTGGAGGAGTTCGCCGCACGGCAGGGCTTTACAAACATTGTCCATTTCACGGACGATGGCATTAGCGGTACTTGCTTTGACCGTCCCGGATTTCTGGCAATGATGAAAGAGGTTGAAGCCGGGAATGTGGAGTACCTGTGTATCAAGGACATGAGCCGCATGGGTCGTGACTATCTGAAAGTCGGTCAGATTATGGAAATCCTGCGTCAGCGTGGCGTTCGCCTTATCGCCATCAATGACGGCGTGGACAGTGCCAGAGGGGACGATGATTTTACCCCTTTCCGCAACATTATGAACGAGTATTACGCCAGAGACACCAGCCGTAAAATCCGTTCCACTTTCCAGTCCAAAGGCAAGTCCGGCAAGCACCTTACAGGCACGGTCATTTTACGGCTATCTCTGGAATGAAGCCAGAGACCAATGGTTGGTTGACCCCGAAGCCGCCGAAGTGGTAAAGCGTATCTTTTCCATGACGATTGACGGCTACGGTCCGTATCAGATCGCCAGCAAACTGAAATCGGAAAAGGTGCTTATTCCGTCCGCTTACCTTGCCCAGCACGGCGAGGGTGTGAACAAGAATAAGACTTTCAAAGATGTGTACGACTGGGGTTCTTGATTTATAATTGAGCGAGGAAGTCCGGGCAGAAAACTGTTCGGACTTTTCTCATATAGTCCAAAGTTGCGGTAGAATTGTTCACAAGTTTTATGGTATAATTTGAATACGAAATTGAGCAACAAATCGGAATTGTGCGCCCAGACAAGGGCGAGTAGTCTAGCAGGTGGAATGCCTG
>QULQ01000007.1:0-191673 GCA_003490145.1 Lachnospiraceae bacterium OM04-12BH
ATTTTATCATAGAAGGACCTTGCCTAGATTATTTTACAGAAAAAGTATCACAGACTCCAATCCTTTCCTGTTTGGTCGATCACTCATTTACCTTTCAGGAAAGGACAGGACAAATAACTTTCTAGTTTTTCTTGGAAAGCTCCTCTCTTTTCTGAGAGATAAGTTGCTCGAGACTGTCAATTTCTGACAGGAGATCTGAGGTATCTTTTTCCTCTTCGAGTAAAGTTGCTACAAAGGAAGAGGGGGAGAAGGGCTTACCGGAAACCTTGCTGAAGGCATTCTCAAATTTCTGAATTTCAAATTGATCAGGTGTCATGGTCGGCTTATAGCTTCTGCTGAGAACGGTTCCACTATAAACAATCTCATCCACTGCAATCAGCTTCTTCTGAAGAAGCTTTTTCAGAACAGCCTGTACAGTATTAATGGACAAGTCATCACGCATGGAGGTGATTTCGGAAGCCACCATAGATTTCCCGGATTCCCAAAGAATATCCAAAATATCTCTTTCTCTGTTAGTTAAACGGTATCTGTCATTTCGGCTGAGTGTCATAATTTCTTCCCTTACTTTTGTATAATAATGTTGTTAATATATACATTAACGTATACATATCATAGAAGAAACATGGGAAAAAGTCAATAAAATAAAAGAACGAATATTGAACAATATTTGCTCATAATAACACTATAGGACGATAATACCACGCAGAAATGTAAAATGCTGAACAGACAATTTCCCCTCATAAGAAATATCAGTCTTTCTGACAACACTTATTATACAACGTAAAACAGAATATTCAAGACTGTTTTATGAGAAATGTATAAAAATCAGCATATTGACAAATAATGCACAGAAATAACAAATAAAAATGTCCTGAAAGTGGGAAATGGTATTCATATAATTGCAAATTATTTCTACAGTTTAATGCAGTTTGAAAAATTTGGAAATATGTCTTAAAATAGGACACACTATGCACAAGAATATACTAAAATAGTAATGATCCACTTATTCAAATGAGGAAAGAAAGGATAGCAAGCAGAGGATGGAAAAGATGGATACAAATCTCCAAAATTTTAATGTAGTTGGTGACAACGTAAGACGATACAGAGTAGAACAGGACTTAAGTCAGAAGGAATTATCTGAGAGACTGGAAACATATGCTGTTTATATCTGCAGAGGATCAATTTCAAGAATTGAGCGTCATGAAAGGGCTGTTATGGATTTTGAACTGAAAGCACTTGCTGAGGCTCTGAAGGTTACAATTTACGATCTCTACGAGTAAATAAGGATGATCGAAAAGAAGCGATAAGCGCACTGGCAGATGCGGTGCGCTTTTTGTAGTGGGTGGATTATTTATTTGCCGCATCGTCTGCTGATAATATACTTGGGACGACGTTTGATCTCATCATAAATACGGGAGATGTAGTGGCCTATAATGCCAAGGCTGATCATTAATATGCTGCCAATGATCAAAAGCAGGAGGATCACAGTAGTAAAACCTTCCTGCGCAGTGCCGGTGAAATAGCGGTACAGTGACTGTATGCCAAGTACAAGGGAAAACACCAGCATGATCCAGCCAAGCAGTGTTACAGCCTGCATGGGTGCACCGGAAAAGGAAGTGATATTCCGGATGGCATACTTGGTAAGGCTCCACATGGACCATTTGGAGGTTCCGACTGTACGTTCCTGCACTTCGAAAGGAACCTGGATGCTGCAAAAGCCGATCCAGGAAGAAAGGGCTCGGAAAAAGGGAGCACGCTCTGGCATGGCAAGCAGGGCATCTACTGCCTGTCTGTCCAGAAGTTTAAAATCGGAAGCGTTTGCCATATCAATATGGGTAAGCCTGCTGATGATAGCATAAAAGCCGTTGGCACAGAAATGGTGGAAAGCACTTTCCTTTCCGCGGGAAGTCTTGACGCCTTCCACGACCTCGTAGCCCTGTTCCCAGAGGTGGTACATTTCTATGATCGTGCAGGGAGGATGCTGCAGGTCACAGTCCATGATAACACAGCATGCCCCTTTTGCTTCTGCAAGTCCTGCGAAGATGGCAGACTCTTTGCCAAAGTTCCGGGAAAACGAGATCCCATGTACTTCCGGATTGTCCTTTGAAAGCCTGATGACCTCCTGATAGGTTCCGTCCCGAGAACCGTCATCTACAAAAATGATCTCAAATGGAATCTGACTTTCAGAAAGGATTTTCTTTACTGTCTGGAAGGTTGTCTGTATCATGGCTTCTTCGTTATAAGAAGGAATGATCACAGAAAGCGTTTTATTGGAAGGATTCATAATATACCTCTTTTTCTGATTGGCTACAGTAACAGTATACGCAAGAAAAAAAAGAAATGCAATGTTATCCTTGGGAAAGAGAAGCTGGCAGGCTTGAAATAGGGCTACCGCAATCCCACTGGCTTTAGACGGTGGGTTAAGGTAGCCGGAAGCGGAGGTTTGTGCTATACTTGCGTTATGGGAACGTGAAAATCAAAAAACAGACACAAATATTTGTTACAGTATCATATTATTTTCATATGCAAGTATAGAAAGAAATTGCTGATGTCAAAACAAATATTAGATGATATAAAGCAGTTTTCTTATGAGATATGTCAAAAGCATAAAGTCATTATCAGATATATGGAGACAAATAAAGATCATATTCATTACATGATAGAAACAGAACCAACAATGTCTATCAGTAAAATAGTAAATCTGATGAAGAGTTATACAACATATCATATTTGGAAAAGATATCCGGATTATCTACGAAAACATTTCTGGAAAGAACATACTTTTTGGACGGACGGATATTTTGTCTGCAGTGTAGGAAGGTGGCGACAGTGGGTGTTAAAAGCATATAAATACAGGATATATCCTAATAGCGAACAAAGAATTCAGATTGCAAAAACATTTGGCTGCTGCCGTTTTGTTTACAATCAGACATTGGCATATCGGAGAGAAATATACGAGAAAGAGAAAAGGTCAGTTAGTAAAACGGATTGTAATAATTACTGTAACAGAGAATTAAAGAAAGACTATGAATGGTTAAAAGAAATAGATAAATTTGCTCTGACCAACGCAATCTATAACATGGACGCTGCATATCAAAAATTCTTTAAGGAACATGCAGGATATCCGAAATTCAAGAGCAAACACGATAACCATAAATCATACACAACAAACTTCACAAATGGAAATGTTGCGGTAGATTTTGAGACAGGGAAGATAAAACTGCCAAAATTAAAAGCGGTAAAAGCAAGGTTACACAGGGAATATAGTGGGAAGATTAAGTCAGCGACCGTTTCGCAGGTTTCCAGTGGAAAATACTATGTGTCCATACTTGTAGAAACGGAGCATAAGGAACTGGCACATACAAATCATAACATAGGAATCGATTTAGGAATTAAAGATTTATGTATTACTTCCGAAGGGAAGGTATATGAGAATCTAAAAATCATAAAAAAATACGAGAAACAGCTTGTAAAGCTGCAAAGGCAACTGTCACATAAAGGAAAGAGAAGTAAGAACTATTATAAAACAAAGAAAAAGATAGCATTATGCCATGAGAAAATAAGGAATATAAGAAAAGATTATCTACATAAAGTTTCACATGAGATTATCAGCGAAAACCAAGTGATAGTTTCAGAGAATTTACAGATAAAAAACATGGTAAAAAATCATCATCTGGCAAAAGCCATAAGTGATGTATCATGGTATGAGCTGACAAGACAGTTAGAGTATAAGGCAAAATGGAATGGCAGGAAATACATCAAAATAGATACATTTTATGCCAGCAGTCAATTATGTTCTGTTTGCGGGTATCAGAATCCAGATACAAAAGATTTGTCGGTGCGGACATGGATATGTCCGAAATGTGGAGCGGAACATGACAGGGATATCAATGCTGCAAAAAACATACTGGCAGAAGGACTAAGACAAATAGCATAAGAAAAAATAATTAATAGGGCAGGGACTGCCCAAATTAACGCCTGTGGAGATAGTAGGTTACGAGGTCGATGAAGCAGGAAGCCCATTGGCTTAAGACAATGGGCAGTTCACAGAACAGGAACAATCCTCTATAATCGTGAATGTACGGTAAAATGTGCTTTGCGCAGAGAACAGGAAATGACCGTAGAAGACGGGACGATGATATGCCAGAGATGACAAATTATGAAAAAAGAAAAAGGATCGTAAAGCTCCTGACAGCATTCTATCTGATTCCCTTGGGAATCATGGTTATGTTCAATGCGGTTAACAGTCTGCTGAGGACGACTTATTTTGATCTGTATAAGGATATGGAGACGGCAAAATATAAATGGGATAATCCTGTTGTGCTGCTGCTTATTACAGGTATTGTTCTGCTCCTGCTATACAGACTGTCTGTTACCGGGTGGTTTCGACAAACAGAACGGTTGCCGCTTATAGCGTTGTCCTTTGGAACAGCTATGAGTCTTGTGATTGTGTTACTTGTCAGGGGAACGGCAATTTGTGACGGAGAAACGGTAAGTGAGATTGCCGTAAGCTTTATGCAGGGAAATTATGATGCATTCAGGCAGGGAGAATATCTGTATAATTATTCTTTTCAGATTGGCCTGACAGCGTTTCTGGAAGTAATATATCATTTAACTGGAATACGAAACTATCTGGTTTTTCAGTTCATTAATGTGATGGCGGTTACTGGGATTTTATTTTCACTGGATCAGATCACGAAGGAACTTTTTTCGGAGAATGTCAGAAAGCTGGAAGCAATTTTGTCTATGGGAATGCTTCCGCTTTTCCTGTTTTCTACCTTTGTGTATGGAGATCTGATCGGCTGGGCTTTTGGAATGCTGGCAATCTGGCAGATGCTCTGCTATCTGAAAAGGGATGGAGGGAAATATCTGCTCAGGATAGCAGTGTTGCTGGCATGCGGCATCGTGATCAAATCCAATATCAATATTGTTCTTGTGGCAGTAGTGATCGCTGTTTTACTGAATTGCTTCCAAAAGAGAAAATATAGACATTTGCTGTATATACTCCCCATGATCTTACTGCCGGTGATGTGTAACTCTGCAATAGAGGGTGTTTATGTACAGAGAGCAGGACTTGACAGATACCCGGAGGGGATCCCAAAGCTTGCATGGGTGGCTATGAGTATGCAGGAGGGAGATGAAGGCGGGTATGCCTGCGGATGGTACAATGGTTATAACTGGGCGGTATATGGACAGAATGGATTTGACAGGACTGCTACAGAAAAAGCCTGTGTGGAAAACCTGAAGCAGTCACTGTCACGTTTTTTGCATGAGCAGAAATATGCGCTGAATTATTTCTATAAGAAGTTTACTTCTCAGTGGAATGCCCCGGATTTTCAGGCAATGATCAGTAATGAGTGGTGCACCAGGCATTCTCTGCACACGACAGGGATCGCAAAATGGTTTCTGTTTGAAGAGGGAAGGGAGATTTTGCTTTTTGTTATGAATAGATATCATTTTCTGATATTTCTGCTGACAGGGACTTATTTTTGCATAGAAGTGTTCAGAAAAAGGGACTGGGATCTGCCTAAGGCATATTTTATGCTGAATATTTTTGGAGGCTTTCTGTTCCATATGATCTGGGAGGCACAGTCCAGGTATGTGCTTGGATATTTCGTATTGATGCTGCCGCTTGCAGCTGCAGGTCTTGCAGACATTCTTGATAATGTCAGGGAGAGAAAAGAAAAAAGAAAAGAAAAACTGGCACAGGCTGCCAGATGATGGAGGATATATATGAAACCACTTGATACAGACAAAACATATCTGATTACGGGAGGAGCCGGATTTATCGGATTTTCCCTTTCCAGGGAGCTTCTGAAAAAAGGTGCCAGAGTCATTGGGCTTGATAATATGAATGATTATTATGAGGTATCACTGAAAGAGGACAGGCTGGCGATCCTGAAAGAATATCCAACGTATATCTTTGAAAAGGGAGATATTGCGGACAGAGAAGCAGTGCACAGGATATTTGAAGCCTATCATCCCGATATCGTAGTGAATCTGGCAGCCCAGGCTGGAGTCAGATACAGTATTACCAATCCGGATGCTTACATCCAGTCCAATCTGGTAGGCTTTTTTGAAATTCTGGAAGCGTGCAGACATTTCGGGGTGGAGCATCTGGTATTTGCCTCCTCCAGCTCTGTGTATGGTGGGAACAAGAAGGTTCCCTTTTCTACAGAGGATAAGGTGGATCAGCCGGTGAGCCTGTATGCGGCTACGAAAAAGTCCAATGAGCTGATGGCTTATGCCTACAGCAAATTATATGGGATACCGTTGACAGGACTACGCTTTTTCACCGTGTATGGCCCAATGGGAAGACCGGATATGGCATATTTTAAATTTGCAAAGAAGATCATGGCAGGAGAACCGATCCAGATTTATAATCATGGGGATATGAAGCGTGATTTTACTTATATTGATGATATTGTGACCGGAGTGGAGAACATTCTCTGCAATCCGCCGGCACAGGATGAGAACGGTGCAGCTTATAAGATCTACAATATAGGAAACCATAAGCCGGAGAAGCTGATGGATTATATCAGTGTATTGGAAAAGTGTCTGGGAAAGGAAGCGAAAAAGGAATTCCTCCCGATGCAGCCGGGAGATGTGTATGAAACCTATGCGGATGTCAGTGAGCTGATGAAGGATTTTGATTTCAAGCCATCTACAACTATAGAAGAGGGATTGTCCAGATTTGCGGAGTGGTTTTTGCAGTATTACGCATAAATGTATGAAATTCTGCATAGTATATGATGAACCACGGGGAAAGAACGCGATTCATTAAGATTTTATTAAAGTTTCTGAAGGAAACCTTAATACGTCTGGAAAGCTCTTTTCTATTTTGGTGAATGTGCTATGATGAGATTGCAGATGAGAGTTATGGAATCTCAAAGGAGTGTGAAAATTATGAAAAAATGGAGAAATATAATAGCAGGAGGCCTGATCACAGCGTTATTTGTATTTTCACTCAGTGGATGTGCAGGGAAAGAAACAGAGAGTGGGAGTCAGGAAAACGCAGCGGATAATGTGATCATTACGGAGACCGGGGAAACCCTGGTGCAGGAGCAGCCGACGGAGAAACCGGAGGCTACAGCGACACCTGAAGCACAGGGTGATCTCCCGGCGCCGGACGTAGTGCCGGAGGAAATGCCACAGGAGCCGGAGCAGGAGCAGGTGATCTCTGAGGAGGATCAGATCGAAAGTAAAGGCGGTCATCTGCAGATTGTATTTATGGGAGACAGTATTTTTGATAACAGCAGGGATGGTACCGGAATTCCTTACCTGACATCGGAGGCCTGTGATGCTGACTGCTATAACCTGGCTATCGGAGGAACCTGTGCAGCAATTGAAATTGATGAAAAATATGAAAATGACCAGTGGACATCCAGAAGCCTTGTGGGAATTGTAAAGGCAATGAGGGGAGATATTCCGACAGATATTTTTAATGGCACAAGGGCAGGGGAAATCTTAAGCAGTGGAAATGTGGATTTTTCAAAGACCGATTATTTTGTTGTAGAATATGGCATGAATGATCTTCTCCGGGCTACTCCTATGAGTAATTCGGATAATGACTTTGATATCAGAACCTATGTAGGGGCGCTCCGCTATGCAGTTTCCAACCTGAAGGAGTTAGCACCTGATGCAACGATAATCCTCTGCGCACCGAATTATGCCATGTTTTATAATGGGGATAAATTTATCGGTGATGGCAATACCCTGAATACAGGCTATGGCACGCTGTTTGACTATAAGGGAAGCTGTGAGTATGTGGCAAAGGAGCAGGGAGCAGAATTCTTTGATGCTTATCTGGATCTTGGCATAGACGGGTACACGGCAGAAGAATATCTGGTGGATGGTGTGCATCTGACAGAGGCAGGAAGAAGGCTGTATGCGGATGCTCTTTCCGAGATGATCCTATCTATTGAGGAGACAAAAAATAATTAAGCAATAGTGCATATATATTTGCTTTTGAAAAGCGCTTTTTGACGATTTTGTGAGCATCGTTCAAGAAGCGCTTTTCTTGACCATTCCCTTATATCGTGATACCATAAACATTATGGGTCAGCATGCGACAGGAGCTGCTGACAAGAGGAAAAAGGAGTAAAAAGGTCAGCCTATGAAGGAAAAGATCCAAAAGAAGGATATCATTATATTGACCATCCTGTGGCTTTCCTATCTTGCTTTTAATGGAATCCTGCTGGCAGGGCATGAGCTGTGGAGAGATGAAGCCAATGTCTGGCTGATCGCCAGGGAGCTGTCGGTCCCGGAATTGTTTGCACAGATCAGGTTCCAGGGGCATCCCTGCCTGTGGTATCTTTTGGTGATGCCATTTGCCAGGGCAGGGCTTCCTTTTCAGACGATCAGCGTACTCAGCTATGTGCTCATGGGGATAACGGCAGGAATATTTGTATACCGGGCACCGTTTCATCCGGTGACGAAGCTTTGCTGCTTATTCAGTCCGGTATTTTCCTATTATTACTCTGTGGTAGCGAGAAATTATTGTCTGATCGCCCTTTTTCTGGTAGTATTGGCAGCTTTTTATAAGGATCGTAAGCGGAAGCCGGTAGTCTGTGGTCTGCTGCTTGGACTTCTGGTACAGGCAGATACGATCGCACTGGCACCAGCAGGACTGATCTCCCTGATGTGGCTGTGGGAAGCAGCATCAGAAAGTGTCCATAAGAAACAGAAGAATGCGTTTATGCAGGCAGCAAAGGGATTATGGATTCCGTTTGCCAGTCTGATGCTGTGGATCTATGAATTCCGCGGGGTGTCAGACAGTCCGGAATATCAAATGCAGGATCTGGGATTTACTTCACTGCTGACTGAAATTAAAAATTTTTCCCTTCATATTCTCTCCAGAATGACAGGAGCAGGAAAGACAGCAGATCTGCTGTTAATTTTACTTTTTCTCGCAGCAGGAATCTGGATTGGCGTGAAAAAGAAAAATTTCTTCCCTGTGATCGTGGCAGCAGGCACTTTCCTGTTTGAGGCACTGTTCAGTGTGCTGGTGTACCAGCTTCATATCTGGCATTATATCGCAATAGTATTTGCTGTGATCTGGTGCTTCTGGATCCTTCTGGAAACGGATGGAGAGAGCACTGGTCAGTCAGGAAGCACAAAAGAAGCTGCACGTATTCTGCCGGAGATTTTCCTGATCATCATCTCGATACTGATGCTTGTACAATGGAATAGTGCAGAGGAAAGCTCAAGCCTTCAGAATGCTTTATCCGGGGTATATTCCGACGGTGTAAATGCAGCTTCCTACATCAGGGAAAATGTACCGGAGGATTCACTGATCATCAGTACGGATGTATCGGAGGCATCCACAGTGATCGCCTATCTTGGGAAGAAATATCAGTTTTATTATGCGGGAAATGGAAAAATCGAAACCTTTGCAGATTATACAGAGGAACAGAAGGGCGGGATTGAATATGCAGATCTGCTGGACTGGATCAGTGATACTTTTCCGGATAAGAAAAGCTTTTATATTTTAAAATGTGAGCAGAACTGTATCAGCAGCTTCGAACCGGGAGAAGAAAACAGCAGGATCTGCTATGAGACAATGACAGACACAGCGAAGGGAGAAGCCTATACGCTGTATGAAATAGAAATACCATAAGTGAGAGGATCACCATGGACAGAAAATATGACAAAATTATAATCGGAGCCGGTCTGTATGGTCTGTACGCGGCGAAAAGGTGCAGTGATAAGGGTGAAAAGGTGCTGGTGCTGGAATATGACAGAGCACCCTTTCAGAGAGCAACCTATATTAATCAGGCCAGGGTGCATATGGGCTATCATTATCCAAGAAGCCTTACGACAGCGGTGAAATCAGCAGGATATTTCAGACGGTTTGTAGAGGACTTTGGATTTTGTATTCATGACAGCTTTGAACAGATCTATGCCACGTCAGGACGTTTTTCCTGGACGAATGCGGAGCAGTTCATGGAGTTTTGCAGGGCAGCAGGGATCAGGTGTGAGGAAGTGGCGGTTTCCAAGTATTTTCAGACAGGAATGTGCGATGGAGCCTTCCTGACAGAGGAGTATACTTATGATGCCGGGATCCTTCAGAAATATTATGAAGAGCAGCTTTCTGACAGGAATAACGTAACGTTTCTGTTTGAGGCAAGGCTGAAAAAGATCCTCCGGAAAAATGATGTGTTCGAGGTATGGATGTGCGATGATATATGCTTTGAGGCTCCCTTTGTACTGAATGCCACGTATGCATCTGTTAACCAGATCATTGAGAAGACGGAAGGAATTGATCAGGAGAAGTTTAAAATAAAGTATGAGCTGTGTGAGATCATTCTGTGCGAGCCCGGTGATACGCTGAGAGGAACGGGTATTACCGTTATGGATGGACCGTTTTTTTCCATCATGCCGTTTGGGAAAACCGGACTGCATTCACTGACCAGTGTGACCTTTACGCCGCATGTGACAAGCTATGAAGAGCTGCCGACATTCCAGTGTCAGAGGGAAAGTGAGGATGGCAGACCGGAATGCAGGCCGGAGGCACTTGGCAACTGTAATACCTGTATCCATAAGCCGGACAGCGCATGGCCGTATATGTCGCATCTGGCAGATAAGTATCTGAAACCGGAATATGCCTATACTTATAAGGAATCCCTGTATTCCATGAAACCGATCCTGAAGTCATCAGAAGTAGATGATTCCAGACCGACAGCAATCCGTGTACTCAGTGAGAGTCCGGTCTTTATCAGCGTGCTGTCAGGAAAGATCAATACCGTATACGATCTGGATGCGTATTTATAAAAAGACAAAGCGAGGAAATGAATGTGACGGGAAACAGTAAAAAAGAAAAAAAGTTTATTTCTCTGGTTGTGTATCTGCATAATGTGGAAGAATATATCCGCTTTTTCATGCGTTCTATTATTCCGGTGTTTGAGGACAACTTTGAAAAGTTTGAGATCGTATGTGTAGATGATGGCTGTACAGATGGAACAATAGAGAAATTAAAAGGCTTTCTGGAGGAAAACCAGGTGAATGCCATGGTCAATATCATCCATATGAGCTATTTCCAGGGGATCGAGAGTGCCATGAATGCAGGCCGGGATCTTGCTATTGGTGATTTTGTGTATGAATTTGACGATGTATTCATGGATTATGATCCGGATATGCTGATCCGGGTGTATGAAAAGCTTCTTGAGGGAAATGATATTGTGGCTGCCAGCAGTAAGGGGAAAATGCGGCTGACATCACGGATCTTTTATTCCCTGTATAATATGACAAGCAGGGGTGGCGGCAGGATCGGACCGGAAACCTTCCGTATTATTTCGAGAAGGGCAATTAACCGGATCAAGTCGATAGGACAGTATATTCCCTACCGGAAGGCTGTATACAGTAATTGTGGACTGAATGCAGCAACCATGTATTATGAGAGCAGGGATGAGAAGGCAAGGATCACGAATGAGACGGTAGCCTCAGAAAGAACATCACTGGCACTGGATTCCTTTATCTATTTTACTAATGTGCTGGAGAGAGTTTCCATGGTCATCTGCTGCGCCTTTTTGGTGTTTACAGTAGCCATGGGGATTTATTTGGTGTCGGATCTGTTTAATTCCCATAAGCCGGTAGAAGGCTGGCTGTCAACGATGGGTTTTTTGGCGCTTGGTTTCTTTGGTGTATTTGCACTGCTGACCATTATTCTGAAGTATCTGTCAGTACTGCTGAATCTGATTTATAAGCACCAGAGATATCTGGTTTCTGATATCGAGAAAATTGCAAGGAAATAAGGAAAATACGATGAAAAGAGAAGTAAACAGCATTAATCTGCTTTTTCCGGTCCTGAATGAAAGACTGCGGCTGCAGAAGGGGATTGAGACAACGATAGCCTATGTCAGGGAGCAGGTGACGATTCCCTGTAAGCTAACGATATTAGATAACGGATCAGAGGATGAAACACCGGAGATTGGAAAGAAGCTGGAAGAAGCTTATTCGGAAGTGACCTATGTCAGAGTAGGGGAGAGAGGCGTTGGCGTAGCATTCCGGAAGGGAATCGAGCTGAATGACTGCGATATTGTGGGATATATGGATATTGATCTTTCCACAGATCTGAAATATCTGGGAAAAACGATAGAAATGTTTCAGCAGGATCCGGAGCTTCAGTATGTAAATGGGACAAGATTCAGTAAAGAATCTGATACCAAAGGGAGAAAATGGTACCGGAAGATCACCTCTATGGGGCTGGTGTTTCTGCTGAAGACAATATTTCATATGAAGGCAACAGATGCACTCTGTGGATTTACCTTCTTAAGGAGGGAAGAAGCAGAGCAGCTGGTTGCAGAGAGCAGTCAGGACAATGGCTGGTTTTATACGGTAGAATTTCTGCTCAGAGCAGAACGGGATGGTATGAAGATCTGTGACATGCCGGTAGAATGGCAGGAAGATTATAATACCACGGTAAAGGTCTTCAAAACAATTAAAAACTATATCATACAGATCCACAGATTACGAATGGCATTGAAGTCAGAAAAGAAAGGGGCATAAAAATGCTGAAAAGAATTGATTTATCCAGGGATTTTCAGAAGCATAGAGAGGAATATTTAAAGGCAATTGAGGCTGTCTGTGAGGAAACAGCCTTTTCCGGTGGGAAATATGCAGATCAGTTTGACCGGGAGTTTGCGGAATATGTGGGAGTTCCTTACGCAGCGGGTGTCAATAATGGTACCAGCGCCCTGCACTGTGCAATGGCAGCACTTGGTGTAGGACCGGGGGATGAAGTGATCGTTCCTGCAAATACCTACATTGCAACGGCCTGGGGTGTCAGCTACACAGGGGCAACACCGGTATTTGTGGACTGTACGGCAGATACCTGGGAGATCGATCCGGATAAGATCGAAGAAAAGATCACAGATAAGACAAAGGGGATCATCGGAGTCCATTTATATGGACAGCCTTTTGAATTCAGCAAGGTGAAAGAAATTGCAGACAGACACGGATTATTTGTTGTGGAGGACTGCGCACAGGCACATGGAGCCGGTTATGAAGGAAGAATGGCAGGAAGCCTTGGTGATATTGGCTGCTTTTCCTTTTATCCCGGCAAAAATCTGTATGCCTTCGGGGAAGGCGGCAGTGTGACCTGCAAAACACAGGAGCATTTTGACACAGTCACAACCATGAAAAATCAGGGATGTCATGTAAGGTATTATCATGACATGATCGGTTATAATTACCGTCTGGAGGGGATCCAGGGGGCAGTTTTGAGTGTGAGCCTGAAATACCTGCCGGAGTGGACAGCACGAAGACGTGAGATCGGGAAACAGTATTTAAGAGAGATCTATAATCCGCTTATTATACATCAGGCACATCCGGATAATACAGATCCGGTATTCCATCTGTTTGTCATCCAGGTGGAGAACCCGGAGCACTTTCTGGCCTATATGCAGGAAAAGGGGATGGAGTGTAACAGACACTATCCGGTTCCCTGTCATCTGCAGAAGGCCTATGCTTCACTGGGATATCATGAGGGGGACTGCCCGAATGCAGAAAAACTGGCAAAGCACTGCATAACTCTGCCTCTTTTCCCTGAGATGACAGCGGACGAGGTGCAGTTGGTAATAGATGCCTGCAATGATTATACAGGCGAGTAAAGGAAAGCTTTAGCATGAAGAAACAGGAAAAAAATACAGCACTGGAGCTGGAGGCATTTGTTAAGGAAAAAGGAGTACAGTTTGGAAAATTTGTTTCTGGATGGCTGACACCGAAACGGTTATTCTGGTTTTTACTGGTCGTTTATCTGCTCAGTCTGGTTCCGCTGCTCTGGATCGGATTTTATAATTATCCAAGTGCAGATGATTACTCGATTGGAAGTGATTGCAGACAGGCATTTGTGAATACCCATTCCCTGCTGGCGACAGTCTGGGCCGGAATCGTGCGTGCAGCGGATGACTGGCTGAATTGGATGGGTTATTTCACCTCGAATTTTCTGATGGCTCTGCCCCCCAATACCTTTGGGGAAAGGGCTTATGTGTGGACCAGTGTGATCATGATCGGGGCACTCAGCCTGTCTACAGCGTATTTACTGAAGGTGATCTTCTGCAGGGTATTTCATGCTGATAAGTATCTGGCAGGCTCAGTGATACTGTTGATGTTGTTCATCACGGTGCAGCGTATGCAGGGCAGGGTGGAGGCCTTTTACTGGTACAGTGGTGCTGCTAATTATATTCTAGTGCATAGCTTCTGTATGTGGTTTTATGGACTGCTGATCTCGGCTATTTATGATACGGGAAAGAAACGAACTGGAAAGCTGGTGGGGGCATCTGTTCTCGGATTTCTGGTGGGAGGTGGCAACCAGATGACGGCTCTGAACGGAGCAGTTGTGCTTCTGGCAGTGATTCTGTGTGTCAGCCTGCAGAAGAAATGGAGGACTTACAGAGCTTTCTGGTGGCCCATAGGACTGTATTATCTGGGCTTTCTTTTAAATGTGGCGGCTCCTGGTAACTGGGTACGGGCAGCAGATGCCACTGGGATGAATCCGGTAAAAGCCATTTTTGTATCCTTTTATTATGCATTTGATTACTGTATCAATGAATGGTCCGGCTGGCCGGTGCTTTTTCTGGTACTGATTTTGATACCTTTGTTTTATAATATGGCGGGAAAGACAGATTTTTCCTTTCCCTGTCCTCTTGGTGTGATAGCCTTTGGGTTCTGCCTTGTGGCAGCGATGATGACGCCGCCTCTGTTTGCGGTAGGGAGTATGGAGGCACAGAGACTGCAGGCGCTGACTTATACGGTGTATATTCTGGTGGTGACACTGAGTACAGGATACACAGCCGGATGGTTCCGGAAAAAACTGGATCAGAAAAACCAGAATCAGCAGTTTTCCGGGAATACCGCAAGGTATATCCTTTTCTGCCTGCTGTTTTTTACGTTTGCTTCGGCTCTTGCGGTTATACCAACACCCCACTATTTTACTTTTTCTTCAGCTATTACAGATCTTGCAAACGGATCAGCAAGAGCTTATGGAGAGGGCAGAAAGGAACGTATTGCGATCTATGAAAGCGGAGAAAGGGATGTGGTGGTAAAGGAACTGCCAGCGCAGCCAGAGCTTCTGTATTTTTCTGATATCCAGGAGGATCCAGAGTTCTGGGAGAATAAAGGGATGTGCAAGTTTTATGGGTTTGATTCTGTAAGACTGCAAAAAGAATTAAAGTAAACCAAAACGGTCACATAGACAGTAATTGAGAATTATGTTACAATCAATATAATTGATTAATCGGAAAGGTATAGGTATAGCATGAAGAAAGCACTGATCATTGGTGCCGGTCCGGCGGGACTGACAGCAGCTTATGAGCTCCTGACCAAGGCCAGGGATATAGAGGTGGTGGTTTTTGAGGAGAGTGACTGCTTTGGCGGTATTTCCAAAACAGTAAATTATAAAGGAAACCGTATGGACATGGGAGGACATCGTTTCTTCTCCAAGATTCCGGAGGTAAATGAATGGTGGGACAACATGCTTCCTATGCAGGGAGCGCCGACCTACGATGATATTGTATTAAAGCGGGAGATGCCAGTGCATAAGGGCGGGCCGGATCCGGAGAAGGAAGATCGTGTTATGCTGACAAGACACCGTGTTTCCCGTATCCTGTTTGATACCAAGTTTTATGATTATCCGATTTCCTTAAAGCCGGAAACCTTTAAGAACTTTGGCGTGCTGACTACCCTGAAGGTAGGCTTCAGCTATCTGGGATCCATGTTCCATAAGCTGCCGGAGGATAATCTGGAAAATTTCTATATTAACTGCTTTGGCAGGAAGCTGTATTCCATGTTCTTTGAGTACTATACAGAGAACCTCTGGGGACGTCATCCCAGTGAGATCGATGCTTCCTGGGGTGCACAGAGAACCAAGGGACTTTCTATTATGGGAATCCTGAAGGATTTCTTTGGCAAGCTTTTCAAGGTAAAGAACCGTAAGGTCAATACCTCCCTGATCGAGGAATTCAAATATCCAAAGCTTGGTCCCGGACAGCTCTGGGACGTAACTGCAGCTGAGGTTGAAAAGCTTGGCGGTACGATCATCAAAAATGCAAAGGTTACGAAGCTTCACAAGAATGCGGATAATGTGCTGATCTCCCTGACCTATGAAAAGGATGGACAGGAGTTCACCATGGAAGGTGATTATTTCATTTCTTCCATGCCGGTGAAGGATCTGGTTGGCGGTATGAACGATGTACCGGCAGAGCCTGCAAGGATCGCCAAGGGACTTCCTTATCGTGATTATATGACGCTTGGCGTACTGGTACCTAAGATCAATCTTGTAAATAAGACTAATATTAAGACCATTAACAATATTGTTCCGGACTGCTGGGTCTATGTGCAGGATCGCAATGTGAAGCTGGGACGTTTCCAGATTTACAATAACTGGTCACCGTATATGATCAAGGATCTGGAGCATACCGTATGGATCGGTCTTGAGTACTTTGTCAATGAAGGCGATGAGTACTGGAATATGACTGAGGAAGAGTTTGCAAAGATCGGTGTTTCTGAAATGGTGAAGCTTGGTCTGATCGACAGTCCGGATGTGGTACTGGATGTCCATATGGAGAAGGTGAAGAAGGCCTATCCGGCTTACTTTGATACCTATGATGAGATGGACAAGCTGATTGAATATCTGAGCGGTATTGAGAATCTGTACTGTGTGGGGAGAAATGGACAGCACCGTTACAATAATATTGATCATTCCATGGTTACTTCCTTTGAGGCAGTTAAGAACATTATAAGCGGAACAAAGGATAAGAAGAATATCTGGAGTGTAAATACCGAGCAGGAATATCATGAGACCTCCAATAACGAGGATGAGAAGAACCAGGCCGAGGTCGACTGAGGCTGAGAAGGCAGAGTAAATAAAAGTGGCGCTGACAGGACATCTGTTATGATGAACTGGCAGCGCCTTTTTTGAAAGGTTATTTTATTTCTTGCGGAACAGGGACTGTCTTGCACCGTGATTTGCAGCCCTGTGCTTTAAGGTATCATCTACCATGTCCATACGGAGTCCGGCATCAATGAAATCACAGTACTTACAGAACTGATAATCACTCCGGCTGGTTTTGATCGCCTGGCGGAGCTTCCTGTATTCCTCACTGCTCCATGCTTCCTTTAACGGGGTTTTAGTAAGATCTGCAAGTGTAGTAGCTTCGAAATTGTCACAGCAGCAGATGCCCATGCGGCCATCCGGGAAGATAAACATATCGGTATAGGGCATTAAGCAGGTTTCCTTGATGATCTTCTGGGTATTCTGCTTGTTGGGAGCACTGCCGGCACGGTTTGTAAGGACTGCATCCATATAACGCATCTGGATCAGAAGCTCTACGTCCTTAAACTCATCTGGATGGGACTTCGCATAATCATAAATTTCCTGCACATTATCATGAAGCTTCATGTCGCGGCAGTAGTTGTTGATGATCAGCTGGTTTACATAAGGGATGATCTCCTTGACCTTATCGATGGTGAGCAGGAGACCGTTGCTTGAGAGGAAAATATAGCTGTCAGGCAGCTGCTCCCTGCAGTATTTGTGGAATTCCACGATCCTGGTATCCAGGAAGGGCTCATTGTTTCCATACAGTGTCAGATGACCCTTGTAGCCCCAGTCGTGGAGCTGATCGATGATGCTGTAGAACAGATCCTCATCCATGCGCTTATAGGGGCGCTTTTCAGCGTTCTTGTTGGCAGTACAGAAGGAACAGGTGCTGTTGCAGCGGTTGATCGTTTCCAGGTTGACTACAAGCGGCTGAGGTGTTTCCTCTGCGTTCAGGAAATACTGGATATACTGCTCCTGCAGCTTATTCCTGGTAAGAAACTGTAATTTTAAGTAACTTTCGGAGGAAAGCCTGGGAAAATGCTTCTGCAGATTCCAGCCAAGTGCACCGCCGAAATTGTGAAATCTTACTGACATAATAAACTCCTTTATCGGTACATAATATATAAAATGTACAATCTAACCTAATTATAGTAACATTGATTGCAGACAGCGTCAAGCAAGAAGAAACAGAGACTGGTGCTTCCGGAGAAAGTAGTGTAAAATAGAACCTATGGAAAATACAGGTATGAATCAGAAGGAAAAAAGAAATCATTATATAGAGGCGGGATATCTGCTGCTTTCGGCTTTTGCCATACTGTTTGTGGCCAGCAGATCCTCCCTGCTGTATCCCTGCAATGACTGGAACGATGCCAACAGTTATTTTTCCGTAGGAAAAGGACTGTTCCACGGAAAGGTGCCATACAGGGACATTTTTGATCAGAAGGGTATGTATTTATACTTTTTTTATGGACTGGCCTATCTGCTGTCGCATACGACCTTTGCCGGTGTTTTTGTGCTGGAGCTTGTGCTTGAGGCTGCAGATCTGCTTAGTATTTACCGGATCCTGTCACTGTATCTGAAAAGGGATCTGGCACTTCTGTTAAGTCCGCTGCCACTGGCGGCAGCTTTTGCATCAAACAGCTTTTATTATGGAGGAAGCGCGGAGGAGATCTGTCTGCCGTTCCTGCTTGCCGGATTTTATCTGATCCTGCGTTATTTTAAGGAGGAATATCCGGAAAAGGCCATGGACGGTAAGACGTTGCTCTTTGGCGGGCTGCTGGCTGGTATGGTAGCCAATATCAAATTTACCGTGCTTGGCTTTTTCTTCGCATGGATGATGTGCATTGCCATTGCCTTTCTTGTGAAAAAGGATCTGAAAGGGGCTGTTAAGGCCTGTGGAATTTTCCTGCTTGGCATGTTCGTTCCCTTTGTCCCGTGGATCCTTTATTTTGCCCTGCAGCATGCGCTGTATGACTGGTACTGGGGCTATGTGTATATCAATGTATTTGCATACAGCAATCTGAACGGGGAAGGACCGGGACTTTCAGAGCGGGTCTATATACTGGCGAAGCTGCTTTACTGGGTGATCCGTAAAAATCTCTGCTATTTTGCATTTGTGATACCGGGTGTTTTATGGTATCTTCTGCAGGGAAAGAAAAAACGGATCCTGCCGGCAGTTAGCATGATCTGTCTGTGCTTTTTCCTGTTTCTTGGTATTTATGTGGGAGGCAGTGAGCTGCCTTATTATGCGCTGCCGTTATCCGTGTTTACGCCGCTTGGATTTATATTTCTTGGAAAAGTGCTGGAATGGATTTATGGTTTGTGCAAAAGGCAGAGAGAAAATGCAAAGGTGAGTGCAAAAACGGCAAAAAATATACGGTATGGAACCTTCCTGGTCTGCGGTGCAGCCATTCTTGTTATTATGGAAGTGCTGCTCTGTAACCTTTCCATGAATTTCCCTTTTCATAAGGTAAAGAAGGAAGATCATTTTTTGTATAAGCTGGCAGCCGTTGTAGAGCAGGAGGAAGCTCCGACGCTCTTAAATATCGGTTGTCTGGATGCCGGACTGTATACGGTATGTGATATTGTGCCTACCTGTCAGTGGTTTCAGACGCAGACCGTCATTATGGATACGGTGCTCAGTGAACAGGAGCGTTATATCAGAGAGGGACAGATACAGTTTGTGCTGGCAAGGGATTCCTACCCGGATGTGATCTTTGAGAGGTACGAGCTGGCAGCAGAAGAAGACTGGACGGAAAACGGACAGGACTTTACCTATTATCTGTTCCGGAGAAAGGATTAGGAAATGATCGTATTGCAGATACTGGTGCTGGTCTTCTGTATGGTTATTCTGCCATTTGGGATTGGCGTGCTGCCGGGACGGTGGCTAAAAAAAGAGGACAGGACACTGACGGGGATCTGGATCAGTGGCTATCTGGTACTGTTTGCCCTGTTTGAGCTGGTGGGAATCCCGGTGGTACTGTTTACTGTTTATCATGGATTCTCAAGGCTGTGCCTGATTTTTGGGCTTCTTGCAGGAGTGGGATTCCTTGCAGGAGTGGTGCGGCTGCTGAAGAAGAAGGAAGACTACAGCAGTCTTTTGGAAGGCAGCTTCCCTGAAAAGAGGACTGTGGAAGAATGGGTCTATCTGGTGCTGTTTGCACTGCTGCTTGGATTTCAGCTATATATGGCGTTTACCAGAGCATCCTTTGACGGGGATGATGCGTATTATGGTGTGCAGGGACTGATCGCCCAGCAGCAGGACACCCTTTACCGGATCAATCCCAATACCGGCAGAAGTGCACCATTAGATATCCGGCATGCGCTGGCATTAATGCCGATCTATGAGGCATTCCTTGGGAAAATGAGCGGGATCCATGCAACGATCATTGCACACAGCGCAGCACCGATCGGTCTGATCCTGCTGACCTACGCACTGTATTTTCAGATTGGAAGGAAGCTGTTTCCAGGGAAAAGAACAGAGATACTGCGGTTTCTTATTCTGATGGCACTGTTTCAAATTTTTGGAAATGTGTCTATTTACACCAGTGAGACCTTTTTCCTGACAAGAACCTGGCAGGGCAAATCCCTGTGTGGAAACTTCATGATCCCGGCGATCTTCTGGCTGTATCTGTGTATGTTCCGGGGAGAAGCACAGCAGAAGCTGTTTTTCCTGCTGGCATTTTTAAATCTGGCATCCGGTATCAGCAGCTCCCTTGGGGTATTGCTTACCTGCCTTCTGACGGCGGGACTTGGCCTGCTTCTTGCAGTCAGTAAAAAATGCCCTGGGATTTTGGTAAAAGCCTGTTTATCCTGTGTACCCGGGGCAGTATATATGCTGACCTATCTGATTGCCAGCCATATGTGAGAGGAGTCTGTCATGTTTGGAATTTTTATGGAAAGTCTTGTGATCTTCAAGCTATATACGGGACTGAAGCTTCTGTTTGTATTGACACTGGTGTCCTTTCTTTATCTCCTGGTCACAGAAAAGGATAAAACGATCCGGCAGCTGTTTGTATATGCACCGGTTCTGATCCTGGTCTTATTTCTGTTCCCGGTGAGCCGGAAGCTGTTTGTGGCCATGGGGCTGGATGGGGAGACCTATTACCGGGTGCTTTGGACGATTCCGATGGGGATGATCACCGCTTACGGAGCTGTAAGGTTTACAGGCAGGCACAGAAGGATCGGCCTTCTTGTCAGTATGGTGCTGATCATACTCTGTGGCAGTTATGTGTACAAAAGTGATTATATTTCCAAGGCGGAGAATTTATATCACATTCCGGATACAGTGGTGAGGATCTGTGACCTGATCCATCCATCTGATGCTGATCCGGATGTGCAGGTGACAGCTGTATTTCCAGAGAAGCTGGTGCATTTTGTGAGACAGTATGATTCGGATATCAGAATGCCCTACGGACGGGAAATGATCGCCAGCCAGTGGGATTACTATAATAAGGTTCACGAGGCCATGGAAGAGGGCGAGGTTCTGAATCCGGAAAAGCTGGTAGAGGCCTGCAGGGAAGAGTACTGTCAGTATATTATTCTGGATAAAAGCAGGGAGATGACAGGAAATCCGGAGAATGCCGGCTTGACACTTGTGGAAGAGATAGATGGTTATCTGATCTATCTGGATCCTGTTTCCCAGGCGGCGGCAGAAAGCTTTGCGGTATATTATGAAGAGGATGATAAGTAATGCTGTTTAATTCCTATATCTTTGTATTTTTGTTTTTTCCGGTGAGCCTGGCCGGTTACTGGCTGTGTGTTAAAGCTGTGGAAAAGAAGGGAAGAAGCTTTTTGCCTTCTCTGTTTCTGGTGGCAGCATCCCTGCTGTTTTATGGCTATCTGAAGCCGGCATATCTGCCGGTTCTGCTGGTAAGCCTTCTGGTGAACTTTGCCTTTTACAGACAGATAGAAAAAAGGAAGGAAAAGAAAGCATTTCTGGCAGTGGGGATATTTCTCAATCTGCTGGTGCTTGGCATTTTTAAATACACGGGAAGCACCTTTGTACCACTGGGGATCAGCTTCTTTACCTTCAGCCAGATCGCATTTCTGATGGAGGGATACCGGGGAAGCCTGAAAAGGACGAGCCTTCTTGATTACAGTGTGTATCTCACCTTCTTCCCTAAGATCATGGAAGGCCCAATAGCACTTCCGACGGATTTTCTGCCTGCGTATCAGGAGAGCGGAAAAAAGGGATTTTCCATTGAGAATCTGTATCGAGGGCTGACGCTGTTTATTCTTGGACTGTCGAAGAAGGTGCTGCTTGCAGATACGCTTGGAAAAGCAGTAGATTTTGGATACAGCAATCTATCGGTACTGAATACACCGGATGCACTGATCGTCATGCTGTCCTATACCTTGCAGCTTTACTTTGATTTTTCCGGCTATTGCGATATGGCAATGGGAATTGCAAGGTGCTTTTCTATTTCGCTTCCGTTAAATTTTGATATGCCCTACCGGGCAGAAAACATCATGGATTTCTGGAAACGCTGGCATATCACACTGACCCGTTTCTTTACGAAATATCTGTATATCCCGCTGGGAGGAAACCGGAAGGGAAGAATCCGTACCTATGTAAATACACTGGTGGTATTTCTTGTGAGCGGTATCTGGCATGGGGCAGGACTTACCTTTGTGATCTGGGGTGGCATGCATGGCGTACTGTATGTGATCACAAGATGGCTGCATGACAGGAGGAAGGACAGAGCTGTGGCATCAGGAGGAATGGAGAGAAGGGTGGATTTCCTATCCGGGATCAGAAAGCTCTACTGCACGATCCTTACTTTCTTATTTGTGAATGCGGCGTGGGTATTCTTCCGGGCACCGTCTGTGGATGATGCGCTGGCACTGTTTAAACGGATGGGAAGTCTTACCTTTACCAGGATAAACTGGAATCTTGCCGGAAGCTTTAATCTGGATGAATTCTGGTACGTGATCAAGGTATTGCATCTGGATTCCTGGCAGTATGCGCATTACATACTGATGGTATTGATCCTGGCAGCGGCACTTGTCCTTTCCATGAAAAAGGAAAGCGCTGTAAGAATGGCAGAAAAGATAAAGCCGGGAGCCCTGTCCACGCTGGTACTGGCAGCCCTTTTACTATGGTGTGTGCTTGGCTTTGGTGGTGTCAGCTCCTTTATTTACCTGAATTTTTAGAAAGAGAGAGTTTGTGTGATGAAGCAATCAGCCTTTCGGAAAGCAGTGGCAGGACTGCTTGGCATCTTTATTCTGGGCTGTATACTGGCAATGACGTTGGTCATTATAGTAGATCCCTTTTTCCATTATCATAAGCCGTTGAAGGGCTTTCCGTATTTGATCGACAATCAGCTTTCCCAGAATCCGGGGATGGCAGAGCATATGGAATATGACAGCGTGATCCTTGGATCCTCCATGACCGTAAATTTTCAGACAGACTGGTTTAAAGAGCTGATGGGACTCAATACGATCAAGCTGAGCTACAGCGGTGCATATCCGAAGGATCAGTCCAATATCATGAAGATCATCTTTGACAGCGGCCACGAGGTAAAAGAGGTTTTTCTTGGTATTGATGTGATCACCTATATGGGTGGTGTAGATGAGACAAAGTATCCTATCCCGGAATATCTGTATGATGACAATTATCTGAATGATATAGAGTATGTACTGAATAAGGATGTGATCCTGAATTACATCCTGCGGCCTATGGCAGATCCGGATCCGACGAATCTCTCAAATGTATATGCCAGCTGGTGGACTGAGGAATATTATAATAAAGAATGGGTGCTGCATAATTATGAAAGTCCGCAGCCTGTGGAGGAGGAAGCACCGGCAGAGGAATATCTGCCCGGGACAAGGGAAAATCTGGATGTTAACATCTGTCCCTATATTGAACAGAATCCGGATACCAAGTTTGTGGTATTTTTTCCGCCGTACAGTATTCTGTTTTGGAATGATGTGGTTGTTGGAAATCATCTGGAGGCGACTCTTGCACAGTACCGGTATCTGGCTGAGCGGCTGAATGCCTATGATAATGTGGAGGTTTATTTTTTCCCGGACAGAGAGGATATCATCCTGGATCTGAATAACTATGCGGATTACAGCCATTATCATCCAAGGTATAACAGGTTTATGGCAGAGTGCTTTGCAGACGGCAGCACAGGGCTTGTGGCAAAAGAGGGATCAAAAAAGGGAAAGACGATTGACGAATATCTTTCCCACATGAAAACCATTGTTCAGAATTATGATTTTGAGGAGCTTCTTTCCGGTGAGTAGTTATTCACCGGAAGAAGCTTCTTCTGTTGCATTTGCAGTGCCTGTTGTGGCATTGATAATGGCAGCGATGCGGTCTGCAAGCTTTTCGCGTCCTGCCTGATTGACATGCATATAGTCGCGCATGTATTCTTTGTAATTATCTTCGTTGATCGTGCCAAAGTAGTTATCGATAAAGGATACGCCGCAGTCCATGGAAGCATCGATCTCCTTGAGGAGATAGTGGTTCAGGGTGCCATTGCCAAGATCTGTGGTAGTGCCGTTATGAAGGTTCCCGTCCTCGTCCATGTACTGGGCATAGGTTGGTGACATTACGAAAATACGGATGTATGGCCAGGTTTCCTGAATATTTTTAAGGGAAGTACGCAGACCACCGGTAAAGGCAGTTACATCGTAGGCATTATCCGGATTATCAGAGGGAGTGCCATTGTTATAATCGGTGCTGTCGTACATGATGATCAGGATATCAACCTTGGACATATCTACTGTTTTCATTACATCTACAGCTTCCTGATAACGGGGATCAGGCTCATCTCCGGCAATGGAGTTGATGGCTGTCAGGTCACCGCTGCGCAAGCTTTCTACTACATAGTATAAATTGAAGTGATCCTTTGTATATTCCGGATTGTAAATGGCATACCTGCAGGCAGCAGAAGAATCCGGGAAGGAACAGTCATATACGGCAGATTTTGTTTTGGTTGCGATCAGGGAAGCCAGGCCGTCGCCGCTTCTGTCATCAGCAAAGGGATTATTGCCGAGGCAGAGGATCGTCGTCACGCCGTCATCCTCATGACCCTCCAGTCTGGAAGAATCCATGGGAATGATCATATCATTGGTCTCGATGTCAAATTCGGAGGTATCTTCATTGGGATCAATCTTTTCGAGCTTTGTACCCTGATTCCATTTCACCAGGCGGTAAACAGAGAAGCCGCCGATAAAGAGGATGACTGCCAGCAGGATCAGGTGAAGACCAAGCTGGATATGTGGCTGTCTGCCGGAGCCGGCAGCTTTTTCTTCCGAGGGAGGGACACTGTCCATATCGACATCCTCGATGTCATCGCTTTCATTATCATTATCAGTATCAGACGGACTCCTGTCTTCATTATCAGATGCATCATTGTCTGTATCGTCATCATCAGCCTGAGCATCTGGAATACTGTCCATTTCCAGATCCAGATCTTCAATTTCAGGATCAGGCAGCTCCTGGGCTTTTATTTCTTTTTTCATTGATAATCTCCTGTTCTAAGGGAATGTACCCTGCTATTCTACTATTATTCTGCCTAAAAATCTACCTAATTCATAAAAAATTAATATACTGGCCAGAGGGGATGTGATAGAATAGTAACGTATTTCAAAAACGGACATCCGGTAATAAGCATCCGGTGGAAGGTGAGAAGGTTATGAAAGATCAGAAAAGGAAGTTTCAGATCAAAGATATTCTGATGCTTCAGATTGTTTTTTTTATCTACAGTATTAACAGTGTAGTTGCGAAATTTGCATCGGCGCAGGAGCCATTTAGCCTGAATTTTATTCTGCTTTACGGACTGGAGCTGTGTGTACTTGGCGTTTATGCGCTCCTCTGGCAGCAGCTGATCAAGAGAATGGAACTGTCGGTTGCCTATTCCAATAAGGCAGTTGTCCTTTTGTGGGCCATGGTTTTTGGCGCACTTTTATTTAAAGAACAGATCACACTGACAAAGGTGGCAGGCATTCTGCTTGTGATCGTTGGAATCGTGGTGCTGAACAGTGAGGAGGTAAAGGAATGAATACACATTTACTGATCCTGATCCTGTCTGTGGTAGTGGCATCCTTTTCACAGATCCTGTTAAAGAAGAGTGCGCAGAAAACCTATCGATCCATAATCTACGAATATCTGAATCCCTACGTAATCTGCGGATATGGAATGATGTTTCTTTCTATGTTCCTGACGATCATCGCCTATTCCGGAATGGACTTTACCAATGTGCAGATCGTGGAAGCGACCGGATATATCATGGTGCTGATCCTTAGTTATTTCTTCTTTCATGAGAAGATCACCAGAAGAAAAGTCCTGGGAATGGCGCTGATCTTTGCAGGAATTGCTGTGTATTACTTGTGATGTGCTTTGTTGGCTTTCTCAGCAAGCAGAACCGTGATGGGAAGCTCGTCAGAATTTTCTGCCTGCAGTTCCCGGTACCATTTGCTGTACTTGTACATCCGGTAGGTTGTCTTCAGACCTGACAGTTCGCTTTCATTGGCACATTTCTGAAGAAGTGCTTCCCGTTCTCCGGGACCGAGATCAACATAGTCCAGGTAGGAGATACGAAGCTCCGTAAGTGGATCTGTACACCTTGGACAGATCATCTTGTGACCGGTCAGCATCATGATCCGGTGACATTTTTTGCAGTAATGCATATACATCATTTAAAATTCCCCCTTTTATAAGTTGTAAATCTGATTTAATATTATATTTTTTTTACAATCTTTGTCAATGGCTAAATCCGCGAAACCAGTTAAGAATTTGTTAAGTTATCGTACAAAATAGCAAAAATGGGAAGAATAGCCTATGCTTTTTCGGCAATCGGGAAAAGACGACAGCAGAAATTTACGGAAAATGACATTAAGTTTTTTTTAAGAATAGCGAAGAGAGAAAGGAATTGTGCTTACAGGGTGAAAATGATATACTAAAATGTAATTATTTTGGGTAAATGCTGTCCGAAGCAGACAGGCTGGACAGAAGCTGGAGGATTAAAACTGGAATGAGCAGACTTTTTTTACATAATAAGAAGAAAAAAAAGCGGGCAGGAAATGTCAGGAAGTCAGGAAACAGATCCATGGAGTGGATGGATTTTGATGATGACATGGAAGAGTATGAGGACGAGTGGGACGGAGAGACTGACGAATATGAAGACGAATATGAAGACGATGAATTCGATGAATACGAGTCCGATGATGATTATGATGAGATAGAAGAGGACGAAACAGAAGCTGCATATGATGAGGATGAGTATGCGGAGGACGACGAGGACGACGAGGACGACGAGGACGACGGGGATTACGAGGACGACGAGGATTACGAAGACGACGAGGACGACGAGGATTACGAGGACGACGAGGATTACGAGGACGACGAGGATTACGAAGACGACGAGGATTATGAAGATGATGAGGAGGAAGATGACAGGGCGTATGCTTTCCGGAGAAGAAGGAGAGATGGCCTTGGCAGGATTATAGATTTCTTTGAAGAACGCACCCTTACAGATTATGCAGTGGCTCTGACCGGTATCATTGTGATCGCAGTTGGAATCGTAGCGGGAAGTATGTACCTGAATGCCAGAGCAGAGACAAAAGCGATCGCGGCTTTTGCACAGATAGGGGAGGGTCTTGAAAATATCCCTGTGATCGGAGAGAGCGGTCTGCTTGCCATAGCAGATGCACAGTCCTCGCGTGCCATGGCAGAGGAGCTTGAAAGGCTTGAAAAAGAGGAAAAACAGGTTGATGAGAATACAGGTAAGATAGAAGTGATGCTGAATATGACTTCTATCCAAAAAGACTTGAAGATCAAGTTTGTCAATAAAACGTCCGGAAAACTGATACCAAGCATCGCCTTTGAAGCAGAGGTAACACCACCGGATGGCAAGAGCTATGTGCTGAAGGATGATGATAAGGATGGTATTATTTACGAAAAGAATATTGCCCCTGGGAAATATAAGGTAGCAATCATTGGACCCTCCGGTCTTGACGAATACAGCTTCAGCCAGGAAGCGGTGACCATTACCGTTAAGGATACGATCGAATATAAAAAGGTAGAAGTGGCTGATGAGATCAAATCAGAAGCACAGGTCAATGCAGCAGTAGAGGATACCGCAGTCAATAACACGGAAGTGGAATCCACTAATACGGATACGGTAGAATGGGTAGAATCGACAAGGACACTGATAGAAGGAACTGAGAAGTCCGAGGACAGCTATGAAAAGGTTTCACGGTCAGATATTACAGATCCTGCTACCAAGACAGCAGCAGGCTTCCGACTGCTGTCTAAGAAGTTTGAAGAAGAGAACGGTGGAAATAATAACAGTGAGATGACACCGACCCCGGAACCGGTACAGACAGAGGCTCCGACACCGACCCCGGAAGCAACAGCGACACCGACCGAAAAGCCTCAGGAAACAAAGTCGCCGGAGGTAACGGCGGCACCGACCGAAAAGCCTCAGGAAACAAAGTCACCGGAAGCAACGGCGGCACCGACTGCAGTGACACCTACAGCAGTACCTACGGCAACACCGTCTGCATCCGCGTCAGCCAGTGCCAGTGCATCGGTAAGTCCGAGTCCGTCTGTAACACCTTCGGCGACCCCTACGGTTACGCCGAGTGCTACGCCAACACCTGCAAACAGTGCCAGAACGGATACCAAGACAGATCTGAAGAACAACAGCGGTGATAAGCTGTATGTCAAGGACAGCAACGGTAATTTCCGGGAAGCCAAGTACGCAGATTATTATAATAATGATATTAAGGAATTTTACAGAAAGAGCAGCAAAACAACAGGGGAGTACAGATATACCGGCTGGCAGACCATTGATGGTGCAACCTATTTCTTTGACAAAAACGGAAATAAGGTGACCGGACGGCAGGTTATCCAGGGGGCAGAATACAAGTTTAATGATAACGGTGTGCTGGATACCGGCTCCGGTCATATGGGAATTGACGTTTCCAAGTGGAACGGCGGCATTGACTGGAAAGCAGTGAAAAACAGTGGTGTATCCTATGTAATTATCCGATGCGGATACCGGGGTTCTACAACAGGAGCCCTGATCGAGGATCCAAAGTTCAGGAGCAATATCCAGGGAGCCCAGAATGCAGGTCTGAAGGTAGGCGTATATTTCTTCACCCAGGCAGTAAATGAGGTAGAAGCGGTAGAGGAAGCATCCATGGTATTAAGCTTGATCAAAGGCTATAATATCAGCTATCCGGTATTCCTTGATGTAGAGGCCAGCAACGGACGGGGAGATGCGATCAGTGCAGATACCCGTACAGCAGTCTGCAGGGCATTCTGTCAGACAATCCAGAATTCTGGCTATAAGGCAGGTATCTATGCCAATAAGACATGGTTTACCAGCTATATGAATACACCCAGCCTGACAGGCTACAAGATCTGGCTTGCGCAGTATGCGGCAGCACCTTCCTATACAAGAACCAAGTATGATATGTGGCAGTATTCCTCCAAAGGCAAGGTGTCCGGTATCAGTGGAAATGTGGATATGAACATCAGCTATCTGGGGTATTAGAGGTTGTAATCCTGCAGAATATGCGTTATAGTAAACCGTAGATAAGATATCAGTGAAAGAGAAACGGAGAAAAGAAATGAGAACCTATCTGGTAACAGGAGGAGCCGGTTTTATTGGCTCAAATTATATTCATTACATGTTTAAGAAATATGACAAGGAGATCGGGATCATCAATGTGGATGCCCTGACCTATGCGGGCAATCTGGAGAATCTGAAGGATATTGAGAAAAGAGACAATTATACCTTTGTGAAAGCAGATATCTGTGATAAGGAAGCCATCGGCAGGGTGTTTGCTGAGAACGATATTGACAGAGTAGTCCACTTCGCAGCAGAGAGCCATGTAGACCGCAGTATTAAACACCCTGAGGTTTTTGTGCAGACCAATGTGCTGGGAACCGCTGTTATGCTGAACTGTGCCAAGGCAGCCTGGGAGCTTCCGGATGGCAGTTTTAAAGCAGATAAGAAGTTTCTGCATGTATCTACCGATGAAGTATATGGTTCCTTAAGTGAGGATGGCGGTTATTTCTATGAGACAACCCCTTATGCACCACACAGTCCTTATTCTGCAAGCAAGGCAGGGTCAGATATGCTGGTAAAGGCGTATATGGATACGTATCATTTCCCGGCTAATATTACCAACTGCTCCAACAACTACGGACCTTATCAGTTCCCGGAGAAGTTGATCCCGCTGATCATCAACAATGCACTGCAGGGCAAGAAGCTTCCGGTTTATGGAGATGGAAGGAATGTCCGTGACTGGCTGTATGTGGAAGATCATGCCAAGGCCATTGATATGGTACAGGAAAAGGGACGCCTGTTTGAAACCTATAATGTAGGTGGACACAATGAAAAGCAGAATATCGAGATTATTCATATTATTCTTGACACTCTGCAGGAAATGCTTCCTGATGATGATCCAAGAAAGGCTCTGGTCAGTGAAGATCTGATCACCTATGTAGAGGATCGTAAGGGACATGACAGACGCTATGCGATCGCACCGGACAAGATTAAGGCAGAGATCGGCTGGGAGCCGGAAACCTGCTTTAAGGATGGCATTAAGAAGACTATCGCATGGTTCTTTGAACATGAGGAATGGATGAAGAATGTAACAAGCGGTGATTATCAGAAGTATTACGAAGATATGTACCATACAAAATAAAATACAGATCATGAAAATGCAGATAAAATCTGAGATAAAATGGGAGTGATTTACAATCACTCCCATTTTGTGGTATACTGATATAGATTATGCAATGCATGGAATGGAGGGTTATGCAATGAAAGGAATCGTTCTGGCAGGAGGTTCGGGAACCAGATTATATCCTCTCACCAAGGCCATCAGCAAGCAGATCATGCCGGTTTATGACAAGCCCATGATCTACTATCCGTTATCTACACTGATGCTGGCCGGGATACGGGAGGTTTTGATTATATCTACACCACGTGATATCCACGTATTTGAGGAGCTGCTTTCTGATGGAAGCCAGCTTGGCATGAAGTTTTCCTATGCGGTACAGGAGCAGCCAAGAGGACTGGCTGATGCCTTTATCATCGGCGCAGATTTTATCGGAGATGATTCTGTGGCACTTGTGCTTGGGGATAATATTTTTTATGGACAGAGCTTTTCAAAGGTACTTCGGGAGGTTGCAGCCAGAGAAAGCGGAGCGACCATTTTCGGCTATTATGTCAGAGATCCGAGAGAGTATGGTGTCGTAGAATTTGATGAAAACGGGAAGGCTCTTTCCATTGAAGAAAAGCCTGAGCATCCAAAGAGCAATTATGCGGTACCCGGACTTTATTTCTATGACAATGATGTTGTGGAGATCGCAGCCAATGTGAAACCCTCTGCACGCGGAGAGATTGAGATTACCAGTATCAACAATGAATATCTGCGAAGAGGAACCCTGCGGGTGGAAACTCTTGGAAGAGGCTTTGCGTGGCTTGATACCGGAAATCATGATTCCCTGCTGGATGCGGCAGATTTCGTGGCAGCATTCCAGAAGAGACAAGGGCTCTATATCTCCTGTATTGAAGAGATTGCCTATAAGAGAGGCTTTATTGATAAGGAACAGCTTTTAAAGCTGGCGGAGCCACTGATGAAGACCAATTATGGCCAATATTTAAAGGAGGTTGCGGAAGGTCTGTAGAGACGTTCCCGGACAGAAATGGGAAAAATAACAGTTGAGACATGTGAGATTGAAGGACTGAAGATCATTACCCCGGCGGTATATGGAGATGCCAGAGGGTATTTTATGGAAACCTACAATTATAATGATTATAAGGCAGCAGGAATTGACCAGATTTTTGTGCAGGATAATCAGTCAGCCTCTGTGAAGAATGTGCTGAGAGGACTGCATTTCCAGATTGAATATCCACAGGACAAGCTGGTCCGTGTGGTGAGCGGGGAGGTATTTGACGTGGCTGTGGATCTGCGTCCCGGTTCTGCAACCTACGGAAAATGGCATGGTGTTGTCCTTTCTGCAGAAAATAAGAAGCAGTTTTTTATTCCCAAGAATTTTGCACATGGCTTCCTTGTCCTTTCCGACTATGCGGAGTTTGCTTATAAATGTACAGATTTTTATCATCCGGGTGATGAGGGCGGTCTTAAGTTCGATGATCCTGATATCGGCGTGGAATGGCCCTTTGCACCGGGAACTGAGCTTGTGATGTCAGACAAGGATCAGAAGTGGGGAGGACTTAAAGCTTACACCGAATGGAGAAAAGGACAGCATGAACAGTAAAGAAAAGAAATCACTGGCATCTGTGCTGAAATCTGTTCCAAAGCCGGTGGGAATTGGTATTTTCTGGGGGATCTGTATTCTGGTGGGGATTATGGTAGTCAGCCATAATAATCCGCTGGCACCAGATATACACACGGAAAATCTGAAGAAATTCTGTGCCTGTGCACTTCTTTTGCTGGCATGTGTGATCTTCAGTGTGTATTATGACAGGATGCTTATCATTCCGAGGGAACTTTTCCAGAGCAGGGAGCTGATCTGGAAGCTTGCCAAAAATGACTTTAAAAAGCGTTATGCCGGTTCTTATCTTGGATTTCTGTGGGCACTGGTACAGCCGGTTGTAACGGTGGCCATGTATTATGTGGTTTTTGATGTGATCTTTAATACCAGAAGTGAAATGGTGGCCAGCGGAGTGGAGGTACCGTATGTGCTTTTCCTGACAGCAGGTCTTGTTCCCTGGTTTTATTTTTCAGAGGGGATCACCAGCGGCACCAATGCCCTTCTGGAGTACAGTTATCTGGTGAAAAAGGTGGTATTTAATATCAGTATCCTGCCGATCATCAAGCTGGTGGCAGCTACCTTTATCCATGTATTTTTTGCGGGAGTACTGCTTGCTGTAGCCGGAATCTACGGATACTACCCGACCATCTATACGATCCAGATCGTGTATTACAGCTTCTGTCTGTTTGTACTGATGCTGGCAATGAGCTACTGTACCTGTGCGATTACCGTCTTTTTCAGGGATCTTTCCCAGATCATTAATATCGGCCTGCAGGTTGGGATGTGGGCAACACCGATCCTCTGGAACATCGGCCAGATCGGGGATGATAGACTGGTGACGCTGGTGAAGCTCAATCCCCTTGTTTATATTGTCAATGGATATCGCAATGCGATTTATGGAGATGAATGGTTCTTTGAACATTTTTATTCCTCCACGTATTTCTGGATCTTTACTGTGACACTGTTCTGTGTGGGATCACTGATCTTTAAACGGTTGAAGGTTCACTTTGCAGATGTTCTGTAGGGAGACTGTGGCATACTTTACAGGACAGAGAAAGGAACTGGGAAAATGGATGAAAAAAAGGTCGCAATACAGGTAAAAGGACTGGAAAAGGCCTATAAGCTGTATGATAAGCCTTCAGATCGTCTGAAGGAGGCTCTTGGATTTGGCAGAAAGAAGCGCTACAAGGAGCACTATGCCTTAAAGGGCGTGGATATGACGATCTATCAGGGAGAGACGGTGGGAATCATCGGAACCAATGGCTCCGGCAAGTCTACGATCCTGAAAATAATAACGGGTGTTCTGAATCCAACAGGAGGATCTGTCCATGTGAATGGAAGGATCTCCGCACTGCTGGAGCTGGGTGCCGGCTTTAATATGGAATATAACGGGATTGAAAATATATATCTGAACGGTACGATGATCGGCTTCTCCAAGAAGGAGATCGATGCAAAGATGGATGATATTTTAAATTTTGCAGATATTGGGGATTATGTACATCAGCCGGTCAAAACCTATTCCAGCGGTATGTTTGTACGGCTGGCTTTTGCTGTAGCCATCAATATTGAACCGGAGATCCTGATCGTGGATGAAGCGCTGTCGGTAGGAGATGTTTTCTTTCAGGCAAAGTGCTATCACAAGTTTGAGGAGTTCAAGGAGATGGGAAAGACCATCGTTTTTGTCAGCCATGACTTAAGCAGCATAAGTAAATACTGTGACAGGGTTGTACTGCTGAACCAGGGCGTGAAGCTTGGAGAAGGCTCCCCCAAGGAAATGATCGATGCTTATAAACAGGTGCTGGTAGGTCAGTACGTACCGGCTGCGGACGATCATAGCCTCCTTTCTGATAAGGAGATCACCGCAGCAGCGGCAGCGGCGGCTGGCACAGTGAAGGGTGAAGTGAATCCGGAGCTGCTGGAATACGGAACGAAGGACGCCATGATCACCGGATATAAAATAACAGATGATATGGGAAGAGAGACCAGTGCATTGCTGAAGGGAAAGGAATGTACGATCACCATGCAGGTGCATTTTGAGCATGATATAGAAGCTCCTATTTTTGCCTTTACGATCAAGAATATCAAGGGTGTGGAGATCACAGGAACCAATACCATGGTGGAAAAGGCATTTCTTTCTCCGGTAAGGGCAGGCAGCAACATGGAGATCACCTTTACCCAGAAGATCGACCTGCAGGGAGGAGAGTATCTTCTTTCGTTTGGTGTGACCGGTTTTGAAAAGGAAGAGTTTCAGGTATATCACAGGCTGTATGATGTGATAAACATGACGGTGATCTCTGATAAGGATACTGTTGGATACTATGATATGAATTCCAGAGTTGTTGTGAAGGAGCTTTCACAGCAGGAAAAGGAGTAAGCCCATGAATCAGGATGGAGTAAGAAAGCCGATCCGTCTGCAGCAGGAGGAGCTGATCAGCAGCCTGCCGGAAAGAATCGGCAGTGTCAGACTGGATTACAGCCATTATCCGGGAAAAGATCTGTATAGTGATGGAGCGATCGAGGATGAACTGCTTGGTATCGTGAAAAATGCTTCCAAAGTGGAATATCAGGAGCTGATCGAGGAAAAAAACAGCTGGCCGATCCTGTATCATTTATCCCCATTACGTGCCAATATTGTGGACTGGCTTCCTGTTACGAAGGAGCATAAGGTGCTGGAGATCGGCTCCGGGTGCGGTGCGATCACGGACAAGCTGGCGCAGAAGGCAGGAGAAGTGACCTGCGTGGATCTGTCTGCCAGAAGAAGCCATATCAATGCCTGGCGGAATCAGGATCAGGATAATATCACGATTCATGTGGGAAACTTTAAGGATATTGAGCCGGAGCTTCCGGCAGACTATGATTTTGTATGTCTGATCGGTGTGTTTGAATACGGGGCATCCTATATCCCCTCGAAAACACCCTATGAAGATTTTCTGAAAATCATGCTGCGTCATGTGAAAAAGAGCGGTCATCTGGTGATCGCAATTGAAAATAAGCTGGGACTTAAGTACTTTGCCGGATGCAAGGAGGATCACCTGGGAACGTGGTTTTCCGGTCTTGAAGGATATCCGGATGGCGGCAGTGCCAGAACCTTCAGCAGAAAGGGACTCTGCAGGATCCTTGAAAGCTGTGGGGTATCTGATTATTCCTTCTATTATCCCTACCCGGATTATAAATTCCCGACAGTGATCTACTCTGACAGGAGACTGCCAGTGGTAGGAGAACTGACAGATAATATCCGGAACTTTGACAGGGACAGACTGATTACCTTTAATGAAAAATATGTATATGACGGACTGATCGAGGATGGAAGCTTCCCGGATTTCTCCAATTCCTTTATGGTGATCACGGGAGAAATGCCGGAGATGACCTATGTGAAATACAGCAATGACCGGGCAGAAAGCTATCAGCTTTGCACAGCACTTCTGGAGACAGCAGAGGGCAGGGAAATCCGGAAATATCCACTGACAGAGCAGGCGAAAGGTCATGTACGGGAAATGGAGCACTCCTGCAGACTGCTGAAAGAACGTTATGCGGGAAGTGACCTTAGGATCAATGAATGTACTCTTCCGGCGGATGGCAGCTATGCCGGCTTTGCCTTTGAAGAGGGTGTGACGCTGGAAGAATTGATGGATAAGGCACTTTTTCAGGATGATACAGAGGAATTTGAACGGCTGTTTGAACGGTATCTGCAGCTTATTTCCTATGGCGAAGACAGCGGTGTGACAGATTACGATCTGATCTTTGCCAATATCCTTGTAAAGGATGACCGGTTCACTGTGATCGATTATGAGTGGACGATGGAAGAAAAGATCAGTACAAAGGAGATCGCCTTCCGGGCAATCTACTGCTATATTCTGGAAGAAGAAAGAAGAAATAAACTGGATCTTGACCGGATCATGAATAAGCTTCATATCACGCAGCAGGAGGCAGAGGAATACCGGGCTAGGGAAGAGGCGTTCCAGAAAAAGGTGACCGGAAAGCATAAGTCCATGGGCGAGATCCGGGCCGGGATCGGTACCTATTGTATTGATGTGAAGAAGCTGGCGAAGGGGCATCTGCAGAAAATACTGGATGAGAGGATCCAGGTGTACCGCGACTTTGGAGAAGGCTTCAGTGAGCAGAACTCAGAGTATCTGCCGGATGTATATGCAGATGAGGATACCATAGAAGTGGATATTCCTTTTGACGGCAATGTACGGGCGCTGCGGGTAGACCCTGCAGACAGAAGCTGTATCGTAAGGATGGAAGAGGTTCTGCTGAACGGAAGCAGAGTACAGTTAAGTGATAAGAATTTTGCCACCAATGGCAGGAAGGTAAAGGATCAGACATGGGTATTTGCAACCATGGATCCGGGAATGACCTTTTCTGTACTGGAGATGCCGGTTACCGGTGAAAATACCTTGCACCTGCGGATGAAGCTGTCCCCAGTGGCGATGGATATGGCTTTTGATGTTATGAACGGGTGTAAGCATCTGTTCCGGAAAGGATAATGAACGTGACAGATCTGAAACGGTTTGCAAAAAATATCCTGATGAAAAAACAGTTCAGGAGTTACGAAAAAAAACTGAATGGGCTGAAAATGACCTATGATGGATGGATCAGGCAACAGGAAGAAAAACTGCGAATTGATAAGATCATTATATCAGTACATGAGAAATGTCTGAAAAATGAAGCGGAAAAACAGACACAGGACGGATCCGGATACAAAAATGAAGGAATACATTCAAAAATGATCCGGACACCTGTCTGGTATAAAGTACGAAAAAAAGAAGAAGGTACGGAAAATACAGTGAAATTCCTTTGCCTGCCGGTCTGGCAGGATGGAAAGGGAGAAGAGGCCTGGATCCCGGAGATCAGAGCATTTGGCGAAGATAAAAATACAAATGTTATTTTATTTGTCATGGCTGAGGGGATGCTGTCAGATCTTGCGCTGCCGATGCTGTTTAAGACATGGAATGAAGAAATGCCGGTTCTGGTATATGGAGATGAAGATGTGATGGCAGAACAGGGAAGAGAGAAACCCTGGTTTAAGCCGGACTGGTCTCCGGATACCTTCCTTTCGTATTTCTATATGGGAAGTCTGGTGGCACTTCCGGCGAAAGCCGTGTGCGAGTGCCTTGATCAGAATAAGCAGCTTGTGGAAGGATTGTCAGCAAAGGAGGCTCTGACCCGGAAAAATGCAGTCTATGAGCTGTGTTATCGGGTGATCAACCGGGGAATCGGTCAGGAAATCAGTCTGACAAGGAAAGGCTGTGTCAGACATATAGATGAGGTGCTGTATCATACGGCGGAGGAAGGGTATGGAGCCGTGGAGGAAATGCGGCTGCCCACGTACTGTACATTCGGGTATGAGAGACAGGGCAGCTGGCAACTGGAAGAAAGGAAAGACCATCTGGTATCAGTTATCATCCCTTCCAAGGATAATCCGGAGGTGCTGTTCCACTGTATCAGCTCGTTGACAGAGCGTACCAAAGGGGTGATCCCTTACGAGATCATTCTTGTGGATAATGGAAGCAGAGAAGAAAATAAAATCCTGATTAAACAAAATATAGAAGTACTGCGACAGAAAAACTATCCTTTGTGCAGAGAAATCTGCTATCATTATGAGTCCATGGCCTTTAATTTCTCACGGATGTGTAATCTGGGAGCGTCCATGGCAAAAGGAGATCTGCTCCTTTTCCTGAATGATGACATGGAGATCATTCAGGGAGACTGGCTTGTGAAGCTGGCAGAAAAGGCAGTGCTGGAACGTGTAGGAGCGGTAGGAGCCAAGCTCCTGTATCCTGATTCTACTGTGATTCAGCATGCCGGGATTACCAATCTGCATGTGGGACCGGCGCATAAGCTGCAGTTTCTGGATGATAAGGATGACCACTATTATGGAAGGAACCGGTATGTCCACAACATGATGGGGGTGACCGGAGCCTGCCTGATGCTTCAGAGGAAGAGGTTTGAAGAGCTTGGCGGCTTCTACGAGGGTCTTGCAGTAGCCTTCAATGATGTGGATCTTTGCTATACTCTCTTTGAAAGCGGATATGATAATATACAGAGAAATGATGTGGTGCTGTACCACCATGAATCACTGAGCCGTGGAAAGGACGGAGAGTCTGAGGAAAAGCAGCTCCGGCTTCTTCGGGAAAAGGATGTGCTTTACGAGCGGCACCAGGACTGCTATGGGAAGGATCCCTATTATAGTAAATATCTTACGACAGATATGCTGGAGTCAGAATACACACCGGCTTATCATTATCAGGTGTCCATGGATATGCCGTGGAGCAGGGTGCAGAAGAAAGAACTGCCGGAGAATGCCAGGGAGGATGCCTGCGTTGTACTTGGTATGGAATGTGCCATGGATATTTATAAATGGAAGTATGGTGTAGCGGCTGGCAGGGGAAAGATACTTCCTGCAGAGGAAGATGAGGGATACTATTTCCAGGGCTATGCCTTTGTGATCGGATCTGATAACGCATGTTATAAAAAGACGCTGTTTCTGGAAGAAAAGGAGACAGGAGAAAAGCTCCTGATCCCGGTCAGGGACTGTTACCGCCCGGATATTGACGGGAACCTGAAGGATCAGATCCATACGGAGCTGACCGGGTTTGCAGCAAAGGTACATCTTTTGGACATTCCTAAGGGGCAGTACCGGTTTGGAATGCTGATGGAGGATGGGTGTTCCAGGCAGAAGCTGTTCTCATACAGCAGCTGGGTGCTCCGGGCAGGAGAAGAACAGGTTTACTTTGATGAAACGAAGCGGGCGAAAGGATAAGGAAGACAGATATGGCAGAAGAAAAGAATTATCAGGAAGCCTATGAAAAGGAACATATCAAGACAGCAGATCTGGCAGAGCGTGTGGCGGTACTGGAAGCAAAGAATGAAGAATTGAATTTCAAGCTTTCACGGATCAAAAATAATCCCCTTTGGAAAGCCAGTGCACCGCTCAGACGGGGCATGCACTTCATGATCCGCCAGCGGGACAGGCTGAAAAACTGCGGAAGTATCAGAGGTGTGCTTGCCAAGCTGGATTATAAGAAGATAGAACGGAAGGCAATGGCCAGATATGGAACAGAGAGCTTTCCGGACGAAGCAAGGGCAAAGGAAGAGCGGGAGACGGTCTTTGACAGGATGATAAAGATCAGTATCCTGGTACCTCTTTATAATACGCCGGAACCGTTCCTCAGGGATATGATAACATCTGTTTTGAATCAGACCTATCAGAACTGGGAGCTTTGTCTTGCTGACGGATCGGATGCAGAGCACGGGGAGGTAGGAAGGATCTGCAGGGAATATCTGGAAAAGGATAGCAGGATCGTTTATCAGAAGCTTTTAAAGAATGAAGGGATTTCCGGAAATACCAATGAGTGCCTGAAGCTGGCTACGGGAGAATATATCGGGCTGTTTGACCATGATGATATCCTGCATCCAAGTACGCTGTACGAATATGTGAAGGCGATCAACGAGCAGGATGCCGATTATATTTACTGCGATGAAACCACCTTTAAAAATGGTGATATCAATAAAATGCTGACCATGCATTTCAAGCCGGATTATGCGGTGGACAATCTGCGGGCCAATAATTATATCTGTCATTTCAGCGTGTTTGCTAAGAGGCTTCTGGAAGGGGAGGAGCTGTTCCGTTCCCGGTTTGACGGAAGTCAGGATCACGATATGATCCTTCGTATGACAGACAGGGCAAAGCATATCGTGCATATTCCAAAGCTTTTGTATTACTGGAGATGCCATGAGGGCAGTGTGGCCTCCGGGATCGACGCAAAGCCTTATGTAGTGGCTGCGGCGAAGGGAGCTGTGGCAGACCATCTGAGACGGCATGGCTTTACCCATTTCCAGATCACCTCGACAAGGGCTTTTGAAACCATTTTCAAGATCCGATATGAAATTATCGGAGATCCCATGATCTCCATTGTGATCCCGAACAAGGATCACGCAGCAGACCTGAAGCGCTGCATTACTTCCATTTTGGAGAAATCGACCTATGAAAATTATGAGATCGTGATTGTGGAAAATGGCAGTGAGACGAAGGAGATCTTTGATTATTACACTTCTTTAAAAGAATATGACAATATCCGTGTGGTTACCTATGAAAAGCCGGAGGGACAGAATGGATTTAACTATTCTGCCGTAAATAACTTTGGGGTAAAGCAGACAAAGGGAGATTATATCCTCCTTTTAAATAATGATACAGAGGTCATTACCGTCAACTGGATGGAAGAGCTTCTGATGTATGCCCAGCGTGAGGATGTGGGGGCGGCAGGGGCCAAGCTTTATTATGGAAACAAGACGATCCAGCATGCCGGTGTGGTATTGCAGCTTGGTGCGCACAGAACCGCCGGACACAGCCATTACGGCCAGAGCAGGGAGAACCTGGGCTATATGGGAAGGCTCTGCTATGCACAGAATGTTTCTGCTGTGACAGGAGCCTGCCTGCTTGTGAAAAAAAGCCTCTTCGAGGAAGTGGGAGGTCTTGATGAAAGCTTTGCCATTTCCCTGAATGATGTGGATTTCTGCTTAAAGCTCAGGGAGAAAGGACTTCTGAATGTATTTACTCCTTTTGCGGAGCTTTATCATTATGAATCCGTATCAAGGGGGCTGGATGACAGTGGGGAGAAGGCAGAGCGCTATAACCGGGAATCTGCACATTTCCGTGAAAAATGGAAGACTGTGCTGGAAAAAGGAGATCCCTATTACAATCCCAATTTTTCACTTGATAGAAGTGACTTTGCGTTAAAAACATGATATAATGAATACCTATTGTAAATGAAAGAGGAGGAACCTTTATGAGCTACAGGGAGCAGTATGATTTTTGGTTAAAGGACGCATATTTTGACGAAGCTACCAAGGAAGAGCTTCGCAGCATTGCGGGAAACGAAGGAGAAATCGAAGACCGTTTCTATAAGGAACTGGAATTTGGTACAGGCGGACTTCGAGGTGTGATCGGTGCCGGTACCAACCGTATGAATATTTATACCGTAAGAAAAGCAACCCAGGGACTTGCCAACTATATTATCAAGCAGGGCGGCAGGGATAGAGGTGTGGCGATCGCCTATGACTCAAGAAGGATGTCTCCCGAATTTGCAGATGAAGCAGCACTCTGCCTCTGTGCAAATGGAATCAAGGCATATGTATTTGATGCATTAAGACCGACTCCGGAGCTTTCCTTTGCACTGCGTACCCTGCACTGCATTTCCGGTATTGTGATCACAGCAAGCCACAATCCTCCGGAATACAACGGATACAAGGCATACTGGGAAGACGGTGCACAGGTAACTGCCCCCAGAGATAAAGAGATCATTACAGAAGTAAAGAATGTTACAGACTATCATGAAGTAAAGACCATGGACAAGAAGGAAGCCATGGACAAGGGATTGTATCAGGTAATCGGCAAGGAAATTGATGATGCTTACATGGCAGAATTAAAGAAGCAGATCATTCATCCTGAAATCATTAAGGAAGTTGCAGATGAGATCAAGATCGTATATACGCCCTTCCACGGAACAGGTAATGTACCGGTCAGAAGAATCCTTTCAGAGCTTGGCTTCAAGCATGTATATGTAGTACCGGAGCAGGAGCTTCCAGATCCCGACTTTACCACACTGGAGTATCCGAACCCTGAAGATCCCAAGGCCTTTACCCTGGCACTGAAGCTGGCTAAGGAGAAGAATGCAGATATCGTCCTTGCTACTGACCCGGATGCCGACAGACTTGGTATCTATGCGCTTGACAGCAAGACCGGCGAGTACATGCCTTTCACAGGAAACATGTCAGGTATGCTGATCGCAGAATATATTTTAAGAGAAAGAACTGCCACACACACCATGCCTGAGAATCCGGCACTGGTAACTACCATTGTTACCACCAACATGGCAGGCGCTATTGCCAGGGATTACGGTCTTCGCTTCGTAGAAGTCCTGACAGGCTTCAAGTACATCGGCGAGCAGATCAAGCTCTTCGAGCAGACCGGCAGCAACAATTATGTATTTGGTCTGGAAGAGAGCTATGGCTGTCTGGCAGGAACCCATGCAAGAGACAAGGACGCTGTCGTAGCTGTTATGTGCCTGTGTGAGGTAGCTGCGTGGTGCAAGAAGATGGGGATCACCGTATGGGATCAGATGCTGAGGCTTTATGAGAAATACGGATATTATAAGGAAACACAGTATGCCATGACGCTGAAGGGAATTGATGGAGCTGCACAGATCCAGGCGATCATGGACAAGCTCAGAAGCAATCCGCCGAAGAGCTTTGGTGATCTCAGGGTTAAAGAGTTCAGAGATTATGAGAAGGATACGGTTCTTGATCTTGAAACCGGCGAAACAAAGCCTACAGGGCTTCCTAAATCCAATGTGCTTTACTTTGATCTGACCAATGATTCCTGGTGCTGCGCAAGACCCTCCGGAACAGAGCCGAAGATCAAATTCTACATGGGCGTAAAGGGAACCAGCCTTGAGGATGCACAGGCCAGGCTTGAGAAGCTGACAGAGGATCTGAAAGCATATTTATAAAGAAAAAACGAGTAACGGACGCAGCGGATCACTTCCATGTGTCCGTTATTCGGTCGTAGAGATTGTGGAGCAGGCAATGGCAAAAATTTTTAAACTGGCCAATTTCAGAAAGACTATAAATTACCTGAAAAAAAATGGGATCAGGAGTGTCTGGTATGCAGCTAGAGAACGGATCGACAGTGAGAAGGAGGACGCATACTGTTATCAGGGACTGGCGGAGGAAGAAAAGGAGCGGCAGAGAAAAGAAGGAGAGAGCTTTTCTGTGCGGTTCAGTATTCTTGTGCCCGTTTATGAAACAAGGGAAGATCTGCTCCGGGCCATGATCGAATCAGTACTGACGCAGACCTATGGGAATTTTGAACTGATCCTCGCAGATGCCAGTAAAAGTGAAGAACCGGAAAAGGTGATCGCGTCGTATCAGGACAAGCGGATCCTGTATAAGAGGATCAGACAGAACGGTGGGATCTCTGCCAATACCAATCAGGCACTGATGTACGCTACTGGAGATTATGCAGCATTACTGGATCATGATGACCTGCTGACGGAGGATGCCCTGTTTGCCATGGCGGAAAGGATTGAGCAGGCAAAGAGGGAAGATACAGAGTTACAGATGCTGTATTCTGATGAAGACAAGTGTGATGGGGATGCTGCCCATTATTTTGAACCACATAGAAAAGAGAACTTTAATCTTGATTTAATTTTGTCTAATAATTATATCTGTCATTTCCTGGTGATGAAGAGGCAGCTTATGCAGGAGCTGCAGCTCAACGGAGCCTGTGACGGGGCACAGGATTATGATCTGGTGCTCCGGGCGGTAAACCATATGATGGGAAAGAACAGACAGGCAGTCAAGGCAGAGCCCCTGCCCATTGTCCATGTGGATAAGGTTCTGTATCACTGGCGCTGCCACCGGGATTCCACGGCAGAGAATCCGGCAAGCAAGGCCTATGCCTATGATGCAGGAAAGCGTGCAGTGGAAGGATTCCTTAAGCTCCGTGGTTTTAAGGGAAAGGTAGTTTCCTTAAAGCATCTTGGCTTTTACCGGATAGAGTATGAACCGGATCTTTTAAGCAACAGACCGGATGTAGGACTGGTGGGAGGCCGCCTGATCGATCATAAAAATAAAATAGCAGGCGGTATTTATAGAGAAGACGGAACGCCTCTGTATGCAGGACTGCATAAGGAATATAGCGGTTATATGCACCGGGCAGTCTTACAGCAGGAGGCAGAAGTGATCGATGTCCGCTGCATGATGGCATCTCCGGTGGGAGAGAAGCTGATCGAGGAGCTGACAGGGCTTCCTTATATGAAAAACCCGGTAAATAAACGTTTTGACTGGAAGGGAAGCCTGAAGGAGGATGTGGATTATCTGGAACTGAGCAGAAAGCTCTGCAGCCAGATCCGGCAAAAAGGTATGCGGATTGTATATGATCCGGCCATGACAGAGAAAATATAGGAAAGGAAGCAGAAGGATCCATGGAGCAGAGAAAAACGGAACTGACAACAGTAGTGATCCCCAATTATAATGGAATAGCTTATATGGAAAACTGCCTGAAATCTCTGTATGCAGGAAGCCGGATCCCGGAGATCATTGTAGTGGATAATGCTTCAAAAGACGGAAGTGACGTACTTGTAAGGGAGAAATTCCCGGAAGCAGAGCTGATTTCCTTTCCTGAAAATAAAGGATTTTCGTCCGCAGTCAATGCCGGGATCAAGGCGGCCGGAACACCTTATGTTTTTCTTTTAAATAATGATACAACGACAGATCCTCTTTGTATTGAGCATCTGGAGGAGGCCATGGAGAAAGAGGGCAACTGTTTTTCCATGGAAGCTAAAATGATCCAGATGAGGGAGCCGGAGAAGCTGGATGGGGCAGGAGATTATTACTGCCTGCTTGGCTGGGCCTTTGCCAGAGGAAAGGATCAGCCGGTGGGAAAATACCAAAAATGTGACCGGATCTTCAGTGCCTGTGCCGGAGCTGCGATCTACCGTAAGGAGCTGCTTGAAAAGATTGGATTATTTGATGAAGCACATTTTGCCTATCTGGAGGATGTGGATGTGGGCTATCGTGCCAATCTTTATGGATACCGGAATCTGTTTGCACCGGATGCGGCGGTATATCATGCAGGGAGTGCGGTATCGGGCTCCAGACATAATCCCTTTAAGGTGGAACTGACAGCGAGAAACAATCTGTATCTGATCTACAAAAACATGCCGCCCCTGCAGCTGCTCATTAATCTGCCCTTTTTAGTGCTGGGAATCCTGATCAAGGGTGTTTATTTTGGCAGAAAAGGGATGGGGAAAAGCTATCTTTCCGGTCTGAAAAAGGGAATCTCCCTGTGTGCTTCCAAAGAGGGAAGGGAACAACGGGTACACTTTAAGCTGAAGAGGCTCCCTTTTTATCTGTGGACAGAATGGGAGCTGCTTCTGAACACATTACGGCGCTTGTGCTTTTGAGTATAATATTGTAGAATGTACCTAGTATTGTTAAGGTAAGAAAGTGAACCAGATGCCGATGAGAAGGTAAGGGTAATGATCAAGGATAATCAGAAGGTTTTTAACAGACTGCACCTGGTAGTAGATGCCATTGTGGTGCTGATCTCTTATTTACTTGCATGGTATATAAAATTTGCAACAGGGTTTGCGGATACGGAACCGGGGGCAGGAGCTCTTTCCAAGGAAACCTATTTCAGGTTTCTTTATTTCCTGGTGCCCGGATATATAGCGATATATTATTATTTTAATATGTACAAACCAAAGAGAGTCACCAGACGGAAGGTAGAGCTGATCAATATCATTTCGGCAAATACGGCAGGTCTGGTATTCTTTATTGTAGTATTGTATGTAATCAAGCAGCCACATTTCTCACGTATTATGATGTTCCTCTTTTATGGGATCAATATCATACTTACGACTGTCTGCAGGATGATGATCAAAAACCTTCTGCAGCTTTTCAGAAGGCGTGGTTACAATCTGAAATATATTCTGCTGATCGGTTATTCCAGAGCAGCAGAGGAGTATATCACGAGGATCAATGCCAATCCCCAGTGGGGTTATGTTGTCAGAGGAATTTTGGACGACAGGATCCCGAGCGGAACGATGTACAAGGGTGTCAAGGTAGTTGGCCGTATTGAGAATATCCACTATATCTTGCCGGAAAATAAACTGGATGAGATTGCAATCACACTGGCACTGAAGGATTATGATCATCTGGAATATATCGTTGATCTGTGTGAAAAATCCGGTGTGCATACAAAGTTTATCCCGGATTATAACTCACTGGTACCAAGCCACCCTTATACCGAGGATCTGATGGGGCTGCCGGTGATCAATATCCGTTATGTACCACTTACCAATACATTGAACTGGGTGGCCAAGCGGACGGTTGATATCATAGGTTCCATGCTGGGGATCATCGTATCCTCACCGCTTATGATCGCAGCGGCACTGATGATTAAATTCTCCAGTGAAGGTCCGGTGATCTTTGCACAGGAGAGAGTGGGGCTGCACAATAAAGTGTTCAGAATGTACAAATTCCGGACGATGGAGGTTCAGAAGCCGTCTACAGAAGAAAAGGGATGGACAGTCAAGGATGATCCACGGGTCACGAAGGCTGGTAAATTTCTCAGAAAAACCAGTCTTGATGAGCTGCCCCAGCTTTTCAATATCCTGATGGGAGAGATGAGCCTGGTTGGACCAAGACCGGAAAGACCGCAGTTTGTGGAGAAATTCAAAGAGGAGATCCCAAGGTACATGATCAAGCATCAGGTCCGCCCGGGGCTGACCGGATGGGCACAGATCAATGGGTATCGCGGGGATACTTCTATCCGTAAAAGAATCGAGTATGATCTTTATTATATAGAAAACTGGTCCATGGGATTTGATTTCAGAATCATGTTTCTTACGATCTTTAAAGGTTTTATCAATAAAAATGCATATTAATGGTGTTTTAAGAAATCTTAATAATACCTAAATAATAATAGTCAGGGGTTGCCTAAACCGCTGATTTGTGAGAAAATTATCCATTGTATACAGAAAATACGAAAGAAAACATCGTAGAATAAGGGAGAAGATCAAATGGCACAGCAACCAAAAAGACCTGCAAACAGGAGACCGGCAAGCCAGAGAAGCCGGGAAGAGGAAATCCGTGCAAGAAAGGCCGCAGCCAGGAGAAGGGCTGAGGAAGAAGAGGAGTATGAATATGAGCGTGAATACAGAAGCTCATCCAGAAAAAAAGCTCCTGTAAAGCACAGCAGTACTTCCTCACATGCTTCGCATGGCAGTGCTCATCATAAAAAGAAAAAGAAGAATAAGGGCGGAAAGATCGTACTCTTTATTATAGAGATCCTGATCCTGCTTGTGATGGTATTTGTTCTTTACAGTGTACTGAAGACAGAAAAGGTAGGAAAGGTAGATATTCCGGAAGAGGATATCGTGATCAATGAAGAGGTCAAGGAGAAGGAAGAGACGACTATGAAGGGCTATCGTAATATTGCCCTGTTTGGTGTTGACTCTAGGGAAGGACAGCTTGACAAGAAGACGCGAAGCGATACCATCATGATCGCATCCATCAATCAGGATACGGGAGAGTGTAAGCTGGTGTCTGTTTACCGTGATACTTACCTGAATCTGGGAAATGATTCTTATAATAAGTGTAATGCAGCATATGCAAAGGGTGGTCCTGAACAGGCGATCAATATGCTGAATATGAACCTGGATATGAATATCACAGACTTTGTTACTGTCGGATTTGCCGGACTGACCGATACGATCGATGCACTGGGTGGTATTCAGATCGATGTCCATGAAAATGAGATCCAACATCTGAATAACTATCAGATCAGTATGGTAGGTACGACAAAGGACGGCGAGACATTCACTGCAACAGCAGGTACGGACTATATACCGGTAACTTCTGCTGGCCTTCAGACACTGAATGGACTGCAGGCAACTGCATACTGCCGTATCAGATATGTCGGAGATGACTTTGAAAGAGCAGCAAGACAGAGACGTGTGCTGATGGCTGTTGCAGAGAAGGCAAAGACAGCTTCTCCGGCAACCTTAAATCAGATTGCCAATGATGTATTCGGAGAAGTATATACCTCCCTGGATCTGTCAGAGATCATTAAACTGCTTGGTGATATTGCCAAGTACAAGATCGTGGATCAGGGCGGATTCCCTGAAGAGAGCATGCGTGCTACAGGTACGGTCGGTGCAAAGGGAAGCTGCGTAGTGCCGAAGTCACTGTCAGACAACGTAGCATGGCTGCATGAATTCCTGTTTAATGATGCATCTTATACACCATCATCTGCTGTCCAGCAGTACAGTGATAAGATCGTATCAGATACAAGCGGATACGTTCATTAAAGCAGTACCCGGTAATAAATATAATTAAGAAGAAAAAGGACCATGCAGCGTGGTCCTTTTTCTGAATACTGAGACAGGAGACCGGCAGGGAGAAGCTTCCTGAGTGAGGGGACTTTGAAATATGAAGATAGATGTGATCATACCGGTATACAAACCGGACAAGGAGCTGTTTACCCTGCTTGACAGGCTGGAGGAACAGTCCAGAAGACCGGATGATATTTTTCTGGTCAATACAGAGCAGACTTATTTTGAACAGCTGATCGCTGGTACAGATTTCTGGCACAGATATAAAAATGTATCAGTAAAGCATATTTCAAGATGCGAATTTGATCATGGAGGAACCAGGAGATGGGCTGTTTCCCGGACGCAGAATGATATCTTCCTGATGATGACAGATGATGCTATCCCGGCGGACAGTCATCTGATCGAAAGGCTGGCAGCGCCGATCGAAGAGGGAAGGGCACAGATGAGCTATGCCAGGCAGCTGATCCGGAAGGACGGCGGCGTGATCGAGGCATTTACCAGACAGTTCAATTATCCGGACAGGTCAGAGCTCAAGACAGCAGCAGATCTGAAAACCAGAGGGATCAAGGCCTTTTTTGCATCAGATGTATGTGCAGCCTACAGCAGGGAATGGTATGAAAGGCTGGGAGGCTTCGTGAAGCATACCATTTTTAATGAGGATATGATCTTTGCAAGAAGGCTTCTTAATGCCGGTGGAAGTATTGCTTATGCAGCAGATGCAGAAGTGTATCATTCCCATAATTACACAGGGATCCAGCAGCTTAAACGGAATTTTGACCTTGGGGTATCCCATGCCCAGTATCCGGAAATATTTGGGGGAGTGGCAACACAGCAGGAAGGCATGAAGCTGGTGAAGGAAACAGCAGGGTATCTCTTGAAGACAGGAAAGCCGTTTATGATCTTTAAGCTGGTCTGGCAGAGCGGCTGTAAGTATCTGGGATACAGGCTTGGAAAAAATTACCGGAAGCTGCCTCGAAGAGTGGTCCTTTTCCTTACCATGAACAGGGAATACTGGAGGGTTTGACAAATTTGTCAAAAGTTTATCACACTTTGAACACAATTAGTGGATATACTGTAGTCAAGAGTTGAGAGAAGAGGAGGTAATTGTTATGTACGAAAATAATTACTCAGATAACACATATCATTATGGAGAACCAGTAAAGAAACAGGAAGAACCGCATAATAAGAAAAAAGGATCCGGAAACGGGAAGAAGATAGCACTTGGTATCTGCTGTGGTTTATTATTTGGTATCTTTGCAGGAATCGGCTTTGAAGCGGTCACAACAGCATCCAGCCTGGCAAAGAATGCAGTAACAAAGGAAACAACAGCACAGCCAGAGATACAGAGCACCGTTCCTGAAGCAGCTGACAGTGACAGTACACCAGATACGGCAGATGCTTCTGCATCCATTGCAGAGAGTCAGAGCCTTGGGACGGCTGTAGCAGATGGTACCGTACTTACTACGACAACAGATGTGACAGAGGTTGTAAAGAAGGTAATGCCTTCTGTTGTATCTGTAAATAATAAATATATAGAGACCACATCCTTCTTTGGCCAGCAGTATAACAGTGAAGGGGAAGCAAGCGGTTCTGGTATCATCGTAGGACAGAATGATTCAGAGCTTCTGATCGCAACAAATAATCATGTGGTGGAATCTGCAGAGGAGCTGACGGTACAGTTTGCAGACGGCAGTCAGAGCCAGGCACAGATCAAGGGTACAGATGCCGATAAGGATCTGGCGGTCATAGCAGTACAGCTTTCAGATATCAGCAGTGACACCATGAGCAGCATTTCCATTGCTACACTTGGTGATTCCAATGCACTGACTGTTGGCGAACCTGTGATAGCCATTGGTAATGCCCTTGGTTATGGACAGTCTGTTACAACAGGTGTTGTCAGTGCCCTGAACAGAGCTATTGCCAGTGATGGTTCACAGAATGTCCAGATGGGAACAGATACAGAGGTTAACACCTTTATCCAGACAGATGCAGCGATCAATCCCGGTAATTCAGGTGGTGCACTTCTGAATATCCATGGTGAGGTCATTGGTATCAATTCCAACAAGATCGGTGGAAGTACAGTAGAGGGTATGGGATATGCGATCCCGATCTCTGATGCAAAGCCTATCATTGAGAATCTGATGACCAAGCAGACCAGACTTAAGGTAAATGAGGACAGTAAGGGATATCTTGGTATTACAGGCATTGATGTGGTAGCAGAGTACTCAGAAATTTATGGTATGCCACAGGGAGTTTATGTATCATCTGTTACAGAGGGAACCGGTGCAGCACAGGCAGGTCTTGTAAAGGGTGATATCATTACCGCATTGAATGGTGAAGAGATCAAATCGATGGAAGAGCTGAAGAATGAGCTGAGCTATTATGCAGCAGGAACTACTGTAGAGCTTACGATCATGCAGGGCAGTCCTACCGGCTACCAGGCAAAGACTGTTCAGGTAACACTTGGTGGTGCACCGACACAGCAGCAGTAATCCAAAGTCTGAAGAGTCAGCATAAAGGGAATGGTACCGGCATGAAGTGGAAACATTTCATGCCGGTATTTTTCTGCCCGGAAATTCATAGGATTTTACAAAGAAAACAGGATGGCTGTATTTGATGAAAAAGAAATATCGAAAGACCGGGAGCATGGCACTGCTGCTCATACTGTTATGGGGGCTGCTTTCTCTTACAGGCTGCAAAAAGGAAACTGATAATCTGGAAAAGGTAAGAGATCTTGCTTTTACAGTTACAGCAGAAGAAAATATTCCGGAGGAACTTCTGAAAACGCTGCAGGAAAAGCAGACGGATGGATTCAAGGTGACTTATCAGGATAATGGGTTCATGTATCTCTGTCGGGGATACGGGGAACAGGAGACAGGTGGTTACAGTATCGTGGTGGAGTCTTTGTATGAGACAGCCAATGCCATTTATTTTGATACAACACTGAAAGGACCGGTACCGGGAGAAAATGGGGGAAAGAAGGAAAGCGTTTCCTATCCTTATATTGTGATCAAGGCAGAGCTGGTAGATAAGCCGGTAGTGTTTGAGTAAGAAGATGTTCCGGCCAGGAGTCTGTCTGTACCAGGACTTGGAAGATGGGAAAACCCCGGCTGTAGCACCGGGGTTTTCGATAACTTATTTTCTGCACTTCATTCTACTGTCCAAGCACAACAGAAAGCCGGATTTCTTTTTCCACTTCGTTTAAATCGAGATCTCCGTTGTCTGCAACGGTGATGCGTACTTCATAGAGTGTACCATCTGTCAGTTCTGTTACTGTCTGACTATCTTCAGAGGTGATCTTCCACAGCTCAGATGCAACAGGTGTCAGGATGCCAGCTGCATTGTAAGCATAGAGTGTCAGATCATTGACACTTCCAGAGAGATTATTCATGCGGAAGGCAACAGTAGTAGCAGGATGTACGTTACGGATGGATATTGTATTCAGCCAGCCTGCAACAGAGCCTGCACCACCGGCTGCTGTAAACTGCTCCTGTGAAAGTACATGGCGGGATGCCTGATCGAGATCAATTTTGCGATAAGGCATTTCAGGCAGGTATGCGAACCGGTCCTGTAAGCGCAGCAGTTCCAGATATCCGGTGGGACAATAAAGGGCATTTCCACTGTTGCCGGTATACATACCGATGGCCATGTTGTTGTAGCCAAATTTATTGGATACATCCATGGTGAATACAGTTTCACCGGTTTCAAAATCCAGAATGATATATTGCCACATGCCGCTGCTCAGATCCTGTACATAACCGTAAATATAGCCGGTTGCAGTAGAGAGCTTCAGTATGGATGTGTCACTCAGGTCATTCCGGCACCAGATGCTTTTCATTTCATAGCCGTTTTTTGTTTTTACGGTATCGATACGTTCAACACCGGGGGCAATCATAATATTACCCTTTGTGAGCCAGTTTGTATCATAAATATTAGCATAGCTCTGGATGGAAGAGTCATTGTCCGGATCAGCAAGTCCGGCATTGCCGGCTCCAAACCAGTTGCAGACAATGGTGCTGACGGTGCCTTCTCCATCGTCATATACGATAGCGGAGTTTTCAACTGCGACCTGATAGCCGTCAGGGAGATCATCAAGAACAGGACACTCTGCTACAATCGTTCCGGTCTTCATGTCAAGAGCCAGGAGATTTACCGGATCCCGGTTATCGGTGAACATTACGAGGTTTGGTGTCAGTGAGGGAGAACAGCCGCCGCCCCACGCAAGGCCGCCGCCGGTCGTTTTGTCATTTTCACCACTGACCTTTGCACCAATACTTTCGTATGGCGTGCACCACACAATTTCCACACCATTTTCTGCACGCAGCAGATAGCAGTTCTGATTTGTCAGGATCACAGCGCCTTCCCGGGAAGCAGCAATACCGTTTTCTGCACCTTCACCAGGAGTCAGCTCATGGACGTATACGGCTTTTGACAGATCTGCCTGTCCACCGTTCAGGATCGTATCAATGGTTTCGTGATCAATGTAACCGAACACACCCTGCTGTTTACGCTCAGGATAAATCCGGAAGCCACCGGTGGCAAACCAGAGATTTCCTTCATAATCAAAAACAACAGACAGAAGATTCTGCTCCAGCGTCCTGCCAAGTGCAGCCTCTGAGGCAGCCTTAATGTCGATATCCAGTACCTTTTCAAATTCCGGAAGCACATTGCCGTCTTCATCTGTTGTGCGCAGCATCAGAACATGGTTATTGCTGGTGGGACAGACAATACGGTTTTCTGAGTCCAGAAAGGTATAGGAACTCTGAATGATGTATTCGCCACCGTCATGCTGCTTTGGAGAGAAATAGCCAAGTGTCTGGGTTTCCTCAGCATTCAGGTCACGGATGGCAATGCCTCCAAGCAGCGGAACGACAGCATGTCCGTAGCTGTCAAAGTAAATGGCCGGTGAAGCATTGGCATTGGTCGTTTCATAAGAGACATTGATTTCCGGATAAATGCCGAGAGGAAGAATTTCATCCGTGGAGTCGGTATTATAGCCATCGTGATGAATATTGGCATCACTTTTGGCCATATAAGGGTTTTCCTCTACCTGTTTTGGGTGCAGCGCCTTTACAGGCAGTGCACTGGATGGCTGCACAGCAGATGCTTCTGCATTTGTGCTTTCCTCTGTAGGTGTCTGAGATTCGCCGCAGCCTGTGAGTGACAGGCCAAGTGCTGCTACAAGCAATAGGCTCAGCACAGAACGGGTTATGTTTTTCTTTTTCATGAATGATCCTCCTTGTTATGCCTCTCTTCCCGCTTCTCTGATAAATTCTTTGTTCAGTATACGATTACCAGCAGGGTTTACAAGACATCTGGCACGAAAGAGCGGATTCTGGCATGAAAAAGCAGATTCTGGAATGAAATCCGGTTTGAACACAGCACCCGGATCTGGGGATTCATGGTATAATCATATTGGAAATTTGTGCAAAGGAGTATGACCAATATGAGAATTGCAATTGTGGATGACCTTGCCAAAGAACGTGCATCGCTGCACTTACGGCTTGAGAAGATACTGAACCTTCGCAGTGTATGTGCGGAGATTTTGGAATATGAGAGCGGGGAGGCATTTCTTGCAGCGGAAAAGGAACAGCAGTTTACTGCCGCGTTTTTAGATATTTATATGGACGGCATGAGTGGTATGGATGCAGCAAGAGAGCTTCGGAAGATGGATACGGACTGTATGCTGGTCTTTACTACAACTTCTACAGATCACGCACTGGAAGGCTTTCAGGTGCGGGCCATGCATTATCTGGTCAAACCATTTTCCACAGAAGAGCTGGAACGGCTGACGGATGAGATGCTTGCGAGAAATCCATATCCTGACAAATATATGGAGCTGAAGGTGGGTGGCAGCGATATCCGGCTTGGCTATCATAGCATCATTTACGCCGAGCATTTTGCGCATATGATCAATGTACATACTACGGCAGGAAAAACAATTTCCACACGCCAGACGTTCAAAACATTCACGGAGAAGCTGAAAGAAGAATCCCGTTTTTTTATATGCGGCCGTGGAGTGATCGTCAATCTGGAGCATGCCTCTGATTTTGAGAATGAGGCTTTCTGTATGGAAGATGGAAGCCGGATTTATGTCAATAAGGAGCTTCTGAAAAGTGCCAGGCAGGCATTTATGGAATTTCTGCTGCAAAGGGGATATCAGTCATGATAAATATACTTCGTCCAATTCTTGAGCTATCTGTTGTGATTCCCGGTTTACTGCTGGCATATTTTCCGGTGAAGTCTAGCTTAAAGCAGCCTCCGGGAAAGCTTGCACTGTGGCAAGTGCCACTGGTGCTGAGCCTTTGTATCGGTGGAGGAATATTCTGCTGGCATTTTCATATTTCCACAGCTGTCGTGCTTATACTGATTGTACTGATTGTGGTCATTCTGTATATCAAAGTGCTTCGGATCTCCATTTGGAAATCCGGAACGATCGCACTTTCTGTCTGTGCATTGTTTGCCTGTATGAACAGTCTGGCCAGAGCAGTCAATGCGGTTATTCTGATCCAGAGACAGACGGTGCAGCCACAGCCATGGTTCTGCCTGTGGGCATGTGTCTTTTATCATGGAATCTGCTGGCTTACGACGGCAGCTGCGTATTATCCGGCTAACCATGCGGCACGTACAATGGTGGAAGATGACAATTTTGCCAGGACATGGTATGTGTTCTGGATTCTGCCACTTATCTTCATTGTATGTAATTTCTTTATGATTCCACGCTATCAGGACACACTTTATGTCGGCAGAGTTCTTCAGGGGTACATCGTTCTTGGCATCACCCTGCTTATCCTTTTGATCTGTTTTTATATGGTTTTTCTGATGATGGCAGCCAGTCTGAATAAAAATGCCAGACTGCAGCGGGAAAATCAGCTGCTGGATATGCAGCAGCAACGGTATGAGAATCTGAAAACGGCCATTGAGGAAGCAAGGCAGGCAAGGCATGATATGCGGCACCATCTGAACCGGATTTCCGCACTGGCAGAAGAGGGTGATCTGGAAGGGCTGAAAACGTATCTGGCACAAACTGTTTCACGGATTCCTGACCTGGATATGAGCTTCTGTGAAAACCGTGCAGCAGACAGTGTGATTGGATATTACTGCAGCCTTGCAAAAAGGGAGAATATACCGTTCTGCCTGCAGATCGATCTGCCAGAAAAGCTTACGGTTGATGAGATTGATATGTGTCTGGTATTTTCCAATCTGCTGGAAAATGCATTGGAAGCCAGTCTGCGCACCGCGCCGGACCACAGGCAGATTGAGGTAACTGCGTATGTACACGGGGAACGACTGCTTCTGATAGAGGTGAAAAATGCGTTTGACGGTGTTATTAAAGAAAAGAATGAGGTGTTTCAGTCCAGCAAACGAAAAGGCAGTGGAATCGGTATCCAGTCAGTACGGCATATTGCCAGAAAAACCGGTGGTGCCAGTGCTTTTTCTTATAAGGACGGTATTTTTTCAGCAAAAGTCATGTTACATGGATGATTCCGGAGACAGATTTTTCATTGCCAGATCCTTTTTGAATCAATGCTTGTGGGAAGAAGCAGAAATGAGTATACTGATAATAATATGATACAGGGGAGTGACGCAGATACAGGAGGAAAAATATGCTGATCATACGGAATGGAACTTTGATCGATCCGGAAGGGCAGAGAACCTTCCGGGGCGATATCTGGATAAAAGATGGACAGATCGCGCGAATCGTGGAAAGGGAAGAGGAAGAGGATGGACTTTCAGAGGGCGGACAGGAAGCAAAGGCAGAGGTACCGGACGGGGCAGAGATCATAGATGCCACAGGGCTTCTGGCCGGACCCGGGCTGATCGATACTCATGTGCATTTCCGGGATCCCGGCTTTACTTATAAGGAGGATATCCTGAGCGGCGGACAGGCGGCGAAGAAGGGCGGCTATACAGGTATCGTGCTGATGGCCAATACCAAGCCCTGTGTGGATAATGAGGAGACACTTTCCTATGTACTTGCCAGAGGGAAAGAGACCGGGATCAGGATCAGCTCCTGTGCTACCGTGACAAAGGGTATGCAGGGGAAGGAGCTGGTAGATATGGAGAGCCTGAAGGAGGCAGCAGGATTTACCGATGACGGCAAGCCGCTGCTTTCTGAGGAACTGGTGGAGGAAGCCATGAGAAGGGCACATGCACTGGGTAAGCCTATCAGCTTCCATGAGGAAAATCCCGCATTTATCAAGAATAATGGAATCAATGAAGGAAAGGTAGCAGAAGCGCTTGGTATAAAGGGATCTCCAAGAGATGCGGAGATCGATCTGATCAGAAGGGATACAGCCCTTGCCTTAAAGACAGGAGCCAAAGTTGTGATCCAGCATATCAGTACGAAGGAAGGGGTAGAGCTGGTAAGAAAGGCGAAGGCAGCAGGAGCAGATATCCATGCAGAAGCAACGCCGCATCACTTTACCCTGACAGAGGAAGCTGTGCTGGAAAAGGGTACACTGGCGAAAATGAATCCTCCGCTCCGTGAGGAGGAGGACAGAAAGGCGATCTGCAGGGGACTTTCAGATGGAACGATCGACTTGATCGCTACAGACCATGCACCGCACAGCAGGGATGAGAAGAAAAAGCCGCTTACAGAAGCGCCAAGCGGGATCCTCGGACTGGAAACGGCTCTGCCGCTTGCAATCCGGGAACTGGTGAGAAAAGGATATCTGACCTACCCGCAGCTTTTTGAACGGATGAGTCTTGCACCGGCAAAGCTGTATCAGCTTCCAGGCGGACGGCTTCAGGAAGGGGAAGTGGCGGATCTGGTACTCTTTAAGGATACAGAGAACTTCCGTGTAGAGCGGTTTTTATCCAAATCGCAGAATTCCCCGTTTATTGGAGAAACACTGCCAGGTGTAGTGAAAATGACCATTTGCGGAGGCAGTATAGTGTACCGGGAAGAAGCGTGAAGTGATGGGAACCGGGTATGCACGCAAGAATACAGAAAGGAACAGACAGGAAATGAGCAGAAAAGCAAAGGTAACCGGACGGGTGCTCAGTCAGAAAGCCCTGGCGGAAAATATTTTTGACCTGAAGATCCAGACAGATCTTGCAGATGAGGCAGGAGCCGGACAGTTCGTAGGGGTATATCCGAAGGATAAAAGCACTCTGCTTCCCAGACCGATCAGTATCTGTGAGGTCAACAGGGAAGAGAAAAGCCTTCGTCTGGTGTACAGGATCGCAGGAAAGGGGACAAAGGAATTTTCTTCCTATCAGGAAGGGGATGAGGTGGAAATCCTCGGTGTTCTTGGCAATGGATATGATCTTACCAGAGCAGCAGGAAAAAGAACCGTGCTTCTTGGCGGAGGAATCGGAATTCCTCCCATGCTGGAGACGGCAAGAAAGCTTCATGAGCAGGGAGAGAAGGTCACTGTTATTCTGGGCTACCGGGATGCACAGCTTTTCCTGAAGGATGAATTTGAAGCTTATGCAGATGTTCTTGTGGCAACAGAGGATGGAAGCGTCGGTACAAAGGGAAATGTACTGGATACCATGAGAGAGCATCAGGTGGAGGCAGAGGTGATCATGGCCTGCGGTCCCATGCCGATGCTCCGGGCGATCAAGGCATATGCAGAAGAGAAGAACTGTGATGCTTATATTTCGCTGGAGGAGCGGATGGCCTGCGGTGTGGGTGCATGCCTTGGATGTGTCTGCAAGACAACGAAAAAGGACGCCCATTCCCATGTGAATAATGCCAGGATCTGCACAGACGGGCCAGTATTTGATGCCAGGGAGGTAGAGATCTGATGAATACAAAAGTAATGATTGCAGGAGTAGAACTGAAAAACCCCGTTATGACAGCATCTGGTACCTTTGGCTCCGGTATGGAATACAGTGAGTTTGTGGATCTGAACAGGCTTGGCGCAGTGGTGACCAAGGGTGTTGCCAACGTGCCGTGGGCAGGAAATCCAACCCCACGTGTGGCAGAAACCTACGGTGGTATGTTGAATGCGATCGGACTGCAGAATCCGGGTATCGATGTATTTCTTGACAGGGATGTTCCCTTTTTACAGAAGTATGATACGAAGATTATCGTCAATGTCTGTGGAAAAACAGTGGAAGATTATCTGGAGGTTGTGGAAAAGCTGGGAGATGCACCAGTAGATATGCTAGAGATCAATGTTTCCTGTCCAAATGTCAAGGAAGGAGCGATCGCCTTTGGGCAGAAGGCGGACTGTCTGTTTGATATCACATCGAAGATCAGGGCAAAGGCAAAGCAGCCGGTGATCATGAAGCTCAGTCCCAATGTGACAGACATCGCAGAAATGGCAAGGGCAGCGCAGGCAGGCGGTGCAGATGCGGTTTCCCTGATCAATACGATCACAGGTATGAAGATCGATATCCACAGAAGAACATTTGCCCTGAAAAATAAGACCGGCGGACTTTCCGGTCCTGCGATCAAGCCGGTGGCAGTCCGTATGGTATACCAGGCAAGTCAGGCAGTGAAGATCCCGGTGATCGGAATGGGCGGTATTGCCAGTGCGGAGGATGCGATTGAGTTTATTCTGGCAGGAGCCAGTGCGGTGGCAGTGGGCGCCATGAATTTCGTAAATCCTTACCTGACAGAAGAAGTGGTAAGCGGAATTGAAGCCTACATGAAGCAGTATCAGGTGGAAAACCTGACCGATCTGATCGGAGCAGTCAGAGAATAAAGCAATGTCATAAAGAACCTTCCTGCGTCATATATTTAGAATAAGTATACGCAGGGAGGTATTTTTGTGGAATTATTGAAACGAAACATACATATGGATTGCCGGAAATGCAGCGCATCCATGGAGACAGCTTTAGAAAAGGATCATAATATTTCCGATGTGAGACCGGACGCTGTGCGGATCATCATGGATAAGGGAAATGTAGTGATAGAAGAGGTCAGGGCAAGGGAGGATCGGGCTTTTATAAAGGGGAAGCTTCAGTTCCAGATTCTTTATGCGACCGATCAGGAAGGAGAAAGTGTAGCTGTAGTGGATGGGGAGGTTCCCATTGACGAGCAGATTTATCTTGCCGGTCTTGGCGAGGGTGACTCAGTGAAGGTGGGTGCGGTGCTGGAGGATCTGACTACCACACTGATCAATTCACGCAAATTCAATGTGCAGGCGCTTGTCATGCTGAAGGCGGTATGTGAGGAGCTGAAGGATGAAGAAGCGGCCGTTGATGTGGCAGATAGTGGTGTAACGGGAACAAATGAGATTGAATACCGGAAAAAGCCTTTATCTGTGGCAACAACAGTGATGAAAAAGAAGGATATTTTCAGGATGAAGGAAGAGGCAGAGATACCGGGAAGCTTTCCTAACATAGCTTCTCTGATCTGGTATGATATCCAGCCTGCAGGTGTGGAATTCAAAATGCAGCAGGATAAGATCACTGTACAGGGGGAAGTGCGGGTTTTCTTTCTGTACAGAGGAGAAGGGGAAGGAAAGGTGTGCCACTATGACACGGTGATTCCTTTTGCAGGAGCGCTGGATTGTGATGGTTCCAGGGAAAGCATGATTCCAGATATCTGTTGTCTGTCAGAGGTGCGTGAGGTGGCAGTACGGCCTGATTTTGATGGCGAGGAAAGGGTTTTTACTTTTGAGCTGGTACTGAATCTTGAGATCAATGCCTGTGAAGAGGAAGAGCTTGAGATCCTGTCGGATGTTTATGGTGTTGTAAAGGAAGTGGGTATAGAAAAGAAGAAAGGAAGCTTCCGAAGGTTCCTGACTAAGAGCAGTGGGAAAATGAAGCTTGCAGAGCATCTGACGCTTCCAGAGGAAGAACATGCTGGAAAGGTCTTATATACAAGGGGAATGATCCAGCTTGAGGAGCCGGCATACATAGAGGGAGGTATTGCGCTCTTTGGAGAAGCAAAGCTTCAGGTGATGTATGAGGATGGTACAGAGAAAGGAAATCTGTACAGCAGAAAGATCAGCCTGCCTGTGCAATATGTTCTGGAGGCAGAGGGAATTGATGAAAGCTGCACCTTCCAGGTGGATGCAGATCTGGAGCAGATTTCGGCTTCTATTGTGGAGGGCAGCGAGCTGGACTGCAAGTGTGTGGTATTTTTCCATGCACATATTTACCGGGCGTGGACAGAGGATATTATTGAAGAGATCACTACCAGTGAGCTGGATAGTGAGAAGATAGAGGGACTGCCATCACTGGCTGTTTATGTAGTACGGGAGGGTGACAGCCTGTGGGATATTGGAAAGCGGTATTATGTGCCTGTGGCAGCCCTTAGGGAGGCCAATGGTATGCCCGGAAATGAGATCAAGGCTGGTGACCGGATTTTGATTATACGATAAGGAGAGAAAAAATCCAAGGGGCGGGGCACAGGAGGAGAAAAGAAGCCATGGTGCCCCGCCGGGAGGGGAAGAGAGAAGAAAAAACCGAGGGGGCGGGGCACAGGAGAAGAAAAGCAGCCGTGATGCCCCGCCAGGAGGGGAAGAGAGAAGAAAAAACCGAGGGAGCGGGGCACAGGAGAAGAAAAGAAGCCGTGGTGCCCCGCCAGGAGGGGAAGAGAGAAGAAAAAACCGAGGAAGCGGGGCACAGGAGAAGAAAAGAAGCCATGGTGCCCCGCCGGGAGGGGAAGAGAGAAGAAAAAACTGAGGGAGCGGGGCACAGGAGAAGAAAAGCAGCCGTGGTGCCCCGCCGGGAGGAGAAGAGAGAAGAAAAAACCGAGGGGGCGGGGCACAGGAGAAGAAAAGCAGCCGTGGTGCCCCGCCGGGAGGGGAAGAGAGAAGAAAAAACCGAGGGAGCGGGGCACAGGAGGAGAAAAGCAGCCATGGTGCCCCGCCAGGAGGGGAAGAGAGAAGAAAAAACCGAGGGGGCGGGGCACAGGAGAAGAAAAGAGGTCGTGGTGCCCCGCCGGGAGGAGAAGAGAGAAGAAAAAACCGAGGGAGCGGGGCACAGGAGGAGAAAAGCAGCCGTGATGCCCCGCCAGGAGGGGAAGAGAGAAGAAAAAACCGAGGGAGCGGGGCACAGGAGAAGAAAAGCAGCCATGGTGCCCCACCAGAAGAAGAGTGAAAAACTTCAGATGCAGCAAAAAACAGGGTGCCGTCTGGCACCCTGCTCTGTTTTTATTCACTGTACAGATGCTGCTTACTGTACTTCAGAAGTGGTATCTGCATTCTGCTTTCTCATATCATCGAAGCCCTTTAATACGGCATCATAGGTCTTCTGACAGATATCGGGAAGCTGGCCGCCCCAGGTTTTCTGAGCCTTTTCGTAGCCTTTCTTGAAAGCTGCCTGCATAGCATCGATCTTATCGGGATCTCCACCGGTTAAAGCGGTAGCAAAATCAAGAATTCTCTGTGAGGTCTGAGATACACCCCAGTAACCATCATCAGCGATGTCAGCCTGCGCCTGTGCTTTGGTAGCGGCATCTACAGTGAAATTTCCACTGGAAAGAACACTCCAGATGTCATTGGCATTATTGTAGACCTTGCCCTGACCTATGAGAATCTTTTCTACAAGGCTCTGTAACTGAGAAGTTCTCTGCTCTGCATCAGCCTTTAGCCGGGCAATCGTAGCAGTATCAGGCTTGTAAGTTTTCTTGGTTGTGGTTGTAGTAGTAGTTTTCTTCGAAGGCTCATATACCGCAGCGGTATCTTTTTCAGAGGTCTTATCTGACACAGCCTTCTCAGATGCTTTGGTCTGTGCTGTCTTAGATGCTGCAGAGTAAGTACTGTAAGCATCAGAAGCACCGGTAATTCCGTTTACACTCATTTTTACACCCTCCTTGGTTTCAAAATTAATCATGAAAAGCCTTATCCTAATAATATAATCGGCAGAATGGAGTATTTTATTAACCATTGACAGGAAAAGCCAGATTGTATAAAATTAAGTACAATCTGGTGTATATTGTATACAAAGGAAACCGGGCAAAAGAAAGGACGGTTTGGAATGGAAAAGACAGAACGCAGGGCGTATGCCAAGATCAATCTTGGACTGGATGTGTTACGGAGAAGAGAAAACGGCTACCATGATGTAAAAATGGTGATGCAGACCGTAGGGATATATGATGAGCTGACCTTTGAGAAAATAAAGGAAGGAATCATTGTTACAACAGATAAAGAGGAGCTGCCGACAGATAAGGGGAATCTGATCTACCGGGCAGCAGAGCTTCTGACAGAGAAATATCAGATTCAGGAAGGCATCAGGATCTCGCTGAAAAAGAACATCCCGATCGCAGCAGGCATGGCCGGGGGCAGCACGGATGCAGCAGCAGTTTTTCATGGAATGAATACACTTTTTAATCTGCATATGGATGAGAAGACCATGCGGGAAGAGGGTGTAAAGATCGGAGCCGATGTTCCTTACTGTATCATGGGTGGGACAGCGCTTTCAGAAGGAATCGGAGAGGTGCTGACTGCGCTGCCCGCACCACCAAAGGCAGTGCTCTGCATTGCCAAGCCGGACATCAATGTATCAACGAAATTTGTTTATGAGAATCTTCATATAGAAACAGTGAAGGATCATCCTGATATTGACGGAATGGTACAGGCGATCCGGGAGGGGGATCTGAGGGGGATCACAGACCGGATGGCAAATGTCCTGGAAACGGTGACGGTAAAAGAATATCCCATTATCGAGGAGATCAAAAAAAAGATGCTGGAGAGCGGTGCAGAAAATGCACTGATGAGCGGCAGTGGACCCACCGTATTCGGGGTATTTACAGAGGAAGCAGGAGCCAGTGAGGCGATGGAAAGGATCCGGAAGGAAAAACTGGCGCAGCAGGTATTTGTGACAGAATTTGTAAATATGTGACCGGACGGTGAATCAAAAAGAAACTTAAAACAGAAGGAAGAGGGTATATGGAAGAGAAGGAATTTCAGATAGAAGTGGATGATCTGTTACCGCTGCGGGATGTGGTATTCTACACCCTGCGAAGGGCGATCCTGACAGGACAGCTAAAGCCGGGAGAGCGGCTGATGGAGGTACATCTTGCAGAAAAGCTGGGGGTCAGCAGGACACCTATCCGTGAGGCAATCCGGAAGCTTGAGCTGGAAGGGCTTGTGACGATCATTCCAAGAAGAGGGGCAGAGGTTGCGGAAATCACGGAGAAAAGTCTGAATGATGTGCTGGAGGTGCGGCGTGCACTGGATGCGCTGGGAGCAGAGCTTGCCTGTGAAAGGATCACCGGGGAGGAGATCCGGAAGCTGAAAAAGGCCTGTGAAGATTTTGAAAAAGCGGCTGCCGGGAATGATGCGGATGCAATTGCAAAAGCGGATGTGGCTTTTCATGATATTATTATCCGGGCGGCAGGAAATCAGAGACTGGAGCAGCTTGTCAATAATCTGGCAGAGCAGATGTACCGGTATCGTTTTGTCTATATCAAGGAAGAGGAGCAGAGGGGTGTACTTCTTGCAGAACACAGGGAAATCTGTGACAGCATTGCAGCAAGGGATGTGGTACGTGCCCGTAATGCAGCAAAGCAGCATATCGATAATCAGCAGAAGGCTGTCATCCGGCAGATACGGCTTGAAAAAAGGAAATAATCGAGGTACAGTATAGCTGTACAAATTCAGGATATACTTCTCTGTATACAGTGGAAAGGCGCTGTGGAAGGAGAAGCTTTGAAGAAAATTCTGGAATATGGCCTGTTGATCGCAGGCATGGCAGCTTATTTTGGATTTGTATATCCGGAGCTGATCCTCCCGGAGGATGCGTATCTTCTGGTGGAGGAGGAAGGAGCGGAATATCAGATTCCCTATGAGGAAGCAAAGCAGCTTTTTCTGTGGGATGAGGACGGGCAGGAGCAGCCAGTCCGAATAAAATGGCGGCTTGCGGAATATGTATATCAGGTAAAAGAAAAAATAGTGAATAAGAAGGATTAGAAGAATGACAGATACTAATGCGCCCATAGGCGTATTTGATTCGGGAATCGGTGGCCTTACCGTTATGAAGGAGATCATGCATCAGATCCCGGATGAAAAAATCATTTATTTCGGAGATACAGCAAGAGTACCCTATGGCAGCAAGTCAAGGGAGACTGTGACTAAGTTTTCCAGACAGATTGTGCATTTCCTGGAAAGCCAGCACGTGAAGGCCATTGTGGTAGCGTGCAATACGGCAAGTGCTTATGCGCTGGATGAGCTGGAAAGGGAAACCGAGGTTCCAATCATCGGTGTTGTGAAGCCGGGAGCAAGGGTAGCCAGTGAGGTGACAAAAAATGGAAAGATCGGAGTGATCGCCACAGCGGCGACAATCTCCAGTGCGATCTATTCCAGTTACATAAAAAAGAAAAAGCCGGATGTGGAAGTGATCGAAAGAGCGTGTCCGTTATTTGTGCCACTGGTAGAGGAAGGACTCTGGCGGGATCCTGTTACAGATGAGATTGCAAGGCGTTATCTGGCAGAGCTTATTGATATTGATATCGATACCCTGGTACTTGGCTGTACCCACTATCCTCTGATCCGGGAAACGATCGGCAGGATCATGGGAGAAAGGGTGACACTTGTAAATCCTGCTTATGAGACCGCACGGGAGCTGAAGGAGCTGCTGCAGAGGGAGGAGCTGCTGCGTAAGGTGCGGCCGGCACTGGGGGATAACCAGTATCAGTTCTACGTCAGTGATGCCTCCGAAAAGTTCAAGCAGTTTGCCAATTCCATCATCAAGTATGGCATCCTTTCTGCCAAGACGCTGAATGTGGAAGGCTATTGAAATATTTTATACGAGGAATTTTTATATGAAAAAAGAAGTTTTGCTGGCGCTCAAGGGGCTGCAGTTTGCAGCAGCTGAAGAGGATGCCAGGGCACTGGAAACCATTACACCGGCTGAGTATTATAAGAGAAATGACAGTCATTACATCATTTATGATGAGGTGATGGAGGATTTCTCAGAAACAGTTAAAAACACGATCAAGATAAAGGGCTCCCAGGTAGAGGTGACCAAAAAGGGGTTTATCAATGTCCATATGATTTTTGAACAGAACAAAAGGAATATGACGCGATATGGCACACCTTACGGAGATATTCTGATCGGTATTGATACAGGGGATATCAGGATCATTGAAGATGAGGACAGTATCCATGTGGATGTGGATTACAGCCTGGAAGCCAACTATGAGCATATGGCAGACTGCAAGCTGGAAATGAATATCAGTCCAAGAGAAGAAATGCTGGAATTATAAAAGCTGCCGGTCAGAGGCAGACAAAAAATAGTAATAAAAAGCCTGATGCAGAGGAATGCACCAGGCTTTTAAAGTGTGGTTAATTCATAAAATTATTTAACAGGCTTGGCACCGGCCTTTTCCTGTGCCTTCTCAACCATATTTTTGAAGAACCCCTTTTTCTTCTTCTCTACAACAGGCTGTTTTCCATGAAGTCCTTTTACCTCAGTGATGTAGATACCGCTGACAACGGCCTTGACTTCCTTTTTGACAGGAATACTGTCAAAAATCTTCTCATCACTGACAAGAGAAAGGATCTGGGGACCAACCTTAGCCTTCACAATAGGAAGCTTGCTGCCCCGCATAAGCTTCGGTGTCTGGTCGATGACCGCCTGTGGAAGACCGGATTCTTTGATCTTCATCCGCTTTTTGTCGATGATCAGCATGGAGACAGTCTGTTTCATGGCGTTGATCTGCTGTTGTTGCTCTTCCTGCTTTTTCTGCGCCTTTTTTCCAAGGAAATATAAAACAACCAGTGTAATGATCAATACTGCAAGTATAACTAATAAAACGATTTGCCAGGTACTCACGATAGTCCTCCTCTATTAAATAAAGTCAAAAAATATTGTAACATCTAACAGAAAAATAGGCAAGACAAAAGCCGGTATTTTGCAGGTGATTTTACAGGCGGATTAAAAGGAACCATTTTCCGGCTAATTCTGAAATTTTTGTAAAACCTTTAAATAGAGGAAAAAATATGATATATTTGTAAGCACAGATAAGATCTGAAAATGGAGGAGTTTATGAAAAGAAAATTAGTGGCAGCACTGCTTGTGGCAGTGACTGTATCCATGGCAGCCTGCGGCCAGAAAGCAGAAAATGCAGAGCAGGGCACAGAAGCAGAGGAAAGTACGGAAGCAGCAGATAGTACAGATACAGATGGAAGCTATCTGAAGGATTATACAGCTTCTGATTATGTGACACTTGGGGAATATAAAGGACTTGAGATCAGCATGACCTCAGAGGAACCGGTAGTAACAGAGGAAGACGTCGACAGTTATATTGAGTATATCCGGCAGATGAATCCGGTATCCACACCTGTAGAGGGAAGGGCGGTGCAGTCCGGGGATACTGTCAATATTGATTATGAAGGGAAGCTGGATGGCGTTGCCTTTGCAGGAGGAACTGCACAGGGTCAGGATCTGACGATCGGTTCCGGAAGCTTTATCGACGGATTTGAGGATGGCTGTATTGGTATGGAGATCGGAGAAACAAGGGATGTAGAAGCTACCTTCCCGGATCCCTACCAGAACAATACAGAGCTTTCCGGAAAGACAGCCGTATTTACTGTTACAGTGAACAGCATCAGTGTACAGGAAGCAGCAGAGCTGAATGATGATTATGTGGCAGGTCTTGGAATTGACGGAGTAAATACACTGGAAGAATATAAGGCATATGCGAAGGATATCCTGACAGAGCAGCAGGCACAGAGCTATAGCTCTGAGAAAGCAGATAAGGCATGCACAGCAGCAGAAGAAAACTGTGAATTTAAAGAGGTGCCACAGCCTATCGTAGACAGAATGAACAATACACTGACAGCCAATATCACAAGCTATGCTTCTGTATATGGTGTGGATATTGGAAGCTATGTGGCAGCTTACTATGGCGGTGATGCTGGTGATTATCAGGCAACCCTTCTGCTGCAGGCAGAGGATATGACAAAGAAATATCTGATGCTGCAGGCAATCGCTGACCAGGAGAACATTACTGTTTCAGAAGCAGAGGCAGAGGAGGAGCTGCAGGCAGATGCAGAGCTCTATGGACAGGCTGTAGAGGATTACAGGGAAATGATCGATGAAGAGGCATTCAGGGAGTATCTTCTGACCCAGAAGGTGCTGAACTTCCTTTCAGAGAATGCGGTAGTTACAGTGGAGCAGGCAGAATAAAGGGATATGAGAAGAAAAAGAGGAATTCAGGTTGCAGCAGTTATAATGGGCGTTCTGTTGCTGGCAGCTGGTACAGTGCCGGTACAGGCAAAGACTGTCTCTGAACTGGAGCAGGAAAAGCAGGAGCTGGAAAAAAAGAAGCAGGATGCCAAGGACAGACAGAATTCCGAACAGCAGAAGCTGGACAGTGTAACAGGGACGATCGGTTCCATTCAGGGGAATGTGGATGCTGCTGCTGAAGAGGTGGAAGAAGTGGATGCTGCACTGGTAGAAACGATCGCCAGTGTAGAGATCATAGAGGAGGAGCTGAAGGAAAAGGAAGAGGTTCTTCAGAAAACCACAGCAGATTACGAAGCGGCTAAGGAAACGGAGCAGAAGCAGTATGATGCCATGAAGCTGCGGATCCGCTTTATGTATGAAAAGGGTGACAGCACTTATTTACAGCTTCTCCTGGAAAGTCAGAATTTCGGGGATATGGTCAACAAGGCAGACTATGTGGAGCAGCTTTACAGCTATGACCGCAAAATGCTTGAGGAATATCAGAGAGTCAAGCAGGAGACCGAAGACCTGAAAAACCAGCTGGAGGATGAAAAGGCAGAGCTCCAGGCACAGCAGCATGAGCTGGAGGAAGAGCAGAAGAGTCTGACGATCATGCTGAACGAGAAGAAAAAAGCATATGATGATTATGAGACCCAGCTTGCACAGGCGAAGCGGGAGGCCGCAGTTTATAAAGCCAATATCAAAAAGCAGTCTGATGAGATCAGGCAGCTTGAAAGCGCCTCAAGCCAGAAGGATTCTGAAATCCAGGCAGCAAAGAGGGCGGAGGAGGAAGCAAGGAAGGCACAGGAAGAGGCTCTCCGGAGACAAAGTGAAGAAGATGGAGCTTCTTATGGCAGCAGCTCTTCCGGGGAATCAGGAGGCAGTGCAGACAGCAGCTCATCAGGAAGCTCCAGGCAGTATGCGTCTCCGTCCAGCTTTTCCGGAAGTAAGGGACAGCAGCTCGCCAATTATGCGTGCCAGTTTATCGGGAACCCTTATGTTCCCGGAGGAACCAGCCTGACAGACGGGGCAGACTGTTCCGGATTTGTCTGGAGGGTGTATAAGGACTTTGGCTATTCTGTGCCAAGAACATCGTATTCCTTCAGAAGCTATGGCAGTGAGGTGAGTTATTCAGAGGCACAGCCTGGAGATGTGATCTGTTATGCCGGACATGTGGCACTTTATATTGGAAATGGGCAGATTGTGCATGCAAGCACACAGAGGACAGGTATTAAGATAACAAATGCAACTTATAAGGAGATGCTGACGATCCGCAGGATCGTATAGTGATAGAGAACAGCAGACTGACAGGAGAAATATATGGCAGATTTTGATGAAAAGGACAAGGATCAGAAGGATACGCTGACAGAAGATCAGAAGGAAAGCGATTATGAGGATGTCTGCTTTATCTGCAGGCGGCCGGAAAGCAAAGCGGGAAAGATGTTCAAGCTTCCCAATAATATTTGTGTATGTAATGACTGTATGCATAAGACCATGGATACTGTGAGCCAGTTTGATTATCAGGGTATGCTGGATCCTAATTTTATGAACAGCCTGAATCAGGATATGAGTAAAAAGGGATTTCCCAATATCAGGTTCCTGAATATTGCAGACCTTCAGGGAGAGGGAGGTATCCCCAATAAGCAGAAGATCAAGAAAAAGAAAAAGAGCGAAGGGACGGAACCGGTTCTGGATATCAGGAACATTCCGCCTCCACACAGGATCAAGGCACAGCTAGATGATTATGTGATTGGGCAGGAGCATGCTAAAAAGGTGATCTCCGTGGCTGTTTACAATCATTATAAGCGTGTGGCGACGGGAACCATGGATGATATTGAGATCGAGAAGTCAAATATGCTGATGATCGGACCTACAGGCTGTGGCAAGACCTATCTGGTAAAGACGCTGGCAAGGCTTCTGGATGTACCGCTCGCTATCACCGATGCAACATCCCTGACAGAGGCCGGCTATATCGGTGATGATATTGAAAGTGTGGTATCCAAGCTTCTTGCGGCAGCAGATAATGATGTGGAAAAGGCAGAACGTGGTATCATTTTTATTGATGAGATCGATAAGATCGCCAAGAAAAAGAATACAACAAGCAGAGACGTAAGCGGAGAAAGTGTGCAGCAGGGTATGCTCCGTCTGCTGGAGGGAGCAGAGGTGGAGGTGCCGGTTGGCGCAAACAGTAAAAATGCAATGGTGCCGCTGACAACGATCAATACACGTAATATCCTGTTTATCTGTGGCGGTGCATTCCCGGATCTTGAGGAGATCATCAAGCAGAGGCTGCGCAGGCAGACCTCCATTGGCTTTAATGCAGAGCTGAAGGATAAATATGATAATGATACCGATATCTTAAGTAAGGTAACGATCGAGGATCTGAAGAAATTCGGTATGATCCCGGAATTTCTTGGAAGACTGCCGATTATTTATACACTGAAGGCACTGGATAAGGATATGATGGTGCGTATCCTTAAGGAACCAAAGAATGCGATCCTGAAGCAGTACCAAAAGCTGCTTGAGCTGGACGAGGTACAGCTTTGCTTTGATGATGGTGCACTGGAAGCGATAGCGGAAAAGGCTATGAAGAAGGATATAGGTGCCAGGGCACTGCGTGCTATTATTGAGGATTTTATGCTGGATATTATGTATGAGATCCCGAAGGATGATAATATCGGCAAGGTGACGATCACCAGAGAGTATATAGAAGGAGCCGGCGGGCCGGTCATTGATATCAGAAATTCGGCAGCGATCAGTGCAGATGGGCTGAAGGCAATTGAAGCGCAGGAAAAATAAAGAGCAAAAACAGACTGTTTTCATATAATAGGAAGTAAAACAAAGAAGAGGCAGCAGACAGGGAAACGGCATGTCTCTTTGGATTGGACTTACATGACAGACAGAGAAAAAATCATGTCAGAGGATTATTATGATTTTCTTACAGATAGTCCGAGAGAAGAAGGTTTTACCGGTTATTTTGAAGACGGTCTGTTTTTAAATATTGAAAATGATCTGAGCCTGGTCTATATAAAGAAGGATGAAATGAGTCCGCAGAGGCTTCGTGGGCTGATCTACAGGGATGTCCCAAAGCTTTTTGGACTTATGGGACTGGAGAGAGGATCTGCTGTATCTTTTGATCCGGAGCCCTTGATGAAGTGCGGGATCCTGCAGGTACAGGGTGCACCATTAAACCTGACAGGAAGGGGCGTGGTGCTTGGATTTCTTGATACAGGGATACGGTATGATGAGGAAGTGTTCCGAAATCCTGATGGATCTACCAGGATTCTTGGTATCTGGGATCAGGAGATCCAGAGCGGACAGCCACCGGCGGGGTTTCTTTATGGAACAGAGTATACAAGGGAGCTGATCCAGGCTGCACTGCAAAGCGAAAAGCCGCGGCAGATCGTACCAAGCTACGATGAAAACGGTCATGGGACAGAGATCGCCAGTGTGGCAGCAGGCAGTATTCTTTCCGGAGGCTTACGGTTTCATGGGGCAGCACCGGATGCGGATATTGTGGTTGTGAAGCTGAAGCAGGCAAAGCGTTATCTGACAGAATCCTTTTTTGTTCCGGATGGTGTGACAGCCTATGAAGAAAATGATGTTATCGCTGCTGTAAAATATCTGGAAGGCTATGCTGTTTCCATGAGAAGGCCGCTTGTGATCTGCATGGGGATCGGTACCAATATGGGGAATCATGAGGGACAGTCACTGCTTGCAGAGTATCTGAACAGTGTGGCAACCAGAAGGAGCCGGTCTGTGGTGGTGTGCGGCGGTGATGAGGGAAACAGTGCCCATCATTTTATCGGGTATGCTACGGCAGGTATGAAGCAGTCTACCGAAAATGTGGAAATACGGGTAGATGCCGGGGAAAAAGGATTTGTGGCAGAGCTCTGGGGAACCATGCCGGGGACACATGCCATATCGATCCGGGCACCGGGTGGCGAGATAACAGATCCGGTAGATTTTAAAGTGCAGGAAACAAGGGAGTTTACCTTTATTTATGAAAAAACCGTGATTAGGGTTGACCATAGTCTGGTAGAGCCGGGCTCCGGGGGTGAACTGATTCTATTCCGTTTTCAGGATCCGACACCGGGAATCTGGACGATCCAGGTGACAACGACCGGAGCAGAATATGATGAGAACGGAAATTTCCATATATGGCTTCCCATTACGCAGTTCATGGGCGGGAATACCTATTTCTTAAGACCATCTCCCTACGTTACATTGACGGAGCCTGGAAATACAAGAGAGGTGATCACGACCACCTATTATCAGGACAGCAATAACAGCTTTTATGGGGAATCCGGAAGGGGCTTTAGCAGAAGAGGCAATATAAAGCCAGAGCTGTGCACACCAGGGGTGGAGATTTCAACAGTGCTGGGAAGCAGGACGGGATCTGCTTTCGGAGCGGCACTGCTTGCCGGGATCTGTGCCCAGTTCCTGCAGTGGGCAGTGGTAGATGGCAGAGAACGGTGGTTAGAGAGCAGGGAAGTGAAAAATTATCTCATCCGGGGTGCAGTGCGGCCGCCCGGAATCCAGTTTCCATCGAGGGAATGGGGCTATGGACAGGTGAATATCGCCAAAACCTTTGATGTGATCGCAGGGATATAAACGATGAGGAGGAGCAGAATGAAATATCTGGCAGTTATTCTTGGAATTTTTGGACTGGAAACAGGGATCAAGGGACATATTGAAAAGACAAAAACAGAGCAGACGAATGAAAAGATCTGCGGTGGTGCGCTGCTGGTCAGGAAGCACCACAACAGGGGAGCCTTTCTGAATGCCGGTGAAAAGAAGCAGAAGATTGTGATGCTGATATCGGTAGTGCTGACTGCAGTTCTGACAGTAGTATTTCTTCTGACACTCGGAACAGCAGGAAAAGGGCTTCTGAAGTGGGGGCTGACCCTTCTTCTTGGCGGTGCTTACACCAATACCTATGACCGATTGAAGAGAAAATATGTGGTAGATTATGTAAGCTTTAATGTACCGGTGAAGGGAATCCGACGTATCGTGTTTAATATTGGTGATTTCTGTATCATGATCGGAGCCCTGCTAACAACAGCAGGGTATCTGCAGGAGTAAGGAAAGCAGGCTGGCAAATGGAATTGCCGGCCTTTTATTTTTTTGTTTTTCAGGTTGACAAAAATGGCAATATGTATTACTGTATTAATCAGATAATACAAATGAACATGAAATCAATAAAAAGCAGAATGGAGAGAGAAACAGGGAAAAGGAAAGGAAGATGGATATGGCATGGAATTTGGATTCCGACAGGCCAATCTACGCACAGATACTGGAAAGGATCCAGCGGCAGATCGTATCCGGTGAATATGCACCGGGGACGAAGATCCCGAGTGTACGGGAGCTGGCAGCACAGGCGGGAGTCAATCCCAACACGATGCAGAAAGCATTGTCTGAGCTGGAAAGAAGCGGCCTTGTCGTGACGATGAGAACCAGCGGAAGAGTGGTGACGGAGGATATGGAAATGATAAAACAGATCAGAAAGCAGCTTGCAGCAGAGCAGGCGGCTGAATTTGTAAAACAGATGAAGGAGCTTGGCTTTCAGAAGGCTGATATACTGGCGCTGATCGAGCAGGAGACGGGAGGAGAGGAAGCATGAGTGAACTGGTAGAGATCCATAATCTGACAAAATCATATGACAAAAGGAAAGAAGCACTGCATGACCTGACACTGACACTGCCAAGAGGAAGGATCGTAGGGCTGCTTGGACCAAACGGCAGCGGCAAGACAACACTGATCAAGCTGTTAAACGGGCTGCTTGTACCGGATGGCGGAGAGATCCTGATCGATGGAGAAAAGCCCGGACCGTCTACCAAGGCAAAGGTGTCCTATCTGCCGGAGAGAACGTATCTGAAGAACGGAGCGACCATCCGGGAGCTGCTTTCCTATTTTCAGGATTTTTATGAAGATTTCAGGACTGACCGGGCTAGGGAAATGCTGGCAGCACTTCGGATCGAAGAGAATGCCAGGATCAGGGCGCTGAGCAAGGGAACAAGAGAAAAGGTACAGCTTATTCTGGTAATGAGCAGGGATGCCAGTCTGTATATTCTTGATGAGCCGATCGCAGGTGTGGATCCGGCAGCCAGAGACTATATCCTTCGTACTATTATTACAAATTACAATGAGAATGCCACAGTGCTGATCTCCACGCATCTGATCACTGATATCGAGAACATTCTGGATGAGGTGGTCTTTATGAAGGAAGGGAGGCTTCTGCTTCAGGCAAGTGTGGAGGAGATCCGGGAAGAGAAGGGCAAGAGCGTGGATGCTTATTTCAGGGAGGTGTTTGCATGTTAGGCAAGTTATTGAAGCATGAGTGGAAAGAGATATCTGTGATCCCGTGTGTTTTATCTGTTGTACTGCTGGTGCTTTCTGTGATCTCCGGGTTTTCCTTCCTTGGGATCAGGGAGGGAGCCGCGGATGTCAGCAGATTTATGACCATTATGCTGTGGCTGCTGTTTTATTTTGCACTGATCGCAGTCAGTCTCGGGATCACCATTTATCTGGCAGTCCATTTTTATAAGACCATGTATACCGATGAGGGTTATCTGACACATACCCTGCCGGTCGGTGGGCGTGAGCTGCTCTGGTCGAAGCTGATTCCCATGGCTGCATGGAGCCTTCTGACGATGCTGGTTGTGGTTCTGGCGGTACTGATCTTTGGCAGCATGGGGATGCTGTTTGCAGGCAGGGAAGGCATTGTGGATATGACAGCGATATGGGAAGAGATCCATGAGCTGATCCGGCAGATGCAGCTGATGGGTGGCAGTTCGCTGACAGCCTTTATCATTAGTATGGCCTATATCATGATCGTTGGGATTTTTAACGGACCCATGATGCTGGCAGCTTCCATTGCCATCGGACAGCTTGTAGGAAAACACAGGATCCTTGGATCTATCGGTGCTTATTTTGGGATCATGACAGTTTTCCAGATCGCTTCGCAGGCCGTATTTTTTCCGATCATGATCGGATTTGAAGGAGATAACCCACTGCCTCTGCTGACAGGAACATATTTCGGAATAGGAACTGTCAGCCTGGTGGTAACCGTTCTGCTGTATTTTGTGACAGAATATCTGGTAACAAAGAAACTGAACCTGGAGTAAGGGAAGGATAGGAAAAGGGACTGTCTGTTAAAAGACGGTCCCTTTTTAGGCGCATATATCTGTCGATATACGAATACAGGTGCAGGGTCAGAGGTATTTAAGCAGTGATGCGTGTACCGGCCTTACCCTTTACAGCATCGGAAACCTCGGAAAGAGAGGTGATCAGGACGCTGCCGGCAGGATTGGCTGCAAGGTAAGAAATAGCAGCCTCGATCTTGGGAAGCATGGTGCCTTCTTCAAACTGGCCTTCTGCGATCAGCTCCTTAGCCTTGGCTGCAGTCAGGGAAGCAAGTGCCTCCTGGTCTTCCTTCTGGTAATTGCGGTATACATTGGGAACAGAGGTTAAAATGATCAGTTCATCGCTTCTGAGATCACCTGCCAGCTTGCCGGCAATGGCATCCTTTTCGATGACAGCGGAAGCACCCTTTAAGGCATGCTTCTGTTCGATCACGGGAATACCGCCGCCGCCACAGGCGATCACGATCTGGCCTGCATCAGCAAGGGTACGGATCGCTTCGATCTCTACGATATCAATGGGCTTTGGAGCTGCGATGATACGGCGGAAGCCCTGTCCCACCTCTTCCTTGACAAAGTTGCCCTTCTTTACCTCCATCTCGGCATCTTCGGCAGACATATAACGTCCGATCAGCTTGGTAGGCTCATAAAAGGCTTCGTCATACGGATCCACGGTAACCTGTGTCAGGATCGTGGAGACGGTCTTGCTGATTCCCCGCGAAAGCAGCTCAGCCTTCAGGGAATTCTGGATATCATAGCCAACATAGCCCTGGCTCATGGCGCTGCAGACGCACATGGGAGCAGGAGTGTAATCAATGTAGACACGGCGCAGCTCAGTCATGGCCTTGTGGATCATGCTGACCTGAGGTCCGTTGCTGTGGGTGATCGTAAGCTGGTAATCAGCCTCGATCAGGTCAGCCAGTGCTTTGGCGGTGACCTTTACGGCATCTAACTGTGCCATGGTTGTATAGCCAAGGGCATCATGCCCGAGGGAAACGACTGCTTTTTTGCTCATAATCAGGAAATACCTCCCTATTTCTATCAGAAAGTGTGTGATCCGGGGAGTGAATGCCCGGAAACATCATGCTTTCAGTATAACAAAACAGAGGAATTTTGTATAGGGTTTAAAATTTTTTGAAAATAGTGTTGACAGATGGAGAAACAGATGATACTATACAATTCATACAGAATAACTATGAATTAGCTTTTCTTGCAAGGTTTGGCAGTTTGTGATATGATACAGAACTATGAGACTTAGGAAAGTCAATAATATAGAAGGAAAAGGTCAGATGGAAGCAATCATTCAGGTAAGGGATGTTACGAAAACCTTCGTTGGAAAAGATAATAAGGTCGAAGCCCTGAAGGGAATCAATCTGGACATACATAAGGGAGAGATCTACGGTATCATCGGTATGAGCGGTGCCGGTAAGTCTACACTTGTAAGGTGTCTGAATTTCCTGGAGCGCCCGACAACAGGAACTGTATTTATAGAAGGAAAGGATCTGTCACAGCTAAAGGAAGGGGAGCTTAGAAAGACCCGTACCGAGATTGCGATGATCTTCCAGCATTTCAATCTGCTGATGCAGAGAAATGTCATAGATAATATCTGTTTCCCAATGGAGATCAAGGGAACTTCCAGAAAAGATGCGGTTAAGAGAGCAAAGGAGCTGCTTGAGATCGTTGGACTTTCTGAGAAAGCGAAGGCTTATCCGGCACAGCTTTCCGGCGGACAGAAGCAGAGAGTGGCGATTGCAAGAGCACTTGCCAACAATCCGAAGATCCTGCTCTGTGATGAGGCAACCAGTGCGCTGGATCCGACAACAACCAAGGCGATCCTTGCCCTGTTAAAGGAAATCAATGAAAAATATGGAATTACCATTGTGATCATTACCCATGAGATGGCAGTTGTACAGGAAATCTGTACACATGTTGCCATCGTAGATTCCGGAAATCTGGCGGAGACCGGTACAGTAGAGGAGGTCTTCTCAAGACCGAAGAGCAGTGCAGCCAGAAAGCTGGTATTCCAGGATGAAAATGGAAAATATGAGGAGATGACCGGAAAGAGATGCATCCGTATCGTATTTAAGAGCAATTCGTCCTTTGAACCGGTGATTGCCAATATGGTGCTGGCATGTAAGGCACCTGTCAATATTCTGCTTGCTGACACTAAGGATATCGGAGGTGTGGCGCATGGTCAGATGATCCTTCAGCTTCCGGACGAGGCCGTAGCTGCTGAGAAGATGATCCAGTACCTGAGAGACAGAAATCTGGAAGTGGAGGAGCTGAAAAATTATGTTGGATAATTCAATGATCAGCATGCTTGCTGAAAATACATGGATCAGTATTTATATGACAGGGATCTCTACCCTGATCGCCTATGCCATCGGTCTTCCGCTTGGTGTGATCCTGGTAGTACTTGCACCCGGTGGACTGCGTCCCAATAAGGGTGCCTACAAGGTTCTTGATTTTATTGTAAATATACTTCGTTCCGTACCATTCCTGATCTTATTGATCACGATCATGCCTCTTACCAAGCTGATCGTAGGAAAGAGCTACGGACCGGCGGCAACGATCGTGCCCCTTGCCATTGCGGCAGCGCCCTTTGTGGCAAGACTTGTAGAATCTTCCCTTCTTGAGGTAGACAAGGGTGTGATCGAGGCTGCAGAAAGCATGGGAGCCGGATTATTTACTATTATTTTCAAGGTGCTTCTGGCAGAGGCCAGAACCTCCCTGATCGTGGGGGCAACTATTGCTCTTGGAACGATCCTTGGTTATTCTGCTATGGCCGGTGTAGTAGGCGGCGGCGGACTTGGCAATATCGCCATCCAGTATGGTTATTACAGAAACAAGCTGGATGTGATGTACGCAGCAGTTATTATACTGATCGTCATCGTTCAGGTACTGCAGATGATCGGAACCGCAGTATCCAAGAAGCTGGATAAGCGTATCACCGATTAAATCTCAGGTAAGGATAGATCCCGAAAGGGTTTATCATAAATGCATTATATTCAGGAGGAGAGTATTATGAAAAAAGCATTAGCACTGATTCTGACAGCATCTTTACTGACAGGAGTCCTGACAGCCTGCGGAAGCAGTAAGGCACAGACAGATGCAGCAGAAACAACCACAGAAGAAGCCGCAGCAGAAGAAACTGCCGCAGCAGAAGAAACAGCAGACACAGATGCACAGGCAGAGACAGGTGACCTTCAGGTGATCACCGTAGCAGCAACAGCTGTTCCCCATGCAGAAATCCTTGAGGCAGCAAAGCCCATCCTTGCAGAGCAGGGATATGATCTTCAGATCACTGTATTTGATGATTATGTACAGCCCAATGAGGTTGTAGAAGCCGGTGATATCGACTGCAATTATTTCCAGCATATTCCTTATCTTAACAGCTACAATGAAGAGAGAGGAACTCACCTTGTAAGCGTTGGAGAGATCCATTATGAGCCTATCGGAATTTATGCAGGAACAGAGAGTGACCTTTCCAATATCCCCGATGGTGCTGACATTGCAATCCCTAACGATACAACAAATGAGGCAAGAGCCCTTCTGATCCTTCAGGACAATGGTATCATTACCTTAAAGGAAGGTGCCGGCATTGATGCAACCATCAATGATATCGCAGAGAATCCTCACAACATCAATTTCGTTGAGATGGAAGCAGCACAGGTTTCCAAGGTTCTTAGTGAAGTGGCATTCGCAGTTATCAATGGTAACTATGCACTGGATGCAGGTCTGAATGCACAGACAGACGCTCTGGCATCTGAGACATCTGATTCCCTTGCAGCACAGACCTATGTAAATGTCGTTGTTGTTAAGGAAGGCAATGAGGACAATGAAGGTGTTAAGGCACTGGTTGACGTTCTTAAGTCTGATGATATCAAGAAGTTTATCGAAGAGACCTATGAAGGAGCAGTTGTTCCTTTCGAAGGCTGATCGGTAGCTGAAAACTGAACAGAGACTGAAATGATAGGCGGACCGCTGCGAAAGCAGTGGTCCGTTTTTTCTGCTGTGCCAAAATATTTTTCAGAGCTGTTGACACATATTCCAATTGGTGATAGCATATAGTTAACACGTGTTAAATGAAAAACGAAATAGGCAAAAGGGTGCAAAATGGAAGAAGCCTCCCGTATGACATTAGAAGAAATATCTAAAAAAATAGGTATTTCACGCACAACAATATACAAAGTGCTTAGAAATAAAGACGGTGTCAGCGAAGAAACCGTAAAAATGGTACAGGACGCGCTGGAAAAGTACCATTATGTACAGAACAGAAATGCCCGTAATCTGGCTATGAACCGCCATTATACGATCGGGTATGTGGGGTTCCGGTCAAAGAGTGCCAATTACTTTGCAACGGAAGTAGGCAGGGGACTTAAGAGGGCACTGCAGGAATTTGGAGACGACGGACTGACGCTCATGATCTCTGAATTTGATGTGGAGAAGCCTTCGGAGCAGCTTGCAGCTGTAGAAGAGATGAGACAGCAGGGCGTTGACAGCTTTATCCTTTCCTATTCCAGCCATGAAGTGATCCTCCAGATTCTGGAGAGGCTTGAAAAGGAGAACTGCAGGATCGTATTGCTCAGCCGTGATGTGGCGGAGCATCCGGACAATTATTATGTGGGCGTGGATTATTACCGCAGTGGCATGCTGGCGGCAGAGCTTCTGATGAAGCTGATGCCGGAGGGCGGCAGAATCTTTGTACCGGTGACAGAAGAATATAAAACAAATCAGGATATATTGAGCAGACTTTCCGGGTTTCAGGACAGACTGAAAACCTGTGAAAAGCTGGAAATGCTGCCGCCGTTTTTTGGACTTACCGGAGAAAGGGAGATAAAGGAAGCACTGGAAAAGCTTTTACAGGAAGAACCAGACAGGAAACCGGATGGTATTTTTGATCTTACCTACCGGCTGGATGTGATCGCAGATGTCCTGAAGCGGCAGAAGAAAAAAATTCCGCTGGTTGGATTCGATCTGTTTGAGGAGATCAGAGGCAGTGTGGAGGATTCCACGATCGATGCACTGATCTATCAGGATCTGAGCAGCCAGGCATACCGGGCAGTGAGAATGCTGTTTGAAGAGATGTGCTACGGCAAGGTCCGGAGTGAAAAGAAGCATTATGCCAAGCTGGAGATCATCATGAAAGAGAATCTCATTTATTTCTGAGGATTTTTATATAGAACGATGGAACAGAAGGGTATCAGAAGAAAAGGAGGAGAGAAATGTTATACGTAGGAATTGATTTGGGAACCAGCGCAGTGAAGCTGCTTCTGATGGACGGGGAAGGAAAGATACAGAAGATCGTATCCAGAGAATATCCCCTGTATTTCCCGCATCCGGGCTGGTCGGAGCAGAAGCCTGAGGACTGGTATGAGCAGGTTATGGATGGCATGAAGGAGCTGATCGCAGAGGCAGATAAGAGTAAGGTTGCAGGTATCAGCTTTGGCGGACAGATGCACGGACTTGTCATTCTGGATAAGGAGGATCAGGTGATCCGTCCCGCAATCCTCTGGAATGACGGAAGAACCTATGAAGAGTGTGATTATCTGAACAATGTGATCGGCAAGGAAAAGCTTTCCGAGTATACAGCCAATATTTCCTTTACCGGATTTACGGCACCGAAGATCCTCTGGGTGAAGAATAAGGAGCCTGAGAATTTTAAAAAAATTGTGAAGATCATGCTTCCCAAGGACTATATCGCCTATAAGCTGACCGGTGTGAACTGTACGGATGTATCAGATGCTTCCGGTATGCTGCTGATGGATGTGAAAAACCGCCGCTGGTCAAAGGAAATGTGTGAGATCTGTGGTATCAGCGAGGAGATGCTGCCAAAGCTTTATGAAAGCTATGAATGCGTAGGCACAGTAAAGCCAGAGATCGCAAGGGAGCTTGGTATTCCGGAGACAGTAAAGGTGGCAGCCGGCGCAGGTGACAATGCCGCAGCAGCAGTAGGAACCGGAACTGTTGGAGATGGTATGTGCAATATCTCCCTTGGAACAAGCGGAACCATCTTTATCTCTTCTGAGAAATTTGGTGTAGATAAGAACAATGCGTTGCATGCCTTTGCACATGCAGACGGACATTATCATCTGATGGGATGTATGCTCAGTGCAGCTTCCTGCAATAAATGGTGGATGGATGAGATCATCGGTACCTCCGACTACGGCGCAGAGCAGAAGAAGATCGGGGCACTTGGAGAAAATCACGTGTATTTCCTGCCCTACCTGATGGGCGAGCGTTCCCCTCATAATAACCCCAATGCCAGAGGAACCTTTATCGGCATGACCATGGATACCACCAGGGCAGATATGACCCAGGCAGTGCTGGAGGGCGTAGCCTTTGCACTTCGTGATTCCTTCGAGGTAGCCAAGTCCCTTGGCATTAAGATTGAGCGGACGAAGATCTGCGGCGGCGGTGCGAAGAGCCCTCTCTGGAAAAAGATGATCGCCAACATCCTGAACCTGAAGGTGGATGTGATCGAAAGTGAAGAAGGACCGGCACTTGGCGGAGCCATGCTGGCGGCGGTAGCCTGCGGGGAATATAAGAACGTGGAAGAAGCTGCCGCTAAGATCGTAAGGATTGTGGATACTGTAGAGCCGGAGGAAGAGCTGGTAAAGAAGTATGACGAGCGTTATCAGCAGTTCAGGCAGATCTATCCTGCCTGCAAGCCGCTGTTTGATATCATTAAGTAATTTTATTTTAAAGAAGGGAGAAGGAAAATGAAGATTTACAGTGTAACAGATGAGAGATTCAAGACCTATGGAAGAGTTGTTACCGGGATCGACTTTTCAGAGCTCTGCAAGGCCATGGAAGAAACACCCTGTCCTGAGGATGTGATCTATGTACCGGGAGATCCGAAGCTTGAGGCACTTCCAGTTATGAAGGAGCTGACAGATAAGACCTACGGAGAGCTGCAGGTCCAGATCGGTTACTGCAACGGACACAACTGTATGCTGAATGCTTTTGAATATCACAGAAGCTCAGAGATCAATGTGGCAGTGACAGACGCCATTCTGATCCTTGGCAGACAGCAGGATATCACGGAGGACTTTACATATGATACCTCTCTGGCAGAAGCATTTCTGATTCCTGCGGGAACTGCAGTAGAAGTATATGCAACCACTCTGCATTATGCACCCTGCGGCGTAAATGGACAGGGCTTCCGTGTGACAGTAGTACTTCCGAAGGGAACCAACCTTGATCTGGAAGCAGCCCATACAGAGGGTGAGGACGGACACCTTACCGCAAAGAACAAATGGCTCCTTGGCCATCCCGAAGGAGGACTTCCGGAGGGCAGTCCCATGGGACTTGTTGGAAAGAACCTTAATATCAATGAATAAAACAATATAAGAAAACAGGAGGTAGGTAATCATGAACAATTTACCGGTAGTAAAACTTGGTATCGTGGCAGTCAGCCGTGACTGTTTCCCGATCGAATTATCACAGAAGAGACGTGCAGCAATCAAGGCTGCCTACAAGGGTGACTTATATGAGTGCCCTGTCACTGTGGAAAATGAGCAGGATATGCTGAAGGCAGTAGAGGATGTAAAGAAGGCAGAGTGTAATGCTCTTGTAGTATTCCTTGGAAATTTCGGACCGGAAACACCGGAAACCCTGATCGCAAAGAATTTTGACGGCCCCTGCATGTTCGTAGCAGCAGCAGAAGGTGACGGCGATATGATCAATGGAAGAGGCGATGCTTACTGTGGTATGCTGAACTGCTCCTATAACCTGAAAATGCGTCATCTGCAGGGCTATATTCCTGAATATCCTGTAGGAACCGCAGATGATATCGCAAAGATGATCGGCGAATTTGTACCGATCGCACGTGCTGTCATTGGTGTCCGCAATCTGAAGATCATCACCTTTGGTCCCCGTCCTCAGGACTTCTTTGCCTGCAACGCACCGATCAAGGGCTTATATGAGCTTGGCGTAGAGATCGAAGAGAACTCTGAACTGGATCTGCTTGTTTCCTTCAAGGAGCATGAGAATGATCCCCGTATCCCTGAGGTATGTGCAGACATGGCTAAGGAAATGGGAGAAGGCAGCTACTACGAAGACCTCAATGTCAAGATGGCACAGTTCGAGCTTACCCTGCTTGACTGGGCTGAGAACCACAAGGGTGCAAGAAAGTATGTGGCATTTGCTGATAAGTGCTGGCCTGCATTCCCTTCCCAGTTTGGATTTGAGCCCTGCTATGTAAACAGCCGTCTGGCATCCCGCGGTATTCCGGTATCCTGCGAGGTAGATATCTACGGTGCTCTCAGCGAATACATCGGACTGTGCATATCTGATGATGCAGTTACACTGCTTGATATCAACAACTCCGTACCGAAGTATATTTATGACGAGGATATCGCCGGCAAGTATGATTATGCTTTGACAGATACCTTCATGGGCTTCCACTGCGGAAATACACCGGAGTGCAAGATGTGCTCATCCAGAGCTGTTAAATATCAGCTCATCCAGCACAGACTTCTTGAGCCCGCTGGAAGCGAGCCTGATTTCACAAGAGGAACCCTGGAGGGTGATATCGCAGCTTCTGACATTACCTTCTATCGTCTGCAGTGCAATTCAGACGGAGAGCTGGTTTCCTATGTGGCAGAAGGTGAGATCCTTGATGTTCCGACCAGATCCTTCGGCGGTATCGGTATCTTCGCTATTCCTGAAATGGGAAGATTTTACCGTCATGTACTGGTTGAGAAGAATTTCCCTCACCATGGCGCTGTTATGTTCGGACATTACGGGAAAGCAATGTTCGAGGTACTGAAGCTCCTTGGTGTAAAGCTTGACAGCATCGGTTATAATCAGCCGAAGGGAGTTCGTTATCCTTCTGAGAATCCTTTCGCATAAGAAATCAGACAGACTGAAAAGGTAAGATGAAATAAAAATAAGGCTGCCGCTCTTTTCCATGACAGAAGGCTGTATGGAGAGGGCGGCAGTTTTTTGATGCATAACAGAAGAGATTTTTACTTTTTTTGTAAGAAAATATACTAGATTTCTGACAGGAAGATGAGTATACTCTAACTTGCTTCAGTAGAGAAAACTTCTATTTCAGGAGGAGAAGAAAATGGCAGGAAGTTCAGCAAAGGATATGACAGTTGGTTCACCGATGAAGCTGATTCTGGGGTTTGCAGTACCCCTGTTGTTCGGCTTTCTGTTCCAGCAGTTTTACAGCGTTGTGGATACTATTATTGTTGGGAAGACACTTGGTGTTGATGCTCTTGCCGGTGTAGGTGCTACCGGTTCCGTGAATTTTCTTGTGATCGGCTTCTGCATGGGTGTCTGTAATGGATTTGCAATCCCGGTGGCCCAGAAATTTGGTGCCAAGGATTATGTGACCATGCGCCGTTTTATTGCGAACAGTGTGTGGCTTTCTATAGGATTTGCTGCTGTGATGACCGTACTGGTATCGATATTCTGCAGGCAGATCCTGACTCTGATGAGAACACCGGAGGATATTTTTGAATACGCCTATTCATATATCCTGATTGTATTTATCGGGATTCCTGCCACTTATTTATACAACCTGTTGTCCGGCTTTATCCGTTCCATCGGGGACAGTAAGACTCCCCTGGTATTTCTTGTGATCTCTTCCGTTTTGAACATCGGACTTGACCTCCTGATGATCATGGTCTTCCGGATGGGAGTGGCGGGAGCTGCAGTTGCCACGGTGCTTTCCCAGCTTATTTCAGGAATCCTGTGTCTGATATATATGTATTATAAATTTGACATTCTGATCGTGAAGAAGGATGAATGGAAGGCGGATACCCATCTGATGAGGATTCTATGCAGCATGGGTGTTCCCATGGGACTGCAGTATTCCATCACAGCGATCGGATCTGTTATTCTTCAGACAGCGGTCAATACCCTCGGCTCGGCAGCAGTAGCGGCCATGACAGCAGGCTCAAAGGTAAGTCTGTTTTTCTGCTGTCCCTTTGATGCCCTTGGCTCCACCATGTCAACCTATGGAGGACAGAATGTGGGAGCAAAGAGGCTTGACCGGATCGGCAAAGGTCTGCTATCCTGTAGCATATTGGGAATTGTTTATTCTATTGCAGCCTTTGTGATCCTGTATTTCTTCGGGGATAAATTTGCATTGATGTTTCTGGATGCAGGGGAGACAGAAATTCTGCAGAATGCACGGATGATGCTTGTGATCAACTCAGCATTTTTTATTCCACTTGCGTTTGTAAATGTGATCCGCTTCCTGATCCAGGGAATGGGCTACAGTACCTTTGCGATCCTGGCGGGTGTATTTGAAATGATAGCAAGGACGCTGGGGGGTGTTTTTCTGGTACCTGTGTTTGGGTATACCGGAGCCTGCTTTGCAAGCCCACTGGCCTGGATCCTTGCTGATCTGTTTCTGTTTCCGGCATATTTCCATGTGATGAAGAGGCTGCATAAGATCCTGAAAGTGTAGTCCCCGGAAGGGGAGAAGGGCTGTGCATATTTTGGAAGGCTGCACAGAAGAGCGGAATGAATGCAGAAGAAGAACAAATGAAAAAAAGGCTCCGTGAGCTGGCAGAAAGATCGTACAGGGGAAATTGTTATACCTTTACAGATTTTCTGTCGCTTGCGGAGCTTTCCTGTTACTACGAAATGGAGCGTGAGCTGTCATTTGCCGGAGAGATGGTATCAGGTGGCAGTGAAGGGCGGGAGCGGTGCATGATCCGGTTTGGAAATCCGGGAGAGCTTGGTTATGAACAGGATTTTCCCATTGTATGTCTCAGGATAAGACCACTCATGAAAAAATTTGCAGAGGATCTTACACACAGGGATTTTCTTGGTGCACTGATGAACCTTGGTATTGAAAGAGGTACTCTTGGGGATATTATCCTTCAGGAAAAGGAAGCATTTCTGTTCTGTAAAGAGATCATTGCACCTTATATCATGGAGAACCTGACAAGGGTAAGACATACCTCTGTCCTCTGTGAGGTGACAGAGGAGATACCGGTGGAAGGAGAGGCAGAGCTTAAGGATATCAATATACAGATTGCATCAGAACGTATTGACGGTGTGATCGCAAAGGTGTATAAATTATCAAGAAGTGACAGTGCAGCCTTGTTTCTGCAAAAGAGGATCTTCGTGAATGGAAGACAGTGTGAAAATAACAGTCATATGCTGAAGGACGGAGATCAGATTTCTGTACGTGGCTATGGAAGGTTTATCTATGCAGGAGACCGGGGATTAAGCAAAAAGGGGAAGCTGAATGCATTGATACAGATTTACGGCGGATAAGAAAGGACAGAAAACCTATGCTGCTTTTACAACAAATGATTATCATGTTTCTGCTTATGAGTGTCGGCTTTGTGGGAAGTAAGATCGGAATGATCACAGAAGAAACCTCCAAAAGGCTGTCGGCGATCGTTGTGAATATCGCCAATCCGGCGATGATCCTTGTCAGTGGGATCAGTGACGAAAGAATGGAAGGCAGGGAGCTGCTTTCACTGACAGTAGTAATCCTTGCGATCTATGCGGTACTTTTGCTGCTGGCTTATCTGCTGCCGGTATTGCTGCGTGTAGATCCAAAGAGCAGGGGTGTTTATCAGGCCATGACGGTATTTTCCAATATAGGCTTTATGGGGTATCCCATAATCGCAGCCCTGTATGGAAGCAGCGCCATTCTTTATGGAGCACTGTACAGCATCCCTTTTAATATATTGATCTATACCTTTGGTGTCTCCGCACTGCGGAAAAAGGAGAATGGTGAGGAAAAGAAAAAGCTTTCGCTGAAGGAAGTCCTGAATATCGGGGTGATCACCAGTATTATTTCACTGATCCTGTATCTCTGGCAGATCCGGGTACCGGGATTTCTCACAGATACGCTGAGTTATCTTGGAAATCTGACTGCACCTTTAAGTATGATGGTCATTGGCGCTTCCATGACAAGCATCAGTCTGAGGGAGCTGTTTACGGATGTGAGGCTGTTACTCTTTTCACTGATCAAGCTGCTTCTGATACCGGTTCTTGGTATGCTGCTGATCCGGCAGGTAGTGACAAATGAGGTGATCTGCGGTGTATTTATGATCATGCTGGCAACACCGGTAGGAAGCATGACTGCCATGCTGGCACAGGAGTATGACGGAGATTATGAGACAGCATCAAGAGGTGTGACACTGACGACGCTTTTGTCAGTCATTACCATGCCTGTGGTATCGCTGCTCCTGTTTTAGGACTTTGCGGATATGAAAATAAAAGAAAACACAAAATAAAAGAGAAAAATAGAAGCAGGGAAAGGAAGGTTTAAGATGGAAAAGGTTACGGACAGGTTTTTGCGTTATGTACAGATAGATACCCAGTCAGATGAAGAGGGAACAGGTACGCCGACTACGGAAAAGCAGCATGAGCTTGCCAGGCTCCTCGTGGAAGAGCTTACAAAAATGGGAGCAGAGGAGATCACCTATGATAAGGAGCACTGCTATGTATATGCTTCCATTCCTGCCACAGAAGGGATGGAGAAAAAGCCGGTCATGGGCTTCATTTCCCATATGGATACCTCTCCGGCAGTAAGCGGGGCGAATGTAAGGCCGCGGATCATTACTGCTTATGACGGAAAGGATATTGTCCTGAACAGCGGGCTTGGCATTGTCATGAAAACAGCGGATTTTCCGGAGCTTAAGGAATATCAGGGAAAGAGCCTGATCGTGACAGACGGAACTACGCTGCTTGGCGCAGATGACAAGGCAGGTGTTGCTGAGATCATGACCATGGCGGAGTACCTGCTTTCCCACAGGGATGTTCCCCATGGAAAGCTCCGGATCGGCTTTACCCCGGATGAAGAGGTGGGAGCGGGAGCAGATCACTTTGATGTAGAGTTGTTTTCAGCAGACTGTGCCTATACGGTGGATGGCGGTAAGCTCGGGGAGCTGGAATATGAGAATTTCAATGCGGCAGGCGCCAGGGTAACCTTCCATGGGAGAAGTGTGCATCCGGGAGATGCCAAGAACAAAATGAAGAATGCATTGCTGACTGCCATGGAATTCCAGGGAATGCTGCCTGTATCTGAAAACCCGATGTATACGGAAAAATATGAGGGCTTCTACCATCTGGATGCACTGAATGGAGATATTGAAAGGGCAGTGGCAGATTATATCATCAGGGATCATTCCAGAGAAAAATTTGAACAGAAAAAGGCATTGTTTGAGAAGGCTGGTGCATTCCTGAATGAGAAGTATGGGGAAGGCACAGTGGAAATAGAGCTTAAGGATTCTTATTACAACATGAAGGAGATCATAGAGGATCATATGGAGCTGATCGACCATGCCATGGAGGCGATGAGGGAAGCCGGGGTAGAGCCAGTTGTGGTTCCCATCCGGGGCGGTACGGATGGTGCCAGACTTTCCTACATGGGGCTGCCCTGCCCGAACCTCTGTACAGGAGGCCATAATTTCCATGGCAGATTTGAGTATATCTGCATAGAATCCATGGAGGCAGTTGTAAGGATCCTTCTGAACCTGGCAAGGGGGTGAATGGTATGAACATATACGATATTATAGGACCGGTTATGGTCGGTCCCTCCAGCTCCCATACAGCAGGTGCTGCCAAGATAGGCTATGTATCAGGAAAGCTTCTTGGCGAGCCGGTAAGGGAGGCAAGGATCCTGCTGTATGGCTCCTTTCTGGCAACCGGTATCGGACATGGAACAAGAAAAGCGATCATAGCAGGACTTCTTGGAATGAAGCCGGATGATACCAGGATACCGGAAAGCTTTGCACTGGCAGAGCAAAGAGGGATCCGGTTTTCCTTTGGGGAAGCGGAGCTGAAGGAGGGGCATCCTAATTCTGCCGAGCTGCTGCTTACCGGAGAAACGGGTAAAACGCTGGAAATTGTCGGTGAGTCTCTTGGCGGGGGCAGGATCAATATTGCGAGGATCGATGGGATCGCAACCAATTTTTCAGGAGATTATCCTACGCTGATCGTACATAACCTGGATCAGCCCGGACACGTCACAGAGGTTACGTCCATGCTGGGACATAAGTCTGTGAACATTGCGACCATGCAGCTTTACAGGAGAAGCCGGGGCGGTGATGCGGTTATGGTCATTGAGTGTGACCAGGAGGTTCCGGAGGACGGGATCCGTTTCCTGACACATCTTGAGGGAATTCAGAAGGTGACGTATCTGAGCCTTCTTTAACGGAGGCTGTGAAAGAGAGGGAAAGAGCAGATGATCTATCATTCCATAGAAGATATTAAAAATCTGGCAGAGGAAAAGCAGGTGCCCATGTGGCGTATCATCATGGAAAAGGACATGGAGGAGAGACAGGTTACGGAGGGGGAAACCTTTGAGGCCATGAGAGCCATGTACCTTGCCATGAAGCAGGCTGACCAGTCCTACAACGGAGCTCTTTCTTCTCCGAGCGGCCTTGCCGGAGGAGACGGGGAAAGGCTTCATGCATACAACCAGACAGGGAACAGCCTGATGGGGGCTTATCCCTCCCTTGTCATGGAGAAGGCGGTAAAGATGGGAGAGTCCAATGCCTGTATGAAAAGGATCGTTGCGGCGCCTACAGCGGGCTCCTGTGGTGTCATACCGGCAGTCCTGCTTGCCTATGAGGAGGTGTTTGGGGAAAAAGAAGAGAAAATGGTGGAAGCGCTTTTCCTGAGCGCCGGCATTGGGGAAGTGATCGCGGAGAATGCAAGCATTGCCGGTGCAGCCGGAGGCTGTCAGGCAGAGATAGGGTCTGCCAGTGCCATGGCGGCAGCGGCAATTGTTTATCTGCAGGGTGGCAGTCATGAGGCAATGATACATGCCACAGCCCTGGCACTCAAAAATATGCTTGGTCTTGCCTGTGATCCGGTATGCGGACTGGTAGAGGTTCCGTGTATAAAAAGAAATGCGGCAGGGGCTGTGAATGCTGTAAGTGCAGCACAGATGGCACTGGCAGGAGTACGGAGTGCGATCCCGGCTGATGAGGTGATCGATACCATGCGCAGGATCGGTAATGAAATGCCGATGGATTTAAAGGAAACAGGAGAAGGAGGTCTTGCTGTTACGGAGACCGGAAAAAGGCTGCGTACTCATTTTGAAGCAGAAAACAAAAATTAACTACTTATAAATAAGTAGAAGGAGTAGAAATAATTAGTAACAATCTGCCTGAAAATGCATTATTAATGATAATTGACTTTGCATAGATGCGAGATTACAATAACTGTAAACTTGATGGAGAGCTGACTGGCTTGAAAAGGAGGAGCTGCAATGAAACATTTTGTAATTGCAATCACAAGAACCTGTGGAAGCGGCGGTACGACTATTGCAAAAATGCTTGCAAATGATTATCAGATTGATATGTATGACAGAAAGCTGCTGCGACTTGCTTCAGAAGACAGCGGAATCAATGAAACACTATTTGCAGCAGCAGATGAAACAACGAAGAAGAAGCCATTGTTCAAGGCATTTAAAAAGGTTTTCAACGGAGAGCTGATCCCACCGGAAAGCAATGATTTTACCTCAAATGATAACCTGTTTGCTTATCAGGCCAAGGTATTAAAGGAACTGACAAAAAGAGAATCCTATGTGGTAGTGGGAAGGGCAGCGGATTACGTGCTTAAGGATTATCCATATCTCGTGAGAGTTTTTATTCATGCACCCTATGAGAGCTGCGTACTTCATGAAATGGATTTCCAGAGCTGCACAAGAAAAGAGGCAGTCGATGAGATCGCCAGGATGGATGCTTACCGAAGTGCTTATTACAAATACCATACCGGCAGGGAATGGCAGGATGTAAAGAACTATGATCTGTCGCTGGATACCGGGATATACAGATATGAACAGTGTACTGAGATTATTAAGAAATTCGTGGATTTTAAGCTGGGTATTTCATAGGACAGGTACAAAATAACATAATGAAAACAATACTTCGCAGGTGAAGACAACCGGCGGAGTTTTTTGTTTTACAGGGTATCGTTACGGATACCTTTTCTATGAACAAGTATTGTATACATGTATGCAATAATGCAGAAGGAGGATGAGATTATGAAAAGAAAAGTGATTCAGAAGCTGGTGGCACTTGTCAGTGCCGGAACAATGACAGCAGCACTGCTTGCAGGATGTGGAAGCACCGGCGGGGCAGCAGAAAGTGCCGGCAGCAGTGATACTGCCGCAGAAGCAGGCACAGCAGCAGATGGGGACAGCATTCCGGTCGGGGTGATCTCACCCAATACCGGTAATCTTGCAACCTATGGAGAATCCGTTCTGAATGGTATTAATCTGGCAGTAGAGGAGATCAATGCAGCAGGTGGTGTGCTTGGTAAGAATATTTCCATTATATCCTATGATGATAAGGCAGATTCCACAGAGGGTGCAAATGCCTTTAACAGACTGGTAGGTGATGGTGCCTGTGCCATTATCGGTTCTGTAACAAGTGGTGTTACCGCTTCTCTGGCACCTCTTGCAGATGAGAGCCAGATCGTACTTCTGACACCTACCTCAACAGCAGATACCATTACCGAATCAGATAATTACGTATTCCGTGCCTGCTTTAAGGATTCCTACCAGGGCAAGATGGCAGCCAAGTTTGCGGCAGAAAAGCTGGGAGTAAAGAAGGTGGCTGTCCTGTATGCTTCCGGAGATGCTTATTCGGCAGGTGTAAGAGAGTCCTTTGATGCAGCCTGCAGCGAGCTTGGACTGGAGATCGTGGCAGAAGAAAGCTCATCCTCAACAGATGATACCGAATTCTCTTCCCAGCTGACCAATATTGCAGCAAGCGGAGCAGAGTTCCTGTTTGCACCCTACTACTATAATGCGGCAGGTCCTTATATCATTCCCCAGGCAAGAGCAGCAGGCTTTGAGGGTGTGATCATGGGTGCTGATGGTTATGATGGTACGACAGAATCCATGCTGGATGACAAGACTCTTTACAATAATTGCTACTATACCAACCACTATTCACCGGATGATACCTCTGATGTAGTACAGACCTTTGTTACTGCTTACAATGATAAATATGGTGCAAAGCCAAATGCGCTGGCAGCACTTGCGTATGATTCCGCCTATATGATCAAGGATGCAATTGAAAAGGCAGGCAGCACAGACAGAGCAGCGATCCGTGATGCCATGTCAGGCATGAGCTTTGAGGGCGTTACCGGTAAGTTCATTCTGGATGAAACAGGTACACCTGAGAAGTCAGTTGCAGTTATTGAATTTAAGGATGGAGAAGCTGTCTGGAACTGCACACTGGATTAACAGCTGTCAGGCAGTAAGAAACCAGAAAGGCACCGCCGCCCCGGCGGTGGTGCCGGTTATAAAGGAGAACGACTATGGGAACACAGATAAGCATATTCATACAACAGATCATAAACGGATTGAAAATCGGCAGTGTGTATGCGTTAGTAGCACTTGGGTATACCATGGTTTACGGTATCATCAAGCTGATTAACTTTGCACATGGAGATTTCATCATGGTTGGAAGCTATGTGCTGCTTTACACGATTCCAATCATGGTAGCAGGCGGACTTCCTGCATGGGCGGCTGTAATTCTTGCTATTATTGCCTGCTCGGCAGTTGGTATTACCGTAGAAAAGGTTGCATACAAGCCAGTAAGGGAAAAGGGAACAAAGATGAGCGCACTGATCACCGCAATTGCCATGAGTCTTTTTCTGGAGAATCTGGCACAGACGTTGTTTGGCGCTTCACCAAAGTCAATTTCAACGATCTTTAATTTCCCTAATCTGGAGATCGGAGGTACCAAGCTGAATGGAAATACGCTGCTTACGATCGCAATTGGCGTTGTAATGATGATTGCTTTGCAGCTGTTCGTAAAGAAAACCAAAATGGGAAAGGCAATGCGTGCAGTATCTGAGGATGGAGAAGCAGCGATCCTTATGGGGATCAACAAGAACCGGACCATCAGCATCACCTTTGCCATCGGATCTGCACTGGCAGCAGTCGCTTCTCTTATGTATTGTGCCTCCTATCCGCAGGCAACTCCCACACTGGGTTCCATGCTTGGTCTGAAGGCCTTTATTGCAGCTGTTCTTGGCGGGATCGGGATCATACCGGGTGCCATGCTCGGCGGTATCATCATAGGACTGGTAGAAAGCCTGACAAAGGCATATATAGGAACACTTACAGGCGGTGTGATCACCTCTGCATTTTCAGATGCGATCGTATTTGGCATACTGATCATCGTCCTGATCGTAAAGCCGGCAGGTATTCTTGGTAAAAATATTGGAGAGAAAGTGTAGGTGGTGACTGTGAGGATACCAAAAGAAAAAGGAAAAGCAATGATAGTAAACCTGGCGGGAGTACTGTTACTCTTTCTGCTCCTTGTCATTCTGAGAGAGACAGGTGCCCTTTCCAACTATATCAGCGGTGTGCTGATGGTATGTGGCATTGCCATTATTATGGCAAGCTCCTTAAATATCACAGTAGGCTATCTGGGACAGGTAGCACTTGGCGGTTGTGGTTTCATGTCAATTGGTGCATATACAGCGGCACTGATCACAAAGGCAATGGAAGCATCCGGAATTCTTGTGGGAGCAGGAGCACCCGATACGCTGCGGTTCCTGATCGGAACACTGGCAGGTGGTGTACTGGCAGCCGTATTCGGTGTTCTGGTAGGAATTCCTGCCCTGCGGCTCCGTGGAGATTATCTGGCGATCATCACACTTGGCTTTGGTGAGATCATCCGGGTTATCATCCAGAATCTGAAATTTGCGGGCGGCAAGGGCTTTTCAGAGGGGCAGGCAGGCCAGGCATTGGTGGGGATCAACAGACTGGCTGATATTTATGTAGTGTTCTGGATGGTAGTGATTTCGGTAGCACTTCTTTACACCTTCATCCGTTCCAAATATGGAAGAGCTATCATCGCGATCAGGGATGATGATATTGCTGCCGGAGCCTCCGGACTGAATACCACCTTCTACAAGGTACTTGCATTTACGGTATCAGCATTTTTTGCAGGAATTGCAGGCGGTATTTTTGCACACTATATCGGATCCTTAAATGCAGCTACCTTTGGCTGGCTGAAATCAACCGAGTACGTGATCATGGTAGTATTTGGCGGCATGGGCTCCCTTACCGGTTCCATTCTGGCAGCTATTGTACTTTCTGCACTGCCGGAGCTTCTTCGAAGCTTTTCCGAGTACAGAATGCTCGCATATTCCGTGGCTCTTGTACTTGTTATGATCTTTAAGCCTACAGGGCTTCTCGGGACCTATGAATTTTCTCTGTACCGGCTTTTAAACCGGATCTTTCATGGGAAAAAGGCGGAGAAAAAACAGGAGGTGAAATAATATGGCAGAGGTTATTTTACAGGCAAAGCATCTTGGCATATCCTTTGGCGGCCTGAAGGCCGTTGATGATTTTAATATTGAAATAAAAGCCGGTGAGCTGATGGGACTGATCGGACCAAATGGTGCCGGCAAGACAACCGTCTTTAATCTTCTGACTGGTGTGTATACACCGACGGAGGGTGCATTTTTCCTCTGTGGAGAAAAAATGAATGGAAAGAAAACCTATCAGGTCGTCCAGGCAGGAATTGCCAGAACCTTCCAGAATATCCGTCTTTTTAAATCAATGACGGTAATTGAAAATGTTATGGTAGCCTATGGCATGAGTATTAAGTACAAAATGCCGGGTGCTCTTTTCAGGAGCAGCACCTACTGGCGTGAGGAGGCTGAATACCGGGAAAAGGCCATGGAGCTTCTGAAAATCTTCGGTCTGGAGGATAAGGCAGATTTTGTAGCAGATAATCTTCCCTATGGCCAGCAGAGAAAGCTGGAGATCGCGAGGGCACTGGCAACCGGGATGAAGCTGCTTCTTCTGGACGAGCCGGCAGCAGGTATGAATCCTACGGAAACCGCTGATCTGCTCCGCTGCATCAATGTGATCAGGGAGCAGTTCGGGATTGCGATTCTTCTGATCGAGCATGATATGAGTCTTGTCATGAAGATCTGTGAAAGGATTGTTGTTATTGATTATGGCGTAACCATTGCCACAGGACTTCCTGAAGAGATCGCATCCAACCAGCGGGTTATTACTGCTTATCTTGGAGCAGATGAAGAAGAGGAGGGTGCATAATATGCTCAGAATAGAAAATGTAAATGTTTCCTATGGCTCTATTCATGCGCTTCATGATATCAGCCTTACGGTGAATGATGGTGAGGTGGTATCCCTGATCGGTGCCAATGGTGCCGGAAAAACCACAACCTTGCATACGATAACAGGACTGAAGGGTGCAACAGATGGAGTCATCGAGTATGATGGAAAGGATCTGCGCAGGATGGATCCCAGCCATATCATCCGGATCGGAATGGCACATGTGCCTGAGGGAAGGCACGTCTTTACCCAGATGAGTGTACAGGAAAATCTGGAGATGGGCTCCTATATCATGAATGATAAGAGCCAGATCAAGAAGAATATGGATATGGTCTACGAGTATTTTCCAAGGCTTCTTGAGAGAAAAAAGCAGCTGGCAGGAACCCTGTCAGGAGGAGAGCAGCAGATGCTGGCAACAGGAAGAGCCCTGATGAGCAATCCCAGAATTGTGCTGATGGATGAGCCGTCTATGGGACTTTCACCACTCCTTGTAAAGGAGATCTTTCATATTATAAAGACGCTTCATCAGAATGGGATCACCGTCCTTTTGGTGGAGCAGAATGCAAAGATGGCACTGGCTGTATCAGACAGGGCGTATGTCCTTGAAACTGGAAGGATCAGCATGAGTGGTAAGGCGTCAGAGCTGCTTGCAAATGATAATATCAAGAAAGCATATCTTGGCGCATAGAAAGGAACAGGAGGCAGTTTTATGATTTCAGCAAAATTCAGAAGTATGTTAAAAGGAGAATCTGTGATCAGGAAGATGAACAGCCAGGGAAATGCGATCGCAGAGAAGATCGGTGCAGAAAATGTATTTGATTTTTCTATTGGAAATCCCAGTGTGCCTGCACCGGAAAACCTGAATGCAGTTTTTGAAGAGCTGCTGACTGGTATGGATTCAGTGTTGCTGCATGGCTATAGCGAAAGTCATGGTATCCTGGAGGTCAGAAAGCAGATCGCTGCGTCATTGCAGAAAAGATTTGGGATACCCTTCAGCTACAGAGATATCTTCATGACAAGCGGCGCCTGTGCGGCCATGGCACATGCTGTACGTGCAGTTGCCAGTCCCGGGGAAGAGATCATTACCTTTGCACCATATTTTCCTGAGTATAAGCCCTATATTGAAGGAGCGGGTGTGACGCTGAAGATCATACCTGCGGATACAGAAAGCTTTCAGATTAATTTTGATCTGTTAGAGCAGGAGATATCAGAAAAAACAGCTGCAGTTCTTATCAACACACCAAATAACCCGTCTGGAGTTGTGTATTCAACAGAAACGGTCAAAAGGCTGGCAGCACTGTTGACGCAGAAATCAGAGGAGCTTGGACATACCATTTATCTGATCTCAGATGAGCCATACCGTGAGATCGTTTTTGCGGGAGTGGACAATCCCTTTGTCTCCGACTATTATGCAGATACGATCATCTGTTATTCGTTCAGTAAATCGTTATCCCTGCCGGGGGAAAGAATCGGATATGTGGCAGTGAACCCGGCCTGCAGCATGGCTGAGCTGATCATTGATATGTGTGCGCAGATTTCCAGGTGCATAGGACATAACTGCCCATCCTCTCTTATCCAGTATGTGGCAGGAAAAATGTGCGGAGAAACTTCTGACTTGACGGTTTATGAAACAAATGCCAGAATGTTGTATAAAGAGCTGACGGCTATGGGCTATACCTGTCAGGAGCCGGGAGGAACCTTTTATATGTTCCCCAAGGCACTTGAGGAGGATGCAATGGCATTCTGCCAGAAGGCACTGGAATACAATCTGGTACTGGTTCCCGGTGACAGCTTCGGATGTCCTGGATATTTCCGGATATCCTATTGTGTGCAGACAGAGAAAGCAGAAAGGTCAGTGGAGGCATTTAAAAAGCTGGCAAAGGCCTATGGTCTGTAATGAATATGACCTGATATCGGGAGGACAAGAAAGAAAATGAAGATACTGATTATTGGTGCAGAGGACCGGTACGCAAGACATATGCCGGAGGATATCCCTGTCACCAGGACGATAGAAAAGATATTCCTGCCAAGAGGAGCTTCTGATGAGGAGATCATTGCTGCCGGAAGAGATTGTGAGTTTCTTGCAGCAGACCCTATGACAAAGGTCAGCAGAGCTGCCATAGAGGGACTGCCACATTTAAAAATGATCCATTCAGAAGGAGTCGGATTTAACGGCTTTGACGTGGAAGCAGCCAGAGAGGCCGGGATATATGTGTGCAACTGCAAGGGCGCCAATGCCGGGGCAGTTGCGGAACAGACAATTCTGCTGATCCTGGGCTTCCTGCGGCAGATAACAGAGGGAGACCGGAGAGAACGGATCGGGGAACAGATGCAGATGAAGGAAGCCATGATGGTAAAAGGGCTGAAGGAGGTATCTGACTGTAAGATAGGTCTGATCGGCTTTGGGGATATCGCCAAAGCAACAGCAGAGAGACTCCGTGGCTTTGGCTGTGAGCTGTATTATTCCTCTCTTCACAGAAAGGATCCCGAAACGGAAAAGGCATTTCATGTGACGTATCTGACGCAGGAGGAGCTGCTTTCTGTCTGTGATGTGGTCAGCCTTCACTGCGCAGTAACTGATGATACAAGGAATATGGTAAATGCAGAGTTCCTCACCAGGATGAAGAGAGAGGCGTTTCTTGTGAATACAGCCAGGGGAGATCTGGTTGATAATGAAGCACTGGTGCAGGCGATTGTGGAAGAAAGGATAGCCGGAGCCGCACTGGATACGGTGTTCCCGGAACCGACAACAATAGAAAATCCGCTGCTGCATCTGCCGGAGGGATTTGAAAACAGGATCCTGTTTTCACCGCATGTCGGCGGAGCCACAGCAAGCTCCATGAAGCGGTCCCACAGAATACTCTGGAAGGCAGTACAGGACATGACAGAGGGCAGAAGACCGGAAAATATCGTGAACCAGTTATAAAAAAGTCCGTGAGGGCTTTTTTTATTGCATTTTTTTATTGCAATTCTGAAGGAAATAGGATAAGCTTATCATAAAATCGGAACTAGTACTGAAGTACCAGAAAGGAGAAGCTTATGGATTTGCAGTTGTGGATCATGATCAATACGGCATCGGTGATCGGATTAATTTATTTGTTTGTCTTTTTATATACGAATACCTCTATGGAAAAAAAGCTGAAGTATAATTTTTACTGGATCATGGGTCTGGAGCTGCTGGAGCTTATTTTCTATAATTGTGAGCTTGTAACAGCAGGGCTTCCCTATCCGACAATGCACAGGATCCTGCTGTCAGCACTGGGATATACGATAAGGCCGGTGCTTGCCTTCATGATATTGTGGTGCACCATGCAGAGAGAAATCAGCAGAAAAAGAGGGATCCTGCTGCTAATCCCTCTCTGTCTTAATGCACTGATCGCTTTTTCTGCATTTTTTACAGATATTGCTTATTCCTATTCACCCGATAACAGATTCATCCGGGGACCTTTAGGTTATTCTTCCCAGATCATTACGGTTTTTTATCTGCTTCTGGTGATAGTTTTCGCCATCCGTAATGCAAAGGAAAATCCTGTGATGGAGTCTGCCATTATTATATCAACGGTGACGCTGATCATTATAAATATGGTGCTTGAGGCAGTGATCAAGGTGCGTTTCACGGGACGGGCTGTGATCGTGCTTTCTACGATCTTTTATTATATGTATTACCAGACACAGGAATATAAGGAGCATATGCAGGAGGGACAGCGCCTGCGGACAACACTGGAGAAGCAGTCACAGACGGATGGACTGACAGGTCTGCTGAATAAAGAGGCATTTAAGAGGGCTGCCGAAAATGTGCTGTCCAGCTCAGAGGATGTCAATATGGCGCTTGTTTTCTTTGATATGGATAATTTCAAGCAGGTGAATGACACATATGGGCATGTGGCAGGAGATGAACTGCTGAAAAAGGCAGCAGACAGGATGAAGAGTACCTTCCGGCAGGAGGATCTGCTTGGCAGATTTGGCGGAGACGAATTCTATGTCCTGCTGCATGGGATCACTTATCAGAATCTTGGCAGGAGGCTTCAGCTTCTGATAGAGGATATGCACCTTAAGAGTGAAGAGGGAGGTCTGGTGACGGCAAGCGTTGGCTGTGCCTTCCTTGCTGGAGGCAGACAGGCGGATGTGGAGGAATTGATCCGGATAGCAGATGAGGCGCTGTATGAAGCGAAGGAAAAGGGACGGAACCAGTATGTGATCCGAGAGGTAAAAAATAGAGGCAGATGATAACCGCAGCATAATAAAAAAGACGGATAAGCAGTAGCGGTCTTGAATTTACGGCACTTGCAAAGAGGGTTCAAAGGAACCCTCTTTTCCTTTGTAAAGGGGGGAAAAAAATTTAATTCTGAGGTGAGAGTTTTTCAGATTTCATGTACCTATATAAATAAGATGTTTTTTATCGTACGTTCCGAACGATTCACCTGAACGATCCGGAGAGGAGGAGAAATTATATACTATGAAGAAGGCGATATCCTTTTTATTGACACTGATCCTGCTATTTAGCGCCCTGCCATTAGAGACGCTGGCATTTGCAGGAGATATCTGGCCGACAAACCCTGCAACCGTGGAACAGATCACACTGGAGGATGGGGCGCTTGTCCTGCAGAACGGTTATATCCGTGTGGCGCTGCGCAGATTTTTCGGCTCCACACCATACCTTACGACAGTCCCGACCGCGAAGCCTGATGGTGAGGACAATATCTTCTGTAACAGCCAGATCATGTGGTGCAATTTCATCATGTATGAGAGTGGTAAAGAGATTGTCGATCCTGCGGTGGTGGAGCTGAAAAAGGCAGAATTTACAAAAAAGACACCGAACGGGTCTACATCGGCGATCAAGGCAGAATATTCCCTGCTGACAGCAATGAACCACATCACTGCAACGATGACGGTCTATTATGAGCTTGTGCAGCTTAAGGAGAGCGGGTCATCCAAAAAGGGCACCTGGGGAGTACTGTCTTCGGTCAGCGATGTTCTCATTGATGAGGACAGCATGCCAGAGGATGTAGATTATAATATTACCTGTGGGTATTCGATCAACGGTTTTACCGGCATGGGTCATAGCTCTGTCCTGGAAAAGCCAGGCGGTCCGGCCATTAAAATGAGCCGTACGACAGTACCGCAGGAAAAGGATGGGAAACCGCTGAAGATCACTACGGAAAACTCGGTATTCACCGCTCCGGTGGAAAATCTGAATACAAAGACTGTTCCCAAGGGGTATTCCGAGTGGGGAGATGTAGACGGTGTTTACATTACGGAGGCCTATGTGGATGCATATCCCTGGGCAAATCCCTTTGCAGGGCTGTCGGATTACTATGAAAAGGAGATTCAGTCCTCTTCCGGCAAGGACAAGCCAATCCGTGTGGCGCTTCCAACGTCTGTCAGTGTAGAGCCGGGTGATAAGCCTATAAATACCCGTGTGGAGTTCGGAAGCACTGTTGGACACGATTATAGCCGGGAGTATATTTCAGAAGGATCGGCTCACTTCCTTTGGGGATTCCGTGAGCTGAAGTCAGCAGCCGCAACGGTGCCTTCTGAACCGGACAAGGTTGATTCTTCCATCTATGCGAAGCAGCTTGCTGCCTTTGCTGATTCAAAGGGCGGTGTGAGAGTGGAGCCTGTGGCAGATGGAGCTGCACTGGAGGCACTGAAAAAGCAGTACGGTGCCAGTCCCATTGCACTTATTAACGGAGACTATGAGAGCAAAAACGGTGAAGCCTTTACCTTCACTGGCGGTGCCGCCATGCTTTCCCCATCTGTCGCTGCGACATGGGATACTAAAAAGGGAAGCCTTGTCATCCATAGGGATGGCAGTGTGGAACAGAAGGGCGTGAGCCTCAACGCACCGACCTTCAAATTCTATCAGCCTAAAAGCGACGGAGAGAACGAACTAAAGATTACGCTTGTAAAGGAGGGATTCCAGTTCGGGATCAATCCTGATAAAAACGATGCTATCGTCTTCGTGGATATTCCCTATGCTTCGGTGAAGCTGAAGCAGGCGGATACCGATATAGCAGGAAATCTTGTCTTTAACGGGCACATCGGTTTTCAGACTATTTTTGACGGTGCGGAGTTTTCCCTTACAGAGCTGGGATATGGTTTAAATGAGAAGCATGAGTTTAAGGTCAACGGTATCCATGCTACGGGCAAATTCAATACTGCCAGCCTGATAGGGCTGGAGCTTGCGGAGGTGGAGGGCGAGGTCAATACCTTCAAGGGCAGGGAGCTTTACGCCTTCAGCCTGAAGCTGAATGCCATGGATCTTTTTGAAACAGAAGCGGAGCTTGCACTGGTGCGCAGCAAAAAGGACGGATCCCTGCTTCCGGATAACCTGTGGTTTTATGTCAAGGCGAGTCCGGGTATCGTTCTGATTCCTCCGATTCCTGTCGGACAGCTCAATGGAGGAGGCGCAGGCTTTAAAAATCTGGCAAGCACTGTGAACGGTGACTACTTTGCTATCCCGCCGATCAAGCTGCGCGGTGCCCTGACGGGTACCTATATGCATTTGATCGAGGGAACCGGCAATGTGGTTCTTGGACCAAGTGAAATCTCTCTTAAGGCGACCGATGTCGGACTTGTAGGAACGAATGCATCGATCGTGGAGAGCTTTGGCTACTCCCTTAAGCTTGAGGGGCAGGAGCGCAGTTACGGAAATGTCAGCTACAAGGGCGTGTATTTTGTTGGCTCGAAGGAGCTTGAGGTGGCTTTGCCCAGCACAGAGATCAATGTCATCAAGCTGGACAGTGCGATCAGGCTTGGAGCCTTTGGCGGTGTGAATAACAGTAATGACCGGGTTTATCTCGGTATCGGGGCGAATGGTACAGTAGGAGGAAGAGTACAGATCCCGGAGAATATACGCGCTATTGGCGGTCTTGGTGTTGACGTTGCAAACATCAATCTCATCGTGGGCGGTCAGACAACCTTTCCGATCAGAAACGTCAGTGTTGAGGAAGGCATGAAGCAGGCCTTTGAAAATGTCGATGTTTATATCGGTGCGATGGCCTATGTCGGAAACTGGCTCGCCAATGCCAGGGTGTGGGTACTTGTGCCGCAGATTGTAGAAACCGACTTTAGAAAGGGCGGCGGCTGGGATATTGAGGTCAAGGTGTTCGGCTATCTGCCCGAGTGGAACTGGGAGGACAAAGGCGTGACACCGGTCGTACAGGGAATGCTGTTAGAGGACTGCGGAGAGGATGTACTGGATATATATACTGAAGAAGCCGCGGAGCCATCAGCTGCCGTGCCGGAATCCACAATGGAAGGAAATGGGGAGACTGCCACAGAGACCCCTTCTGGTACACCTGTCGAGACCCCTTCCGGTACACCTGTCGAGACCCCTTCCGGAGCACCTGTCGAGACCTCTTCCGAAGCACCCGTCGAGACCCCTTCCGAAGCACCTGTCGAGACTCCTTCCGCTGCACCTGTCGAGACTCCTTCCGAAGCACTTGTCGAGACTCCTTCCGCTGCACCTGTCGTGGAAAGCACAGGGCAGGAAGCAGCCGCACAGGAAGCTGCCGCACAGGAAGCCATCGGTGGGATAGAAGTGCAGGAAGCAGCCGCACAGGAAGCCATCGGCGGGATAGAAGTGCAGGAAGCAGCCGCACAGGAAGTCATCGGCGGGACAGAGGTGCAGGAAGAAGCTGAGCAGGAAAACACCAGTGAAACAAAGACAGAAGCACAGGAAGAGACGCAGGAGAGCGAGGAAGAAACCACAGTGAGCGGAAATACAGCCGGTACGGAGACAGAGGAAGTACCGGTGTCTGAGGAAGATGTAGAGGATGTAAGCAAGCATCCTGTCAGAAAGGCTCCTGCACCGAGAAATGGTGCTAAAACCCAGGCAGATATCACGGTGGATGGAGGCGAAGGAAAAACGCCGTATATCCTGCTGGCCTTTGACGGTACTGTCACGGAGGAAGAGATCAAGAACAACCTGAAGATTCAGAAGGATAGTAGTGAAATCGATATCAACTGGATAGAAGAGGGGAAAGATCCCGCTGATCCTGATGCAAAGATCAATGCGACGATTATTGCCAATATGAAGAAATCGGAGGATGATGGCAAGGTATATCATCTGGCTCTTATGAGGCTGAAAGAAGGCGGCACTTATTCTGTCAGTGCAGGAAACGGGTTGAGCTTTACGGATGAGAAGGGAATTGATGTGGAACCGTTCGAGGAGCTTAAGCTGAATCTGGACAGCAGCAATAAGGAGCTTTCCGGGCAGGTGAAGCATCCAGCAGAAAATACGACCTATGTGCTGCGTACATATTTTGCCAATACTAAGGGGGGAGCAGATTACCTGATTGACGAACGGCAGATTGATGCTCCGAATAATATTTCGGTCAGTATCCCAACGGATGGTGCACTGGCGCCAACGGGCAGCTACTATGTGACCTCCTTCCTGATGATGGAAAAAACGGCGGATCTTGATGGGGATGGTGAGAATGAAACTGCCCTGGCGGCCATTGCCAATCAGCAGTTTGATGAGCAGATTTCTTATACAAACAGCAATCAGCCAGGCAAGCCTCAAAATGTGACACTGGAGCTTGCCGGAAACGAGGTTATGAGCGCCGGCTGGGAAGCCGTAACAGACGCTGATGGTTACGCTGTGCGGATTTATCAGCAGAAGGGAAGCGACTGGGTCGATACCGGATTTGGCTATGACCTTGATAAGAAAACAACCTCCATCAATATGGCGCTGACCGTGGGTGGAGAAGAAACAGGGGAATCCAAAAACCTGTCTGCAAATGAAAGATATAAAGTGGGTGTGAGAGCATACAGCACTGTTGAAAAGGGAAAGTATTACAGTGAGGAGACATTTTCTACTGATAAATATCTGCCGGAATATCAGCCGCTTGATTTTACGCTCAAAGTCAATGGAACAGATTGCATACCAGATGAAAACGGTGTGTTCCACGCTTATATTGGCGGTGCTTCAAATACGCTGTCTGTGAGCAGCAATGTGCAGGGCGCAGACTTTAGGGTAACGAGAATGGACACAGGAAACGTGATTACGTCTGATGGGAACGGCCAATATACGATTCCTGATTTTGAAGGCAGTCTGATGCTCAGGATTGATGGAATTACCGGGATAAAAGACAGTTCAGCTGAGGATGTGACCAGTAAATTCCTGCTGGTAAGCAGGGACGATACAGCGCCCATGCTTACACTTTCCGATCCGATGTTCTACGCCGACAGGACTACGGGAAAATATCAGATCACAGGAATGGCGGATGCGGGAAGTGAGATCCTTTACGGCAAAGATGGCAGTGAGAGCACCCGTGCCGCAGCCGATGGCAGCTTCACTATCACTGGTGTACTGGATGACAAAAATAGTGATTCCCTGTATCTGACGGCAAAGGACAGTGCAGGAAATGAATCTGCACCACAGCTCGCGCTGATAGCGCGGCAGACGGTAAAGGATACTGCTACTGAGAACGGCAGCCATGATCAAAATCCAGGAGCAGGAGAGCGTTTGGGATCCGATGCTTTCGGGCAATGGAAGGAAGGTACCGGCGATGCAGAGCAAAGCATTGCCAGAATCTGGCAGGGAGGCTTGAAAGACCAGGCTGTGACAACGGGAAGCTTCCTTGATATCGAAGAGGCAAAGAATGACCGGGATATGACTGACACAGGAAATATTGGCGGGACAGAAACGGTTCCCGGAGCAGACAGTACGGTCAGCTCTGGAGAGCCGGAGAGCACTCCTGATACCACCGGCACTACGGAAACTACCGCCGGCACTACGGAAACAGGGAAAACTGCTGACAGCAGTGGTGGCCGGATCCTCAGGATCATCTTACTGACCGTCCTTGGCGCCGGAATAGCTGGCGGTGCAGTGATAGTATTTATAGCAAAAAAGAGAAGAAGAGACTGATGGAAACGGAAAAAATACACAATTATTTTCCCCAAAAATAAAAATTTTTGGTTAATCTGTTTTGGATATGCGTGTTATAATACATCTGTAACAAGAAAAAAGAATACTTAACACGAGGAATGCTAAGCAATTCAGATTTTTGGAGGAAAAGACAAATGAATACTTTAAAAGCTGAAAAAAGAAGCATGGAGATCAAAGCAAAGAGACTGAGAAGAGAAGGCTATGTAACAGGCAACGTTTTCGGACGTGAGATCGAAGGATCTATTCCCGTTAAGATGAACGCGCAGGAAGTAAACCGTATTCTTACTACAGATCATAAGGGCAGCCAGATTATGCTGGAGGTAGATGGCAAGGCATATGATGTACTGATCAAGGAGATCGATTACAATGCACTGGCGAGAAGAGTAGATGAGATCGACTTTCAGGCACTGGTACAGGGCGAGAAGGTACATTCTGTTGCAGAGGTTATTCTGGTGAACCATGATAAGCTGGCAGCTGGTGTTGCACAGGAGCTTCTGAAGGAGGTTTCCTACAAGGCACTGCCTTCTGCATTGGTAGACAGCGTTAAGGTTGACTTAAGCACCCTGAAGATCGGTGATACCGTTAAGGTAAGAGATCTGGATATTGCCAAAGATAAAGATATCGTTCTGATGACAGATCCAGACACACCAGTTGTTACTGTAACAGCAGTACACAATGTAGTACCTGAGACAGAAGCTGAGGAAGCAGCAGAGGATGACAAGGCTGCCAAATAGATTTCCGGGAGTGCCGGAAACGGAATTTTATAAAGAACAGAGAGAAGACCTGATGGTGAAAGCTGTCAGGTCTTTTTGCGTCACAGCAGGCAATCTGGCAGTTTCAGATACAATCTGGCATTTTTTCTTGTATCATACAGCGTATGTCATGTATAGTCTGTAATATGGAGTTATACTGAACTTTGCAGAATGACAGGAAAAGAAGGGGATTACAGAAAAGGGATGAAGGTAAACAAAGGAGTTTGGAAAAGAAGAATAAGTATTCCGGGGCTTTTGGCATTGCTGTGCCTTTTGACAGGAATGCTCAGTGGCTGTGGTTTTATTGAGTGGCTTCTGGAGGATGAGGAAGACTTCTATGAGGAAGAACAGGAAACAGAAGGAGAAGATGGAACAGAAGACAGCTGGAGCACTGTCAGTCTGTCAGAGAGGGGAACTGTTATATCCCAGGAAAACGGGAAGCTTGTGATCGACAGAAGATCAAGAGAGCAGGAAATTCCGATGGGAGAGGATGGCTGGACGATCTTTGTGTATCTTTGCGGAAGTGATCTTGAGTCTGACGGAGGAGCAGCCAGTGATGATATTGAGGAAGCACTGGCTGCATATCCGTCACAGCAGACACGGGTAGTATATCAGACGGGAGGCTCCAGTTACTGGTACCAGGATATTTCGGATGAAAGGCTGGAACGGTTTGTGCTGGAAAACGGAGAGCTGCAAAAGGTAGATGAAAGACCGAATGCCAATATGGGAGATGCAGGGACACTGTCAGAGTTTCTGATATGGGGTGTGCAGCATTACCCGGCTGAAAGGATGGGAGTGATTCTGTGGGATCATGGAAGCGGCAGCATTAATGGTGTGTGCTTTGATGAACAGTATGAATATGATAGTCTGAGCATTGCTGAAATGGCGGCTGCCTTTGACCGGGTCTATGACAGTATGACAGACCGGTTTGAATTTATCGGCTTTGATGCCTGCCTGATGAGCACATTAGAAGTGGCTAATCAGCTGGTGCCATATGCACGTTATCTCTATGCGTCTGAAGAGTATGAGCCGGGAACGGGATGGGACTATACAGGAATGCTGGATTATCTGGCTGAAAATCCGGCTGCGGACGGAAAGGCACTGGGAAAGCAGATCTGTGAGGATTATTATGTCCACTGCCGGGAGGCAGATGCACAGCAAATGGCAACCTTTTCTGTAACGGAGCTGTCTGGGATCGATGATCTGGTGCAGGCATGTAATCAGGCTTTTCAGGTGGTATATGAACAGGATGACCTGGGAGATGCGGCAAGAAAGATCCTTGGGGCAGATAATTTTGGAGGAAATACGAGGGCAGAGGGTTATACCAATATGGTTGATCTTGGTATGATGCTGGATAATCTGTCTGATTATGGAGAGGAAATAGAAAGAGCAAGGGAAAAGCTGGAAGAGTGTGTGGTCTATAATGTGAATGGGCGGCTGCATAAGCAGGCCGGAGGACTTTCTGTTTATTATCCGATCTCTGTCCAGGGATCGGAAGAGCTTCAGACATTTGCGCAGCTGTGTCCGTGCAATTATTATTATGCACTGGTGGATAAGGTGGCTTACGGTGCCGGAACAGGAAGTGCACAGGATTATGACAACAGCTCCCTTTTACAGGATATTGCAGATCTGGCAGAGCTGTTTGGAATTTCGGCAGCCGGTATTTCCAATCCTACGACAAATATAGGGGAATTTGCTTCTGTGGACGAAAGTGAACTGGGGATCGCAGATATCTATTTTGACTGCAATGGAAATTATGTTGTGGAATTTGAGGATATGGATGAGCTGGCCTATGCCTGCTGCAGTGTTTTTGTGAATGATGGAGAGGATGGGATCTTTTATGTGGGGTCTACAGAAGAGATTTATTATGATTACGAAAACAATCTGATCAGGGATGATTTCGATGGACTCTGGCTGACAGCAGATGGAGTTATGCTGCCGCTTGAGCTGGCAGAGAGTACAGATACCTGCAGCATTTATGCCTGTGAGATCATGCTGAACGGGGAATACGACACAGCACTCAGGATAGAATATGACTGGGAGTATGGAGAGTGGTCGGTGATCGGGATATGGGACGGTATCGATCCGGAAACCGGGGCAGCCTCACGTGAGGTTTACGAACTGGAGGATGGAGACGTGTTCGAGCCGGTTTATTACTGGACGTCTTTGGATGATGATACAGAAGAGTGGTATCTTGGAGATGCCTGTACAGTAGACGGGGAGGTAGAGCTGACGTATGATTATCTGCCGGCAGGGTATTATTTTTACAGCTTTGAGCTTCATGATATTTATGGAAATGTGTACTATACACCTTATATCACGCAGGAAATAGATGAGGAAGGGAATATATGGTTCTATCCGGAGGATATGGAAGATACGTGACCACAGGATATAAAACGAATTTACGTAAAAAGAAAACCGATTATTTACAATTTGGCAGTTTGCGCTACAAATTGGCAGTCAGGGGTTGTAAAATCGCCTGGAATTTCATATAATCTCATCTGTGTGAAAGATAAACATATGTAAAGGAGAAAAAAATGAAAAAGAAAATTTTAGCAGTAGTATTAGCAGGTGTAATGGCGATGTCCATGCTTACAGCATGTGGAGGCTCTGCAGAAACCGCAGAAACCACAGAAACCGCAGACGTAGAAACAACAGAGGACGCAGCATCCGATGAGGCATGCTCTGATGAAACCTTTGCAACACTTCAGGATAATTATGCTGTCATGGTTGATGCTTACAATCAGGTGAAGGATCTGTATGAAAGCGATGAGATCGCTGGTGATGCTGAGATCGAAGATCTGATGAACCAGGCTGCAGATGTGATCAATGAAATGGGAGAGATTTCCCAGGATACTATTACAGAGGCAGATGCTGAAACCTTAAATGGTGCAATGATGGACATCCTTGATGGACTTTCAGGTATCGTTGATGCCATGGAAGTAAACGGAGATGGAGAGAGCACAGCTGATGAGGCATGCTCTGATGAAACCTTTGCAGCACTTCAGGACAACTACGCAACACTGACCGATGTTTACAATACGGTTTATGATGCTTATATGTCCGATGAGATCGAGCAGAATGACGAGATCGAGAATGCACTTGCTCAGACTGCAGACATAATGAATGAGATGGGAGAGATTTCCCAGGATGCGATTACAGAGCTGGATGCTGAGACATTAAACGACACCATGCTTACATTACTTGATGTACTGGATGCCGTTGTAGATGCTATGTAAAAATCAGGAAGCTGTCTGCTTTCGGTGAAAGCAAAGTGATCTATATCAGAATGATCTATATTAGAAAAGGAGAGAACTGCCCGTGAGGTGGCTCTCTCCTTTTTTGAAAAAATATAAGCAATCCGCAGGTCAGCCCAGGGGCTCCCGGAGATTTTGGCAGATTGCCTTGCGCAGCCTTGACGGGATCAGGATCACCGTGGAATCGGTCATGGTGATCTCAGATTCTGTAAAGGATGAAATATAAAGCCGGTTGACCAGATAGCTGTGACCGACTCTGATAAAGTCAGGATTATCTGCAAAATCCGTACAGACCTCCGAAAGTACTCTGGTGAACGAAAGCACCTCGGAGGGAGTATGCAGAAGGGTCACATGTCTGCCTGTTTCAAAAAAAAGAATATCCTTCAGGGGAATCTGCACTTTACTGCCCTTGGACAGGAAGGTATAGGTTTTGGAAGCATCCTTCAAAATACTGGAGCAGCGCTTTATGGCATTCAGAAAGTCTGTGCTGTCATAGGGCTTTTGCAGATAATACAGGGCGTCTACGTTATAGCTGTCCATGGCGTGGCTGGTGGAGCTGGTGGTAAAAATAATGCCGCCGGTAAAACCATTTTCACGGAGCGTGACGGCAGTCTGCATGCCATCACTGTCCGGCATATAAATATCCAGAAAGAGCAGGACAGGCTTTTCTACGGCAGCTGCAAAGGCTGTAAGAAGATCCCTGCCGGAAGTAAAAGACTGGATGGTTACTTCTGTGCTGAGGTGGGAGATTGCCCTGGACAGATAATGGGAAAGCCGCATCAGATCAGCCTGGGAATCATCGCAAAGGTAAATAATCATATAGTTATCCTTGTAAGTAATTAATAAGATAATAACAGGGTGACTTAAATAGTTAACCCTGTTATTATAGCATAGAAAAATATGAATAATTATATATGTTTTTACAAATTCATGGCAAGAATGATATCGGCAGTATTCTGAGCAAGCTCCATGCACTTCTTCTTGGCACTGCCAAAAGCACCGGAAAGACCGGTCAGACCATCTGTCAGCTTTTCAAGAGCCATATTGGCGACCATCTTATCAATGCCGGCTGGCTGGACACTTCTCTGAACGTAAAAGAGGCCTTTATTTCCAATAATCTGCACCTGATTATTCCTGTCAATCTGAGGAAATGCGATCACATAGGTCAGACCATCCTTGACAAGAGCAGGCTTGCCGGCCTCAAAGGGTGTATCCTTGATTTTTTCAAAAAATTCTTCCAGTGAGTAAGGGGACGAGGTGCTGATCTTGATCGTCCTGACCCCCAGTATTTCTCCAATTCCCATAGCTTCTCCATTCCGGATGTGAAAATCCTATTACATTGTCTGAAAATATTATACATAGTATGCCGGAGAAAATCAGGAAAAGTGCCAAAATGTCAGGAAAAATGCCAAAATGTATGCGGATGCCCATTATGCCGGTATCATAATTCCTGTTCAGAAGCTGCAGGAACGGGAATCTTGATCACCTTCCTGTCATAGGTCATAAGACCGTTGACCTCTTCTTCTACGTCCGATACCTGTGTATATACTGCTCCGGAAAGTCCTTTTTTCTTCAGGGGAAGGAGAGAATCCTGTATGAGCCTGCTGTAAGCCTCCTGAAATTGTGGCAGAGTGTCATAGTGTTTATAGCCAAAGATCCGGTCAACACTGGTGTGCCCTTTGATCTGACAGGCAAGACCACCATATTCAGACAGGAATCTGGCTCTTCCAGCCGGGCAGGCGCAGGTTTTGAGGTGCTTTCCGGAAAAGTGCTCTGCCGGGATTGACAGCTTGCGGAAATAATTATGGACACTGACAAAATCCCCACATCCCTGATCAAACCAGCCACTGGCAGAGTCGATCAGCCTCGTGGGATCCAGCTGCCTTATCATGTCTGTGATACGGACGGCATCAAATTGTCCCCAGCCTTCGTTAAAAGGGCAGTAAATAGCAATGGAAGGGAAAAATTTCAGGTAAGCGACAGTGTCCCTGCATTCCTGCTCAAAGCGGTTCCTGTGTGTCTCATCCTTCCGGGAAAACAGAGAATAATTGTGATCACGGATCTGATTGCATAGGGTCTGGGAAACGGTAGGAAGGTAGCTTACAAGGGGCATGGAATAAGAGCCGCCCCCATTAACCATGTCCTGACAGACGATCATGCCAAGACGGTCACAGTGGTAATACCAGCGTGCCATTTCTACCTTGATATGCTTACGCAGCATGTTATATCCCAGAGACTTCATTACCTTGATATCATAGATCAGTGCTTCATCGGAGGGAGCTGTATACAGACTCTCCGGCCAGTAGCCCTGATCCAGGGCGCCCATCAGGAAGCAGGGTGTATGATTCAGACAGAAAACAGGGATATCTCCGGGCGCTTTTGATTCAATGGAATAAAGACGCATGGCGAAATAGCTGGAAACCTGATCCCTGCCGCAGGAAAGCTTTGCGTCATAAAGGAAAGGATCTTCCGGTGTCCAGGGATGAAAGTCTTCCTCAGAAATGGAGAAGACGGCAGTATATGTGGACAGGGCAGCCTTCTGTCTGGATAATTCTGTGGACAGCAGCTCCCTGTTACCGGCGGTGACCCTGATAAATGGTGCCTGCGAGGGAGCAGAACCGGCAATCACAGCAGTTACAGTAACGGTCTTATTGTCATAGGAGGGCAGGAAGTACAGCTCTTTAATATAGCTGCCCGGAGCCTGCTCCAGCCATACGCTCTGCCAGATACCGCTCTGGGCTGTGTAGAAGATGCCGCCCCGTTCAAGACTCTGTTTTCCGCGGGACTGCTGTGTTCTGTTCGTATCGTCCCGCACACGGATGGACAGATGGTTTTCCCCATCAAGGAGAAAGTCTGTGATATCTGCGGTAAAGGGGAGATATCCGCCGGTATGATGGAGTACCTGCTTGTGGTTCAGCACAATATCAGCTTCGTAGTCAACAGCACCAAAATGGAGGAGAAGCCTGTACCCGGAAGGAAGGCGGCAGAAGTCCTCCGGGAGAAGCCTGTGATAGTAGAGATATTCACCGGGCTGCAGATTCCGTCTGACTCCGGAGAGGGAGCATTCCGGGGAAAAGGGAACAAGGATCTGCCCGTCAAAGGAGGTGGGCAGCATCCTGTCACCGGTAATAGCATAGTCCCAGAGACCGTTCAGGCTGAAATAGGAATCACGGACAAGCTGGGGACGGGGATACTCCTGCCAGGGCTTTTCTCTGTCCATGGTTTCAGAAAATACTGTGGAAAGCGGTGCAAGGACATCATCGGTGTGAGGCTTGATGATACTGCGGATTGCATCGGAAATATTCATAAAATCATCCATCCTTTCCCTGCACATCACCCTGAAGGCTGGCAGGCATCTGCTGATTAAAATGGTCTACTTACAGTATATGACAAATAGATAAAAGAAACAAAAAAATCTTCCGCTGCCACGGAAGATTTTTGAGAAAGAGATAGACAAACAAACCCTTATTTCCGGATATTTTCTTCATAAAAAGCCCAGATCATACCAACAGCCATAATGATAATTGCAATAATGGAATATGCATCAATATTCATAATAAAACCTCCTGCTCATGGTCTTACCATAACAGGTCAGGACAGCGGTTACAAGAAAATGGGGCGTTCCTTAACAGAAGCTTTACGGTAAAGTAAAGTGATAGGACAAAGCCATGCTGACATACACTGGAATAACAGGAGTAGCAGGGATAATGGGGATTTGGTATGACGGATTATCAGAAAAAACTGGAGGAGAAAAAGCAGAAGCTGATCCGGATGGCAAAGTATGGGGTTCTTGTACTGACAGTGCTTGCCACAATCCGGGGAATTGTGATAAATGCCAGACAGAGCTTTTTCACAAGCAGTACGGTGGACGGGAGGGAGCTTCCCATTTACTGTGTGGAAACGAAGGAGCCTGAGATTGCCCTGACCTTTGACGCTGCCTGGGGAAATGAGGATACAGCCAGAATACTGGAAATCTTGAAAAAGCATCAGGTACACGTGACGTTTTTCATGACAGGGGGATGGGTGGAAAGCTATCCGGATGATGTAAAGGCGATTCTGGCTGACGGGCATGATCTTGGAAACCACAGTGAAAATCATAAGAATATGAGCCAGCTTTCTGATGAGGAAAAGAAACAGGAGCTGATGACAGTCCATGAGAAGGTGCGGACACTGACCGGCTATGAGATGTTCCTGTTCCGTCCACCCTACGGGGACTATGATAATGCCGTAGTGAAAACGGCTAAGGAATGTGGCTATTATACGATACAATGGGATGTGGATTCCCTTGACTGGAAGGATTATGGTGTGGATTCGATTCTGAAGACAGTAACAGAGCATAAGCACCTGGGAAACGGATCGGTCATTCTGTGTCACAATGGAGCAAAATACACAGCAGATGCACTGGATACCCTGATCACGATGCTGCAGGAAAAGGGGTATACCTTTGTGCCGCTGTCAGAACTGATCTACCGGGATCAGTATCATATGAACCATGAGGGGAGACAGATCAAAAATTAGAGGAGAGGGGATCAGCACGGCAATAAATTCCTGCTTTATTTACTATGGTTACAGGTGACTGGTCTTTAGACTGGAAAATGATGGAATATCCTGATCATAATATTAATGGGAAAGCGGTAAGACGGGGAAAATCCAATTTGACAAAAATAAAAGTTTTGCTATAATGAAGACATAAAGAGGTGCTACCGATAGACGGTTAGCCCAGACAATATTTGATGAAAAATAATCGCCTAGTTGTCCAGACCGAGGCGATTATTTTTGTGAATTATTACTTCCGATGGCATAGCCAAGTCCAAAAGCAGTAAGCACGAGACTTATTACTGCAATAAGACCTTCTGTTGTTATCATGGCAATCATCCCTCTTTCGTACAAATTTCCAAAGCATAAATACCGTGGATTTCTATAAGCAACAGAGGGTCACAGTCCCCCTGAAGAAGGACTAACCGCCTACCGTTATGGTAGCATCTCATAATAAAAGTATAAATGGAAAACATGTGTACAGTCAATAAAGAGAAACAATATATAAATATTAAATTTTCGTAAAAACATACGCGCTTAAATTTAAGAAATTGGTGGTATACGAGGGTACTTTATAAATTAAGAGTGAAGAACTAACAGAAAACCAGATAATCTGTTATAATTATAAAAACGAACTGATTGTGCTGTTGGAACAATGAAGTTAAAATGCCAATATGAGAATATATTTACAGGGAATAGAAGATAAATGAGGAACGGGGAATGAAGGAGAAAAATGTAAAACGGACTGTCTGGATCAGTGGGATCCTGATTCTTTTATGTGTGATAGCAGTTTGTATATGTATGTTTTTGTTTTTATCATATATCAGGGGTTTTCGTGAGGTGGCAGATGCAGACAGCTATGATAAGTATTACGTGATGATCACCAAGGACAGGAAATCCTCTTTCTGGCAGTCTGTTTATCAGGGTGCTTATCAGAGGGGACTGGAAGAAAATGCCTATGTAGATCTTCTTGGAGAAAATCTGTCAGAGGATTATTCCAGAGAGGATCTGATGCGGATCGCGATTTCTTCAGGCGTGGATGGTATTTTTGTGGAATCGGATGAAAGTGGGGAGCTGACAGAGCTGATCGATGAAGCTGTAGACAGGGATATTCCTGTTGTAACGCTGTATGGTGACAATACCCACAGTAAACGGTGCAGCTTTGTTGGTGTAGGAAGCTATAATCTTGGCAGGGAATATGGCAGACAGGTGCTGAAGATTGCAGAGGAACAGAAGAAGGAGAAATCCGAAGAAAAGGGAGAAATACAGGTAGCTGTCCTTACGAATGCCTATACGATGAATTCCGGACAGAATATTATCTATTCCGGCATCCAGGATGCCATAGAACAGGAAAAGACGGGAGAAACAAAGTTCTCAGTTTCCTATATCACAGTAGATGATACCAATACCTTTTCTGTAGAGGAGTCTATCCGGGATATTTTTATGGAAGAGAGGCTGCCGGATATCATCATCTGTCTGAATGAGCTGAATACTACCTGTGTTTATCAGGCGGTGGTTGATTATAATCGGGTTGGACAGATTTCCATTTTGGGGTATTATGATTCGGATACTATTATCAATGCCATTGACAGGAATGTTGTCAATGCAACGATTTCCATAGATACGGAGCAGATGGGTGGATTTTGTGTAGATGCACTGACTGAATATTATTTGCTGGGAAACACCAGTCAGTATTTTACGGCAGATGTCACTTTGATCGATAAAAGTAATGTGGAACAGTATCTGGAGGGCGGTGATGAAGATGAAAATTAATCCGAAAAAGCTGTCCCTTCAGGAGAAGATGAGCTGTGTTTTTATTCTGGCCAATATGCTGGTATTTCTGGTTACCCTGCTTTTATTTACCGGAATCAACAGTATGTCCCGGGAAATAGATATGGTTTATGAAGACAATATGCACCTGAACGAGCTGTCGGATGCGCTGACGTCAGTGCAGGATAGTATGACCGATTATCTGAATGCCAAGACCAGTGATTCCCTGGAGGAGTTTTACCGGAATGAACAGACCTATACTGAAATGGTGGAAGAGCTGAATGATGAGATCGCTGGTACTGCTTTTCTGAGGATGGAACGGAGTATCCGGTATATGTCCCAGGAATATCTGGATGTGGTAGGGCAGACGATCGAGGCCAAACGTGGACGGAATGTGGAGAAGTACAGGGTGCGTTATGAGAATGCCACGCAGATGTATGGCTATATTGATACCTATATCAACAGTCTGAACAATGAGCGGTTTCGGAATAACTCAGAGAATTACAGCAGGCTGTCTGACGCGTTCAGACGTTTTGAAATGATCAGCATCCTGGTGCTGACTGTTGTGATCGTGGGAAATGTGGTATTGATCATCCGGTTTACCGGTGGCATGATCAGGCCGCTCAAAGGCTTGGCAACATCGGCCGACGAGGTTGCCAGGGGAAATTTTGACGTGGAACTGATACCGGTTGCGGCTGAAGACGAGATCGGTATCGTGACCAAGGCCTTTAACCAGATGGTGGTCAGCATCAGACAGTATATTGAGAGACTGAGGCAGAGTATGGAGATCCAGCAGTCACTGAAGGAAAGGGAGCTGATGATGGAAGCACATCTGAAGGATGCGCAGCTGAAATATCTGCAGGCACAGATCAATCCGCATTTTCTGTTCAATACCCTGAATGCGGGTGCCCAGCTTGCCATGATGGAAGGAGCAGACCGCACCTACGATTATGTCCAGAATGTAGCAGAGTTTTTCAGATATAATGTAAAAAAGGGAAATGAAACGGTTACTGTAAGAGAGGAAATTGAACTTGTAGACAACTATATTTATATATTGAACGTTAGATTTTCGGGAGAGATCCATTATGAAAAGAAGATAGAGGAAAGCCTGCTTTCCATACAGATGCCGGGAATGATCCTGCAGCCTGTCGTAGAAAACTGCGTCAACCATGGAATACGGGAGATGGAAGGCAAAGGGAAGATCTGGCTGAAGGTTTATCAGGAAGAGGATGTTGTCTGTATTAGTGTGCGGGATAATGGAAAGGGGATCAGTCCGGAAAAGATAGAGAAGATTCTGAATGGTACTTACCGGGAGGAAAAACATGTGGGAGGTTCCAATGGGATCGGTATGGATAACGTTATCGCAAGACTTAAGCTATATTCAGAAATGGATGATGTGATGAGTATATACAGTGACGGAGAAAATCATGGGACGGAGTTTGTTATATACCTGAAGAAAAAGGAAGAGGGGGAGCCTTATCATGTACAGGATCATGCTGGCTGATGATGAAGGGATTGTGATCGATTCACTGAAATTTATCATTGAAAAAGAATTTGGGGATCTCTGTGAGATCCAGTATGCCAAAACAGGAAGAAGTGTAATTGAGCTGGCGGAAAGCTTCCGGCCGGATATTGCGGTCATGGATATCCAGATGCCTGGTATCAATGGAATTGACGCAATAAAGGAAATCAAGAAGTCAAACAGCAGTACAGTGTTTATCGTGATGTCGGCCTACGATAAGTTCGACTATGCACAGGAGGCCATTTCACTTGGGGTTCTTGAATATATTACGAAGCCCATGGAGAGAAAGCGGATTCTGGCTGTCCTGAAAAAAGCTATGGAGATCATTGACAGGGAAAAGGAAAAGCGGAAAAGGGAGCTGCTGGTCAAGGAAAAGCTGGAAACGGTAGTTCCTATCATTGAGAGCGGGCTGATATCCAATATCCTTCTGCAGGAGCATTTTGAAGAGGATATAGAGAATTATAAGACGCTGCTTGGGATAGACAGCGGATATGCCTACATGGTGGCAGTTGTATGCGGGGATGAGCAGCAGGGGAATCATATGACCAATGCGGTAGGAAGCAGTGTCAGGATGCAGAATCATTATCAGGAGGTACGCACGATCCTGAAGGAATACTTTAACTGCTATGTAGGATCGGTAATGGCCAATAAGCTGGCAGTCCTGGTGCCCTATGAAAAGGAAGCCATGGATTATAATGAGCGTATCGAGCTGATCGAAAAGGCAAGGGAAGCAGTGCGGTATCTGAGAAAACGGACAGATATCAGCTTCAGGATAGGGTTTGGAAGTGTAGGTGAAATGCGGGATATGGCAGATTCCTATACGCAGGCATTACGGGTGCTGGTGGAATCAACAGGGAGCGTTGCCCATGTGGATGATCTCCCCATACGCTGTGAGTATGCCGGGGATTATCCTATTAAGCTGGAGAAGAGATTATTTGAAGAAATTGAGAATGGTGAAATAAATAATGCCACAGCTTCTGCCAAGAGCTTCTTTGACTGGATGATGGAAAGTGGGTCAGGGCTTATGGATATCCGGTTGAAGGTACTGGAATTTGTATTGTGGTCAGAACACATTGCCTATGAAAAGGGAGGTATGACCTATCAGCTGAATATCAGAAGTGATTATCTGCCGGGAATCATGAGCATAGAGGATCCGGAGAGACTGCGGCTCTGGTTTACGGATAAGATAGCAGAGGCTTGCAGAAATATCCAGAGTAAACGGTCAGAGAAATCCGGAAGTGTGATCGAAGAGGCCATGCGTTATATCAGGGAGAACTACAACAGGGATATTTCCCTTGATGAGGTATCAAGGGAGGTAAATATCAGTCCTTATTATTTCAGCAAGCTTTTTAAGGACAGTACAGAGCAGAATTTTATTGAATATCTGACTAATCTGAGGATGGATAAGGCTAAGGAGCTTTTACTCACGACAGATAGCTCCATGAAGGAAATCTGTTCTATGGTGGGCTATGCTGATCCTAATTATTTCAGCAGGACTTTTAAGAAAAATATAGGGGTAACGCCAACAGAATATAAGGAAAATAAGGGGGATACCGTAGGATGAAAAAGCATATCGGCAGCTTTCTTTTGATGCTCATACTGCTGATCACTATGGCAGGCTGTGGCAGTATGGAAAAGGAAATGACGGAGGGAGAAAAGGATAAGGAGGACAAGATCCAGATAGGACTGTGCTTTGATTCCTTCGTGATTGAAAGATGGCAGAGAGACAGGGATATTTTCGTATCTATGGCCAAGGAGCTTGGAGCGGAGGTAAATGTCCAGAATGCCAATGGAGATATTGAACAGCAGAGAAAACAGATCGATTACTTTATTGATAAGGGAATGGATGTGATCGCGATTATCTGTATTGATTCCAATACGCAGAGCGACTGCGTAAAGAAGGCGAAGGATGCCGGTATCAAGGTGATCGCCTATGACAGACTGATCCGGAATGCAGATGTGGATCTGTATATTTCCTTTGATAATGAAATGGTCGGTAACATGATGGGAGAAGCTCTTGTGGAAAAGGGAATCGATGGCGGCAAGGTGCTGATGCTTGGCGGATCAGCAACGGATAGTAATGTACCCCTTGTAGAAGATGGCTTCCGGAAGGTCATGGGGGCACACAATGTGACGATTCTGGACTCCATGCACGCAGAAGGGTGGAAGGCAGAGCTGGCATCAGCATACCTGGATGATCATATGGGGCTTGTGACGGAAACAGATGCCATTATGTGCGGTAATGATGACCTGGCAAGCAAGGTAGTACATAATCTTAAGGAAAAACGGATGGCAGGAGACATTCTTGTGGTAGGACAGGATGCGGATCTGGAGGCCTGTCAGCGTATAGTGGAGGGAACCCAGGTCATGACAGTATACAAGCCGGTAGAAAAGCTTGCCCAGAAGGCTGCAGAATGTGCAGTGAAGCTGGCAAAAGGAGAAGAACTGGAGGGAACCGTGTCAATGAATGACGGAACCTATGAGATCCCCTATATCGGACTGGAGCCGATCAGTGTGAATGAGGACAATATGAATGAGGTGATCATAGGGAGCGGCTTTCATCTGAAGGAGGATGTTTATTTAAATGTACCGGGGAAAATGCCGGAATAAGAGGGATGATATGCTGCGACGATAAAAACAGAACAGGATTAAATTTGGAAAAGGACTGTGACGAGCACAAAAAAATGCTAGCACAGTCCTTTTTGACACCATGAGGGAATCAAAAAAATACAGAAAGTCATAATTTTGTCCTGCTTCTTCTATGGTATGATCCTACTGTAAACAAAATCTACAAAGTAATAGGGAGGTAAAATTTCTATGAAGAAAAAATTACTGAGCGTACTTCTTACCACAGCAATGGTAGCTTCCATGCTGGTAGGATGCGGATCATCACAGGGGGCAGCAGAAAGTACGAGTACAAGCACAGATACGCAGGAGGCAGCACCGGCAGAGGATGCATCATCTGAGACCACTGATGCGGCAGCAGACACAGCAGCAGACACAGCAGCCGGTGGCGGAAAAGTTGGTGTGGCAATGCCTACCAAGGATCTTCAGAGATGGAATCAGGATGGCTCCAATATGGAAGCTCAGCTGAAGGAAGCCGGATATGAGGTAGATCTCCAGTATGCATCAAATGATATTCCGACCCAGGTATCTCAGATCGAGAACATGATCAACTCAGGCTGTGAGCTTCTGGTAATCGCTTCTATCGATGGTGATTCCCTTGGAACCGTTCTTGAGCAGGCAAAGGAAAAGAATATTCCGGTTATCGCTTATGACCGTCTGATCATGAACTCTGATGCTGTTACATATTATGCTACATTTGATAACTACATGGTAGGAACCAAGCAGGGTGAATACATCAAGGAAAAGCTTGATCTTGACAATGCAGACGGACCCTTCAATATTGAGCTTGTAACAGGTGATCCTGGTGATAACAATGCAAGATTCTTCTTCGGTGGTGCTATGGATGTGCTTCAGCCCTACATCGATGCAGGCAAGCTTGTTGTTAAGTCTGGTCAGACAGATTTCGAAACAGTTGCAACAGCAAACTGGTCAACAGAAACAGCACAGTCCAGAATGGATGCTATCATTTCTGCAAACTATGCAGATGGAACCAAGCTTGATGCAGTTCTCTGCTCCAATGACTCTACAGCACTTGGTGTTACCAACTCACTGGAAGCAAACTACACAGGTGAGTGGCCGATCATTACCGGTCAGGACTGTGATATCGCAAATGTAAAGAATATGATCGCTGGCAAACAGTCTATGTCTATCTTCAAGGATACACGTACACTGGCATCCAAGGTAGTAGAAATGGTAGATGCAGTTATGAAGGGCGGAGAGGCACCTGTTAACGATACAGAGACCTATGATAACGGTACTGGTGTAATTCCTTCTTACCTGTGCGAACCTGTATTCGCAGATGCAAGCAACTACAAGGAGCTGCTTGTTGATTCCGGATACTACGCAGAAGCTGATTTACAGTAAAATAATTGGCAGGATGATTATGGCAGGTGGGTTCTTGCCCGCCTGCCAGTTTTATATCGGAAAATGAAGGGAGCTGCCGGAGGCAGATTCCCGGGAGAAGGTATTTTAATTCTATAAATAATTTTATAAATTGATTAGATCATGCGGAAACAGTAAGACTTGGGAGGGATACAGTTGGCAAAAATATTACTGGAAATGAAAAATATTACCAAGACATTCCCTGGCGTAAAGGCGCTTGACAATGTAAATCTGCAAGTGGAGGAAGGTGAAATCCACGCACTTGTAGGAGAAAATGGTGCTGGAAAATCCACACTTATGAATGTACTGAGTGGAATATACCCTTATGGAACCTATGAAGGGGATATTATTTACGATGGTGAGGTCTGTAAATTCAATACCATTAAGGACAGTGAGGAAAAGGGGATCGTTATTATTCATCAGGAGCTGGCCCTGATTCCTTATATGACAATTGGGGAAAATATGTTCCTCGGAAATGAACGGGGACATAAATATAAAATTAACTGGAACGAGACCAATGCACGGGCGGCAGAACTGCTTAAGACGGTAGGACTTCATGAAGGCCCGCAGACATTGATCAAGGATATCGGAGTAGGAAAGCAGCAGCTGGTAGAAATCGCAAAGGCACTGGCCAAGAATGCAAAGCTGCTGATTCTGGATGAGCCTACTGCATCTTTAAATGAGACAGATTCCAAAGCACTTCTGGATCTGATGCTTCAGCTGAAGGAGCAGGGAATGACATCCATCATCATATCCCATAAGCTGAATGAGGTTTCTTATGTGGCTGACAAGATCACAGTGATCCGGGACGGTTCTACGATAGAAACACTGGATAAGAAGGTGGATGAGATCTCGGAGGGACGGATCATTAAGGGAATGGTAGGACGTGAGATCTCCGACCGTTTCCCGAAGAGAGAGCCGCATATTGGTGATATCCGGATGGAGGTAAAGCACTGGAATGTATATCATCCGCTGTATTCAGAACGGAAGGTGGTGGATGATGTCAGCCTCAATGTGAGAAGGGGAGAGGTTGTAGGAATCTCAGGACTGATGGGCGCAGGAAGAACAGAGCTTGCTATGAGTCTGTTTGGAAAGAGCTATGGAGATAACATCAGTGGAGAATTATATATCAATGGAAAGGAAGTCCATCTGAACAACGTACAGGAAGCGATCAGGAACAAGCTTGCCTATGTTACGGAGGACAGAAAGGGAAATGGTCTGATCCTGAGCAACCCGATCAAGATCAATACCACACTTTCCAATCTGGATGCAGTCAGCAGCCATACTGTGATCGATAAGGATAAAGAATATAATGTGGCGGTTGACTACAAAGAAAAACTGAAAACAAAATGTCCGACGGTAGAACAGAATGTTGGAAACCTGAGCGGTGGCAATCAGCAGAAAGTACTTCTTGCAAAATGGATGTTTGCAGATCCTGATATTCTGATACTGGATGAACCGACAAGAGGAATTGACGTTGGTGCAAAATATGAGATCTATTGCATCATCAATCATCTGGTGGCAGAAGGAAAATCCGTCATTATGATTTCTTCAGAGCTTCCGGAGATTCTGGGCATGTGCGACAGGATCTATATTATGAACGAAGGGAAAATGGTTGGAGAGCTGGCAGGAAGTGAGGCAACACAGGAACTGATCATGTCTCATATTCTTGGCACAGCAGGAAAGGAGCAAACAGCATGAGTAAAATAAAATCTGTGGATTTTGTTAAAAAATATACAATGATAATCGTACTGATCATAGTAACAGCATTCTTTGCCTGGAGAACAGGAGGAGCAATTCTGCTGCCCATGAATGTCAGCAGTCTGATCTCACAGAATGCCTATGTATTTATCCTGGCAACCGGTATGCTGCTCTGTATCCTGACAGGCGGCAACATTGATCTTTCTGTTGGTTCCGTTGTCTGCTTCGTCGGTGCGATCGGTGCCATGCTGATGGTAAACATGAAGATGAATATGTGGCTGGCTATCCTGATCATGTTTGTTGTAGGAACACTGATCGGTGCATTCCAGGGCTTCTGGATCGCCTATGTCAGGATCCCTCCCTTTATTGTAACACTGGCCGGCATGCTTGCCTTCCGTGGCTTAAGCAATGTTGTACTGGATGGTATGACAGTATCCATTAAGGACTGTACAACCTTTGTAAATCTGTTTGGCGGCGGTGCTGACTGCTACATACCGGATTTCTTCGGAAGTGGTTCCCTGAATATGACCTGTATCTTTGCCGGTGTTCTGGCAGCAGCAATCTATATTTTCATTCAGATCAAGGGAAGAATGGATAAGGTAAAGAAGGGCTATGAGGTAGAGGGTCTTACTTCTGCTATCGTGAAAATGGTGATCATCACAGTTGTCATTCTCGCCTTTACCTACAGACTGGCACAGCATAAGGGTATTCCGAGCGTTCTGATCTGGGTACTGATCGTTATCATGGTGTATGGTTATATCACCTCCAATACAACAGTGGGACGTTACTTCTATGCAGTAGGAGGAAATGAGAAGGCGACAAAGCTTTCTGGTATCAATACAAATAAGGTTTATTTCCTGGCATATATGAACATGGGCTTTTTAGCAGCTCTTGCCGGAATGGTAACAATCGCACGTATGACATCCGCACAGCCCACTTATGGACAGAACTATGAAATGGATGCAATCGGCTCCTGCTTTATCGGCGGTGCCTCTGCATATGGCGGAACAGGAACAGTTCCTGGTGTTATTGTTGGTGCGGTGCTGATGGGTGTGATCAACCTTGGTATGTCCCTGATGGGTGTAGACCAGAATATGCAGAAGGTAGTAAAGGGTCTTGTACTTCTGGCAGCAGTTATCTTCGATGTAGTATCCAAACGTGGTGGAAAATTAATTGCCAAAAATTAATTTCTGCATATCTAATCAAAGAGGGCCGGGTGCATATGCACTTTATGGCCCTTTTTGGATATGAAAGCGGCAGCGATATTGTGGCATATTTACAGGAGGAAATAATTGTGGGGAAAAGGGAAAAAAAGGAAAAGAAAATACGAAAAACGAGGAAAAAGCAGGGGATCGGACTGGAAATGAAGATCATGCTGCTGATTCTTCTGTTTGCGGCTGCAGCCTTTGGCTGTATTTTTATTCTGGTAAATAAGCTGCAGTCAATAACTAATGTCAGCAATGAGATCGTAACAAAGCAGGTGACAGAGCAGGAGCAGATATCCGAGCTTTCCAGAGAATTTACCTATATTAACGGGCAGGTACTGACGCACGTCATGACGACCAATAATGTGACCATGGAGGAGCTGAAGACAAAGATCCTGGCAGAAATGGAGCAGATGGATACACAGATGGATGCATTTTCAAAATGTCTTTCTGAAAATGACCAGAGAAGGGATGCGTTCCAGTCTGCGTACGATGTGTATGCGAAGTACAAGAGAACAGTAGAAAGTCTGCTGGAAACCAGTGCAGCGAACAAGACGCAGGCATATGTATCGGCTACCTCCAATCTGCCGATGTTTAACGAGAGTATAGAAGCCTGCATGGATGAAATGCTTGAGATCACGGAGACACAGATGGATATTGCCCATGCGGGCATGGAAGAGAGGGCAGAAAGTGTACCCGGAATTGTTGCGGTGGCGTCACTGATCCTTGCCCTGACAATGCTGCTGATCATGACAGGGATCAAGCTCTGGGTGATCAATCCTGTAAAGGGCGCTACAAAGCAGGTAGATGATCTGGTGGAAGGGATCCGGAATAATGAAGGGGATATCACCAGACGGATCCGGGTAAGGTCACGGGATGAAATCGGCAGACTTTCTATGGCGATCAATGATCTGGTTTCCCAGATGCAGGAAATTATCGAAGCACTCCAAAACGGATGCAGAAGGATGCAGGAGACACAGACAGGTATTTCCGCATGCGTGGAAAAGGTAAATGAAAGTGCGGCGAACACGACACAGAATCTGACAAGGCTTTCCGGAGGAATGGAAAAGGTATCCGGAGCCGTACAGGAGGTAAAGGAGGATACGCTGCTTCTTGGACAGACTGTGGAGGGAATGAAGCAGGTTGCAGAAGAAGGCAGCAGCTATGCGGCTGGTATTAAGGGAAAAGCAGGAGAAATGAAGGAGGTGGCTCTGGCAAGCAAGAAAGAGGCCACAAGTATGCTTTCCGAGATCAATACGGCGGTGAACAGCTCGATCGAAAGCAGTCAGCAGATCCATAAGATAACCAAGCTGACAGGGGATATCCTCGGAATTGCCGGCACAACAAATCTGCTTGCGCTGAATGCGTCCATAGAGGCAGCAAGGGCAGGAGAGGCAGGAAAGGGATTTGCTGTTGTAGCAGAGGAGATCAGAAATCTGGCGGACAGTTCAAGAGAATCGGCAAACCATATCAAGGAGATCAGCGACAGGGTAGTAGAGAGTGTACAGGAGCTTTCCGATAATGCGACAAGGCTGCTTACCTTTGTCAATACAAAGGTGCTTGCTGATTATGATACACTGGAGAATACAGGGAAAAATTATCATGAAGCGGCAGATCATGTAGATGAAATGATGTCAGATGTAAAAGAGCAGATCGGCAGGATACAGGAAAGCCTGCAGCATGTCAATACAGCAAATGACAGTATAGAAAAGACCGTAAATGACAGTAACGGAATGCTTTCTGTGGTTTGGGAAAATAATCACGGAATGGAAGAAGAAATGAAGGATATTTCTTCTTCCATTGAAGATATGTCAGGAGTAGTGGAACAGCTTCAGGACAGTATCCGGTGCTTTAAATGATGCCTGCAAACAGGGAGGCACCGATCACAGTCATGATACCGGAGACAACGATTGAAAGACTGCTGATGGCACCCTCTACCTCGCCAAGCTCCATTGCCTTGGCTGTTCCGATGGCGTGAGAGGCGCTGCCAAGTGCCACACCCTTTGCCACGGGTTCTGTGATACGGAAGATTTTTAAGATGGTTTCTCCGATCACATTACCAAGGACACCGGTGATGATGATGACAGCGGCAGTGATAGAAACGTAACCGCCCAGCTCTTCTGATATGCCGATACCGATGGCGGTAGTGATGGACTTGGGAAGCAGGGTTACATATTCCTCATGGGAAAGCCCAAAGAGCAGAACCAGTGCAAGGACACAGAGAAGGCTTGTAAGTACACCGGAGGCAATACCGGCCAAGATAGCCTTCCAGTTCTTTTTCAGCACAGCAAGCTGATCATACAGGGGAATTGCCAGAGCAACAGTAGCCGGTGTCAGCAGGTAGCTCAGATATTTGGCACCTTCATTGTAGGTGTTATAATCAATATGACACAGCAGCAGTACACCAATAGTGATCACGATGGAGATCAGCAGAGGGTTGAAAACACCGAGATGAAAGCGCTGCTTTAAAAGCATACCAATGCCGTAAGCAAGAAGGCTTACCACAACACCAAAAAAGACGGAGGTTTCAATGAATGTACTCATGAGTTGGAATCTCCTTTCTTTATGCTTTTTTTAGAATTGTTAATGATCTTTTGCGTGACAAGGCCGGAAACCGCCATTACAATAATAGTAGACACGATGATCACGATTATGTACGGAAGGAGTGACGGTTTTATGACTGACCAGGACTCCATCAGACCAACGGCAGCAGGAATGAACATGACAGGCATGATCTCGATCAGGAAGATGCCAGTTTCTCTTACTTCTTCTGCGGCGAACACCCTGAAATGCAGACAGAGCAGCATCAGTAGGATTCCATAAATGCTTGAAGGAACCGGCAGCGGGATCAGATAATGCAGGATCTCACCAAGGAAGGATACCAGCAGGATAATAACGAACTGTTTTAAGTACTTCACGGGATTAAACTCCTTTTTTCTTCATGATAGATTGGTATGGCGCCCAGGAGCTCCCGGTACACCAGCGATTATTGTAGCACCGGGATTTTGTACGGACAAGAGTGAATATCAACAAAAAGAAACAGATGCAGGAGGCAGGAAATGTCACAGGTAACCAAAAAGGCACTGGCAGCAGCACTAAAGGATCAGCTTCTGAAAAAGCCCCTTCATAAGATCACGATCAATGATATCACAGAGGAATGTGGGATCAACCGCATGACCTTTTATTATCATTTTAAGGATATTTATGACCTTGTGGAGTGGACCTGCGTGGAGGATGCCGTAAGAGCCCTGGAAGGGAATAAAACCTATGATACCTGGCAGCAGGGATTTTATAATATCTTTGAGGCGGTATTACAGAATAAGCCATTTATTATGAATGTGTACCACTCTGTAAGCAGGGAGCAGGTAGAAAATTATCTGTATCATATGACATACGGACTGCTGATCGGTGTGGTGGAAGAGCGGGCTGAGGGACTTAACGTAGGAGAAGAGGAAAAGAAATTTATTGCGGACTTCTATAAATATGCATTTGTAGGGATCATGCTGAACTGGATCAAAAATGATATGAAGGAGGATCCGAGGGATATTATCGATAAGCTGAGTGTGCTCATAAGTGGTGATATCACAAGGGCACTGAAAAAATATGCGAATTAAATGAATTATTGTCAGATTTAAGCAGGTGTGCCATAATAGAGAAAATTGTGTGTGAAATGATTATGGGACAAATGATATGGAATACTTCGGATAGAGTACAGGATAAGGATGGAGAGAAGCTATGAGTGAAAAAATAGAATTCTGGGATATTTATGACAGCAATAGGAAGCTGACAGGACGTACCATGAAGCGGAATGACTGGATCCTTCAGGATGGGGAATATCATCTGACTGTACTTGGTGTTGTCAGAAGAAGGGACGGAAAATTCCTGATCACAAGAAGAGTCATGACAAAGGCATGGGCGCCTGGCTGGTGGGAGGTATCCGGTGGTGGTGTAATGGCCGGAGAAAGCTCAGAGGAAGCAGTGAAAAGAGAAGTACAGGAAGAAACCGGACTTGATGTGGAAAAGCTTGACAGAGAGTATCTGTTTACCTACCACAGGGAAAACCCGGGTAAGGGAGATAACTATTTCGTGGATGTGTACCGCTTTACCGGTGATTTTACAGAGGAAGATGTGACCCCACAGCCGGAAGAGACCCTTGGCTTCAAGCTGGCAACACCAGATGAAATCAGGGCGCTTGCAGCGGAGGGGATCTTCCTTCACTATGACAGTATCAGGGCAGCCTTCGAGAACTGAGGTTATTCTTTCTTTTTCTCCGGGATCCTTGCGACAAGTGCGGTGACGCCCATGATCAGAAGGATGGAAACGAAGATGCCAAGCAGGCCAAGACCTGCGATTTTCAGTGCGATAATAAGATTTGCCGTCATCATAAATCTCCTTTTCTTCTATAATATATATGATGCTTACAGGTAAGCAGAAACCAGGGTGATCATCAGACCACCTGCGATGGCAGATGCGATCTGACCGGAAACATTGGCACCGGCAGCATGCATGATCAGGATATTCTGAGGATTCTCAGAAAGAGCCAGCTTCTGTACTACTCTTGAGGACATGGGAAAGGCAGAAATGCCAGCCGCACCAACCATGGGATTGATCTTTTCCTTCAGGAACAGGTTCAGGAATTTGGCAAACAGGACACCGCCAATGGTATCGAAAATAAAAGCAAAGAGTCCGATCGCCATGATCAGCAGAGTATCGGTTCTGACGAAGCTTTCCGCCTGCATACTGAAGGAAATAGTGATGCCAAGAAACAGGGTGATCAGATTGGCAAGGGTATTCTGTGCAGTCTCGGACATGGTGCCAAGGACGCCGCATTCCCGGATCAGATTGCCGAACATGAGGAAGCCGACAAGGGAAACACTGGTCGGGGCGATGAGCCCGACAATAAACGTAACAACGATAGGAAATGCAATACGCACTCTTTTGGAAACGGATGAGGCCTGGTAGTTCATGGTCATGGTCCGTTCTTTTTTTGTAGTGACAAGCCGGATGGCAAAGGGCTGGATGATAGGAACCAACGCCATATAGGAATAAGCAGCCACAGCAATGGCACCGATATAGTTAGAGTGCAGGATCTGCGAAACCAGTATGGAGGTAGGACCGTCAGCAGCACCGATAATAGAGATGGAGGCGGCATCCTTTAAGTCAAAGCCAAGGAGCGTAGCCAGGATCAGTGCAGCAAAAATGCCGAACTGGGCAGCAGCACCATACAGGAACAGGGCTGGCTTTGAAAGAAGAGGTCCAAAGTCGATCATGGCACCAATACCGATAAACAGAAGGATCGGCAGTGCTTCCGAAGCTTCGATCCCGATGTGGAACAGCCATTCTACAATGCCCTGTGTTTCACCAACACCGCTGACGACCTGATTCAGTGCGCTGCTGAAGGGAAGGTTGACCAGAATGGCACCAAATCCCATGGGAAGCAGGAGAGATGGCTCATATTCTTTTTTGATGGCGAGATAGATCAGAAGCAGGCCGATCAGGTACATGACAAGCTGCTTCCAGGTGATGGCTAATAAGCCGGAAATCAGAAAATCCATAATAGTATCCTTTCTCTTGATCGTGATATTAAGGGGTTGTCAGGGTATAAAAAAAGACCCTTATTACAGAGTGTTCCCTGTAATAAAAGTCTTACCATTTCAATTTCAGGCGGGTTGTCAAACCGTGATGACGCCTGGAAATCCACCGAAGTGCCGGCTACTCCCTTTTGTATGATGATATCATAACTGTTTCCGGTGGCGGTGTCAACAGTTTTTGAGAGTGCATTTTTCGTTGCATTTTTCCGGGGGATTAGAAATTGACAAAATGGCTATTCTACCTTATGATATAGGAAGCATAAAAGGAAACAATGTGAAAAGCGATGACGAAGAGAAGTAGTATGAGAATTCACTTCCAGAGAGCCGGCACAGGTGGGAGCCCGGCAGCAGAGCTCATATGAATAACACTTCCGAGCTGCAGACTGAAAGCCGTACCTGTTTTGCTGAGGGTGATTTCCAGAAGGCTGATATGATATTTTACAGGAACTCACAGAAAGTATTCAGAAGGGTTGGAGAGTAGGAACGCCGGCAGCTGGCCGTAATTCAGTTTAAGTGACTGCAGATGCAGTAAATCAGGTGGTACCGCGGATCATGATTCGTCCTGAATTGATGAACTTCAATTCGGGGTGTTTTTATTTTATGGCAGAAAGGCAGCCCGGTGAAGTGCTTATCCTGTTAAGCAGGGTCATGAAAAAGAAAAGAAAGAGGAGAAAGAAATGGAATTATCAACACTGTATCGTGAAAGAACACTGGACAGGCTTTCCGAAGATGATATCGGTAAGGTTCTGAAGGTAGCCGGATGGGTAGAGAATATCCGTGACCATGGTGGTGTATCCTTCATTGATTTAAGAGACATGTACGGCGTACTGCAGATCGTTATGAGGAATACCGACCTGCTGAAGGGAATCAGTAAGGAAGACTGTGTGACGATCACGGGAGAGGTAGAGAAGAGAGATGAGGAAACCTACAATCCAAAGATCCCTACAGGAACGATTGAACTGGAGGCACACTCTATCGAAATCCTTGGTAAGGTTTACAAGCCGCTGCCGTTTGAGATCGCAGCCTCCAAAGAGATCAGAGAGGACTTACGTCTGAAATACCGTTACCTTGACTTGAGAAACAGAAAGGTTTTGGATAACATGATCTTCCGTTCCGAGGTGATCGCATTCCTGCGCCAGAAGATGACGGAGATGGGATTTATGGAAATGCAGACCCCCATTCTGTGTGCTTCTTCTCCGGAAGGCGCAAGAGACTACATCGTTCCGTCAAGACATTACAAGGGTAAGTTCTATGCACTGCCTCAGGCACCCCAGCAGTATAAGCAGCTCCTGATGGTATCCGGAATTGATAAGTACTTCCAGATCGCACCCTGCTTCCGCGATGAGGATGCAAGAGCAGACCGTTCTCCCGGAGAATTCTACCAGCTTGATTTCGAGATGAGCTTTGCTACCCAGGAGGATGTATTCCGGGTAGGTGAGGAGGTTCTGACAGCCACCTTTGAAAAATTCGCACCGAAGGGCTTCCAGGTTACACAGGCACCTTATCCGGTTATCAGTTATAAACAGGCCATGCTGGAGTTCGGCTCCGATAAGCCTGATCTTCGGAACCCGCTGAGAATTATTGATTTGTCCGAATTCTTTGACCGCTGTACCTTCAAGCCTTTCCAGAACAAGACAGTAAGAGCTATTAAGATCCACGGTCATCAGTCCAAGGGCTTTCATGAAAAGATGCTGAAGTTTGCTACCGGAATCGGCATGGGAGGACTTGGCTATCTGGAGGTACAGGAGGATCTGTCCTATAAAGGGCCGATCGACAAGTTTATCCCGGATGATATGAAGGCAGAGCTCCGTGAAAAAGCAGGGCTTGAAGCAGAAGATACCATCTTCTTTATCGCAGACAAGGAAGAGCGGGCAGCAGGCTATGCCGGACAGATCCGTAATGAGCTTGGCGCCAGACTGGACCTTTATGAGAAGAACGCATACCGTTTCTGCTTTGTTAATGACTTCCCGATGTTTGAGCTGGATGAGGAGACAAAGAAGATCGGATTTACCCATAATCCCTTCTCCATGCCGCAGGGGGGACTGGATGCACTTTTAAATAAGGATCCGCTGGAAATACTGGCATATCAGTACGATATTGTCTGCAATGGAGTAGAGCTTTCTTCCGGAGCAGTCCGTAACCACAGCATTGACATCATGGTCAAGGCCTTTGAGATCGCAGGCTATGATGAAGAAGTACTGAAGCAGAAGTTTGGAGCACTCTATCAGGCATTCCAGTTTGGTGCACCGCCGCATGCAGGCATGGCACCCGGGGTAGACCGGATGATCATGCTTCTCCGCAATGAGGAGAATATCCGGGAGATCATTGCCTTCCCGATGAGTGGTACAGCACAGGATCTGATGTGTGGGGCACCGAATGAGGTAACGGAGCAGCAGCTTCGCGAGGTTCATATTAAGGTAAGAGCGTAGGACTCAAAAGTGAGGAATCATAATGAAATCACGCAGTGATATAAAAATATTTATTGTAGGAGGAGGCGAGATTGGCCGTTCGCTTGCCGGACAGCTTTCCAGGGATGGATATGAACTGACCCTGATCGACAGAAACCAGGATGTGGTAAAGAGCCTGAGCAACAGCTTTGATATTATCTGCTTTGAAGGTAATGGCGCTTCCTATACCACACTGCAGGAGCTTTCCGCAGGCAAGGCAGATATCTGGATTGCCGTGACAGAGTCCGATGAACTGAATATACTGAGCTGTATGACAGCCCATATGATGGGAGCCAAGCATACCATTGCCCGTATCAGGGACGTGGATTATGCAAGGCAGAATCATTTTTACAAGGATAAGCTGGGGCTTTCCATGATCATTAACCCGGAGCTGGCAACGGCTCTGGAGATCTTCCGGCTGCTTCGTTTCCCGCTGGCAACCCGTGTGGAAACCTTTGCAAGAGGCAGAGCGGAGCTTGTCCAGATCAATGTCCGGAATGAAAGCCCGCTGATCGGCCATTCCCTGATCGAGATGAACCAGGATATGGGGATCAACCTGCTGATCTGTGCGATCGTCCGGGACGGGGAGGCCTTTGTGCCAAAAGGAAATACGGTGATCAGCAGAGGGGATATCCTGTATATGACAGGTGCTGCGGATGAATTCCGTAAATCCTTCAAAAAGATCAAGCTTCCGGTAAAGCCGCTGCAGTCCGTTATGATCGCAGGAGGCGGACGGATAGCTTATTATCTGGCAGAGGCAGTGCTGGAGCAGGGGGCGAAGGTAACCCTGATCGAGAAAAATAAGGTGATGGCAACAGAGCTTTCTGAAGCCGTGGAAGGGATCAACGTGGTATGCGATGATGCGCTTGCCTATTTTGATTCCATGTCCCAGTCGGATATCGAGAATACAGACGCATTTATTACGATCACAGATAATGATGAATATAATCTGGTGGCAGCCATGTATGGGGAGTCCCAGGGTATCAGCAAGGTGATTTCCAGGATCGCAGCCAAATCAAGGCTTAAGGTGCTGCCGGAGGGGAGCAAGATCTGTACGATCTCAAGAGAGGATGTTGCAGCGGACAGAATTCTTGGCTACAGCAGATCTCTTCTGAATGCAGAGGATAATGATGCGGTGGAATCTCTGTACCGTCTGATGGATGGCAGACTGGAGATCATCGAGTTTAAGGTGGATGACAGGGATCTGAACCTGAATACCCCACTGAAGGATCTGAGAATGAAACAGAATATGCTGATCGGCTGTATTATCCGTGATTTCCGGATCATCATTCCCAGGGGTGATGATGTGATCCTTCCAGGAGATACGGTACTGGTAGCTGTCATTGACAGACAGATCGCAAGACTGGAAGACATATTTGCTTCCTAGGAGCAGAGAAATGAATAAAAGAAAAATAGTCAGTTTTATTGGAAGAATCATATTGATTGAAGCGGCTCTCATGGTACTGCCGCTTTTTGTTGCCTTGTATTATGGAGATGGAGATGCATGGGTTTTTGCGGTTACGATCCTGGCGGCACTGATCCCAGGGGTACTTATGGCAAGAGTCAGGCAGTCGGACAGAAGACTCAGCAGCAGGGATGGATACTTTATCGTGGCGGCGACCTGGATCATCATTTCCCTGATCGGTGCCATGCCGCTGTATATGGCAGGGGGATTCCGTTCCTACTGGAGTGCCCTGTTTGAGATCGCATCCGGTTTCAGCACCACAGGCGCTTCTGTGCTGGCGCAGCCGGAGCTCCTTGGACATGGCGTTCTGTTCTGGAGAAGCTTTACCCATTGGATCGGTGGTATGGGTGTCCTGGTATTTGTAATGATGGTCATGCCTATGGAAAATGACAATTCCATGCATCTTGTACGTGCAGAGGTGCCGGGACCTACTGCAGGCAAGCTGGTGCCGAGAATGCGGACTACATCTATGATCCTGTATGGTATATATGCAGCCATGACGATGATACTGCTTGTTTTGCTCCTGCTTGGGGGAATGCCGTTATTTGACAGCTTCTGTATAGCCTTTGGAACAGCAGGAACCGGTGGATTTGCAGTGTCGTCAGCGGGCGTGGCCGGTTATCACAGTGCTTATATTGAGATCCTGCTTGGAATTTTTATGCTGTTATTTGGCGTAAACTTTAATGTATACCATCTTCTGCTTCTCGGCAAGGTAAAGGATGCACTGAAATCGGAAGAGGTAAAAGCTTATCTTGGAATTGTAATTACAGCCACTGTATTGATTTCTATCAATACCTTCAGCCGGGTGACAGGACTTGGAACAACAGTCAGGAATGCATTTTTTCAGGTGGCTAGTATTATGACCACATCCGGTTTTGCCACGGTGGACTTTAATTTCTGGCCTGAATTTTCCAAGCATACGCTTGTACTTCTAATGATTATCGGTGCCTGTGCCGGATCTACCGGAGGTGGCTTCAAGGTATCAAGACTGATCATCCTGTTAAAGGCCATGATGGCAGAGGTAAGGCATATCATTACGCCGAAGGCGATCAATCCCGTGAGGATTGATGGTAAGCCTATTGATAAGGAAACACTGAATTCCATCAGGATCTACGCAGCAGCTTATCTGATCCTGATCTGTCTGTTTACCTGGATCCTTTCCCTGGATGGCAAGGATCTGACGACCAATGTGACAGCAGTGCTGTCCTGCTTTAACAATATAGGACCGGGACTTGGCGGTGTCGGCCCCATGAATAACTTCGGGATTTACTCTGACTGGGCACAGGTACTGCTATCCCTTTGTATGCTGACAGGAAGACTGGAGATATTCCCTATGCTGCTTCTGTTTGGAAGATCCATGCATACCAGATAGAAAAGGCAGAAAAAAAGCCCATGGGATTGCTATTTTCCCGCAAATGTGCTATGATTTTTTTGTTGTGATTATGTTATAAATTTAACAAATAAAAATAAGAGGTGTGAACAAATGAGCAAGAATTTTGATGATTTATTGTCCAAGGTGTCAGAGTGCAGTAAGAAGATTCTGTCCGTTGCAGTGGCACAGGATAAGGCTGTGCTGGAGGCAGTTAAGGCTGCAAAGGAGCGTGGTATTGCAGATGCGATTCTGGTTGGTAATGAAGCAGAGATCCGTGAGATCGGAGCCTCCCTTTCCATGAATATGGATGAATATGAAATCATCAATGAGCCTGATGTAGTAGAGGCTTCCTTAAAGGCAGTTTCTCTTGTACACGATGGCAGGGCAGATATGTATATGAAGGGTCTTCTGGATTCCAAGACTTTCTTAAAGAGCGTGCTGAACAAGGAAGTCGGGCTTCGTACCGGACAGCCTCTTTCCCATGTGTGTGTATTTGAGATTCCCGGGATCGACCGTCTGCTTTTCTTTACAGATGTTGCATTTATGCCTTACCCCACATTAGAGGATAAGAAGTTTATCATTAAGTATACTGTAGAGGTAGCAAAGGCCTGCGGCGTAGAGTGTCCGAAGGTAGCTCCCCTTGCAGCGGTAGAAGTAGTAAATCCCAAGATGCCTGTTACCGTAGAGGCGGCAGAGCTGACAAGAATGAACGAGGAAGGCGAGATCAAGGACTGTATCGTAGACGGACCGCTTTCTCTTGATATTGCCATTGACAGGGCAGCAGCAGAAGAAAAGGGAGCCATGGATCGTAAGATCACAGGCGATGCCGATATCCTTCTTTTCCCCGATATCCATGCAGGAAATCTGGTATACAAGGCAATCGTTCATCTTGTAAAGGTAAAGAATGGCTGTATCCTGACAGGAACCAAGGCTCCTGTTATCCTGACATCCCGTTCTGACACATTTGAAACCAAGGTAAATTCCATTGCACTTGCTGCAGTGGTAGCAGAAGAAATGAAAAAGAATCAGTAGGAGGTAATCATGTCAGTTAAGAGTTTAATCATCAATCCGGGTTCTACTTCCACCAAGATCGGTGTATTCGAAGATGAAACCCTGTTATTTGAAGAAACCCTTCGTCATTCTACCGAAGAGATCGCACAGTATGCGTCTATCGTAGACCAGAAGGATTTCCGTAAGCAGATCATTCTTGACCTGCTGAAGGAGAAGGACTTTGATATCAGATCCCTGCAGGTAATTGTAGGCCGTGGGGGTATGTTAAAGCCGATCCCGGGTGGCACCTATGCAGTCAGTGATGATCTGCTTCATGACCTGAAGATCGGTAAGCAGGGACAGCATGCATCCAATCTTGGCGGCATTCTGGCAAGAGAGATCGGGGACGAAATCGGTGTTCCTTCCTATATCGTTGACCCTGTCGTAGTAGATGAGCTGATGCCTATCGCAAGATATTCAGGTGTACCGGAGCTTCCAAGAACGAGCGTGTTCCATGCCCTGAACCAGAAGGCTGTAGCCAAGAGATATGCGAAGGAGAAGGGCGTTTCCTATGAATCCCTGAATCTGATCGTAGTACATATGGGCGGTGGTGTTTCTGTAGGCGCCCATGAAAAGGGACGTGTCATTGATGTATTCAATGCCCTTGATGGAGACGGTGCTTTCTCACCTGAGAGAGCCGGAGCAGTTCCTTCAGGCGCACTGATCAGGATGTGCTTCTCAGGTGAATATACCGAGAAGGAAGTTTACAAGAAGATCGTTGGCGGCGGCGGATTCAATGCATATCTTGGAACCAATGATATGCGTGATGTTGCCAAGATGATCGATGAAGGTGATACACATGCTGATGAGGTAAGAGAGGCATTTATCCTTCAGGTCTGCAAGAATATTGGTTCCATGTCCTGCGTATTAAAAGGCAAGGTAGATGCGATCATCGTTACCGGTGGCATTGCTTACAATAAGGCAGTGGTTGACAAGATGGAAGAGAGAGCCGGATTTATTGCTCCATTCACCGTATATCCCGGAGAAGATGAGCTGCTTGCCCTGGCACAGGGTGCGCTCCGTGTATTAAACGGCGAAGAAAAGGCAATGGAATATTAATCCGTTCCGGAGCAGGAAAACAGGAAAATACAGAGGACACAGTGATCTAAGCTGTGTCTTCTTTTTTACGAATAAACGGAAGAACAGGAGGAAAGAGAATAAATGCTTTTATTTACATGTGATTATCTGGAGGGAGCCCATGAGAAGATCCTGCAAAGGCTTGCAGAAACCAATCTGGAAAAGATGCCGGGATATGAGAACGATCCTTACTGTATCAGCGCTGCAGAGAAGATCAGGGCAGCCTGTGAATGTCCGGAAGGAAGCGTATTCTTTACTGTAGGAGGGACACAGACCAATGCGGTAGTGATCTCTACGATGCTGCAAAGCTGTGAGGGAGTGCTGGCAGCGGATACCGGTCATGTGAATGTGCATGAAGCGGGTGCTATTGAATACACAGGGCATAAGGTGCTGTCACTTCCTGCATATGAGGGGAAGATGAAAGCACCGGACCTGAAGGATTATCTGGTGAATTTTTATAAGGATCCCTCCCATGAGCATATGGTAATCCCGGGAATGGTATATCTGTCTTATCCCACAGAATATGGAACCCTGTATACGAAAAAGGAACTGACGGATATTTATGAGGTGTGCAGGGAATATCAGATTCCTCTTTATGTAGATGGGGCAAGGCTCGGCTACGGATTGATGAGCGCAGCAGCCGATCTGACCCTGCCGGAGCTTGCCAGACTCTGTGATGTCTTTTATATAGGGGGTACCAAGGTTGGGGCACTTTGCGGAGAGGCAGTCGTATTTCCAAAGGGGAATGAGCCGGAGTACTTTATTACAAAGATCAAACAGCGTGGTGCCATGCTGGCCAAGGGAAGACTGCTTGGCGTACAGTTTGATACCCTATTTACGGACGGACTTTATTTTAAGATCAGTGCACATGCCATCGGTATGGCAGAGATGCTGAAAAGGGAACTGAAGGATATGGGCTATACCTTTTATCTGGATTCTCCGACCAATCAGCAGTTTCTTGTGCTGACTGATCAGGAGGCAGATACACTGACAGCAAAGGGGGCAGGCTATGATCTCTTTGCCAGAGTAGATGAAAACCATGTGGTCTGCCGCTTCTGTACAAGCTGGGCAACCAGAGAAGAGGATATGAGGGAGCTATTGCAGATCCTGAAGGAATGCAGGCTGGCTTCCATAAGCTGAAAAAGAAAAACCGAAATGGATCAGCCTTTGACACAGATTGACAGAAAATTGTATACTGGTATAAAATGAGTTAAACAACAGAGGGGAAAAGGAGAATCTGATAAGATGAGTGATAAGAATAACATTCCTTATAAAATTTATTTGGAAGAAAATGAAATGCCAGACAGCTGGTATAACGTGCGGGCGGATATGAAGAATAAGCCGGCGCCATTATTAAATCCAGGCACGCAAAAGCCCCTGACATTTGAAGAGATGAGAGGGATCTTCTGCGATGAGCTTTGCAGACAGGAGCTGGATGATACCACTCCCTATTTTAAAATTCCGGATGAAATCCGTAAGTTTTACAGAATGTATCGTCCTTCACCGCTTGTCAGAGCTTACTGCCTGGAGGAAAAGCTGCAGACACCGGCAAAGATTTATTATAAGTTCGAAGGAAATAATACCAGTGGAAGCCATAAGCTGAATTCAGCCATTGCACAGGCTTATTATGCCAAGAAGCAGGGACTTAAGGGTGTGACTACAGAGACCGGAGCCGGTCAGTGGGGAACAGCGCTTTCCATGGCCTGTGCCTATCTGGATCTTGACTGTAATGTATATATGGTAAAGTGCTCTTATGAACAGAAGCCCTTCCGAAGAGAGGTTATGAGAACCTACGGGGCGAAGGTGACACCTTCTCCTTCAGAAACAACAGAGGTAGGAAGAAAGATCCTGAGGGAATTCCCCGGAACAACAGGCAGTCTTGGATGTGCAATCTCTGAGGCAGTAGAAGCAGCAATCTCCAAAGAGGGTTATCGTTATGTACTGGGATCTGTACTGAACCAGGTACTGCTTCACCAGACAGTGATCGGTCTGGAGGCCAAGGCGGCTATGGATAAATATGGAATCAAACCGGATATGATCATTGGATGTGCTGGTGGAGGATCAAACCTTGGTGGGCTGATCTCTCCTTTTGCAGGTGAAATGCTAAGAGGTGAGGCAGATTATGATATTGTCGCAGTGGAACCTGCCTCCTGTCCAAGCCTTACGAGAGGAAAATTTGTATATGATTTCTGTGATACAGGAAAGGTATGTCCTCTGGCGAAAATGTACACACTGGGAAGCGGCTTTATCCCGGCACCGAATCATGCAGGCGGACTCCGCTATCATGGCATGAGCTCTATCCTGTCACAGCTTTATCATGATGGATACATGAGAGCCATGAGTGTGGAGCAGACAGCGGTATTTAAGGCAGCAGAGCAGTTCGCAAGAGTAGAAGGCATCCTTCCTGCACCGGAAAGCTCCCATGCGATCAAGGTGGCGATCGATGAAGCACTGAAATGCAAGGAGACAGGTGAGGAGAAGACAATCCTCTTTGGACTTACCGGAACAGGTTACTTTGATATGATGGCTTATGAACGCTTCAATAATGGAGAGATGGTGGATTATATTCCGACAGATGAGGATCTGGCAAAGGGATTTGCCGGGATTCCGAAGTTCCCTGGGAATGAGTTTTAGATCAGAATGATAAAGAGCAGTCCGGCAGATTATCTGCCGGACTGGATCGCACTGCGGCAAAAGGGTAGATGTCACTTAAAGCGACCCAACGCAGGCGGAGAATCCTGCAAGCAGGATTTTTCTTACAGGATCATAAATTTTTAAGTCTGGATAATTCTGCCTGCAGAGCAGCAATAGTGGCAGCACTTTTGGAGAGAAGAGAGTCCTTTTCGGCGAGGGCAGAGTCCTTTTCAGTGAGGGCGGAGTCCTTTTCAGCGATCAGAGACTCTTTTTCAGCAATAGCAGCATTCATTTCAGCAATAACAGCCGTGTTCTCTGCAATTGTGGCATTCTGTATATCCACTTCCTTCTGCAGTTCATCGATCATATATCTGACAGTATTCCTGTCCATTTCCCGTAATTCCTCAGAAAAGAAACCCATAATATTCTCCACATTCCGGCACATCTGATAGAGTGTCTCATACATTGGCTTGAACTGTGGGAAGCTGGTGATAAGTCGGATAATTTCATCCGGGTCATCTATAGATAGAAATATCATCCAGGCTTCCAACAATGTAGTTACCTTTTTATTGTGCATTTTTGAACGGAAAATGTCAAGACTTATAAAAATATAATCCTGCAGAAGATCCATGGAAAGTCCGGAATCGAAGGATACTTTGGAACGGTGGATCCAATGGTCAGGACATTTCTTTAATTCATCCGGGCTTTTCTCGTACAGAACAATCAGATAAACCTTGCTGATGTTGCGGTAGGAGAAAGTGTCCCTGCCGGTAACGGGATCTATGGAGCGTTGTCTTACCCGTTTATACTGGCGCAGGAGCATATCTGAGGAATAGCAGGCACACCTTGCTCCAGGAAAAGCGTAACCGATTTTCTGGACTTCGATATTTGCAAGAGAGCCGTCCTCAAGTTCAACGATAATGTCTGTGATCAGCAGGGAGCTTTCGTCAGAAAGTCTGGTGGAATCATTGGGAAGCACCTCTTTGATCCTGACCTTGCGGTTTAGCAGGGCGGTCAGGAAGGATTCCAGTCTGGTAGGGTCATACTCCGGGTTCATGACCTCCTTGAAGAAGGAGTCATACAGAACCTTGATGCCTCTGGCACCGGAGCAGAAATCAAGGAATTCCTTCTGCTGCAGGACAGTCCAGCTTTCAAAAAGCTGCTGCATTCTTGGATTTGTGTAGATTCGCTGGAGAATTTCTTCTCTGCTCTGGATCATTGGAAAATAAGATTTTAGTAGATTTGTGGCCATAGACAGCCCTCCTTATGTGAAATAGACGTGTGTTTTTGCATGCAGAATAGACGAGACCATGGTGGTCTGAAAACTGTTGCTATTATATCCAAAAACAAAAGTGAATAGTTACATCATGCAGACCTGTTCTGAAAACATCCGGCGAAGTGCCATAAGATAAAAATAATAGAATCAACATGATCTTCCTGAAATCCCGGAAACGGGTGGGAATGAAGCAAGTATAACACAGGTGATGGCAGGGAGCAAGTGTAAAGATGGCAAATTTCCTGTTATGAGTATAAATTTTATAAAAATTTCAGGAATCCATATGAGTTCTTCACAGAGTGGCAGTTGAATAAACGAAAGGAATCTGTTACAATAAAAATTGCAGTTTTTTGCCTCAGTGAGAGGAAAACTTTTCCGGTCAGGATGAGAGAGGGCAGGATTTACCGTTTTCACAGGATCGGAGAGAAAGGCAATGGTACAGATATGAATTTTGTGCAGAAGATTTTTGGCACCCATAGTGAAAGAGAACTGAAGAGGATAGAGCCGATTGTACAGGCGATTGAAGATCTTCGCCCTTCTATGCAGGCTCTTTCTGATGAAGAATTAAAAGGAAAAACAGAAGAATTTAAAAAGAGACTTGCTGCAGGAGAAACATTGGATGATATTCTTCCAGAGGCATATGCAACGGTCAGAGAAGCTGCGAAGCGTGTCCTTAATATGGAGCATTTCCGTGTTCAGCTGATCGGTGGTATTATCCTGCATCAGGGACGTATTGCCGAGATGAAGACCGGTGAAGGTAAGACACTGGTATCTACGCTTCCTGCTTACCTGAATGCGCTGGAGGGAAAAGGTGTCCATGTTGTTACTGTGAACGACTACCTGGCAAAGCGTGATGCGGAATGGATGGGAGAGGTACATAAATTCCTTGGACTCAGCGTAGGTGTTGTATTGAACAGCATGAAGCAGGATGAAAGAAAAGCAGCTTATGCCTGTGATATTACTTATGTGACAAACAATGAGCTTGGCTTTGACTATCTGCGTGATAATATGGTCATTTATAAGGAACAGCTTGTTCTTCGTGAACTGAATTATGCGATCATTGATGAGGTTGACTCCGTCCTGATCGATGAAGCAAGAACACCCCTTATCATTTCCGGACAGAGCGGCAAGTCAACCAAGCTTTATGAGGTCTGTGATATCCTCGCCAGGCAGATGCAGCGTGGTGAAGATATGGAAGACCTGTCCAAGATGGATGCCATCATGGGCATTGAAAGAGAAGAGACGGGCGACTTTATTGTCAATGAAAAGGACAAGATCGTGAACCTGACAGCCCAGGGTGTTGCCAAGGTAGAGCGTTTCTTCCAGATCGAGAACCTGGCTGATCCGGAAAATATAGAGATCCAGCATAATATCAATCTGGCACTGCGTGCCAACAACCTGATGTTCCGTGACCAGGACTACGTGGTCAAGGATGATCAGGTACTGATCGTTGATGAATTTACCGGTCGTATCATGCCGGGGCGTCGTTATTCTGACGGTCTCCATCAGGCGATTGAAGCCAAGGAGCATGTAAAGGTCAAGAGAGAAAGCAAGACACTGGCGACCATTACCTTCCAGAACTTCTTTAACAAGTTCCATAAGAAGGCAGGTATGACCGGTACTGCCCTGACAGAAGAGAAGGAGTTCCGTGATATTTATGGCATGGACGTTGTAGAGATTCCGACTAACAGGCCAATCGCCAGAATCGATCAGCAGGATGCTGTTTATAAGACAAAGAAAGAAAAACTCCATGCCATTGTGGAGGCTGTCAAGGAGGCTCATGAAAAGGGTCAGCCTGTACTGGTTGGTACCATCAATATCGATGCATCTGAAGAACTGAGCCGTCTGCTTTCCAAGCAGGGTATCCAGCATAAGGTGCTGAACGCAAAGTTCCATGAACTGGAAGCAGAGATCGTAGCAGATGCCGGTGTACACGGAGCAGTTACGATTGCTACCAACATGGCAGGACGTGGTACGGATATCAAGCTGGATGATGCAGCAAGAGCCGCTGGTGGTCTGAAGATCATCGGTACAGAGCGTCATGAATCCAGACGTATTGATAATCAGCTCCGTGGACGTTCCGGTCGTCAGGGCGATCCCGGAGAATCCAAATTTTATATTTCACTGGAAGATGACCTGATGAGACTGTTCGGATCTGAACGTCTGATCAATATGTTTAATACACTGGGGATTCCGGAAGGACAGGAAATCGAGCATAAGGCACTGACCAATGCCATTGAATCTGCCCAGAAGAAGATCGAAAGTAATAACTTTGGCATCAGAAAGAATCTGCTTGAATATGACCAGGTTATGAATGAGCAGAGAGAGATCATCTATGAAGAAAGACGCCGTGTACTGGATGGAGAAAGCATGCGTGATGCAATCTACAAGATGATCACTGATATTGCAGAAAATGCGGTAGATATTTCCATCGGAGATGATACAGACTTCGATGAGTGGAATCTGGAGGAGCTCAACACCCTGCTTCTTCCGACCATTCCGTTAAAGCCGGTGAACCGTGGAAGGATCCACACACCGAAGAAGAATGCGCTGAAGCAGCAGCTGAAGGAAGAGGCTGTCAGGCTTTATGAGGCAAAGGAAGCAGAGTTCCCGGAGCCGGAGGCCATCAGAGAGCTGGAGCGTGTGATCCTGCTTAAGGTGATCGACCGGAAATGGATGGATCATATTGATGATATGGAACAGCTCCGCCAGGGAATCGGTCTGCAGGCATATGGACAGAGAGACCCGCTTGTAGAGTACAAGAGAAGCGGTTATGACATGTTTGATGAGATGACCCAGAATATTAAGGAAGAGACTGTCCGTGTCCTGTTCCATGTACGTGTAGAGCAGAAGGTAGAGAGGGAAGAGGTAGCCAAGGTGACCGGTACCAATAAGGATGATTCTCTTGGCAAGGCACCTGTAAAGAGAGAAAATGCCAAGATTTATCCCAATGACCCCTGCCCCTGCGGAAGTGGTAAGAAATACAAGCAGTGCTGTGGACGCAAAGCCTGATCAGGCTTGTGATAAAGAATTCAAAATAAGAAAGAGGTGAACGTTAAGTGGTAGAATTAGACCAGATGAAGACAGAACTTCAGGCATATGAGACCCCTTTAGCGGAAGTGAGGGATTCACTTTGACTTAGCTAATAAGTCAAAGAAGATCGAAGAACTGGAGCGTGAGATGGAAGCGCCCGGCTTCTGGGACAACCCGGAAGTATCCAATACCAAGATGAAAGAGCTGAAAAACTTAAAGGATCTTGTGGAAACCATGGATCATTTAAGAGATCAGTATGAAGACATCATGACCCTGATTGAAATGGGTAATGAAGAGGAAGATCAGGAGCTGGTAGCCGATATCCGAAATGAGCTGGATGAGTTTATAAAGACCTTTGAGGATATCCGGATCAGTACCCTGCTTTCTGATGAATATGACAGCTACAATGCGATCCTTAAGCTGAATGCCGGTGCCGGTGGTACAGAAAGCTGTGACTGGTGCGGCATGCTTTATCGTATGTATACCAGATGGGCGGAAAAGAAGGGCTTTAGTGTAGAAGTACTGGATTACCTTGACGGTGAGGAGGCCGGGATCAAGTCCGTTACCTTCCAGGTAAATGGAATCAATGCCTATGGCTATCTGAAGTCAGAGAAGGGAGTACACAGACTGGTGCGTATTTCCCCGTTCAATGCACAGGGAAAACGACAGACCTCCTTTGTATCACTGGATGTTATGCCGGATATTGAGGAGAATCTGGATGTGGAAATCAACGAGGATGACCTCCGGATTGATACCTATCGAAGCAGCGGTGCCGGTGGACAGCATATTAACAAGACATCATCGGCTATCCGTATTACCCACATTCCTACCGGAATCGTAGTACAGTGTCAGAATGAGCGTTCCCAGTTCCAGAATAAGGACAAGGCGATGCAGATGCTGAAGGCCAAGCTGTATATGCTGCAGAAGGAAGCCAATGCAGAGAAGCTTTCTGATATCAGAGGCGAAGTGAAGGAGATTGGCTGGGGAAACCAGATCCGTTCCTATGTATTGCAGCCTTATACTATGGTAAAGGATCACCGGACAGAGGCAGAAACCGGAAATGTGGATGCTGTTCTGGATGGGGGAATCGATCTGTTTATCAATGCCTATCTGAAGTGGATCAATGTAAAACCAAATACCGAAGGATAAAAAATCTGCTGGCAGAAAGAGAATTTCTGCCAGCAGATTTCTGCTTAAAGTGATTAAAATCAGTTCTGCTTTACAAGATCAAGATAAAAATTGGCTTTGGTAGCCTGCATATAAGGCATCAGCCATAAGAGACCGATCCCACAGGTCAGTACACACAGCAGCATCAGCGGGACAAAGGTCAGATCAATATAGAACAGGCGTCCTTTACTGCCTTTCATCATATCACGGCTTTTCCTGAGTGCTTCTCTGGCGCTGCAGTCAGGAAAATCAAGGAGCAGATAGTAACTCTGGGAATAGGTAAGCATCAGAAGCATGCCGATGACAGCACAGACTACTGTCAGCAGGGAAAACAGAAGCATACCATATCCATTTAACAGTGTTTCCTGCGGAAGCAGAGAGAGCAGGAAAACAGGTAAATTCAGGAGATAGCTGATCAGGGAAAATACAACCGCTACCCGGATGATTCTGTCTGGAGTCTGTTTGAAACCATAGAACAGATCACTGAGGACAGACTGCTGCCCGCAGGATGTTTTCAGGTAAATATAAGCTTCTCCATAAGAGAACAGACCGCTGAAAATGCTGATCAGGAAAGAAACAGCAAAATAAATGATATATTCAATGACAGATCCCGGATTCAGAAAAAGGGAAGTGATGCCGCTCAGTGAAGAAACGCAGAGTGCATGGATAGCATAGGTTCCGGCAAGGGTGCCGTATTTGCCAAGTAACTGTCCTTTAGCCTGTGATTTCAGGCTGGTAGAGGATAGATAATTTTTCATAAAAATAAAACTCCTGTTTATACCTGTTTATACCGCTACATCCAGATTCTGCCCGATCAGTGCTGCTGCATCTGCAGACTTCTTATTCTGCTGATAGGGATTGGATTCATCGCTGTAGCTTATTTTAGTTGAGGTCGTGCCGCCTGCCGTGTAGCTTCTGCCGCATTCAGGACAGATGGCTGTCCGGAGGGATACAGTAGCAGAGAGAACTTTGCCGTTTCCCTGTGCAGCTTTTTTATAGGCATTGCTGACATGCTCCTGCTCGTGGGCGCGGACGCGGGAAGCGGAAGCCTCTGGTGAAATATGGGAAGGCGATTTAAAGGAGACCATCTCATCGGAACCATCCTGATACTTCCGGTTCTTGCAGGTTTCACACTCTGCCGGAGAAGATCTGCGCCCGGGACTTACCCTTGTGGATTCACCGGGGTTGATAATAATACCGCCAGATTTTTCATCGTCTGTGCTGGCAGTGCCGCCTGCCGCTGCAGAGCCAAATGGTGAAATACCCACACCATATCCGTATCCATATCCGTAACTGCCGACTGCACCAATACCCATCATGGGAAATGTCTCCTTTCTGTCATATTCCTGTTAAAAATCTGTTATGCTCCATGTACCTGCCGGAAGGGGCAGGAGCAATGGAAAAGCTGTATTTACTGCCGGAACAGAACGGTATATTCCTTCATCATATCCTCGAAGGAGATACCATAAATATCTTCTGTGGATTCCCCGTAGGTATCTTCGATCAGTTCGTCATACTGCTGACCGATACCAATCAGAAGATCTGGATTCTGCAGCAGAAGGGCTATAGAGGAGATCAGAATGCCAACGGTCATAATGAGACTGCCGGCTCCACAGATGATACCAATCTTTGCCTGGGTCAGCAGCTTTTTGCCATAGCCTTTGGAAAGCAGGGCAAAAAGAACCGCAAGGCCGCCGCAGATAAATGGAAGAACCACTGTCATGATCGTGAAAAAGGATGCCAGTCCGAGGAGCAGGGAGGCAGTTGCCATGGCCATGCCTGGATTGCGGCAGGAATAATCGACTCCGTTATATCTGTTTGGATCATTGCTCTGAAAATTGAAATCCATAGAAAATCTCACTTTTATATCTTAATATTCTAGTGTCTCTATTATAGCGCCAGTTGGAAAAGAAAACAAGAAGAACAGGTTCTTGAAAAAAGAACCGGCTTTTTGTATGATGATAGAAGCGGGTGCTTCTTGGGGGGGGATTTTTATGAGCTGGCAGGAGAATGATAATTTGCATCCGGGAAAAGGAAAAACATATGGACATCATCAAAAAGATCAAAGAAGAACTCAAGGTAGAAAAGTGGCAGGTAGAAGCGGCAGTCAAGCTGATTGATGAGGGGAACACGATTCCCTTTATCTCCAGATACCGGAAGGAAGCTACCGGTTCACTGAATGATGAGCAGCTTCGTGACTTATATGAAAGACTGAATTATCTCCGTAATCTGGAGGAGAAGAAGGAGCAGGTGCTTGGCAGTATTGAGGAGCAGGGACAGCTTACTGAGGAGCTGAAGGCCAAGATCCTGGCGGCGGAGACTCTCGTGGTGGTGGAAGATCTGTACAGACCCTACAGACCAAAGAGAAAAACAAGAGCCAGTGTGGCAAAGGAAAAGGGGCTGCAGCCGCTTGCAGAGTTTATCCTTGAGCAGAATACAGATAAGCCGCTGGAAACAGAAGCAGAAAAATATGTGGATGCTGATAAGGGTGTTACAGATGTCAGGGAAGCACTGCAGGGTGCCAGGGATATTATTGCAGAGAGTATTTCCGATGAGGCAGATTACCGTATTTATATCCGAAATATCACTATGGAGGAAGGCTCTATCAGCAGCAGTGCCAAGGATGAGAAGGCAGAAAGCGTCTATGAAATGTACTATGACTATGAGGAACCACTGAAGAAGGCAGCAGGTCACCGTATCCTGGCACTGAACCGTGGAGAAAATGAGAAGATTCTGACTGTAAAGGTCAATGCGCCGACAGAACGGATCCTTCAGTATCTGAATAAGAAGATCGTGACAGCAGAGAATCCCTATACCACACCTGTACTGCAGGAGGTGATCGAGGATGCTTATGACAGACTGATCGCACCGGCAATTGAAAGAGAGATCCGGAATGATCTTACAGAAAAGGCAGAGGACGGTGCCATTTCTGTATTTGGCAAAAATCTGGAGCAGCTGCTGATGCAGCCTCCGATCGCAGGAAAGGTGGTACTTGGCTGGGATCCGGCATTCCGTACCGGCTGTAAGCTGGCTGTTGTAGATCCTACCGGAAAGGTACTGGATACGAAGGTCATTTATCCTACAGCACCACAGAATAAGGTAGAGGAGGCCAAGAAGGAGTTAAAGCGTCTGATCAGCAAATATCATGTATCCCTGATCAGTGTGGGAAATGGAACTGCCTCCAGAGAATCAGAGCAGGTGATCGTGGAACTGATAAGGGAGCTGGATACTCCTGTTCAGTATGTGATCGTGAATGAAGCGGGCGCATCTGTTTATTCTGCAAGTAAGCTGGCTACTGAAGAATTCCCGAACTTTGATGTGGGACAGAGAAGCGCAGCTTCTATCGCAAGGAGATTGCAGGATCCGCTGGCAGAGCTTGTCAAGATAGATCCTAAATCTATCGGTGTCGGACAGTATCAGCATGACATGAACCAGAAGAAGCTTGGAGAAGCATTGAGTGGTGTAGTAGAAGACTGCGTAAATAAGGTAGGCGTAGATTTAAATACTGCTTCTGCTTCCCTGCTTGAATATATTTCCGGTATTTCCAAAGCTATTGCAAAAAATATCGTGGAGTACAGGGAACAGAATGGCCGCTTTACAGATAGAAAGCAGCTTTTAAAGGTGGCAAAGCTCGGTCCCAAGGCCTATGAGCAGTGCGCCGGATTTATGAGGATCACAGACGGGGACAATCCGCTTGATGCGACCAGTGTCCATCCGGAAAGCTATGGGGCAGCCATGCAGCTTCTCGACAGACTGCATCTGACCATGGATGATGTACGGAAACTTCAGAAGGAAGCCGCTGCACAGAAGAGCACAGGCAGCAGGGCAGGAAACAGCAGTGGAAATGCAGGAGCCGGAGCTGGCAGCAGACAGAAGAAGCAGAAGGTCGTGATCCGTAATACAGGAACGGCCATGGGAATGGCGCTTGCTGCAGCCATGGGCGGTATGACATTGGAAGCTGAAGATCAGGGAAGCAGATCTCACAGAGATAACGGAAAGAACAGAAATAACGGAAGCAGTGCAGCAGCTTCCGGAAATGCAGCAGGAAGCAGCATTGGGACACTGGAAAAGAAGATCACGGATAAGAAGAAGCTGGCAGAGGAGCTTGGCATTGGTGAGATCACTCTGACAGATATCTTAAAGGAGCTGGAAAAGCCGGCAAGAGATCCAAGAGAAAATATGCCGCTGCCGATCCTTCGCAGTGATGTCCTTGATATGAAGGATTTAAAGCCTGGCATGATCCTGAAGGGGACTGTGCGGAATGTCATTGACTTTGGTGTGTTTGTGGATATCGGTGTTCATCAGGATGGTCTGGTGCATATTTCCCAGATCACAGATAAATATATCAAACATCCACTGGAGGCAGTGAGTGTCGGGGATATTGTAGAGGTACAGGTACTTTCCGTGGATGTACCGAAGAAGAGGATCTCCCTGACCATGAAGATCAATCAGAAATAGAAAGCAGGTGACGGATTGGGGACAGAAGAGCAGAAGGATGAGAAGCCTCATAAGAGAAGAGTGCGTTACAGTGGGACACATCCCAGAAAATTCAGTGAAAAATATAAGGAACTCAATCCGGAGAAATATCAAGATACGATAGAAAGGGTGATCAGCAAGGGCAGTACACCGGCGGGAATGCACATTTCCATCTGTGTACAGGAGATCCTTACCTTTCTGCAGATAAAACCGGGTATGAAAGGACTTGATGCTACCCTTGGATATGGCGGACACAGCCGGAAGATGCTGGAGGCACTGCAGGGAAGGGGGCACCTGTATGCACTGGACGTGGATCCGATCGAGATCGTGAAGACCACAAAAAGGCTTAGGGAGGCAGGATTTTCAGAAGAGATCTTTACTCCCATTTCCGAGAACTTTGCTAATGTTGACAGGGTGGCAGAGCAGTACGGTCCCTTTGATTTCCTGCTGGCAGATCTTGGTGTATCCTCCATGCAGATCGATAATCCGGAAAGAGGATTTTCCTATAAACAGGAAGGACCCTTAGATCTCCGGCTGAACCCACAGAACGGTGAGCCTGCATCAGAACGCTTACAGAAAATGAACCGGGAAGAGATCGAGGGAATGCTCATTGACAATTCTGACGAGCCCTATGCGGCAGAGATTGCAAGGGCCATCGCTGGAAGAAACCGCAAAGGGCAAAAGATAGATACCACCACAAAGCTGGCAGAGCTGATCGGGGAAACACTTGCTTTTCTGCCTGAAAAGGAACGGAAGGAAGCAGTGAAGAAATCCTGTGCCCGTGTGTTTCAGGCACTCCGTATAGATGTAAACAGTGAGTTTGAAGTACTGGAAGCCTTTCTGACAAAGCTCCCTTCCTGTATGGCACCTGGTGGAAGGATCGCTATCCTGACCTTCCATTCCGGGGAAGACAGACTGGTGAAGCATGCCTTCAAGGAAGGGAAGAAAGCAGGGATCTACAGTGAGGTTGCTGAAGATGTGATCCGGCCTTCCAGCGAGGAATGCGCAAAGAACCCAAGGGCGAAATCCACCAAGATGCGCTGGGCGGTCCTGGCAGAAGAATGAGTTTATAAATCAATATCCAGTTCAACAGGGCAGTGATCCGAACCGAAAACCTCGGTATGGATGGCTGCCTTTTTTAATTGCGGAGCAAGGCGCTCTGAGGTAATAAAGTAGTCAATACGCCATCCGGCATTCTTTTCACGTGCTTTGAAACGATAAGACCACCAGGAGTAGATCCCCTCGGCAGCAGGATAAAAATAACGGAAGGTATCAGTGAAGCCGGCCTGCAAAAGGGTTGTCATTTTCGCCCGTTCCTCATCTGAAAAGCCGGCATTCTGGCGGTTGCTTTTGGGGTTCTTTAAGTCAATCTCTTCATGGGCTACATTCAGGTCACCGCAGAGGATCACAGGCTTTTTCACATCCAGAGATTTTAAATAGGCGAGGAAATCATCCTCCCATGTCATACGGTAGGGAAGTCTTGCCAGCTCATTCTGGGAATTTGGTGTATAGCAGGTCACCAGATAGAAGTTGTCATATTCCAGTGTGATCACACGGCCTTCCCTGTCATGCTCATCGATGCCGATCCCATAAGAGACAGAAACGGGCTCCTTCTTTGCAAAGATGGCTGTACCGGAGTAGCCTTTTTTCTCTGCATAATTCCAGTACTGATGGTAGCCGGGGAGGTCAAGAGCAATCTGCCCTTCCTGCAGCTTTGATTCTTGAATGCAGAAAAAATCCGCATCCACAGAGTGAAAATAATCAAGAAAGCCTTTCTGCACACAGGCACGAAGACCATTTACGTTCCAGGAAATAAATTTCATAATAATGTCACCTCACAGTCTGATAATGAAATTATGCACAAAACGGATCTGTTAGTCAATGGAAACAAAAGTGTATGATCTGTCAATACGTTGTGAAACAACATATAAAACAGCAATAGAAGGGAGCAGGAAAAGTAAAAAATTGACAATTCAACAGGTAAAAAAGGGAAAGAGATTAGTCAAATTGTACAGTATAATGAAATCATCCTAAAGGACAAGAAACAGGTAAATGTATAGGAGGGAAAACATGAAAAAGAAAGTACTTAGTTTACTGCTTACTGGAGCAATGATTGCGGCCATGCTGACTGGATGTGGAAATGCTGATGCAAATACAGATTCATCATCTGGAGAAACAGATCAGACAGAGAGCACAGAAGCTGCAGAGACCGGAAAAGAAATTGATATTTCATTCTACACAACAGAGACTGGCAAGGACGATATGTTCCAGCAGCTGATCTCAGATTTTGAATCCAAAAATCCGGGAATCAAGGTAGAGTACATCGCAGCAGGTGATGATCAGCTGCAGCAGTGGATGGCTCTGTACTCAAGCAATGAGGGACCAACAGTATCTTATATGGATCCGATTAATATTTATGAAAACCAGGAAAGAATGAGAGAGCTTACAAATGAATCCCTGGTTGGAAATATTAATGAGTCAGCGCTTGCAACCTTTACCTTTGACGGAAAGATATATGCGGCACCGGGAACAGCAGCAGGTATTGGTATTCTTTATAACAAAGCTGTATGTGATAAGGCAGTAGGCGGAGATTTTGATCCTTACTCCATCAAAACAAGATCTGATCTGAAGGATCTGTTTGATAAGATTGAAGCTACCGGAGTTGCAGCAACCTGTATCACAGGTGTCAACTGGTCTGTAGGATCCCACATTTTATGCCAGACATATGGGGCTGCTAATGGCTCTACCGAGGAAAGGGTTGCTTATGTAAACAGTATTATCAGTGGAGAAACCAAGGAGATTGACAGTCCTGTATTTAACGGATATATGGACACCTTTGATCTGCTTGCACAGTACAACTACAACAAGGCTGATCCGTTGGTTGGAGATGTCAATATGGACGCCCAGGCATTGGCTACAGGCGACTGCGGAACCTGGTTCATGGGTGACTGGGCATGGACATATATGGCTGATATTGTTGAACCGGATGCCCAGTTTGGATTACTGCCGCTTCCCTACAGTGATGATCCGGATGATGTAATTAATCAGAGTATTGCAACATCCTATGCAAAGGGGTACTGTGTAGATGCAAGCCAGAATACGGAAGAACAGCAGGAAGCGGGTATTAAGTTTATCGAGTACCTTACCTCTGATGAAACAGCCGAGCAGTTAATGGCTGAAACATGTGGACAGGCTCTGCCTTACAAAAATGCAAATGTAAAAATTGAAAGCCCGTTAGGATTATCAACAGCAGATTATATTGCAAAAGGACTTACCTACGATTTCTATGGAACACCGAATCTGTGCCCGTCTGATATCTGGTATGAATGTGGTGCATATATGTGTGAATACCTTGCAGGAGCATGTGACAGAGAAACACTTGCATCAGGAATAGATGCTTACTGGCAGAAGCAGGAAGCAAGATAGCCAGGAAATGAAAATGTGGGGAAGGAAACTTCCCCGCATTTGCTTTTAAAGGAGAAAATGATGGATAAGAAGAAAAATAGAAAAATGAGGAGCCTCCTGCAGTTTGCTGGCTTTGGCTTCCCGGCCCTGTTTGTCTGGATGACGGTGATTATCGTTCCGTTCATATATGGTATCTGGATCACATTTACGGACTGGAACGGGCTTGCAATGCATATTAATTATGTTGGACTGGAAAATTACGCTGCAGTATTTAAGGATCCGACTTTTGTGTCATCATTTTTAAAGACGGTGGTTTATGCTCTGTTTACTGTTCTTGCTAGTAATATCATTGGATTTGCACTGGCACTCGCAGTGACGAGTGGGATAAAAGGGCAGGGATTATTCCGGACCGGATTTTTTACACCCAATATTATTGGTGGAATTATTCTTGGCTACATCTGGAACTTCATTTTTTCCTATGTGCTGACAGCATTTGGCAAGCATTTTGGTATCGGCTGGATGTCAACCTCCTGGCTGACCCATCCAACAAGAGCACTGATTGCCCTGATTATTGTAAGCTCATGGCAGATGAGCGGATATCTGATGGTAATCTATATAGCGGGGCTTACGAATGTACCAAAGGAGCTGATCGAGGCAGCACGTGTGGATGGGGCAACGGCCTGGCAGACTGTCAGGAAGGTGAAGGTACCGTTGATACGTAATACAACAGCAATTTGTATTTTCCTGTCAATTTCCAGAACCTTTATGTCTTTTGATATGAATCTTTCCTTAACGGCTGGTGGACCATATAAGTCAACAGAGTTAATCGCATACAAGATTTATCAGACAGCTTTTACCAGTATGGAGTTCGGAAAAGGACAAGCACAGGCCATCGTATTATTTGTGATCGTTGCAGTAATCTCACTGCTGCAGGTATATTTCACAAAGAAGGGAGATGAGGAGTCATGACAAAAGCGAAGAAGAATGCGGTTTTCCTTATTACATTAATTGTTTTACTTCTTTTTATGGTACCATTTTTTGTACTTGTGCTTAATTCCTTTAAGACCACGAATGAATTTATAACTGCACCATTTGCACTGCCGAAAAAGTTCAGTCTGGACAATTTCAGAGTTGCGATTAACAGAATGAATTTCTGGTCTTCTCTCAGGAATACAGCAGTGATCACAGTACTGGCAGTTGCAGTCAATATGCTGATTGGCTCTATGACAGGTTATTTTTTTGCAAGAAAAAGATGGGGAATTAATAAAATCATTTTTGGTGCATTTTTGGCATCTATGGTTGCACCATTCCAGGTTTATATGATACCGTTGGTGAAAATTTATGCCGGATGGCTGGGACTTTCCAATAATTTACTGATCGTTGCCTATGTTGCAGTAGGGTTAAACCTTCCGTTTGCAGTGTTTCTGTATAAAGGATTTGCAGAAGGGATTCCGGAAGAACTGGATGAGGCAGCAAGAATCGATGGCTGCAGCTTTACAAAAACGTTTTTCAGTATCATTCTGCCGCTGCTGAAACCGATTATCATTACAGTTACAGTATTTGTTGCTATGGGTGTCTGGAATGATTTCCTTATGTCAAGCCTTTTCCTCACTAAGCAGGGAACAAAGACTCTGGCAATTGCAATCAAAACCTTCCTTACCAATCATACAGCAGAATATGCACCGATGATGGCAGGTCTGCTGCTGAGTATTCTGCCGGTACTGGCATTCTATCTGTTTGGACAGAAATATATTATAGAAGGAGTGGTTGCCGGAAGTGTAAAGGGCTAGTGCTTCCGGGAAGCAAGAAACACGCCTGGGGTGCAGCCGTATAATTTCTTGAACATGGTAATAAATGATTTTATATTGGGAAACCCATTACGGAATGCACATTCAGTCAGGTTTTCCTGACCACTGGAAAGCTGCTCGGCAGCATGGCTGACACGGACGAAATTTAAATAGGAAAGAAAATTTACACCCAGGGTTTCCTTGAAATGACGGGAAAAATAGCTGGCTGTATATTGGAAATGATCCGCAACATCTGTCAGTGTAAGATTTTCCTGATAATGATTTTCAATATAGTCAGCAAAAGAGGATGCCAGGTGGACATCCTGTTTGCTTGGAGCAGAGTAGGAGGTATCCTTTTTTATACAACTGGTTGCCAGTAAAGCCAGTATTTCATAAATTTTGCTCATAAGAAGGAACTGATAAGTGGGTGCATCAGGATCCATGTTAAAAATTTCAATAGAGATTTTTTTGATTTTTTCTGTTAACAGATCATTGTTTGGATTGTAAAAAAACAGATTTTTTCCAAGCCATTTTTCTATAAATGGGAGGGAAAATAAAATACTGATTCCGGTAAAGGAATCAGAGGGGGAAATATATCTGCAGGAATGCAGCTCACAGCTATTGATCAACAGCCAGTCAGATTCCTTGAAATCAAAATTGCAGCTTCCTGAATTAAAACGAATGCTCCCTGTCAGGGTTACAGTCAGCTCGATGCTCCGATGAAAGTGCAGTGGGGCGTATATATAATTCCCGGTAAGATTGTGCCGGTATATGTTTACAGGAAGAAACGAGACAATATCATTATATGCCTCATACAGTTGTGACATTGCTATCCCTTCTTTCTAATTAATAAAATACATTTTAGCATAGAAAAAAAGAGAGGTAAACCAATATGGCATTATTGCAGGTTAATACATATTCAGTGGCGCTCAGCCGGATCATCACATTTCATATCATTTTACCAAATGATACACAGCCGGAGATACTTGCTGACAATCCATATTATAAGAGACAGGTAAAGACCTTATATCTTCTTCATGGATTTTCCGGAAGCACACAGGACTGGCTGACGGGAAGCCTGATCCAGGACATTGCAGTCAGATATAATCTTGCAGTGGTGATGCCTGCAGGTGAAAACAGCTTTTATCTGAATGGAAAGGGAACCGGACGCAGGTATGAGACATTTACAGCAGAAGAGCTTCCTGATTACTGCCAGAAGACCTTTGGACTGTCTGCGGATCCGGAGGATAACTTTATCGGCGGTTTATCCATGGGTGGTTTTGGAGCGATTCATACGGCTTTAAAATACCCGGAACGGTTTGGTAAAATGTTCGGGCTGTCAGCAGCTCTTATTGTGAACGGAATCAAAGGGATGCAGCCGGGAAGTAAGAATGATATTGCAGATTATGATTATTATACACAGATTTTCGGAGATCTTAACCAGCTTGATGAGAGTGAAAATAACCCGGAATACCTTGTGAAAGAAAGAGTAAAAAAAGAAGAGATGATCCAGCCGGTTTTCATGGCGTGCGGATCAGAAGATTTCCTGATAGAGGAAAACCATGAGTTCCGTGATTTCCTCATAGAAAATGGTGTGAACGTGACCTACAGGGAAAGCCCGGGAATTCATGAATGGAAATTCTGGAATGAGTATTTAGAACCTGCAGTACGATGGGCACTTGGGGAAGAATAGAGGAGACGATCAAAGATGAAATCAGTTGCAGAAATTGTAAATCAGATAACAGACTGGCAGCCGCCTGTTATCCCGGAGGATATTGTGCATGGTGATATGCCGGGAGATAAGGTGGATATTACCAGGGAGCATGTTCAGAAAGCAAATATTATTTTCAGGGAATTGCTGCCCAAACTGGCAGAGGCTTCTGAAAAATCCGATATGGGAAAGGTTGTCATCACGGTCTGTGGAGGCTCCGGAGTTGGAAAATCAGAAATTGCTTCTTTATTAGCCTTTTATTTAAAGGAAGTGGGAATTGGAAGCTATACCTTATCAGGAGATAATTATCCTCACAGGATTCCCGTATATAATGATGCAGAACGTCTTCATATTTTCCGGGAGAGTGCATTACAGGGAATGGTAAGGGAAGGTGTGTTCACGGCAGATCGCTTTACAGTCATCCATGGACTTCAGGAAAAGAATGATGACGCTAACAGAACGCATATCGGAGAGTACGGCTGGTATGAGGTTTATCTCAGAAATGGGAAAGAAGGCCTGAAAAGATATCTTGGCTCAAATGATGAGATCGGATTTGATGAAGTAGAAAAAATCGTAAGGGAATTCAAGGCAGGCTCTGATGAGATCTGGCTGAAGCGCATGGGAAGAAAGGATACCGAATTATGGTATGAAAAGGTGGATTTCTCCGGTGTGCAGGTCCTCGTGATCGAATGGACACATGGAAACAGTGATAATTACAGAGGAGTAGATATTCCGGTTTTGTTAAACAGTACACCCAGGGAGACACTGGCGCACCGCAGGGCAAGAAAACGGGACGGTGCAACTAACAGTCCGTTTACCATGATGGTATTGGAAATAGAGCAGGAAATGCTGGAGCAGCAGGCTTCAAAAGCAAAGATCATTATTTCCAAGAGAGGGGAACTGCTAAGCTATGGGGCATATTGCAGGCAAATGGAGGAAGGAAGATAGGCTTATGAATATCGGACCAATGTTAAATGTCTATCCGGACAGTATGGGTGGAACGTTAGATGATATTGCAGCATTCCTGCAAAAAACGGAGATGAAAGATGTATTTTCTTCCTGTTATATACTTCCAAGCATATTTCATACCGATCTGGACAGAGGCTTTTCTGTGATTGATTATTCGCTGAATAAGATGCTGGCATCCAGGGAAGCACTGGGTCAGTTAGAGGGACTTGGAATTGATCTGAAGCTGGATTTTATATTAAATCATGCATCTGTATTATCCGGACAGTTCCAGGATATCCTGAAAAACGGAGATAAATCCAAATACCGGGATTTTTTTATTGACTGGAATAAGTTCTGGGATGGCTGTGGCAGGATGACAGAAGAGGGGTATATAAGGCCGGATCCGGAATATATCAAAGATATGTTTTTCCGGAAGCCAGGGCTTCCGATTTTAATGGTACGATTTCCTGATGGAAGAAATGTTCCCTACTGGAATACATTTTATCAGAAGGTTACTTATCGTATGGTAGATGCGCAGGATCTGATGCAGGCAGCCGGACTGCAGTATACAGAATCCGAGATGCTGGCAGAATTATTAAATCGGCAGACAACAGAAGGAAAGGAGCCGTCAGAAATTCTTACTGCAGAGGAAAACAGCAGGGTAACCAGGTTCCTGTCTGGGGAAGAAAAGGAAAAGATTGTCAGCTGCATGGAGAGGGGAAAACATTACCTAGGGCAGATGGATCTTAATATCAAATCCCCACTTGTATGGGAGTTCTATGATGATACACTAAAGAAGCTTGCAGAATATGGTGCAAGGATTGTGCGTCTGGATGCATTTGCCTATGCACCCAAGGAACCGGGTGAGAAGAACTTCTTAAATGAACCTGGAACCTGGGAGCTTCTGGAAAGGATACGGGAACTTGCAGATAAATATAATCTGACACTGCTTCCAGAGATCCATGCTGGTTATGGTGAGAAAAATTATGAACAGATTGCAGAAAAGGGATATATGACCTATGATTTTTTCCTTCCCGGGCTGATCATTGATGCTTTGGAAAGCGGAGATGGCAGTCATTTGGCTGCCTGGGCGCAGGAATTAATTGAAAAAGGGATACATACCGTTAATATGCTTGGCTGCCATGACGGAATTCCACTCCTTGATTTAAAGGGACTGTTGTCAGAAGAGCGTATTCGGAATCTTATAGATACCATTGTCGGAAGAGGTGGCTATATCAAGGATCTTCACGGACAGAAAAATATGTATTATCAGGTAAATGCAACCTATTATAGTGCGCTTGGAGAATCAGATGACAGGATGCTCCTTGCAAGGGCTTTGCAGCTTTTCATGCCTGGAAAACCCCAGATCTGGTATCTTGACCTTTTTGCTGGAAAGAACGATTATGAAGCGGTAAAGCGTGCCGGAGCAGGGGGACATAAAGAAATCAACCGCACAAATCTTACGACAGAGCAGATGAAAACGTCACTTAAGAAACCTGTTGTGGCAAGACAGCTGGAGATGCTCCGTTTTCGTAATACATTTCCTGCATTTGCAGAAGACAGCAGTATCACGGTAAATGCCGATGGAAACAGGATGGAATTTGTATGGGAAAATGCCGGTTATGAAGCAAAACTGACGGCTGATCTCAAAACATCCGGATATGTGATCACAGAATGCACACCGGATGGAAGGACGGGAATAGTCTGATGGATACGGGATTGTTTCCAAACGCTTTATGATGGAGGAAAAAGCATGAATTATAATATAAATGAGCAAATGCTTGGATTTGACCGTGTACTTTCGTGGGAGGGACAGGTTCCGGCTCTGGTAAAGGAGGGAGAGCATTATTTTCTTCAGCTCAGGGCACCGGAAGCAAAGAAAGTCACATTTACTATGAATGAGGAAGAATTTCCGTGCAGCAGAGAGGAGAACGGCATTTGGAGAATGAAGTATACGGTACACGCCGGAATCCAGTATGTGCAGTTAAAAATTGATGGTGTGGAGGTTGTGACCCCACTGCTTCCGATCACTTATGGCTACAGCCGTCCCTATAACTATGTGGCACTTGAAATAGAAGCTGAAGATTTCTATTGCATTAAGGACGTTCCTCACGGAAGTGTCCGCAGAGAGTATTTTTTCTCAAAGGTGACAGGGGAATGGGAGAGCTGCGTAGTATATACACCGTACTGCTATGAGAAAGAGAAGGAAAGAGAATTTCCGGTGCTCTATCTACAGCATGGACATGGTGAAAATGAAGTCGGCTGGACAGCGTCTGGTAAGGTGAACTTTATCCTTGATAATCTGATCGCAGAGAAAAAGGCAGTTCCAATGGTGGTTGTCATGAGTAATGGCATGGTTCAGACGTTGGATGGGAATGGAAAAAGAATTGTTGACTTCAGACTTTTTGAAAAGCAGCTTTTAATGGATATTATTCCTTATGCAGAGGAAAAATTCCGCATAGGAAGAACGAAAAAGATGCGTGCAATGGCAGGACTTTCTATGGGCTCTTTACAGACAAGCATTACAGGCTTCGATCATCCTGGGTATTTCAGTTCCCTTGGAATCTTCAGCGGTTTTGTATCAGATATGATCCAGGGCAGCCCGCTTGATATGGTTCAGAGGGAAGTCAGTAAGAATGAGCATATGAAGATTTTAGATGATGCGGATATGTTCAATAGTATATTTGATGTTTATTTCCGTGCCATGGGGGATCAGGATCCCTTTTGGGAGCATTTTGACCACGATGATCAGATCCTGAAGGAAAAGGGAATCAATCAGATCCGCAGAGTATATCCGGGTGCACATGACTGGAATGTATGGCGTATGTGCATATGTGATTTCGCACAGCTTATATTTAAATAAAAAAATTAGATTACGGAGATAAGAAGATGGCTTTTTTGCAGATCGATTATAAATCAGAAGCTTTGATGCGTAGTGTCAACATAAAAGTGATTCTTCCTACGGATGGACTTTCAGGAAAATGGGAGCCACCCTATAAAACATTATATTTACTGCCGGGATACAGCGTAAATGCAACAGAATTGATCACATACCTTGGGCTCAGAAGACAGTCTGAACTGAAGGGCATAGCCATTGTATTGCCGGATGGTGAGAACCTGTTCTATCAGAATATAGCAGACCGTATGACCTTTTACAGCACCTATATAGGAAAAGAGCTGGTGGAAATGACCAGAAAAATACTTCCTTTATCGACAAGGAGAGAAGATACCTTTCTTGGCGGAATTTCCATGGGAGGATATGGCGCATTGTATAATGGCATTAAATATCGGGATACATTCTCAAAGGTGGCGGCATTTTCACCGGCAGCGGATGCGTATATGCTGATGACAGACGGAGCCCCTGGATTTTCCTTTGAGCAGTTCTGTGGTATTTTCGGAAGCAGACAGGCTTATTATGGCAGCAAATGTGATCTGTGCGCACAGTGGACAAGAAGGGATATGGATAACAGGCCGGAATTATTTCTGTGCTGTGGAAAGGAGGATCGTATTGTGTATGATGCAGTGAAAAAATTTGAGGATGCTTTGCGGAAAGAAAATATTCCTCACATTTATTGCAGCGGTCACGGTGACCATGAATTAGATTACTGGGAACAGATGCTGGATCCGGCATTTTCCTTTCTTGCAGGGATAGAAGCAGGTACGAAGAACAGGCTGATCATTCAGGAAGGCGGGAAAGAACAGACAAATCTATGAAATACGAGACAGAGAAATTAAATGAGCAGACATGGCTCATTGCAGAATATAATGAAACTGCAGGTTCCTATATGTACCTTCTTGCAGGCAGTCAGAAGGCTTTATTGATTGATACTGGTTTTGGAACGATTGCACTGAAAAAAATCTGCGAAGAACTTGTCCATTTACCAGTCACAGTGGCACTGACACATGGCCACGCAGACCATATTGGCGGAACAGGGGCATTTGATGAGGTATGGCTTGCAGAAGAGGATAAAGAACTTTACAGGCTGCACAGTAAAGAATCTGTCCGCCGCATTTTTACGCAGGACAGACTTCTGCCGGTGAAGAAAACATGTCATTATTATGAGGAAGAAATGACATTTGACCTGGGAGGCAGAAGAATCCGGGTAGTAAAGACACCGGGGCATTCTGTTGGTTCAGTCTGTTTTCTGGATGAAAAAAACAGATGGATGTTCACCGGGGACACCTGCTGCAGGGCACATGTGTTGTTGCAGCTGGAGTATGCAGCAGCTATGGAGGTGTATAGGGACTCGCTGGAAAAGCTGATCCACATAGAGCCACTTTATGATATCACATGGCCGGGACATCACAGCAGACCTGTAGACAAACAGGTGATCCAGGATTTCTTCACTGCAGTAAATGGAATTTTAGATGGGACTATGGAAGGAGTCAGCATGAAACTTCCCATGGGAAAAGCAAGACTTCTGGAATATAAGGAGATTGGAATTGAATATTAAAACATGGTAAAATAATTGAAATTAAGTTAGTTGACATTATTTTAACGATTGGGTACTATAAGTACATGGAACAAAAACCCCTGAGGTTTTTATCGGAAATGGTGCTTGCACCAAGTCTGAGTTTGTAAAAAAGTCCATTGCAATATGTAGAAAGTTTCTACTTATTGTAATGGGCTTTTTGTTGCTATAAGTGAATTTATGGTGAAAATCCAGAATGATCAGATTACCGGTTTTTCTGAATTGTGGTTCATCAATTGCTGGTGCTTTGAAAGCAAACAGAATAGCTGAATTACAAAATGTAAAATATAGTTGACAAAAAGGAAAAGAAATATTACCATACTTATGACGGATACAGAAAAAAGAAATGCCTGACCAACGTACACCGTCAGATAATAACATCCGGAAGAGGAGAGAGATAATGGTATGAAGAATAAACGGATGAAAATTGCGAGGATTGAAAAGGATCTGTCTCAGGAGCAGCTTGCAGAGAAGGTAGGAGTGACCAGGCAGACGATCGGAATGATCGAGGCAGGGAAATTTAATCCGTCCCTGCAGCTCTGTATTGCGATCTGCAGGGCACTTGATAGGACGCTGGATGGACTTTTTTGGGAAGATGAGGAGAGAGAGGAATAAGTGAAATGAAACTTTGGAAGAAATTATTTGCGAAGCAGGCTGATGAAAGACAGCAGCAGGAAATATACAGAGTAGAGCATACGTGCTTCTGGATCACCTACTGGCTTTTGCTGATCAGTATTATTTATCAGAGAAATATCAAAGGGATGCCCTTTGAGCAGATCCAGGGGGAATGGATCACATTTATGATAGCGTCTATCTGTGTGGTGATTGGCTGTATGTGGAAGGGTGTCTGGAATTTCCAGCACAGGAAAGTGCCGGGTGTGAAGGCATATTTGCTGTACAGTCTGACAGGCGCTGTCCTTGGGGGGATCCTGTTTGGTGTCTGCACGGCGGCGCAGAACCCTTATGTGGAAAAGTTGTCTGACAAAGTGATGGTCGGACTGATCGCAGGGGCGTGTGATGGAGGCATCATTTTTGTGCTCTGTTTTGTGGCTTTTCTGATCGTGGGAAAGGTGACAAAGCTCAGGGAGCAGAAAATAGAAAATGAAATGCTGGGAGATGACGAGGATGAATGAGAATAAACAGGTGAAACTGTTCTTTGGTGTCAATTTCGGGCTGACACTGGTAATGGGAATACTGATGGGGATCGGTTATTTCCTTGGAAGGGATATCAGCAGCTTTCCGGCGGCACAGATGCTGTATCCGGCAGCGGGAGTTATGGCAGTGCTGCTTGCAGCAAGAGAAAAAGAGCAGAAGCTGCCGATGAAGTTTTTTGTGACATATTTTGTGGTGCTGGCTCTTACCGTGATCTGCGCTGTACTCAGCATAATTATTCCGCTTGGCAATGTGATAGGCGTAGGGGAGGGTTGGTATGTGATTCAGAGCTACGTATTTATCGTTGGAAGTGTAGCTGCGCTTGTCCTTCTCCTTCTGGAAAAGAGGGAAATAAAAGAAGCGGCAGGGCTGAATTTTAGAGGACATCAGGTGAAGGCTTCCTTCCTGATCATGCTGCTGTTTCTGCTGCTTTATGTGGTAAGGCTGCTGCTCAGTTATCTTCTGGAGGGGCGGATCAGTGAATTCGGTTCTCTTTTTGCAGACCCGTCCCTTTATATCATGCTTCCGATGCTTGTGATCAATTACTTCCTGAGTTATATCATCTTTTTCGGGGAAGAGTATGGCTGGCGTTATTTCCTGCAGCCCGTTCTGCAGAAACGATTTGGATTAAAGGGCGGTGTCCTTCTGCTTGGTGTGATCTGGGGACTGTGGCATCTGCCGATCAATCTGTTTTATTACAGTCCGGATACGTGGCTGAAGAGCATCCTGATCCAGATCATTGCCTGTATCTGCTATTCTGTATTCTTTGGCTTTGCCTATAGCAGAACCGGGAATATCTGGACTGCAGTAGTGCTTCATTACATCAATAACAATGTGATCGCCGTACTGACTGGCAGTGCAGATTTTGGTGGCCGCATTTACAGCTGGAAGGATCTTCTGATGGTTCTTATTGTAAACGGGATTGTGTATCTGCCATTCCTCTTTACAAAAGAGTATAAAGAGGAAAAATAAGCTATTTTTTCAGCACCTTTGATTTCTTTTATAGACAATCCATGCAAAGACAGCAGTCAGCAGCTCAGTTACGGGGAAGGCGGCAAATACACCTTCGGCTCCGTACAGGCGGCTGAACAGGAAAGCAGCCGGAATGATGATCACAGCATATCTTGACAGGGAAATGAGCAGAGAAGCCATTCCCTTGCCAAGAGCCTCCAGCGCGCCGCAGCAGGTAACTGACACCGCTGATACGATAAAGCCAAGGCTGATAATATGAAGGGCTTTGATACCGATCTGGATGGTTTCCTGATTTTCCGTGAAAAGGCCGATCATCTGACCGGGGATCAGGAAGGAAAGCAGGGTACCAACAGCCATGACACCTGCTGTCAGGGCAAGGGTAGTACCGAAAATCTGCTGAACCCGTTTCTTTTCCCCAGCACCGTAATTAAAGCTGATCAGTGGACGGATGCCCTGGATGATACCGTTAGCAGACAGGTAAATAAAGGTCTGCAGCTTGTAATAGGCGCCGAGCACCAGGACATAGGTTCCAGAGAAAGCAGACAGGATGCCGTTCAGGGAAGAGATCAGGAGGGACGGCAGGGCCATATTCAGGGAAGCCGGGATACCAACGGCATACAGCTTTTGCAGCAGTGCTCTGTTCCATACAATATTTTCCCTTGCAAAGGAAACCGGCAGTGGCCGGAAAATGCAGAACACAACATAAACAAGCAGTGTGATGAACTGGCCGATTCCGGTAGCATAGGCAGCACCTGCCATTCCCATTTCGGGGAAGGGACCGATCCCGAAGATCATCAGCGGATCCAGTATAATATTGGCGATAAAGCCGCACATCATACTGATCATGGATACTTTCATGCGTCCAACAGCCTGAAATACCTTTTCCAGAGAAATACCAAGCATGATGATGACGGAGAACAGGAAGGCGCGGTTCGCATAGGTCAGTCCCATGGAAAGGATCTCTTCATTGTCAGTAAACAGAGACAGGAATTTTGGCATGCCAAGAAGACAGATGACCATTAATATAAGGCCGTGGATAATGCTGAGTACCATACCGGTTGCAGCAGCCTGATCGGCCTGCTTTTGATCCTGTGCACCAAGACAGAAGGCGATCCTTGCATTCATACCGATACCAAAGCCCACCGCAATGGCTGTCATCAGGTTTTGGACGGGATATACCAGAGAAAGGGCTGTCATGGCATTTTCACTGATTCTGGCTACAAAGTAGCTGTCCACGATGTTGTACAGGGAATTGACCGCCATGGAGAGTACCATGGGCAGCGCCATGGAGATTACAAGCGGCAATATTTTCTTTTCTTTCATAAAATTCTGATCCATTTTCTTTCACTCCTGTAATTTCCAATTTTTTCCACAAAAAAAGCCATACAGTATAGGCTACTGTGTGGCGAAAAGAAGATCACTCTTGAAAAATCCACACCCCGCAGGGTTTTATGCGGCTTACTATAACATATGTTCCCGGGACTGTCAAGAAAGGTGGAAAGAAAGGAGAAGTTCTGCTATAATGATGCGTACGAAAATCAGACAGGAGGATTTCAGGCATGATCACCATTGCCATTGTAGAAGATGAAGAAGCTTACGCAAAGCAGCTTACTGAATATATTGAGAAATACCAGCAGGAATCCGGCAGACGGTTTAGGGTGATACGCTTCACAGACGGGGATGAGATCGTGGAAAAGTATACCGGAGAATATGACATCATCCTGATGGATATCCAGATGCAGTTTATGGATGGCATGACAGCAGCAGAGGAAATACGGAAGCTTGATACTAAGGTTGTGATCATGTTTATCACCAACATGACAAACTATGCGATCCGTGGCTACGAGGTGGATGCCATGGACTATGTGCTGAAGCCAGTGACCTATTTTTCCTTTGCAAGAAAGTTAGAGCGTGCGATCAGCAGGATCCCACAGAAGACTGGCTGGCCGGTGAAGGTGAATACACAGGAGGGAGTTGTAAGGCTGGATGCCGCTTCTATTTATTATATCGAAAGCGAAGGCCACAATCTGATCTATCATACAGAAAACGGAGACCTGAAGGAGAGAGCCAGAATGCAGGATGCGGAGGAAAGGTTTGTGCCGCTTGGGTTTTTCCGCAGCAATAAAGGGTATCTTGTGAATCTGGAATATGTGGACGGCGTTAGGGATGGCTGCTGTATGATCCTGGGGGAGGCGCTTCTGATCAGCCGGGCAAGAAAAAATGATTTCATGGCAGCACTGGCAGAATATATGGGAGAACATTAATCATGGAAGAAATACTGACAGGTGCCTATCAGGATATACCAAGATATTATACGGCGATCGCAGAATGGCTGTGCTGTATGCTGTTCTGCTTTTTCTACAGAAGAAAAGTAAAACCGGTTGTTTTTACAGGGATTGCGGCTGCAGTGCTTCTGCTGCTGACAGGCTGGCTGATGCTTACGGGAGAGGTTCCGACACTTCTCTGGATCCCTTGTATGGTAATCGCCATTTTAATCATGCTTCTATTTCTCTGGCTGATCATGGATATTACCTGGAAAATGGTGGCTTACTGCTGTATGAAAGCATTTCTGGCGGCGGAATTTATGGCCTCCCTGGAGTGGCAGCTGGAATACTTTGTGCACGGTGGCAGGGAAGAGAGAGGGATTTTTAATGTACTGGCGCTGATTTTTGTTTATGGCGCAGTGGCACTGGTGCTCTTTATCATAGAATCCAGGATGAAACGGGATGAAGTAGAACTGGAGATCAGTGTCAGGGAGCTTAGCAGTACCCTACTGATCGTACTCAGTGCTTTTATGCTCAGCAACTTAAGCTTTGTGTACCGCAATACCCCTTTCAGCGGAACCATTGCATCCGATATTTTCACGATAAGGACGCTGGTGGACTTTGGAGGACTGGCGATCCTTTATGCCTATCAGAGTCTTCGTTATGAGGTGGGTGCGGAAAAGGAGCTGTCAAAGATTCAGAGCATGCTGACCGCCCAGTATGACAGTTACCGGAATTATCAGGAGGTTACTGACCTGATCAACATGAAATACCACGACTTGAAGCATCAGATCGCGGGACTTCGGGCAGAGCAGGATCCGGAGAAACGGTCACAGTGGATCGACCAGATGGAAGGAGAGCTTTCAGCCTATCAGCCGGAGCGGCAGACCGGCAATCAGGTACTGGATGGGGTGTTAGATGGAAAGATGCCACTGATCCACAGTCATCAGATCACTTTTACCTGTGTGGCAGATGGAGAGCTTCTGAAGTTCATGCATGTGACGGATATCTGTACGATTTTTGGTAATGCGCTGGACAATGCCATTGAGCATGTGATCCTGGTTCCGGATCCGGAAAAAAGGATCATTCACATGGAGGTGTCCCTGCGGAAACAGTTTATTTATGCAGAGGTCCGTAATTATTGTAACGGGGAGGTAAAGATAAAGAATGGCTTTCCGGTAACAACAAAGCAGGATGCTGCCAATCATGGATTTGGAATTAAAAGTATCAGCTATACAGTGAAAAAGTATGGAGGAACCATACAGTTTGGAGTAAAGGATCACTTCTTTTCCATGCGGATTCTGATACCAAAAGAAGGAAACAGATGCAGTTCATGACAGATTTCTGACCATTTGTGCCAGAGGGAAATTCCCTCTGGCTTTTTGTTTATAATGAAAATCAGAAAAAGACGTCTTACTACAGAAAAAAGGAGGTGAGGGAAAGAATGCGGCATCAGGAGCTGATAGAAAAAATGACACTGGAAGAAAAAGCCGCATTTTTGACAGGCAAAAATGAGTGGGCCTCAAGAGGCTATGCTTATCTTGGAATAGACAGTATTACCTTTGCGGATGGACCAAGCGGCGTTCGGAGACAGTGTGGCGCAGGAGATCATCTTGGACTGAATCCTTCCCTGCCGGCAACCTGTTTTCCTTCTTCAGCTACCATGGCAGACAGCTGGAATGAAAAGCTGGAAGAGGAAGTAGGAGAGGCACTTGGACAGGAAGCGGCATTAGCAGATGTCAGTGTACTTCTGGCACCGGGGCTGAACCTGAAACGGAATCCGCTCTGTGGCAGGAATTTTGAGTATTTTTCGGAGGATCCTTATCTGTCCGGTAAAATGGCGGCAGCCATGATCCGTGGCATCCAGAAAGTGGGCGTCAGCGCCTGTGCCAAGCACTTTGCGGTGAACAGTCAGGAAGAAAGACGGATGGCGCTGAATGCCGTGCTGGATGAAAGAACACTCAGAGAAATGTACCTGACAGGATTTGAAATTGCAGTGAAGGAAGGAAAGCCGGGGGCTGTAATGTCAGCCTACAATGAAGTGAACGGCACCTATGCCAATGAAAATCCTTTTCTATTGAAGCAGATCCTCCGGAAGGAGTGGGGATTTGAAGGGTTCGTGGTCACGGACTGGGGCGGCGGCAATGATTTTACGGAGGGCATCCGGAATGGTTCCAACCTGCAGATGCCGGGCTGTGGCTTTGACAGTGCCAGAGAGCTGATCAGGGCGCTGAAAGAAGGAAGGATTACAGAGCAGGAAATTGATGAAAGGGTGGATGAACTGCTGACAGCGGCTCTTACCTTTCCGAAGCATTCTGCAGAAGAGAAACATAAGCTGAAAGGGCAGAAGGAAAGCCTTTATCAGGAGCATCACAGACTGGCAGGCCGGGCGGCAGAAGAAAGCATGGTGCTTCTGAAAAATGAAGAAAACATTCTGCCCCTGAAAGCAGGAACCAGAGTAGCGCTGATCGGTGATTTTGCTTTTTCTCCAAGATATCAGGGAGCCGGTTCTTCCTGTGTGAATGCCATTTTAGTAGAAACTGCAGCAGAAGAAATCCGGAAAACAGAGCTGGTTCTTGCAGGTGCAGAGCGTGGATATCTGCGGAGCGGAAAAGTGGATAAAAAGAGAGAGGCCAGTGCTTTGAAGCTTGCCGGGGAGGCAGATGTTGTACTGTTTTTCCTTGGACTTGGCGAACAGGAGGAAACGGAAGGGACGGACAGGAAAAGCATCAATATTCCCCAGAATCAGTTGTCACTCCTCCATAAAATCGCAAGAGTCAATCCGGCAGTGGTGGCAGTGCTCAGCACAGGAAGCGTAGTAGGTACCTGGTGGAAAAAGGACTGCAGAGCCATCCTGCATACCGGCTTATCCGGAGAAGCAGGTGCAGGTGCTGTGATGAAAATATTGACCGGATCGGTTAATCCGAGCGGAAAACTGACAGAGTCCTGGATCTGGAGCTACGAGGATACCCCTTCGTATCCCTGTTATCCGGCGAAGGACAGAACTCTGGAATACAGGGAAGGGATCTTCACAGGCTACCGCTATTTTGAAAAAAATCAGATTCCGGTATCGTTCCCCTTTGGATTCGGACTCTCCTATACTACTTTTGCCTACAGGGATCTGCAGGTAGCTGACAAGGGAATCAGTCTGAAGGTAAAGAATACAGGAACTGTGGATGGCAGCGAAATCGTGCAGATGTATGTGGCGCTTCCGGAAAGTAAGGTCAGCAGGCCGGAAAAGGAGCTGAAAGGATTTGTAAAGCTCCATCTGAAAGCCGGGGAAGAAAAGGAAGTCAGGATTCCCTTCGATGATAAAACCTTCCGGTTCTTCAGTGAAAGAAGCGGAAGCTGGGAGCAGGAAGAAGGAACTTACCAGATCCTTGCAGGAAGCAGCAGCCAGGATATCCGGTTGACCGGAGAGATTTCTCTGCCTGGGGTACAGATGACGGGAGAGACACTGGCGAAAGCTTGTGAACCGGAAACGCTGCCTGGTGCAAAAGAGCAGACAGACAGCCGGAAACAGCGAAGGACTCTTGACCGGAATGATCCTCTGTCAGATATGCGCTATGCCAGGAATCCTTTGGCAAGGCTGATCGCGGGAAGCCTTAAGAAGAAAATTGAGAAGGCGGAAAAAAAGGGAAAACAGCCGGATCTGAATACTCTGTTTCAGTATAATATGCCCTTCCGGGCTATTGCCAAAATGACAGAAGGCATGGTGGACATGAAAATGGTGGATGGCATTTTGCTGGTGGTAAACGGTAGAACCCTGCAGGGCCTTTCAAAGGTGATAACAGGATTTTTTAAAAACCGCCGTGCCAACAGAGAATATGAAGAGACGCTGGAGAGACAGGCCGGTGAGGACAATCAGAAGAAAGAAGGTGAGACATGAAGGGACTGAAACAATGGAAAGAAAGCCATCCGGATCTTTATGAGTTCATTATCTTTAATATCCTGTCAAACTGCGCAACGGTCACGAATTTTGTAGTGATGTGGATCTGTACAGGGTTTGTGTTCAAGGGACTGAAAGAAATACCCTTTCAGGCCTGGATTTTTGATTATACAACCAGAGAAAGCCTGATGCTTTGCGGATTTTTAAGTTTCCTTGTGGCAACGGCAGCAGCCCAGACGGTGAATTTCTTTGTACAGAAAAATCTGGTGTTTCATTCGGATGCGGCTTTTGGAAAAGCAGCCTGGAAATATGCAGTACTGGCAGTAGTTCTGGTGCTGGTATCTACGGCATTGCCGGCTTACAGTCAGGGGTGGCTGATCGGGCTTGGGATCCCGCAGGGGGTGGTTCCCACACTTGCAAATATTCTGAATATTCTGGTACAGGTTGTAATCAGCTATCCGACCATGAAATTCTGGGTAATGCAGGGAAAAAGAAAAGCTGAATAAAAATAGTAAAAAATAAGTTAGTATATAAGTGATGGAGGAAAAAACATGGTTAGTTTTAGTGTGGGTGACGTCATAAACGTGCTGAACAGCTGTAAACCACAGTTAATTGCATTAGCGGTTATTATTGTTATGGCACTAATTGTGATCATAGCATGCAGTAAGGTTGAAAAAAGAAAAAAGGCATTGATCTGTAAGGAAGCTCTTATTGCGATGGGACTTGGAATCACGATCGTGATCAATCTGATCTGTACCGGTCCCATGAGAACGCTGCTGAATCTGGTCAGCGGAGACGGAACGATATCGGAAGATTCCATGAACAATGCGATTAATGCAAATGTTCAGATGGCTGAGGAAGGCATGGTGTTATTAAAGAACGAGGATAATACACTACCATTAAAGGATACAAAGAAGTTAAATGTATTTGGCTGGTCTTCTACTAATCCGGTATACAGTGGAACCGGTGCCGGTTCCATCAATGACAATTATGATAAAGTATCCATTTTAGAGGGACTGAAAAAAGCAGGATTTGAAGTCAATCAGGAAATTGCAGATTTTTATGTGAACTTTAAGGATACAAGACCAATCATTGATTACTGGGGACAGGACTGGACAGTACCGGAACCATCTATGGATGAATATGATCAGGCAGATATTTTTAACAAAGCAAAAGCTTTTTCCGATGTTGCTGTCGTTGTTCTGGCAAGATCCGGAGGAGAAGGAGCCGATTTGCCAACCAGTTATTATGTAGAAGAAGACACATTCAAAGCAAGTGGCGGCGGCCTGTGGGGTGGTGCTGAAGGACTTAGGATGAGCGAATATGCGGAAGATCTGGATGAATCCAAGACCTATCTGGAGCCGACAACAAGAGAGTTACAGATGATCGATCGTGTGGCAAAAGAATTTTCAACAGTTATTGTTGTGATCAACTCTGCCAATACAATGGAACTTGGCGTACTGGATCAGTATGATTCTGTGAAGGCAGCCATTTACACACCCGGAGCAGGACAGGCAGGTTTTACCGCTCTTGGAAAAATCTTAAACGGAGAAGTGAATCCTTCCGGTAAGACAGCAGATACTTTTGTTTATGATCTGACAAAGACACCATACTTTAATAATATCGGACTTTTTACATATGAGAACATGAAGCAGTATGGTCACATTGATGATCTTGGCCTTGTGGATATGTATCCTTCCTTCGTTAATTATGTGGAAAACATATATGTAGGTTACAAATATTATGAAACAGCCGCAATGGAAAACTTCATAGATTATGATAGCACAGTACAGTATCCGTTTGGTTACGGACTGAGTTATACAACATTTTCACAGAAAATGGGAGATATTTCTGAAGAAAATGGTATAGTATCATTTGAAGTTACAGTACAGAATACAGGAGACGTTGCAGGCAAAGATGTAGTAGAGGTATTTTTTGACCCGCCATATACCAATGGAGGTATCGAGAAGGCTTCTGCAAATCTTGTGGAATTTGCAAAAACAGATATGTTAAAGCCGGGAGAGTCACAGGTACTTACCATTTCATTTGCTGTTGAAGATATGGCATCCTTTGATGCAAAGGTAAATAAGTGCTATGTTCTGGAAAGCGGAGATTACACCATTTCCATTAATGCAGATTCACACAATGTGATAGATTCCAGAGTCTATACGGTGCAGAATGATACCATATATAGTGAAGACAATGCACGTTCCTCTGATCAGACAGCAGCAGTAACACAACTGGAGTTTGCAGAGGGAAATGCAGAATATCTGTCCAGAGCAGATGGATTTGCCAATTATGAAAAAGCAACAGCAGCTCCGTCAGACTATATGCTTCCTGAACAGGAAAAAGAGGCATTTTTAAATAACTCCAATTATGATCCCAGGGATTATAATGATGAAAATGATGAGATGCCGGTAACAGGAGCCAAAAACGGAATCGTACTGGAAGATTTGAAAAATGTTGATTATGATGATGAAAAATGGGAACAGCTTCTGGATGAACTTACCGTAGACGAGATGAATACACTGATTGCTACAGGTGGATACCAGACAGCAGCAATCGAAAGCATTGAAAAATCATCTACTGTTGACTGTGATGGGGCAGCCGCAATTAATAATAACTTTACAGGACAGGGATCCATCGGATTCCCATCAGAAGTAATGCTGGCATGTACATGGAATAAGGAACTGGCTGCAACCTTTGGCGATAGCATCGGAGAGATGGCAGACGAAATGGGTGTTACAGGCTGGTATGCACCATCTATGAATATGCACCGTACCGCATTTGGCGGCAGAAATTTTGAGTATTATTCCGAAGATGGCGTTCTTGCCGGAAAAATGGCTGCCAAAGCAGTAGAAGCAGCTAAAAAACATGGCATATATGCTTACATAAAACACTTTGCGTTAAATGATCAGGAAACAAACAGATATGGACAGCTCTGTACATGGAGTACCGAGCAGGCGATCCGAGAAATTTATCTGAAACCATTTGAATTAGCAGTAAAAGATGGTGGTGCGGATGCGGTTATGAGTTCTTATAATCATATTGGAACATTACCGGGATGCGCCTGTGCTCCTCTGGATCAGACAATTCTCCGTGATGAATGGGGGTTCAGAGGAATGGTTCTGACAGATTATTTTGTAGACTTCGGATTCATGGATTCAGACAGAGCAATCCGTAATGGTGTAGATATTATGCTAGCTGATTATGATACAGGAACAAATTATCTGACAGATACCACGTCAGCAACAGCTGTAAAGGCAATGCGCCAGGCAACCAAGAATATTCTGTATACGGTTGTCAATTCAAGGGTATATGAAGACCATACCTTTGACAGAGGACTGGACACATGGCAGAAGGTACTGATCGGAGTTGATGCACTGGTACTGATCTTACTTGCAGTGGCTGAAATCAGAACAGTTCAGAAGTACAGGAAAAGCAATCTGCAAAATGAGGCAGAACAGAAATAAATAAAAGAAATAAACCATGGTAGTAAAGTGTGGTTCTGTAAATAGAAATATATTTGCAGAGCCACATTTTTTATGGAATAGGAAATTATTCCATAATGTTCCAATGACACAAAAAAGCCCTCTTGGCAGGATCACACTGCAGTGGAAGGACAGACGTTGCGTAAAGTGACTCGCCGCAGACGGAGAATCTGGTTTCTTACAAAAATATGGGGAAATGGCGGAAACGAAATACCGATCACAAAACGATACAAAACAACTTGACATACATTTCATATACTGATACGATAAAAATGTAACAGAAATTCATGTGAAAATCTGATGAATCTGAATCTTTGGGATCTGAACCAGGCAGAGGCATCTTCTGGCGTATCGCCTGCATTTTCACACAGACAAATTATGTAGGCGGAAGAAGACAGAAGAGAAGGGGATACCTGTACTTTCTGTACCGCCAGAGGAGGTAAGAGGTATGGGTAAAACCCAAAAGACACTGGAAGAAATGGATGTCATGGATGATTTCCTGGTGAATGCGGCCGCACTGGATCAGGAGCTTGGAGAGGAGTTCTGCAGGCTTATTCTGGAAACCCTGCTGCAAAGGCAGATCGGAAAGATCCATATCACAGCACAGAAGACACTGCAGGGAATCCTTCCCGAGAAACGGGGGATCCGGATGGATGTGGAGATTCTGGAAGGGGAAGATCAGGAATCAGGCGTGAATATTTATGATCTGGAGCCCCATCTGAGAAAGGATATGAATGTGCCAAAGCACAACCGGTTTTATCAGGCAGTGATCGACAGCAGACAGCTTGCCAGTGGGGATCGGGAGTTTGATAAGCTGCCCAATCTCTATATTGTGACGATCCTGAATTATGATATTTTCGGAAAAGGATACATGAAGTACTGCGTACATAATCATTGTGAAGAAGTGCCGGAGGTCGATTATGAAGACGGGCTGACCTTTTTGTATTTTAATACCGGGGGAACCCGTGGAGGAAATGAAGCGATCCACGCACTGCTTACTTATCTGCAGGACAGCCGGAAGGAGAATGTGGTAGATGAAGCTACAGACCGTCTGCACAGACTGATAACGAAGGTGAAAGAGAAGCCGGAGGTGAGACTGGAATATATGAAATTTGATGATATCATTTACTGGGAAAAGAAGGACAGCTATAAGGAAGGCAGAGAAAGTGCCTATAGGGAGATGATCATAACCCTTTTGCAGGCACATGGGGAGGTACCCTCAGACCTTAGAGATAAAATCAATGCGATCGAAGATACCGGCATACTGGAGAGGCTGGTAAGGCAGGCTGCCAGTGTGTCCAGCACGGAGGCATTTGAAGCAGCTTTGAAGAAGGAATGGAACTGCATGGCAGGAAATGGAGACGTGGAAGATGCGAACTGAGAATCTGGATAGGAATGCACCCACGCATGCGCGGCGTGAGTCGGAAGGAAAAAACTCTTGCATTTTAACAGTTAGTGTGCTAATCTAGCATCGGATAAAAAATAGAAAAGTTCTTCGGGGTTGGGTGAAATTCCCTACCGGCGGTATAGTCCGCGACCCGTATGTGCTGAAAATGGCGGAGAATAAGCCAGCAGGAAGCACAGCGGCTGATTTGGTGCGATTCCAAAACCGACAGTACAGTCTGGATGAGAGAAGAAAAGAGCAGTCAGGTTTAAGCAAAGAGCCTGATGTTCTCTATGAGCAGAAAAGCAAGTAAACCCCGGATGAGAATCATCCGGGGTTTTTGATTGTTCTGCCAAAGAAGAACCTTTCTGAAATGGCATATGCCAGCCGGACAGGCAGAAAGAGAGGAAAATGAAATGAATAATGGTTTATGGACAAGTGTAAAGGACAATGTAGTATTTGTTCTGGTTTCAGTAGGAATTGCAGCAGCGCTGATGTTGATCGCCTATGCGGCCGAAAAGGCGATCAAGAAAAGAAATCATGATACCGAGAGGGTTTTAAGTACAAGAAAGATTGCCATGATCGGTGTGTTTTCAGCAATCGCAGCCGTACTGATGCTGTTTGAGTTCCCCCTTCCCTTTGCCCCTTCTTTTTATGAGCTGGATTTCAGCGAGATCCCTGCACTGGTAGGTACCTTTGCCTTTGGCCCGGTAGCCGGAGTCATGATCGAATTCGTGAAGATCCTGTTAAAGCTTCTGATGAAGGGAACCAGTACTGCATTTGTAGGGGATCTTGCCAATTTTGTGGTAGGCTGCAGCTTCATCCTGCCCGCATCCATCATTTATCTGTTTAAGAAAACAAGAAAAACCGCACTGATTGGTTCTGTTACAGGAACATTGATCATGACCGTATTTGGTACCGCATTTAATGCGATCTACCTGCTCCCTGCATTTTCAAAGCTTTATGGACTCCCGCTGGATGCCATTGTGCAGATGGGAAATGCGGTAAACGAAAATATCAACAGCATTGTAACCCTGGTTGTCTTTGCGGTAGCGCCTATGAACCTGTTAAAGGGCGGCAGTGTTTCACTGGTAACCATGCTGATCTACAAGAAGCTCAGCCCGATCCTGAAATCAGCAGCCATTTCCGGAAAAACAGAGCATGTAAAACAGGTAGAGACTGTGAAATAAATGAGTATATACAGACACTGGTCAAGGAATACCGGTGATTATGAAAACGTCCATGCAGATGCGTGGGCGTTTTTCTTTAAGATAAAATTAAGGATATAATCCTGTTTTTGAAGAAAAAGCTCTGATATAATTCGTTATATTGTACAGAAAAGGAAAATACAATGAAAAATGGGAATTTTCCTCTTGACAAAACTGTATTAATGATATAATACAATAATACATAGAGAAAAGGAAAGGGACAGGGAAAAGGATGGATGAACTGATAGAAATCCGGAACATGTGTAAGATTTATAATCCAGGTGAGAATGAAGTACGGGCTCTGGATCATGTGGATCTGCAGATCGACCGTCACGAGTTTGTGGCGATCATCGGACAGTCAGGATCCGGTAAGTCGACACTGATGAATATGCTCGGCTGTCTGGATGTCCCCACATCAGGTACCTATTATCTGAATGGGCAGGATGTGTCACATCTGACAGATGATGAGCTTTCTGATATCAGAAACAGAGAGATCGGTTTTATTTTTCAGGGCTTTAACCTGATCGCCAATATGACGGCTCTTGAAAATGTAGAGCTGCCGCTGATCTACAGGGGTGTTCCGAAGAAAGAACGGGAAGAGCTGTCAAGAACTGCGCTGAAAAAGGTGGGACTTGAGAAGCGGATGGATCATAAGCCTTCTGAAATGTCCGGTGGACAGCAGCAGAGAGTAGCCATAGCAAGGGCGATCGCCCAGGCACCGCCTGTGATCCTGGCAGATGAGCCCACAGGAAATCTGGATTCCGGCTCCACGAAGGAGATCATGGGAATCCTGAAGGAGCTGCATAAGGAAGGCAGAACCGTGATCCTGATCACTCATGATAATGAGATCGCAGCAAGGGCGAAGAGGATCATAAGGATCATGGATGGAAAGATTGTGGCGGATATTAATAATGATGCAGCATTGGCATAGAATTCTGGAGGAGAAGATGGAAGAAGAAAAGAAAGCTGAAAAGAAAGTAAAAAAGGAAAAGAAACCGGCTGACCCGGCAAAAAGAAAGAAGAAAAGAAGGATCATCATCCTTTCTGCGGTAGGAGTATTTATTCTTTATGTGATCATATCCAATGTGGTTGCAGCAAATACTCCCATGCAGATCATGACGACAGCAGCAGAAAGAGGGGATATCAGACAGACGATCAATACAAGTGGAAATGTGACCTCAAATGAAGAGAAAACTTATTTTTCCAATGTGAATGTGAAGATCGGCAGTGTGAACGTAGCGGCAGGAGATGCTGTGAAAAAGGGAGATGTCCTGATCAGCTATGATGAAAGTGACCTTTCTAGGGCAACTGAGCTTGCACAGCTTGATAAACAGGCTGCTGAGGGAAGCTATCGGAACTCTGTGCAGACAAACAATGAAAAACTGGGGGATCTGAATGAGGCCAATGTTAACATGGAGGTGCTGGATCAGCAGATAGCAGATACCGAGGCTTATATTAAAGGGCTGAACAATAAGATCCAGAAGAAAAAGGATGAGCTTGCACTTTTTGGTACACAGCTTCAGATTTCCCTGCTGGACTGGCAGGATCAACCGGATTCTGACGAATATATGAATCTGCAGAAAATGGTGCAGGAGAATAATTATGAACAGTCCCATAACAAGGAGATTGAAGGCTGGGAATCAGAACTGGAAGTATATAATGATATGCTTTCCAAATATAAGGAATATCGTTCCGAAATGAAATCCCAGAAGAGCAGCGCCGACAGCAGCAAGATGACAGCCGGGGCTAAGGAGGAGCTGGAGGCCGGTAATCAGACCAAGGAGATTCAGTCTGAGGATAAGCTCGCAAAGCTTGAGGCAGTTTCAGATGGTGTGACAGCAGAGTTTGATGGTGTCATAACCGCTGTCAGTGCCGTAGAGGGATCAACAGCGGCAGAAGGTACAGAGCTTTTAAAGCTGGAAAGTACAGAGGATGTCTGCGTAAAGATTTCTGTAACCAAGTATGATCTTGACAAGATTGCTCTTTCCCAGAAAGCAACCGTTACGATCGGTGGCAGGGAATATGAAGGCGAGGTTTCCAGGATCGATAAGATGGCACAGAAAAATGACAGTGGAGCAGCCGTTGTAGGAACTGAGATCAAAATCCTGGATCCTGACAGTGATGTATATCTGGGTGTGGAAGCCAAGGTAGTGATCGAGACCGCAGAAGTAAAGGATGCCGTGCTGGTACCAGTAACAGCAGTCAATGTGGACAGTACAGGCGAATTTGTGTATGCCATTGAAAATAATGTAATAGTGAAGAAACAGGTGGAAACCGGGATCTCTTCTGATACTATGGTGGAAATTTTAAGCGGGGTTTCAGAAGGAGACCAGCTGATCACAGAGGTGACCGGAGATATTACGGAAGGCATGGCAGCAGTTGCTGTTCCCATGAATTAAGGAGCACGGATTATGGCACAGATATGGGAATATATTAAGATTGCTTTGATGAATATCAAAAGCAATAAAGGACGGTCCATATTGACCATGCTGGGAATTATTATCGGTATTTCCTCTGTTATCATGGTCATTTCAATTGGTAATGGTGTCAGGGGACAGGTCAATTCAGAGCTTGAGGGAATTGCCGGGGGACAGATCGCTTTTTATGTGGATAGTACCAGAAAGGATACCACAGTTACCTTTGACCAGTCAGATTTTGATGCCATTATGGAACACGTGGACCATGTAAAGGGTGTGACACCAGCATTCAGTCTCTGGGGAACCGCAGAAGGACCGAAGGGTGATTTTGATATCAGTCTGGCAGCAGGAACAACAGGACTGCAGTACCGGGCTTCTGAACCGATCATTAAAGGTAAATATTTTACCCAGAATGATTATGACAGTGGGGTCAATGCCTGCGTGATCACAGAAGCCAGTGCCATCGCCCTGTTCGGAACTACAGATGTGATTGGAATGACCTTTGATGCCACCTTCTATGGTGTGACACAGGAAATGCGCATTGTAGGAATCCGTCAGGACAGTGCATCTTCCCTGATCAATATGGGCTCCGGCATGGATAAGATGGTCACCGCAGAAGCACCACTTACCTTTGTGGGCAACAAATATGGCTTTTATATTGATGATACAGAGGAGTTTTATGTGATGGCAGATTCTACGGAAAACTCTGTTGAGGTGGCAGGAGAGGTACTGAATCTGATGGAGACCCGGCACAATGTACGGGGAGAAAATCAGATCATGATGCAGAGCTTTACGGATGTATCTTCCCAGTTTGATACGATCCTTGGATTCATCACGATCTTCATATCCTTCGTGGCAGCCATTTCCCTGCTTGTTGGCGGTATCGGTGTTATGAACATTATGCTGGTTTCGGTGACAGAAAGAACCAGAGAAATCGGTATCCGTAAAGCGCTTGGGGCAAGAACCGGATCCATTCTGCTCCAGTTTCTGGCGGAGGCGGGTATTATTACCCTGCTTGGTGGACTGATCGGTATTTTCCTTGGTATTCTTGGCGGAAGGCTGGTCGGCGCTATTGCAGGGATTACACCTGCTGTGAATCCGGCGGTCGTTATAGGGGCATCAGTGTTTTCCTGTGGTATCGGTATTTTCTTCGGTATTTATCCTGCCAAAAAAGCAGCGCGCTTAAGCCCGATCGAAGCACTCAGGCACGAATAACCCACTTTTCATAATGGACTTCTATGGTTGCTTTAAGGGGGATTTTCAGATATAATAAAGAAAAAATACTGGAGAATTTTCTCAATTATGCGCTTCAGTACTGTCAGTGATGGGAGGGTGATGGCGATAATAATCATAGAAGAAATATTAATGGCAAACGGATTGGCCGTACTGATGGCGGGGTATCTTTTGCACTGCAGACGAAAGAACAGAGAAAGCCTTCATACGGAAGATAAAATATATGATGGAATTGCATTAGTGAATATACTGGGGGCACTGTCTGAGACAGTGGCCTTTCTGATAGATGGAAAAAGCTTTACTGGCAGCAGACAGATTAATTATGCTGTTAACAGCCTGTGCTTTATTGGCACGGTCAGCATGAGTCTGCTCTGGTGCCTGTATGTGGAGCTGCGTATTTACCGGAATTATAAGAGAATATTCTCAAAAATAGCGTTTTTGATCTTTCCCTGGCTTGTGGAAGTGATCATGATTTTATGTAATCTTTTCAGACCGGGGATTGTATTCAGGATATCCGGGGCGAATGTATATCAGAGAGCCGGAGGCTCACTGGCCTGTTATATCTCGGTTATAATGTATTTCGGCTACAGTATATATCTGGTGTACCATTCCAGAAAACAGGGGATCAATCTGAGCTATTTCCCCGTGATGTATTTTGTCGGCGTTGGTTTTGCAGGAGTGATCCTGCAGCTGTTCTTTTACGGGATCACAGCGTCATGGCTGTTAGCAGCGGTTACATTGATATTTGTTCAGATGCAGCTATATGCAGAAAATCTGTACACGGACGAGCTTTCCGGACTATACAATCGAAGATACCTGAATGCGGTGCTTGCCAAAAGGAAAACGGCAGGCTGGAAATCCTTACATGGGATCATGATGGATATAAATGACTTCAAGCATATCAATGACAGCCTGGGACATAGCATCGGGGACAAGGCTGTCAGTACGATGGGAAGTATACTTTTCAGATCCATACCGGATACAGGAATGGCGATCCGGTATGCAGGGGATGAGTTTATTGTGCTTCTGGCAGGTGTTGATACAGAGTGCGTTTTGGCTACAATGGATGAGATCAATGATAATATTTCGCAGTTTAACAGCTCAGGGGCAGAACCGTTCCGCTTAAGTGTTTCCATGGGATATGCAGAATTTAGATCGGAGGATGATGCAGAGACCTTTCTAAGAAATATGGATGAAAAAATGTACGAGGAAAAACGGAAATATCATTCGCTAAATCAGGCAGAACATTTGAAAAAAAAGTAACAGAAAATTTAATGCTTTTTTAATTGACTTAAAAAAAGGCATGATATTATTATAATTGATTACGAATGAAAATTTTTGGTGTGGTATAAAATTCAAACACAAAGGAAGGGAAGAGCATATGGCAAAGATCAAAAGATGGATAGTTAACTTAAAGGTAGCTGGAAAATTAAAGGCGTATCGGCTAATGGTACTTGTTATGACAGTATTTTTAGTGCTGGTAACGCTTATTTCAACCATGGTGATCCGTTCGAACATAAGGGAGATTACGGAGGTGTGGTCTCCGGCGGTCGAATATATACAGGAATTGGAAACAATGACCTCTAATTACAGAGTCAAACAGTATCAGCATCTTGTTGAAACAGATCCGGCAGTTCTGACAGCCTGTGAAGCAGAAATTGAAAATATTGCAGGTCAGATTACGGAAACTGGCAAGGAGCTGGATGCAATAATGAATTCAGACAAAGAGGCACAGGCAGGAAAAGCTGATTATGACGAAGCAAGCTCTGCATGGAATGCATACAAGGAAGCCTCTGAAGAAATATTACAGCTGAGCAGTAACGGAGAACAGGCAGAAGCAGCTGAGCTGATGACGGGAAGTGTTTATGAAAGCTATAAGAATTTTGGAGAAAAATTAAATATACTGCGGAATGATTTCCAGGTGAAATTAGATGAATCCAAGAGCATTGCCAACTGGTGTACAGTTATTATTTTTATTGTGATCGTGGTGATAGGAATTGTGATGACTGTAGTATCGACAATTATCGGAAGGATAATCACGAACTCAATTACAGAGCCGGTAGTACAGATAGAGGCAGCAGTTGCCAGCCTGAGAAAGGGTGAGCTGTCTAACGTGGAAATGCTTACATATGAGTCTGAGGATGAGTTTGGTGATACGATCAGAAATTTAAGAGAAGCCATGAATATTCTTGCAGATTATGTCCGTGAGATCTCTGAAGAAGTAAAGCTGATAGCGCAGGGAGATCTGACAAGAAACGGCGATGAAATTACAGAGTTTCTGGGTGATTTCTCAGAATTAAAGAACTCGCTCCTTTATATATTAAAACGTTTTAACAGTACATTGTCTGATATCAGTAATATTGCAGAGCAGGTATCGGTGAATGCAACAGAAGTTGAAAATGCATCAAAGTCCTTATCGGACGGTGCAACAGAGCAGGCAGGGGTAATCCAGGAGCTGAATGCCACAATAGATACAGTTGTCAGCCTGGCGGCAGATACAGCGAAGGAAACACAAAGAGCATCTGAACGTGTAAGAGCCTCTGCGGGCAAGGCAAATGAAGAAAGAGAAAAAATGGATGAGCTCCTGACAGAAATGGAGCATATTACAGAGATCTCCAAGGAGATTGGCAATATTATTACAGATATTGAGGATATTGCATCCCAGACAAATCTTCTGTCACTCAATGCTTCGATTGAAGCAGCACGGGCAGGTGAGGCAGGAAAGGGCTTTGCTGTGGTTGCAGACCAGATTGGCAAGCTTGCATCAGACAGTGCGAAATCAGCTGTAAATACGAGAGAATTGATTGACAAAACTTTAGTTGAAATTGAAAAAGGAAATAGCATTACAAGAACAACAGCAGAAGCATTCAATCAGATCATTGCAGATATGGAGTCTTTCGCAGAGCTTGCACAGAATACAATGGAGAAGGCAAACTCCCAAGCGGAATCCCTGGAACAGATCGGACAGGGAATTGAGCAGCTTTCTGATGTGGTACAGGGCACAGCGTCCTCCTCAGAGGAGAATACAGCAATCAGCATTAATCTGGCAGAGGGTGCAGCTAAGATGCATGACCGTGTGAATGTATTTAAATTATTCTAGAAAAATGGCAGGATTATTATAGTGCCATTAAAAGGAAGGCTCTTGTTGTGATTAATGATATATTTACAGTATTTGGAGATCAGACAGCAGCAATCTTGTTGGAGATCATTACAGAATGTATGGATGATTATCTGTATATAATTGATCTGCAGAGTAATACAATGGAGATATCACAGTCAGCTGTGAATCGGTTCAAGATCTCAGGAAATGTCATGACTGATGTGTCAAATGATATTTTGAAGGTAGTGTATGAAGAAGACCGCGAGACGCTTATAAAGCATCTCGCTGATATACGCGAAGGAAAAGAAAAGGTACATAATCTTCATTACAGATGGCTTGGCAAAGATGGTATGCCGGTATGGATCAATTGCCGTGGCATTGTGATTGATGAACCGGAAGGAAATGCGAAGTATCTGGTTGGATGTCTGAATGAGACCGGGAATCAGAGAAGGGCGGATAATGTTACCGGACTGCTGGGCGGTCTGGAATTTAATGCTTATATGCGTTCACAAAAGGAACATATTTCCAAAGGGTTTCTTATGCATATAGGAATTGATGATTTCGGATCGATCAACGGCTCCAAGGGATCTGCTTATGGTAATTATGTCTTAAAAAGCGTAGCTGACTGTATGAAGGAATGTCTTTCTGATAAGCAGAGGATTTATCATCTTGTGGCTGATCAGTATGTGATTGTGGATCTGGAAAACGATTTAAGGGAAGAGTCCGAAAGGCTTAAAGAAAAAATTACAGATAAGCTCTATAAATTTATAGTGTCTGAAAATTATGAAGCTGTATTTTCAATTTCTGTCGGCGTTGTGCCTGCAACAACTTTTTGTGAAGGATATGAAGAGTGCCGCAAAAAATTTGCATTTGTCCTGAAGCAGGCAAAAAGCAGAGGAAAAAGCGGATTTTATATCTTTGATGAGGATGACTATGAGGTTTTTCTGCGAAAAGGAAGAATAGTGGCAGCACTTCGTAAGGCTATTGTAAACCAGTATAAGGGCTTTGAGGTGTACTATCAGCCAATCGTGGATTGCAGATCAGAACAGGTAATTGGTGCAGAGGCGCTTATGCGCTTTTCCATGCCGTCTGAAGAGGGACAGGAGGTCATTTCACCGATGGAATTTATTCCGCTTCTGGAAGAAAGCGGATTAATTATCCCTGCCGGAAGGTATGTGCTGGACGAAGCAGCCAAAATGTGCAGGGAGATGCAGCAATATATTCCGGATTTCAGGGTGAATATAAATGTCTCCTATGTGCAGATCATGCAGGGCAATGTTGAGAGAGATATCCTGGGTGTGATTAAAATGTATGGCTTAAAGCCGGAGTGCATATGTATAGAAATGACGGAAAGCGGCTTTATGGATATGACGTCATCGTTCTGTAAGTTCCGGAAGACGTTGGACGAGAACGGGATCCACTTTGTGATAGATGATTTCGGGACAGGCTATTCGAATCTTCATTGTATACGTGATATGAATCCGAGCTATATAAAAATGGACAAGGATTTTACGGCGAAGGCGATGAACAGTACCGGAGATTATGAATTATTTAAAAATATCGCTTCGATGGTGCATAGTATTGGTGTCAGGATATGTGCAGAAGGCATTGAGGAACGGGAGTGGTGCCGGAAGATGAAGGAGATGCAGGTTGATTATCTGCAGGGATATCTGTTTGGCAGACCATGCAGAAAGGAACAGTTTATCAGGGAAACAGGGTGTTGCACTTTGTCCGATTTTTAGTATAATGAAAATATTGAGGTCAGAGGTTATTGTTTTTACAATGCAAAGCAATGACTTCCGGCCTTATTTTATGGAAACAGAAAGGATACAGCTATGGAAGTAGAATTTGACGTACAGATGACATCAGCAGATCTTTATGATTATATGCTGCATCATACCTTTACAAGCCCTTCCGGTCTGATCGGTGCGGTGGCCGGGGCATTGATGATCGTAGCAGGCTTTGCAGGAAGCGGTGCTTTATGTACGATTGCAGGGATCGTGATCCTGCTGTATCTCCCGGTGGCGCTTTTTATGCGTTCCAAACAGCAGTTTCTGAGTAATCCGGCATTCAGGCAGCCGCTGCATTACCGGATGAATGAGGAAGGGATCACCGTATCACAGGGAGAACATGGGGAATGCTGCAAATGGGAAGACATGCAGAAGGCGATATCCACCATGCGCAGTATTGTTCTTTATACCTCAGCAGTTAATGCAACTATTCTGCCAAAGAAAGCCATGGGAGAGAAAACAACGGCTGTGATCGGGGTCATATCTACCCATATGCCGCCAAAGAAGGTGAAAATAAGATGCTGACAGAAAAAGAAAGCTTCCGGGCAGAGGATACTTATGCCCTTGGGAAAAAGATCGGAGAGGAGGCCAGGCCGGGAGAAGTGTATACACTGATCGGTGACCTTGGGGTTGGAAAAACTGTGTTTACACAGGGACTGGCAGCAGGGCTTGGCATTACAGAACCGGTGAACAGTCCGACCTTTACCATTTTGCAGAGCTATGAAGAAGGGCGGCTGCCGTTCTATCATTTTGACGTATACCGGATCGGAGATATTTCCGAGATGGATGAGATCGGATATGAGGACTGCTTTTACGGAGATGGGGTCAGCCTGATCGAGTGGGCAGATCTGATCCGTGAGATCCTGCCTGATCATTATACGCAGATTACGATTCTGAAGGATCTGGAAAAGGGCTTTGACTACCGCAAGATCCTCATAGAAGAGATATAGGAGGCAATATGAAGATTATTGCACTGGACAGCTCCGGCCTTGTGGCATCTGTTGCACTGCTTGAGGATACCGGACTGGTAGGAGAATACAATATTCAATACAAAAAGACCCATTCACAGACACTTCTTCCGATGCTGGAGGAGTTAAAAGATCAGGTGGAGCTGGAGCTTTCCACTGTAGATGCCATAGCCATAGCAAGTGGTCCCGGATCCTTTACAGGGCTTCGGATCGGCTCGGCGACAGCCAAGGGGCTTGCCTATGCACTGCAGATCCCGATCATTGAGATCCCGACACTGCAGGGACTTGCCTGCAATCTGTATGGCACAGACAAGCTGGTGTGTCCGATCATGGATGCCAGAAGAGAACAGGTTTATACGGGGATCTATGCTTTTGAAAAGAAAGAAAATTCAGGAAGTACAGAAGGACTCCATGAGCCGGATAGCTATATTATGAAGGAGATCCTGTCTGACAGACCGGTCTCTGTTGCAGAGATCGCACAGCATTGTAATGAACTGGACAGGGAAGTGATCTTTCTTGGGGATGGTGTTCCTGTATATGGAGAAAAATTAAAGGAACTGATGAAGGTTCCCTACCAGCTTGCCCCGGCACATATGAACAGACAGCGGGCAGCGGCTTTTGGTGTACTGGCCTTTGACTGGTATGCAGAAGGCAGGTATGTCAGTGCCATGGAGCATGCACCGGAATACCTGCGTCTGTCTCAGGCAGAACGGGAGCGGAATCATGCAGATTAGAGAGCTTCGTGCAGAGGATGTACCTGCAGTTGCCAGGATCGAAGCAGAGGTTTTTTCAGAGCCATGGACAGAAAGGGATTTTTTTGAGATGGTGGAGGCAGATTATGCCCATTATTATGTGGCAGAGGAGGCCGGAGAAATCATAGGCTACTGTGGTCTCAGAAACATGGCCGGTGAGGGAGAGATCACCAATGTTGCCGTGGCACCGCTTTTCCGGAGAAAAGGAACCGGCAGAAGGCTCATGGAATATCTGCTTAAGAAAGCGCCTTCCTGTGGGATTGGTGACTGTACCCTCGAAGTCCGTGCCGGAAACAGTAAGGCGATCAGTCTTTATGAAAGTCTTGGATTCCGTACAGAGGGGATCAGACCGGGTTTTTATGCTAAGCCCAGGGAAGATGCACTGATCATGTGGAAGAGACAGGAAGAACAAGGATAATTTACCACTGGTGCTTTCTTTTTGTATCCTTCATAATAAAAGCAGAGATTTTATGAAAACAGGAGGATGCCATGCGTATTTATGAAGAAGGAAGCAGGGAAAAGCTTTCAGCGGTGATCTGTAATCAGTGTGGAAAAAAGATGAAGGTTGAAAATGGGATCCTGATGGAAGGATGCTGTCATGTGGAGACTCCTTTTTCCTATTTCAGCCAAAAGGATGGCCACAGGTACTTGTTTGACCTGTGTGAAGAGTGTTATGATAGAATGATAGCAGAGTTTTCTGTTCCTGCAGAGATCAGGGAGGAAACAGAGCTGCTTTGACAGGCATTTCCTGCCTGCGGTATAGGGAGGTACTATGCTCGATATTTGTTTGCTTGGTACCGGAGGCATGATGCCGCTGCCCTACAGGTGGCTGACATCCATGATGGCCCGGTACAACGGTCAGAGTATACTGATCGACTGTGGAGAAGGAACACAGATCGCCATGAAGGAAAAGGGCTGGAGTCCCAAGCCTATCGACGTGATCTGCTTTACTCACTTTCATGCCGATCATATCAGCGGACTGCCCGGTATGCTTCTCACGATGGGAAATGCAGAACGGACAGAGCCGCTGCTTTTGGTGGGACCAAAGGGACTTTCGAGAGTCGTGGCATCCCTGCGGGTGATCGCACCGGAGCTTCCGTTTGTGATCGACTGCTTCGAGCTGACAGAGAACGAACAGAGTATTGCCTTTGATGGGTTTAAGATTGAAGCCTTTAAGGTGAATCATAATGTGCCCTGCTATGGATACAGCATTGTGATTGACCGGATCGGAAAATTCCAGGTGGAAAAGGCTGTTTCCCTTGGAATAGACAAGCGCTATTGGAGCAGGCTCCAGCACGGCGAGGTGATCGAAACTTCGGAAGGGACATTTACCCCGGAGATGGTGCTTGGTGAGAAACGCAAGGGGCTTCGGGTTACCTATTGTACAGATACCAGACCGACAGACAGTATTCTGCAGCATGCGAAGGAGGCAGACCTCTTTATCTGTGAGGGTATGTATGGGGAGCCGGATAAGCTGAAAAAGGCCAAAGAAAATAAGCATATGACATTTTACGAAGCTGCGGAAATTGCAAGAAAAGCAGAGCCGGAGCGTTTGTGGCTGACACATTACAGCCCCTCGCTGAACAGACCGGAGGAATATCTCCCAGCGGCAAGGAAGATATTTCCGAAGACAGAAACCTGCAAGGATGGAAAGACGATCACCCTATTATTTGAGGACGAAGCATGAACAGAAAAAAAGCAAAATCGGAAGGGTATAAGGTAGTTATTATAGGTCTGATCCTGATACTTATGGTTGGAGGATATTATTTTTATCTTTCAAACAAAAGCCATAAGACAGAAGAAGAACCGGTTAAGATCACGGCGGTCCAGGAAGCGCTTATGTATAATTTTGACCGGAATTATCCGCCTACGCCCAAAGAGGTAGTGAAGCTTTACGGGAAAATGACGCAGTGCTTCTATAATGAAGAATATACAGACGAGGAATTTGAAGAGCTGGCGCTTAAGATTGAGAACCTTTATGATGAGGAGCTGATTGCCAATAAAACACAGGATCAGTATCTGCAGGATCTGAGGTGGGATATCAATAACTTTAAAGAGCAGGAGATCGTAATCTCAAGCTGTGCAGTAAGCTCCAGTGCGGATGTGGATTATTATTCGGTAGATGAAAATGAATTTGCAAGATTATACTGTACCTTCAATCTGAGAAAGGGGACATCACTTGGCTCTGTAGAGGAGGTATTCCTTTTGCGGAAGGATCAGAAGGGGCATTGGAAGATTTATGGCTTTAAGCTGGCAGATGATGCGGATAATGATGAGTGAGGAAATACAGATGGAAAAGGATGTTACAATTCTGGCAATAGAGAGCTCCTGTGATGAGACAGCAGCAGCTGTTGTAAGAAATGGCAGAGAGGTATTGTCTAATGTGATATACTCCCAGATCGCACTGCACACGGTATATGGTGGTGTAGTTCCGGAGATCGCATCCAGAAAGCATATTGAGAAGGTGATCCAGGTCATCGATCAGGCACTTGTGGATGCCAATATGAAATTGCAGGATATGGATGCGATTGCAGTTACCTATGGCCCCGGTCTTGTTGGGGCTTTACTTGTTGGAGTTTCCGCAGCCAAATCGATCAGCTTTGCCACAGGGATCCCACTTGTAGGTGTGCATCATATTGAAGGTCATATCAGTGCAAATTACATAGAGAATAAAGAACTGGAGCCTCCCTTTGTATGTCTTGTGGTATCCGGCGGGCATTCTCATCTGGTCGTAGTGAAGGATTATGGGGAATATGAGATCCTTGGACGTACCAGGGATGATGCGGCAGGAGAAGCCTTTGACAAGGTGGCGAGGGCGATCGGTCTTGGATATCCCGGAGGACCGAAAATTGATAAGGTGGCAAAGCAGGGGAATCCCGAAGCTATTCATTTCCCCCGGGCAAAGGTGGCACAGGCAGAGTATGATTTCAGCTTCAGTGGTCTTAAATCCGCCGTACTGAATTATCTGAATTCCTGTGAAATGAAGGGTGAAACTGTTGATCAGGCAGACGTGGCGGCCTCTTTCCAGAAGGCGGTAGTGGATGTACTTGTAGACCATTCCATGGAAGCACTGCGCAAATGTGGTTATAAGAAATTTGCCATAGCAGGAGGAGTTGCATCCAATTCTGCTCTCCGGGCAGCCTTTGAAGAAGCATGCACAAAGGAAAATATCGAATTTTACCATCCTTCACCTATTTACTGTACTGATAATGCGGCCATGATTGGAGCGGCAGGATATTATGAGTTCCTGAAGGGTGTCAGAAGCGGATATGATCTGAATGCGGTTCCGGGACTCAGGCTGGGAGAGAGATAAATTCAGGTGTGATGGATCCTGCTGAGATGAAGTCCGGCAGGATCATTTTAAAGTGCGAAAGGGAAATCTGCATATGGAAAAGAAAAAGTGCCGGTGTGGCGCTGTAGTACTTGCTGCAGGCAGCGGGAAGAGAATGGGAGGCAGCACCAAGAAGCAGTATCTGCTGATGGGGGGAAAGCCGGTTTTGTATTATTCCCTGAAAGCGTTTGAGGACAGCTTTATTGATGAGATCGTACTGGTAACGGGGGCAGAGGATATCAGCTACTGCCAGCAGGAGCTTGTGGAAAAGTATGGCTTTACCAAGGTAAGCAGGGTGACGGAGGGTGGAAAAGAACGTTATCATTCCGTAGCCTGTGGTCTTACTGCACTTTCAAACTGCGATTATATCTTTATCCATGATGGGGCAAGACCCTTCGTGACGGGGGAAATCCTGGAGAGATGTCTTACAGATGCCACGGAGTATGGTGCCTGCGTAGCCGGGATGCCGGTGAAGGACACGATCAAGATTGCTGATGCAAAGGGTATGATCCGGGAAACCCCTGACCGGAATCTTGTATGGATGGTGCAGACCCCTCAGGTCTTTGATGCACTCCTGATCCGGTCTGCTTATCAGAAGCTGCTTGCGGAGGAGGAAAAGCTCCTGCAGCAGGGAATTCATATTACAGATGATGCCATGGTCGTAGAAACGCTGATGAGGCATCCTGTGAAGCTGACAGAAGGCTCCTACCAGAATATCAAGATCACCACACCGGAGGATATGAGGGTGGCCGAAAGCTTTCTGGCAGACTAAGAGTACTGCAGGGGATTTTCTAGGCTGATATTTTTGGAAGCAGTCTACTTCAGGCGTCTATCTGGTACGGATAGATGCCTTTTTCTATTGTTAGAGCCCGCTTGAAACAGCCGATGTAACCTTGAAGGGATTCCTCTCGAGCATGGGCACGGATGTATCGTTTGCAAGGCGACTGCCATCGGTGCTGTTTCTATGTTATTCTCTTTGATCATAATTAAGTTTTTATGCTTGTCAAATGAAATTTTCAGACATATATACCCCAATCGTTCGATCTACACCGAGATGTATCACACACAATAAATGGCATCCATCGCCCATAAAATAAGGGAATAATGATGTTTCATTTATATAAGAAAATTTCAAAAAACACTTTTTTAAGGCGTAAAATTTTTTGAAAAACAAATTTTCAGAAGGAATCTGAGTTGCATAAACAACCGGTTATGGTGTAATATAATTATATAAATATTTGAGTTGTAACACAGATTTTAGTTTACCGGGAACCCGGAACATAAGGGAACTGTCCCCTGAAAATAACAAGGGGATGACCGGTTTTGGCTTTCTCTTGATCACATAGATAATTGATAATTAAGAGAAAGTGGGGAAAAACAATGAGTAAAAAATATGAGGATTTAACATTTACAGATGATTTTATGTTCTGTAAGATACTGTATACAAATCCGGAATTATGCAAACAGTTACTGGAACTGATATTAGGGAGAAAGATCAAGGAAATCAGATATCTGACCACCCAGAATACCATAGATATAACATCAGACGGAAAAGGAATCCGTTTGGATGTCTATCTGGAGGGAGATAGTAAAGTCTATGATATTGAAATGCAGACAACGGGAAAATCAAATCTTTCTAAAAGAAGCAGGTATTATCAGGGGATGATAGACCTGAATCTGATTGAAAAGGGTGCGGATTATAGCGAATTGAAAGAAACATTCATTATCTTTGTCTGTCTTCATGATCCATTCAAACATAATGAATGCGTATACACCTTTGAAAACAGATGTAAAGAAGTTCAAGGGCTGCAGCTTGGTGATGAATCTACTAAGATATTTCTCAATGCAAGTGGAAATAAGGAAAATCTGCCGGAGGAATTAAAGAATTTTCTTGATTTTCTTTCGGGAGAAGAACCTAGGGGCAGGCTGGCTACAGAAATCGCAAGAAAAGTAGAACTGGCCGTACAACATGAAGAATGGAGGACTGAGTATATGACACTACTACAGAGAGATCGTGAAAAGTTCGCTGAAGGAATGGAGCAAGGCAAAATCTTATCAATCCAGCGGTTGTTGAAAAAGAAAATGGACAATGATTTCATTTTATCCCTTGGCTATACCCAGGAAGAAATAGATGAAGCGGAAAAACAATTAATGACGACAGTATAACAGTACAGCAGGAAGGCATCTATCATCTTATGGTGATAGGTGCTTTTTCAATGTAACTGCAACTGATGGAGTCCTTCAAAGTAACTGCAATTACATAGTTGCAATAGGTTTGAAAATTTCCCTAAAAAATTCTTTTTAAATTTCTTGAAAAAGTTGTTGACATTAGGAAAGTGTTTTGCTAGAATAATCCTTGCGCTGATTCAGAGCGAGTCAGTACAAACGACATGGAGAGGTATCGAAGTGGTCATAACGAGGCGGTCTTGAAAACCGTTTGTCCGCAAGGGCGCGTGGGTTCGAATCCCACCCTCTCCGCTGGAGATACCCTCTCCACGAACCTTATATATTGAATCATAAGTCAGCTTTTGTGGAGAAGTACCCAAGAGGCTGAAGGGGCTCCCCTGGAAAGGGAGTAGGTCGTTAATAGCGGCGCGAGGGTTCAAATCCCTCCTTCTCCGTTGGTGATCTCCATTGATTGCCGATGATGCAAAGCAAACATGCGATAAGGACAACTTGTTGCAAAGCCAGTTCGCAGCGAAGCTGTTCACTGAGTGCTGTCGCACAATGTATTCCTGCATGAAAGCAATTTCCTGAAAGCCAGCTTTCGGAAATCACTTTCACACATGAATCCGCTTTGCTCGTACCTTGACAAATAAACAGTAATGCAACCCTGAAAATTCTAAATGAGAAAGTCCGAGAGGACAAAGCTCTGAAGAAGATTCAGAGGACTAGAAATAGTCGAAAACAAGCGAAAGCAAACCT
>QULQ01000008.1:0-316 GCA_003490145.1 Lachnospiraceae bacterium OM04-12BH
GTCATCTATCCTGTCATCACAAATAATAATGTTCATATTTTTCATTCCTGTCTTTGATTGCTCTCATACCTGTAAACCATACAAGTCTCACCTGGCACTCTTTATTATATCAAACAAATCTTCCGCTCGATCATTCTCCGCATCAAATGACTATTTTTCGCATAGAACGACTATCTCCTATAGAAACGCAGAAGCACTGTATCTCAAACTCTTTGAAATACAATGCTTCCCTGCATTTTCTATATCGTCATGTTGATATTATTACTTTACTATCCTGCACACTCTCTGGGAGTGACTGTATCTATCAAAAAAGAAG
>QULQ01000008.1:326-184486 GCA_003490145.1 Lachnospiraceae bacterium OM04-12BH
CCTGCACACTCTCTGGGAGTGACTGTATCTATCAAAAAAGAAGCCAGCAGTTTATTCACGCACTACTGACTTCCTATATTATTCATTTTATTTACTTCGCTGCGTCTCAGACAAGTTTTCCATCTTTAAACACAATCTCTTTTATTTCTTAATATGCTTAAAAAGTTTCGTAACAAACAAGGCTTTCAAGCGCTTTTCTATCCTTTGAATGTCTGTCTGGTGATGCAAGCTCCACCAGATGCCCCACACACCAGCTGACAATATAACCATTGCCCTCCAGGTATCCGTCCTCTCTCTTATCTGCACCGATTACCTTTGCGATGGACTGCGCCACCGAAGGTTTCTCGGCAATTACTAATTTTATATTTTTTTCACTCAAATTTTGTTTCCTTCTTTCATTTTTTATTTGCTTTTTGATAGCATAAATGCTATCATGTATATAGAATAAATATTTCCACTTGGAGAACATATACTAATGTACAACATTGAATTTTACGAAGATTCCAATGGCAGATCAGAGCTTTGGGAATTTCTTGAATCTCTTCGAGTCAAAGCAGCTACAAACAAAGATGCCCGTATTCAATACAAGCAGATAAGTTTGTACATCCAGCTCCTCGAAGATAATGGTACACGGCTTAATGAAAATATCACAAAACACCTTGATGATGATATCTGGGAGCTTCGCCCAGGCAATAACCGTGTTTTATATTTTTATTTCAAAAATGATACCTTTGTTCTTTTGCATCAATTCCGCAAGAAAACTCAAAAAACTCCCAAGCGCGAAATTGAACGGGCAAAGGCTGAACGTGATGATTACCTTGCCCGAAAGGAGGCTGAATGATTATGAAAACCTGGAATGACTATAAGGAATATGTAAGAACCGTTGATCCTGAAATTGGAAAAGACATCGATGAAGTTGAAAATATTTCCTCCATCGTAAGTGCCATGGTGGAACAGCGTACTTCTCTTGGACTTAGCCAGAGAGAGCTTGCTGCTATGTGTGGTATTCCACAATCATCCGTAGCACGGATCGAATCCTGCAAAACAACCCCGAATCTCGGAACACTGCTTAATATTTTTCAGCATCTCGGTTTACAGCTTACAGTAAGACCTACAAAACCTACCGTTTAAAATCAAGGAGAATCTCTGCGAAGAGGTTCTCCTTATCTCCCAGTGGAACCAAAAGCCCCCGTACCACGCTCCTTCCAGTTTTCAAAAGTAAAATCCGGTATCAGGACTGGCATCCAAATCCCAGAGGCAACTTACAGATATCTCCCGCCGGATCACAGCATCCTTGGGACTGAATACATCAGCACCGGCATCATTGGCATGAGCGCTCTCTGGACTTCTCCCTCCAAAATCAATCAGCTGTATCTTCATCTAATACCCCTTCCTCCAACACACTCTCTTCGCACAGTTTTGGGAAATCCACCCTGATAATGTCTGTTGGTAACATCTGCGGTGGAATACTCTTTCCGCAGGTCATCTTTCCTTCCTGTGCCAATCCTATTCCAAGATTCACACATGACACTGTTTTACCTACTCCACCTTTTTGATTTGATACTGCTATTACTCTGCACATAATCTGTTCCTCCTTTATTCATCCCAATATTTGTTCATATTTAATTTCAACATTTCCAAGATTTCACGTCTCATCTGCTCTGCCGTATAACTAACAGGGAAAAATCTGTGAAGCTGTTCCGTTTTGAATACTACACTGTCTATCTCTTTTTGCTTAATCTCACTTAGAATATCTTCCATATCCCTTACTGTAAGTTTCCCATCTGCGCTCAATTTCTTTATACGGAGTGCCTGGGAAAGTGATGGTGTGCACTGTGCAAATTCCATTGCATCCAGCATTTCCTTTTGCTCCTTCTTTTTCAGAAATGACAACTGAACTGCCGGAGTAAATCCCATGCTTCCGTCATCCACTTTTTCAAGCATTTCAGGAATAAGTTCTGTGATTTTGATATACCTCTGAACCTGTTTGGGGCTGTCCCCACATTCCTCTCCAATCAGCTCAATGCTTTTCTTTCCCAAATTATGGTCTACCTGACCACATTTTCTTCTTCCTGCCTTCCTTTTGATTGCTTCATACTTCATTTTGTAAGCAAATGCTTTTTCACTTGGACTGATCATTTCCCGTTGTAAATTTGAATCAACCATAGATACAACCGCTTCATCATCTTTTAATACGCGAATGATCACAGGTACCTTACGATAACCGATCTTTTCAGCTGCAAATTTTCTTCTGTGACCCGATATGATCTCATAAGTTCCATCCTGCCTCGGTCTGACTATCAGAGGATTTAATATTCCATACTTCTTAATGCTCTCCTGTAATTCAATCATCTGACTGTCCGCCTGAACCTTGAATGGATGGTTTACAAATCCCCGAAGTCTTTCCAGCTCAATCTCTACAACTCTTTCATCCTGATCCAGCAATTCCTTCTTTTCTTCCATAGGCAACTTCCTTTCCCTGAACGCAAAAAAGCCCGTCCAGAATAGATTGTTTTTATCTAATCTGAACGGACTCTTCCGACAGGCCTGATATCACAGGCAAGAATATAGTGTTTTATCTCACTGCTTTTCCTAATTTTACACCCCAAAACTCATCCTACACTGTAGTTAATCCCTCTAGGTGACAGACCGGAAAATATGAATCGGTGACAAGCATCCATCCCCGCTGACAAAGTCAGTATTTTCAACCTTGTTTCGCTGACAAATTTGTCACTGAAATTGCAATTCTGCATGAAAAAAGCGGCAATGAAACTATCTTCATTACCGCTAAAAATGAGCGTCTCCTATAGGAATCGAACCTACAATAGAGTCTTAGGAGGACCCCGTTATATCCATTTAACTAAGGAGACAAATGCCGTATTTTCGGGCTTCTCAGCTCTTTTGGCTCCGGCTGCCATATCTATGAATTCAATCACTCTTGTGATGAATTTCCATTGTATCTAATTTTGACATTCAGGGCAATCCCTGTTGGAATCGAACTCTGACTTATCACTTCTCAACTTCCATAAGTCTCAACCATGATTGAACCTTAGGAGGCGCTTGTTATATCCATTTAACTATGGGAACTTTTTCATACCTGTTTAGTTTAGCATATTTATGAACCGCTCGCAACAGTAATTTCGCCACTACACACATTCTCTACACATTTTCATTTGGGAAATTAATATAGCCCTGCATCCAGATCATCCCCTTAAACCGCCGTCCTACTGCTGGTTCTCCATAGAGATCTTCCTGATTGATGCACATCTCAAAAATAAGATCATTACAATTCAGGGTCATCTGATAGATTTCTTCTCCGGTCATCTTATTTTTAACCAGATTGCAGTCCACGATCTCTGCCAGGATAGAATACTGGTCACATTCTACGCCATAGGGCATGAAATAGGTATCAACCAGACTGAACACATCTTCCTGCTGAATTCTTCTGGAAATGGTCGTATAAGTGTCCATATCCTCCAGAGTCAGACTTTCAATCGCTTCTTCGTCACCTTTTCTGGCAGCATTAATAAGCTGGCTTCTGTTGATCGATGTATTTCTGTTTTTGATCAGATCCTTTTCTGTTTTCATCAGGGGCATCATGATCACTCCATGCGTGGAAAGCGCAGAAAGTGTCAGTGTCGTTCCTCGGACAGGCAGCATCCCGGCATTCTGGACTTTGATATAAGTAACCATATTCTGCAGATAGAAGATCAAAGAAACGCCGATCTTTACATCATCGCAGACTCCGGCATAGCTTTCCTGCGCAGCATGCCGCTCTACAGTCACATCTTCCTCTGAACTGATCAGGTTCCCTTTAAAGTAGGGGAAATAGTAGTCAAATGTGAACCTGTCATCCTCATCGAATTCTCCACAGACTGCTATTCCCACTCTCTCGGCAAAATCCCTGCCAAAAACAGCAAGAAGCGTCTTTTCTCCGTTGGAAGTATATGCTCTGTCTGTTCCGTTCACCACAATATCTGTCAGGATCTTCTGCAGTTCTTTCCTGTCTTTTATTTTACTGAAACCAATCGCTCTCAGATATTTATGCAAGAATTTCACCTCCCATTTTCTTTAATCAGTTTTTAATCTATCTGATTTCCTTCATACCACCCATGTAAGGCTGAAGAACTTCAGGAATCTTCACGCTTCCATCTGCCTGAAGATTATTCTCCAGAAATGCGATCAGCATTCTCGGAGGAGCAACCACTGTATTATTTAACGTATGTGCAAAATACTTTCCGTTTTCACCATTTACTCTGATCTTCAGTCTTCTTGCCTGTGCATCACCAAGGTTAGAACAGCTTCCCACCTCAAAATACTTCTGCTGTCTGGGTGACCATGCTTCTACGTCATAGGACTTCACCTTCAGATCTGCCAGATCTCCGGAACAGCACTCAATAGTTCTTACCGGAATATCCATGGAACGGAACAGATCTACAGTATTCTGCCACAGCTTATCAAACCACATTGCAGAATCCTCCGGCTTGCAGACAACGATCATTTCCTGCTTCTCAAACTGATGGATCCTGTAAACGCCTCTTTCTTCAATACCATGTGCTCCCTTTTCTTTTCTGAAGCAGGGTGAATAGCTGGTAAGTGTCTTGGGAAGCTCTGCCTCCGGAACGATAGTATCGATAAACTTACCGATCATGGAATGCTCACTGGTTCCGATCAGATAAAGATCCTCACCTTCGATCTTATACATCATAGCATCCATTTCTGCAAAGCTCATGACACCGGTTACTACATTGCTTCTGATCATGAAGGGAGGTACACAATAAGTAAATCCTCTGCCAATCATAAAATCTCTTGCATAAGAAATCACTGCCGAATGTAATCTTGCGATATCACCCATCAGATAATAGAATCCGTTTCCGGCTACCTTTCTCGCACTGTCAAGGTCAATACCATTAAATCTTTCCATGATTTCAGTATGATAAGGAATTTCAAAGTCAGGGACAACAGGCTCACCATATCTGGTAATTTCTACGTTTTCTGTATCATCCTTACCGATTGGAACACTGGGATCGATGATATTGGGAATTACCATCATGATCTTTGTTACCTTTTCTTCCAGTTCCTTTTCTTTCTCTTCCAGTTCTACCAGTCTCCTGGCACCTGCAGCAACCTCTGCCTTCCTGGCTTCAGCCTCCTCCTTCTTGCCCTGCGCCATCAATGCTCCGATTTCCTTGGAGAGCTTATTTCTGTTTGCTCTCAGGTCATCTGCTTCCTGCTTTGTCTTTCTGCTTTCCTCATCCAAAGCGATTACTTCATCAACAAGGGGAAGCTTACTGTCCTGAAACTTCTTCTTGATATTTTCTTTCACTGCCTCAGGATTTTCTCTTAAAAATTTGATGTCTATCATAATAAAGACTCCTCTCTATAAAATACGCTTTTAATATTGTAATGTTATTATGTAACCTATTTTTATTCAAGTACTTTTTCTACAAAAATGCTCGTTTTCTGCGTAAGATCTATGATTTTATCCTCTGCAGATCCATTATCACCCTGGCTTGCTTCCAGTCTGATCACCGGTCTATCCGGGAACCCTTTATTCTGCTTCAGTACTGTTCCCTTCTTTCCATTATTCAGAAGAACCTTGCTTCCTACCGGGTAAACGGCTACAAACTCCAAAAAAATATCTACGATATCTGAATCGAAAGAAACTCCTCTATATGCCTTCAGATATTCTACTGCCTGATAAACCTTTTCTCTCCGATAGCCAATCCCACAGATCATTTCATCAAAAACATCACAAACACTTACAATTCCAATTTCCTTTCGAACCTCTGCCGGTCTGATTGGAAATCCATTTCTGTCTTTTCTTTCATGATGATAAAGAACGATCTGTTTTACCAGACCTGAAATCCAATCCTCATCCTTCAGTGCCACATATCCATACACCGGATGTTTTCGATATTCTGCTGCTTCCGTTTCTGTCATCTCATGAACATTTCTGTTTACATAATTAATTGGAAGATACCTAAGTCCGATATCATGAAGAAGACATCCGGCAGCAATATCATGAACTGTACTTTTGTCAATTTTCATCCGAAGTGCTGTAAGTGTTGCAAGTGAACATACGTTCACAGAATGCTCATAGATATCTGAGCTTCTCTCCTTAATATCATAAATTTTTTCAACGATCCTGTTTTCTTCCAGCACACTCATAATAATATGATCTGCTGTTTCAGACAGTTTCATCAGTTCTTTATTTTTTGAATACAAATGTCTTTCCATGATATGCTTCACTTTATCATGGAACTCATTCTCCAGACTCGTCTTCAGAAGCAGCACTTCATTCTTCTCTTCCAGCTTTTCCTCAATATAAACCTCTGTGATTCCCAGACTGTTTATTTTTGCAATATACTCCGGTCTTAAAACAATTCCTGCTGAAAGAAGTACCTTAAGTTCTGATGTGAGAATATCCTTTGCCAGAATTTCTCCGCCTGTTAATTCTTGTATCTTACAAAGCTTCATCTTACCTCAATTACTCCGATTTACTCTGTTTTTTCCATTGCCATCTCTAATGCCTGTTTTTCTTCTTCACCAAGAGAGATTGCACATTCTCCGTTTATGATTTCTTTTGTATAGGAATAACAACCATCTGCACTGTGTACCGAATTCAGAACAAATCCGTTGTTATTCTCATCCAGAAGGGCAAGACTGAAGCTCAGCTTTCCACCCATCTGATTAAACGCATCATATTTAATTATTCCAATTTTCTGGAAGGTTGATTCCATTCTCTTATATAAAGTATGGATATCTTTTTTATTTTTTTCAATGGATGATTTCAGAAACCGGTTATCCTCAAAGAGACCTGATATTTCATCTTCAAGACTCTTCGCACTCTTACCTGTCATGAACCTTGCATATTTCTTTTTCATTTTAGAAATAGCCCGCATGTTTATAATATTCCATATGATCAACAGAATAATGACTATAAGCATGACAGTAATGACAATTCCCAGATCCAGATTTCCTAATCCCAAACTGCTTAAAAAGGAATTATTCATCTTCTTTTGTACCTTTCCCTGTCAATTTTTTCTGATATTAATTTTGTCTTGTGAGCATATCAACGAGCTTGTCCAGGTCATCATGGTTGTAGAATTCAATTTCAATTTTTCCTGCACCATTTCCTTTACCACTAATTGAAACCTTTGTACTCAGTTTTTCTTTCAGTCTGTCCTCAATATCCTGGTAAATAATTTCAAGACTCTTGTCTGTTTCATTTGGTTTTCTTAATTTTGTAGTTGATGGTTTACCAATATTCTTTACCAGCTTCTCTACGTCACGAACACTTAATTTCTCATCAAAAATTCTCTGTGCAATATTATATTGCTTTTCCGGATCTTCAATCCCAATTAAAGCTCTTGCATGACCGGTTGAGATCATGCCATTAATTATCATCTGTTGAACTTCATCGCAGAGTTTAAGCAGACGCATAGAGTTTGTAACAGCAGTTCTGCTCTTAGATACTCTGTCAGCTACTTCGTCCTGCTTCAGATTAAACTCTGTTAACAGTCTCTTGTATGCCTGTGCTTCTTCAATAGGATTCAGATCCTCTCGCTGAATATTTTCGATCAGAGATATTTCAACAATTTCCTGATCCGTTAGATTCTTGATTATAACAGGAACCTCTTTTAACCCTGCCTTTTTGGCAGCACGCCATCTTCTCTCTCCGGCTATGATCTCATAATAGCTTTTCCTATCCTGTACAAGGATCGGCTGCAAAAGTCCAAACTGTTTGATAGATTCAGCCAGTTCTTCCAGTGCATCTTCATCAAAATTTTTTCTGGGCTGCTCTCTGTTAGGTTCTACCTTTGTAATATTTACAATCGTTTCTCCTTCCAGCTTCTCTGTCTTTTCCTGCCTTGCCTTTGGTTCTGCCTTTTTGGAACTGACACTACCGAGTGATTCCGGTATTAAAGCATCCAGTCCCTTTCCCAATCCCCTAGCTGCCATACTTTAATCTTCCTTTCTGTTTATCACTTCTTCTGCTAAAGACATATATGCTTCTGCACCTGCTGATTTTGAATCATACATATTGATCGGTTGTCCATAGCTTGGTGCTTCTGCCAACCTGATATTTCTAGGAATCAATGTTTTAAAAACCTTCTGATTTAGATGGCTTTTAACATTTTCAACAACCTGCATAGAAAGATTTGTTCTAGAATCATACATAGTAAATACAACTCCTTCCATATCCAGATCCGGATTCAGTCTTTCTTTAACCAGATTTACTGTATGTATTAACTGGCTTAATCCTTCCAACGCATAATACTCACATTGAATAGGAACAAGAACTGTATCTGCAGTTGTCATGGCATTAATTGTCAACATATTTAAAGAAGGAGGACAATCTATGATAATATAATCATAACTTTCTCTTATCCACTCTACTTCTCTCTTCAGTATAAATTCCTTTCTGTCTACACCTATCAATTCAATCTCGGCAGCTGCCAGATTTACATTGGAAGGAATAATTGATACTCCGGGAATAACATCATTTAAAATACATTCCTTGATAGAGCACTCACTTAAAATCAATTCATAGATTGTGTTATCAAGATCATTCTTTTCTACACCAAATCCACTTGTTGTATTTCCCTGAGGATCTGTATCTATTACCAGAACCGATTTTCCTTTCTCAGCCAGAGATGCTGATAAATTGATAGAAGTCGTAGTCTTTCCTACTCCTCCCTTTTGATTTGCGATTGCAATCACTCTTCCCATAATTAGCTTTTTGTCCTTTCTTTTGGTCAGAACTCTTCTCTCTTTTTCAATTTTTCGTACTTTATGATTATATCACTTCTTATTTTTTTATTCTACCGGATTTAAAAACTTGTATTTTTCAATTTTTTAACCCCTATATCTAGTATAGCGTTTTTGATAATAAGCTATATATAATCAATGTTTCACGACCTTTTTTCTTCTGTTTTTGATGTTTCACAGGTTCTTACTACTAGATTTTGTACTAAAATGTTTCACGTGAAACATTATCTTGTGTTTTCTTTTTTAGCTTTAAAAATGTTTCACGTGAAACATTTTTATTAATCAAAATATCACTTAAAAAGGATCCGATCAATCAGGTCGTTTTTCATATGTATAACAAAAAAGAGACATCTACCAGAACCCATGATAGTGTCTCTTCATTAATCATTATCTTCTATTATTAATTTTCATAAAGATTAACAATATTATTCCTGATAGCAAATACTGCAGCCTGTGTTCTATCCGAAGCATCTATCTTTTTAAAGATATTAGAGATATGATTCTTAACTGTTCTTTCACTGATATTCAAGTTCACAGCAATTTCTTTATTAAACATACCACAGGCAACCTGTGTAAGGATCTCTACCTCTCTTTTTGTAAGTGATGCAAGCTTTTCCTTATCCATATCCCTGTTGATCAATCTGGAATTAAGAGCAGGAATTAAATTAGGCTGGATATAAGATCCTTCATCAATAACAGCATTAATAGCCTGTTTTAACTCTGCAGATCCGGAATCTTTTAAAATATATCCATTAGCACCAATATCAACTGCCTTTACAAGGTACTCTACCTCACTATGTACTGTCAGTATTAAAACTTTGAGAGGATCATTCTTCTCCTTTAATTCCTTCAATACATCAATGCCATTCATATTTGGCATATTAATATCAAGAAGAAGAATATCGGGTTTTACATTCTTCAATTTTTCAAGACACTCAATTCCATCACTTGCCTCAGCGATTACTTTCATTGATCCATCAAATTCAAGCAGTTGTTTAATACCTTCTCTGATCAAAACATGATCATCTGCAAGCATTACATTAATCATATGTTTTTATTCCTCCAAGATAAGAAAAGCTAAAATTATTAAGATGAAAAATTATAAGGAAAAGAAATAAATATTCTTGTTCCTTCCCCAATATTAGAATTTATCTCAAAGATACCGCCAAGAAGAAATACTCTTTCCTGCATAACTGATATGCCAAAATGTTTATCTGCCGGACAGCCATCTTCCTTAATGAATCCCTTTCCATTATCAATTACTTTGATAATCAGATGATCATCTGTTTTTTTAATAGATAATTCAACTTTGGAACCTTTGGAGTGTTTTACTGCATTTAACAATGCTTCATGAACTATCCTGTATACTGATACCAAAAATAACTGATAATTCTTCTGATCATTTTCTACCTTTGTATCAAAAATATCAACATCAGATATAAAAGTAAATTCTGGGTTCTGAGTTTTCAGTGTATCAATCAGATTTTCTATACACTGATTAAAACCAAGATCATCAAAGGACATTGGTCTTAAATCAAACACCGTATCTCTAATCTCATCAATTGCCTTTTTTAGTGTCTGTGAACAGCTTTCCAATTCGAGTTTAGCCTGAATTGGATCTTTATCAATATATAAAGAAGATAATTCCAGACCATGAATTAAATGAGTAAGATTCTGAATAGAAGAGTCATGTAACTCCCTGGCAATTCTTCCTCTTTCCTTTTCCTGCATATCCAGGATAATTAAATGAAGATTACCCTTTGTCTTCTTATGCTCTTCGATTAAAAAAGAAATTCTTTCAATATCTCCTTCTATTTTTCCTATTTTTTTATAATAGGAATCATTATCGATTTCTATTTTATCTTTTTCCTCTCTGACTTCTTTGATTTCTTCCCTATGTAAACTTTCTGCTGTTCTTGGAGAAAAAACTTTAAAATCAGATGCTTCTGTCATAGAATCTAAGAAGGTGTTAATTTCTTTAATACGGTTAAGATTTTTAGATAGTTCTTTTTCAATTTTCTTTTTTTCCTGAAGCCTATCTTTTAAAAGCTCATCCAAGGTCTTCAGTTGATCATCATTCATGAGATATTATCCTAATCTAAGAATATAAAAATAATATATTCTATCATATACTAATTTCGACAATAAGAAAAGAAAAATTTTTCTTATACTTACCACAGAACATATAATATGACATTAATGTCATATTTAAGAAATTGGTTCCTTTGAAGGCAGTCCTGCTTTTCTTGGATACTTTCCCGGTGTAGCTGATTTCTTTTTTATAACAAAAAGATTTCTGTAAATATCAGAATCTGGAAGCTCAAAGGTAACCTGATTTTCATACTCGCCGCCAAGAACAGAAATGGCTTTCCCCGAAACCTCAAATTCTTCTGAAACCTTTTCTGACTTATAGGAAATAAATCGGCCATTCTTTTTTACAAAAGGAAGGCAATATTCTGACAGGGTAGCCAGATTGGCAACTGCCCTGGAAACACAGAGATCAAAGCTTTCTCTGTATTCTTTATTTTGGGCAAAATCTTCTGCTCTTCCATGCACGGCAGTAATGTCCGTAAGCTGCAGCTTACTAATCACTTCCTTCAGAAAATTTACTCTTTTATTCAATGAATCCAGGAGAACAACAGAAATATTTGGAAAAACAATTTTCAGAGGAATACCTGGAAATCCTGCCCCCGTTCCTATGTCGATCATTCTGTATTTTTTTTCTCCAAGATCCGGAATAGCACGGATCAAAGAAACACTGTCTGTAAAATGTTTCTTCAGTACTTCATCAAAATCTGTAATTGCTGTCAGATTCATAAAAGAATTCCATTCAATGAGCATATTATAATATAAAAGAAACTGCTCTTCCATCTCTGCAGTAAGTTCTATTCCAAACTCATTCAAATCTTTTTTTAACTGTAAAAAATCTTTTTTCAAATTATTCTACCTTATCTTTCCTGTTATATTGTTCCAGATAAACCAGAAGAACAGAAACATCTGCAGGTGATACACCGGAAATCCGGGATGCCTGTCCAATTGACATCGGATGAAAGCTTTTCAGCTTCTGTCTTGCTTCAATTCGAAGGCTCGGTACACTGTCATAATCGATATCAGCAGGAATCTTCTTTCTTTCCATCTTTTTAAACTGTTCTACCTGTCGAAGCTGACGTTCAATATATCCTTCATATTTAATTTCGATCTCTACCTGTTCAATCACATCTGCAGGAAGGGAAGGTCTGTCCGGATCAATTTCAGAAAGAATATCATAGCTAAGCTCCGGTCTGCATACAAGCTCTGCCAGATTACTTCCTGTTTTCAATGTAGAGCTGTTATGTCTTATCAGGAAATCCTGATTTTCCTTAGAAGCACCTACCGTATGCTCCTTCATACGACAGATTTCTTCTTTTATCATCTGTTTCTTTTTCAGAAGTGACTGATACTGCTCTTCACTGATAAGTCCGATCTGATATCCTTTTTCCCGGAGGCGGAGATCTGCATTATCCTGGCGGAGAAGAAGTCTGTATTCAGCCCTTGAAGTCATCATTCTGTAAGGTTCATTATTTTCTTTTGTTACAAGGTCGTCGATCAGAACTCCTATGTAGGCTTCCGATCTGTCCAGGATGATCTGCTCTCTCGAAAGAAGAAACATGGCCGCATTCACACCGGCCATAAATCCCTGAACAGCAGCTTCCTCATATCCACTGCTTCCATTCAGCTGACCACCACTGTAGAGTCCTTTCACATCCTTGAAACGTAAAGTAGGATAAAGCTGCTTTGGATTGATACAATCATACTCAATCGCATAGGCATTTCTTACAATCTTGCAATGCTCCAGTCCCGGAACTGTCCGGTACATGGCAAGCTGTACATCCTCCGGCAGTGATGAGGACATACCTCCTACGTACATTTCATTTGTATGGAGTCCTTCTGGCTCCATAAATACCTGATGTCTTTCTTTTTCGGCAAATTTAACAACCTTATCTTCAATTGAAGGACAATATCTTGGTCCGGTTCCTTCTATAATTCCTGCATAAATAGGAGATCTGTCCAGATTTGCCCTGATGATCTCATGCGTTCTTTCATTGGTATAAGTCAGATAACAAGACACCTGGTCAATCTGTACATCCTCCGGATTGGTAGAAAAAGAAAAGGGAACAACTCTCTCATCACCAAATTGTTCTTCCATTTTGGAAAAATCAATACTTCTTCGATCCATCCTGGCAGGTGTTCCTGTTTTAAACCTTCTCATCTCTATACCCATCTCTTCCAGAGAAGCTGTCAGATGAGTCGCTGCCATCAGACCATTAGGTCCTGTATGAGTAATTGCTTCACCACAAAGACATCTTGCATTCAGATAAGTTCCTGTACAGAGTACCACTGCCCTGCATTCATAAATGGCACCAGTAAAGGTTTTCACACCGACAATCTTCTTCGTGGCATTGTCATCAGAATTTGTATTTTCTTCCCAGAGAAGCTCGCAGATTTCTGCCTGTTTGATAGTAAGATGATCCTGGTTCTCCAGAACCTTTCTCATAGCTCTGCTGTATTCTGCTTTATCTGCCTGGGCACGAAGAGAATGAACAGCAGGACCTTTGGAAACATTCAGCATCTTTGACTGAATAAAGGTCTTATCAATATTCTTACCCATCTCTCCGCCAAGTGCATCCAGCTCCCTGACAAGATGTCCCTTGGAGGAACCACCAATATTAGGATTGCAGGGCATCAAAGCAATACTGTCCACACTCACTGTAAAGATAACAGTCTCAAGACCAAGCCTTGCACAGGCAAGCGCTGCCTCACAGCCTGCATGACCGGCACCAACAACACATACATCAACTTTTTCTCTGATACCAGAAGTTTTTAACATGGAAATCTATATCCTCATTTCTTCCTGAAAACAAACCTGAAAACTATTTAACTTCAATGCAGGTAAAATCTTCATTTCTACGGTTTACAGGCACAGCCCATCTTACTGCATTGGTTAAGATCCTCTGTATCTGCGGATTATAATAAGTAGGATATTCCTCATGTCCCGGCTGGAAATAAAAGATCTTTCCATTTCCTCTTAAAAATACACATCCACTCCGGAAAACCTCCTGATTGGAAAACCATCCGAGAAATACAATATCATCAGGCTTTGGAATATCAAAATACTCTCCGTACATTTCCTCTTCCTCCAGAAATACAGGTTCTGTAATTCCTTCTGCAATAGGATGAGAGGGATTGATACAGATCAGCTTTTCCCTTTCACCATGCTTCCAGCGCAGTGTCATGGAAGTACCAAGAAGAAGCTTTAACGGTTTACTGTAATGAGCCGCGTGAAGTGGAATGAACCCCATGCCATTCAAAACATGTCTTTTCACTCTTTCTGCATTTTCATCTGTTACCTTATCATGAGACTGATGGCCCCACCAGAGCAGTACATCTGTATTCTTCAGAATTTCTTCTGTCAGTCCCTGTCCCTCTGACTGCAGAGTCACACATCTGACCTGCATATCCTCATTTTTGGAAAGAAAATCTGAAAGACATACATGAATTCCATCCGGATAAATCTTTTTAACCTCTTCATACATTTTTTCTTCTTCAAATTCATTCCATATTGTTACTCTTATCATAACAGACAATCCTCACAATTTTATCTATTCTAACGGTCATAAACAGAAATTTTTTAAATAAGCTGCTGATCTTTCCATGTCTGATAACTGATCTAAGGATCCAAAATGCTCTATTGATAAATATCCATCATATCCACTTGCAATGATCTGATCCAAAATTTCCTTCATCTGGATACATCCACTTCCTACTGCACAGGAATACATTTTCTTTCCATCAACAGTTTCCTTCGGTTCTTCTCCTTCCTTTGCAGTGAAGCTTCTGTCCTTACAATGGACATGCCGGATCCTGTCAATAAACAGCGGAAGAACTTTCAGGGAATCTTCTCCGCTGTAAAGAAAATTACCTGTGTCAAAGGCACAGTAAAGATCAGGAATTCTTTTAAGGAAAACAGAAAGCTGTTCTGCAGTGGCAAAAGGCGCTTCCTTTCCATCAAAATCTTCCAGTACGACCATGATATTTCTTCTCTTAGCATATCCACAGATATCCTTAAGAGCCATTATCATTTTATCTAATTTTTTCTGATAAAGAAAGGGGATAAACTCGACTTTCTTCAAAAAACCAGGAATCAGCATTATCCTTCTGATATCATGCTTTTCTGCAAAGTCAACCATTCTCCTTCCATCTTCCACTGTATTCCCATGAGCAAAATCAAAAAATCCATACATACAGCTTATAGAAAAATCTGCTTCCTTTAAATTTTTGAAAAGAGAAGCTTCTTCCTTTACAGCCCTTTCATAATCAAGCTCTACAGCATCTATGCCAAAGGACCTTATATTTTGATAAATGTTCTTTACTGGTTTAATATGATTCTGCCTTGCCGCCTCTTCAATATGATCATAAAAAACAGCTATTTTCATCTTTATATCCATTCCTCTCTATTTACCCATACAGAATTTGGAAAATATCTCGTTTACAAGATCGTCTGAAACTTCTTCTCCAATAATAGATCCAAGAGAAGTATAAGCGCTCATCAGGTCAATGGAATAAAAATCTTCCGGCATATGATTTTCAATACTTTGCTTTACCTGCTTTAAGCTTTCCAGTGTCCGAAGCAATGCTTCCTTATGACGCATATTAGTAATGACCACTTCCTGATCCGGATTAATCTTTCCTGTGAAAAACATATCCTTTACAGTATTTTCAAAAAGATCAATTCCTGTAGCATCCTTTGTTGAGGTTCTTATCATAACAGAATCCTTTCCTGCCATTTCAAGAAGATCATCCTCTTTAATAACAGAAGGAAGATCTGTTTTATTCAGAAGGATCACTGATTTTTTATCATGGATCATTTCAAAAATCATCTGGTCATTGCCGTCCAGGGGAACCGATGCATCTACCACATAAATAATAAGATCCGCGTCCATGGCTGCCTTTCTGGCTCTTTCCACACCGATTTTTTCCACAGTATCCTCTGTATCACGGATTCCCGCAGTATCAATCACATTCAGGCTGATTCCATGAAGATTGATATTTTCTTCCAGAACATCCCTTGTTGTTCCTGCAATATCCGTAACGATCGCTTTTTCTTCACCAGCAAGAATATTCAGAAGTGAGGACTTTCCGGCATTTGGTTTTCCAACAATGACAGTTTTGATCCCTTCCTTCATGATCCTTCCACTGTCTGCAGACTGTAGTAGGTTATCCACAGCTTTTATTAAAAAATCTGTTTTTATCAACAATTTGTCAGGATAATCATCAAGACTGATATGTTCAGGATCATCCAGGGCAGATTCTATAAATGCAATCTCATAAATAATATCAGAACGAAGCTGCTTTACCTTCTCTGATACTTTTCCCCGAAGCTGTCCTACTGAGCTTTTCAGTGCCATATCATTTTTGGAAGAAATCACATCCATAACTGCTTCTGCTTCTGAAAGATCGATCCTTCCATTTAAAAAAGCACGTTTTGTAAATTCACCCGGTTCTGCCAGTCTGGCTCCATTCGTTATCACAAGCTGCAATATCCTGTTCATCACAAGCATACCACCATGGCAGTTAATTTCTACTGTATCTTCAGTTGTGAAGCTTCTTGGACTTTTCATGACACTTACCATAGCTTCATCAACAGTTTCTTCTCCATCCTTAATAAAGCCATAATGAATCGTATGACTTTCTGCATCCTTTATTTTAATATTTTTATTTGCCGGTAAAAAAATTCTCTCAGCTACAGCAAAGGATTCTGATCCGCTGATCCTGATGATTCCAATTCCTGAATTTGTCATACCGGTTGCAATTGCCGCAATTGTATCTGAATTATACATTTTTTTCCTTTTCCATTTAAAAGAAAAAGCCGGGGCAAATATGATATCTGCCCCAGCTTTCAGCGTCTTATTTCTTTAAAGTAACAACAACTCTTCTGAAAGGCTCTTCTCCTTCACTGTGGGTTGTAACATATTTATCATTCTGAAGCGCTGAATGAATAATTCTTCTTTCATAAGGATTCATAGGCTCCAGAGATACACTTCTCTTTGTTCTCTTAACCTTATAAGCAATATTCTTTGCAAGATTTTCAAGAGTTTCTTTTCTTCTCTTTCTATAATCCTCAGTGTCAACCTTAACTCTTATATATTCTTCAGAATCCTTATTTACAACTAAAGATACCAGATACTGCAGGGAGTCCAGTGTCTGTCCTCTCTTACCGATCAGTACACCCATTTCATCTCCACTCAGCTCGATGTCAACGTTTTTATTCTCTTCATCGTATTTTACATCAACAACAACTGCCATATTCATGGCCTCAAATACATCTTTAAGGAAATCCTTTGCCACATCGGCTACAGAAGATTTTGCCTTTGCTCTGATGATAGCAGGTTTGGCGCCAATTCCTAAAAAGCCTGAAGAACCTTCTTCTACTACTTCATATTCAAGCTTATCACTGGGAACCATCAGCTTCTGGCACGCTTCAGTGATAGCATCATCAACAGTTTTTGCAGAAAATTCAGTAAATTCCATATTTCCTTACCCCCTATTTATTATTCTTTTCGTTATAATCTCTTACCATATTGGCCTTGGCTGCAAGAGAACCAGGCTTTGCATTCTTTGCGTAGCTTCCTATACTGTCCTTTGCTGCCTCATTCTTTTCCTTATCTGAAACAGATTTTACAGCAGCCTTCTGTGTCATTGACTTCTTTGGAGCTGCATTTACATTTCTTGTATTGATCGTTGCATTTTTGTTTAATGTCTTAGGATCAATCCCTGCTTTTTTCAGCTTTTCTTCTCTCTTTGATTCATTTTTCTTAATAATCTCATCAATATCCATCTTATCAATGTGCTTATTGATCACTACCTGCTGGATACTTCTTACAACAGAACCCGCGATCCAGTAAAGTCCCATACCGGCAGGAAGTGTAAAGCAGAAAAATGCTGACATAAGAGGCATCATTGTATTCATCATCTTCATTGACTGTGCCATGGAATCCTGCTGTGCATTTCCACTTGTTCCTGTAGAAGCCTGTGGCATCAGCTTAGTGTTGATCCACTGTGTAAGTGCAGAAAGTACAGGAATGATCACTGCTACGATCAATCCAAGCCACTGAATTCCATCCGGATGATTCCATGCCTGGCTTACCATATAGGAAGGTGAGTTTCCAATATTGATACCAAGGAAATTATTATAAGTATCGATCAGACCTCTTGTAGAATCATTACTTAAGATCAGTTGTCCATTATAAGTAAGATCTGCAAGGTTGTAATGTGCTGAAATCTCACTCATGTCAGAAGAAGAAAGCTTATTCAGTACATCAATGATTCCATTGGAAAGGTTGGTATCCAGACTCTTACTGTACATCTTTACCGCACTGGAAATCGTACTTGTTTCTGAATTTAATAAAAAGCTTCCCTTATCTGTAGCAATAATCTGATCTGCCAGTACACGGAAGGTATCTCCGATTTTTGTTACATAAGCAGGCATTGCATAGATAACACGATACAGTGCAAACAGGATAGGCATCTGGATCAGAAGCTGGACACAGCTTCCGGAAGGTGATACACCATACTTGGCATAAACTGCCTGAGTTTCCGCATTCATGGCCATCATGGAATCATTATCTTTTCTGTTCTTGTACTTGGCCTGGATTGCCTGAAGCTCAGGGTTCATCTTGGCAGAAAGCTTACTGAATTTCTGCTGCTTGATCGTAAGAGGCATTAAAAGAAGATATATAACAATGGTGAACAGGATAATGGAAAGACCTACATTGGGAATTCCAATCTTGTCCAGTACAAAGAAAATACCCTCCATAAGATAACCTAATACTTTGGCGATTGGTCCTAAAATAGCACCATCATATGGGGTTAATATAATTCCTGACAAAATTTGCTCCTCCTGATTTATTCTCCTATAGAAGCCTGTCCTTACGGAACCGGATCATAGCCTCCCTTTGAAAAGGGATTGCATCTGATAATCCTCCATAAAGCAAGAAATCCCCCCTTAAAAGCACCATATTTTTCTACAGCCTCAAGTCCATATTCCGAACAGGTAGGAAAGTAAGGGCATTTCGTACTTTTGAGAGGAGAAATATATTTTCTATAGAAAAGAATCAATAAAATCAATATTTTTTTCATTTCATTTTTCAAATATGCGGATCAACACCGTCTACTGCTTCCAGTTTCATCATATTTATAATATGATGAAGCTTTGCAAGATGTAATAAAGCGCTTTCTGTCTCCTGATAGGTAATGGCAGAAGCACTGTTTCTGGCTATGACTACTATATCTAAACCACTATTAAATATATTTTCCTGTAGTCTGTAACTTTCTCTTATCAATCTTGTTATTCTGTGTCTTATAATACTGTTTCCTACTTTTTTACTGACAGATATTCCCAGTCTGTTTCTCTCTGAATTATTTTCCATTACATACATGACCAAATATTTGTTGGCATAAGATTTGCCATTTCTGTAAACATTCTGGAAATCACAATTTCTTTTTAATGATTCGGAAAACTGCATTATTTTTAAAGACCTCCGTGAAAAAAAAGGCCACATAATGCGGCCTTATGCTGATAATACTTTTCTTCCTTTAGCTCTTCTAGCGGCTAATACTTTTCTTCCACCGGGAGTACTCATTCTGGCTCTGAAACCATGAACCTTTGAACGCTGTCTTGTCTTAGGCTGGAATGTCATCTTCATTACGATACACCTCCTTTACGAAACCTTAATCTATTTTAAGGTAAACAAATATTTGGTTCTTGTGAAAATATCATTTAAGATTATATAAGAAGAAACTGCTTCCGTCAAGAAAAACAGCGCTTTTTTTATCCACAAAGTTATCAACAAAAAATATAGGATATCATCATATCCACAATTTGTGGATAAATTGTGGAAAACTTTGAGGATAAGATTCCCGATTGAAATTTAAACCCTTTTATATTAATATAGTATGTGAGGAAATTTGTTTCTACATTATTTTTATATGAGGGAAGTATTATGGATTTTATTGAAAAGAACTGGGATTTAATCAAAGAAACACTGAGAAATGAATATGATCTTTCCGATATTTCCTATAATACATGGGTTAAGCCTCTCTCCTTCCACAGTGTCAGGGATGATGTAGTAACGATCATGATTCCTTCTGATCAGGCACATGCCCTGAAATATATTTCTTCAAAATATAAAAGTTATTTTCAGGTAACCATCTCTGAAATGATGGATCATACCTATGATATTTCCTTTGTTCTGGAATCAGATGTTAATAATAACAATGATGAAATGATGTCCCAGCCGGGTACCGTTTACAATATCAACTATGAAAATGCAAATCTTAATCCTAAATACAGATTCGATACCTTTGTTGTAGGTAATAACAATAAATTCGCACATTCCGCTTCTCTTGCTGTGGCAGAATCACCCGGAGAAGCTTATAACCCTCTTTATTTATACGGAGGTCCCGGACTTGGCAAAACTCACCTTATGCATTCTATCGGACATTTTGTTCTTGATCAGAATCCCGATAGAAAGGTTCTTTATGTTACCTCTGAACAGTTCACCAATGAAGTTATTGAATCTATCCGTAGTGGTAACGCTGCCAAAATGAACAAATTCAGGGAAAAGTACAGGACAGTAGATGTACTTCTGATCGACGACGTACAGTTCATAATAGGAAAGGAAAGTACACAGGAAGAGTTTTTCCACACATTCAATGTACTGCATTCTGCCGGCAAACAGATCATCCTTTCCTCTGATAAGCCTCCAAAGGAGCTGGAAACTCTGGAAGAACGCTTCCGTTCCCGCTTCGAATGGGGACTGATCGCCGATATACAGCCGCCTGACTATGAAACCAGGATGGCTATTCTGAAGAAAAATGCAGAGAATTATAATAAGGTAATAAGCGAAGATATATTTGACTATATTGCCACAAATATTAAATCAAACATAAGAGAACTGGAGGGTGCCTACAATAAAGTAATTGCCTATTCCAGATTAAATAATGTAGAGATTACACTGGACAATGTAAAGGAAGCCCTGAAGGATATTATATCACCTGATGCCTCCAGACAGGTAACACCTCAGCTTATTATCAATATAGTAGCAGAGCATTTTGGAATCAAACCGGAGGATATCGTATCCAAAAGAAGAAACTCTGAATTTGTTCTTCCAAGGCAGATCTGTATGTACCTTTGCCGTATGCTTCTTGATGAATCTCTGCAAAGTATTGCTAAATCACTGAATAAGAAAGATCATACGACAGTTATCCACGGAATTGACAAAATTACTGAGGATATCAAGACGAATGAAGAGCTTAAAAACAGAATTGATGTCATTATGAAAAAAATCAATCCTGCTTAGATGTGAATAATTAAGGGTTTATCCTCACCTTAAAAATGATTATCCCCACGGTTATCATTTCAATTTTTCCTGAAAAATAGTATAATAAAGAGGTTATACACATATTAGCATCTACTACTATTTATATTACTAAATTATTTATATATAAATAACTTAAAGCCTGTCACATTTATCAACATCTCTTGGAAAGGAAGTTATACACAAATGAAATTAATATGCAGCAAGTCTAATTTATTAAATGGAGTAAATATTGTAGCAAAAGCAGTTCCTAACAAAACAACGATGTCAATTCTTGAATGTATCCTTATAGATGCAACAGGAAGTGAAATAAAGCTTCTTGCCAATGATATGGAGCTTGGAATTGAAACTGTTGTAGAAGGAGAGATCCTTGAAAAAGGACAGATAGCACTTGATGCAAAGATTTTCCTTGATATTGTAAGAAAGCTTCCTGACAATGATATTACGATTGTTACAGATTCTTCTCTTAAGACAAACATTACATGTGAGAAATCAAAATTTACCATTATTGGTAAATCAGGTGATGATTTCTCTTATCTTCCTTCCATTGAAAGAATTGATTCCATTGTATTATCTCAGTTCACACTTAAGGAAGTAATCAGACAGACGATATTCTCCATTGCGGATAATGATAATAACAAGTTAATGACAGGTGAACTATTTGAAATTGATGGTGATATACTGAAAGTGGTATCTTTGGATGGACATCGTATTTCTATCCGTAAGATTATTCTCAAGAATCATTATCCTTCCAGAAAGGTTGTTGTTCCGGGTAAGACATTGAATGAGATCAGCAAAATCCTTTCCGGAGATATGGATAAGGACGTTTCTATATTCTTTACAGGTAAACATATTGTATTTGAGTTTGATAAGACAGTTGTTGTTTCAAGACTTATTGAAGGAGAATATTTTAAGATTGACCAGATGCTTTCCAGTGATTATGAAACAAAAGTTACTGTGAATAAAAAGGAGCTTCTGGAATGTATTGACAGAGCAACTCTTCTCGTGAAGGAAGGGGACAAGAAACCTATCATCATCAGTATTTCTGACGGAAATATGGAGCTGAAAATAAATTCCACAGTAGGAAGCATGGATGAGGAAATTGATATTATCAAGCAGGGAAAGGATATAATGATAGGATTCAATCCAAAGTTTATGATAGATGCCCTGAAGGTCATCGATGATGAGGAAATTGATATCTATCTTGTAAATCCCAAGGCTCCCTGCTTTATCAGGGATATCAAGGAGAAATATATTTATCTGATCCTGCCTGTCAACTTCACTACAGTTGCATGATCAGTAAAAGTTTAGGGTAAAAGAAAATGGAAATAATTAAATTAAAAGAAGAATATATAAAGCTTGGGCAGGCCCTGAAGGCTGCAGGACTTGTAGAATCAGGAGTAGATGCCAAGTTTGCTGTTCAGGATGGTCTTGTAAAGGTAAATGGTCAGGTCGAAACACAAAGGGGAAAGAAGCTTGTTGAAGGAGATATTGTAGAATACGACGGAAACAGTATCAAAATTACAGGTTAGGGAAAGACATGATCATAAAATCATTGGAGCTTGCGAATTTTAGAAATTATGAAGAGCTGAATATCAGCTTTGATAAGGGAACCAATATTCTTTATGGGGATAATGCCCAGGGAAAAACCAATATTCTGGAAGCTATTTATGTATCTGCTACGACGAAGTCCCATAAAGGAAGCAAGGATAAGGAAATTATAAATTTTAATAAAGAGGAAGCACATATCAGAACCTATCTTGAAAAAGAAAATGTAGAGACAAGGGTAGATATGCATCTTCGAAAAAATAAATCAAAGGGAATTGCCATTGATGGGCAGAAAATTAAGAAAGCCGCAGATTTAATGGGGCTTCTTAATGTAGTTTTCTTTTCTCCTGAGGATTTAAGCATCATTAAAGATGGACCGGCTGAAAGAAGAAGATTTGCTGATATGGAGCTATGCCAGCTCGACAGCTTTTATCTTTACAATCTGAATCATTATAATAAGATCATAGGTCAGAGAAATAAGCTTCTGAAGGATATGTATTTTCAGCCTGAGTTAAAGGAAACCCTGAATATATGGGATTCCCAGCTTGTTTCCTTTGGAAGCAAGATCATTGAAAGAAGGGAACAGTTTGTAAAACAGCTTGGTGATATTATTTTTGACATACATAAAAAGCTGTCCGGTGGAAAAGAAGAGCTTGTGATCGCTTATGAGCCGGATGTCAGTATCGAAGATTTTGAGAAACAGATGAAATATAACCAGGATAAGGATATCAGGCTAAAGCAGACAACCACAGGTCCCCATAGGGATGATTTTTCTTTTGTGGTAAATGGAGTGGATATCAGAAAATACGGATCACAGGGTCAGCAGAGAACGGCTGCCTTATCTCTGAAATTATCAGAAATTGAACTGGTTAAGAAGATCAGCAAAGATACACCGGTTCTTCTGCTTGATGATGTATTGTCAGAGCTTGACAGTAACAGACAGAATTATCTGCTTAACAGTATAGGTAATATACAGACGATCATTAGCTGTACCGGTCTTGATGAATTTATTAATAACCGCTTCGAGATCAACAAGATCTTTAAGGTTACAAATGGAACAGTGAATTGTGAAAATTAGCGTAAGAACGCAGAATAGGAGTTCTTTTTATGAGTAATGAATACGGAGCTGATCAGATTCAGATATTGGAAGGACTGGAAGCAGTCAGAAAAAGACCGGGTATGTATATAGGTTCAACATCCGGAAGAGGACTTCATCACCTTGTTTATGAAATTGTGGATAACTCTGTAGATGAGGCACTTGCAGGTTATTGTGATACAATCCAGGTATTCATCAATAAAGACAATTCAATTACTGTTATAGACAACGGAAGAGGTATTCCGGTAGGTATTAATCACAAATCAGGAATTCCTGCTGTAGAGGTTGTATTTACGATTCTTCATGCTGGTGGTAAATTCGGTGGTGGAGGCTACAAGGTTTCCGGTGGACTTCACGGTGTTGGTGCTTCTGTTGTAAATGCGCTTTCTGACTGGCTTGAGGTAGAAATTTATCAGGATGGAAAAATTTATAAGCAGAGATATGAAAAGGGACATGTATGTTATCCACTAAAGGTAGATGGAGAGTGTCCGGCAGATAAAACAGGAACCAAGGTAAGCTTTAAACCGGATGCTACTATTTTTCAGGAAACTACTGTTTATGAATTTGATGTTCTGAAGCAGAGACTTCGTGAAATGGCATTTCTTACCAAAGGACTTAAAATAGTACTTACCGATCTTCGTGTGGAAGAGGGAGAAGAGCCTGTTGTAAGAGAATTCCACTATGAGGGTGGAATCAAGGAATTCGTCACTTATTTAAATAAGAGCAAAACTCCTCTTTATCAGGATATTCTGTATTTTGAAGGAACAAAGAATGGTGTTTATGTGGAAGTAGCCATGCAGCATAATGATTCCTATACAGAAAGCTCTTACAGCTTTGTAAATAATATCAATACACCGGAGGGTGGTACCCATCTGGTAGGTTTCAGGAATGCACTGACCAAAACCTTTAATGATTATGCGAGAAATAATAAGCTTCTGAAGGAAAGTGAAACCAATCTTACAGGTGATGATATCAGAGAAGGTCTGACAGCTATTGTAAGCGTTAAGATAGAGGATCCTCAGTTTGAAGGACAGACCAAACAGAAGCTTGGAAATACAGAAGCAAGAAGTGCTGTTGATAATATTGTAAGTGAGCAGCTTACTTATTTCCTTGAGCAGAATCCAACAGTTGCCAAGCTGATCTGTGAAAAATCCATTCTTGCTCAGAGAGCAAGAGATGCAGCCAGAAAGGCAAGAGATCTTACAAGGAGAAAAACAGCGCTGGAGGGTATGAGTCTTCCTGGAAAGCTTGCTGACTGTTCTGATAAGGATCCTGCTAACTGTGAAATTTATATTGTTGAGGGAGATTCTGCGGGAGGTAGTGCCAAAACTGCAAGAAGCCGTGCTACACAGGCAATTCTTCCTCTTCGTGGAAAAATTCTGAATGTTGAGAAGGCAAGACTGGATAAGATTTATGCCAATGCTGAGATCAAAGCTATGATCACTGCTTTTGGTACCGGTATCCATGAGGATTTTGATATCAGCAAGTTAAGATATCATAAGATCATCATAATGACGGATGCCGATGTGGATGGTGCACATATTGCTACTCTTCTGCTGACCTTCATTTATCGTTTTATGCCGGAGCTGATCAAGCAGGGTTATGTTTATATGGCGCAGCCGCCGCTTTATAAGCTTGAGAAAAACAAGAAGGTATGGTATGCCTACAGTGATGATGAGCTGAATGCAATCCTTGCCGAAGTTGGACGTGATCAGAATAATAAGATACAGCGTTATAAGGGACTTGGAGAAATGGATCCGGAGCAGCTGTGGGAAACAACCATGGATCCGGAGAAGAGAATACTTCTCCGTGTTACCATGAACGAAGAAGCAGAATCAGAAATAGATCTTACCTTTACTACTCTGATGGGTGATAAGGTAGAGCCAAGACGTGAATTTATTGAAGAAAACGCTAAATTTGTAAAGAATCTTGATATTTAATTTTCTGCAGGAAAAGCAAGAAAGAAAGGTTTGAGATGGAAGATAATATTTTTGACAAGATACATGAGGTAGATCTGAAGAAAACAATGGAAACCTCTTATATCGATTATGCGATGAGTGTTATCGCTTCCAGAGCACTTCCTGATGTAAGAGATGGTCTGAAGCCGGTACAGAGAAGAGTCCTTTATTCCATGATCGAATTAAATAACGGACCCGATAAGCCTCACAGAAAGAGTGCACGTATCGTCGGCGATACTATGGGTAAATATCATCCCCATGGCGACAGCTCTATCTATGGAGCGCTGGTAAATATGGCACAGCCCTGGTCTCTTCGCCATCCCCTGGTAGACGGACATGGAAATTTTGGTTCTGTGGATGGTGACGGCGCAGCTGCAATGCGATATACAGAAGCAAGATTAAGCAAGATTTCCATGGAGCTTCTTGCAGATATCAATAAGGATACTGTTGATTTCGTACCTAACTTTGATGAAACAGAAAAGGAACCGACTGTTCTTCCAAGCCGTTTTCCTAATCTTCTTGTGAATGGTACGACCGGTATCGCTGTTGGTATGGCTACCAATATTCCACCTCACAACCTAAGAGAAGTCATTGCTGCCGTTGTTAAGATCATTGATAACAGAATAGAAGAAGACAGAGAAACTTCCATCGAAGAAATACTTCCAATCGTAAAGGCTCCTGATTTTCCTACAGGCGGTATCATTCTTGGTACCAGAGGAAGTGAGGAGGCTTATCGTACCGGTAGGGGAAAAATCAGAGTACGTGCAGTGACTGATATTGAAACTATGGCAAATGGTAAGAGCAGGATCATAGTAACAGAGCTTCCTTATTTGGTAAATAAGGCAAATCTGATCCAGAAGATAGCAGAGCTTGTCAAATTAAAGAAAATAGATGGTATTACAGATCTTCGTGATGAATCAGACAGAGAGGGTATGAGGATTGTCATAGAGCTCCGCCGTGATGCTAATGCCAATGTGATCATGAACCAGCTGTATAAGCATACACAGATGCAGGATACCTTTGGTGTGATCATGCTGGCTCTTGTGAACAATGAACCAAAGGTCATGAACCTTCTGGATATGCTGATCCATTATATCAGACATCAGGAAGAGGTCGTAACCAGAAGAACCAAATATGATCTGAATAAGGCAGAAGAAAAAGATCATATTTTACAGGGCTTACTGATCGCTCTTGATAATATTGATGAAGTGATTTCCATTATCAGAAGCAGTCAGAATACACAGATCGCAAAGCAGAGATTAATGGATCGATTCGGTCTGACAGATGTGCAGTCCCAGGCAATCGTAGATATGAGACTTCGTACTCTGACAGGTCTGGAAAGAGAGAAGATCGAGAATGAGCATAAAGAGCTGCTTGCCAGAATCGCAGAATTAAAGGCAATTCTTGCAGATGAAAAGCTTCTTCTTGGTGTAATCAAGACAGAGATCAGTGAAATTTCTGTAAAGTATGGAGATGAAAGAAGAAGTGTTATCGGTTTTGATGAATATGATATTTCCATGGAGGATCTTATCCCCAGAGATAATACGATCATCGCCATGACAAATCTTGGATATATCAAGCGTATGACTGTGGATAACTTCAAGTCACAGAACCGTGGTGGTAAGGGAATCAAGGGAATGCAGACGATTGATGAAGATTTTATTGCAGATCTTCTTATGACGACTACCCATCACTATATCATGTTCTTTACGAATTTTGGAAGGGTTTACAGACTGAAGGCCTATGAAATACCGGAAGCATCCAGAACCTCAAGAGGAACGGCGATCGTAAACATTCTGCAGATGAATCCTGGGGAAAAGATAACAGCTATCATTCCGATCAAGGATTTTGAAGAAAATAAGAATCTCTTCATGATCACAAAAAATGGTATTGCGAAGAAGACTAGTGTTATGGAGTATATGAATGTACGTAAGAATGGTCTTGCAGCAATCAGCCTGAGAGATGATGATGAATTGATCGAGGTTAAGATCACTGATAAAAATACAGAGATTTTCCTTGTAACAAAGCATGGTATGTGTATACGCTTTAAGGAAACAGATGTCAGGGCAACAGGCAGGAGCTCTATGGGTGTTATTGGTATGAATCTGGATGACGGTGATGAGATCATTGGCATGCAGCTTGATCATCAGGGAGATTCTCTTCTTATCGTTTCTGAAAATGGTATGGGTAAGCGTACATATCTGGATGAATTCACTGTGCAGAAGCGTGGCGGTAAGGGTGTTAAATGCTATAAGATCACAGAAAAGACAGGATATGTAGTTGGTGTCAAGGCTGTGGATGATGATCATGAGATCATGATGATCACAACAGCAGGAACGATCATCCAGCTCCGTGTAGCAGAAATATCAAAGCTTGGAAGGATCACCTCCGGTGTGAAGCTGATTAATCTGGATGATGGTGTTAAGGTTGCGCAGATCGCTAAGGTAAGAGAAAGGGTTTCCAATGGGGATCAGGAATTTGAAAATCCGGATGATGCCATGGAAGAAATAACAGAAGAAGATGAAGAAGTAACGCTTCCAAAAGAAGAAGATGATGAGTGAGGAGATGAACTATTATGGAAAGTTACTCAATTTTAAAGGATCTTGCTATTATTATCATCGCAGCAAAGCTGTTTGGGATTCTGGCGAGAAAATGCAAAGCGCCTCAGGTGGTAGGCGAGATCATAGCAGGACTTCTGATAGGACCCAGTATTCTTGGACTTGTTGATCAGTCAGATTTTATCCTGCAGATGGCAGAAATCGGTGTTATCCTGCTTATGTTTTCTGCAGGTCTTGAGACAGATCTGAAGGAACTCATGAAAACAGGACCGATCGCAGCACTGATCGCATGTGCCGGTGTATTTATTCCATTGGTTCTTGGTGCATTGTATTATATGGTCTTTTATGGATTTGCACCCTGGGGATCCAATGAATTTTATGAGGCAGTGTTTATAGGAACTATATTAACAGCTACTTCTGTCAGCATTACCGTACAGTCTCTAAAAGAAATGGGAAAGCTGAAGGGAAGAGTAGGTACTACAATTTTAAGTGCAGCCATCATTGATGATGTTATTGGTATTATTGTACTTACATTTGTCATAGGCTTTAAAAATCCGGATTCAAAGCCTTCTACTGTTGTAGTAAATACAATTCTTTTCTTTGTACTTGCTGTAGGAGTTGGTTTTATTTCTTATAAAATATTTAAATGGATAGATAAAAGATATCCGCATACCAGAAGAATCCCAATCGCAGGTCTGGCTTACTGCTTCATTATGTCCTATGTGGCAGAGCAGTATTTCGGTATTGCAGATATTACAGGGGCTTATGTGGCAGGTATCATTCTCTGTTCTATCAATGATTCTGAATATATTGAAAGAAAGATCGACATCAATTCCTATATGCTGTTTGGACCTGTTTTCTTTGCAAGTATAGGACTGAAAACAGATCTGAATGATGTAACAGGTGGTATCCTTCTGTTTGCTGTAGGATTTGTAATTGTAGGACTTATAAGTAAGATAATTGGCTGTGGACTGATGGCCAGGATATGCAGATTTAAAGGAAAGGATGCTTTGAAGATCGGTGTGGGAATGATGACCCGTGGAGAAGTAGCACTGATCGTAGCTCAAAAGGGTCTTTCCATGAACCTGATCGATCCGGTTTATTTTACAGCTGTTATCCTGCTGATCATTGTATCTTCAATCTCAACACCAATTGTTCTGAAATTCCTGTATTCCAGGGATAAGGAAGAAAATGGGGTTCAGACAGCTTAAAGGGGCTGGTGAATTAATAAAAAATGAAAACCACAGGAGGGTAACAGAATGATTGGACCAATCATTGCAGCAGTAGTAATCGTTTTCGTACTTGTCGTCATTGTGAGCGGTTACAAAAAAGCACCGCCGGATACCGCTTATATTATTTCCGGTCTTCGAAAAAAGGTTATTATTGGTAAGGCAAGTGTAAAGATTCCTTTTCTTGAAAGAATGGATAAACTGAGTCTGAAGCTGATCGCAATCGATGTCAAAACATCTAATGCCGTACCTACCGCTGATTATATCAATATTCAGGTAGATGCAGCCGTCAACATCAAGATCAGCAGTGAGAAGGATAAGCTGGCACTGGCAGCAGAAAACTTTCTGAATCAGAATACACAGTACATAGCAAGTATTGCCAGAGAGGTTCTGGAAGGTAATATGCGTGAAATAGTAGGACGCATGAGACTGGAAGAAATGGTCAGTGACCGTCAGAAGTTCGCAAACCTGGTAAAGGAAAACGCAGAGCCTGACCTGGCTGCTATGGGTCTTGATATTGTCAGCTTTAATGTACAGAATTTTGCTGATGGAAATGGTGTTATCGATGACCTTGGTATTGATAACATTTCCCAGATCAAGAAAAAAGCAGCTATAGCCAAAGCAGAAGCAGAGAAGGAAATCGCTGTAGCAAAGGCAGAGGCTGACAAGCAGGCAAATGATGCAAGAATCAATGCTGAGCGTGAGATTGCCAAGAAGAATAATGAGCTTGCCCTTCAGAAGGCAGAGCTCCAGAAAATGGAGGATACCAAGAGAGCAGAGGCAGATGCAGCCTACAGTATCCAGGAGCAGGAACAGAGAAAGACGATAGAGGTTGCTACTCAGGAAGCAAGCATTGCAAAGCAGGAAAAGGAAGTTATCCTGAAGCAGAAAGAAGCCGAGGTTAAGGAAAAGGCTCTGGATGCAGAAGTTAAGAAGAAAGCGGAAGCAGAAAAATTCGCCCGTCAGCAGCAGTCAGAAGCAGAGCTGTATGAGAGAATGAAGAATGCAGAAGCTGAGAAGTTTGAACGTGAAAAAGAAGCAGAAGCAATGAAGGCAACTGCAGAAGCTCAGAAATTCGCCAAGGAGCAGGAGGCAGCCGGTATCCGTATGGTCGGTGAAGCAGAAGCTGAAGCAATCCGTGCAAAGGGTATTGCGGAAGCAGAAGCCATGGAGAAGAAGGCACTTGCTTACCAGAAGTACAACAATGCGGCTATGGCAGAAATGCTGATCCAGGTTCTTCCTGAGATCGCCGGAAAAATTGCCGAGCCTCTTACCCAGATTGATAAGATCACAATTATCGGCGGTGATGGAGGAAATGGTGTAGGCAATGTAGCAGACAATGTTCCAAGTGTCATGGCAAAGCTTTTTGAAACTATGAAGGAAACAGTAGGTATTGATCTTGCTGATATCGTGAAGGCAGGAACCTACGATGCCAAGGTAAATAAGAACATCAATGTTACCGGACTCTCCGGTGATGATAAAAAGGATGTTGTAGCGGCCGTATCCGGTGCAGTTGTATCAGAAGCAGCAGAGAATAACGAAAGTATTTAATATAAAAGGATCCGCAGAAAACTGAGTTCTGCGGATCCTTTTAGAATACATATTTTTTCTGAATATGATAGCTGGCAAAAAACAGGATCGTATCAACGATTGCCTTTGTAACTACTTCCGGTATAAATGGCAGAAGCTTTACACCGCCTGTTGCAAGCAGGGCACTCATACCCATCTGTATGACAGCAAGCAGGGCATACTGCCAGGCTGCCTTTCCCATGTTTTCCCTGCTTTTGAAAACAAGCTTATAATTGACAGTATAATTATAAGCTGCTGATATGATCCTTGCCATTACGGTAGCTACTGCTACATATGCTGTAAGCTGATCCCTCAAAAAATGGCAGAGTATGGTAAACAACAAAAGATCTACAATGCTGGACGAAAAGGAAGCCAGTGTATATCTTAAAAACCATTTTCCAAGAACTGCGTAGATCTTTACAGAATCTTTCAGGGGATTAAAGTGTGTCTGATGATCTTCTTTCGAATCATAAATCGTCTCAATTGGAATTTCCTGGATCTTGTACTGACCGGAAGCCAGAAGAAGCATCTGTGTTTCAAATTCAAAACGATCTGCAGGAATGGTAAGCAGCTCTTTCATAAACTCCCTTGGAATACCACGAAGTCCTGTCTGGGTATCACTGATATGGACACCTGCCACATAGGTAAATACCTTTTCTGTAAGACGGTTGCCAAAACGGCTTTTCCAGGGAATATCTTCTTTGTCAAAGGTACGGACGCCGAGGATAAGATCTCCCTGATTCTGCAGCATCATTTCTGCCACATTCATGATTGATTTTTTCGTGTGCTGTCCGTCGGAATCTGCTGTTACGGCTCCTATTGCTTTCGGCAGATGCTCCAGAATATACTGAAATGCAGTTTTTAATGCCCGTCCTTTGCCCCTGTTTACTTCATGTGTCAGGAGGATAGCTTTTTCAGAAAGCAGATTTTTTGCTGCTTTGAAAATATCTTCATAGGCTGATCCGCTTCCGTCATTTACCAGAATGACAGGGCCATAGGGATATTCTGATAATTCCTTAAGTAACCCGATCAGTCGCTGATCGGGTTCATAAGCTGGGATAATAATTGGTATCATTATTTTAGCTCTCTTTGTGAAATATGATTTATTTCTGCTCTTTCAGAATATCACATGGGAGTAGTAATCACAAGAAAACTCTTATTTATATGCTCTTTCATAAATATAGGCAACATCTTCAGATCAGTTACACCACAGGCTTTCTGTAGATCAGTCAGTGCGGTAATGAAATCTTCCGGTTTTGTGGAATCTTCTTTTCCAAGGAATTTTTCCATATCTACAAATCTGTCATCGCAGACATGTTTACTGATCCAGAAGCTGAAATATTCTCTGGAAAGTATGATCAGTCCTGCTCCGTGAGGCAGATGCTGATGATAAGCACTCATGGTGTGCTCCATGGAATGCTCGAAAGTGCAAGCTGTGACATCCATGGAATAACTGGACATGGTATTCTGGTGACACCATTTTTTCTGGCAGATTCCAGATGATATTTCAGGGAACTGTCTACGATTCCTTTTCCAATCAAAGTGGAAATGGTTACAACGGAACGAAGCTTCAATGAAAGCTTGTCTTCCCTTGACCATATTTCCCCGAACAGAACATCATCATTCAGTTCTGCGAATTTCGGTGCAAAATCATTAAATGCGTCTCTTCCTGCTGTCTGCTTTATCATAGCCTCAGTTCTCCTTTCCTGCCCATTTTTTCAATTCATTTTCTGCCTGTGCTGCAAGACTTCCTTGAATGGCAAGTCCCTTACGGACATCAGCGCCAGGACATAATTTTTTAATATCAGCTTCACTTCTTCCCATGCCGCTTCCTTCGTGTGTACAGAAGGGACAGATCGTCTTTCCATTGAAATCAAAGTGCTCCAGGAAAGTAAATACCTGCATCGGCATGGTTCCCCAGTAGTTGGGATATCCAAGATAGATCACATCATACTGGTCAATGCTTTCCGGATAATGTGTCAGTTCCGGTCTTGCATTTCTCAGCTGATCCTCCTGAGCCTGTGAAATGCAGATATTATAGTCTTTTGAATAGGGCTGGACAGGCTCTATTTTGAACATATCTGCGCCTGTTATCTTCTCCAGAATTCTGGCTGCCTGTTCTGTATTTCCCACAGAAATATTTTTCAGTCTTCCGCCAAAATAATTCTGATCTGCCCTTGAAAAGTAAGCAATCAGTGCTGCTATTTCATAACCTCTTTCACCTGAATTTTAGGAAATTCAAATTTTCTCTTTTCTTTGATCTTATTGTAATCAGAAGGGGTTTTTCATGGAAGAACCGGTTTTGAAATATTGTATTAACTTATGGTTAATACTGAATTACACTTATTAATCAAGTGAACATAATTAAAAAATTTGTGATGCTTATAAGGAAACACTGTGATAAAATATCTAATAAGTTATTATATCAATTTTTTGTTTATAGGAATTTGAAATAAGAGTAAACAGTAATTATATCAGATATATAAATAAATATAATTAAAAGGGGAATAAATATGAAAATTGAGGATGTAGTAGAAAAATTTAATACCACACCATTTTTATTCTTTGGTTCAGGAATGACTCGACGTTACTACAATTTACCAGATTGGAAAGGCTTGTTAGAACATTTTGCACGTGAAATCAGGGATGATGAATTTGCGTATAGTATATATGAAAACAGAGCCTCAAAGATGGATACACCAGTTGGTCTGCTTCCAAAGGTTGCTGAATTAATTCAGACTGATTATGATGAAAAATGGTTTAGGGATGCGTCAATTAGAAATCTGGAAGCAGATTTACTTATGAAAGTGAAAAGAGGTCTATCGCCATTTAAGGCAGAAGTTGCAACATATATAAAGAAAAATAGTGTAGTTGTTGATGAATATAAGACTGAAATAGAAATGTTATCGAATTTATCAGAGAAAAATATAGCGGGAGTTATTACTACAAATTATGATGAATTTATTGAAAACCATTTTTTAGGATATACAAAATTTGTTGGACAAAAGCAGTTAATATTTTCACCAATACAGGGAATAGCTGAAGTTTTTAAAATTCATGGATCTATTGAAGATCCGGACAGTCTTATTATTAATGAAAAAGATTATTTAGATTTTGATAGGAAAAGTGCATATCTTGCTGCTAAGTTAATGACTATTTTTATAGAGTATCCAATAATTTTTATGGGATATTCTATTAGTGATGTTAATATTCAGAAGATTATTAAATCTATAATAGATTGCTTAGACATGCAGCAGATTAAGACTTTGGAAGATAGATTTGTTTTTGTAGAGTATCAGTCTGAAAAAATGGGAATAGAAGTGTCACCTTATACCATAATGGTAGATGATAAACCGCTTTCTATGAAAAGGATTGTTGTTGAAGATTTTAAATTACTGTATAGAGCTCTGGAAGGAAAAAGGTCAAAGTTACCAGTAAGAATTCTCAGACGATTTAAGCAGGAATTATATGATTTTACTGTCACAAATAAACCAACGGCTAATATGAGAGTTGCATCTATTGAAGATGAAAGGGTTCAGGATGAAGAACTGGTAATGGCTATTGGAAAATATAATGATTTTGGGCTAAAAGGACTTCATGGACTTAAAGCAGATGAATGGTATAAAAATATTGTTGTTGAAGATATAGAGTTTTCAGCAGATGATTTGTTACAGTATGCATTTAAGGATCTGGTTAAACAAAATTCTGGAAGATTGCCAGTTAATAAATATTTATCAAAAGCCAAAGGAAATTATCCGGATTGTGTTGAACTAGCAAAAAAGCAAGATTTTGATTATATCATATCAAAAACAATAAAGAAGAACAGATATAAATTAGATAAATATAAAACAGTTAAACAAATATGGGAGAATGAAAAGGATTCTCTGGAAAAAGCAACAAGATTAATAGCTCATTTGCCTGAAAAAGATATAAATGTTGAAGAATTGGAAATTGTTTTAAATGAAATATTTGAAAATGATATAAATATTCTTCAGGATTCAAAGCCTGCAATCAGAACCAATATCAGAAGATTAATTATGATCTATGATTATCTCAAGTGGGGTAAATAAAAGAACTTCCTGACTAAAGCATCTGACACAAGCAGATACCGTACAGAAAGCCCTTTTTGTTTTAATCTGCACCTTAGGACTAAAGCATCTAAGTATAGACACCGATCCATCAGCACATTATATTTTATACAATATAGTCTGTATTATACTGTGATGAAGCTAATTTGTAAATAGAGAAATAGTTCAGTGTAAGGAGTGAAATAATTTTGCTCCTTACATTAGTTTACTGAAAAGATTCCTTATAATTGGTACCCCATTCCTGCATGGCATTGAGAATGGGCCGCATGGATTCCCCTGTTTCGCTGAGGGCATATTCTACATGGGGTGGAACCTCAGGATAAACGGTTCTTGTAATGATCCCATCTTCTTCCATGGTCTTGAAAGGAGATTTCGCATGATCAACAACTTCCATTTGCTTCCAATTAATTGAAATGTAGTTGCAACAGGGCAGCTGACAGGCAGAAATCCGAAGTCCATGTATGCTTGTCTGAATTATGATGAGGCATTTGCACCAGATGAGATCAGAAAGCGGTCTGTCTGTATCAGTGGGGATATTGGAGAGATTTTATTTCAGCTTTAAAGGGAATCCGTTATCCTGTAGAAGACGGATGATTTGTGTGCTGGTATACAGATCTTAAAATGTGCTGACGACCAGGGAAACGACGGTCTTTATGACCCCGGCCAGCACCATCACCAGGATCGGATTCATCTTAAGCTTCTGAAGCAGGATAATGCAGACAGCAAAGATCACTACAAGTAACCAGTTTGTGTTTGCAAAGGTGATCACTGCCTTACTGCCCCAAAATGCAGTGATGAGGATCGAAATTCCGGCGGAGGCGATCAAAGCAACGACCGCAGGCCTCAGGGAGTTCAGGATTCCCTGTAAAAGTGTCAGGTTTCTGTATTTTAAATACAGCCTGGCAATGCAGGTGACGATGATGCAGGACGGCAGGATGCATCCAAAGGTAGCCGCAAGAGCGCCGCCGATGCCCGCAATCTTTATTCCGACAAAGGTTGCAGAATTGATGGCAATGGGTCCCGGTGTCATCTGGGAGATCGTGATCAGATCTGTAAATTCTTCCATCGAGAGCCAGTGATGGGTGGTCACGACCTGTCCCTGGATCAGCGGCATTGCCGCGTATCCACCGCCGAAGCTGAACATGCCTATCTGCAGAAAACTTAAGAAAAGCTGGAGATAGATCATTTTTTCATTCTCCTTTCTACAACGAATGTCCGTAGTGCGCCGATCAGACCACAGGCAATGACAATAATGATGATATTGATATGAAAAATGCAGGAGGCAAGGAACGCAGCAGCCATGATGCACGTGGAAACAGCGTTCTTTTTGTGGATGATTTCTGCCCCCATTTCATATGTTACAGAAGCAATCACAGCTCCGACACCGGCCTGCATGCCGGAAAGCATCTGGCTGATGATAAAGTTGTCACGGAATGTGTTGTAGCAGATTGAAATCAGGGAGATAATGAGAAATGGAGGGATGATCGTGCCGATGATCGCTGTGATCACACCTGTCATCCCGGCTAATTTATAACCGACTACAATTGCCCCGTTGACAGCGATGGGTCCTGGAGCTGACTGTGCAATCGCAACGAGATCCAGCATCTCATTCTCCTCAATCCAGTGGTATTCATCTACAAATTTTTTCTTCATTAAAGTCACGATCACATATCCGCCTCCGAATGTAAAAGTGCTGAGATACAGGGTCGAGATGAAAAGCTTTATAAGAATTTTCTTTTTATTTTCCATAATCATTCCTTTTAGCCAGATATGCGGCGGAATTTTCATAGATCATCCGCAGGGAATCTGAGGCTGGCAGTGCCACCAATTCCACAGGAAGTCACAAGCTCCTTTGTAAGATTAACATACAAAAATTAGGATTTTCAACAACTTTTACCATTTTTTAGATAAAGTTGTATGTTTCTTGACAAATCAGATAAAAGCTGTAATTAATATTGATATCGTATTCTGCTTTATAGCTGTAAGATGGAGGATGACAGAGATATGAATGATAAATGGCTGGAATTTGCGATCCGGATCCAGAGCATTGCGCAGGCAGAATTTGATTAGAGGCAGCAGGTCAGTCAGAGTGGACAGAAGAAAAGGAGCAGATTATGAATATTACGGTATATCTTGGGGCAAATGAAGGAAATGATCCCCTTTTAAAAGAAGCAGTGCGTGAGCTTGGAACGTGGATAGGATCCAGTGGAAATACACTTATTTATGGCGGATCAAAAAACGGGCTTATGGGGGAAGTTGCAGAAAGCGTGCTGGATGCCGGTGGCAGGGCGATCGGAGTGGAACCGCAGATATTTATAGACCAGGGCTTTGAGTATGACAGGCTGACAGAGCTTATCGTGACAAAGGATATGACCGAACGGAAGACGAAGATGATTGAGCTTGGGGATGCTTTTATCGCTTTTCCGGGCGGAACAGGAACACTTGAGGAAATTGCTGAGGTAATGTCCAAGGTGTCATTGAAATGGCTGTCTGCACCATGTATTCTTTATAATCTGAATGGTTATTATGACAGCCTGAAGGAGCTGCTTCTGCATATGCAGGAAAAAGGACTGTCCTCCAAGGAGCGTCAGGAAGGGATTTATTTCGCAAAAAATCTGGAGGAGATTAAGGGAATCATACAACATGAAAATAAAAGATAAATATAAGGGGATTTTTTATATCATTCTGGCGGCCTTCGGATTCGCTTTTATGAATCTGTTTGTGAAGCTGGCGGGTGATCTGCCGGCGATTGAAAAGAGCTTTTTCCGCAATCTGGTAGCCGTTTTCTTTGCATTTACCGTTATGAAAAAGGAAAAGATCCCATTCAACATTCCGAAGGGAACCGGGAAATATATTTTTTTCCGGTCTTTGTTTGGAACAATCGGGATCTTTGCAAACTTCTATGCCATTGGAAAGCTGTATATTGCGGATGCATCCATGCTTAATAAGCTGTCACCTTTTTTTGCCATTATTTTTTCTTATTTTCTGTTAAAGGAAAAAATCAAATTATACCAGCTTGCCTGCGTATTGACAGCATTTGTGGGTGCACTATTCATTTTAAGACCCGGGTTTGACAGCGTTGCTACATTCCCGGCATTTATCGGCCTGTTAGGTGGGATGGGAGCAGGCCTGGCGTATACTAACGTGCGTATGGCAACAAAACATGGTGCCACGGGACCGCTTATAGTATTCTGCTTTTCTGCATTTTCCTGTATATGTGCGATCCCGTTTATTATTTTTGATCATCAGCCGCTTACATGGTGGCAGCTTGTATCACTTTTAATGGCAGGTCTTTCCGCAACACTGGGACAGTTTTCCATTACGGCGGCATACACCTATGCACCTGCCAGTGAACTGTCTGTATATGATTATACGCAGATCGTATTTGCTGCCCTGCTTGGCATGATCTTTCTGGGAGAAGTGCCGGATGTCATCAGTATCCTCGGATATCTGATCATCTGTGGTGCGGGAATTGCCATGTTCCTGATCCGGCGAAAAAAAGAAAATGAAAGAGAGGTTATTAACAAATGAATTTTATGAAGAAAAACTGGAGTGGCATTCTTGTCTGCCTTGTGATAGCGATTCCGTCGTGGCTGCTTGGAAAGGCTTTTCCAGTGGCAGGAGGACCGGTGATCGCCATTATAGCAGGAATGATCGTTACTATGTTCTGGAACAATAAGGGAAAAGCTGAACCGGGAATTAAATGGACTTCAAAGGTGATTCTTCAGGCAGCAGTTGTTCTGCTTGGGTTTGGAATGAATCTTGGTGTTATCTTTCAGACTGGAAAGCAGTCACTGCCAATTATTATCTGCACGATCACAGCATCTCTTGTCATTGCGTGGATATTACAAAGGGTTCTCAAGGTGCCGGCGAATACATCTGTACTGGTAGGTGTCGGCTCATCTATCTGCGGAGGCTCTGCGATCGCGGCGACTGCTCCTGTCATAGGTGCAGATGATGATGAGATCGCACAGTCCATAGCAGTGATTTTCTTTTTTAATGTGCTTGCAGCCATTTTCTTCCCCATGCTTGGAAAAGCAATTGGGTTCGATACTATACACGGTGATGCATTTGGGATTTTTGCAGGGACAGCGATCAATGATACCTCATCTGTAACGGCTGCAGCATCAACCTGGGACAGTATGTGGAACCTTGGAAGTGAGACACTGAATAAAGCAGTGACAGTGAAGCTTACGAGAACGCTTGCTATCATACCGATCACGCTTGGATTATCATTCATACAGGCGAAAAAGAGTGTACGGGAAGGAAAGCAGGCCGCAAAGTTCAGCTTAAAACGGGCATTTCCAATGTTTATACTTTACTTTGTGATAGCAGCGATCATCACGACAGTCTGTGTACATATGGGAGTCAATGCGGAAGTATTTAAGCCAATGAAGGAGCTGTCTAAATTTATGATCATCATGGCTATGGCTGCGATCGGCTTGAACAGTAATATGGTACAGCTTATCAAAACAGGTGGCAAACCCATTATCGTTGGTGCTTCCTGCTGGTGTGGAATAACGGTCGTAAGTCTGATCATGCAGCATGTGATGAAGATATGGTAGGTATAAAAATATGGTATACACATGTGGATATAGGTCACCGTTAGGTGATATTTTGCTGGCTGCGGATGAAAACGGACTTACCGGTTTGTGGTTTGAAGGGCAGAAATATTTTGCGGATACGCTTCCGGATGAGCATGTTTCACAGGAAACGCCCGTCCTCACGAAAGCAAAAAAGTGGCTGGATATATATTTCTCCGGTGATGAGCCTGACTTTACGCCACCGCTTCATCCCTCCGGCTCACCATTCAGACAGGAGGTGTGGAAGATTTTATCAGAGATCCCTTATGGACAGACGGTCACATATGGAGAAATAGCGCGCAGAATGGGGGAATTGAAAAATATTCCTCATATGTCCGCACGGGCAGTTGGTGGTGCAGTGGGACATAATAAAATTTCCATTATCATTCCATGTCATCGTGTAGTGGGTGTAAATGGGAGTCTGACAGGATATGCCGCAGGAATTGACAGAAAAATTTCACTGCTTGAGCTGGAACAATCGCAGATTGGTGTGTTGCGGGAAAAGTATGGTGTAAACAGTTTTTCAAAGCTGGAGTATTGCGCGGATAGAGAAACATAAATATTTCCTTAATTATGGAGAGATACTATTTACATAGGTCAAAAAGTAGAGTAATCTTTTTAAAAAATATTCAGAGAATACTGATAACAGGAAAGAGGTAGATTGATAATGAAGAAGAAAATGATGACGATTGTAATTAGTATAATGCTTTGTGCAGCATTATTTGCAGGCTGTGGACGGGCGGAAGAAAAGGAACTGACGGGAACGATTGATGAGATAAAGGATTTTATGTTTGTCATTACAGATGAGAATGATACGCCATATAGCTTTACCTTTGAAGAAAAGCCGGAAGGCCTGGAGAATGTCAGCGAAGGGGATACTGTAACTGTAAAATATACGGGAACAATATCTGAGGTAGATCCGTTTGATGGAGAGGTAATATCTGTTGAAAAGACAGAATAAAACCATTTAAAGGAGATGTTAAATATTCCACAGAAAAAATCAACAGCTTTGGCAGTGCTGCTTGTTGTTACATTTATTATTGAGGTAGCTTTTGTAAAATACTGTAAAGCGGAAACATTTGGAAAAAGGGATTATGGAGTTTTTTTAAATGCAGATGACTCATCCATGGAACGGCTTAAAATGTATGAAACGATAGTGATTGATGCGCAGTATTTTACAAAGAAGGACGTTGAACAGCTGCATGAAAATGGAACGACCGTATATACTTATCTTAATATTGGTTCTATCGAGAACTTCAGGGAATATTATACGGCCTATGAGGAACTGGCAATTGGCAGTTATGAACATTGGGATGAGGAAAAATGGGTGGATGCAGCAAGCCCGGACTGGCAGAGGTTTATAATGCAGCTGGCACGGGAGCTATATGAAAAAGATGTTGATGGTTTTTTTATTGATAATTGTGACGTATATTATTATGCTCCGCGAAAGGATATTTTTGATGGTCTTACAGTCATCCTGCAGTACATCATGACATTGGGAAAAGAAGTCATCATCAATGGTGGTGATACTTATGTGACGGAATATAAGGAACGTTATGGGACTATTGATCCTATTATGACAGGTGTAAACCAGGAGACTGTATGGAGCCATATTGATTTTGCTAAGGGAACCTTTAACGAGCAGAACAGGGAGGAGAGGGAGTATTTCTGCGGATATCTGGAATCATGTAAGGCAGATGGAATGGAAGTGTACCTGTTGGAATATACAGCCAACCAGAAGCTGATCCGGAAAATAGAAAAATACTGCAGGAAACAAGGCTTTCATTTTTATATTTCAGATTCTCTTGAGCTAGAGTAAATGTTAGAAAATCAACAAAATCCCATGTCTCAATTTCGCTGAAAAATCTGAAAAGCAAAGGACTGGTGGTATGAAATTATCCATTATCAGAAATGCAGTCTTCACAGTAACCGGTATAGGGGTAATCTGTCTGTATGCTATTTCAGGAAATCAAAGACCTGTGCATATATGTGGATCATTGTAATGGGACTTCAGCTTTTATTTTAAAGCTAAAGCATAACGAAAAGGCAGGACACTATAATGAAAATAGAAAAATTCGTAAAGCTCATGACAGGCCATTTTGATAATAAAGAACAGTTTACCGCAATGAAAGAAGCCGGGAAGATCTATCCGTATGCACAGCATGTGAATACAGTCTGTAATGATAAGATAAAAAATATTCCTGAAGATTTCACGGGAGTATTCATAGTAGAAGAAAGCTATTATGAGACGGATGGAAGAAAGCATGCGTCACCACATTTATTTCTTATTACAGAGAGTTGCGATGGGATCCTGCTTTCCTCCTATGAATTACCGGCAGGAGAAGACAAGAATACGTTCTCTTATGCTTCCATGAAGACCGTAGACTATAATGAGCTGAAAAAATCTGAGAAGTTTACACCGGCACTATATAAGGAAACAGATGGCGGCTGGGAAGGTGGCAGTGTGAGTCACTTTTCCCCGGTTATGACCTTCAGGTTATGGGAGAGGTTTTCGGAAAAATGCCTGGAGGTTTCCGAAAGTATGGAAGTGAACGGAAGGAGAACCTTCGGATATGATGCTCCGATTATATACAAAAGGGTATCAGCTCAACAATAAGCATATTTGATGTGGCAGGAAGAAATTTTTTAATTGGAGGGTGAGAGTTTTCTTAATTTTTTGTACCTATATTTATAGAATCATATTAACCAATACCACCAGTGTAAAGGAGGACACTTTATGAGAAGAAAATTTCTTACACCGGCTCTGGTTTTTATCATGTGTATAGGTATCACCATGACGGCTTATGCCTCTCCACAGGCGGATCAGCTGCAGAGCCAGCCACAATTTACAACCAATGCAACTGCTGAAGAACTATCCATTATCAAAACATTATTTTCTGCTGAGGAATATGCTGAATTATATCCTGATGTGGTAAAAGCCCACGGGAATGAAGAAGCTGCTCTTTGGGATCACTTTGCAGCACATGGGTTATCGGAGGGAAGAGCTTTAAGCAAAAGCTTTCACGTGTTTGCATACCGTGCCGCATATGAAGATCTTCAGGAAGCATTCGGGAACAATCTCATTGCTTATTATATCCATTATGCCACTCATGGAATGCAGGAAAACAGATCAATTACAACAGTTCCTCAGGCTGTAAAAGCCGGCATAACGGTAACAGGACTACGCGGACAGGTAATTGCCAGACCGGTACCCGTTGTGATTACTCCGACTGAAGAAACAAATCAGGAAGAAACAAATCACGAAGAAACCGGTAATCCTGTTGCCATACCGGAAACTCCTTCTCCAGAGCCTGTTCCTGTCCCTTCTGCTACTGTATGTACCCATCAATATATAACAAAACAACTGGAGAATACAAGATCACACGCACCGGTGTGTGAAATCTGTGGATACATAGACGAACAAAAGCAGGAGCTTTGCGAAGCAGAGGACAGATACATAATAGATACGATGTACCACATACATAAATGCAAGGGGTGTGACAGGCTTATGGATGCCGGTAATCATCAGTATCTTACTAACGATTTCATATGCTCGGTATGTGGATATCAGCATGTGCATAATTACTTTATATTAAACTATGATGATAAATATCATATAAAATCATGCACCTTATGCAACTTCGGCTCTTCGGAAGCACATAAATTCAGTGTACTAACAACCATTTATTCTAATAAGGAGCATAAAATGCAGTGCTCCGATTGCGACTACTACTATCTGGAAGAGCATACACCGGGAGAATGTAAATGCGGATATCGTTCTTAACAGCCTTTATTATCTATAATACACCATGAGCAGCTACAAAATCACTGTGGAAAATTTTGAACTCAACGGGAGTGCATTTTAACTGATGCACTCCCGTTTTTTAAATTGTGTACAAAGCAGGAACGCTTTTGGAACGCGCCGGTTTCTTTGGAGGAACGGAAGCTCTATATAATAAATAACAACAGGCAGCAGAAAATTGCCTGAAATAATTATTCTGGAGGCATTTAACCATGTACTTTGACATTATCGCAAAAATCGTTTCAGAACGCACAGGCTGTGATGTTTCTGTTGTAAAACCGGAAAGCAGATTTTCTGAGCTTGGCATCGACTCGCTTGATACGGTAGAGCTCCTGATGAATCTGGAGGATGAGCTTGGTATTGAGATCGAATTGGACCAGAAGGTAGAAACTGTTGATGATCTGGATAGGTTTATCCAAAGTAAAAAGGGCTAGTATTATGATCAGGTCAACAATTTGTGAAATGCTTGGTATCGAATATCCAGTGTTTCAAGGCGGTATGGCTTGGATCGCTGACGGAAAACTGGCCGCTGCTGTTTCTTGCGGTGGCGGCCTTGGTATTATTGCAGCAGGAAATGCTAAAGGCGATTATGTCAGACAGCAGATCCAGGCTGCCAGAAGTATTACTGATAAACCTATTGGCGTTAATATTATGCTGCTTAGTCCCTTTGCGGATGAGGTAGCAAAGGTTGTTATAGAAGAAAAGATTGAGGTTGTGACCACAGGTGCAGGTAATCCCTCCAAATATATTAAGGAATGGCTGAATGCAGGAATCAGGGTAATTCCTGTAGTAGCCTCTGTTGCGATGGCAAAGCTGATGACTCGTCTTGGTGCCTCTGCCCTTATTGCAGAGGGAGGTGAAAGCGGTGGTCATGTAGGCGAGCTTACTACAATAGTACTGATCCCGCAGATTTGTGATGCAACTACTTTACCTGTTATTGCTGCCGGTGGTATTGCCGATGGCAGGGGTGTAGCAGCAGCATTTATGCTTGGCGCACAGGGCGTGCAGATGGGAACCCGTTTTCTCAGTGCAGATGAGTGTACCATCCATCCTGTATATAAAGAAAAAATACTTAAAGCAACTGACCTTTGTACGATGGTAACCGGTAAGCGTTTGGGACATCCGGTCCGGAGTCTGAGAACACCCTTTGCAAGAGAATATTCCAAGGCTGAATATGGTGGAATGCCGGATGAGGAGCTGGAAAAGCTGGCAACAGGGGCATTAAGACTTGCTGTGCAGGAGGGCGATGATAAAAAGGGTTGTTTTCTGTCTGGCCAGATAGCGGCAATGGTAAAAAAAGAGCAGCCGGCAGCAGAAATAGTTAAGGAGGTAATGGAGGAAGCTGAGGCTGTCCTTCTGAAGGCATCACAATGGATAAAATAGCATTTGTTTTTTCGGGTCAGGGCGATCAGTTTCCTGGAATGGGGAAAGATCTGTATGAAGGATATCCGGCTGCTCAAAGGATTTATGATCTTTGCGACAGCATACGGCCTGGAACATCTACCCAGTGCTTCAATAGTACAGAAGAGGAACTAAGGGAAACAAGGAATACACAGCCCTGCCTCTTTGCAATGGAGTTAGCTGCAGCAAGCATTCTGATCGAAAAGGGTGTTGTCCCGGATGCATTAGCAGGATTTTCTCTCGGTGAGGTTGTTGCGGCAACGGTCAGTGGAATATTTGACGATAAAACAGGTTTTCGTCTTGTCTGCAAGCGTGGAGAACTGATGCAGAGTGAGGCTGAGAAGTTTGACACAGCTATGGCTGCTGTTGTGAAGCTGACGTCAGAACAGGTGCAGGATATATGCAGAAGATATCCTGATGTTTATCCTGTAAACTTTAACTGTCCCGGGCAGATCACAGTATCCGGTATTTCCTCTCAAATGACAGATTTCCTTGCAGATGTAAAAGCAGCCGGTGGCAGAGCAATCCCGCTTAAAGTAAAGGGAGCGTTTCATTCACCTTTTATGAAGGCGGCAGCAGAGGCTTTTGAAAGAGAGCTGAACAAGGCGGCTATTAAGGAAAGAAACATAGTACTTTATTCGGATGTGACCGCTGAAGTCTATACCAATGATGTGGCAGGTCTGCTTTCCAAGCAGATATGCAGTCCGGTACAGTGGGAAAAGATTATCCGCAATATGATCACAGATGGAATTGATACCTTCATTGAAATAGGTCCTGGTAAAACGCTTACTAACATGATTAAGAAAATAAGTACAGACATAAAGGCTGTAAATGTTATCGAATATCTTGCGGAGGTGGAAGGATGTTGAACGGAAAAACCGCAGTTGTGACAGGAGGCTCTCGAGGCATTGGTGAAGCGATCGTATATAAACTGGCTTCAATGGGTGCCAATATAGCCGTTATTTATGCAGGTAATGCTGCCGCCGCAGAGAAGGTGTGTAAAAAATGCGGCCAGAGGTACAGTGTAGAAGCGCGGGCTTATCAATGCAATGTTGCTGATTTTTCGGCTGTCAAGGAAGCTGTGGTAAAGATCAGGGCTGATTTTGGTGCGGTACAGTTCCTTGTGAATAATGCGGGAATTACGCATGATGGACTTCTTGCCATGATGAAAGAAGAAGATTTTGATGCGGTTCTGGACACCAATCTTAAAGGTGCTTTCAATATGATCCGCCATATGGCAGGACTGTTCATCCGGGCACGTGAAGGCTGTATTATCAATATCACATCAGTTTCGGGCATGATGGGCAATGCAGGACAATGCAATTATTCCGCATCAAAGGCTGGGCTGATCGGACTTACAAAGTCTGTAGCGAAGGAGCTTGCACCAAAAGGTATCCGTTGTAATGCGGTTGCTCCCGGATTTATCGCAACAGATATGACAGGAAATCAGACAGACAATCCTCTTTTGGATATGATCCCACTCGGTAAGATGGGTGAACCAGAGGATGTGGCAGACGCAGTTGCATATCTTGCAGCTGCAAAATATGTAACAGGCGAGGTGCTCCGTGTCGACGGAGGCATTGCTATGTAAGGAGAAAAGAACTATGAGTGAAAACAGACGAGTTGTTGTTACCGGTATCGGTGCAATTACCCCTTTGGGAAACAGTGTTTCTGATACCTGGGAGAATATGAAGAACGGTAAAAACGGCATTGGATCCATTACGCTTTTCAATACAGAAAAATTCAAAGCAAAGCTGGGAGCTGAAGTCAGGGGCTTTGATCCCAAAGAGTACCTGGAGGTTAATGAGGTCCTCCGTACTGACCGCTATGCACAGTTTGCTGTTGCAGCCGCACAGCAGGCAGTAGATGATAGCGGTGTTGAAGGCAATGTTGAGCCAGAACGCTTCGCAGTTATCTTTGGTTCAGGCATTGGTGGTATCAGCACCTTTGAAACAGAGCATACAAAGCTGATAGAGAAAGGACCGCGTCGGGTTTCTCCTTTATTTGTGCCCATGATGATCGGTAATATGGCAGCCGGTACGATTGCTATCCGTCATGATTGCCGGGGATCTGTCATGCCTGCCGTTACTGCGTGTGCTTCTGGTTCCAACGCCATCGGTGAAGCAATGCGCCTTATTCGTCACGGTTATGCTGATGCTGTGATCACCGGCGGTGCTGAAGCTGCTATTGTTCCTTCTGCTATCGCAGGCTTTGTCAATATGCAGGCACTCTCCACAGCCGAAGATCCAGATGCGGCATCTCTGCCTTTTGATAAACGCAGATGCGGCTTTGTTATCGGTGAAGGAGCTGTTGCGCTTATTCTTGAAGAGTATGGGCATGCAAAGGCACGCGGTGCAAAAATTTATGGCGAGGTATGTGGCTATGGTTCTACCTGCGATGCCTGTCATATCACGGCCCCTCATCCAGATGCGCGCGGAGGTGCACAGGCAATGAAGGATGCTATGAAAGAAGCCGGATACACAGATAAAGATACTGTTTATATCAATGCACATGGAACAGGTACACCGATGAATGATGTAATTGAGACATCTGCTATCAAGAAAGCCCTTGGAGAAGATAATGCAAAGAAGGCTTATGTAAGCTCCACAAAATCCATGACAGGACATATGCTTGGGGCAGCGGGCGCTATTGAAGCACTGGCTTGTCTTTTTGCACTGAATGAGAGTATTATTCCGCCCACGATCAATTTGGATGAACAGGATGAAAATTGTGATCTGAACTGTGTCCCGAAAATTGCTGTAAAAGCGGATATCACGCTGGCACTTTCCAACTCCCTTGGATTTGGCGGTCATAATGCATGTCTTGCTTTCAGAAAGGTGTAATAAGATGAAAGAAACAAATATCCGCAAATATGCCGAGCTGATGAAGGAGCTTGGGCTGACAGGACTTGAAATTACAGAGGAAAACAGTAAGGTCCGTCTGGAGCGTTCCCTTGCAGCGCCTGCAGAAGAAACTTTATATTCTGTTCCCGGTGCTGCTGCCAATATGCAGACAGCAGGTGGGTCAAAGGATTATATCAGCGTAAAATCACCTATCGTTGGTATATTTTATACGGCACCGGCAGAAAATGCCGATCCCTATGTTTCTATTGGTGATACAGTGAAAAAGGGACAAACTCTCTGCATTGTGGAAGCAATGAAGCTGATGAATGAGATTGCTTCCAATGAAGATGGTATCATCTCGGAGATCTGTGTTACTGACGGGCAGGTTGTTGAATATGGAACAGAGCTTTTCCGTATCAGGAGATAAGAATATGAACAGAGAAGAAATAATGACTATATTACCTCACAGAGATAATATGCTGCTTCTTGATGATGCAGAAAATAAGGAGAGTACAGCTGTCGGGCATTATACTGTTCGTGGCGATGAATTTTTCCTTAAGGGACATTTCCCGGATAATCCTGTTGTGCCCGGAGTTATTCTCTGCGAGATACTGGCTCAGTCTGCATGCGTACTGATGAAGGATAAAATGAGCGAAGGGAAACTGCCTGTTTATACAGGGCTTAACAATGTGAAATTCCGTTCTCCTGTTAAGCCAGGGGATACAGTCGAAGCACAGTGCCGTATCAAACGCGCAAAGCATCCTTTCTACTTTGCAGAGGGTACTGTTACAGTGGATGGAAGACTTTGCGCTTCAGCTGAATTTTCCTTTGCAATCACAGGAGTGTAAACTATGTTTTCAAAAATACTGATCGCCAACCGCGGCGAAATTGCTGTCCGTATCATCCGTGCCTGCAAGGAAATGGGTGTGGCTACGGTTGCTGTATATTCTGAGGCGGATAAAAATGCCCTTCACGTGGCTCTTGCTGATCAAAGCTATTGCATCGGTGGTCCCGAGGCTTCGGAAAGTTATCTGAACGAAAATCAAATTATAAGCACCGCTATTTTGGCGGGAGCGCAGGCAATTCATCCTGGCTATGGTTTTCTTTCTGAAAATGCACACTTTGCCCGTGCCTGCAGAAAGAACGGATTGGTATTTATCGGTCCGGATCCCGAAAGCATGGAGCGTATTGGTAATAAAGCACTATTGAAGGAACTGATTCGAAGCACGTGCCTGATGGTCATTCCCGGAACAAAAACAGTAGCTTCTGCCGCAGAAGCAAGGCAGGCAGCTGACGGAATCGGATATCCTGTTATGCTCAAAGCCTGTGCAGGTGGAGGCGGAAGGGGAATCCGTCTGATTCATTCGGAGGATGAACTGGAGGATGCCTACTATCAGGCAACCAGTGAAGCGGTCAGTGCATTTGGCGACGGCAGTGTGTATCTGGAAAAATATATTTTTCCTGCAAGACATGTTGAATTGCAGATTCTTGCTGATGAACACGGAAATGTAGTGTGCCTTGGTGACAGGGACTGCTCTCTCCAAAGAAGAAACCAAAAGCTGCTGGAAGAAACTCCTTCTCCTGCCGTTAATGACGGACAGCGTCAGGGGATTATAGAGCTGGCAGTGGATGCTGTAAAAAAAATTGGCTATGTAGGTGCGGGTACGCTTGAATTCCTGCTTGACCGGGAGGGAAACTTCTGGTTTATGGAAATGAATGTGCGGCTGCAGGTTGAGCATTGTGTAACAGAAATGCTGACAGGCTTTGATCTTGTAAAATGGCAGATCCGCATTGCGGCGGGTATACCGCTGAATTTTGTACAAAAGGATGTTAGAATAAAAGGCTCTGCCATTGAATGCCGTATCAATGCAGGCAGCTGTGGAGCGCTGGAAATGCTTCATGTTCCGGGCGGACCGTCTGTACGGTTTGATACCTGTCTGGTCACAGGCACTGTCGTATCCCCGTATTATGATTCATTGCTTGGCAAGCTGATCGTATATGCTAAAACACGGGAAGAAGCCCTCCGCAAAATGAGGGCAGCACTTTGCGAATTGGTAATTGGCGGCATATCGACTAACATTGAGGAACAATTGCGGATCGTAGAGGATGAGCGCTTTATATCCGGTAATTATGATTTAGCGTTTATGGGAAACAGGTGATGAAATGGCATTACTTAATTTTTTGAAACCTAAAAATCAATTAGAAGAAGGCGGACGTTCTTCTGCTCCTGTCCAGCGTGATGCCGGTGAGCCTGAAAAGAAATGTCCGAATTGTCACAAGGATATTCCGCTGAGCCGCCTTTGGGCAAATGATCTTGTCTGTTCCTGTGGTTATCATTTTCGTATGAAAGCACGTCAGCGTATACAGATGATCACGGATAAGGGAAGCTTTCATGAGCTATATCCTAATATGAAAGCTGATAATCCGTTAAATTTTCCCGGATACAAGGAGAAGCTTGAAACTGTCCGTGTAGCAAGCAGCGAAAAGGAGGCCGTGGTCTGCGGTACGGCTGCTATTGGGAAACAAAAATGCTGTCTGTTTGTTATGGAACCGTACTTTATGATGGGTAGCATGGGTAGTGCTGTTGGTGAAAAAGTAACGATACTATTTGAATATGCCGTGCAGCACCGCCTGCCGGTTATCGGCTTTACTGTATCTGGCGGTGCCCGTATGCAGGAAGGCTTATTGTCTCTGATGCAGATGGCCAAAATAAGCGCAGCGGTAAAACGACATAGTGATGCAGGTCTTTTGTATATTGCTGTTCTTACTGATCCGACAACGGGTGGTGTGACGGCGAGCTTCGCTATGGAAGCAGATATTATTCTTGCTGAACCCGGTGCAACTGTCGGGTTTGCAGGGGCAAGAGTGATTGAACAGACGACAAGGAAGACTCTGCCGGAAGGATTTCAAAAGTCTGAATTTGTACTGAAGCATGGATTTATTGACAGCATTATTCAACGCTCCAGCCAGAAAAAGTATCTGAATGAGCTGCTGAAAATGCATGGTGGAGGATTATGATATGAGCCTGGCTGCTTATGAACGGGTGAAGCTTGCCCGTGACAGTAAAAGACCGACAGGGCTTGACTACATTAAAAATGTTTTCGGCGGCTTTATTGAATTTCATGGTGATCGCCGTTTTGCAGATGATCCCGCTGTTGTGGGTGGCATTGCAAAGCTTTGTAATATTCCCGTGACGGTAATTGCAATTGAAAAAGGTCATACGGCAAAGGAGCGTTCCTATCGGAATTTTGGTATGCCTCAGCCTGAAGGCTATCGCAAAGCCCTGCGGCTTATGAGACAGGCTGAAAAATTCGGCAGACCAGTTATTTGTTTTGTCGATACATCCGGTGCATACTGTGGAGTCGGGGCTGAGGAACGGGGACAGGGACAGGCTATCGCTGAAAATCTGCTGGAAATGTCCACGCTTTGTGTTCCGATCATTTCTATTTTAATTGGTGAAGGCGGTAGTGGAGGTGCTCTTGGTCTTGCAGTTGCCGACAGAGTCTGGATGCTGCAAAATGCCGTATATTCTGTCATTTCCCCAGAAGGCTGCGCAAGTATTCTATGGAAAGATGCTGCCAAAGCAGAAATGGCAGCAGCAAGCTTGAAATTAGCGGCTGAAGATGCAAAAAGTATCGGTGTGATTGAACGCATCCTTTCCGAAAATGATATCGGGAAAAAGGAATTCTATGACCGTATCCGCACCCTACTGATGGAAGAGCTAAAAGTATTGTCTGAGGAAGCTGACCTGATTCAGAGCCGCTATGACAGATTCCGTAAGCTGGGTGTAAGCGCAGTTGTTAAGGAGTGAAAATGAGTATATATAAACAATACTGTAGTGAAATTGTTGATGAAAACGGCAGATTACAAAAAATAACACTCAAATATCCGGATAACTTTAATTTCGGTTATGATGTTGTTGATAAAATCGCAGATGAAACACCGCAAAAACGTGCGCTGGTCTGGTGCAACGTAGAAGGTGAAGAACATATTTTTTCATTTGCAGATATAAAAAAGTACAGCAATCAGATGGCGAATGTGTTTCAAAGTGCAGGAATAGGCCACGGAGACCGTGTTATGCTGATCCTGAAGCGGCACTACGAATACTGGTTTGCTGCAGTGGCACTGCACAAGCTGGGTGCAGTGATGATACCGGTAACGCATATGCTGACGGTCAGCGACCTTGTATATCGCATGAAAGCTTCTAAGGCAAAGGCATTTGTATGCACTACCCAGAACGAGGTCCCAGGAAAAATTACCGAAGCGCTGGAAGAGGCTGGCATGACAGCAAAGCTCTGGTGTGTACAGGGGGATGCAGACGGCTTTGACAATATGACAGAAGCTATGAAAGAAGCTTCTGAAGAATTTGAACGTGTGCAGACCCTGGCGGCGGATCCTATGATGCTGTATTTTACATCCGGCACTACAGGATATCCTAAAGGTGTAATTCATGATCACAGTTATCCGCTTGCACATATCGTCACGGCAAAGTACTGGCATCAGGCAGAGGAAGACGGCCTGCATTTTACTGTTGCGGAAACAGGATGGGCAAAAGCATCCTGGGGTAAGCTTTATGGACAATGGCTGGTTGGCTGTGCGGTTATGGTGTATGATTTTGATAATTTTGAGCCAAAGCAGCTGACTGCAGTTATCAACCATTATGGTGTAACTTCCTTCTGTGCACCTCCCACAGTTTATCGTTACCTTGTGCGTAAAGGCATTCCTGACATGCCAACGCTCAGACATGCGACCACAGCAGGTGAAATGTTAGCCCCTGAGGTGTTTCATAAGTTTACAGAATGTACCGGGCTTCAACTCTGTGAGGGCTACGGACAGACTGAGACAACATTATTAATGGCAAATTTCAAAGGCTATGATACCGTGGAGGGTTCCATGGGAACACCGTCCCCTTTTTACAATCTTGAGCTTCGGGGAAAGGACGGAAAACCTGCAGGGATTGGCGAAATAGGGGAGGTTGTTATTATTCCCGAAAAGGCTGGTAAACAGCCAGGTGTATTTACTACATATTTAGACGATGATGAACAGTACGGATATGTCTGGCGTGATGGGGTATATCATACGGGTGATGCGGCATATATGGATGAACATGGCCATTACTGGTTCCATGGACGTTTTGATGATATCATCAAGACAGGCGGCTTCAGGGTTGGACCTTATGAAGTGGAAAATGTGCTGATGGAGCATCCTGCCGTTGTAGAATGCAGTGTGATCGGCGTACCGGATTCTCTGCGGGGTCAGGCGATCAAGGCAGTTGTTGTTCCTGGGGCAGGATATGAGCCGTCACAGGAGCTTGAGCTGGAAATTAAAAATTTTTGCAATCAGAAGCTTTCAGAATACAAATGGATCCGTTTCGTGGAATTCATAACTGAAATGCCTAAGACCATCAGCGGTAAGATACAAAAGACGGTGCTTCGTGGTCAGAAATAGCAGGTACCGCATTAGTTGTAATATAATATGGATTGATTTATAATACCGTTGGCAGAGGAGGAAACTCTGTAAAAGGAGATAGTATGAATAACGCATTGAATAACATGGAGAAAATACTTGACCATCAAATATGTGGTTTTCATCAGTATATATTGACATCTCCTGTACACCTGAATTATGTCAGCTGTAATCTGTGTGCAATGCTTGGGATCCAGCAAAATGAACTGCTAAATGACAGAACAGATCTTTATGCAAAAATGGTACATCCTGCAGATCTTGAAAAGTATCTTGATTTTATCCAGAATATAATTCTGAAAGAGCAGACGCTTACAGGTGAGTACCGTCTTATAAAAAAAGATGGTACAGTTATCTGGGTAAGAGATACCGTTACACCCGGGAGACTGGATGATGGAACACTCATCGGGCATTCTGTTTTAACAGATATCACCGATATGAAAAACAGGAATACTGATCTGGTATTTTTGAATGAAACTGTTCCTTGTGGAATTTTAAGATATACCTGTGAAAAACAGCCGAGAATTACATATATCAATTCAAAGATGCTTGAAATCCTGCGTTTTCCAGAAGCAAAAGAGGGGGAAATTGATTATCTGGAAATGTATAAAAGCAATATCTTCCTGATGATCCCCATGGAGGAACGACGCAGATTTTCAAAATATCTGAACCGTGTTTTTTCTGCGGATGCTCCAATCGCCGGAGATATGACATTGCTTTGCTGTGACGGATACCGCGCACATGTTTTCGGGTGGGTTACGAAGTGTGTCAATGAACATGGGGAAGCAGAGTTTCAAAGTGTTTGTATGGATATTACGGAGCGTTATCAGGCACGGAAGGCGAATGAAAGCAAACGCTATCTGCGGGCTCTTACTGATGTTTATGATAAGATTTTTGAATTTAATTTTGATGCCGGCACCGTGAAATGCCTGTATTGTGAAGAGACATCTTATTTTAAGAGATTTGAAAATATAGCGATGCAAATTGAGGATGCACTGGAAAAGTGGCTGATCGCATCCGTAAATATAGAACAGCAGGATATTGTGCGGCATTTTTTCAAGGATTATTGTCAAAAGAGGCTGGATGGAATTGACGGCAGACCGCCGCAAGTCATCTATAAGGCCCGTTCTACCAATAACAGCATCAGACAATATACGGGTATATTTATCAAAGTTGATGAATCGGTCAGTCTCTATTGCTGTCGAGAGACAAAAGAGACGGGGAATTCTGCTGCACTGAAGGAAGAAAATAATCAGCTGAAAGAAAAAATGCGGAATTTAGTCACAAAATTTTCGGATGGCATTGCAGCCTTTGAAGTTACAGCAAAGGGTCTGGTAAAGCCGCTGTATGCAACTGAAAATGTCTGTGAATTTTTTGGCTATACGGAGGAAGAATGGCTTCCACTGATGGAATGCTTCACTCCCTTAGAAAGCTTTGTTGCATACAGCGAAGTTCCTTATGAAAAATATATGGAATTACTAAGAGCCGGGGAAGCAGAGTTTGCTTATTTTGATTATCAGTCTGAGAAAGAATGTAAGATCAAGGCAATTTGTTCCGAAAAAGAGCCAAACACAAATTTTTCCCGTTATGTTATGCTTTATTCAGTAGATGGAGGTCTGGAACCGGACAGATCGACCTTGGCGGAGAAACGTACGGTGTCCATCCGCACCTTTGGTTACTTTGATGTGTTTGTAGGAGACACGCCTATTGCATTCCGCAACAAAAAATCCAAGGAGCTTTTTGCACTGCTTGTTGACCGCAAAGGGGGATATGTTACTTCTGAAGAGGCTGTCAGTTTCCTGTGGGAGGATGAGCCGGCCAATACGCTGACCCTTTCGAGATACCGGAAAGTTGCGCTGCGTTTGAAAAGCACGCTGGAGGAATATGGAATTTCCGGTATTGTGGAAGCTGTCGATGGAAAACGACGTATTGTCATGGATAAGGTCGAGTGTGATCTGTATAATTATCTTTCAGGGAAAGAGGAATATTCACAGCTATTTAAGGGAAGCTACCTGACGAACTATAGCTGGGGTGAAACAACGTTGGGAGAATTGATGAATGACGAAAGGTGAAAGCTTTTGTGGGCAGTACAGATCCTTTTCAGGATGTGGGAGTTACGGAAAAATCTTGACAGTAGAAAATTATCGTGTTTATTATTTTATAGAAACCGGTTACATTAATATATAAAATTTTAAAGACGGGAGAAAAATAATGAGAATAGGAGCATTGGAAGCTGGTGGCACCAAAATGGTATGTGCTGTTGGTGATGAAAATGGGCAGATTTTAGAAAGAGTTTCAATTGTAACAGAAAATCCGGATAAAACAATGCCTGAAATACTGGAATTTTTCCGACAGTATACGCTTGACGCTATTGGTATTGGAACATTTGGGCCGGTAGATCTTGACCGGACATCCCCTACCTATGGATATATTACATCTACGCCCAAAATTTCATGGAGAAATTTCAATCTGCTTGGAAGCATGAAAAGAGAATTTGCTGTCCCAATAGGTCTGGATACAGATGTGAATGCATCAGCGATTGGAGAAGCTTCGTACGGAATTACCAGAGGACTGGACAGCAGTATTTATATTACAGTTGGAACAGGTATAGGGGTTGGAGTAATATTGGATGGAAAAGCAGTACATGGCATGCAGCATCCGGAAGCTGGACATATATTGCTGGTCAGACATCCAGAGGATAATTATACAGGACGTTGTCCGTATCATCCTAATTGCTTGGAGGGTCTTGCATCAGGTCCAGCTATTGAGGAACGCTTTGGAGTAAAAGCAGCAGAGCTTCCAGGGGATTCTTTGGCATGGGAGATAGAGAGCTTTTATTTGGCACAGGCACTGGTAGATTTTACATTGGTTTATTCACCTAAAAGAATTGTTCTTGGTGGTGGAGTTATGCATCAGAAGCAGCTTTTTCCAAAGATACGTGAAAAGTACAGGGAGATGCTGAATCATTATGTAGATACGCCATATGTAAAAGATTTGAATAATTACATTGTTCCTTATAGTCTGGATGATAATCAGGGAATCATGGGATGTATCAGGATAGGTCTTGATGAAATGGAACGATAGGATTGTGATATAAGCAGGGCATGTGAAAAATGAAAATTTTTCGCATGCCCTGCTGTTCTTATGAAGTTGTTTCTCTTTCAATCAGAGATGGTTGAATAATGATATGCTGAAGAGATTCATTAACTGGTTGATCATCAGCAATATTTCGATTGATCTGCTGTGCGATCAGGTCGATTGCACTTTGTGCAATTGCCGGGATATCCTGACTTATCGTTGTAATTGGTATGATAGACTGGGAAGAGTCAGGGGAATTATCAAAACCGATAATCTGGTATTCATCTGGGATTTGTTCTCCATGTTTGACAAGTATATTTAAAAATATATGTGCATATGTATCGTTACAGAAGAAAAATCCCTTTCTTTTGCCGGGATACTTTTTTTTGATAGTATGATAAATATCCTGAAGACATGCATAGGATTCTTCATAGTTATCTGTAAATGGACGTAAAATCAATTCGTTAGGCAGATTGTGGGCGGAACAGGTATCTGTAAAACCCTGGATACGTCCATAGGCAGGAATTGCAGGTGAAACGGGACTGTTTACATGAAAGTATATGTCACAGTTATTTCTGTGGAGAAGATTAACGGCCATTTTTGCACCAGAGTAATTGTTTGTATTGACGCTGCTGATAAAACGATCCTCTCTTTCAACGGTGACAACCGGTATATCCAGCCTGGAAAGGTATTCAGAAGAGAGATTGTGACTCAGGTCGATAAGACCGATTATCTGATAGGCCAGCAGCTCATTCAGACATTTTCTTTCTGCCTCGCAATCATTATTTCCTAAAAAGGTGATAAATTTAAAACCATACTGTTCATAGGTGTTCAGCACATGATTCAGGAAGTGACTGTAAAACTGGTAAAAAAAGTTTGGTACGATAATGCCTATAATTTCACTGTTTCCTTTTGCAAATACCCGGGCAAGCTTATTTTCCTGGTAATTCAGTTCATTCAGGGCCTTTGAGATCATGTCGATGCTTTCCTGGGTAAGATACGAGGGCTGGTTAAAGTAACGGGAAATTGTAGCCTTGGACAAGCCGGTATATTGTGCAATATCGGAAAATGTTATTGATTTTTTCTGGGAAGCCATAATTTTTCCTGCCATTTTGTGTAGTATTTTACGGTGTCGGAGGCTTTTGACCCCGACATCACTTTATAAAAGTATAGCATTTTGTAATAAGAATGTAAATTAAAGAATGAAACAAAATATAGAAACCGATTACTTTGTGCAATATAGATAAAATTAAATAGAGTAAATTCATTAATATACACAAATATGTAGATTATATGAATTTATATATTGACTAAAAATGTAAAACGTGCAAGAATGATGACAAGTTAATTGTAACCGGTTTCTTACATTCAAAAAGAGGTATGCTATGAATTATACATTAAAGGAAATAAAGAGTTGTTCTGCTACTGCAGAAAATCCAGATGCATTATCAGGACAGGGTGGAAAAGCGAATAATGGAAGAAAAGGATGTCCATGTGTGGAACCACTGGCAGCAGGAGTGACAAAGACCCTGCTTCACAAATTAGGATCGGGAACGATCCGGAAAATATGGTGCACGATTCCACCGGAGCATCCGGAACATCTTCGCAATCTTATTCTGAGGATGTATTGGGACGGACAGGAAATTCCAAGTGTGGAGGTACCACTTGGAGACTTCTTTGGGATTGCCCATGGAAGGCAGAAAAACATGGTAACACCATATGTGGGAATGCAGGATGCCAAAGGATTTAATTGTTTTATTCCTATGCCTTTTCAAAAAGAAGTGATGATCAGTATAGAAAATGATTCTGATACAGACGTAGATATGTTTTTTTATCAGATAGATTTTACGCTTGGTGACACTCATGATGAAAATACAGGATATTTTCATGCACAGTTCAGACGGGAAAATCCCTGTGAAATTAAGAAGGATTATACAGTACTGGACGGAGTAAAAGGACGTGGCATCTATATTGGAACAGTTCTTGGAATCCACAATTTGTATTATGATCATTTACAGGAATGGTGGGGTGAAGGAGAGGTAAAGTATTATCTGGATGATGATGAGGAATTCCCTACGATATGTGGAACAGGACTGGAGGATTATATTGGAGGCGGATGGGGAACAAATGAAATTTGTACACCTTATCAGGGAGCCCCGCTGCTTGATGATAAGCAGGGTCTGTATTCTTTATACCGGTTTCATCATGCTGATCCTATTTATTTTCAGAAAAATATAAAGGTTACTGTCCAGCAGCTTGGGTCAGGAGAAAGAAAGTGGGCAGAAGCCTTTTATGGAGACAAAGGTGGCTGCTATAAAGCAGCAGGCTGCCCGGAGGATTCCCATTTGTGTCTTTTTGAGCGAAGTGATGATTATTGCAGTGTTGCATACTGGTACCAGGAGCTTCCAACAAATCCATTTCCTGAATTACCAGACAGAAAAAGGAGAATGGAGGGTATCTGAAGGATACCGTCATGGAAAGGGATGATGTGAAGTAAAATAACTGCTTTATAAAGAATGTAAGAAGAAGTAACAGTTAACTACAAAAATAAAAACAATTATGGGAGGTACTATGAAGAGAAGAATTTTGTCAATTTTACTTGCAGCAGTGGTGACAGCTGGAACCTTACTAGGGTGCGGCAGTACAAAGGAAAGTACAGGTACAGATAAAGCGGCAGAGGCTTCGGAGGAGACCGCTGCAGATACAACTTCTGATACGGAAGTAGCAACAGATGCTGAACCGGTTGAGATTACAATCGCTTATCCAAGTGATGATGGTGCAGAGGAAAAGCTGAATATCCTCATTGATGAGTTTAATAAGAGCTATCCGAATATCAAAGTGAATTATGTATTGATTCCTTTCAGCTCCTGGCCAGATTATATTACTAAGCTGAAGACAATGGTTGCCGGTGGAACCGGGCCGGATGTTGCCCGTCTGGCAGTGGAAGGTATTCAGTCTTTTGTAGCAGATGGAATGGCATTACCTTTTGACGACTTTATTGCTGAAAATGCAGATTTAATGGAAGAACTGGGCGTAAACGATATTCATCCCAATATTAATGCTCCTTTTCAGGTTGACGGTAAAACATATGGATTTGCCTGGGACTGGAATAATATCGTGATGTTTCTGAATAAGGATGTTTTTGCAGAAAAGAATATTGAACTTCCAGGTTCCGACTGGAATAAGGATAAGTTCCTTGAAATCGCGCAGACATTAACATACGAAAAGGATGGAGAAAAAGTATACGGTACAGTAGCTCCGACAGATTATTTCACTGTGACAGCATGGCTTTATAATAACAATGCAAGTGTTTTAAATGAAGACATGACAGAATGTACCTTAAATTCCCCTGAAGCAATTGAAACGATCCAGTTTTTGCACGATCTTGTTTATAAATATGAAGTAGCACCTGCACCATCAGCAGGACTGGATACCTCCAACCTGTTTATGAATGGACAGATCGCTATGCTTGGTAATGGAAGATGGTCTATTGCATCTTTGGCTAACAATAATTTTGAAGACTATGATATCCAGGCATTGCCAGCACTGTCAACACAGCAGAGCTCCTTTGGATCCGGCTCATTCCCTGTTCTTAGCAGCACAAAGCATCCTTATGAGGCAATGTTATTCTCCTCATGGTTATCTGCAAGCAGCTTTTCACAGGAGACCTTCCTGAAGACAGATTCTGTACCTTCAAGAATATCTGTAATGGAAAAGATCCTTCCGACCATGCTTCCTGAAAATGGAATGCTCTGGAGAGAAAGCGCTGATGTTGCAAAGAGTATTCAGGCACCAACACAGCTGACAGATGTAACAGCAGTATTCGATAAGTATATGTCGCTGGTCTTTGCGAATGAGATTTCTGTTGAGGACGGTATGAATAAGGCGACAGAGGAAATTAATGCCATTCTGGCAGAATAAAATTTGAGAAGAATAAATGATAAAGATAATTCCCAATGCATCTTTAGCATTGGGAATTATCTTTTTAAAGGAAAGGAAAAATATGACTGGAAATAAGATCAGATCCATGCATATGTTAAAAAAAGAAACTTTTGTTGCTTATCTTTTTGTTGCCCCGGCATTGATTCTGTTTTTGCTGTTTGTAGGATATCCGCTGGTGGCTTCCTTTTATCTGATGTTCTGTGATTACAACCTCATTACCAGTCCGGAATTTGTCGGACTAAAGAACATCCTGAAATTTCTGGGAGACAAGGAAGTGCCGCTTGTTATGCTAAGCAGTCTGAAGCTTTTACTGGTTCTGGTTCCTACCCATGTGATACTGGGACTTGCACTGGCATATCTGGTTCACAGGACAGGAAAAAAGATGTCAACGGCGTACCGGATTATTCTATATATTCCAACAATAATGACTACAGTTTCTGTAGCTACAGCATGGTCTTATCTGTATGATACAGATTTTGGTGTAATTAATTATTTCCTTGGAAAACTGGGAATTGACAAAGTACCATGGTTAAATTCCTCTGTATGGGCATTCTGGGCAATTATTATCTTTAGTATCTGGAAATTTGTTGGAACCCCGTTTTTGTATTATTATATCGGGTTGCAGAATATTCCTACCTCTTTGTATGAAGCAGCAGAGATTGATGGAGCGAATGGAAGACAGAAATTCCGGTATGTGACATTACCCATGCTTACACCTACTATATTTATGGTAATTGTGTTATCACTGATCAGTTATATACAGTGCTTTGACGAGCCATATGTACTGACACAGGGGGGACCCGGTATTTCAACAACAACAGTAAGCCTTTATATTTACCGGAATTTCCAGGCTCAGAATATCAGCTATGCAAGTATTCTGTCTGTGTTCCTGTTTATGATAATTATGATTGTGACCATTATACAGTTCAAGGTTTCTGGTAAATGGGTGAATTATGATACAGAGTAGGAGAAATGTGACAGATGAAAAAATATAATTTGAAAAGGACAACTATTGTAAGCAATCTGCTTTGTCTGGTTATCTGCGTGATTGCCATGTTACCATTTATGTGGATGATTGCGACATCTTTGCGGCTTCCGGTGGATTCTTTCCGTCTGCCACCATCGTTTTTCCCTACTGTATTTCATTATCAAAATTACGTAGAGGTATTCCAAAAGGTACCATTGTTCCATTATATTGCGAACAGCTTTCTGGTATCAGGCATAGCTACATTAGTGCAGTGTATTGTTACCTGTATGGCAGCTTACGCCTTTGCAAGACTAAATTTTAAAGGAAAAAATGTAATATTCATTATATTGCTGTCAGGGCTTATGATTCCGGTACAGACTACAGTGATTCCTATTTTTATTATGTATAAAGAAATTGGACTAATGGATACAAGACTTGGAATAATCCTTCCACTGCTTATCAATCCGCTGGGAATTTTTATTATGAAGCAGTTTATGGAATCGATTCCAAAGAGCTATGATGAGGCGGCAAAGCTTGATGGAGCAACACATGTTTCCATATTGTTCCGCATAATAGCACCTATGACAAAGCCGGCACTTGTTACAGTAGCGGTTTTAGCATTTGTAGCTTCCTGGAATGACTTTTACCGTCCGCTGATTTTTATTACAAGCCCGGAAAAGATGACGCTGCCGCTTGGAATGACAGCATTAAGCGGATTGATGAGAAATACAAGTATATCTATTATACTGGCTGGGATTTTAATTTCCTCAGTGCCATTGATATTAATTTATGCGTTTGGCCAGAAGTATTTTGTACAGGGAATTTCCCTTTCTGGACTAAAGGGTTAAACAGATGAAAGGATATCGTATAGCATGAAAGAATTTAGTACAGATTTGAGAAAAGTGCGGGAATATGAAAGCGAAGCACTGAAAGGGCATAGTGAAAATAAGCTGCCGGTTTTTCATATGAAGGTACCGATGGGATGGATGAATGACCCTAATGGATTTTCCTTATATGAGGGAGATTATCATCTTTTCTTCCAGTATCATCCCTATTCCCGGGAATGGGGATCCATGCACTGGGGGCACGTGAAAAGCCAGGATTTTATCCGCTGGGAGCATCTGCCGGTGGCACTTGCACCGGATCAGGTATACGACAAGGAAGGCTGTTTTTCAGGAACGGCTATAGAAGACAATGGAAAGCATATCCTTGCCTATACAAGCGTATATTATGAGGATGGAATAGAAGAACCTGATAAAATACGACAGACACAGAGTATTGCAATAGGTGATGGAGAGAATTATACAAAGCAGGAAAATAATCCGGTGATCGATAAGAAGCTTCTGCCGGAAGGAGCAAGTCTGGTAGATTTTAGAGATCCCAAAATTTTTAAGAGTCATGGCAGTTATAATATGATTGTGGCGAACAGAGACAGGGATGGACGCGGACAGCTCCTGAAATTTGAATCTGCTGATCTAAAGAAATGGCAGTATATGGGTGTATTTTACAAACCGGAAAAAAAACTGGGAAGAATGTGGGAATGTCCGGATTATTTTGAATTGGAAGATACAAAGGTGCTGCTGGTTTCTCCTCAGGATATGGAGGCTGAGGGATTGCAGTATCATTGCGGAAATGGCTCCCTGTATCTTACAGGGAAAGAAAGGGAGGGACATTTCTGTGAGGATTATATCGACTGTCTGGATTATGGAATAGATTTTTATGCACCGCAATCATTATTAACAAAAGACGGAAGAAGAGTTATGACTGCATGGATGCAGTCATGGGATGTAAACAGCTATCCGGAGGATTTTATATGGCGCGGAATGATGATATGTCCGAGAGAGCTGCATCTGGAGGATGGTAAGATTCGGCAGACTCCGGTAAGAGAGCTAAAGCAATACTGGAAAAATGAGATCAGTTTTGAGAAGATTAAAGTATCCGGAGCTGTTTCGTTGGAAGGAATCAGGGGACGTGTACTTGATCTGACAATTACCATCAGAGACATGTGCTGTGATGCAGTGGAGATCAGGCTGGCAAAAAAGGATAAGAAATATATCAGTATTGCTTATCAGCCCAAGCAGCAGCTTCTTACCTTTGACCGGAAGTATATGCAATGTATCCGGGATATAGTAAATGAAAGAAAAGTAGAGCTGACAAAAAGATCTGATGCCATAACCCTGAGAATATTGCTGGATATATATTCCATTGAAATTTTTATGAATAATGGGGAAAAAACATTGACTTCTTTGTATTTTATGCAGGATGATTATGATGGTATAGAATTTGTTTCCTATGGCGGATATTGTGAAATGGATATCTGCAAAAGAGATATCTATTGAATGTGTATCATAGAGAAATGTCGTATTATATATGCGGCGGTGTAGAAACGAGGGGAGATTTGATGGAACAGAAGCAGCCCAAGTATTATCAGCTTATGACAGATCTGAAGGAGAAGGTGACAAAGGGCGAGATCCGCCCAGGCGATAAGCTTCCCTCTGAAAATGAACTGTCAGCGGCTTACCAGATCAGCCGCCAGACAGTCAGGAAAGCGCTGGCAGTACTTGATAGTGAAGGCTATATTTATGCCGAGCATGGCAGGGGAACATTTTGCCGGGAAAGAGTGATGCACACAGGAAATTCCAGAAATATTGCTGTTGTCACTACTTATCTGTCGGACTATATTTTTCCTCGGGTCATTCAGGGGATCGATGAGGTACTGACCAGAGAGGGATACAGTATTATCCTGAAAAATACAAAGAACTCCAGAAGCCAGGAGGCGAAGTGCCTGGAGGAGCTTTTACAGAAGGACATTGAGGGGATCATCATAGAGCCAAGCAAGAGCCATATTTACTGTCGTCATACGGAGCTTTATGGGAAGCTGGAGGAATACGGGATTCCTTATGTGTTTATCCAGGGGTGCTTTGATCAGCTCAGTGAAAAGCCAAAGGTGCTGATGGACGACTGCCTTGGTGGCTATTTGATCACGAAATATCTAATCGAGACCGGGCACAGAAATATCATTGGCGTGTTCAAGTCAGATGATATGCAGGGACAGAACAGACACCGTGGCTATGTACAGGCGCTGCAGGAGGCCGGACTTGTCTATGATCCGGACAGGGTGATCTGGTTTTATACGGAGGACAGAAGGGTGCACCCTTATGATGGGATATGCAGGCTGGTACAGAAGCAGGCTGCCATGGACAGTGTCGTATGCTACAATGACCAGATCGCCATGAAGGTGATACAGGCACTGCAGGATATGGGAAAAAGGGTGCCGGAGGACATTTCTGTTACCGGCTACGACAATTCCTTTATGGCTGCAGGTGACGGCTTTCACCTGACGACCATTGTTCACCCGCAGGAAAAGCTGGGAGAGATGGCGGCAGAGCTTCTGCTTGATCTGATCCACCACAGGGAAGGTCTGGAGAGCGAACAGATCCTGATTGAGCCGGAGCTGGTGATCGGAAATTCCTGTCTTGACAGACGCTGACAAGGATGGCGGCTGCGAAAAAACAACTTGTAAAGATAAGCATACAAGTTATACCATTACAGTATAAAAGACGATTATTTCATGTATTGTAAGGAGGTATCTTGTATGTTACAGAAAAAGAATTATGTATTTTGGTTTTGCACCGGTTCCCAGGATCTTTATGGAGAGGAGTGCCTTGCAAAGGTAGCAGAGCATTCCCATAAGATCGTAGATGCACTGAATGCATCCGGACTTCTTCCCTATGAGGTGGTCTGGAAGCCTACGCTGATCACTAATGAACTGATCCGCAGAACCTTTAATGAGGCAAATCTTGATGAAAGCTGTGCCGGTGTGATCACATGGATGCATACCTTTTCACCGGCAAAATCCTGGATCCTGGGTCTGCAGGAGTATCGTAAGCCCCTGTTGCATTTCCATACCCAGTTCAATGAAGAAATTCCCTATGACAGCATTGATATGGACTTTATGAACGAAAACCAGTCTGCCCACGGTGACAGGGAATATGGTCATATTGTCAGCAGAATGCGGATCGAGAGAAAGGTAGTTGTTGGCCACTGGTCTGATCCTGTGGTAGTCGGCAAAATCGCATCCTTTATGAGAACAGCGGTAGGTATCGTGGAGAGCAGCCATATCCGTGTCATGCGTGTGGCAGACAATATGAGAAATGTAGCGGTTACCGAAGGTGACAAGGTAGAAGCACAGATCAAATTTGGCTGGGAAGTAGATGCATACCCTGTCAATGAGATCGCAGAAAGTGTGGATGCGGTTTCTGCTTCTGATGTCAATGCGCTGGTGGATGAGTATTATGAGAAATACAATATTCTTCTGGAGGGAAGAGATCCGGAGGAATTTAAGAAGCATGTGGCTGTCCAGGCACAGATCGAGATCGGTTTTGAGCGTTTCCTGGAGGAAAAGAACTATCAGGCGATCGTAACGCACTTTGGTGATCTTGGGAAATTGAAGCAGCTTCCCGGCCTTGCCATCCAGAGACTGATGGAAAAGGGCTATGGCTTTGGTGCAGAGGGTGACTGGAAGGTGGCAGCCATGGTCAGACTGATGAAGATCATGACCGGTGACATGAAGAACCCGAAGGGAACCTCCATGCTGGAGGACTATACCTACAATCTGGTGAAGGGAAAGGAAGGTATTCTGGAGGCACATATGCTGGAGATCTGCCCTTCCATCGCAGAAGGTCCTATCAGCATCAAGTGTCAGCCCTTAAGCATGGGTGACAGAGAGGATCCGGCAAGACTGGTATTTACCTCCAAGGAAGGAAGCGGTATAGCAGTATCCCTTATAGATCTCGGCAACCGGTTCCGTATGATCATCAATGATGTAGACTGCAAGAAGGTAGAAAAGCCCATGCCAAAGCTTCCCGTTGCGACCAATTTCTGGACACCACAGCCGGATATGTATACCGGAGCAGAAGCGTGGATCCTGGCTGGCGGCGCCCATCATACAGCATTCACCTATGACCTGACAGCAGAGCAGATGGGTGATTTTGCAGCTGCTATGGGTGTAGAGGCTGTTTATATTGACAAGGACACAAAAATCCGTGATTTTAAGAGAGATTTGATGCTCGGAGAGGTGTTTTACCGCTAAATTTTGTGGTATGGTAATAAGAGAAGCAAAAGGAGGTTACTTGCGAAATGGAAGCAAAAAAATTAATTGAAGAGGGAAAATCTTTCCTCGGAATAGAATTTGGTTCTACCAGGATCAAAGCAGTTGTGATTGATGAGGAAGGAAAGCCCCTTGCCAGTGGAAGCCATGAGTGGGAGAACCGCTTTGATAATGGGATCTGGACCTATACCCTTGAGGATATCTGGGGCGGGCTTCAGGACTGTTATCAGGATCTTCTGAAGGATATTGATAAAACCTACGGCGTTTCTGTCAGTAGATTTGAGGGCATCGGATTTTCAGCCATGATGCACGGCTATCTGGCATTTGATGCAAAGGATGAGCTGCTGGTACCATTCCGTACCTGGAGAAATACCATTACAGAGGAAGCGGCAGAGAAGCTGACAAAGGAATTCTCCTTTAATATTCCACAGAGATGGAGTATTGCCCATCTGTATCAGGCGATCCTGAATCAGGAAGCACATGTAAAGGATATCGCATTTTTGACCACACTGGCAGGCTATGTACATTATAAGCTGACAGGGGAAAAGGTGCTTGGTGTAGGTGATGCATCCGGTATGTTCCCGATTGACAGCACCACCGGCACCTATGATGTAGGAATGGTGGATAAGTTTGATAAACTCATCGCATCCTGTGGATTTTCCTGGAAGCTGACAGAGATCCTGCCGGGTGTCCTGACAGCAGGAGAAAAGGCTGGCGTCCTGACAAAGGAGGGAGCAGCACTTCTGGATGTCAGCGGCAGACTGGAGGCGGGAATTCCGCTCTGTCCTCCGGAGGGAGATGCAGGAACCGGCATGGCAGCAACCAACAGTGTCGGGGTCAGAACCGGTAATGTATCTGCAGGAACCAGTATCTTTGCCATGATCGTACTGGAAAAGGCTCTGTCTTCTGTTTATCCGCAGATCGATATGGTAACTACACCGGATGGGGCACCCGTTGCCATGGTACACTGCAACAACTGTACCTCTGATATCAACGCATGGGTCAATATTTTTGATGAATTTGCAGAGAGCATTGGCCACAGAGTAGACAAGAATACCTTATATACTACTTTATTTGAGAAAGCACTGGAAGGAGATGCAGACTGCGGCGGTCTTGTTTCCTACAATTATTTCTCAGGAGAGCCGGTTACCGGCTTTGAAGAAGGGGCTCCTCTCTTTATGAGAAAGGCTGAGGATCACTTTACCCTGGCAAACTTTATGAGAACCCATATTTATTCTTCTCTGGCAGCATTAAAATCAGGACTTGATCTGTTGTTTGAGAAGGAGGATGTGAAGGTTGACAGGATGTTTGGCCACGGCGGTCTGTTTAAGACCAAAGAAGTCGGACAGAGGATCGCGGCAGCAGCCATGAATACACCAGTTTCTGTCATGGAGACAGCAGGAGAAGGCGGTGCATGGGGAATTGCTCTCCTTGCAGCTTATATGCAGGAAAAGGAGCAGAACGAAGAGCTGCAGGCATTTCTAAACAGAGTGGTCTTTGCCGGAGAAAGCGGCAGCAGTATTTCACCGGATCCTGCTGAGGTGAAGGGCTTTGAAAGCTTTATGGAGCGTTATATGAAGGGGCTTTCCGCAGAGAGAGCAGCTGTAGAGGCATTGAAGGGCTGAGCTGTTTCAGGGCAGTCGGCCCTGCAGAGGAAAAGAAGAATCCGGAGGACAGAAGAATGTTAGAAGATTTAAAGCAAAAAGTATACGAAGCGAATATGCTGCTTCCAAAGTATGGACTGGTTACCTTTACCTGGGGAAATGTCAGCGCCATTGATACCGAGAGCGGATTGTTTGTCATCAAGCCAAGCGGTGTGGATTATGAGAAGATGACACCGGCTGATATGGTTGTCATGGATCTGCAGGGAAATAAAGTAGAAGGAGATTTGAGACCTTCATCAGATACTCCTACCCATCTGGAGCTATATAAGGCATTCCCGGAGATCGGAGGGATCGTACATACTCACTCTTCCTATGCGACAAGCTGGGCGCAGGCAGGCAGAAGTATTCCCTGCTATGGAACGACCCATGCAGATTATATTTACGGCGAGGTTCCGTGTCTGCGCTGCCTGACAAAGGAAGAGATCGATGAGGCTTATGAAGAGAATACCGGTCATCTGATCGTCAATGAATTCCAGAGAATGAATAAGGAGGTCATGGCAGTACCGGCAGTTCTGTGCAAGAACCATGGTCCCTTTGCCTGGGGTAAGGATGCCATGGATGCGGTACACAATGCTGTCGTCCTCGAAGAAGTTGCTAAAATGGCGTACCGGACAGAAACCATCAATCCTAAGGTTGCACCGGCACCGCAGGAGCTGCAGGATAAGCACTATTACAGAAAGCATGGTGCAAATGCCTATTATGGGCAGAACTAAAAGCGTTTGTCTGACAGGGGAAGAGAATATGCTGAAGGTATTTTTAGCTGAGGATGAATTTATCATCCGGGAAGGGATCAAAAACAATATAGACTGGCAGGCTTATGGCTATGAGTTTTGTGGAGAGGCAAGCGATGGAGAGCTTGCCTTTCCTTTGATTCAGAAGACAAGACCGGATATCCTGATCACGGATATTAAAATGCCCTTTATAGATGGACTCGCATTAAGCCGTCTCGTAAAAAAGGAGCTTCCGGAAACAGAGATTATCATTCTCTCCGGGTATGAGGAATTTGATTATGCCAAAGAGGCGATCCAGATCGGAGTAGCCAGATATCTGCTGAAGCCTATTAATGGCGAGACGCTGCTGCAGGAGATTGATTCAGTAGCTGAAATCATTCTGGGTAAACAGAAGGAAAAGGAAATCCGTGAAAAGTATCAGAAGGAAATGGAAGAAAATTCCCTGCGGGATCAGATGGATCTGTTCCAGCATCTGGTAACGGGGGACTGTTCCATGGAGGAGCTTCTTTCTGTAGCGGATAAGCTTGATCTGAAGATCATGGCTCCCTGGTACAGCATCGTCCTTTTGAAGATACAGTCTATGAAGCATGATTATGAGGAGTATTCCGGAAGCATTGTTGTCGTGGATGAAAGAATTGTAAAGCTGGCAGAGCCTGAGCATGTGCTTGTTTTCGACAGGGCACTGGAGGGCAGAGCATTTCTTTTTAAGGCAGATTCTGAAGAGGAGCTGCTTGCCTACCAGAAGGAATATCTGGGCGATGTGAAAGAGGTGCTTTCCGGCTATGCGAATCTGCGTTATTTTGGTGGAATCGGCACTCCGGTCAACAGGCTGCGGGAGATCCCTGCGTCCTTTGAGGATGCCAGTCATGCCTTTGCACACAGGTACCTGGTAGCAGAAAGCTGTATCCTGGACAGCAGTCTGCTTATGCAGGAAGGTGCCGCAGAGCATGAGGACTTTAGGATCAGTGCTGTGAATCCAGAACAGATCGACCGTGCGAAAATGCAGGAGTTTCTGCGGACAGGAGATCTGGATGAGGTTGTTTATTTTGTAGATGAATTTTTCGGCAAGCTGGACGGAGGTGCCATGAAATCCAGGATCTTCCGTCAGTATATCACCATGGATGCGTATTTCAGTATTGTGGATTTTCTAAAGGGGCTTGGATTGCAGAAAGACGAGATCGAGGCACCGGATCAGGACGGTTCTATACTGCAGGATGAAAAAAGTGCCATGGATTATATTGTCAGGATCATGAATAAGGCACTTGTGCTGCGTGAGAAAAGGGCGAGCAGCCGTTATGAGGATGTGGTGAGCGAAGTCATCCATTACATTGAAGATAATTATGCGCAGGAGGAGCTGTCATTGAATCTTCTGGCGTCCCATGTAAATTTTTCCCCCAATCATCTGAGTATGATCTTCAGTCAGCAGACAGGACAGACATTGATCAGGTATCTGACTGATTACCGGATGAACCGGGCGAAGGAGCTGCTTAGGTGCAGCAGTAAGAAGAGCAGTGTGATCAGTATGGAGGTAGGGTATAAGGATCCCCATTATTTTTCCTATCTGTTTAAGAAAACACAGGGAATGACACCAACTCAGTACAGAGGAGGCAGGGCAGCAGAGGGAGAGGATTTATGATCAGAAGACTGAAGGATATTTATTACAGATCTTCTCTTGCCACCAAGATCCGGTATTCCTATCTGTTTCTGCTGATTCCGCTTCTGATCTTTCTGGTATTTACTTTTTATAATCTGTGGGACATGAACCATAATTATGAGGATATGGTCAATTCTACTGTAGTTGCCAGTGAATTCAGCCTGGACTTCAAGAAGGATTTCGACTATGAAACCTATCTTCTTATTGTAGGAAATAAGACTGTGGAGGAATCTGAACTGGATTCCATGATAGAAGAGGCTGAAAGAATCGTAGCCGGACTGGAAGAGATCACAGAGGCAGAGGATAATATAGCCAGGCTCGACAGTGTGAATAAATATCTGAGCAATCTGCGGATTTATGTAGACAGGATCGAGGAAAATCTCCAGAAGGAGAGCCATTATGAGGACAATATGGAAATCTGGGAAAATGATGTCCAAATCGTCACCTCATTGGTTGGAGATACGATGTCCCAGTACATATACTATGAGGTCAGGGGGATTCAGCAGTCGAGGGCGGCGTATCAGACATTCTTCATGAATCTGGTCCGTTTTTCCCTGCTGGGAATGGGTCTGCTCCTGCTCCTTGTCATCATCCTTTCTTATTATATCCCCAGAAGTATTACCATGCCGATCACCAGGATCAGCAGGGTAACAAATCAGGTGGCAAAAGGAAATCTGAGTGTCAGGGCTGCAGCGGAAAGCGGTGCAGAGGCGCGGATGCTCAGTGATTCCCTGAATGCCATGATAGATAAGATCAATGAACTCCTGGATCAGGTGACAACGGAACAGATAAGGCTGCGGAAGGCAGAATTTGAACTGCTGCAGGCACAGATCAATCCACATTTTCTGTATAATACACTGGATACGATCGTCTGGCTGGCAGAGGCAGGGGATCAGAAGCGGGTCGTCAGCATGGTGGGCAATCTTTCAGATTTCTTCCGGACAAGTCTGAATCAGGGCAAGGATATTATCTCTATCCGGGAGGAGCTTGCCCATGTCAGAAGCTATCTGGAGATCCAGCAGGTCAGATATCAGGACATCCTGCGTTATGAAATTACTGTACCTGAGGATCTTTATGAATATAAAATTCCTAAGATCACGATCCAGCCCCTTGTGGAGAATGCCCTTTATCACGGGATCAAGAATAAAAGAGGGCAGGGAACGATCACCGTTACCGGGAAGAGTAAGGAAAATGGATTTGTCCTGTATGTAAGGGATAACGGTATCGGGATGACACAGGAGCGGCTTAATGAGGTACGTGCCGGGATACAGAAGCTTTCCTATACCGGTAAGGAGATCTATGGTCTTTATAATGTGAATGAAAGGATCCGGCTGAACTTTGGAGAGACGTATGGAATTTCCATTGAAAGTACTTACGGAGAAGGAACATGCGTAAGCATAAGCCTGCCGGATCAGTGGAAATAAAAAATCAAACCGAATTCGGAAAAAAATCAACCCCGGGTCTGAGCTGAATAGAATATTGAACCTTCGTAAGAAGTATGTGCATGGAATTTACTGTGTTTTGAGGATAAGATAATATCATCAAAACACAGTAAAACTTTTTTAAGGGAGGGTTTTCCATGAAGAAGAAATTTTTAGCAGCTATTTTAACCGCAGCCATGGTACTTGGACTTACCGCATGCGGAGGTTCAGCAGATACCGCAGCATCTTCTGATGCAGCCGCTGCTGACACAACAGAAACAACAGAAACAACAGAGACAGCAGAGGTGGCAGATACATCTGCAGCAGGTGAGCTGATCAAGGTTGGCATCATCAACAATGATCCTAATGAATCCGGTTATCGTACAGCAAATGACAAGGATATGAAGAACATGTTCACAGAGGCAAACGGATATGAAGCATCCTTTGCATACAGCCTTAAGAATGATGAGCAGATCACAGCAGCCCAGAAGTTTATCCAGGACGGTGTTGATTATCTTCTTCTTTCTGCAGCTGATACAGCTGGATGGGATTCTGTATTAAAGGATGCACAGGATGCAGGAATCAGAGTTATCCTCTTTGACCGTACCATTGACGCGGATGAGAGCCTTTATGAAGCTTCTATCGTTTCTGATATGGCAAAGGAAGGACAGACGGCAGTTGACTGGTTAAAGGGACAGAACTTAAGCGAGTATAAGATCATCCACTTACAGGGTGTTATGGGTTCAGCTGCACAGCAGGGACGTACCGGTGCTCTGAATGATGCAGCAGCAAATGACGGCTGGACACTGGTTACCCAGCAGACAGCAGAGTGGAACGCAGAGAAGGCACAGCAGATCGTACAGTCAGTCATTGACTCCGGTGAAAGCTTCAACGTAATTTATGCAGAGAATGACGATATGGCAAAGGGTGCTGTTGCAGCACTGGATAAGGCAAACATTCCTCACGGTGTAGGCAAGGATGTCATCGTAATGGGCTTTGACTGCAACAAGTGGGCTCTGGAAGAGCTGCTGAACCAGAACTGGAACTATGATGGACAGTGCAATCCTTTCCAGGCTTCCTATATTGACGATATCATCAAGAAGATTGAAGCAGGCGAGACAATCTCTGAGAAGACAATCATCATGGATGAGAAGGGATTCGATGCTTCTACCATTACCCAGGCAGATGTAGATCAGTACGGTATCTAAAACGGACTGAAGAAAGACGACAGAAAGTAAGCGCAGCGCGGCGTAGTAAATGAAGGTGGTACGCATGCACTGCGCTTCTTTTCTCCAGGAAGAGCCAAAAATAAATGGTTCTGCGGATCATTTGGAAATCAGAAATAAGGGGTGAACAGACAGTGAAAGACAATGCGGTATTAGAAGTAAAGAACATACATAAAAGCTTTCCCGGTGTACGTGCCCTGCAGGGAGTGGACTTTACTCTCCGGGAGGGAGAAATCCATGCACTGATGGGAGAGAACGGTGCCGGAAAGTCTACCCTGATCAAGGTACTGACCGGTGTTTATACCAAGGATGAAGGGGAGATTTTCATCAAAGGAAAAGAGAAGGCAATATCCATTCATTCTCCACAGGAAGCGCAGAAGCTCGGAATCAGTACAGTGTATCAGGAGATCACACTCTGTCCGAATCTTTCCGTGGCTGAGAATATGTATATCGGCCGGGAGAGCAGTGCCCTGACCAACTGGAAAAAAATGAATGCAGATGCAGATAAGATCCTGAAAAATCTGGACATTCCTGCAAAGGCAACCCAGCAGCTTGCAAGCTGCTCGATCGCAGTACAGCAGATGGTAGCGATTGCAAGGGCTGTAGATATGAACTGTAAGGTGCTGATCCTGGATGAGCCTACCTCATCCCTGGATGAGCAGGAGGTGGAAAAGCTTTTTGGACTCATGAGGGATCTGAAGTCCAGAGGGGTAGGAATTGTGTTCGTTACCCATTTCCTGGATCAGGTTTATGAGGTCTGTGACCGGATCACCGTACTTCGTGACGGTAAGCTGGTAGGAGAATATGAAATCAAAGATCTTCCAAGAGTACAGCTTGTTTCCAAAATGCTTGGCAAGGAGCTGGATGATCTTTCTGATATTAAGGGTGAGAGTAAAGCAGAAGCTTCAGATGACTCTGTACCGGTGCTGGAAGCGAAAGGGCTGTACAGCAATGCCGGGATCAAGCCCTTTGACTTCTATATTAAGAAGGGAGAAGTCAATGGCTTCACTGGACTTCTGGGATCTGGACGGAGTGAATGCGTCCGTGCTATTTTTGGAGCCGACAAGGTGCTTGGCGGCATAGTAAAGAAGAATGGAAAAGAAGTGAAGATCACCAGTCCGCTGGCAGCCATGAAAAATGGAATCGCTTATCTGCCTGAAGATCGTAAGAGAGATGGTATCGTAGGTGATCTTTCCGTAAAGGAAAATATCATTCTGGCGGCGCAGGTGCTTCGTGGATTCTTTAAGCCTTTTTCAAAAGCAGAAAAAGAAAAGTTTGCAGAAGAATATATCAAGCTGCTGGATATTAAGACTGCATCTCCTGAGACACCGATCAAATCTCTGTCTGGAGGAAACCAGCAGAAGGTTATCCTGGCAAGGTGGCTTATGACCCATCCGGAATATCTGATCCTGGATGAGCCGACCAGAGGAATTGACGTAGGAACCAAGGTGGATATCCAGAAGCTGGTATTAAAGCTTGCCGGTGAAGGAATGAGCGTTACCTTTATTTCTTCGGAAACAGATGAAATGCTCCGTACCTGCTCAAGACTGATCGTTATGAGGGATCGCAAGGTGGTAGGAGAGCTTTCCGGAGAGGATCTGACACAGAATAAGATTATGAGCACGATTGCCGGAGGTGAAAAATGATGACAACGAAAGTAAGAAAAAAATCCGGGGCGGCTGATTTCTTTGGCAGTTTGCTGCGTAAACAGATATTTATCCCCATTGCAGCGCTGTTGCTTCTGGCAGTTTTCAATCTGATCGCTGATCCGTCCTTTTATAAGATCTCATTGGGATATAACAGTGCAGGAGATCCGGTTCTTTCAGGATATTTGATGACGATCCTGGACTATGGATCAGAGCTTGCGATCCTGGCGATCGGTATGACACTGGTTACAGCGGCATCTGGTGGACAGGACATCAGTGTGGGTGCAACGATCGCTATCAGCGGCAGTGTGATACTGCGAGTTCTCTGTGGAACAAATTCAAGACCGGATACTCTGCAGGCACCGATCATCGTGGCATTTCTGGTAGCCTGTGTGGCAGCAATGCTCTGTGGAGCCTTTAATGGGATCCTGGTAGCCTATTTCAAGATTCAGCCGATGGTTGCCACGCTGATCCTGTTTACGGCAGGGCGTTCCATTGCAGCATGGGTCAACAACAATGAACTGCCGATCATCAGTGATCCGACATTTTCCTATTTTGGAGGATTTATTCCGGGAATCCCGATCCCTACACCGTTCTTTATTGCAGCAGCCTGTGTGGCAGTGATCATGCTGGTGATGAAGTTCACCAATCTGGGATTGTATACTCAGGCAGTGGGAATCAATGAAAACTCTTCAAGACTAAATGGTCTGAACCCGGCGTTTATCAAGTTCCTGACCTTCGTTATTCTTGGGGTATGTGTAGCAGTAGCCGGTCTGATCAAGGTAAGCCGTCTGTCCTCCATTAACTATTCCGTTATTGCAAAGGATATTGAAATGGATGCCATTCTGGCAGTTGCACTTGGCGGCAACTCCTTAAGTGGTGGCAAATTCAATATGACAGCATCTATTCTTGGTGCTTATGTTATTCAGTTCCTGACAACTACACTGTACAAGTTCAATGTACAGTCAGATGCCCTTTCTGCCTATAAAGCAGTAGTGGTAATCGTACTGGTGGTACTCAGTACACCGGTAGTACGTGACTGGTTCACTGCCACCTTTAAGAAGATCAAAGCAGGAGCAGGAAGAAGGGAGGCAGCATAATGAAAAAGAAAATATCCAATATGTCAGACACCAATCTGCTTCTGACGATCACTGTTGTTGTATTCTTTGCCATGTATATTGGAGCGATCCTGTTTCAGGGAAAGGGCTTTTTAAAGCCGCAGACATTTTTTAATATTTTAAATGCTAATGCTTCTCTTATCATACTTTCCTGTGGAATGAGCATTGTTATGATCACAGGAGGAATTGATATTTCCGTGGGTGGTGTGACAGCTCTTGTCAGCATGTGCTGTGCGGTATATCTGGATTATCACCAGGGAAATGTATTCGTATCCATGCTGATCGCACTGGCCATCGGCCTTGCCTTCGGCGCGGTACAGGGTTATCTGGTAGCGTATCTGGATATCCAGCCGTTTATCGTAACACTGGCGGGCATGTTTTTTGCAAGAGGCATGACAACTATCGTAAACAGTGCTCCCTTCAACGTAGCCAACGAGGCTTTTGTCGCACTGAAGGAAACCCGCGTGATCGTACCGGGTATGGGATCGGTAAACAAGCTTGGCAAGTATGTAAATGCTTATGTGGAAATAGGTGTGGTAGCTGCCCTGATCATTGTGATCGTTCTGTTCTGTGTCCTCCGCTGGACAAAGCTTGGACGAAGCTTTTATGCAGTAGGCGGCAACAGACAGAGTGCCCTGATGCTTGGTATCAATGTAAAGAGAACGAGATTCCTTTCTCATCTGATCTGCGGACTGTTGGCAGGAATCGGTGGATTCGTATATTTCCTGCATGTAGGCTCCGGCTCCGCTTCCCATGCGAGCGGTATGGAAATGAATGCCATTGCTTCTTCCATTATCGGTGGAACCATGCTGACAGGCGGTGTTGGAAATATCATCGGTACATTCTTTGGTGTTCTTTCCTTAAGCACCATTCAGAACATTGTATCTTCTGCAGGTCTTGACCAGGCGTGGTGGACAGGAATTACCATTGCAGCAATGCTCTGTCTCTTCCTTGTTGTACAGAGTGTGGTAATTGCCAAGAAGAAAAAAGCGCTGAAAGCAGAATAAGGAAACAGACAGCAGAGGTAACTGCAGGGACAGATGTCTTTTTTGCCTGATGGCGGAAAAGTTCTGCCGGCAGCTGCCTCTTTTTTGTTTCCAGATCCCGGTGAATCAGGTATAATAGCATGTATAAGTTTACAGAAAGACGGGAAAAAGAAATGCGTTTACAGAACAGAATCTTAAAGGCAGGTATCTGTCTGCTGGCAGCAGTTTCTCTTCTTACAGGCTGCAATAAAAAAAGTGAAATGGTGCCAGCAGAGACTTCTCCGGCGCCGAAGCCGGTCGTGATCGGATTTTCCCAGCTTGGAGCAGAATCAGACTGGAGAAGTGCCAATACACAGTCCATGAAAACGACCTTTACAGCTGAAAATGGGTACCAGCTTATTTTTGAAGACGGACAGCAGAAGCAGTCAAATCAGATCCGGGCGATCCGGACATTTATCCAGCAGGATGTGGATTATATTGTGCTGGCACCGGTGACAGAGACCGGATGGGATACGGTGCTCCAGGAAGCAAAGGATGCCAGGATTCCCGTGATCCTTCTGGACAGACAGGTAGATGCTACGGATGATTCCCTGTTTACCTGCTGGGTCGGTTCAGATTTTGAACTGGAGGGACGGAAGGTCACTGAATGGCTCAGACAGTATACGATCCGGAAGGGCATTGATCCATCTGAAATCCACATTGTCAATATCCAGGGGACGATCGGAGCATCTGCACAGATCGGAAGGACAAAGGGACTGTCCAGGGCAGCAGAGGAGAACGGCTGGGAGCTTCTGGCAGAGGTGCCAGGAGATTTTACCCAGACCAAGGGCCGGGAAGTGATGGCGGAACTGCTTAACACGTATGAAGATCTGAATGTTGTTTACTGTGAAAATGACAATGAGGCTTTTGGAGCCATTGAAGCGATTGAAGCAGCAGGAAGAAAGGCAGGCTCTGACCTTCAGGCGGGTGAGATCATGGTGATCTCCTTTGACGGTGTGAAAAAGGAAGCCATGGAGTATGTATATGAGGATAAGATATCGTGCATCGGAGAGTGTAATCCAGAGCAGGGAGCCATGGTACAGGAGGTAATTGGAAAGCTGGAGCGGGGAGAGACACCAGAGAAGTTTTCCTATGTCCAGGAGGGGATGCTGACCCATGATGATACGGTTTTGGAAGTGATGGTCGGTGGCAAAAAATACCCGGTTACTGTAGTAACCGGGGAGATGATACAGGAATAAGAATCTTGTCAGCTGTTGCCTCTGTAAAGAAAATGTTAAAAAATAGTCTGAATAATTAAAATTCTGTAAATCCGCTTAATGTGAGCAATTTCTTATGTTATACTGAAAATCAACAAAGGAAAGAGCATAACAGAAAGGCGACGATTATTATTGAGAATTAACAGATCGAAATTCAAAGAAAAATTTGTAGAAACCCTAAAGGCAGTATTTCCTATCATAGCGATTGTACTTTTGCTTTGCTTTACCATTGCGCCGATCTCACCAAGTATTGTGATGGCGTTTCTTATAGGCGGAGTGCTTCTGATCGTGGGAATGCTGCTTTTTTCTATTGGTGTGGATCTTTCCATGACACCTATGGGAGAGAGGGTTGGAACAACAATGACAAAGAGTAAAAAGCTGAGCATTGTGATTCTGGTTGGCTTTATCATGGGATTTGTGATAACGCTTTCAGAACCGGATCTGCAGGTGCTGGCACAGCAGGTTCCTTCTGTTCCCAATATGGTACTGATCCTGGCGGTAGCGGCAGGGGTCGGCTTCTTTCTGGTAGCAGCATTGCTCCGTATGCTGCTTTCTATTTCCCTTCCTAAAATGCTGGTGATCTGTTATCTGATCGTTTTTGGTCTGGCGTTGTTTGTACCGGCAGATTTTCTGTCAGTTGCTTTCGACTCCGGAGGTGTGACGACAGGACCTATGACAGTTCCCTTTATTATGGCTCTTGGTATTGGTATCAGTGCGATCCGAAGTGATAAGCATGCCTCAGATGACAGCTTTGGCCTGGTGGCACTCTGTTCTGTCGGACCGATCATCGCTGTATTGATCCTTGGACTTATTTATCATCCGGACAGTATGGATTATGTACCGCAGGCTATTCCGGAAATCCAGGACTCTGTAGCGCTCTGGCATATGTTCGCAACAGAAATTCCGGAGTATATGAAAGAAATGGTGGTCTCTCTTCTGCCGATCATTGTTTTCTTTGGCATTTTTCAGTTGATCGCAAGGGATATCAAGAAAAAGACTCTGATCAAGATCGGGATTGGTCTTGTTTATACATATGTAGGTCTGGTATTGTTTTTAACAGGAGTCAATGTAGGATTTATGCCGGCCGGCAATTATCTGGGACAGGTGATCGCAGGACTGCCCTACCGGTTTATTATCGTACCGATTGGTATGATCATCGGTTATTTCATTGTACAGGCGGAGCCGGCAGTATTTGTCCTGACCAAACAGGTAGAGGAGCTGACGGATGGGGCAATTTCGGCAGGAGCCATGGGAACCAGTCTTTCTGTTGGTGTGTCAGTTTCCATAGGCCTCGCAATGATCCGGGTACTGACAGGGATTTCTATTATGTGGTTTCTCATTCCCGGTTATGCCGTAGCATTGATACTGACCTTTTTTGTACCGAAGATCTTTACAGCGATTGCTTTTGATTCCGGTGGTGTGGCAAGCGGACCTATGACGGCAACCTTCCTGCTGCCCTTTGCCATGGGTGCCTGCAGCAGTGTGGGTGGTAATATCATTACGGACGCCTTTGGTGTAGTGGCCATGGTAGCCATGACACCGCTGATCACGATCCAGATCCTTGGTGTGATCTACAGAATTAAGGCAGAGAATCTGAAGAAGCATGCAGCAGGTATGGCAGCGACACTGGAAGCCTATGGAGATATGGAGATTATTGAATTATGAGTAAACTAAATCTGATGACAACGATCGTGGACAGGAACCAGGTCAGAAAATACCTTCATCTTTATGAGGAGGAGGGGCTGCAGATCATGCTTGTCACCCTGGGAGATGGAACTGCCTCAGGAGATGTGCTTGATTATCTGGGGCTGGAAGCGACAGAAAAGGCAGTGATCTTTTCTGTACTGACAGATGAGAATTTTTATAAGACGAAGAAGAGTCTGCAGAAAAAGCTGCAGATCGATGCACCGGGAGGCGGTATTGCCTTTATCGTGCCCTTCAGCAGTATCGGGGGGAAGAAAGCACTACAGTTTTTCACAGTGGGTCAGGATTTTCAGAAAGAGGAGGAATCAGCCTTGAAGGATACTACATATGAACTTGTGATTGTGATCGCCAATCAGGGATATATTGAAATGGTTATGGATGCAGCAAGAGGAGCCGGAGCTTATGGCGGCACGGTGATCCATGCCAAGGGCACCGGTATGGAGCAGGCTGAGAAATTTATGGGCGTGTCTCTGGCGGCCGAGAAGGAAATGATCTTTATCGTGGCAAAGAAGGAGCAGAAGAATGATATCATGAAGGCTGTGATGGAACAGGCAGGACTGGATACCAAGGCAAAATCCATCGTATTTTCCCTGCCTGTTACTGATACCGCAGGCCTGCGACTGCTGGAGGATTAAACAGTTCAGACATCAGTCATAAATATCCACTTTGATCCTGTCCTCATAGGGCTTTATCAGCTCGTTAACGGCCTGATAAGCCAGAGAGCGGGAATCTTCTATGATCTCATGGCAGTTTGCCTCTGTGACTTTGTGATCATTCCTGATCATACTGTCACAGATGTACTGGTTGATCTCCGGGGAGAAGTGAAGCAGATCCATATAGTTGTCCAGATCTGTTACGATCTCTCTGTCATTCAGGAAATAATACAGTTCCACATTCTCATAAGTAAGAAGTTTTTCCATGGCCTGTTCCATGTTGTACAGGTAGCTTTCCGTTTCTCCGTTCCGGTAGATATTGTCCCACCAGAGCATGGAATATGGTGGAATGGAAATTTTAAATTGTGTTTCAGGGTGGGCCTCGATCTCTGCACAGAGCAGGGCAAGATTTCCGTCAAGCTTATCCTGATAGCAGGTTTCCGGCTTCATGTCTTCAATGTTCATTTTCCGGATATAAAGTCCCAGGATCATATCTTCATTAAAGGATTTCCACTGAGCCCAGTTGTAGGAGTTCCCCTCGTCGTAGTCACCGGTCAGTGACTGGGCGATCATGTAGGGGATCTTTTCAAAAAGCACATCCTTATTCAGGAGATATTCAATGTCGTTCAGATGGTTGTCATCATAGAGGTACATAGGACAGCCGGTGCTTTCAAAGGTAGTGACCGGGTCGGCGCAGAGGGCGGATGGGTCCAGGTTATAAAAAACGTAATTTATCGAATGATCCTGGAAAGCGATATCCAGCAGATAGCAGAGATCTGCGGTAGCGCCATAAGACCGGATTGCCTTGATGGAGGTGCAGTTAAAACCTTCGTCGAACCAGTGATTATTGTAGTTTTCAGATACAGAAGAACCGGCGATCACGGCATCGTAGTCAAAGTTTTTCAACGAGCCTGCGCACTGGTATTCCTTGTCTGTCAGAACTGCCTTCAGTCCCGGCAGGGGCTTGTGATACTGATAAAAGGGATCAAATGTCACAACCAGAAGGATACACAATAAAAGTAAAACTGCAGTTCCTGTAAAAAAATATTTCAAAAATCTTTTTGCCATCATAAAAATCCTTTTAAAAATTAAAGTAAATAAAGGTGCTGACCTGAGAGAAGGAAATGATGCACCAGCAGAAGAGAACAACGATCATCAGAGAGAATTTTCCGGTCAGGGATTTCTCCTCTACGAGCTGCAGGGCATTTTTCCGGCTGATCAGAACAGCACTGATCACGAGCAGCAGAACAAACAGGATCAGATAAGCTGTGTTCAGCAGGGAAGGCTGGAATAGATTGATTGCCTGTCTGATCAGGTAAAACTCAGGGATATCAAGCTGAGCTGCAATCTTTGTCAGGTATCCGGTAGAACGGAAGGAGAAAAGATTACGGAACATAGTAAAGGCGTTTGTCATGCTGTCGCTGCGGAAAAAGAACAGGGACAGGTTGAAAAAGGTAAAGGTGAAGAAAACACCAAGCCATTTTGGAATATAAAATCTGGCTTTTTCCTTTTCATTGCTGCCTCTGACACCGATCAGATGCAGATTGTCAAATACCACAAGAAGTCCCTGCATGGAGCCCCATGCCACATAGGTCCAGTTGGCGCCATGCCACAGACCGCTTAAGAAAAACACGAGGAAGATATTGATCAGGGTCCGCACCTTTCCCTTACGGCTTCCCCCAAGGGGAATATACACATACTGGATAAAGAAACGGGACAGGGTGATATGCCATCTCTGCCACAGCTCCTTGACGGTACAGGCTTTGTAGGGAGAATTGAAGTTCACCGGCAGCTTGATATTGAACAGAAGACCAAGGCCCATGGCCATATCACTGTAGCCGCTGAAATCAAAATAAATTTCGAAGGTATATGCCAGGATCACAAGGAGTGTAGAGGGCGAATCCAGAAAAGCAGTGTTGGTAAAACCATAATTTACAGGGAGAGCGAGAACGTCTGCCAGCAGTACCTTTTTGGAAAGTCCAAGAGTAAAGAGGGCGATGCCTTTTGCAAAATTCTCCCGATTGAAGCTCCGAAGATGTTTATCGGCAAACTGCGGCATCATTTCTTTGTAAAGAACAATAGGACCGGCAACAAGCTGTGGGAAAAAGGTAACAAAGGTGACGTAATCAATGAAAGGATAATGTTCAGCCTTATGCTGGCATCTGTCTACGATGAAGGAAACCTGCTGGAAGGTAAAAAAGCTGATACCAAGAGGCAGCAGGATATTATGCATGGCCACATTTGTATGGAAAACGGTATTGATGTTTTCAAAGAAGAAATCATAATACTTGAAATAAAATAAAAAGCCCAGATTAAAGGCAAGTCCTGCCAGAAGAAAAATACGGTCGGACAGCTTTGTCCTGGAAAACCTGAGCAGGAAGCTGAGCAGATAATTGCCGAGTATGCTGACCAGTATGATACCCAGATAATACGGATTAAAATAGCCGTAGAACCAGAGTGACATGGCGGCAAGAAAACAGGTGGCGGTCTGATAGAAGCCTCTGCTATTCAGGAAGTACCAGCCAGCCAGTACGAGCGGCAAAAATATAAAGATAAATATATAGGAATTAAAAAGCATAAAATATCCTCCAGAACCTTCGCTATAGTATAGCATGGACCGGCATAATTTGTCTAATGCATGGAAATACTGTGAACGGAAAGAAATAAGAAAAGAGGGTATACAAAATGGGTAAATACTGGTTCATGGTACTTTTGTTTTTGGGTGTTACGGCAATAGGCTGTCAGGGGGATCATACCGGAGAGGACAGCCGGGCCTATGCAGAGGATGAAGCCGGGAGTGAAGCGGTAAATACACTGGTTTCAGGCAGTAAATACAGGATCGTCACAGATGTCATGGAGCTGCGTGACAGTGTGGAAGGGATCCTTTTGCAGGATTACTGGCCAGATACAATGCTTACGGAGGAAGAATTCGCGGAACGGACCGGCATATCAGAAAGTATGTACGACTGCTTTCTGGCAGAATACCAGCGTTCTGAAGCAGGAGTGGATATGCTTATACTGGTGAAGGCAAAGGAAGACTATGTGGAGGATGTGGAAACGTATCTGAATGATTACAGGGAGGTTCTGCTGAACATTTATGAAAAACAGCCCATGGATGAGGCAAAGATCTTTGCCTCCCGAATTGAAACTATTGGAAATTATGTCTGCTTTGTGCAGCTTGGAGCAAATATCAGTGATCTGAAGGATTCCGGACGGGAGGAAATGGTACGCCGCTGTCAGGAAGAAAATGAGAGAGCGATCGATATGATGGAGAGAAAAATTGCCCTGTTCGAGGATTAGCCGCTTTTCAGCGGTTAACGGTTTCCTCGATCAGGTCAGTAATGGCTTTTACGGCATGGAGCTGATTGCTCCTGCTCATGGCCTCAATATAGGTCTGTCTTGTAAAGTAGAGCTCTGTTATTTTTTCTGTAAGAAGGGCAGGAGAAAGATCATCATCATTCATGACCATGCTGTACCCCTGGGCTTCAAAGGATCTGGCATTGAGGATCTGGTCACCTCTGCTGCTGGCTGCAGGAAGGGGGATCAGGAGGTTCGGTTTCCTTAGGGCAAGCAGCTCACAGATGGAATTGGCGCCGGCTCTGGAAATGACTACGTCTGCAAGGGCAAAGAGATCCTTCAGCTCTGCCTTTACATATTCAAACTGCACATAGCCTTCTGTATGAAGCAGCATATTATCAATTTTATCCTTGCCGCAGATATGGACGATCTGGAAATCCTTTAACAGCTCCGGGAGTGCGTCCCGTACGGTTTTGTTGATGGAAGCGGCGCCAAGACTTCCGCCTATTACAAGGATGACAGGCTTGTTGGCTGTAAAGCCGCAGATATCAAGAGCAGCAACCTTATCACCCTTCAGCAGTTCCTCACGGATCGGGGAGCCGGTCAGGACAGCTTTGCTTTCAGGAAGGGCAGATACCGTCTCCGGGAAGTTGCAGCATACCTTTCTGGCAACCGGGATACACAGCTTATTGGCAAGTCCCGGTGTCATATCGGATTCATGGATGATACAGGGAATGTGCAGAGTTGCAGCTGCCCTTACGACAGGTACGCTGACGAAACCGCCTTTGGAAAAGACAATGTCGGGACGGATCCTCTTCAGATGATCTCTGGCCTGTACAAAGCCCTTGATGACACGGAAGGGGTCAGTCAGATTTTTCATATCCAGATAGCGTCTGAACTTGCCGGTCGCAATTCCATAGTAAGGGATATTAAAATCTGTGATCAGCTTCTTCTCAATTCCGTCATAGGAGCCAATATAGGATATTTCATAACCTAGCTCCTTCAGATGGGGAATCAGCGCAATATTGGGGGTAACGTGCCCGGCGGTTCCACCGCCTGTCAGCACGATTTTTTTGATTTCTGTATCGCTCATGAGAGCCTCCTGTTTATTGATTGCCGTTTTTGATCTCTTCCAGTGCCCTGGCGAGCTGGTCAGGACAGGAGGTTGGTTTGAAACCACAGCGGATTCCCTTCAGCTTACTGATGGCATCATCAATCTTCATACCTTCTACAAGGTGGGAAATTCCCTGAAGATTTCCGTTGCAGCCGCCATAGAACTGTACAAATTTAATAATTCCGTCCTCTACCTCTACATCAATAGAAGTGGAACAGGTTCCTTTTGTCTGATATTTCATAATAAGTACCACCTTTCTGATAAAGTATTATACCCAATGATCTGCAATTTTTAAAGTAGCATGTAAGAATTTGTCGAGAAATGGTGATGCATTTATGCACCGCTTTGCAGACAGCAATTATATAATAGAAGAAGAATTTTTAAGGAGGAATGTTATGTTGTACTCATTATGGAAATATAAACTGTTACTGTTTCTGATCATCTTATTCTTTGTCTGTAGTATTATATGCCAGATCGTTCCGGGAGTGATCCTTTCCCATCTCCTTGAGGAAACAGAGAATATGGCAGCTACTAAGAACCGACCGTTGAAACAGTGCAGGCTGAAATATATCAATTGTTGTCAGTTAAACGGAAGGGTAGTCAATACTGGCGTTTTTGTGGACAGGTTTATCAGAAAGCTCACCTTTTCAGGGATTTCTCTGAACAGGATAAGCAATATGGCAGGACAGATGATGATGCTTTCCATACTGATCACAGGGATCTGTGTCTGCCGGTGTCTTTCAGCGGGTGGGACTCTGTTTCAGATTATTCCCTATTATGTGATCAGTATACTGGAGCTTTATCTCTATTTTACACTTTCTGGAGCGGTAGATATAGCAGGACGGAAGGAAGCCCTGAAAATAGAGCTTACGGATTATCTGGAGAATCATCTGATGCCAAGACTGCAGGAAACGATGGAGGAAGAAAGCAGGGAAAAAGAGAAGCGGCCAGCAGATACAGAAGAATCTGTACAGGAGGGGAACGGGCTTGATCTGTCACAGATACGCAGGGATGAACTGGAGGAGCTTCTGCGGGAACTGATCGGATAGAAGTGCCGACATATATTTCATATGCAGAAGCAGCAGACCGGGTGTTTGACTTTTAGGACAGGATTTTATACTATTAGAGCAGAGTACAAAAGAAAAGGCGGCTCATCACATGTCTGTAAAATGTATTGCCCTGGATATGGACAGAACGACACTAAATGCACAGGGAATGTTGTCGGAAGAAAATAAAAAGGCGATACGCTTTGCCATAGAAAAGGGCGTTCACGTGGTCATAGCAAGTGGACGTGCTTTTTCCTCTCTGCCCGGGGAAGTGACAGAGATTCCCGGAATTGAATATGCGGTCACCTGTAACGGAGCGGAGGTCTATGAAATTTCCACAGGGAGATGTCTGAAAAGCTCCTGTCTTTCACCGGAAAGTGTGGAAAGGATCCTTTCGCTGACAGAGAAAGGTGACGTGACATACGAAGGCTTTATCCGGGGAAAAGCTTTTGCAGGAGAGGAATATGTGAAGGATCCGGTACGCTTTGGAGCGACCAGGCAGGCGGTTGATTATGTTCAGAGAACCAGACAGATGGAGCCGGATATCAGGGCATTTCTGCTTTCCCATAAAGAAGAGCTGAACAGCATGGATATTATCGTGAAAAATGAGGATGTCAAGGAAGCCGTCTGGGCGCTTTTGGAAAAAGAGGTTCCGGATATTTACATTACATCCTCAATAGTACAGCTTATAGAAATCTCTTCATTACACAGCGGAAAGCACAACGGAGTCAGATTTATTGCAGGTCAGCTTGGCCTGTCCATGGAGGAAGTGGCAGCCTTTGGCGATGCGGACAATGATGCGGATATGCTGAAAGAGGCAGGAGTTGGGATTGCTGTAGGGAATGCTTCTGGGCGGGCTATGGAAGCGGCAGATATGGTCGTGCCTCATCATGACAGAGATGGTGTGGCAGCAGGGATCTATCGGCTGCTTGGTGAATGAAGGAGGAACGGATATATGACAGCAAAAGGGATGGCAGACAGAAAAATGACAGCTTCCTTTCTGGAGGAAGTAAAAGAGGAAGCCGGCAGGGCAACAGAGCAGCTGCTCCTGCAGGCGAAAACAGAGCCGGGTGATATTCTGATCGTTGGCTGTTCTTCCAGTGAGATTGTGGGAGAGCGGATCGGAACCTTTTCCAGTGTGGAGACGGCACAGGCGGTTTTTGAAGGAATCTATGAGGTAACGCAGGCACATGGGCTGTTTCTGGCAGCACAGTGCTGTGAGCATCTGAACCGTGCAGTGATCGTGGAAAAGGAACTGATGAAACGGGATCATCTGACCAGAGTAAATGTCGTACCAAAGCCCAAGGCCGGCGGATCCTTTGGAACTACTGCCTATCAGCGGTTTAAGGAGCCTGTAGCAGTAGAAAAGATCACAGCACAGGCAGGTATGGATATCGGGGATACCCTGATCGGTATGCATCTGCAGCCTGTGGCAGTACCCGTAAGAATAGAAGTGAAACAGATCGGAAATGCCCATCTGGTATGCGCCAGAACACGGGCAAAGTTCGTAGGCGGCAGCAGGGCAGTATATGATGAGGCGCTTTTGTAAGCGCCTCTATTTTTCTGCAAGCAGCTTCTTTAATGCAGCGATTTCAGCATCCTTTTGAGCAAGCAATTCTTCCTGTGCCTCAATCTTCTCCTGAATGCCCTTCATTCTCCGGTAGTAATCTTCTCTGGCCTGGCACTGCAGGCGTATCTTTTCCTCCTGTGTCAGATGATAGACAGTTTCTGAAGCTTCTTTTAAATATTCATTGTTTTGAGAAAGCATATGCAGTTCCTCCCAGGTTCTGGCTTTGAAGAGGGAAGCCCAGAAGTCGATATGACAGGCCTTATCCTCATCAGTTGCTAAGTGTATCTGCGTTAAGTCTAACACAGACAGCTGCAGTTTGTCACTATAAACAGTATGATTTTTTACATTCAAAAGTTTATAGGTGGCATAAAATTCCCGGCAGAGGTAGCTTAAGGAGCGCTCCGGCCAGTTATGTTCATTAATGACCTGCATTTCCAGGTTGATCAGGGTATTCTGGTTAAGAACTACCCGGATATCAAGGAAAAAGGTCTTATCACTGGTGGATTCGCCAAGTACGATAGGATTCGTAATCTCCACGGAAGAGATTTCTGATGGAGAAAGGTGGAGCAGCGAGGCAATGAGGCCGGTAAGTACCTTGTTGTTTCGCTGCAGGAGAGCACGGAACAGGTAGTCATTGGTCATAGGGATGGTGAGAGCACCACGTTCCGGGAGCTGGAAGTTGTTTTGATTGTCAGACATGAAAATAAGATCCTCCTTAGAATGGTGTGAAAAGTAATAAGCGAAAATATCCGGTGAAAACCGGAAGGATGTTCCAAAAGGAACAAGAGTGAAATTGAAATAATTCTTCTGTGTTGAATGCAGTATATCAGCCAGCTCTATATCGTGCAAGTAGAAAAAAATTGCTGCACCGGGAAGCATAAACAGTCAGATATACAGTTTTTATACAAGAGGATGTAGGAAAGAACGGAAGGAGATCAAGATTTTGTATTGTGCAATCTGCCAGTCCGGTAAAAATGCAGAAATCTTGAAAAAATCGATATTCTCTGATACACTAGAAAAGATTTAAAGGGAAAGTTTTATCAATATAATAATAAAAGGAGTGTATATTATGAGCAAAGTAACATTTGACTATTCCAAAGCGGCTCCCTTCATTAAGGATCATGAAGTTGATTCCATGAAGAAACTGGCAGAAGATGCAAAGGAACTGCTTGTATCAAAGACAGGTGCAGGCAATGATTTCCTTGGATGGATCGATCTGCCGGTAGATTATGACAAGGATGAGTTTGCAAGAATCAAGAAGGCAGCAGCCAAGATCCAGAGCGATTCCGAGGTACTGCTTGTGATCGGTATTGGCGGATCCTACCTGGGTGCCAGAGCAGCCGTTGAGTTCTTACGTCACAGCTTCTATAACGTGGTAAGTAAAGAGATCAGAAAGACTCCTGAAATCTATTTCGTAGGAAATTCTATCAGCTCTACTTATATCAGACATCTGATGGATGTGATCGGAGACAGGGATTTTTCCATCAACATGATCAGTAAGTCAGGTACAACAACTGAGCCGGCCATTGCATTCCGTGTATTCAAGGAAATGATGGAGAAGAAGTATGGCAAGGAAGAGGCTGCCAAGAGAATTTATGCAACCACTGACAGAGTAAAGGGATCCTTAAAGCATCTTGCAACCGAGGAGGGCTATGAGACCTTCGTTGTTCCGGATGATATCGGTGGACGTTTCTCTGTACTTACCGCAGTAGGTCTTCTTCCAATCGCAGTCAGCGGAGCTGATATCGATAAGCTGATGGAGGGTGCCAGAGCAGGACGTGAAACAGCATTAAATGCACCTTTTGAAGAGAACGATTCCTTGAAATATGCAGCAATCCGTAATATCCTGTTAAGAAAAGGTAAGGAGATCGAAATCCTTGCAAACTATGAACCCAGCGTTCACTATGTATCTGAGTGGTGGAAGCAGCTTTACGGTGAGAGCGAGGGTAAGGATCAGAAGGGTATTTTCCCGGCAAGTGTAGACCTTACCACAGACCTTCACTCCATGGGGCAGTTCATTCAGGATGGTTCCAGAAATATGTTTGAGACCGTGATCAATATTGAAACAAGCAGAGAAGAGCTCGTACTGCAGGAAGAGCCTGTTGATCTGGACGGACTTAACTATCTGGCAGGAAAGAGCGTTGACTTTGTAAACAAGAGCGCTATGAACGGAACCATTCTTGCACATACAGACGGACAGGTTCCCAACCTTATGGTAAAGGTTCCTGAAGTAAATGAGTTCTATCTTGGTGAGCTGTTCTATTTCTTTGAATTTGCCTGCGGTGTCAGCGGATATCTGCTTGGTGTAAATCCTTTCAATCAGCCTGGTGTGGAAAGCTATAAGAAGAATATGTTTGCCCTTCTTGGAAAGCCCGGCTATGAGGCACAGAGAGAAGAACTGTTAAAGAGGCTGTAATAACGGATAAAGGAACAGAAAAATTATGAAGATTGTAGTACTGGAAAGAAACAGCGTGGGAACTGACATTTCCATCGAGGGGATCACTTCTCTTGGAGAAGCAGTGGTTTATCCAAATACCGTAGCGGATGAAGTCGTAGAGCGTATCCATGACGCAGAGATCATTGTAGCCAATAAAGTACCCTTAAATGAAAGCACCCTGAAGGATGCACCGAATGTAAAGCTGATCTGTGAATTTGCCACAGGCTTTGACAATGTGGATATTGCATACTGCAGGAGCAGAGGGATCAAGGTTGCCAATATCGTAGGATATTCTACCGATTCTGTTGCACAGCACACCTTTGCACTCTGCCTGTATGTACTGGAGAAATTAAAACGTTATGATGACTATGTAAAGTCAGGAACCTATGCAGCCCAGAGCCGTTTTTCCAACTTTGATCTTCCGTTCTTTGAGCTTGCAGGAAAGACATGGGGTATTGTCGGCATGGGAAATATCGGCAGAAAGGTAGCCCAGATCGCAGCCGCTTTTGGATGCAGGGTAATCTTTTACTCTGTAACCGGAAAGAGCAGCTGTACCGATTATGAGAGAGTGGATTTTGATACTCTTCTTGCAGAATCTGATGTTCTTTCCCTGCACTGCCCGTTAAGTGATCTGACAAGACATCTGATCAACAAAGAGGCACTGAAAAAGATGAAATCATCTGCAGTTCTGGTTAATGTGGCAAGAGGACCTGTTGTCTGTGATGAGGATCTTTACGAAGCACTGGTGGAGGGTGAGATTGCAGGAGCTGGACTTGATGTAACAAGTACCGAGCCTATGAAGGAATCCAATCCTTTAAGCAGGATTCAGGACAGCAGCCGTCTGATCATTACGCCGCATATGGCATGGGCCAGTGTAGAAGCACGGATCAGATGTGTCAACGAGACTGCAGAAAACATCAAAGCTTTCTTAAGCGGCGAGAACAGAAATATTGTGAATTTGTAATTGACAATTTCATACAGAAGCAGTATGATAAAGAAAATTTAAGAACACTGAAACCGTTGAAGCGGAGATAACGGTGATGATGCTCCTACAGAGAGCCTGTGATTGCTGAGAGCAGGTGGAAAACAAGTCATCAAATGGACCGCTGAGGGTGCAGGGAAAGGCATATATTTAAGAGCCGAGTATTCTGCAACGTGAGACATACGTCAGTTGTCAGGGATATGTTAGTATCTCGTAAGAGTACAGCGCAGGCTGTAAATCAAGGTGGCACCGCGGATAGTAGTAAAGTTTATTCGTCCTTGACAGAATCATAGATTCTGTCAGGGACTTTTTTATTGCCATAAGGAAGAAGCAGGAGGACATATGATCACACCATCTCTCAATGACTTACAGGAAATCAGAAAACAGGGAATCTACCGGACAGCACCAGTCAGCATGGAGATCCTTTCCGATATCAAAACACCCATAGAGGTACTTAAGATCCTGAAAAATGTTTCAGATCACTGTTATCTGCTGGAATCTGTTGCAGACAATGAGAAGTGGGGCCGGTATACCTTCCTTGGATATGATCCGAGTCTTGAGATCACCTGCCTGAACGGACAGATGAAGATTGGATCCCTTACCTTTGAAACAACGGATCCGGGAAGCTATATCAGGCAGGTCGTTGCAGATCACAAGAGCCCGAAGTTTGACTACCTTCCTTCCTTTACCGGTGGACTGGTAGGTTACTTCTCCTACGATTATCTGAAATATGCAGAACCGACACTGCGGCTGGATGCAGAGGATACGGAAGGCTTTAAAGATGTGGATCTGATGCTGTTTGACAAGGTGATCGCCTTTGATAATTTCAGACAGAAGATCATCCTGATGGTCAACATTGATCTGGAGCATCTGGAAACAGAATATAACAGAGCTTCTCTGGAGCTGCGCAGTATGGCAGATCTGATCAAGAACGGTGAGCCAAAGGAAGATATCCCGGGACACTGCACTACACCGGTAACCCAGCTTTTTCAGAAAGAGGAATACTGTGAAATGGTGGAAAAAGCAAAGCATCATATCAAGGAAGGAGATATCTTCCAGATCGTATTATCCAACCGACTGGAAGCCGGATTTGAAGGCAGTCTCTTAAATACCTATCGGATCCTGCGTACGTTAAATCCTTCACCGTATATGTTTTATTTCTCCAGCAGCGATATGGAGGTAGCAGGAGCTTCACCGGAAACGCTGGTCAAGCTGGAGGATGGTGTACTGCATACCTTCCCGCTTGCAGGCACGAGGCCAAGAGGAAAGACAGAGGAAGAGGATCTCCGACTGGAGAAGGAGCTGCTTGCCGATGAAAAGGAACTGGCAGAGCACAATATGCTGGTAGATCTTGGAAGAAATGATATCGGAAAGATCAGCAGGTTCGGATCTGTGGAAGTGGAGAAATATCACTGTATTGAAAGATATTCCCACGTTATGCACATCGGATCGACGGTACGGGGAGAGATCAGGGATGACTGCGATGCCCTGTCAGCGATCGATTCCATTCTTCCGGCAGGAACACTTTCCGGGGCGCCGAAGCTTCGGGCATGCCAGCTCATCAATGATCTGGAAAACAATAAAAGAGGCATTTATGGCGGAGCCATTGGTTATATAGATTTCACTGGCAACCTGGATACCTGTATCGCTATCCGGATCGCCTACAAGAAAAATAATAAGGTATTTATCCGGAGCGGAGCCGGCATTGTAGCCGATTCTGTTCCGGAAAAGGAATATCAGGAATGTCTGAATAAGGCAGCGGCTGTGGTAAGGGCACTGGAACTGGCAAAGGAGGTAACGGAATGATCCTTTTAATTGATAATTATGACAGCTTTTCCTATAACCTGTTTCAGCTCGTGGGATCCATTAATTCGGATATTCAGGTGATCCGGAATGATGTATCCACACCAGGAGAGATCCGGAGGTTGAAGCCTTCCTCCATCATTATCTCTCCGGGGCCGGGAAGACCGGAGGACGCGGGGATCTGTATTGATGTGGTAAAGGAACTGGCTGGGGAGATTCCGATCCTTGGAGTGTGCCTTGGACACCAGGCGATCTGCAAAGCATTTGGAGCTACAGTTTCCTATGCAAAAGAGCTGATGCACGGAAAGCAGTCACTGGCAGAGCTGGATCTCACATCGCCTGTTTTTAAGGGGCTTTATGAGAAGATCCCGGTAGCCAGATATCATTCCCTTGCAGCAGTCAGAGATACCATTCCGGACTGCCTTAAGGTGATCGCAGAAACAGAGGATGGCGAAGTCATGGCAGTCCAGCATAAGGAAAAGGCTGTGTACGGACTGCAGTTTCATCCGGAATCGATCCTGACACCGGATGGCAGAGTGATTCTTCAGAACTTTTTAAACCTTCAGAAATAAAAATACAGGAAAGAGAAAGGGCGAAAAACATGATTAAAGAAGCGATTATCAAAATTGTTGACAAACAGGATCTGACTTATGACGAAGCCTATGCAGTTATGAACGAGGTCATGAGCGGAAAGACTTCCCCCACACAGAATGCTGCTTTTCTGGCAGCACTTTCTACCAAGAGTACCAAGGCAGAGACGATCGATGAGATCGCAGGCTGTGCAGCAGCTATGAGAGAGCATGCGTTAAAGGTTGAGCACGATATGGATGTGCTGGAGATCGTAGGAACCGGTGGTGATAATGCACACAGCTTCAATATTTCCACAACCTCTGCCCTTGTGATCGCAGCAGGCGGCGTGAAGGTTGCCAAGCATGGAAACCGTGCAGCTTCCTCCCTCTGCGGAACAGCAGACTGCCTGGAAGCACTGGGTGTAAATATTGACCAGACTCCGGAGAAATGTGTGGAGCTTCTTAAGAAGGTGGGTATCTGCTTCTTCTTTGCACAGAAGTACCACACTTCCATGAAGTATGTTGGTGCAATCCGTAAGGAGCTTGGAATCCGTACCGTATTCAATATCCTTGGCCCCCTGACCAACCCGGCAACACCCAATATGCAGCTTCTTGGTGTTTATGATGAGTCACTGGTGGAGCCTCTGGCCAGAGTACTGACAAGCCTTGGCGTAAAGAGAGGCATGGTAGTATATGGAACCGACAAGCTGGATGAGATTTCTGCAAGCTCCCCTACGCTGATCTGCGAGTTTAAGGACGGAGAATACCAGACTTATACCATTACACCTGAAGAATTTGGCATGAAAACATGCAAAAAGGATGATCTGCTTGGTGGCACACCGGCAGAAAATGCAGAGATCACACGTGCGATCCTGAAGGGTGAGGACAAAGGACCAAGGAGAAATGCAGTTCTTTTAAATGCCGGTGCAGCCCTTTACATTGGTGGCAGGACAGAGAGCTTTGCAGATGGTATCCGGCTTGCCGGAGAACTGATCGACAGCGGCAAAGCACTGGAAACACTGGAAGCATTTATTAAGGAGAGCAATTCATGACATCCATTTTACATACCATTGCAGAGCATGCAAAGGTGCGGGTAGAGGAAGCCAAAAAGCAAAAGTCACTTTCTGAGGTAAAAAAGGAGGCACTGGCTATGGAGCCTCTTTCCGGATTCCCTTTTGAAAAGGCACTGGCAGAAGGCGATATCAGTTTTATCTGTGAATGTAAGAAGGCATCCCCGTCGAAAGGACTGATCGCAGAAGCTTTTCCCTATGTGGAGATCGCAAGAGAATACGAGAGAGCAGGTGCATCCTGTATTTCCGTACTGACTGAGCCAAAGTGGTTTCTTGGCAGTGACCGGTACCTGCAAGAGATCACAGAAGCGGTTTCCATTCCCTGTATCCGGAAGGATTTTACCGTAGATGAATATATGATCTACGAGGCAAGACTTCTTGGTGCATCCGCAGTGCTTCTGATCTGTGCACTTCTTCCGGAGGAAACGATCCGGGAGTACATCAGGATCTGTGACAGCCTTGGTCTGTCAGCACTGGTGGAAGCCCATGATGAAGAGGAAATAGCCATGGCGCTCCGGGCAGGAGCCAGGATCATTGGCGTAAACAACAGAAATCTGAAGGATTTCACAGTAGATGTCCACAATTCCGAAAGGCTTCGCAGTCTGGTTCCTCCCTCTGTTCTTTTCGTAGCAGAGAGCGGGATCAAAACAGCCGGGGATATTGGTGTACTGCGGAAAGCCGGTGTGAATGGTGTGCTGATTGGGGAGACGCTGATGCGTTCCCAGGATAAAAAAGCCATGCTTGATACATTGAAAGGAATCCGGTCATGACAAAAATTAAAATATGCGGCCTTCGGAGAGAACAGGATATCCGCTATGCCAATGAACTGATGCCGGATTATATCGGATTTGTTTTTCTGAAGGGGAAGATGCGGTATGTCACCTTTGAAGAGGCAGCACACCTTCGAAGCCTCCTGGATCCGGTAATCCCGGCGGTTGGCGTGTTTGTCAATGAGCCGGTTGAAAATGTGATCCGGCTGCTTCAGTCGGGAACGATCCAGATCGCACAGCTTCACGGGCAGGAAGACGAAGCCTATGCTGAAGAGCTGAGAAGAGCCGGTGATCACTGTATTATCCGGGCATTTGCAGTCAGAAGCAGCGAGGATATCCACAGAGCCTTTGCTTTTCCGGCAGATTATCCTCTGCTCGACAATGGGAAAGGAACCGGGGAAACCTTTGACTGGTCACTTTTTCAGGAGCAGGAGAAACCGTTTTTCCTGGCAGGCGGGCTTTCACCTGAGAATGTAAAAGAAGCAATAGAATGTTTTCATCCTTATGCTGTAGATGTCAGCTCAGGAGTGGAAACAGATGGATTTAAAGATTATGAGAAAATGAAGGCATTTATGGATGCCGTGAGGAGGTAACAGATGTCAAAATCAAGAGGACGCTTTGGCGTACATGGTGGTCAGTATATTCCGGAAACACTGATGAATGCCGTGATCGAGCTGGAAGAAGCGTATAACCATTATAAGGATGATCCGGAATTTAACAGAGAGCTGACTGCTCTTTTCAATGATTATGCAGGCCGTCCCAGCCGTCTTTATTATGCAGAAAAGATGACAAAGGATCTGGGTGGTGCCAAAATTTATCTGAAAAGAGAGGATCTGAACCATACCGGTTCCCATAAGATCAACAATGTACTTGGTCAGGCTCTGCTGGCGAAAAAAATGGGTAAAACAAGACTGATCGCTGAAACAGGTGCCGGGCAGCACGGTGTTGCCACAGCTACGGCAGCAACTCTGCTTGGCATGGAGTGTGTGGTTTTCATGGGTGAAGAGGATACGAAGCGTCAGGCACTGAACGTATATCGTATGCGTCTCCTTGGTGCGGAAGTGATTCCGGTAAAGACCGGTACAGCGACACTGAAGGATGCTGTTTCCGAGGCTATGAGAGAGTGGACCAGCAGGATTGATGATACACATTACTGCCTTGGCTCTGTTATGGGACCACATCCCTTCCCAACCATGGTCAGGGACTTTCAGTCTGTGATCTCCAAAGAAATCAAACAGCAGATCCTGGAAAAGGAGGGACGGCTGCCGGATGTTGTGCTTGCCTGTGTGGGAGGCGGAAGCAATTCTATCGGTACCTTTTATCACTTTATTGAAGATAAAAATGTGGAACTGATCGGCTGTGAGGCTGCCGGAAGAGGAATCGATACCTTCGAGACAGCAGCAACCATTAATACCGGACGGCTTGGTATTTTTCATGGCATGAAATCCTATTTCTGCCAGGATAAATATGGACAGATCGCCCCGGTTTATTCGATCTCAGCAGGACTTGATTATCCAGGGATCGGGCCGGAGCATGCATGGCTCCATGATACCGGCAGGGCAAGCTACGTGCCGGTAACAGATGATGAAGCAGTAAACGCTTTTGAATATCTGTCACGTACCGAGGGCATTATCCCAGCGATCGAAAGCGCCCATGCAGTGGCTCATGCCATGAAGATCGCAGGAAGCTATGATAAGGATAAAATTATGGTAATTACCATTTCAGGCCGTGGTGACAAGGACTGTGCAGCCATCGCCCGTTACAGAGGGGAGGATATCAATGAGTAAGATCAAAGAAGCATTTGCAAAAGGCAAAGCATTTATTCCATTTATTACCTGTGGAGATCCGGATCTGGAAACCACCAAGGCTGTTGTAAAGAGTATGGCGGCAAATGGTGCAGACCTGATCGAGCTTGGAATTTCTTTTTCTGATCCTACTGCAGAAGGTCCTGTCATTCAGGGAGCAAACTTAAGGGCACTGACCGGTGGCGTGACAACAGACAAGATCTTTGACATGGTGCGGGAGCTGAGAAAAGAGCTCACCCTTCCCATGGTATTTATGACCTATGCTAACGTGGTATTTTCCTATGATGCAGACAAGTTTATTTCCACCTGTGCAGAAATTGGAATCGATGGTCTGATCCTTCCGGATCTTCCTTATGAGGAAAAGGAAGAGTTTTCAGATATCTGTAAGAAATATGGTGTGGAGCTGATCTCTCTGATCGCACCTACCTCAGAAAACCGTGTGGCTATGATTGCCAGAGAGGCGGAAGGATTTATCTATATCGTATCCAGCCTTGGTGTGACCGGTGTGCGGAGCGAGATCCGAACAGATATTTCCTCTCTCGTGAAGCTGGTAAGAGAAAATTCTTCCGTACCATGTGCTGTAGGCTTTGGTATTTCCACTCCGGAGCAGGCGGCAAAGATGGCCGATATTTCTGATGGTGCGATCGTAGGCTCTGCAATCGTGAAGCTGATCGCCCAGTACGGGAAAGAGGCAGCAGGCCCTGTCGGAGAATATGTGAAGTCCATGACAGATGCGGTTCACGCACTGTAAATTTGAATAAATGTGCAAGTGACCCGGAGGTTTCCGGGGCATTTTACTGCTTGAAGGAATATAACCGGACAGGTATAATAATCTCATGGGGGAAATTTACGAAAATTTTTAAGGAAGGATTAATGGCTGGCGGCGTAAAGGGCTAGTCCGGGATGAAATTATGGTAAAAAAATACAGCTTTGGCAATCCCATTGAAACAGATGCAGTTGTAAAGGATATTGCAGAAACTGAATGGAAGGACGGCATATTCAGAAAAGAGGGCAATTCTTTTCACTATACACTCCGGCCGGATGAGATCATTTACGGTCTTGGCGAAAATGTACGTGGCATGAATAAGAGAGGCTGGCGGTATGTGAGTGAATGTGCGGACAATCCGAATCACTGCGAGCATACAAATTCTCTTTATGGAGCCCACAATTTTATCATGGCTGGTGACGGCGTGCAGAAGACCTGTGGCCTGTTTGTAGATACACCGGGCAGAGTCACCTTTGATGCTGGTTATACAGATATCGATGAACTCTGTATCACTATGGAAGATGGAAATTACAAGCTTTATCTGATCGAAGGCGCATCCTATCCTGATGTGGTAAAGGAATTCCGTGAGCTGATCGGAAGAAGCTATATTGCACCCCGCTGGGCATTTGGATATGGACAGAGCCGCTGGAGCTACAATACCGCAGATGAAGTCAGAGAGGTTGCAGCAGAATATAAAAAGAGAAATATCCCTATCGACAGTATTTATCTGGATATTGACTATATGGAGCGGTACAAGGACTTTACCATTAACCGGGATACCTTTGCAGATTTCGAAGATCTGGTAAAGGAAATGAAGGAGCAGAACATTCACCTGGTTCCGATCATAGACGGCGGTGTGAAGAAAGAGGATGGCTATGATGTCTATGAGGAAGGAAAAGAAAAGGGGTATTTCTGTAAGGATGAGGATGGCGAGGACTTTGTCATCGGTGTATGGCCCGGCAAGTGCTGCTTCCCGGATATGTTGAATGATGAGGCCAGGGAATGGTTTGGCGACAAGTACCGGATCCTGATCGATAAGGGAATTGACGGCTTCTGGAATGACATGAATGAGCCGGCAATCTTTTATTCTGAGAAACGTCTGAAAAAGGTCTTTGACAAGATGGAAGAATATAAAACAGCCAATCTGGATGTCAATACCTTCTTTGAAATGACGGATCTGATCGGTACGATCTCCAATAATCCGGAGGATTATGCTTCCTTTTATCATAATTATAAGGGAAAGCGTTACCGCCATGATAAGGTGCATAACCTGTTTGGCTACTATATGACAAGATCTGCGGCGGAAGCGTTTGAGCGTTATGTGCCGGAGAAGAGAATCCTGCTGTTTTCCAGAGCATCCTATATTGGAATGCACAGGTCTGGTGGTATCTGGCAGGGGGATAATATGGCATGGTGGTCACATCTGAAGATGAATGTGAAAATGATGCCATCCCTTAATATGTGTGGCTTCCTTTACACTGGTGCAGATGTCGGTGGATTTGGTGCAGATACGACAGAGGATCTGGTGTTAAGATGGCTTGAATTTGCTGTATTTACACCTCTGCTTCGAAATCACTCCGCAAGAGGGACCAGAAGACAGGAGGTTTACCGTTTTTCCCATGTGCAGGACTTTGCGGATGTGATCGGTGTGCGTTATCAGATCCTTCCTTATATATACAGTGAATATATGAAAGCAGCACTTCGAAATACCATGATGTTCAGCCCGTTGTCTTTTATTTACGGAGGGGATGCACTGGCAGGACAGGTGGAGGATCAGCTTCTGATCGGGGAAAATATTATGATTGCACCGGTCTGTGAGCAGAATGCTTCCGGCAGAGTGGTATATTTCCCGGAGAGAATGAAGCAGCTTATCTTCAGAAAAGGAACCGTTGCAGAGGGGATTGTTTACGAAAAAGGCTTTGCCTATGTTGATATGCCGATGGGCAGTGTGAATATTTTCCTGAGAGAAGGATATCTTTTTCCGGTAGCAAAGGGTGGAAAGTGTGTAGAAGATGTTGATTTTGAAGACCTGACGCTGTATTCTTTTGGAGAAGAGATAAAACCGTATGAGTACTATCTGGACGATGGAGAAACCAAAGACTTTAATATAGAGTTACATGTCCGTATGCTGAGCTGTTAAATGACCGGAAGGCTGGCAGCAGGTTTTGTCAGCGGAAGGGAGTTAAGCAGATGAGTGAAACCATAGTAACACTGAAAAAGGGAGAAGGCCGTACACTGAAAGCCGGTGGTATGTGGGTTTTTGATAATGAGATCGAAAGCATCATGGGACGTTTTGAAAATGGAAGCATCGTGACAGTACATGATTTTGACGGCTATCCTATGGGAAGAGGCTTTATCAACCAGAATTCCAAAATAAGGATCCGCCTGATGACCAGAAATGTAAATCAGGAAATTGACCGCGAATTCTTAAGGGACCGTGTCAGAATGGCATGGGAGTACCGCAAGAAGACTGTTAATACGGGAAGCTGCAGGGTGATTTTCGGAGAAGCAGATTTCCTACCGGGACTTGTGATCGACAAGTTTTCGGATGTGCTTGTAGTGGAATCCCTTGCGCTTGGCATTGACCGTTTCAAGCTGGAGATCGTGGAGCTGTTAAAGGAAGAGCTTCTGAAGGATGGCATAAGGATCCGTGGTGTCTATGAGAGAAGTGATGCCAAGGTAAGGCTGAATGAAGGCATGGAGCGGGTGAAGGGCTTCCTTTCTGAAGAGTTTGATACCAATGTTGAGATCGTTGAGAATGGTGTGAAATATCTGGTAGATGTGAGGGACGGACAGAAGACAGGATTTTTCCTGGATCAGAAATATAACCGTCTGGCGATCCAGAAGCTGTGCAAGGATGCCAGAGTTCTGGATTGCTTTACCCATACAGGTTCCTTTGCCCTGAATGCGGCGATCGCTGGAGCAAAAGAGGTTACTGGTGTAGATGCATCGGAACTGGCAGTGGAACAGGCTGCGAAGAATGCAGCGCTGAATGGTGTACAGGACAGAGCGAAGTTCATCTGCAGGGATGTATTTGAACTGCTGCCGGAGCTTGAAAAGCAGGGAGAGAAGTATGATGTGGTGATCCTGGATCCCCCAGCTTTCACCAAGTCCCGTAATTCTGTAAAGAATGCAATAAAGGGCTATCGTGAGATCAATCTCCGTGCCATGAAGCTGGTAAAGGATGGCGGCTTCCTTGCTACCTGTTCCTGCTCCCATTTCATGACTTATGAGCTGTTTACAGAAACGATCGGGCAGGCGGCCCGTAACGTGCACAAGAGACTGCGCCAGGTGGAATTCCGGACACAGGCTCCGGATCATCCGATCCTCTGGGCGGCAGACGAGTCATACTATTTGAAATTCTACATTTTTCAGGTCGTCGATGAAAAATAAGGACTGGAAAGTGGCGGTTTGGCTACGGTATTGAGATTTTTTTTAAAAGGAAGCTATGATATTATTATCATGGAAGTAATGAACAGAGAGTGATCGAGAAAATGCGGTTGCTCTTTTTTATTGTGAAGGGATTTACATATGTTATAATAAAACAAATTAACAAATCGGAAATTGTGAGGGTAATTATGATAAAGTTTTTGAATGATATCAGGAATGTAGAAAAACCAATATCTAATAATAGAAAAATTATAAATACTATAGCTGTATTGTTACTTGGAATAGCTTTGGGGACTTTTTCAAAATTTTTGGATTTTCGTCAAGCTGAACTTCCCAGTGTGCTTATGGCAATAGATGGAGCATTAGATGTTCATAATTTCCTTGGACGTTTTGCAATCTGGGTATTGATTGCACTGTGTATTTCTATTTATAGCAATTCTGCAATAAGAGCAAGCATTAATGTTTTTGCATTCTTTATTGGTATGGTTGCAAGTTACTATTTGTATTCAAACTATATTGCAGGATTTTTTCCAAGAAGTTATGCGGTGATTTGGTTTGGATTTACAGCTGTTTCTCCATTATTGTCTTTTGCCTGCTGGTATGCAAGGGGGAAAAGCAAACTGGCACTTATACTATCGGCGCTGATTTTGGCAGTATTGTTCAATATGTGCTTTGTATATGGATGCTGGTATTTTAATGCAAAATCTGTTTTAGAAGTGATAGTCTTTATTATTGGACTTATTGTTTTGAGGAGAGACACATTGAGGAGTTCTGCGCTAATGGGAACGATTAGTATAGTTCTTGTAGTTTTACTTGATATGGTTATTCCATTTCATTTTGGATAAACAACTTCAAGTTTGGAGAATTGAAAAAAACGGAATTTACCTATTAGGACATATAAACTGTTGACAATAAAGCTCCTATATAGTATGTTTTTGGTAAACTACTATATAGGAGCTTTTGTATGGAAATGAATGGAGGATTTCTTGTCACCAAAATAAAACAGCTTGGAGACCGGATTTTCGAGAAGATTCTCAGTGAAAAGAATATTGATGCGTTTAATGGAGCCCAGGGGCGTATTCTTTATGTGCTGTGGCAGGAGGATGGTATCTCAATCAGGTCACTCTCGACTAAATGCGGATTAGCGATAACATCTCTTACTACGATGCTGGAAAGAATGGAAAATCAAGGGCTGATAAGCCGTGTTCAGTCTGAAACGGACAAAAGGAAAACACTCCTGTTTCTGACTGAGAAAGCACATACCTTAAAGGGCGAGTATGATTCTGTATCTGATGAGATGGGCAATATTTACTACAAAGGTTTTTCAAAGGAAGAAATTACCCGGTTTGAGGAATGCCTCGACCGCATCAGAAAGAATCTTGAGGAGTGGCAGAAGTCATGAGTATTTGTATCAAAGATCAGATTCAGAACATGAATATCGTCATTGGCTGCACAGTGGGGTGTGCATATTGCTATGCCCGCAACAACGTGAAACGCTGGCATATGATTGATGACTTCGCTGACCCTGAATTCTTTCCGGGTAAGCTCAAGATGATGGAAAAGAAACGTCCGCAGAACTTTCTTCTTACTGGGATGAGCGATCTCTCCGGATGGAAGCCGGAATGGAGAGACGAGGTATTTGCAAAGATCCGTGAAAATCCGCAGCATCAGTTCCTGTTCCTTACCAAGCGACCTGATTTGCTGGATTTTGATACCGATCTGGAAAACGCATGGTTTGGCGTTACGGTGACGAGGAAAGCAGAACTGTGGCGTATCGACGCACTTCGGAAAAACGTCAGAGCAAAACATTACCATGTTAGCTTTGAGCCGTTATTCGACGATCCCGGCACAGTTGACCTTTCCGGAATCAATTGGATCGTTGTCGGCACCATGACCGGAGCTCAGAACAGGAAGATTCATACGGAGCCGGAATGGGCATGGTCTCTGGCGGACCAGGCACATAAGCTCGGCATTCCGGTGTTTATGAAGGAAGACCTTGTCCCTATCATAGGGGATGAAAATATGATTCAGGAAATGCCGGAAGAATTTAATAAAGTGTTAGAGGTACAGAAATCATGGAAGAAGTAATAAATGGAATCCTCATTCGTGAGGTGGAAACAAAGAACATCATGACTAAGTCTAGTCTGCCGGTAGGCGGTTACTCGGTCAATCCCTATGTGGGCTGTACACATGCCTGCAAGTATTGCTATGCTTCTTTTATGAAGCGCTTTACCGGGCACAAGGAGGAATGGGGCACTTTCCTTGATGTGAAGCATTGGCCGGAAATTAAAAATCCGAAGAAATATGCCGGACAGCGGGTGGTCATCGGTTCTGTGACAGATGGCTACAATCCACAGGAGGAGCAATTCGGGAATACCAGAAAACTTCTGGAGCAGCTGATCGGCAGTGACGCAGATATTCTGATCTGCACAAAGTCGGATCTTGTGGTACGGGATATTGATCTGCTGAAGAAGCTTGGACATGTAACCGTTTCATGGTCGATCAACACACTGGATGAAAATTTCAAGAACGATATGGATTCTGCTTCGAGCATTGAGCGCCGTATCTCTGCTATGAAGCAGGTATATGAAGCAGGTATCCGTACAGTCTGTTTCGTATCCCCGGTATTCCCTGGTATCACGGACTTTGAAGCAATCTTTGAGCGGGTAAAGGATCAGTGCGATCTGTTCTGGCTCGAAAATCTCAATCTTCGAGGCGGTTTCAAAAAGACAATTATGGATTATATCGCCGGAAAATATCCTGATCTTGTACCACTTTACGACGAGATCTATAACAAGCATAACCGCAGCTATTTTGAAGCACTTGAAGTAAAAGCTGAGAAAATGGCTAAGAAGTATGATTGTGCTTTTGTGGATAATGAAATGCCTTATGGCAGAGTCCCGCAGGGGCATCCGGTGATCGTAGATTATTTCTATCATGAGGAAATCCGTGGGACAGAGAATACCGGAAAAAGAAATCGCTAACTTCCGGCTTGTAGAATTAAGAAAATCGTTGTTTATAGAGGTAAATGCAAATGGCAATTGAGTATAGAAAATTATGTGAAAAGGATCTGGATATATTCATTGAAATGAGAATAAATCAGTTGAGAGAAGAGGGGGCTAAAGAGGATATTGATTTAAAACCAGCTTTACGGGATTATTATATACGCCATATGAAAGATGGTACATTTGTTTCGTGGATAGCAGTAGATGATGAAAAAATCATTGGTACAAGCGGAATGTCATTTGTAGAAAAACCACCATATTTCGGATGTCCCAGTGGAAAGATGGGGCTTTTATCCAGCATGTTTACAAATGCCGATTACAGACGGATGGGAATTGCAAAAGAACTTTTACATAGAGTTGTTAAAGAAGCCCAAAATTATGGCTGTGGTACGATTCAAATTACAGCATCTGATATGGGAGTGAAATTATATACTGCATATGGATTTGTTCATAACGGTAATTTCATGCAATACAAACTTTAAGGAGATCATATGAGTTTTACGATGTTATTGCTTCTCGCATACATAGTAATGGGTGTGGGAAGTTTTATCGCTTTTAAGCGAAAGCACAAAGCAATTGGTATAGCATTGCTGCTTGTAATAGTGCTTAGTGTCTTGATTTTGGGATACATGTGGATTCATTCGCCAATGTAACAATCGGAAGTTGTAGTAAAGGAGGTTTACAATGGGGTTTTGGATTTTTATGTTGATTATGGATTTGCTTCTTCCATTTACGATGATTGGTTTTGGAAGATATTTTATGAAAAAGGCTCCCAAGGAAATAAATTCAGTATTTGGATATCGGACTTCGATGTCTATGAAGAACAAAGACACATGGGAATTTGCTCATAAATATTGTGGTAAAGTCTGGTATGTCTGTGGAATGGTTATGTTGCCGATAACAGTAATCTTCATGCTTTTAGTGATTGGAAAAAATGAGGATTGTGTTGGGAGCATAGGAGGAATTATCTGTGGTGTTCAACTTATTCCTTTAATTGGGTCTATTCTCCCAACAGAAATAGCATTAAAAAAGAATTTTGATAAGAATGGAACAAGACGATAAATTCAAGTTTATGGAGAGTCGCCGTTATGATTAGAGAATTTCAAAGGGATGATATAAATAAAGTTGCAGATATATGGTTGGATACAAATATAAAGGCACATAATTTTATCCCCGCCGAATACTGGAAAAGCAATTTCAAATCAGTAAAAGAAGCGTTGTTACTAGCAGAGGTTTATGTGTATGAGTATGATACAGAAATACAGGGTTTTATAGGGTTAAATGATGAATATGTTGAGGGCATTTTTGTTTCTGGTGAAATGCAATCGCAGGGTATAGGTAAAATTCTGCTGAATTATGCAAAGGATAAAAGGAATAAGTTGCACTTGAACGTATACCAAAAGAACGCACGGGCAATATCTTTTTATAAGAGAGAAGGATTTGAGATTCAGCATAGTGGCTTAGATGAGGCTACCGGAGAAAAAGATTATGTAATGACATGGCAACACAAATAGAAATTCCAGTAAGCTGGTGTGTTTAACCGAGAGACGAATTTGAATTTTTAGGAGAAAACGATGAAGAAATGGACAAAAATATTGTTGATAATAGTTATAGTTATTTTACTTTTGTTTGTGGGAATGTCCTATTTTATAGGGACGCAAGTTTTCATGGGGTCTACTCAATTGGTTACTTGTGAAGATACTTCAAAAGTGAAAGATAGTTTTTGGGAAAGATATAATATGGATTATGATGTTTTCTGCAGTACATATACTATAGAAAAAGTTGAAATCACTTCAACTTTTGATGAACATATGATACCGGCAGATTACATATATGCTCTTGGTGAAGAAGGAGATAAGAATAATCCAACAGTTATTTTAGTGCATGGTCTTGGTGGAAATCGTTATACCAATTATCCTTTAGCAGAAATGTTTTTGCAGAAAGGATATAATGTATTGACTTATGACCAGAGAAGTAGCAACGAAAATACAGCTCAATATACTACATTTGGATACTGGGAAAAATATGATTTGGTTGATTACATTGATTATGTCTATAGCCATGCACCGGAGCAAGTGATAGGAATATGGGGTACATCGTTTGGTGGAGCAACTGCAGGATTAGCAATGGGAGATAAGGATGTTGAAAACAAAGTGGATTTTCTGATTCTAGATTGTCCGGTTAGTGATATGAAATGGATGGTAGAAGAAGAAATGAGAAAGATGGATATTGGATTGCCTATATCTTACATGACATTCTGTGGCAACATTATCAACAAAATGGAATTGGGATTTAGTTATGATGATGCAAATGTATGTGACAAAATTGCAGATATTGAAATTCCGGTTTTGGTAATAAACAGTGAAGCAGATACATTAACCCCACAGTTTATGGGACAAGAAATATATGATTCAATACAAAATGAAGAAATTAAAATGATTTGGACGGTAACTGATAGTGAACATACAGAAATGTGGTTAGATTACAACCAAGAATATCGAGAAAAGGTTCAAGAATTATTGAATTTTACTAAATAATAGAAATAGGGAAAGTAAACTTTCAGTAATTCTGAGAGATGAAGTTGTATAGGTGATGAAAATGAAAAAAGTAATCTTTGAAAAATCTATATTAAGTTGTGTGCTGATTTTTCTTATATGCTGTATCGCAAGAGTTGTAGAGTACTTTGGGATAAGAACAGACGAAACAATCCTAGCAGAGAATTTTATACATAAGGTTTTTGGCATAATTATTTTGGTGGTAATGCTTGTGTTATCAAAGCTTTCTTGGGATAGCATCGGATTTACAAAAACTAAGATTGTACAGAATGTCTTAAAAGGATTGGCGTTGGGAGTTTCCTGCTTTTCAATTGCTTATCTTGTAGAATGTGTTCTGCTGTATTGTATGAATGGGAATGTTCAGCTTTCTGTTTATACAAGTGGTTTTTCATTAAACGGTGAGGCGGTTAAGCAAACTGGAATTGGATTTATTCTACTTTGTATTACTTTCAATCTTATAAATGTTTGGATGGAAGAGGGGATTTTTCGAGGACTTTTCTCTCGTCTGCTTGAAAATAGAATGAGTTTCAAAGGCATAGTGTTTTTTATTGCCTTATTATTCGGAGTTTGGCATTGGGTTATGCCTATGAGAGACTATATAGAAGGCAACTCATGTAATATCTAACAACGAAGCTGATAATTTGCAGATTATAAGAATATTAATAGGTCAGCTTATATCTTTTGTTTTAGTGATGAGTTTCTACAAAAAAGAGCGTAGCTGGGCAAAGGCTAGGTGGCTGGATTTAGAGCTTGGATAATAAAAAAATTTGAATTTGTAGAATTAGTAAATCTCGATTTTGGGAAATACAAGAATGTGTCTCATTATGGTTTTAATGCGGTTTGTAAGGAGAAACAATATGATTGGGTTTGTTATATGGTCACTTTTGGGAGTGTTTATAATTGGATTAGGAATAAAAGATATGTTTTCTAAGAATCCCGTTGGATTCTGGGCTAATACCGAAACAATAAAAGTAAAAGATGTTAAAGGTTACAATCGTGCGAGCGGACTATTGTTTATAATCTATGGAATCATTTTTGTTATATTAGGAATTCCACTGTTAGATGGTCAAAATACACCATACGTTCTGTTGTCGGTTATTGGTGTGATGGTGGAAACAATTGTAATTATGGCTGCTTATAGTTTAGTTATCGTTAAAAAGTATGAAGAGAAGTAAATAACTTTGAAGTTGCAAGGAGGAAATTATGAAATTTATGCAAACAGAGAAAAAACAGCTATTGATCTATGTGATTATAGCATACGGAATCACATATGTAATGGGACTTCTGATGTGGTATGGCTATGGAAAAGGTCTTGATCTCAGCGCTTTTCCAAATGCGCAGATGCTGTATCCAGCGGCAGGTGTGATGATGGCTTATTTAATTACCAAAAAAGGAGATAAAAATCTTCCAACGGCTTTTTACATATTCTTTGTAGCTCTCACGTCGGTGCTGGTTGTCTGCACGGCGGCTTCTGTTCTGGCTCCCCAAAATAGAGATCTGATGAGCATGCCATATTCTCAGTGGGCACCGATCATGAATTACGTTATAATAGGTGGCAGCGTTATTTTCTGGATTCTTCTTCTGCAATCCGGTAAAGAAAAGCGCAGATCCTATGGACTGAACAGCGAACATTGGAATATATCTATTCGTATGATCCTGTTGTTTATTGGATTATATCTTCTCAGATTTGTGATTGCCTGTGCTCTGAGCGGCCAGCTTTCTGAATTTGGCAAAATAATGGCAAATCCTACTACCTGGATCATATTTTTTACTGTTTTGGTAAACTTTTTCCTGTCAGTAGTGGCATTCTTTGGAGAAGAATACGGATGGAGATATTATCTTCAGCCTCTTCTTCAGAAAAAATTTGGACTAAAAGGCGGCGTAATCCTTTTGGGCTGTGTGTGGGCTGTATGGCATCTGCCAATAGACTTCTTCTATTACACTACGCCGGATATGGGGCTGGCGGCTCTGGCAAGCCAGTTTGTTACCTGTATTTCACTGGGGATTTTTATGGCATATACTTATATGAAAACCCAGAATATCTGGGTCCCGATAATTATTCATTTTCTGAATAATAATATGGTGGTAGTTTTTTCAGGAACGTACTCTGCGGATGTACTTCAGAATCAGCAAATCCACTGGGGAGATATTCCTGTTGCACTGGTAATGAATCTGCTGATCTTTGGATGGGTGATCTTTCTGAAGCCATTTAAGGAGAAAAAAGCATAATATTGAATTCATTCAAATTATTTAGAACAATTTGCAGGAGTAGACTTACTGAAAGCGGTGTGGAGTTACGATTACGAGAAATGGGGAAGAAGTTAGGTGTAGAAAAGGTACACCCACATAAGTTCAGAAGGACTATGGTCACCAGAGCAATTGAGAAAGGTATGCCGATTGAACAGGTACAGAAAATTCTGGGACATGAGCAAATAGATACAACACTCAGATATGCAATGGTTAATCAAAACAATGTGAAGCTATCGCATCGAAAATATATTTCATAGATTGACTTGTAACGCAAAAGACGTTACAATAAAAGAAAGATGGAGGTGTATTCTATGGGAAAAACAGCAACATTAAATATAAGAGTAAATCCAGATGTAAAAGAAAATGCAGAAAGTGTATTGGCACAATTAGGGATACCAATGGCTACTGCTATAGATATGTATTTAAAACAAATATCATTAGTAGGAGGAATTCCCTTTTCTGTTGTATTACCAAAAGCAGCTAATTCAGTGAATGCAGATATGATGTCTGCTACACAGATTCATCAAAAGTTAGAAAAAGGATATGCCGATATAGAGAAAGGAAATGTTGAGGATGCAGCTAGTGCGTTTGTGGCATTTAGAGAGAGGCATTAATGAAGCAATATAAGGTAGAGATTACAAAAGAAGCTTTGCAGGATATGGAAGATATATACAATTATATTGCTATAGATTTGCTTGCTCCGGATAATGCAATGGGGCAATATAATCGCATTGCTGATGAAATACTTACATTAGACACTTTCCCGGAACGATTTAGGATTATGGATTCTGAGCCGGAAAAGAGAATGGAGTTGCGTAGAATGCTCGTCGATAATTATTCAGTGTTTTACACAATCCGTGACGAAAGGGTAATTGTAACGGATGTGTTATACACGGCATCTGATATAGAAGCACGTTTGAGAGGCGAGCTATAAAAGCACGCGTTTATTTGAAGTTTACTAAGTAAAAGGAGCAATATGAAGGTAGTAATTATACATGGTCAAAGTCATAAAGGCTCAACTTATCACATTGCTCATATGCTGGCAGTAAAAATAAGTGAAGATATAAAAGAATTTTTTCTTCCAAGAGATTTTGGAGAGTTTTGTGTTGGGTGTACAAAGTGTTTTACTGAGTCAGAGAAGAAATGTCCTCATTTTGAAAAACTAAAGCCAATAACTGACGCAATGGATGAGGCGAATGTTATTATTTTAGCCAGTCCGGTTTATGTATATCATACGACTGGAGCTATGAAAGCTTTTTTAGACCATTACGGATACAGATGGATGGTGCACAGTCCAGAAGAATCTATGTTTAAAAAGCAAGGAGTATGCATATCTACAGCTGCAGGCGCAGGTATGAAATCGACTAACAAAGATATGATGGATAGTCTGTTTTTTTGGGGAGTGGCAAAAAGATATAAGTACGGTGTAGGTGTTGCAGCTGTTGATTGGAACGGTGTAAGTGAAAAGAAAAAGAAAGCAATTGAGAAGGCAACATCAAGTGTTGCAAAGAGAATCATATATAATTCTGGAAACATTAAACCCGGAATCAAAACAAAGGGGATGTTTTGGATTATGCATTTGATGCAGAAGAATGGTTTTAATCCTCGTGATGCTGAATATTGGAAGGCAAAAGGGTGGACAGGGAAAATAAGACCTTGGAAATAAACCTTGAAGTTTACAGCGAGGTAAAAGTTTATGAATAACTATAATGAAGTGAAAAAATCATTTGGTACACAAGCAGAGAAATTTGCTTCATATCATATGTCTAAGGCAGAATATACCGATTATTTGATTCGTAGTATTCAGGCAAAGGGCAATGAACATGCATTGGAGGTTGCTGCTGGAACCTGTATATGTGGAAGAGCAGTGGCTCCTTATGTTAAGGACATTACTTGTTTGGATTTGACAGAAGCAATGTTGGAGCAGGGAAAAAAACTGGCAAAGCAAGAAGGTATTCAGAACATATCATTTGTATCGGGGAATGCGGAATGCTTACCTTTTGAAGATGAAACATTTGACCTTGTGATTACAAGACTTTCATTGCACCATTTTGTTGAGCCTGAAAAGCCTTTTCGGGAGATGCAACGAGTTTTGAAAAAGGTGGAAAACTTGTTATTTGGGATATGGTAGCGACTACAGAAGAATTGCGTGAAACTAATGACGCTATTGAAACGATGCGTGATAACTCACATACAAGAATACTTAGCAGAGAAGAATTTGAAGCATTGTTTGAGGATGCTTTTGAGCTTCAGCTTGAAGAAACAACACTTGTTCCTGTAAATCTACAAAGTTGGATGGATTTGACAAGTACACCAGAGGATATTCAAAAAGATATTATTGATAAAATGGAATACGATTTGAATGGTGGAGATAAAACAGGTTTTAATCCCTATATCAAGGAGGGACAAATATGCTTTGACCATAGGTGGTTATTGCTGATTGGAAAAAAGGAAAACTAATCCCCATTTATCAAGAAAAAGAAACTTTCAGTTTATAGGGATGATTCAATAATTATTTTTGCATGAAAAAAGGTGCGAAGCACCCTAGTCCGTCCAGGGCGACAGCCTTGGCCCATAGATGTGTTGTGACACATCGTATTGGGTTATTATCTGTCACGCTTCGCTCAGATATCGTAGCTTTGCTACGAAAAGAAAAATTGAATTTGTAAAGAAATCAGCAAGGGCTGAAAAAAGGAATCGAGAAATCGGTTCCTTTTTTGTTATGGTGACGAGGAAAATGCAACATGCTTGTCATCATGGAACGGACAACAAGCCATTCCATTTCGACCGATTTTCATATGCAAAGCCCAATCAAGAATCTGCATATGTGATCCATATTTCTCCTGTATCACCTTTTTCAGTGTGTTAGGAAAAGGAATGGGAAGCTTGTTTCGGGAGTTTGTCATAGGTGCAGATTCTTTCGGACAGTTAAGCAGCGGAATACCTAACCGTATCCTTTCCGGGCCTATGTACTGGCTGATCGTAGCTATTGTTATGGGAATTTTATTCATAATAACCGGATTACTGATAGTTGGGATTGGCTATCAGGTTGGAAAAATCTACCGGAAATATTGCTGGGATATCCTCAGTATCATAGTGGCGATAACGAGTACAGCTATTGTAATTTACTTTGGAGAATGGATTAAAAACGCTATTCCGATAAATCTCATGGTATTTCTATTACTATCACATGTTATTTATATTTACTTTCATGCTAATATATATTATCATATTAGCATGAAAGGAGAATCTATATGACTCAATTTGAAAAATTAGATTTGTTATTGCGTGAATGTGGAGGGACAATTCAGACATTTCAAGTCCTAAATAATGGAATTAGTAAGTCTGTGTTTTATGCCTATGTGAAGGAACGAGGATTAGAGCAAGCTTCTCATGGTGTGTATGTATCACCTGATACGTGGACAGATGCGATGTTCCTTTTGCATTTGCGTTGTGGTCAAGCTGTATTTTCTCACGAAACTGCATTGTTTTTTCATGATTTAACGGACAGAGAGCCTTTGAAATACACCATAACAGTAAGAACTGGATATAATCCAAGCCGTTTGCAGGAAGACGGTTTTCAAGTGTATACAGTAAAAAAGGATTTACATGAAATAGGGATCACAACTATGCTGACATCATTTGGACATTCAGTTCCGGTTTATGATATGGAGAGAACGATTTGCGATCTGCTTCGCAGCAGGAAAAATATTGAAATGCAGGTATTCCAAGATGCATTAAAGCAATATGCGAAACGTAAGGATAAAAACTTACGGATGCTTATGAAATACGCAGCTATGTTTCATGTTGAAAAGATACTAAGACCATATTTGGAGGTGTTACTTTAGATGATAACAACGGCAAGACAATTAAAGGATTTGATTCGTAATCTGTCAAAGAAAAAATCCGCAGATGCACAGATTTTGGTGCGGAATTATATGATGGAACGTTTTTTAGAACGAATTTCTTTATCAGAGTATAAAAATCAGTTTATATTAAAAGGTGGGATGCTGGTGGCGGCAATGGTCGGTCTGGATGCCAGAGCTACTATGGATCTGGATGCTACCATAAAAGGCACTAATGTCAGTGTGGAGGATGTAGAGATGATTATATCCAAAATTATATCAATCCCCCTGAACGATGGTGTCTCGTTTCGGATCAAACGGATATCAGAAATCATGGAAGAAGCAGATTATCCGGGTGTTCGTGTAAGCATGGAAACAAAATTCGACGGCGTAATCACCCCATTAAAGATTGATATTTCTACAGGAGATATCATTACACCAAGAGAAATCAAGTACAACTTTAATCTTATGCTTGAAAATCGCACAATCGAGGTATGGGCATATAATCTGGAAACGGTATTGGCTGAAAAACTGGAAACTGTTATTAGTCGAAACGTTACAAATACACGAATGAGAGATTTTTATGACATCTATATTTTACAAAAACTGTATGGGGAGCAACTTTCAAAAGATGTATTAAGGGATGCACTTGTTGCTACCGCTAAGAAGCGAGAAACGTTAGAACAGATAGAAACTGAAGACATAGATGAGGTTTTTGACGAGATTCAATCCAGCTCTGTTATGGAAAATCTATGGAAAGCTTATCAAAGAAATTATTCTTACTCTGCTGACATTCCATGGCATACAATTATGAAATCAATTCGCACATTATATGAAATTATATCAAAAAATACATATAATGTATTGCAGTTCTCCAAGAACGTAGAAAAGCCGAATGACGGAACAACAAAACAAGGGAAGTAGTTGCACTATGAATAAAATTCTGATTATAGATGATGACAGAGAACTGTGCGCTTTGATTAAACGTAGCGTACAAGCAGAAAACATAGAAGCTGATTTTTGTAATACCGGAAAAGAGGGCTTACAAAAATTAAGAGAGCAGGAATATCAGCTTGTGGTGCTGGATGTGATGATGCCTGGTATGGATGGCTTTGAAACGCTGGAAGAAATCCGCAAAGAGAACAGTCTGCCGATTTTGATGTTCACATCTAAAAATGACAGCATTTCTAAAGTACGGGGGTTACGGGCCGGAGCGGACGATTATCTTACAAAACCGTTTGATATGGATGAACTGATTGCCCGTATTGCGTCTCTTATTCGCCGCTACACTCGCTTTAATCAGCAAGCTGGAGCCATACAAAAGCTAAATTTTGACGGATTGCAGATTGACCTTGAAAATCGTTCTGTTACTACATCAAACGGCACTTTTGAACTTCCGCCAAAGGAATTTGATTTGCTCCTGTACTGTGCAAAGCATCAAGGAAAAATTTTGACCAAACAGCAGATTTATGAGGAAGTATGGGGTGAAGAATATTTCTATGATGACAGTAACATTATGGCGATCATCAGCCGACTTCGTAAAAAATTAGAAGTCAATCCTTCAAGCCCAAAGTATATACAAACGGTCAAAGGGATTGGCTACCGGTTTAATAAGGAGGTGTAGTCAGCATGGAAATTATCGTATTCTTGTCCATTGTGATTGCTGTTGTGGCTGTATTGACTTCCATCGTTCTCGTTCGGCGTGTAAAAAAACAAATAGCAGAAATGACCGATGTGCTGGTTGATGTGAAAAACGGAAATGGCAACCGGCGTATTCTATCTGCAACAAATGAACTGACAGCACCTCTTGCCTATGAAATCAATGAGATCGTTGTGGCCTATGAAAGCAGACTTTCAACTGTACGGCAGACAGAAGAAACCAACCGCCAGCTTATGACGAGCCTTTCCCATGATGTGCGAACGCCCCTTACTACTCTGATTGGGTATCTTGACGCTGCACACAAAGGACTGGTCACAGGAAAAGACCGGGATGATTATATTGAAACCGCCCGCCGGAAAGCCCATGATCTGAAAGAATATATTGATGTACTCTTTGACTGGTTCAAGTTAAATTCTAACGAGTTTGCTTTGGAGATCCAGAGTGTTGAGGCCGCAGAGCTGACAAGAAATATCCTCATTGACTGGATACCGATTTTTGAGGATAAACAGGTTGAGTATGACATTGATATTCCCGAACATCCTGTCCGGGTAAGATTAGATATGGATAGCTATATGAGGATCATCAATAACCTTATTCAAAATGTAATCGCTCATAGCCATGCAGACAAAATTAAAATTTCCCTATCGAAGAAGGAAAACAGCATGGAGCTGTTGCTGGCGGATAATGGAGTGGGAATTGAGAAAGAAGATTTGAAACACATATTTGAACGGCTTTATAAGTGTGATAAAGGACGCTCTGAAAAAGGCAGCGGACTTGGTCTTTCTATTGTCTATCAGCTTGTAGAAAAGATGGGTGGAAGCATAACAGTTGAAAGCTTTCCGGGAAAGGGAACTGAATTTGTGTTGAGTTTTCCTTTGGAGATTTAAGCGGGTTCCCGTCCTTACGGCGGGAACTCTTGTCATTTTAGCCGAATTTCAAATTGCAAGGTTAATGCAAGGTTGCGGCAAGGTTAATGCAAGGTTGGCATGATAGAATACCTTACAGAACAGGAGGTTTTGAATATGGATACAAATTATATCATTAAAACAAAAAATCTGACGAAGCAATACGGCTCACAAAAGAGTGTGGCTGACTTAAATATCCATGTGAAGCGTGGGAGAATTTACGGTCTGCTGGGCAGAAACGGAGCCGGAAAAACCACTACCATGAAAATGCTGTTGGGCTTAACGAAGCCGACTTCCGGGGAGGTCAAAATCTGGGGAAAGTCTTTGCAAGGGAATGAAAAGAAGTTGCTGCCCCGTATCGGAAGCCTGATTGAGTCCCCCGGTTTTTATCCCAATCTGACCGGCACAGAGAACCTGCGTATCTTTGCTACTCTGCGGGGCGTACCAAACAATCATGCTATCAAAGATGCTCTGGATCTGGTAGGACTGCCCTACAAAGATAAAAAGCTCTTTTCACAGTATTCTCTTGGTATGAAGCAGCGGCTTGCCATCGCCCTTGCCGTTATGCACGATCCGGAGCTTTTGATTTTGGATGAGCCGATCAACGGCCTCGATCCCATCGGTATTGCAGAAGTACGCTCCTTTATTCGGGAGCTTTGCGACGCAAGAGGAAAAACTATTTTGATTTCCAGTCACATTCTTTCGGAGATTTCTTTGCTGGCTGACGATATTGGAATTATCGACCATGGCGCGTTGCTGGAAGAAGAAAGCCTTGCTGAGCTGGAGCAAAAAAGCAGTAAGCATATCCGTTTTACGCTCTCTGATACTGCACAGGCGGCAAGAATTTTGGAACGCAATTTCCATGAAAACCATTTCTCCATACAGGACGACCACAATCTGCGCCTGCACAACCTGGATCTGCCTGTGGGGAAAATTGTAACTGCCTTTGTAGAAAACGGATTGGAGGTATCGGAGGTGCATACTTGTGAAGAAAGTCTTGAAGATTACTTCAAGCGTGTGACAGGGGGAGAAGGAATTGCTTAAACTAATCAAATGCGAATTTTTGAAATTAAAACGGAAGCCATTGGTATTTATTTCCCTACTGCTTTCTGTTTTCATGCCATTGGCTTATGCTTTCTTTCTGGCAGATGTAAACACTGATGTGGATGCTGTAAATGGAGTGATGTCCAGCCTATTCCAGCTTAGTGCATATTTGCTTTTGATGCCGCTTCTTGTGATACTGGCTTCGAATCTGTTGTTTGAGGAACTTGATAATGACACACTGAAAAACCTTGTTACCGTACCGGTAAATAGAACCAAGCTGGTGCTGTCCAAGATGCTGGTTTTACTGTTGTTTGCCGTTGGCTTTATGGCAGTTGGAGGATTGGTAAATCTTGCGGTTTTGTTGTTTCAGGGTTGGGAACCGGTTGGGTTTTGGACCTTGTTTGGCGTTGGAATTGAAGAAGGGCTGATTATGTGGGTGGGCGCACTTCCCTGTATTCTGCTCGTTGTTCTTCTTAATAAAAACTATATCGTGTCTGTCGTGATTACCTTTTTCTATACGATTGCGAATTATATCCTTTCCATGAACGATATGTTTCTCACACAGCCTTTTGGTTTGAACATAGGAACCCTGTTTCCGGGGCCGCTGGCCTTCCGCTGGACATTCCAATTTTATGACCAAAGCCAGACCAGTGCGGAGTTAGCAGATTTGTTGGAACGGGTCAGTCCGTATTTTCTGAATGGTGTTCAGGTATTCGGTGTGATTATTGTGGAAGCCATTGTATTTCTTGCGCTGATTGCATTTGTTTACCGGCGACAGGAAATCTAAGGGGGTGTGACTATGTGGAACTTATTAAAATCGGAATTACTGAAACTGCGCCGGTGCCAGATTCTTTTGGTAGGGCTGGTGGCGCTTGCACTCTGTCCTTTGGTTCAGTATGGAAGTCAGTTGATTGTGGAAGCAGAGTACCGAAATCCAAATTATGATTTTTCTGCACTATTTGAAAATGTTGTTTGGGGAAACACTCAGATATTCCTTCCAATTTCACTGGTAATGATCGGAGGATGGCTTATAGACAGAGAATCCACTCATGATACACTGAAAAACATCATGACAATTCCTGTTTCTATGCCGAAAATGTTGGGAGCTAAGTTACTTTTAGTCGGTATGCTTGCAGTTCTGCTGGGAATATACAGCGTTGGCATTACCTTGATTACTGGATTGACGGTTGGATTATCGGGACTGACAGCGGAAGTGTTTTTTCATGGAGGTACGCAGATCGTGTTAGCGGCTCTGACGACCTATTTGGTCTGTATGCCGCTGATCCTGATTTTTGGGCAGATCCGAGGGGCATATCTGGGCGGTTCCATTCTGGCGTTCTTCCTTGGATACAGCATGTTGTTTTTCAAAAGTGGTATCCATGCCAGCATCTATCCGTTCTCTGCTGCGCTGATTTTAGTGGGATTTGACATGAGTGAATATGCCGGAACAACCACATCTTCAACCCCTTTGTTGGCGGTCATTGGGGTTGGCATCATGGTTCTCTGGGCGGTGCTGTTGTTACTGATGTCCAGTAACAAAAAAGAAATGAAATCCCGTAAACAGGCAAATGCCAAGGGAAAAGGAAAGCGTGCTGTACGCAGGAAAGGAAGGTGATAGCTGTGAAGAAAATAGTTTTATCATTATGCTTGATACTATTGGGTGCTTCTGTGCTTTCAGGTTGTACAAAAGACGAATTTCTCGATCAGTATAACAATATTGTTCAGTCTGCTGGTTCCATAGCGCTTACCGGAAATTCATCCTTACAAGGTACGAAAGAAAAAGGAATTGATGATTATACAGGAAGCTATACAGCCAACTATGAGGATTTTTCAGATACAGAGTATTTGTTCGGCGGAACTTCCATAAAGCGTGAAGCTGGTAAGGATCTGTCTATTGACTGCGCGCTGGAGGTTACGGAGGGAACTGCAAAAGTATTCTGGATTTCTGGATCTGATGAAGCAGTCACTTTGTTTGAAACAACCGGAACATATAGTGATACAATTACACTCCCTGAAGGTGGAAACTATATCGGTATTGAATGTGAGAATTTCACTGGAAACATTGAATTAAATATTGAATAATACTCTGCCGGACGACGGCAAAAGAAAAAAGCCGCCGTAGAGCAGACAATTTGACACGCCCATTTGAAACGGCGGCTTTGATTTTCAGAGCCGCCGTTTCTTTGCGCCTACACAAACCTATGATAAATTTTCTGGAAATATTGTAGCTAATAGTGATTTAAACTGTTGTATTTGTTTAAAAATCAAAATATTTTTAATGAGTTTTCCGCATCTACCCACATCTGTATATTTCCATCAAGATATAACCTTGCATATTCAAGAGGGTCATCAATAGCGAGTGCGTTTAATGCACAGTCTGATCCAGGTGTAGTCTTTAAATTCTTTTCAGTTTCCCAGCAGTCAATGCGAAGCATATAGCCGGCACTGGTATAAACATCAATACTGTTGCACTGTGGATTGTATTCTGCAAATATTGTTCTCATCGTATCCCATCTCCTTATGATTCAATCGATCATTAATTGTAAAAATTAAGAAGCATTCCAATCAGTTCACCATGTCAGTTTTATTTTGTGTTATACTATTTTATATAATTTTTTTGCCCTTGTATTTTCCCTTATCAGAGTTCGTAAACTTATATGGGAAGATATAACACAAGGGAAACAATAAGGGAAAGCTCGCCTGCGACAAATCCAGCGTTTTAAATGGTTTACAGTGAATTTAATAACAAAATATAACAGTTATTAAATTTCTTAAAACAGGTAAAATCTCAATCGGAAGTTGTGGAGGTAGAAAAACATGTATAGAATATATAGTGCACTTATCGAAATTGTTGCGGCAGCTGTTTTTATAATTCCTATTTGGTGCATATATAACAAGTTATGTTTTCATAGCTGGAAACGAACTATTATTTATATGGTATTTGGGTTTTATTTTACTGCAGTCTTAGCACTTGTAGGCTTTCCTAATATAACATCTCTGAAAATTGATTTTGCAGTGAACGTTATCCCGTTTTTTTGATATGGTTTCGGATTTCATTAATGCTTGTTTGAATATACTTTTATTTGTTCCATTTGGTTTCTTTTTGCCGATATTGTGGGATAAATTTAGAAACATTAAAAATATTGCCTTAATGGGATTTATAGCTACAAGTTTAATTGAAATATCACAGATTTTTACTTTTAGAACGAGTGATATAAACGATATTATTACAAATACTGTTGGTACTATAATTGGATATTTTATTGTACATAGGATAACTGATAATTTTACGAAGCGAATCTTTTCAAATTCAAAAATGGGTGACTTTTACATAATATGTGTATCTGTAGCACTTATTATGTTCTTCCTTCAACCATTTATTTCATCATTGTTATGGGAAATGGTGCTGTAACTTCCCGTTTATTGGGAAGTCGCAGAGAACGAAAAATCGGTATTTGACAGAGCGAAAGGAGCTGGATAATATGTTCATTATTATTTATGATTTTTCAATGGCAGTACTCATGTTTCTATTTGGAATATATTTTTACAAATCAAAAGGAAAAGCTGCCCGATTTTTGTCTGGTTATAATATGAAGTCAGAAGAAGAACGAAAAAAATATGATGAAAACGCTATGTGTAAGGCATATGGAAAAAGAATGATGGTTATGTCTTTGCCGTTCATTGTAGGAATAATCATAGATATTCAATATCAAGGAACCGGTTGCTTGATTGCATGGATGATATGGCTTATTATGTTTATTTCATTGCTTATTGACAGACGTAAAAGAGAACGATAAATTCAAGTTTGTAGAATTAAGAAAATCGGAATTCAACAGGAGAAATGAAAGGAATAATGTTATGGATGATAATCAAAGGATGAAAATCCGAAATTTCGTGTATTTAAACCAAGGAGCATTAAAAGGGCAAATTCTTTTTACAGGATCATCTTTGATGGAAATGTTTCCTGTCTGTGAAATTGCACGAAGCCAGGGTATCGAACAAGTGATATATAATCGTGGCGTTGGTGGATTGAATACAGATGAGTTTCTGGAAAATATCGATACATTGCTTTTAGATCTTGAGCCATCAAAGATATTTATCAATATCGGCACTAATGATATTACAAAAGAACGATTTGGAAATCAGTGGATGTCACATTTAATGGATAATATCTGTAGAATCATGGAAATTATCAAATCCCGTATTCCAGATGCGGAAATTTTTATCATGGCGTTTTATCCTGCAAATCTTCACCTGCCATGGCAGACAGAACAATCAATTCAATGGATGAAACTCCGGACTCCTGAGAATCTTACATTATGTAATCATCGATTAAAAGAAATAGCAGAAAAATACGGTTGTCGTTATCTTGATTGTAATGAAGCCCTTGTTGATGCACATGGTGAACAGAAATCGGAGTATGCCATTGATGGTGTACATATGTATGCAAATGGATATTTGAATGTTTTTAAGTCTTTAAAGCCTTATTTGTAATGCATGAAAGAGTTTTATTAGTGGAACAAAAAGTAAACAAATCGGGAGTTTTGGAGAGAAAATTAATGGAAGAAAAAACATATCAGACTCCTTGCGGAACAATCCACTATTGGACAAACGTTTCACACCCGGATGAAATTACCCTTGTTTTTCTGCCCGGATTGACTGCCGATCATAGATTGTTTGATAAGCAGATTCAACATTTCAAGGAGAAGTATAATGTTGTGGTATGGGATGCACCGGCACACGCCGCTTCATGGCCGTTTCGGTTTGATTTCGATTTGTTCGATAAGGCAAAATGGCTGAACGATATTTTAAATCAAGATAAAATTGCCAAACCGGTCATTGTTGGGCAGTCTATGGGCGGATATGTTGGACAGGCTTATGCACAGCTCTATCCAAACCGATTAACAGGCTTTGTCTCCATTGACTCTGCACCGTTGCAACGAAACTATGTGACTGCGGTTGAACTCTGGCTTCTGAAGCGAATGGAACCAGTATATGCTCATTATCCGTGGAAATTGCTTTTGAAATCGGGGACGGAAGGAGTTGCCACGTCTGATTATGGTAGAAATCTAATGCGTGAAATGATGCTGGTCTATGATGGTGACCAAAAGCGTTATGCGAAAATTGCTGGGCATGGTTTTCGTATTTTGGCAGAGGCAATGGAAAAGAATCTGCCATATGAACTGAAGTGCCCATCTCTGTTAATATGTGGAACTCAAGACCATGCCGGTTCATGTATAAGGTATAACAAAGCATGGCACCAAAAGAGTAGAATTCCTTTGAAGTGGATTGAAGGAGCTGGACATAATTCTAATACAGATAAACCGGAATTGATAAACAGTTTAATAGAAGAATTTGCCGCAGGTATTTAATAACAGACAACTCCCAGATTATGTAATCGCAAAATCGGAAGTTGTAGGGAGGTATCGTGATGAAACGAGTGATCGCAATTTTACTTATTTCAATCAATATAATTTCTCTGACTGCCTGTACGCAGAAGGCAGGGGAAAATGAAAAATATCAAGTTGTTGCTGCTGAGTATCCGAGTATGGCAAAGTATCCAGATGAAAGTAAATATACGAAATTAAATGGTGACTTTGACAGTGATGGTTTTGATAAGGTTTACGATGCATGGTGGGCCGATCGCAAAAAACAGATGAATCAACCGGATGGTTATAGAGATGGTCTGGATAGCTATCTGTCCACGCTTGTGCCACAGCTGCTCAGTGAAACCGGTGGAGAAAACAAAGCTTGTTCTCCGATTAATATTTATATGGCTCTTGCCATGCTGGCGGAGGTGACCGATGGTAATAGCCGAAGCCAGATTCTGAACCTGCTTGATTGCAATGATATAAACTCTCTTCATGAGAAGGCGTCTGCAGTCTGGAATGCAAATTACTGTGATGACGGTGCCGTAACCAGCATTCTCGCAAATTCTCTGTGGATGAACGATCAAATCAAATTTAAGCAGAATACTTTGGATTCGCTGGCAAAATATTATTATGCATCCTCCTTCCGGGGAGAAATGGGATCTGCCGCTTATGATAAGGCACTTCAGGAGTGGATTAATCAACAGACTGGTGGACTTCTGGAAGAACAGGCCTCGAAATTGTCGATGGATCCGGAGACCATCCTTGCTCTGGTTTCTACCATTTATTTCCGCACAAAATGGGATGGAGAGTTTTCTGAAAGTAATACAAAGCAGGATACATTTCATGCTGACAATGGTGATGTGACTTGTGATTTCATGCACCAGAGCAATACAAATACGTATTATTGGAGCGAGCGCTTTTCAGCAGCAGCCAAAAAGCTGGAAGGCAGCGGATATATGTGGTTTATACGGCCGGATGAGGGCATAACACCGGAGGAATTGCTTGCCGATGAGCATACCATGGAATTTCTTCTCAGCAGCGGTGAGAAGGCCGAAAGCAAATTTTTGATGGTGAATTTAGCAGTTCCTAAGTTTGATGTGGCATCCGATATGGAGCTGAAAAAGGATTTGATGAACCTTGGTATTACGGATATCTTTGACCCGGAAACCGCTGATTTTTCTCCTATGACCGATGATACAGCGGCATATCTTTCTCAGGCTAAGCATGCGGTGCGTGTTGCGGTTGATGAGGAAGGAGTTACGGCTGCGGCCTACACAGTGATGATGACAGCAGGTGCGTGCGCTCCGCCGGAGGAAGAGGTTGATTTCATTTTAAACCGACCGTTTATATTTGCTATCACAGGGACAGACGGATTGCCGCTGTTTGTGGGAATTGTTCATCAGCCGCAGGTGTAGTCTAGGTGGTTTCAAGAATATATGAGTGAATTGATTAAGGCTGATAATGAATATAAAGAGTGGATTGCCGGAATATCCACTGATTTTAGAAAAAGCCAAATCAGGGCTTCTATGAAGATAAATGATGAGATGCTAAGATTTTATTGGAATATTGGTAAGGGTATTTCATCTATGAGTGAACAGTTCGGATATGGAATGGGATTCTATAAAACGGTGAGTGATGATTTGAAATCCATTTTGCCAGATGTGAAATCATTTTCTCCAACCAATTTAAAATATATGAGATACTTTTATGAGATGTATTCTGATGCAGTATTTTGTCCTCAGGTTGAGGACGAATTGATTACAGATGCAAATCGTCCCCAAGTTGGGGATGATTTACAAATCATTTTTAGAATTCCATGGGGACATAACAAAATAATACTTGATAATTGCAAAGGAAATTCTGCAAAGGCATTGCTATGTAGTTGTAGAAATCAAGACAGGAAAATTTGATTCTTCTTATGCAGGTCAATTGGGAACTTATGTTGTAGCTGTTAATCATCAGATGAAAACAGAAGCTGATAATCCTACTTTGGGACTTCTGATTTGTAAAGATATGGATAAAGTAGAAGCCCAGTATGCATTAGAATCTACTAGCCAGCCACTTGGTATTTCTAGTTATGAATTATCAAAACTTATACCAGAAGAGTTCAGAGGTAGTATGCCTACCATTGAAGAAATTGAGGCTGAATTAAATGAATAAATTTCAATTTGCAGAATTAAGAAAACTGGTAATTGTGAGGAGAAAAGAATGAATATAAAGCAATTTTGGAAAGCTGTTCTTGCTCAGGATGAGGAAGAAATCAGAAAATATTTCCACAAGGATGCCTATGTAAATTGGCATTGTACCAACGAACATTTTACTGTGGATGAATATATTATTGCGAACTGTGAGTACCCTGGAGAATGGGATGGAATTATCGAACGGACAGAAATAGTAAATGAGTTAATTATCACCGTTACGCAAATCTATCCCAGGGATAAAAGTATTTCTTTCCATGTAACATCCTTTATTCAAACAAAAGATGATAAAATCATAGCAATGGACGAATATTATGCCGATGATGGAAGTGCACCGCAGTGGAGATTGGACAAGCACATAGGAACATCTGTTAAATAATTTTCAGTTGTGCGCCCAGCCTAAGACACAGGCAGGATATTGCTACTCGTTTTTCGCTGAGAAAAGGCTTTGAATCCGGATCGGTTTTTTGAACAGCTGACACCTCATGGATTGCGTCATACCTTTGCAACGAACTGTATCGAAAACGGAATGGAGCCTAAGAACTAGAAAATAGTGAAAAAATAGTGAAATATTAATGGAAAAAGCTCTCCTTTTCGATTATATTCAGCTGCACCTTGTCTAAACATCATAATTCCTCCCAATTAACCTTCCTCTTTCAACAAGTATCTTCTGGCTTTGCGTTCACCTTCTACCGATAAAATGCCATCATCTACCATTTCTTTGAGTATTCTCTTGACCGTTGAATCTGCAAGCCCTAACAGTTCTCTTGCCTCCATATTACTGATACTGCCATGTTCTTTTACATATTGAGCGATCACTTCTTGTCTATCAACTTTTATCGGCTTTTTATCGGCTTTTATCGGCTTTTTATCGGTTTTTTCTTCTGACCGATAAAAACATACCACAAATCCGGATTTCATTTTCTTAAATTCGTATCTTACTCCGGCAGCATCACAAGCTTCTGCAATACGCTTTAATCCAGTTCCAAAGCTCTCGATATCCTTTGAATAATAAAGCATTCGTGCAATCTTAGGATTTCTGCGAATCGGTCTTTCAGCCTTATCAATAAAGTCTTGCGGCTCATATCCTTCCGGAAAAGCTCCGGGATTATAAATTTCAACCCTATCCTTATAAATTGCAACTTCATTACTCTGAGCAGATGCATAATCCTTATGGCAAAACGAATTTAATAATGCCTCACGAATCGCATCCACCGGAATCTCAGGTATCTCCGTACGCTGTAAAGCTCCTGTAAATTCCACTCTCCAATGAATATTGCTCCTAATATAGTTTTCAGCGATATCCACAAGTTTTAATACAGGTCCATGATGACGCTGGATATCATTAAATGTTAATCTCTCATTGGTAGCAAAAATTGCCATCTGTACATCTTGTACAATATCATCACTGAATAATACCTTTCCTGCATTCAACAAAGAATCCCCATCTGTTAATTCCAACTGATTCAAAACGGTCTTTTTATCAGTGTAAGAAATTGCGATTCTGCCTACCTCGTGTGCCTGTGTTGTATATTTCTTCAAAAGTTCCTCATCGATATCATCAATCGTCTTATTGGATACCAGACTTTCCCAACGATTACCTTCTCTGCCACTACGCAACAGCAATTCCGTAATCTGTTCCGGCGACATGGTTAAATCCTCATCAGCCACACGAATCTTTGCCACGCCATACGCAAAATAAGGGACTTGGTTCCCTTCAAATTTTACATGAATACAATCTCTACCATCTACCACCACTTTATTGATTTCAGGATATATTTTGGGTTCAATAAAATTTTTGATTTTCTGGCTGACTTCACGCAATGATTCTTCTGTAACAACTTGTCCTATTACGGTTCCGTCAGGCTTTACGCCAAAATATAATTCTCCATGCTGATGTTTATTCAAAATTGCACAGATTGACAGTACTGCTTCTTTCAATTCCCCAGTGGACTTTTTAAATTCCAATGTTTCCGTTTCAATACCTAAAATCAAATCACTAACCCCTTTACTGCATTTCTTCATATAGTCATTATTGTGCATCTATGACTAAATTCTATGACTTATCAATGACTAATTTTATATTTTTATTTGTTATTAATCAAGCAATATTACAAGGAACTCAAATAACCATTCTTTATAAGCACAAAAGGCAAAGAATCTCTACCTACGCCCTTTTTCGCCTGATACTTCCTATTTCTTCCACCTTTTCAGTTTCCTCTGATTCTGCTATGTACTCACTATCCTCCGCCCATTGCGATACTGCTTCTTCCATCGCACGTTCCACTTTACCGGCATTTGCTTCTATCAAAAGCTTACACAAGAAATCTGCGGTATCTTCCGCTGAATTTGGATTATAAAAACGATAATTTAATTTCGTCCGTTTCAAGCGAAAGCTACACCCCCTTACCTCGCCTGTCCTTCTCTCCCATACTATGAGAAGGATTCTTAGATTAGACCAGACCTTTTATTTAATCTAAGCATAATCCACTTGAAATCAAATTACGTTCCCAAAATACTGGACTTTTGTCCATTCCCAACGTACTTTTTTCAAAAATTGCACTGATCCTGACTACATCACATTCCATTCGAAGCCATAAAAATGAAAGAAAACGTTTGAAAAGGTTTTATGTTACTAAACCTTTTCAAGCGTTTCAATGCCAATCCAGTATACAATTTTATAATCGGCATTCTCTTCTTTGCCTTCTTATCAAAGAATTCATAAGCAAACTTTGTATTGATACGCTTTTAGAAAAAGCGTTTAAAACCAATGATCCTGCTTTATTCCGATATCATTCGGATCCAAAAAACCTGCTCCAAATGATATATATGATTATTGCCGGTTATTTCGAGGATGATGCCTCTGATGAACTGACAAATGATCCTGTATTCAAGTCTGTACTTGAAAAAGATGCGCTTGCATCACAGCCTACGGTATCAAGATTCTTTAACCGTATGGATGAAGACACTTTAAACCAGTTCCTTGCGATTGCCAGAGTACTTCGGAAGAAAATTTACAGTATTCAGATGCCACAGGCTGTTATTTTGGATCTGGATTCCACTCTTCTTGATGCATACGGCAGACAGGAAGGCAGAGCCTTTAACTTTCACTATCAGAGCAATGGTTATCATCCACTTGTCTGTTATGATGGAATGACCGGGGATCTGATAAAGATCCAGTTGCGTGATGGAACACAGTATTTCTGCACCGGAGTAGTTGATTTTTTGCAGCCGGTACTGGATGAATATCTGCATGACTATCCGGAAATCCTTATTCTGCTTCGTGGTGATAGTGGTTTTTCTACGCCTGATCTTTATAAGCAGTGCGAGGAAAACGGCACAAGCTATGTGATCCGGCTGAAGGAGAATGGCATTCTACGTGGAAAAGCATCCTATCTTGTGGATGAGCTTGATGAAATCACCAGGAATAACAAAGTGGATTATGCGGTAGTTTATGGTGAATTCATGTACAAAGCAACGTCATGGCCTTACGAACGGCGTGTGGTATGCAAGGTTGAAAAGCCGGAAAACCAGATGGTTTACATGTACACCTTTGTTGTCACAAACATGGATTCCTCACCAGAGTATCTTATCAAATTTTACTGCAAGCGAGGGCTGATGGAAAACTTCATCAAAGAAAGCAAATCCGGTTTTGATTTTGATTCTGTAAGCAGTCATACCAGAATCGTAAATGCAAACAGGCTTCAGGTACACGCTCTTGCTTATAACATACTTAATTGGTTTAGACGATTGGCGTTATCAGCAAACATGCGCAAACAACGCATTGATACCGTCCGTTTAAAACTGCTGAAGATTGCTGCAAAAGTAGTTCATTCAGCAAGATATATCACATTCAAGCTGTGCAGCAGCAGCCCTTATAAAAATGAATTCTATGAGACACTTTCAAATATCGGTAAGCTGAATGTACAGCTGGAATAGTAACTATTAACGAACCTTGACAGCTTAATAACCGCTCAGAACTCTGCCACAGGGATTTTATACCCTTTTTGGAGATTGGTTGAGCGATGTTTAGGCTCAAAAACGGCGTGACCATTACGGTCACACCGTTCTCTGCCACCTCGCAAAGCTAAATAGTACCTTATCACTATTAAGCCTTTGTGTTAATGTCTTTCTATCATACTCATAAATTGTTTTTGGTGAAAATTCTTCAACCGTCTTTGAATAATATTTCAACCATGGTTTATCTATATAAGGATAACCTGTCATTTCATTTCCTGCTTCATTTTTCATTTAAATTTTCTCCTAGCATCATCTATTTTTCCATGTAAAGTATTCGTCCGTGCTGTCTACTTTGTAATTTTCATTCTACAAAAAGAGACTTTTCAGATTAGCTTCACCTATCTTGGGTACATATAACGTAAATTCGCACTCATGTTCATTTTCTTTGTCTTCCATCATATCTCCGCAAGAACTCCCAACATCTCTACTAACGTAGTTGAAATGTTGTTATTGTCTTGTCCCAGTTCCACTAAAGTCTTCATTTGCTCGTATTTTTCATATTTTCCATGAGCGTCCTCCGTTCTGAGCAGTTCCCATTTTTTTTCTCCAATTTCTACATACTGCTCCTTCATGTACTGCGTAGTCACCTCAAACAATTTGCATTCCTCTCTTTGTCTTGCATAAGCAGCCACATAGAATCTCAATGCCGTGTCCAGCGTCTTACTATCCTCTGTCCCTTTAGATACCGATCTAAACAGCATAACCTTGGAAAACCATTTGAATGCAAATGAATACCATTCCATGCGCAGATAAAAATCCCCCATGTACTGCATCTGCTCCACAACGTTATCCGATTGCGAGAAAAAGTTCACGCCCGTTTTCTTTGTATCTAGTTTTTCTCTCTTCCACAGAATACGCAGCAATGTTTCCTCTCCGTCTTTCTCCTCCATGCTCTTTAAGAAGTTTATTGCTCCTTCCTGCGGTGTCCTTTGGGACATAAGACTTCTGGTTTCTTCAAGGACTTCTCTTCCAAGCAAACCTGCTTTTCCCGGTTTTCCGCTCTCACTCAGATAAGCACATACATTGTGATAAGCTTTGAGCATTTTTTTCTGAAATTCAGCCACAACATTATTCTGTGTTTTTAGACTTGTCCGCATCAAGCTGTCCAGAATACATCGACGCAGCCAGTAAGTACGGATTCCATGTTGAACACACGCATTTAGCCGTGCCATTTCCTCTTCCTGATCTTCCTCTCTCAGTTCTTTATCGTGCAGCATATACCATGGGAAATTGCCTCTAAGATTCTGGCAATCCTTCATAAGCACTTCCCATAGCACCTTCTCTTTCTCATTCCGGGAATCCTTGAATTTCCAGATTTCTGCACAATCCGAACAAACCTCTGCATAGAGTTCATATGGAAGCTCTGTATTATCACCATCCACCACAAAAACCGTCGACGCTTCCGGATCATAAAGCTTGCGAAAACGTTCAGCATCTTCTCCATAAAGCTCGGCAAACAGATCTCTGCACAGACATCTCATTTCATCCAGGCCTTGAACTGCCAGTTCGTAAGCTTCATGGTAGAAATGTTCCGCCGAACAATCATAAGCGGTGGCGTTGATTGCTTTTACCTTTTGCTGCCGACATACATAGTACCAGTCTGATGCCTCTCCATTCTCATTTGCTGCAATTGTTTGAGTATTCCAAAATTCGATACATAATCTTTCAAGTCTTCTTGCAATATTGCTTTGGCTGTTATTTGTATACAAATCTGCCAGTTTAAAGCAGCATTCCATATAGTACAGTGTATCTTTCTTGGGAAGTTCACCCTTCGCCGGCTCCACGTTCTGGTCGCTGAAATCGTTTCCAACCATCTGAACAAAGGGGATTTCATAAACACTTTTTAATTTGTCAATATAGGCAGAATATAAATGGATGAAGAACTCACCTACCGTTCCGCTTTCCTTATTCGCCTCGTAAATATTAGCCATAGCCCCCTTGATGCGGTTCAGTGTTTCCTTCTGTGTATCTCTCTGCATGTCAACGTAGGCAAATACAATCTGCATAAAGGCATAAATGCGCTTTAGTTCATACCAGCGCGGATTTTTCACTTTCTTCTCTCCGTAAATAGTAAGAAAGCACTCAAAAAGGTACTCCATAACATCCTGCTTGATATAATTCTGTTTGTTGCTGTATAAAGCCTCACGCAACGCTTCATGCAGCTTGAATCCGTCACGCCCTACTTTTTCAATGGGAGCGGTATGTTCAAGCACATTTCTGGCATTGAGCAGATGATTGTCCATCTTCTGTTGCACAATCTTAATCCAATTGTCATCCCACACATCAATGCAGGACAGAATCTGAAATGCATTTACCATCAGGTCAGACAAATCTTTATAGAAGTAATACCCCACAAACTCATCCACATGCGCACATTCCTTAAACACATCCGGTGTTACGTTCACACCCGGCGTTTCCTGTAATTTCCAGTAGAACAAAACCACCATCCGCAACAGGTGCGGAAGATAATAGGTTTGCCCCTCGTTTTTTTGTGAAACCACGCTCAACATTCTTTCCACCAAGGCACGCTCATCCGGTTCCAGATCCTGCACGGTACACATTATCGTTTTCCGGAAACAATTCTCAATCAGATATCTCTGTGCCAATTTTTCGTTAAAACCATGTAGGCATATCTCCTCATTCAAATGCCCTTCAAATAAATCTGCAAATAATTCCCTTGAAGGCATGCGGCTGACAACCACCCATAGTGCGTTCACTCGCTCCATCAGCCGATTATTTCCGGTCAGCCATGTGTAGTCTCTTCCAATTTCATTGTCACGATTCAACTGAAAATTATCCAGCACAATGATGTACTTTATGTTCTTAGGCAATGCAGCCTTGAGTTTTTCCAAAAAGAAATCCTGCTTTCCTGCCCGGTTGTTCAATATGTCAAGATTCTGTTTCAGAACACTGTAGATTTTTTTGCGCTCTGCATCCTCCCCTATATCCTTCACCAGATTGAGTGCCTGAATTACTGTTTTGAGCCCCGTGAGTTTTCCTGCCAGCCCCGACAATATTTTTTCAATTGCCGCTTCAATTTCCTCATTTTCCGATTGTCCAAGAGTTACATTTTTGATTTTATCTGTAATAAATGTTGCAATATCAAGTGCAGTGTCAGCTTTTTCACCCTTTTTACCAAGTGCCGGTCGATAGATTCCCTGAATCCATTCATACAAAGTAACCACGAGATCAGCTTTTCCCTGTTCTGTTCCGTTGCCCCTTTTTCCTGCATAATAGCTCTGCAACTGCAATGCAATGCGATAGTAGACCTCCGTCTGATCCACACAATCCGATATATCCAGGTAGACGCAGAGAGGATCGTCCTCCCTAATCTGTTTTTGATTATGCTTTATCTTATCCAGTGCATTCTTCACCAAGAAAGATTTTCCGCTTCCGGCATCTCCGTAAACTGTAAACAGTGCTCTTTGTTCCTCGGTGCTGTAAAATTCTTCTGCAAAATCTACAATATGTCCTTCTTCATCTCTTTCAAGAATATTGATTTTGCGTGTTTCCTTTGCGGTCTCATAAGTTTCCTGTAACATCCCGTCCCCTCCTCTATAGCAATTTTTTCATCGACTGTAATACTGATCTTATCTCCTGCAAATAATTGGCTGCCGTCTGTAAGCCACTCATATTTCCAGACCATTCCCTTGGAAATCCAATTGTTTCCACACTGTGTCCGTATTGCATTCCCAATATTCTTGCTGCCTCAAGCTGTTGATATGGAACATAAATCTGACTGGTTACAATCAATATGCGTTTTCCTGTTCCGGCTGCCTTTTTGTCCTGCCAAAACAAAAATGTGTCCGCCGTATTTGCTCTGCGCTTGTCCGGTTCCGTTGAAGGTGCTGCCAACACCGTGATTGTCGGTTGTCCTCCATACTCTGCTAACGCCCATGCACTGTTTATATTTTCTGTGTTTTCTATCACCTGTTGCGTTTGTTCTATGTCAAAAACTTGTTCCATTGCTCCGCACATCAAGTCATATTCCGTGACAGCATCTTTCGCATAAGTATCCGTAGCTTTTCTCTCAGAATCCAGAATCGGGCGCATTCCTGTCAATCCCACAAGATATTCTGCTGTTATCTTCTGTTGCCGAAGCAGCTCTCCAGCATACCGGGTTCGATATAAACACGACATTCTTGCGCCTCCGAGTACAAGTACCGCATCATAGGATGCTCTCATTGGTTGAACAATATCTACCAATCCAAGACTATGGGCTGCCGCCATTACTGCCCTCTCCTGTTCTTCATTCAGCGCTGTATCGTCAATCATCCATCTGGCTCTCTCCCCGGTTTTGGAATCAAACGCAGCTTTCTGCTTTGCCCTGAAATCCCAGCGTTCACTAAATTCACAAAGCCAGCAGAGTTTTTGTTCTTTAATTGTAGTCAATGGAATCTTTCCATTGAACTTTTCTACCAACACCTCTAATTCAGGTGTGTCGAGCCATTTGAAACATTTTTCTAAAAACAACATTCTGCTCTCGTCACAAGAAAATTCGAAAATAGTTAAGCCCCCTTTATCAAATATCATTTTTCTATTTCAGCATCACATTCTTTTTCAAGAACGCAATCAAGTCACACTGCTGTTCCCTCTGGCGCTGAACCAGTCTTGGTGCCAGCACCCATGCATTTACTTCATTAATCTGTACCTTATCTACAAATTTATTAACTTCCTCCGGAGACGAAATTTTTCCTTTGTAGGTTGTGAGTTTCTCTTCCCACACATCGTTGTACCAGTCCTGACATTCATAAACCTGCTTTCGAACTTCCATCCAGAAAGTATGCAAATCTCCCGGTATATCCATTCTTTTCAGTGGAACTGCATAATGTTCTATCAGTTTCCAGAGAATTGTTGCCATTGCATCACGAAGCAACGTTCTTGTCTCTTCTTTTTCATATAAAGGGGCTTTAAAATAATACATCACTTGCTCTATTTTATCGTCCAAAGCAATCTCTTTATCAACCGTTCTGCATTGTTACTACCATATGTAGAGGAGTCTGTGGCAGATTTTCTGGAAGGTATTACGAGCCTGTGAGGAAATCCCTTTCCAAAATAAAGAAAATGCGATTATTTGGGGTCATCGTTCTCCAGGATATGGGCTATTTCAGCAGCTTCCTTACGGATATCATGCAGATCATTCTGAATGGCCTGCTCTTCCTGCTTCAGTTCAGGGTGTTCGTCAATCTCTTCCCTGATGAACATCAGAGAGAAGCTTACAAGAAGCAGAAGACAGGATAGCCAGATTGTCTTCATGCCAAATAACATGATAAAGCGGCTGCCAAGTCCTGCACCAAGGGCAAATAGAAGGATCACACCGAAATAGTGGAAGGATTTGAACAGGGTCTTCCTGTTATGAGTCTTATGATAGGCGCACAGGGATTCCATGCCGCTGCGGATATTTCCGATACACATAGTGCTGGCAAAGGCATAGCTGTTGACCTTACGAAAAGCCTGTACCTGCATAGCACAGGCAAAGGATACCATAGCATTTGCAATGAGGTTCCATGCCTCAGGCAGGAATCCCACAAGAAACAGAAGAAGGATCTCTATGATCAAAACCAGCTGCCGCCAGTGGATGCGTCTGGCAAGCTGGTATTTCTGGCGGATCAGCTCTGCAGCTGCAACGCCAAGGGCAAAGAACACAAGAGGAACCAGGTAGTGCATAACAGAGCGGAAATCCCCGTCACAGATATGCTGGCTTAGCAGGACGATATTGCCTGTCTGGGCATTGGCAAATACCTTTCCGCGTGAAATATAGGTATAGGCATCCTGAAGACCGCCGGATACAGAAAGAAAGGCAGCGGTCACAAGGGATTCGGACATTTGTCTGCGCGATGTATAATGATTTGAGAGTACAGGCATGATATTACCTCCAGATGGAAATTTCCTGATTGCATTTTACTACATTTTTTAGTTTTTGTGGAGGATTTGGATGAAATGTTGCAAAAATACAGGCAGCATGATAGTATAGATACCAGTTTCATAGGAAAGGTAATTGGTGCCGGCGTGAATATCATATGGATCTGATGCATGACTGCAGAAGGATCCGGTTCACAAGGGTTAAAAGGGAAACAGGTGTAAGTCCTGTGCGATCTCGTCACTGTGAGAAGGGAGTGCGGTCATCGAGAAAGATTGCCACTGATGTGAAAAGCATTGGGAAGGTGATGGCCGGATGAGGATCTTTGAGCCAGGAAACCTGCCAGTTATTGGTACAGGAAGAAATTCCGGATCACGAGGTATTGGTCGTACTGTCAGATGCTGTCTGTATTGTCAGAAGACAACTGCAGATGGATTTATTTGCGTACAATGACTCCGTCAGGATTTCCTGACGGATTTTTTATCCCATTATTTTCTATGAAAATAAAAATCATACAGGAGGAGAAAAAGTATGAAAAAGAAGACATTAGCCCTGCTTCTGGCAGGGGCAATGTGCATTTCTCTTTTTGCCGGATGCGGAAGCAGCAGCGAAACAGCAGAAGGTGCACAGGCAGAGGAGGCGGCAGCAACAGAAGAGCCTGCAGCAGAAGAAGCGGACGCAACAGAGGGAGTGGATGATCAGGCAGCAGCAGATGCGGTAGCCGCACTGATTGATGCGATCTACGTCCAGGAGAGAACAGATGAAACAGATGCACAGTGTGAGGCAGCAAAGGCTGGCTGGGATGCACTGACAGATGTGCAGAAGGAGCTGGTAGAAGGTGAAAATGCAGATCCTGATTATTTCGGAAGGGATACCGGAGATGCATCCAAGGACGATCCACTGAATGAAGATGGCATCGGAGAGAATGAGCTTCTTGTTGTAAGCTTTGGTACTTCCTTTAATGACAGCAGAGCAGCTGATATTGGTGGTGTAGAAAAGGCATTGCAGGCAGCTTATCCTGACTGGTCAGTCAGAAGAGCATTTACAGCACAGATCATTATCAACCATGTACAGGCAAGAGATGGTGAGAAGATCGACAATATGGAGCAGGCACTTGAGCGTGCAGTAGACAATGGTGTTAAGAATCTGGTGATCCAGCCCACTCACTTAATGCATGGTGCTGAATATGATGAACTGACAGAAGCTGCAGAGAATTACAAAGACAAGTTTGAAAATCTTGTGATCGCAGAGCCTCTTCTTGGTGAGGTTGGAAGTGATGCATCTGTAGTAAATGAAGACAAGGCAAAGGTTGCTGAGGCCATTACGGCAGAAGCAGTTAAGACAGCAGGCTTTGATTCTCTGGAAGCAGCAAAGGAAGATGGAACAGCCTTTGTATTCATGGGACATGGTACTTCTCATACCGCAAAGGTAAGCTACAGCCAGATGGCTGCTCAGATGGCAGATCTTGGCTATGATAATGTATTTATCGGAACCGTAGAAGGTGAACCGGAAGAGACAGCATGCGAAGCTGTCATTGAGAGTGTAAAGAATGCCGGATATACCAAGGTGGTATTAAGACCTCTTATGGTAGTTGCCGGTGACCATGCCAATAATGATATGGCAGGCGATGATGATGATTCTTGGAAGAGCATGTTTGAGGCTTCCGGAGCATTCGAAAAGATCGATACACAGATCGCAGGTCTTGGTGAGATTGAAGCAATCCAGCAGATCTATGTAGATCATACCAAAGCAGCAATTGATTCACTTGATGATGTAGTTACAGCAGAGGCTAAGGCCTCTGCTGCCTCTGTATCCGATGGCGACTATATGGCTGAGTTCAATACAGACAGCAGTATGTTCCATGCAAATGAAGCATATGACGGAAGAGGCCTTCTTACTGTAGAGAACGGAGAAATGACACTTCACGTCAGCATGCCATCCAAGAATATCGTAAATCTTTTTGTAGGCAAGGCAGAGGATGCAAAGAAGAGCGGAGCAAAGCTTCTTGAGCCTACGACAGATACTGTTACCTACAGTGATGGAACCACAGAAGAGGTTTACGGATTTGATGTACCGGTAACAGGTCTGGATAAGGAATTTGATCTGGCGCTGATCGGAAAAAAGGGTGTATGGTATGATCACAGGGTAAGCGTATCTGATCCGCAGCCGCTGGAGGATTAAAGAAGATATAGGTGAAAACCGACGGTATTTGCCGAAACAAATACAAAACGTGCCATATAATATACTATACCAGATCGAAAGAAAGGATAGTATATTATATGGCACGTTTTACGAATCAGGCGCAGATCCGTTATGGAGATGCAGTCAGCAATTCCAATATTGCAGTAGGAGAAATTCTGGAGGTACTGTCAGTGACCAAAACTGCAGTAAGGAATACCTATGGACAAAATGACAGTGTGACATATATTGTCAGTATAGTAAATGCCGGCACGGTGCCCTTTACGGGGATTACTGTAACAGACAATCTGGGAGCATATACCTTTGGAGGGAATACACTGGTGCCTCTTACCTATATCGCCGGGACAGCCAAGTACTATGTGAATGGCGTGGTACAGGCAACACCTGCTGTTACGGCAGGACCTCCGCTTGTGGTAGCAGGTCTTACCATTCCGGCCAATGGAAATATCACTCTGATCTATGAAGCAGCTGTCAATCGCTATGCGCCGCTTTCTGTAGAGTCTTCCGTTGTGAATACCGTTACGGTTTCAGGAAATGGTATTACTGCTGTTCAGGCGGAGGAAACGATTCAGGCAGAAAGTGCTCCTGTATTGATGATCACCAAATCAGTGAGCCCGGTTCCGGTGACAGAGAACGGAACGCTGACCTATACCTTCCTGATCCAGAATATAGGTAATGTTGCGGCAGAAGAGGCAACCGGTGTGATTGTGACGGATCAGTTTGATCCGATTCTCAGTAATCTTGCTGTTTCCTTTAACGGAACAGCCTTCAGCAGTCCGACAGGCTATACCTATAACGAAGCAACAGGAGCTTTTGCAACTGTAGCCGGTCAGGTTACTGTACCTGCGGCATCTTTTGTACAGGATGCAGAAACGGGAGTATGGAGTATCAGTCCGGGTGTATCTACACTGGTCATTACAGGAACAATTTAAGTATAAATTTCACAAAAAATACCGTAGAAAAAGAATTTCAGAAAGAAATAAGAGAACAAGAAGCGCAGGGGTTACAGACTCCTGCGTTTCAGATTTTCGGCGATCTGACAGTAAAATTCCCTTACATCAAAGCCGGAAATATTTTCCCGGTAAAGATCGATCATGTCTCCGTGGGAAACACCCCGTCTGCCGGCAGGCTCGATCAGAGTGAAATGACTGCCCCATCTGGCAGAATCTACAGAAACCAGACCGTCGTTAATTCCATCAAAATGTTTTACCAGCGGATAGCTCATATTTAAGGGGAACTTTCCGCTTTTTGCCTTTTTGCAATAAGACATGACGCTTTCATAAAGAACATCCGGCATATCTGGTGTTTTCCGGTTAAAGGCTTCACAGGCAGAGGCAGTCAGGTCTGTTACGGCACACAGAAAATCGGGATCATGGTCGCCGAGCTTTTTCAGTGTGCTGTTGTAAGTTCTGGCTACCGTATTTCTTGTCTTTTCCGGAATACGGGAAAGAAGATAGTCTGCAAACAGACAGCCTCTGTGTGGTGTATTGATCGTCGTCAGTGAAGCGACATAAGGGGCTGCCCCAAAGTGTGTGATGGCACTGCGGCTGTCAAGACCGCCCTTGGAATGGGCGATAATATTTATCTTTTCACAGCCAGTTTCCTTGCAGACCTGCTGGATCCGTTCTGCAAGCTCACGGCCACATTCCTCCACAGAAGCGGCAGACTGCTGGTTGCCGAAATAAACACAGGCACCGTTCCGGATCAGTTCCGGAGCGATCCTGCCCCAGTAGTTCAGATACCGGAAATCCCGGAAGAAAACACCGTGTACCATAAGAATGGGATATTTGGTTTCACAGACTCTGCTTTCTTTTCTGGCCTGGTTCAGTTCCCATTTTTCTGTCTCCTGCTCAGCTTCCAGTGAAGTAATGTGTATCATTTTCGTCAGGTAGTAAATGTTCAGACCAGGGATCCAGGCACAGATCACAGACAGAATCCGCCGTTTGATGCCAAGCTGGGTCGAGGAAACAAAAATGCGGATCATGCCATTCCAGAAGAGGATTGTTTCTGCCAGAATGATATGGATCAGACTGATGATTCCCAATATGGCAGTGGTTTTGATATCTCTGGCAGACTGGTTTGCCCTGTACAGCCCGGGGAAAATACACAGGGTAAGAACAAGGGATGTACACAGGGAAGTCAGAAACAGGACAAGCTGGTGGCTGCCGCTGTGCAGAAGATAAATGGTCTTCGTTGGGGTCTTCTTTGTTTTGATCCAGATATTAGCCAGCAGAAAGACTGCAAGCAGCAGGTTAAAAAGAAGACTGAAATCAAAGAGGACCATGCCGGATACGGCACCGGCACCCCGGACATGATAAAAAATCTCCAGGTAAAGGGAGATGAAGTTGACGTACAGGATGATCAGAAAATTTAAAAGGATAAATGGTAGTTTTTTCATAGCTTCTATTTATTAAAAATGATTTTGCGTTTTATGTTGACAAAATACCGATAAATTGAAATAATAGATGACAGGAAAAGGTATTACACGATACGGCTGGCGGTTGCTCTCCAATCGAGAGAAAGGAGGGATGCGCTATGGTTACATATGATACGTTGATTCAGTTTGGATTACTTATTGTTGCGATCATAGGTCTTGTTTACAAGATAGCAAAAAAATAAACCGCCCTTCTCCCAAGTTGCGGTTTATTTTTTACCAACACAAGGGCAACCGTTACCGGTAATGCCTTTTCTATTATCAGAATATCCTAATTGAATCAGGAAATCAACGTTTTTTTTAGAAAAATACAGGAAATATATAAGCCATGCTCATTCATAGATGCTTCGCATCTATGAATGGACGGTTGTCGCCGTATAAAATGTCAAAAATAAACGTCCTTGCAAGTAAACTTGCAGGACGTTATTTTTGCATTTTGCATGGCTTACAGCTTAGCCAAAGTATCTCTTAAGAAGACCCTCAAATGCTTTACCATGTCTTGCCTCGTCGCGTGCCATCTCATGAACGGTATCATGGATAGCGTCAAGGTTCAGGGCTTTTGCACGCTTGGCAAGATCGAACTTACCAGCGGTAGCACCGTTCTCAGCCTCTACTCTCATTTCGAGGTTCTTCTTGGTGGAATCGGTAACAACTTCTCCAAGGAGCTCAGCAAACTTAGATGCATGCTCAGCTTCCTCAAAAGCTGCCTTCTCCCAGTAAAGACCGATTTCAGGATAGCCTTCCCTGTGAGCTACTCTTGCCATGGCGAGATACATTCCAACTTCGGAGCACTCACCTTCAAAGTTAGCACGGAGATCCTTGATGATGTCTTCAGGGGCACCCTTGGCAACACCTACCACATGTTCTGCAGCCCATGTCTTCTCGTTTTCATTCACTACAGTAAACTTGGAAGCGGGAGCCTTACAGATCGGACATACCTCCGGAGCTGCTTCACCTTCATAAACATAACCACATACCTGACATACAAATTTCATAATTCTTTCTCCTTTTCTTGTATAAAATATTTGTTTGATAACTAACCATTTGCCTGTGCTTCACAACAAGCTCCGCATTTACCGTAAAAGTAAATGGTGTGTCCCTCGATCTGACCATCAAAGTGGGCAGAGGCTGCTTCATCTACAGAAGACAGGGGGGGCAGTGTAAGATCTATGACAGCACCACATTCTTTACAGACGAAGTGATGATGGGGAGAAGTGTCTGCATCAAAATGATCTACACCGTCTCCTACACGGATCTTGGCAATCTGACCGATATCAGATAAGAGTGTAAGGTTCCGGTAAACGGTTCCAAGACTGATATTCGGAAAAGATTTGCGGACATTCATGTATACCACATCTGCTGTCGGATGATCTTTTCTTGTTTTCAGAAATTCCAGAATAGAATCTCTCTGACTACTGTGTTTCAGGGTCATATTTAGCTCTCTTTCTAAAAACAATAACTGTTACTGATATTAATATATCACATTTTGAAAGAAAGTCAATAGATTTTTATAAATATTTTAGAGAATATCTTTATCTTTAATGATCATTTTTATGTATCTTATGATATACTTTTTACAGAATATTGGGAGAATGGCAATGAAATTTAAAACAAGACTTCTGATTACCTTTTTAACCATTATATTATTACCGATCATTCTTGCATTGACAGCATTTCTGATCATTGGAGGATATCTTTCCAAAGGGCAGGAGGATCTGGGACTGCGGGTAAATAATTATAATGTGTGGATCGATCCTGCCGAAACCTCGAGGCATCTGTCTGATGAGATATTTGTAGAGATCCGTGAGGGGCTTAAGCAGGATCCGCACCTCCTTGAAAAGACCGATATCCTTGATGCCATTAATGATGACATTGCAGATAAATCCTCCTATTTGATCGTACGGAAGGGGAACGAACTGTATTATACCGGTAATCAGCTCGCATCCGCACAGATCTTTGACAAGCTTCCAGAATTTAATGAGGAGGATATAGATTCTGAAACTGCACAGAGTATTTATTATGATGATATGAATAAGCTGGTGCGGCAGATGGATTTTTATTTTACTGATGGAAGTGAAGGAAGTCTGTTTGTCATTATGAAAGCTAATTCTACCATGTCAAGGAAGCTTTTTATAGACATGGCAGTGGCGATCACGTTGATTCTGGTGCTTACAAGTCTGTTCCTGACCAGGTGGATCAGCAGAAGTGTATTTGAACCGATCAATGAACTGAATGTGGCCATGCAGAATATTGCCGAGGGCAATCTGGAATATATACTGCCACATAAGGATGATGGCGAGATCGGGGATCTGTACCGGAATTATGAGGATATGAGGCTGCGGCTGAAGGAGTCTGCCGATGAGAAGATCCTGACGGAGAAACAGAATAAGGAGCTTGTCAGCAATATTTCCCATGATCTGAAAACACCGATCACTGCGATCAAGGGTTACGTGGAAGGAATCATGGATGGAGTGGCTGATACGCCGGAAAAGGTGAATAAGTATATTAAAACTATTTATAATAAAGCCTGTGACATGGATCGGCTGATCAATGAGCTGACAGTTTATTCCGGTATTGATTCGAACCGGATCCCCTATCATTTCCACCGGATCAATGTGGCAGAGTATTTTGGTGACTGTGTGGAGGAAGTGGGTCTGGATCTGGAATCCAAGAATATTGAGCTGAATTATTCCAATCTGGTAGCGCCTGATACGCTGATCATAGCAGATCCGGAGCAGATGAAGCGTGTGATCAATAATATTATCGGAAACAGTATAAAATATATGGGTTCCAGGAAGGGTGAGATCGATATCCGTATCCTGGATGAAGTAGATTCTATCCGGGTAGAGATCGAGGATAACGGAAAAGGAATTCCATCCAAGGATCTCCCTAATATTTTTGAAAGATTTTTCCGTTCTGATGTTTCGAGGAACAGTGCACAGGGAGGAAGTGGCATCGGTCTTTCTATTGTGAAGAAGATCATAGAGGATCATGGAGGTTATATCTGGGCCACAAGTAAAGAGGGAGAAGGAACCTGTATGCATTTTGTGCTTCGGAAATATCAGGAAGCAAAGGAATAGAAGAATACCTAACATAGAACAGAAGAGCAGGAGGATATTTTAATGAGCAGGATCTTGATTATTGAAGATGAGGAAGCAATTGCAGATCTCGAGAAAGATTATCTGGAGCTGAGTGGATTTGAGGTAATTATTAAGAATACGGGAGATGAAGGGTTAAAGACAGCCCTGGAAGAAAATTTTAATCTGATCGTGCTGGATCTGATGCTGCCTGGTATTGACGGGTTTGAAATCTGTAAGAAGATCCGAGAAGTGAAAAATATACCGATCATCATGGTATCAGCCAAGAAGGATGATATTGATAAGATCAGAGGACTTGGACTTGGGGCAGATGATTATATGACAAAACCCTTCAGTCCCAGTGAACTGGTAGCCAGAGTTAAGGCACACATGGCAAGGTATGAGAGACTGGTCGGATCAGGACAGAAGCAGAATGATATCATTGAGATCCGGGGACTTAGGATCGACAAGACAGCAAGAAGAGTTACTGTAGATGGTGTGGAGAAGGCATTTACCGGTAAGGAATTTGATCTGCTCACATTCCTGGCAGAGCATCCGAATCATGTTTATACCAAAGAAGAACTGTTCCGTGAAATCTGGGATATGGATTCCATCGGAGATATTGCTACCGTTACAGTCCACATCAAGAAGATCCGTGAAAAGATTGAATATGATTCAGCAAAGCCCCAGTATATTGAGACGATCTGGGGAGTTGGATACCGCTTTAAAGTATAAAAATGAAAATAATATCCTAGGGCACAACACATATGAAAAAATATATTGTTTATGAGGACAGGGATATCCTGATTGCTTACAAGCCTGCGGGGATTGCCACCCAGACAGCAAGGCTCGGGCAGCAGGATATGGTCAGTGAATTAAAGAATTATCTTTCCGGTCAGCCACAGTACAGGGGAAAGGGAGAGCCATACCTTGGCCTGGTACACAGACTGGATCAGCCGGTGGCGGGGATTCTTGTATTCGGTAAGACAAAAGAGGCAGCTGCTTCCTTAAGCCGGCAGATCGCAGAAGGAAAGCTGCATAAATATTATTATGCCGTGATTTACGGTAGACCGGAGAAGGAAAAGGGAACTCTCTGTGATTATCTGTACAAGGATGGAAAGACGAATATGTCCTGTATTGTGGCAGAGGATTTTCCACAGGCAAAAAAGGCAAGACTTTCCTATCGCTGTGTGAACACGCTGATGGCACTGGAGATGCAGGAAGAGATTTCGCTCATGGAGATCGAACTGTTTACCGGCAGGCATCATCAGATACGGGTACAGATGGCTCATGCCGGGATGCCGCTTCTTGGTGACAGCAAATATGGAAGCGAAGAAGATAAGGAGTTCAGCCGGCAGATCGGGGTGAAGAATGTTGCACTCTGTGCATTCCGTCTGCAGTTTAGCCACCCTGCAACAGGAAAAAATGTGAAATTTGAGCGAATGCCGGAGGAAGAGATTTTTCTTCCCTTTTTTGGCAGTGGAATTTAAATAATCATCTCATATTTTTATGGAAAACATCCACACTATCTGTAGAGAAAAAGAAAGTGTGGGTGTTTTTTGAAAAAGACGGATTTTACAGCGAAGCAGAAAAATTATATATTTTTTGTACTGATCACAGCAGGGGTTTATCTTTTTATGAGGTTTATCAGTCCTTTATTTTCTCCATTTCTGGCAGCCTTCTGTATTTCAGCTTTGATGCACAGGCTGGCAGGGAAACTGCCTTTCCGTATGAAGAAAAATATTCTGGCATCCTTTCTTCTGCTGGTTCTGATAGGCATCTTATTTCTGGTATTAATGGGGATCGGTTATTCTGTACTGGAATGCTGCTGTCGTTTCAGGGAGAACTTTACAGAGTTTGAGGATGAATACAGTAGGATTTTGCAGAATTGTTGTGTATATCTTGAAGAAAATCTTGAAAGATCATTGCCCTGGGTAAAGGGCGCTGCAGGGGTGGTCTCTTTTCTGGTAATTACCATGATCGCAGTCTTCTTGATTCTGAAGGATTATGAGCAGATAGTGGAGGGCTTAAGTAAGGTCAATGAACTGAAAGGACTTTTTGCAGTAGCTGGAAAGGTGATCCGTTATCTGAAAACCTATGTAAGGGCACAGCTGATCATACTGCTTCTGATCGGCACTCTGTGTGTGGCAGTATTGTCTGCAGTCGGTATGAAGAGCAGTATTTTTTATGGTGTACTGACAGGCTTTATGGATATGCTTCCCTTCATAGGAACAGGAATTATGCTGGTTCCGCTGGCAGTTATCCGTATCCTGCACGAAGAATATGTAAGTGCAGGGATCATTTTACTGCTGTATGCGGCTTGTGCACTGCTCAGGGAATTCCTGGAACCCAAGCTGATCGGTGATAAGGTTGGAGTCTGGCCGGTAGGGATTTTGTTTTCCGTATTTGCAGGGGTGAAATTATTCGGCGTATTTGGTATGATAAAGGGGCCAATAGGGCTTGTCATACTGTGCGAAAGCTGGAAGTACCTATTTGGAGAAAAGGACGGGGGAATTCCTGATGAAACAACAGGTGATGAAGGCAGGTAATCTGCTGGCGACAGCATATATGCTGATCATGTTTGTGCTGTATCCATTTTATATGAAAAATGGGTATGCAGATCTGGGAGAAGCCAAGTATCATTTTTTCTTTTACGTAACAACAGCAGCCGTGATCCTTTTGCTGGTTCTGGCAGGTGTCACACTGCTGATATGGATCAGGGAAAAGAAAAGTGGGGAACGGATCTATCTTTTTTCATTTGAAAAGGTTTCAGGCGTTGACCTCCTGGTTCTGCTGTATCTTTCAGAAGCATTTGTATCATTTGCATTTTCAGACTACCGGAGAGAAGCTTTTTTCGGAACAGAAGGCTGGTATATGGGATTTGCCACGATCCTGCTTCTTTGCCTTATCTATTTCCTGATCGGGGGATTCTGGAAGGATACTATTAAAATATATGCAGCACCGGTGACAGCTTCCAGTCTGGTGTTTTTGCTTGGGATTTTAAACCGGTTTTCTGTATATCTGCCGTTTCAGGAGATGGCAGGAGGAGAATTTATTTCCACACTCGGTAACATTAACTGGTTTTGTGGTTATTTTTCTGTTATCGCCCCGATCGGCTTTGCCATGTATTTTCTTTGGAGTGCAAGGACAGAGGATTCCTGTTTTGACGTCAGGAAAGGGCTGATAGGAGAATTTTTGGCAATCTTACTGCTGTGTCTTGTTTTCACGGCAGCATTCAGTCAGGGAAGCAATAGTATCTTTCTGGTGATCGCAGCCGAATTCCTGTTTTTTACCATGGTGACATTGGAAAATAAAGTACATATGATGCAGATCTCCATTTTTCTCTTTACGATAGGGGCAGGCATGATCATAAGCGGTGAACTTCGTGAATGTCTGCCGGGGCGGTTCAATTATGAGCTGGATGAACTGAGCAGTAAGCTGCTGGATCCGGAAAATGGGATGTGGATCTGCCTGATTGCCGTGGCTATTGGTTTTTTCTGCCATATACGAAGCGGGAAGGAAAGCCGGACGGGCATAAACCTCTTAAAGGTGATTCTGCCTGGCAGCATCTGCTTTATGGTACTTTTCTTTCCAGTGACGGTCATTGTGTATATGTCAGGGAGACTGCAGGGGATCGATCAGGCAGGACTTGGAAGCCTCCTTACCTTTGATGAGAACTGGGGAAATGGACGAGGCGCTTCTATGATCACCGGGATCCGGATTTTTCAGGAACTGCCATTGTCACAGAAGCTTTTTGGAGCAGGGCCTGACTGTTTCAGTGCCTGTGCGTATTCAATCCCGGAGCTTACCGTTTATCTTTATGAAAATTTCGGAACGTCAAGACTGACCAATGCACATAATGAACTGATCACTACACTGGTAAATACAGGGATCACGGGAGTGATACTTTATTATACCATGATGGCAGTTTTTATCAGAAGGTGTATGAACAGGGCAAAGGAAGATCCTGCTTTTTATATTCCGGCAGCCTGTGTGACCGGATACCTGGTCCACAATCTGATCAGTTTTTCACAGGTACTCAGCTTTCCGTATGTTTTCCTGCTTATGGGGATGGAACGTGCCATGGAGCACAGGCTTGACAAAAATAAAAAATTTTCCTAAAATCAAAGCAACTGAATAAAAGTGGCGATGAAGAGGACTAGTAAGGATAGGCGCCTTTCAGAGAGAAGATCCCCGGTGGAAGAAGCGGGTGCTGAAAGATCTTTATGAGCAAGAATCCCGAACCTGCCTTGGAGCTCTGTATGAAAATACAGCGTAGCACCGGCGATAACGGTATGAAAAGAGAATGTTACAGCATTAAGTAGGGTGGTACCGCCGGATTCCGGTCCCTGATCGGGGTGGAAGAAGGTGTACCACCCTTTTTTGACAAAGTAAGCGGAAAGGCGCTACAGGCAGCCTGCCAGAGCAGAAAACACAGAGAAAAGGAGAAAAAAATGGCTGAGAAGAAGTTAGTCGAAGCGATTACATCCATGAGTGAGGATTTCGCCCAGTGGTATACGGATGTAGTCAAGAAAGCGGAGCTGATCGATTATTCCAATGTAAAGGGATGCATGGTGATCAAGCCTGCAGGTTATGCAATCTGGGAAAATATCCAGAGACAGCTTGATGAAAGATTTAAAGCAACCGGAGTAGAGAATGTCTACATGCCCATGTTTATTCCGGAGAGCCTGTTAAATAAGGAAAAGGATCATGTGGAAGGGTTTGCTCCAGAGGTTGCCTGGGTTACCCATGGCGGGCTGGCTCCTTTGCAGGAGAGAATGTGTGTCAGACCTACTTCCGAAACACTATTCTGCGATTTTTATAAGGGAGACATCCATTCCTACAGAGATCTTCCCAAAGTTTATAACCAGTGGTGCAGTGTGGTGCGCTGGGAAAAGGAGACAAGACCTTTCCTGCGTTCTAGAGAATTTCTCTGGCAGGAAGGCCATACTGCTCATGCAACAGCAGAAGAAGCAGAAGCAAGAACCGAGCAGATGCTGAATGTATATGCTGATTTCTGTGAGGAGGTTCTGGCAATCCCGGTTGTTAAGGGCCGTAAGACAGAGAAGGAGAAATTTGCAGGTGCAGAGGCTACCTATACCATTGAGGCACTGATGCATGATGGTAAGGCGCTGCAGTCAGGAACCAGCCACAATTTTGGGGACGGCTTCGCAAAGGCTTTTGGCATCCAGTTTACAGATAAAGATAACAAGCTGAAATATGTTTACCAGACATCATGGGGGATGTCTACCAGAATTATCGGAGCGATCATCATGGTACACGGAGATGATTCCGGTCTGGTGCTGCCTCCAAGGATCGCACCGACACAGGTTATGATCATTCCGATCCAGCAGAAAAAGGAAGGTGTTCTTGACAAGGCTTATGAACTGAGAGACAGATTAAAGGGCTTCAAGGTAAAGGTAGATGACTCTGACAAGAGTCCCGGATGGAAGTTCTCCGAGCAGGAGATGCGTGGTATTCCGCTCCGTGTGGAGATCGGACCGAAGGATATCGAGGCCGGTAAGTGCGTGATCTGCCGTCGTGATAATGGCGAGAAGATCGAAGTGGCACTGGATGAGCTGGAGAGCAAAGTAGGTGAGCTTCTTGATCAGGTACAGGCAGATATGCTTGCAAAGGCAAGAAAGCATCTGGAAAGCCATACCTATGTAGCTACAAACAGAGAAGAATTTGAAAAGCTATTTGCTGAAAAATCAGGATTTGTAAAGGCTATGTGGTGTGGAGAGAGAGCCTGCGAGGAAGAGATCAAGGAAAAGATGAGCGTTTCCAGCAGATGTATGCCGTTCCATCAGGAATGCCTCTCCGATAAATGTGCTTATTGTGGAAAGCCTGCCAAAAAGATGGTTTACTGGGGCAGGGCTTACTAAAAGAAGGAAGGAATCATGCAGAATACAACCATGATCGAATTGCCTGAAAGGGTGAAAGAGATACTGGATACGATTATGGAGGCCGGCTACGAAGCTTATGCTGTAGGCGGCTGTATTCGTGATTCGATACTTGGAAGAAAACCAAATGACTGGGATATCACTACATCTGCGTCTCCTTATGAGATCAAGGAGCTGTTCCGGCGGACGGTAGATACCGGGATCCAGCATGGAACAGTGACCGTTATGATGGATAAGGAAGGGTTTGAAGTCACCACCTACCGGATCGACGGGGACTATAAGGATGGAAGACATCCCAGTGAAGTGACTTTTACAGCAAGCCTGAAGGAAGATCTGCGCCGCAGAGATTTTACAATCAATGCCATGGCCTATAATGAGCAGAACGGGCTCGTGGATATTTTCGGCGGAATGCAGGATATTGCAGACGGTGTGATACGTTGTGTCGGAGAACCCAGAGAGCGTTTTTCAGAGGATGCTCTGCGGATCATGCGGGCAGTACGGTTTTCTGCGCAGCTTGGCTACCAGATCGAAGAAAAGACGAAAGCTGCGATCGAGGAGCTCGCACCAACTCTTAAGAAGATCAGTGCAGAGAGGATTCAGGTGGAGCTTGTGAAGCTTGTTACCTCCAAGCATCCAGAAGAGCTTCTGACAGCTTATGAAACCGGGATCACATCAGTGATCCTGCCAGAGTTTGATCTTTGCATGGAAACAGAGCAGCATAATCCCCATCATCTTTACAACGTAGGGATGCACACGATCCATGCCATGGAAGTCATTCCGGCAGATAAGGTGCTTCGTCTTGCCATGCTGTTTCACGATATGGGGAAGCCGGTCTGCAGGGAGACGGATGAACGGGGCATTGACCACTTCCATGGTCATCCGCAGGTTTCTGAGGAGATTACGGGGAAGGTGCTCCGGAGACTTAAGTTTGATAATGATACTGTTTATATGGTAAAAAAACTTGTCAGATGCCACGATCAGTATATTCCGGCAGATGAAAGAGGAGTACGCCGTGCCATGTGGCGTGTGGGAGAGGATGCCTTTCCTCTGCTCCTCCAGGTAAAAAAAGCAGATATGGAGGCGCAGAGCACCTTTTTAATAGAAGAAAAAGAAAAAAATCTGCAGGAGGTAGGACGGATCTATCAGGAAATTCTGGAAAAAAAGCAGTGTGTCTCACTGAAAACGCTGGCAGTAAACGGAAAGGATCTGATGGATGAGGCCGGATATGTACCTGGCAAAGAGCTTGGCACTATCCTTCAGGAACTGCTTCAGCTTGTGATAGAGGAACCGGAGCTGAATGATAAAAGGACGCTTCTGAAAGAAGCCAGGCAGAGACGAAACCGGTAATACTTTACAGATTACCCTCATAAGATAGGATATGACTTACGTCAGGGGGTAATCATTGTGAATGACAGATGTGTCAGTTTGCTGGAAAAATATGAATTGGAGTTGCTTCGTACCTGTAAGGGGCGTGGTGCCATTCTGTGTGAAACAGATATAGGAACCCTGATTCTGAAAGAATATGCAGGTTACAGAGAGAAATGTGTATATCAGGATGCTTTGCTGCATGCTCTTGCAGATAAGGGTTTTTCTTATAAAGAAAGCATTATCAGGAATAAGGAAGGGGAGCTTCTGACAGAGGATGTGGATGGAACCTCTTATATCCTGAAAACCTGGTTTGAAGGCCGGGAATGTAATGTAAGGGACCGGGAGGACTGTGCCCTTGCCATGCAGACACTGGCATCTTATCATAAGGTCAGTGCACTCTGTCAGGAACTGACAGAGTATAGATCCCTGTCTGATGTGGAAGCAGAGTTTGAAAAACATAACAGGGAGCTGAAGAAGATATGGCGGTTCCTGAAAACAAGAGGACAGAAGAGCGATTTTGAGATTGCACTGATGCAGAGCTATGCCGGTTTTTTTGAAAAGGCACTGGCAGTCACAGAAGAATGGAAGAGCTGTAAGGGACAGGAGAAATCTGTACAGGTTGTCTGCCATGGGGATTATCAGCATCATAATCTGATCCTGTCCGGAAGCAGGTTTCATCTGGTCAATTTTGAAAAGTGCGTTCCGGACAGTCCGGTGAGAGATATTTATCTGTTTATGAGAAAGCTTCTGGAAAAGAGCGACTGGTCTTTTAGTACCGGCTCAGAGCTGCTTCTTTCCTATGAAAAAGAGAGACATCTGGAAAAGGAAGATTACAGGATGCTCTATTACCGGCTGGCATATCCTGAAAAATTCTGGAAAATTGCCAATTTTTATTATAATTCAGGTAAAGCATGGATCCCGGAGAAGTATCAGGAGAAGCTTTTAAAGGTAAACAGACAGGAACAGGAAAAAAAAGAATTTCTGAAAAAATTCCGGGAAAAGTATGGTATACTTACATCGTAACAAAACAGAAGATCTGATTGAAACAGGGATTACAGAATGAAAGAAAACAGAGAGAACAAACCGGTCTTAAAATATCTGGCAGTTTTGCTGAGTCTGGTACTGACAGGCTGCGGAACCATTGGTCTTGCCCAGGAGTCCACATTTGAAAGTGCCTATGAAAACGGAAAGGAAGAAGAACCGGCAGCACCGGCTTATACATCAGCCAGCAGAGGTGTCCTTATTTCCATAAATACAGAAGATAGGAGCTTTGTCATCCACAGGACAGCGGAAGGTGATGATATAGTCCTTAACTATACCGGTGCTACAGTAGTACAGGATCAATATGAAAGTCCCCTGACCATGGAGCAGCTTTCTGCAGGAGAGATCCTGGATGTGACTTATGACAGCGAATCGGGCAGAGCGGGAGATATTGCCATATCCGGAGATGCCTTCTGTTATGAGGGACTTTCAAGGTGCCGCATAGATGAAGGTAAGGGAACACTGGAGACAGGAAGCGAGACACTGCATATCAGTAATCAGACCAGAGTCTTTTCTGAGGGACGGGAGATCGGGATAAATGAGATCCTGAATCTGGATACTGTGACGGTCAGGGGTATAGGACATGATGTCAGCAGTATCGTGATAGAAAAGGGGCATGGATATCTGAGCCTTAAGGATGCAGATGCACTGCTTGGCGGATGGATCGAGGTAGGACAGGCCGTGATCAGCCAGATCACGCAGGAGATGCTCCTCACTGTGCCGGAAGGAAGCTATCAGGTAAGACTGACAGCAGGAGATGTGGATGAAACAAGAGAGGTAACTATAAAGAGGAATGAAGAAAATGTCCTTGATCTTGGGGATATTGAACTGAAGGTGCCGGTAAACGGGCAGGTCAGCCTTGTGATATCTCCTTCTACAGCTACAGTCAGGATTGATGATGTGACCGTCAATGCAGCCTATGCGGTACGCCTTCCCTTTGGCATCCATCAGATCACAGCAAGTGCTGATGGATATGATACCGTTTCGGAATACTTCGAAGTGACAGGGGAAAATACCAGAGTAAAGCTGACGCTTGGCAGGGCGGCAGAGGAAGATACAGTTTCCGGCAATTCTACAAAGGAAGAGGAAACGCAAGCTCATACAGTTACGATCAAGGCACCTGAAGATGTGGAAGTATATCAGGACAACCTGTATATGGGTATTTCACCTGTTACCTATGATAAAACCGTTGGAACGCATACGATTTCCCTGAGGAAGAGCGGTTACCAGACGAAGAGCTATCAGATCGAGGTGACGGATGATGACAGGGATCTTGTATATTCCTTCCCTGATCTGGAAAAGAATATAAATGAGAATATAGATGCATCAAATACCGTGAGTGGAAACAGTGTCAAAAACCAGACGGGCAGCACTGTCAGCGGCAATACAAATACCGTCAGCGGCAATGAAACGACTGCCAGTCAGGACACTGCCTGAAAACGCAGGAAAGTGAGGAAATACGGGGCTGAAAAGCCAAAAATTTCTTGACAAACAGTAGTAAAAAAGATATATATAGATATAGACGTTTCATTCAAGTGGAAGAAACAAGAAAATAAATAAACACTCATAATAAGAGGAGGAGTTCGAAATGAACAAAACAGAATTAGTAGCAGCAATCGCTGATGAAGCTGGATTATCTAAGAAGGATGCTGAGAAGGCATTAAAGGCTTTCACAGATGTTGTAACAGAAGAATTAAAGAAGGGTGAGAAGGTTCAGCTTGTTGGCTTTGGTACATTTGAAGTATCTGAGAGAGCAGCAAGAGAAGGAAGAAATCCCCAGACTGGCGCAGCAATGAAGATTGCAGCTTCTAAGGCTCCTAAGTTCAAGGCTGGTAAGGCATTAAAGGATTTAATCAACGCATAAGTGAGATACGTGAGGGACCTGCTGTGGCAGGTCCTTTTTTCGTTGAAAGGGATCATAGCGGAAAGGAATAAGCAGGTATGAGATTAGACAAATATTTAAAGGTATCCAGGCTGATCAAACGCAGAACTGTAGCCAATGAGGCATGTGATGCAGGCCGCGTCATGATCAATGACAGACCGGCAAAAGCATCAGCAGATGTCAAGGCAGGGGATAAGATCACAATCTCCTTCGGTAACAAGGATGTGAGTGTGGAAGTACTCAGTGTACAGGAAACTGTCAGAAAAGAAGAAGCCAAAGAGATGTTTCAGTATTTATAAAACGCCGGAATATCCGGAAGTGTTCTCCAATATAATCTTTTATAGAAAGAGAAAAGGAGAACGGGATGGAGGATTTAAACAGTATTAACAAGAGACCTCATAAGGTGACACTTCTTGGAAGAAGGACATGTAATCTTACCGGGGTGAATGATGTGCTTTCCTTTGACGAAAGAGAAGTGATCCTGGAAACAGAACAGGGTATGCTAATGATGAAGGGAAGCGGACTTCATGTGAACAGACTGACTCTGGATAAGGGTGAGGTAGATGTGGAAGGAAAGATAGACAGCTTCACTTATTCCGAACAGGCATCCATGACGGCAAAAAGTGAATCTCTTCTGACCCGGTTATTTAAATAATGTGGCTCAGTCAGGATATTACCAGAGAGATGGTCTTTTTGTTCCATTCCTTTCTGCTGGGAGTTGTGATCACTTCTGCTTATGATGGTTTTCTGATCATACGGAGACTGATCCGTCATTCCGGGATCATGGTGTCACTGGAAGACCTTGTTTTCTGGATTGTGTGTGCACTGGAGGTATTCAGGGTTCTCTGCAGGGAAAATAATGGAATGCTCAGATGGTTTGCAGTAGCCGGAGCCTTTGGTGGAATGCTTGTGTACAAGAAAACGGTCAGCAGATTCATAATCAGGACAATATGTCAGGTGATCACATTTTTTGGCGGAATACTGATGAAGATCGTGAGATTTCTGGCAAAGCCGGTACAGAAGCTTGTCAGGCAAGGGGAAAAAGGGGGTAAGGTACTGGCTGGCAGGCTGTCATGGCTCTTCCGGTGCCTGAAAAAGAAGTTGACGTTATTTTTGAAAATGCTTAAAATAGTACTTAGTAAGAAATGAAAAGAGGATGCGGGATGGCAAGAAGAGCAGCTTACCGGAAAAGACGGCAGAATAAGTTCGGTATGTTTCTTGTATTCATCGTTGTGGTCATGCTTACCGTTGTAGTAGCTGTCAGAGGAATTGAGATGAAAGCGAAGCTGGCTGATAACAGGCAGAGGGAAGCTGAACTGGAGGCACAGATCGCAGCTGAAGAGGAGCGTACGCAGGAAATAGAAGAAATGGAAAAATATTCGGAAACCCTTGGATATACAGAAGAGGTAGCCAAGGAGAAGCTGGGTCTTGTCAATGAAGGTGAGATCATATTCCGGGATGAAAGTCATTAAAGATACTGTCCAGATGAAAAATGGGCAGTATTTTTTTGCGATGAGTTATGAAGGGGCAGGAACTGCTTCGACAAACAATGCACAGGCTTTCTGTTAAGATAGATAACTGCTACAGAGAGAAAGAAAGGGGCGTTATCATATGAAAAACAGGGAAGCGGATGACAGAGATGACTTTGAAAGCATATTACCGGAGTATGGAAGGCGGAAGCTCCTGACCTGTGCAGAATCCATACGGGAGCTGGCAGAAAGCTTTCAGGAAACAAGAGAAAACAGAGAGATCCTGCCGGAAGAAAACCGTAATGATTTCCTGTGTCAGAGGCGTCTTTTTGAAAATAAAAACCTGATGGCGGAGCATCTGCAGGAAATGGCACAGATCATGACAGATGTAGCACAGGAAACGAAAAGCTGCAGACCATTAAGCGTCAGAAGAGTGAAACAGATTGCCCATGCCATGAAAGAGGTCGGAGTGCAGATGAAGAATCTGTACCTGATCGAAAATGAAGAAGGGAAGAGCGAGGTTACGATCTGCCTCAGGAATGAAAAAAGGAATACGCTGTCAGCAGAGGAAATGGGAGACCTGCTTTCTGTTCTGTTGAATATCAGGCTGGTCTGTACCGGAGACAATCCCTTTTTTGTAACAGAAGAATGGAAGACCTTTTATTATGTGGAAGAGGCCGGATATCATGTGCTGACTGGTGTGGCCACTGCTGTTAAGGAGACAGAAAAGGTTTCAGGGGATAATTATTCCTTTTTTGAAATGAAGCCGGGCAATCAGACAGCGATCCTTTCAGATGGAATGGGCTCAGGGGAGAAAGCGTGTCAGGACAGTACTCTTGTTGTAGAACTGATGCAGAAGTTTCTGGAGGCGGGATTCCCGGCAGAAACAGCGATTTCCATGATCAACAGTGCACTGGTATGCCGTGAGGAAAGCGCAAATATGTCCACTCTGGATCTCTGCAGTATTGATCTATACGGAGGGGAATGTCGTTTTATCAAGGTGGGAAGTGCCTGCTCGTATATTAAAAGGGGACAGCTCGTGGAACGGATATCATCCGGTAATCTTCCCATGGGGATCTTTCAGAAACCAGATGTGGATATGGTCTGCCGGGAACTGGAGGATGGAGATTATGTGATCCTGTTTTCTGATGGAGTTACGGATGCACTTTCCCAGGGGATGGGGGAGGAGATACTTCCGGAGGTGATCGGGAGCTGCCAGCTCAGCAATCCTGGAGAAATAGCAGGCTCTCTCCTGAATTTCTGTATTCACCAGTGCAAAGGGCGTATCCGTGATGATATGACGATTCTGGTGATCGGGATCTGGAAAAAAGAAGAGGAATAAGTCTTTTCTTTTATATATATATCAGCTATAGTAAATATATGGTCAATAAAGTTCTGGATTATTGTGAACAATATCATATGATAGCTTCTGGCGATGTGGTTGTAACAGGGGTTTCAGGGGGCGCAGATTCTGTCTGCCTCCTTTTTATGCTGCTTGCTATCCGGGAGAAGGTGCCGTTTCATCTGGCAGTTGCCCATGTAAATCATGGACTGCGGAAGGAAGCTGCCATGGAGGCAGCCTACGTGCATGAATTATGTGAAAACAGGGGGATCCCATTCTATCTGAAAGAGGCAGATATGGCAGGCTACGCAAGGGAAGCATCCCTTTCTGAGGAGGAAGCGGGCAGGCAGATCCGGTATGCTTTTTTCAGGGAGATACTTATACTGGAGGGCACAAGGCACCAGACAGAGGAGGAAAAGTGGAAGATCGCAGTTGCCCATAACCGGAATGATAGAGCTGAAACCATGCTGTTCCATCTTTTCCGGGGAACAGGACTGGCGGGACTCTGCGGGATCCCTGCGGTAAACGGGAGGATCATACGGCCGCTTCTCTGCCTTGACAGGCAGGAGATCGAGGCTTATCTGAAAAATGAGAAGATCCGTTACTACACAGACAGTACCAATCAGGAGGATCACTACGCAAGAAACCGGATCCGCCATCACATTCTGCCCTATGCGGAAGATGAGATCTGCAGAAGTGCTGTGGCACATATGAACCAGACGGCAGAGAATCTCCGCCTGGCAGAGATTTATCTTGGGAAACAGACGGAAGAAGCGGCAGAGAGATGTGTGCTGCCTGCCGGAAACGTGGCAGCAGAATGCCAGGAGAAAGAACCGGCTGGCAGTGGGAAGCAGATCCGTCTGGATCTGGATGCTTTCATAAAAGAAGATCCATATCTGAGAGGCCGTATCCTGCATCTGTTTATGGAGAGACTGGCCGGTCAGAGAAAAGACATTACGGCGGCACACCTGGAGGGCATAGAACGACTTTTTCTTTCAGAAAAAAACGGTGAATTGAATCTTCCATATGAAATTACGGTTTATAAAAATTACAGGATGGGTATGCTTGTAAGAGGTAAACAGAAGAAGCAGAGAAAGAAGCCTGTAGTGATCACGGGGGATGGGATTTATCAGGCAGATGGTCTTGGAGAGGTGGAAGTTACAGTGTTTTCCTGTGAAAAAACTGGAAATATTCCGGAAAAGAGATATACGAAATGGTTTGATTATGATAAAATAACAACATCTGTTCTGCTGCGGGTAAGGGAGCGTGGGGATTATCTTACGATCAACAGCAGCATGGCGCACAAGTCCCTTCAGGATTATTTCGTTAATGAAAAAATCCCAAGACAGGAAAGGGATTCTTTTTATGTACTTGCAGATGGCGCCCATATCATGTGGGTTCCCGGATATCGGATCAGCGAATATTATAAGGTGACAGAGAAAACCCGGAATATCATGCAGATCAGCATAAAGAAGACGGAAGCGTAAGAAAGGAGTCAGGAAATGGCTGAACATGTAAAGGTACTATTATCAGAAAAGGAAGTGGATGACAGGATCCAGGCGATCGGAGAGCAGATCAGCAGGGATTATGCAGGAAAGCAGGTACATCTTATCTGTGTATTAAAGGGAGGAAGCTTTTTCCTGTGTGAGCTGGCAAAGAGGATCACTGTACCGGTTTCCCTTGATTTCATGTCTGTATCCAGCTATGGAAGTGAGACTAAGTCAAGTGGTGTGGTCAAGATCATCAAGGATCTGGATGAGCCGATCAAGGGGAAGGATGTTCTTGTGATTGAGGATATTGTAGATTCTGGAAGAACCTTAAGCTATCTTATGGAAATGCTGAAGGACAGAGGACCTGCAAGCTTAAAGCTCTGTACACTTCTTGACAAGCCGGACAGAAGAGTCATTGATGTTCCGGTAGATTATACAGGATTTGAAATTCCGGATGAGTTTGTAGTTGGCTACGGTCTTGATTATGATCAGAGATATCGTAATCTTCCCTACATCGGAGTGATCAGCTTCGATTGAGAAGAGTGCTTTAAAAGAAATAATGCAGTAAATGACAGAATAGGAAAGTAAGACAGTTATGAAAAACCGAGGTATCAGAATTTATTTTGTACTCGTGATCGGACTTCTGCTCCTGGTTCTCTGGACCAGCATGCTGAATGTGAAGCAAAGCGAGTATACCAAAGGGGAACTGGTAACCAGCCTGAAGGCAGATGAAGTAATTTCGGCAACAATCCTGCCAAACCGTGAAACACCGACAGGTGAAGTAGAGATCGTACTGGCAAACGGTGAACAGAGAACCCTTTATGTAACAGATGTAAATGAGATCGAAGCTCTGCTGGAATCATATAAGATTGATCCGGCTGTAGAAAAGGTACGGGAAGAAAACTGGTTCCTGAACAGTGTATTCCCGGTGCTCCTTGCCGTGATCGTTATGGTGTTCTTCTTTGTGATGATGAATAATCAGAATGCAGGCGGCGGAAACAGCAAGATGATGAATTTCGGAAAGAGCCGGGCCAGACTTTCTCTTGGTGACAATAAGACGACCCTGCAGGATGTGGCGGGTCTGAAGGAAGAGAAGGAGGATCTGGAGGAGATCATAGAGTTTTTGAAGAATCCGGGTAAGTTTACCAGGGTTGGTGCCAGGATCCCCAAGGGTGTACTGCTTGAAGGAGCACCCGGTACAGGTAAGACCCTGCTTGCCAAAGCAATTGCGGGAGAAGCGGGAGTTCCCTTTTTCAGCATATCTGGATCTGATTTTGTGGAAATGTTTGTTGGTGTCGGTGCATCCAGAGTCCGTGATTTGTTTGAAGAAGCTAAGAGGCACGCTCCCTGTATTATTTTTATCGATGAGATCGATGCGGTTGCAAGACGCCGTGGAACTGGTATGGGTGGCGGTCATGATGAAAGAGAACAGACATTGAATCAGCTGCTTGTAGAGATGGATGGCTTTGGCGTGAATGAAGGGATCATTGTGCTGGCAGCAACCAACCGTGTAGATATCCTGGATCCTGCCATTTTAAGACCGGGACGTTTTGACCGGAAGATCAGTGTGAACAGACCGGATGTCGGAGGCAGGGAAGAGATCCTGATGGTACATGCCAAGAACAGACCTCTTGCAGAGGATGTAGACCTGAAGCAGGTGGCACAGACGACAGCCGGATTTACTGGTGCGGATCTGGAGAATCTTCTGAATGAGGCGTCCATTATGGCAGCCAAGGAAGAAAGGGCTTTTATCATCCAGGATGATATCAAACGGGCTTTCATTAAAGTAGGAATTGGCGCAGAGAAGAAGAGCCGGGTGATTTCAGACAAGGAAAAGAAGATCACTGCTTATCATGAGGCAGGTCATGCGATCCTGTTTCATGTACTGCCGGATGTGGGACCTGTCTATACGGTTTCTATCATTCCAACCGGTAATGGTGCAGCGGGTTATACCATGCCGCTGCCGGAGAAGGATGAGATGTTTATCACAAAGGGGCAGCTTCTGCAGGATATTATGGTGTCTCTTGGAGGACGTATTGCAGAGGAGATTATTTTCGGTGATATTACTACAGGCGCTTCCAGTGATATCAAGAAGGCAACCTCTGCAGCCAGAGATATGGTGACCAGGTATGGTATGTCTGAGAATATAGGCGTGATCAATTATAACAGCGATGATGATGAGGTATTCATCGGAAGAGATCTGGCTCATGCAAAGAATCACAGTGAACTGATCTCGGGAGAAATTGACAGAGAAGTAAAGGCCATTATTGATGACTGCTATAAGAAGGCAAAGGATATTATATTGGCACACATGGATGTACTGCATCACTGTGCAGAGCTGTTGATCGTTAAGGAAAAGATTGGCAGGGAAGAGTTTGAGGCATTGTTTGACCAGAAGGAGAATGATCCGGAAAGCTTTTTCAAAAACCATGAAATTGGTGAAAGTGCACAAAAATGATTGTGCAAATTTGTAATATTTGTGAATTGTAGGAATTTACACAAAATGGGGGCTATGCTATTATACTACTTGTAACCCCCCCAATACATTATATAGTTTTTGCTATACCCCATAAGAAAGAAATACCTTCTCTAAAAAGAACAGTACACGTACTGTTCTTTTTACTTTATATTGATAAAAGAGGCTATTTCGGATAAAATAAGAAGTGGATTTTGAAGGGAGCAGCCAGGTATGTTTTTTGATATAAACCGCCTGAGAAAGGCGGAGTATGAAACGCAGTATATTAATGGGATGAGACCTGTTTTCAACAAGAAGGCACTGTTCAGCGATACGACAGAAGATTATGTGACTCCGGCAGAACCGGAGCCATATTCACATGTAATGATCCGTTTCCGGACAGCGGTAAATAATGTAGACCGAATCTTTCTTGTACATGGAGAAGCAAGGCATCTGATGATGCGGGAATCCAAGGATGAATATTTTGAATACTTTTCCTGTGAAATGGAACTGGAGAATACAGAGTTTTCCTATTATTTCATTGTAGAAGCTGGCAAGCTGAACTGCTTTTATGATACGAGAGGTGTAGTGAAGGAAGTGCAGCCAGAGTATCAGTTCCGTATCATTCCCGGGTTTAAGACACCGGAGTGGGCCAAGGGTGCTGTTATGTATCAGATCTATGTAGACCGGTTTTATAACGGAGATCCTGCCAATGATGTACTCACCGGGGAATATCAGTATATCGGTGACAAGACAGTGAAGGTGGATGACTGGGAGAAATATCCGGCAGCCATGGGCGTCCGTGAATTTTATGGCGGTGATCTGCAGGGTGTTCTTGACAAGATGGATTATCTGCAGGATCTGGGTATTGATGTTATTTATTTCAATCCCCTGTTTGTGTCCCCGTCCAACCACAAATACGATATTCAGGATTATGACTATATTGATCCCCATTTTGGCAGGATCGTCAGTGATGAGGGAGAGCTTCTTTCCCAGGATCAGAGGGAGAACCGTTTTGCATCCCGTTATATTGACCGGGTGACGAATAAGGCTAATCTGGAAGCAAGTAATGCCCTGTTTGCAGAGCTGGTGGCAGAAGCACATAAGCGCGGCATAAGGGTTATTCTGGATGGTGTGTTCAATCATTGCGGTTCCTTTAATAAATGGATGGACAGAGAGCGCATTTACGAGAATGCCGAAGGTTATGAAAAGGGTGCCTATATTGAAAAGGAAAGTCCCTATCATAGTTACTTCAAATTCCATAATAACAATGCATGGCCCTATAATGGCAGCTATGACGGCTGGTGGGGGCATGACACACTGCCAAAGCTGAATTATGAGGATTCCAGGGAGTTATATGCTTACATTCTCCGTATTGCGGCCAAGTGGGTAGCACCTCCTTTCAACGCAGATGGATGGAGGCTGGATGTGGCAGCAGATCTTGGCTACAGTCCGGAAACCAATCACAGGTTCTGGAAGGACTTCCGCAGGGCGGTAAGAGAGGCCAATCCGGAGGCAATCGTACTGGCAGAGCATTACGGAAGTCCGAGGGCATGGCTGAATGGCAAGGAATGGGATACGGTTATGAACTATGATGCCTTTATGGAGCCAGTGACCTGGTTCCTTACGGGCATGCAGAAGCACAGCGATGATTTCCGCGGAGATATGCTGGGAAATGCGGATAATTTTATTGGGGCCATGAAGCATCATATGTCTGATTTCACGACGCCATCTCTGCAGATTGCCATGAATGAACTGTCAAACCATGATCATTCACGTTTTCTGACAAGAACAAACAGGAGAGTAGGACGTACCAATAATCTGGGATCGCAGGCAGCGAATGAAGGAATCAATAAGGCTGTTATGCGGGAAGCTGTTGTCATGCAGATGACATGGCCTGGTGCGCCTACAATTTATTATGGAGATGAAGCCGGTGTCTGTGGCTTTACCGATCCTGACAACAGAAGAACCTATCCCTGGGGGAAAGAGGATCAGGAACTGATCCGGTTTCATAAGGAAATGATCAGGATTCATAAGGCATGCCGGGAGCTGCTGACAGGTTCCTTGAAGATTATGAGCGGAGATTATAACCTGATCTCCTATGGACGTTTCAACAGACAGGCACAGACCATTGTGGTGGTGAATAATAATGATCATGAGGTGTCCAAAGATCTGACTGTATGGTATCTTGGCATTCCAAAGGAAAGTACCATGAAGTGTCTGATGCTTACGGAGAAAGATGGTTTTAGTACAGAAGAGGTGGAATATACGGTATCCGGTGGCAAGGTATATCTGGTAATGCCACCGATATCGGCTATCGTACTCAGACATGAAAATCTGGTACCTTCGCAGAAAAAGAAAAAATTCTTTTCTTTTGAGGAGTAGAATGAAATTATCGGAAAAACCCGGAAATACGGCAAATGGCCGATTCTGTGATGCCGATAGAAGAAAAATATAAAAGTAGTAAAATAGTACTTGTTTTTTTAAAAGCAGGTGCTATCATTAGAGTAGAAGAAGTATCAAAGTATGGATTCTCCCCGTTTTGCCGGGAGGATTGGGGAAGGAAGTGTATCTTATGAAATCGGCAAAACTTAAAAAAGTATTACTCTGTTTTGCACTGGTGCTTGTCCTTGGCGGCGGCAGTATTGCTTACTACAATGTAGCTGGCAGAACTGATGGCGCATTAACAGATCAGGCAGCAACAAGAGACGCAGGAGTTCCCGCTGACGGAATTGTTTACATTGAACCTGAGATGGTCAGTCTTGCAGATGCCCTCACAGGGACAGCTGATTCCCAGGCCGCAGCAAAGGCAGCCTTCGATATCGTAAATGCGAAGAGACAGGAAGCCGGACTTTCCGCACTTACATGGAACAGTGGTCTTGAGCAGGCATCCTCAGTCAGAGCTGTAGAAGCATCCCAGTCATTCTCACACACCAGACCTGATGGTTCCGACTGGTGGACCGTTAACAGCAATCTGATGTATGGTGAGAATCTTGCCAAGGGATATGCAAGTGCAGATTCTGCAGTTACAGCATGGATGAATTCTCCTACCCATAAAGCTAATATTATGGATGCAGAGTTCACGTCAGGTGCGATTGCTATTCATGTAAATAGCAACGGACAGTGGTTCTGGGCACAGGAATTCGGATTCTAAACGTACATAAGAAGGGCCTCCGGAGTTAAAGCTTCGGGGGCTCTTTTTGTGTGAACAAAAGGGATAAGGAAAGGGTTTCTTTGGTGAATATGCTGTAATCCCTGAGTATGAAGGAGAAAAGTTCCACTGCAGAAACACTCCGGTTTTTGCTATAATACGGACAGGAAGAGGGAGCAGCTATGAAAGAAAAAACAAATGTCCGGGAAGCTCTTGTGCCGTTACTGATCCTGTTTGCTTCTTTTATCGGGGTAACACTGTGCTCTATGATCTTTATGGCCAAGGATAATAATTATGACAATATGATCAATCAGTATTTCAACATCGGCAAGGAGCTGTATGGAAAGCTGATTTATCTGCATATATCAAAAGGGGCACTGGTTAATGGCATGAACCTGTGCAGCCTTGCATTTCTGTTTGGAAATTTCATGCTTGTCTGGCAGATCAGTTCCGCAAAGGAGAAAAAGAGAAGAAAAGGGCTTCTGACCGCAGCCAGTGTTTATCTGCTCCTGCAGGCAGTTGTCTATAATACGGTATTCCAGCGCTTACTCTATTTTGGAAAAATGGGATTTCTGCCGGATCCCCGGATCTTCCGGAAAATTTACGGTGGATTTCATTATGTTACTGTGATCGGAAATTTCCTGATGCTGATTATGGGATGCGGTTTTATTTTTCTGTCTGATCTTCGTAAGAAACAGATACCGGAACTTCTCAGGGTGAAGCGTGCCATTTTTCTGACACAGATCAGTCTGGCGGGGCTGTATTTCTATATGTTCTTTTCCCTGCCGGATTCCTTCCTGTGGATGTCCAGATCAACAGGCTATATTTCCTATCACTCCCTGAAAATGGCACCGTATGTGGGTGGTATGAGGGCGGTGATCTGGCTGATCCTGTTATTCCTGATCATCCTGTTTTACAATATGTACCGGTATCAGCTGATGCGGGAGAGAGTATCTCAGGAGGAATATGTGTTTTCCAGTATTATTGCATCATCAGAGATTTCCACCAGGGCATTCAGTCATTATGTAAAGAATGAACTGCTTGGGATCATGGCAGAGGCAGAGACACTTTCGGCAAAGGAGAAGGAACCTGTCAAAGAACTTGAAAATATCCAGAAATCCTGTCAGGAGGTATATGACAGACTGAATGAGCTGCAGAAGAACAGCAACCGGATCGTATTGAACCAGTCCAGACAGAATTTGGCAGAAGTGATCCAAAGCGCAGTGGAAGAAAACAAAGCAATGATGGAGAAGGAAGGTTGTCAGATCTTGTACGAAAAACCATTGAAGAAGGCGGAAGTCTTTCTGGATCCTGGTTATATGAAGGAGGTTTTTCGGAATATTTTCTGCAATGCCATGGAAGCGATGGAGGAAAGCCGCAGAGAAAAGAAGGTTTTCGTGGAGCTTAAGATTTATGATGAGGAAGTGGAGATCATCATAAAGGATACAGGTCCCGGGCTTTCAGAAAGCATCAGTAACCGTCTGTTCAACCCATTTGTATCTACGAAATCAACCAAACAGAACTGGGGGATCGGGCTGTCCTTCTGCAGAAGGATCATTATCAGCCACAGAGGAAGAATTACGGCAGAAAATGGGGAACTGGGAGCAGAGTTCCATATTTATCTGCCTTTGATAGGAGAAGTGTCAGATGGAAAATAAAAAGATAAGAGTAATGATTGTAGATGATATGGAGTCACTTTGCAGGAAATATGAGACAGTTCTTTCACAGTCAGAGGAAATTGAGGTAGTGGCGGCTGCCCATGACGGATATCAGGCGATCATGAAAAGCGCCATGCTGCAGCCAGATGTGATCCTGATGGATATTGAAATGGAAAGCAAGTATGCCGGGATCACGGCGACCAGCCAGATCCTCCGGGAGTTTCCGAAGATCAAGATCGTAATTCTGACGGTGTATGAGGATGATGAGATGATCTATGCAGCATTTCAGGCAGGAGCCTGTGATTATCTGCTGAAGACAGCTACACCGGCAGCCATGGTTTCCTGCGTAAAGGATGCCTACTATGAGAAATCGGTGATCCGTCCGCAGGTAGCAAAGAAGCTGCGGAAAGAATTTAAGCGGATCAAGAATAATGAGGACAGTCTGATCTATACGATCTATCTGGTACAGCTTCTGACGGATACAGAGAGAAATATCCTGGAGGCACTGCATGAGGGCAAGGATCAGAAGGAAATCTGCCGGGAACGTTTTATTGAGCCGGTGACGATGAAGACACATATCCGCAATATTGTGAAAAAGATGAAACAGAAGAATATAGAGGATGTTTTGTCACAGGTAGAACAGAGTGGATATTTCTATTATATGGACAAGATCAAAAGCAGGCAGGAAGAAAGTTGATGTACCATGTCTGTAAATGGATGACCAAACAGATTATTCAGCTGATGAAAACCGCTTCTGCAGAGCATGCAGAGGCGGTTTGTGCATTCTGACGGGAAAAAATTAGATTTTCTAATCTTTTCGCAGAAGACGGAAAAACAGGTAAGAATGATAGACTTTCGGAAGAAGGGTTACCCTGATAGAATGGGGTCACCTGATAAACAAAGAGAAGGAAAGGCAAAAAGGAGGACATTACATGAAAAAGAAAATAATCTCTTGTATTCTGGCATGCACCATGGGACTTGGCCTGTTGGTAGGCTGTGGCTCATCAGACAATGGAGGTGCCACAGCAGCAGACACTGCTACACAGGATTCATCATCAGCAGAAACAGACACAGCAGCAGAAACCGCAGAAGCAGACACTGCAGGCGGGCAGGATAAGGTAGTGATTCACTATTATTCCTGGAGCGAAGGTGACTATCTGCAGCAGATGGTAGATGCGTTCAATGCATCCAGTGAGAATGTAACGGTAGAAATGACGCAGGTAAGCAGTGACGAGTATGATGACAAGCTTATGACTATGTTGGCCGGGGACAACGATATTGATGTATTTAATATGAGATCCACTTCCCTGTTAAGTAATCTGGCAAAGAGCGGAAATCTGACAGATATTTCCCAGATGATCAATGACAGCGGCATGGATATTTCCACTTATGGAACCGGATTTGCAGACACTAAGGTAGATGACAAATTCTATGGACTTCCTTACAGAGCATCTGCTTATGGACTTTTCTATAACAAAAAAATGTTTGATGCAAAGGGAGTTGCTTATCCTGATAACCTGACATGGGATGAATATGCAGATCTGGCAGCAGAGTTATCGGAAGGCACAGGCGCTGACAGGATCTATGGCGGTTATATTCCTGACTGGAATAACTGTGCTTATATTACACTTCAGGAAGGCTCCAACTTCGCAGATGATGACCTGAGTGCACTTCAGGACTGGTGGGAGCTGGAAAACAGGATGTATAACACAGACAATTCCCATATGAGCTATTCTGATATGGTGAGCAGCGGTACCGATGGAATCAACTTCTTCTGCTCCGGCAAGTGCTATATGTATCCCGGTGGAGAATGGTCTATCAGTGATGTACTGACTATGTTAAAGAACGATCCTACAATCGCAGACAATTTTGAACTTGGTATTGCAACTGTTCCCCAGCCTGCAAAGACAGACGATCCGGTTACTATTGGTGGTGTAAGTACCTTCATCGGTATCAATGCATCTTCTGAAAAGCAGGAAGCAGCCTTTGAATTTATTTCCTACATGGCTGGAAAAGAGGCGGCAAAATATATCGCAGCCGCAGGCGCAATCCCTGCTTATATTGATGATGATATTACAGCAGTATTTGAAGAAGCAATCGGTGTATCCGGAGCAGCTAATATCCTGAATCCGTCCAAGATTTCCGAAACACTGATGATCCCTGAATATACAGAGCTTCAGACTATTGAAAAGGAAGAAAGAGAACTGTACCTGCTCGGTGAGCAGTCTCTGGAAGACGGATTAAAGAACTTCGAAGAGAGAAGAGCAGAAGTAATGAACTAAGGATAAGGAGGGAAGCCATATGGCAAAGCAAGCTGTCAAAAAGAGCAGCCGCAGGCTGAAACAGAATCTGGTTGGATGGGGGTTTGTCCTTCCAAGCCTGATCGTATTCATCCTGTTTATGTTCCTGCCTATTGTGCTTGGATTCTGGTACAGCCTGACAGATTATACAGGGCTGTCGAAAGATTACCAGTTCATCGGACTGCAGAATTACATCAAGATGTTCTCAGACCGGTATTTTAAAGTATCCGTTAAAAATAACTGCATTTATGCCGTATGGTTTTCTGTCCTGACTATGCTGGTATCTCTGATACTGGCGAGCTTATTAAACAGATTAATGCGATTCCGGAAGTTTTTCCGGATCGCATTTTTCCTGCCATACATTTCATCAATGGTGTCCGTAGCGGTCATCTGGAAGATGATCTTTAATCCGCAGGGAGGCCCTTTAAATACTGTGCTGGGGCAGCTTGGCATCAGTAATCCTCCCCAGTGGCTGGCATCTACTACATGGGCACTGTATGCCGTGATCATCGTATCTGTTTGGAAAAACTGTGGCTACTATATGATGATTTTTCTGGCAGGATTGCAGAATGTGCCGGATTCCCTGTATGAGGCAGCAGCTCTTGATGGAGCCGGTAAGCTGCAGCAGTATTTCAGGATCACCCTTCCGCTGATCAGTCCGACCATATTCCTGAATCTGATCCTGGTTACAATCAATTCCTTCCAGGTATTTGATCTGGTCAGTGTCATGACGGACGGAGGACCCGGTATGAGTACAAATGTGCTGGCATACAGGATTTATTATGAAGGCTTCAAGAGTATGCATATGGGATACGCGTCTGCAATCTCTTATTTCCTGTTTGCAGTGATCCTTGTGATCACCATCATCCAGTTTGTTGCGCAGAAGTACTGGGTAAATTATGACTAAGGAGGAGAGAATACGATGAAAAAAGCAAAAAATGTAATATTTTATGCATTAATGTTCCTTCTGTCCTTTGCCATGATCTTTCCATTTCTGTGGATGATATCGACTTCATTCAAATTCGACAGTCAGGTGTTTACAACACCGATCGAATGGATCCCGGATCCTGTAAATTTCAGTAATTATGTGAAGGTGTGGACAGAAGAGCCATTTCTGACCTTTTACAAAAATACAGCTTTTGTTGCGGTATTTGCTACAGTGGGTCAGGTTATTATCAGTGCAATGGCAGCTTATGCTTTTGCAAAGATGAAATTCACCGGAAGGAATATAGTATTTGGGCTTTATCTGGCAACTATGATGGTGCCATGGAATACGATCATGATTCCACAGTATCAGATCATCAGTAAGCTGCATCTGACAGATACTCATCTGGCGCTGATCCTGGGACAGCTTGCCAGCGCTTTCGGCATTTTCCTGCTCCGGCAATTTTTTATGACAGTACCGGATGAGCTGGTGGAGGCAGCGAGGATCGATGGAGCCGGTGAGGGAAGGACCTTCGCACAGATCATGCTGCCACAGGCAAAACCGGCGCTGGCAACACTGATCATATTTACATTTATACAGGTATGGAATGACTATATGGCGCCGCTGATCTATCTGAATACAAAAGAGAAATATACGATCCAGCTTGGCCTTAAATTTTTCCAGTCAGAGCATACTATGCAGTATACCGTTATAATGGCAGGAACAGTGTGTGCCTTGATCCCAATCCTGATCATATTTCTGGTATTTGAAAAGCAGATCACAAACGGAATGGTTCACAGCGGACTGAAAGGCTAAGAAGGAAAGGATTTTTTATGGAAGCGATCAGATTAGATCAGAATGGAATTTATATTAATGGAAAATATCAGACATTACTGGCATCCTCCCTGTTTTATTTCCGGATCCCGAGGGAGCGGTGGAATGACAGGATGAAGCTGCTGAAAACAGCAGGTTATCAAGCTATTGATGTGTACTTTCCCTGGAATTATCATGAAACAGCACCAGATGTCTGGGATTTTGAAGGAAATAAGGATGTAGAGAGCTTTCTAAAGCTGGCAGCAGAAAATGAGCTGTTTGTTATCGCACGCCCAGGACCATATATCTGCTCCGAATGGGATGGCGGTGCAATTCCTGCGTGGCTTTCGGAGAAAAAGGTTGCAGTCAGACAGGATGATCCAGGATTTCTATCTGAAATGCGAAACTGGTATGCGCATATCCTGCCAGTGCTTTCAAAGTACCAGATCGGACAGCAGGGAACGATCATCTGTATGCAAATCGAAAATGAACTGGATTTTTATCGCTGCACAAGTCCTGTCAGTTATATGGAAAAGCTGAAAAAGATGGCAGAAGAATTTGGCATGACTGTACCGCTTTTCTATTGCTGCGGACAGAATGATCTACTCCGCGGAGGTGGTCTGACACCAGATCTCTATACGGCATATAATGTATATTCTGATGGAAAAAATCCGGATCTTGAGGAAAGGGCAATTCATCTGTATCATGCCGTACAGGAAAGAAGTATGCCATTCCTGGTGACGGAAACTAACAGAGAGCATAGCTATCTGAAGCGGCTTTTGGCATGTGGGGCAAAGCTCTTAAGTCCTTATAACCAGACTGCCGGATCAACCATGGATTTTTATAATGGAATTACTAACTGGGGGACAGAAGAAAATCCGGTAGCCTTGATGGCTTCTGATTATGATTTCCGTTCCATGATCGGTTCAGCAGGTGAATGCAATGAGCAGATCTATCAGGCCCGTCTTCTGGCAGGACTTATCAGAAGTCTGGGAGAGTCTCTTGCCACAGCGAAGCCAGGATTTCATTCGGAGCTTTCTGTGCAGTCGGAAGGACAGATAAACAGGAAGGTACCCTTTCTGAAGCTGAAGGAAGGGGAATTGATGGAGCTTTCTAATCTGGAGCGGAAGCAGGTGATTACCGTTCATACAGAAAAAGACAGCTTCGTGGTAGATATGAAGCCTCTTGAAACAAGACTTCTTCCCTGGAATTTTCACATTGGCAGGGAATGTGTGATCCGACACAGCAATTATGAGATCGGATGGATCAGCCAGCAGAAGGATCGCACAAAGGTATGCCTTTATGGAGAAGGTCTTTTGGACTGTCTTCTTGACGGTGCAGAGGGAAGTAGCCGGATCCAGAAAGAGATGGAAGAGGAGGAGATTGTCTTTTCCTATGGAGCTGTTGATTTTGTGGCAGGTTCCAGGGAACATATGGGAGCTGCCAGGATTCCGGGACTTCCGGATCTCGCCTGTCTGCCGGAAGAACAGAAGGATGACGGGAAAGAAGTCACCTTGTATGTTGGAGAGGCACAGCTTACTAAAGAGAATAGCATAAAAGCAGAAATTGCGCCTATGGAAAGCCTTGGGCAGTATCGGGGTATTGGATGCTATGATGTGACACTCGCTGCAGATGGTGAATACCTGATTGCAGGAGCTGCAGATCTGCTGACAATCCGTAATCAGAAAAGCTGTGAAACCCTGTATTCTAATGGAAATTGTCTGCGCAGGTTTTTTAAAAAAGGAGAGGTGCAGCTACAGACAGAAATCTGGGGACACAGTAATTTTGATGATATCCGGTGTAAGAGTCTGCAGATGGGCTCTTTAAAGGGAATTTCAAAACTGATGAGGATTACCAGAAGGGAAGATATCAGTGAAAGCTGGCTGTTTGACCTGGATGAAGGAGCATTTTCAGAAACTTGCTTTTTCAGACATTCCCCGTATAATACAATTATGGGGATCGATGGCTATAACCGTGCAGCATCTCCACTGAAAACCATTTATTCAAGATTTGTTGTTTCAGACAAGGACGAGGATGCCCTGTTCTTACATTTTGAGAAGGCAGATTGCTTGATCGCTGTTTATGTCAATAATTCTCTGGTTTCTATGGTACAGAAGGACGACCCGTATGTGGATCTAAGTGCTTTTGCCGGAAGTGGGCGGATAGAGCTGACGGTCAGGATCCTTCGTAGATATTATACAGATCTGGCAGGCAGAGTGACACTTTTGGGAGGCAAAACGATTAAAGAGTGTACCTATAGTGAGCTTTTGCCTCAGGCTGCGAAGGCCTTCAGGAATGTCGAGCTTCCACTCAGGCTGCAGAAGGGGGAAAATCGTTTCCTGAAGCTGCAGATGCAGACAGACAAGAAAGAAGTAAAGCTGTTCTTTAAGGGAAAGGATCTGAAACTGACGGTATATGCAGGTGGACACGTAGCGGGAAGGATCCTGCTGCAGGAGGAAAATATGCCTGTGGTTGCCGGTGGAAACCGGGATGTGGTTTATCTGTGTGGTGAATGGTGCGGTGATGTGACCATATGGTGCCAGGCTACCGGGGAAAGACCGGTGTTAGAGGATCTCCGGATGGCAGAATATAGCAGTCTGCAGAAAAACTGACAGGCAGCTTCGAGAGGAGAAGGCGATGGCAAAATTGGTTATTAACGAAACAAAGAAGCTTGGAAAGATCAATGCTGAGCTCTATGGACATTTTTCAGAGCATCTGGGAAGGTGCATTTATGAAGGAATCTATGTGGGAGAAAATTCTGAGATTCCGAACAAAAACGGAATGCGGACAGATGTGGTGGAAGCTCTGAAAGAAATGAAGATTCCGGTACTCCGCTGGCCGGGAGGCTGCTTTGCGGATGAATACCACTGGAAGGACGGTATTGGTCCCAAAGAGAGCCGCAAGAAAATGATCAATACGAACTGGGGTGGTGTGCTGGAGGATAACAGCTTTGGTACTCATGAGTTTATGGAGCTTTGTGAACAGCTTGGCTGTAAGACCTATATCAATGGAAATGTGGGAAGCGGCACCGTGCAGGAAATGTCAGAGTGGTTTGAGTATATGACCTTTGACGGTGTATCACCTATGGCAGACCTCCGGAAGGAAAACGGCCGGGAGAAGCCCTGGAAGGTAGATTATTTCGGCGTAGGCAATGAGAACTGGGGCTGTGGCGGCAATATGACACCGCAGTATTACGGCAATCTTTACCGCAGATACCAGACCTTCCTTAGGGACTATTCGGGAAAGGGTGAGACAGCGAAGATCTGCTGCGGGGCAAATGCAGCTGATTACCACTGGACAAAGGAGGTGCTGGAAACAGCCTTTGACCATACACCGCCGCATCTTCACGGCTATATGGATGGCCTTTCCCTACATTATTATACAGTGCCGGGACCGGACTGGGATCATAAGGGAAGTGCCACAGAATTTACCACGGGGGAGTGGTATAAGACACTAGCCAAGGCAGAGAAGATGGAAGAGCTGATCAAAAAGCATGGCGATATCATGGACTGCTATGATCCGGAGAAAAAGGTCGGCATGATGATTGATGAATGGGGCTGCTGGTTTGATGTGGAGCCGGGAACCAATCCGGGTTTCCTTTATCAGCAGAATACCATGAGGGATGCACTGGTAGCCTGCCTTTCCCTGAACATTTTCAACAAGCACTGTGACCGTGTGAAGATGGCCAACATTGCACAGCTTGTCAATGTACTGCAGTCAGTGATCCTGACAGAGGGCGCCAAGATGGTACTGACTCCGACCTACTATGTATTCCATATGTTCCGTGGTCATCAGGAGAGCGAGCTCCTGGACAGTACCCTGACTACAGAAATGGTCGGAGAAGGAGAGGATAAGGTGCCTCATATCAGCGAATCCGTTTCCATGGATGCAGAGGGCAATATCCTGATCACGCTTGGAAACCTTTCCTCAGAGGAAGCCGATACAGTAACAGTGCAGTTCATGGATAAGAAGATCTCACAGATAAAGGCGAGGATCCTGACAGGAGCCATGACAGCGCATAATACCTTCGATGAGCCGGACTGCGTGAAGGAAGAGGGTTTCACGGATTACAGGATCACGGAAGCAGGAGATCTTGCCGTAGAGCTTCCGGCATGCAGTGTGGTACAGATTGAGATCAGAGCATAATGGAACAGAGAATATGCAGGAGGTGTCTGGCAAAGGATATGCCGGACGCCTCCTATTTTGACAATATGTATGAATATATCAGACAGCTTGATCCGGAGATCAAAGCGGAAGATTCTCTTTATGAAGAGAGGCTTTCCTTCTGTAAAGAGTGTGACCACCTGCTGAACGGTATGTGCCGGATCTGTGGGTGCTTTGTGGAAATGCGGGCAGCCATCAGGAAGAACCATTGCCCGGATATCCATAGGAAGTGGTGAGAAAATCCAGAAAGAGCAGTAGGCGGGGCATGGGAAGAGAAAAAGGTCTGGGATGCCCCGCCAGGAAGGAAAAACCTCAAGAAAAAGTCAGGGAAGAGCAGTAGGCGGGGCATGGGAAGAGAAAAAGGACTGGGATGCCCCGCCAGGAAGGAAAAACCTCAAGAAAAAGGCAGGGAAGAGCAGTAGGCGGGGCATGGGAAGAGAAAAAGGACTGGGATGCCCCGTCAGGAAGGAAAAACCTCAAGAAAAAGGCAGGGAAGAGCAGTAGACGGGGCATGGGAAGAGAAAAAAGGTCTGGGATGCCCCGCCAGCCCTGACATTGACTTTCCATATCGGCGTAGTGTAAAATATTGACTACAGGGAATCCGGTATTGTGAAAGGGGAAATGGAAAGTGAAAAACAAATTATGGCTGATCGTGCTGATTGTTTCATTGGCAGCAGCAGTAGTATCGGGAATCAATGTATTCCGGCTGTCAAGAGAGTACCAGAAGGGCATCAATGAGTATCAGCAGCTGGAAAGCTATGCCTCTGTCAAAGAGGAAGCGCCGGTACAGGAAGAAAGCACAGAGGCAGAGGAAACAGAGGAAGAAAGTCTGATCCCGGTATCTGTTGACATCCAGTATGATGAACTGAAGAAGATCAATGAAGATTTTGCTGGCTGGCTGTATTATGAACCACTGGACATCAGCTATCCGATCGTCCGTGGGAATGACAATGATTATTACACCCATTATACTTTCGAAGGGGAGAAGAACAGTTCCGGTGCGATCTTCATGGACTTTCTGAACAAGACGGATTGCAGCGATTACAATACGATCGTATATGGACATAATATGAGAAATGGAACCATGTTTGGTTCCCTCAAGAAGATGCTCAATGATTCTTCCATACAGGAAGAAAATCCGAACTTCTATGTGTTTACAGAAGATAAGGCTTATATGTATGAGATCTTTGCAGTGTATTTGACACAGGCAGATTCCAGAACCTATGACCTGATCCGGAATGAGGAGGAGCAGCAGGGTTTTCTGGATTATGTGGATGAGACAGCAACCTGGAGATCAGATAAGGTTGTCAGTGTATCTGATAAGGTGATAACATTGTCTACCTGCCATGGACTTCACAGCAATAACAGAACTATCATCCTTGGTGTATTAGTTGCCAGTGAAGACCGGTAGAGAATCATCCAGGGAAAGATCTGAAACGGTTTCCACTTCGAAACAGGTGATCCGGTACAAAGGATCAGAAGAAGCAGCGGGATACAGCGGATCCAGAGAAACAACAAGTGCCTGTGTATCACTTATGGAATAAGAAAAAGTAAGAGAGTCCTGAAAAGACTCTTTTATTTTTTGCCTGTAATCCGCTTCAGAGGAACTTTCTTCATAAGCAGCAAGCAGTTCCTGATTCATGCGTGCCATTTCCAGGTTCGCCTTGCTGACTGCTTCGTAGTAGGCGGTGGTACGGGCAGAGAGCTTTTCGCTGAGTCTGTAATCAGCAAGGGCACTGACTGCGGAAAGTCCGGCAAAGCACACCAGACAGAGGATCACAATGATGATCAGCAGGGAAGAAGCACCAATATTCATACCATAAGTTTTTTCCTTTTTCATGGGCGGCTCCTTTGAAGCAATGTAGTATCCAGAGAATAAATCACATCTCCAGAGGAAAACTCCGAGATCACGATATGGCAGGTGATAAGAGCCGGATCGGAGTCAGCGTAGAGCGAGATCGTCTGCTGGAAGACAGCGGAAGCAGCCTCAGCCGGATCCAGGCAATCAAATTTATCTGTATAAAACAGAGTCAGCGTAGAGGCATTGTCACTGTCAGCGATGGCTGCTGTACCGGAGGATTCTCCGCATCCAAGGAGAGATGCCATTTTTTCGGGATCTCCGTTCGTGGCATAAAAAATCTCGGCAGTATTCTGTGCCAGAAGGATGCTGTGGTTCAGGGCAATGCTGCGTTCACTGATCATATGTGATTTCACAAAGAGCTGGATGCAGATTGCGGCCGCCAGCGAAAAGAAAAGAATGGCAATGATCAGTTCCATAAGGAAGAGGCCGGTTTTTCTGGCATTATTGTTCATTCGCAGCACCTCCTTCCTCGTTTTCCACAGGAGAAACATACGGATCCGCTTTCAGACTCACAGAAAGGCTGCAGTCGTCACCATCTGCTGTGCGGATCGTGATCTGCAGGAGATTATCCTGAATCCGGGAAACAGAAAAATCACTGACCGGAAGGATTTTTTGACCTGCAGAGAGGGAAAGAGGGGTATCTTCTCTTACCATGAGCTCCTTCAGATAGCCTTCATCTTCGTACAGCCAGGTGATATAGGCGGTATCCTGTACCGTCTTTTGGAGCTTCAGGGCAGACCTTCCCTCCAGTGTGGAAGCTGTGATGGCACCGCTTCTGTCAGCCTGACGGATCTTTTCCGTCACATAGGCGAAGGAGGTTCTGTCATTGAAGTTGATTTCAGTGTTGGAGACTGTTTTGCCGTAAATATCGGCACCAATGGAGATCAGAAAAATGGTGGACAGGGCAAAAATACAGAACAGACCAATGACAAACAGAATATCAATGATATGTCGTTCTTCCTGTTTTCTCATGAGTTGTCCTTTCTTGCGATAATCGTTACATTTGGGCGGATATTGGAGCCGACGGGCTGGTAATCCACAAAAAACAGGTCTTTGTCATAGGTAAGGCCGTAATGCTCTTCAATATAGGAAAGGCTTGGTGGATAATAACCCTCTACAGCATAGCAGTGGGTGATGTCCCGTTCCAGTGCTGTCTCCAGACTTTCCTGCTGCTTCTGCAGGGCAGAGTCCTGAATGGAGGACAGGGCAAGCAGAAAGACGATCAGGATGGCAGGGAAGAGCAGATATGGAATCCGCAGAAAAGACAGGGATATTCTTTTTTTCTGTGCAAACCGGTTGTTTGACATAAGCAGATCCTCTCTTTATACATCAGCCGATGCTTGACATAATTCCCATCAGAGGCAGCAGGACGGACATCAGGATCAGACCGACTACCAGAGAAAGCAGGATGACAAGGGTCGGTTCGATGATAGAAATAATATGGTCGAGCTGCTTTTGGGTTTCTTCATCGTATTTTTCGGATATTTTTTTCAGGACGAGATCTACAGAACCGGAGCGGAAGCCAACAGCGATCATACGGGAGTAAAGGCTTGAGAAGATCTGTGCGCTGGCAAGAGCCTCAGGCAGATTGGCATCCTTTTCAATCTCTTCCTTGCAAAGTTCTATTTTCTTTGACATTTCTTCGTTTTCCACAAGGTCAGCTACCATATCCAGTCCCTTATAAGTATCCATACCGCTGGTGAAGGCCAGATACATGCCACTGGCAAAGCGCCCGGCAGCAACCTTTTCGTAAAAGCCTCTGGTCAGAGGAAAGCCCGTCAGAAAGTGCTGGATCCGGGTACGGCCGGCAGGGCTTTTGTACATGAAGACGAAAACCGTAACGATCACCAGAAAGACCAGAGTAAGGATGAGAGAGTAACGGCTCAGGGTATTTCCTGCAGCAAGCAGGGAGGTGGCAAGAGGACTCATCTGTGTACCAAGCTGCTCAAATACCTGTGCAAAGATCGGCAGCACCTTTACGATCAGAACCACGATCACGAGAAACATCATGGCTATCATAATAAAGGGATAGGTGACAGCACTTTTGATACTGTCTGCAATGGTCTGCTCCCGTTCATAATATTCGGAAAGGGAAGTCAGGACATCGTCTGTATTTCCAGATTCTTCACCAAGGGCGATCAGCTTGATCACATAATCAGGGAAAAGACCGGTTTCCAGAAGTGCCTCGTGGAAGCTGGAGCCTCTTCTGCAGGAATCGCTGATCCGGGAAAGCAGTTCCTGCCCCTTCGGATCGTGGGTGTCCTGTTTTAAGATCTCCATGCCCTCTGCAGGACCGATACCGGCCTTGATGATCAGGGCTGTCTGTCCACAGAAGGAAGCGATTTCTTCATTGGAAAGGAGTTGCTTTTTACTCATTGGAAGGTATTCTCCTTGTAAAGTGTAGTGATTAGTAAATATATTTGGTGACGTAGTTCTTACCGTCTCCGATAAAGCTTTTTAATTCCTTTTCTCCTGCATTGGCAGCAAAGGTTGGATCCATAATGGACCAGTTCTTGCCGTCAAAGTGGATCATGCCGTTGACCCAGCCTTGATCCTCTACATAGGTACTGATCCAGGCATGGTAGGCATCTCCGGCATAACCGACCTCAAGGCGGGTCGGGATCTGCTGGGAACGCAGCATACCTGCCATGACACTGGCATAGTCAAGACAGATCCCTCTGCCAAGAGCAAGGATTTCGTCAGGGTCTGGGACATAGCCGCTTTTGACATTTTCGGCCTTGTCATAATCGTAGGTAATATTGGCAATGACGTAATCATAAATGCAGATAATGGCTTCCAGATCATCATGGGCGCCGGCAACCAGCGTCTGTGCCTCCCTGACGATCTGACTGTCTTTTGTAAAGGCTATATACTGATTCGGATAGAGATAAGGTCCCATTTTGTTTGTAATGGTAACTGTAAGATCGGTGGAAAAGACAGTGGCATATTGACTGCCCTCCACATTTTCATAAATGCCGACCTGATAAGCACCGTCCCCCGCGGAAAGTGGAAAAGTGGTGTATCCGCCGGATGGAAGATCATAGGTATAGGTCATATAATCTGGTCCGGTAATCTGCAGCTTCACGGGTTTATCTTCTCCGTGCCAGGCTGCCATCACATAGCCATCCTCTGTATGGGAGGCATCCAGTGAGGCGAGATCGTTGCCATACACAGTGATGCCATCAGCTGCTGGGACAAGACAGACCGGGGTGTTATCCCGGATTGTAGTGGAGGCAGAAACATATTCCTTATGGGAGGAGCATCCTCCAAGTAAGAAGGCTGCCAGCAGAAGCAGGAAATATATGATTTTAGACCGTTTCTTTTGTAGTAATTTCATGCTCTGATTATAATACATTCCAGATTCTTTTGCCATAAAAAGAAAATGCAGCCGAAGATAAAAGGTTGTTGGCCGGTTTGGTTTGTAAAAGCTGATTAAATTACATTTGAAAATGACAAAAAATATAATAGAAATGGATAAATAAAAGTAAATTAGAATAAAGACTATATATAGCAGAATATGTATAATTGACTCATAAAAAGCAAAATGCGTCGATAAAATTAGTAAAATATAACAAAAGGAATAGGATGTTATCGACAAAAGAAGGGAGAAAGATATATGAGAAAAGTGAAAAAATGGACAACAATTTTAGCTGCAGCAGCCATGACAATGGGGATGATGGCGTGTGGAACAGGGACAACCTCAGAAGAACCGAAGCAGCAGGAAACAGATCAGACAGAAGAGGCATCTGTGACAGAGGATGCAGCAACAGAGGGGGACTTAAAAGGGGAGTTTTCTATCATGGTATTTCACAGCGATGACCCAAGTGCTACAGATGCATCTGCTGCATATTGGATTATGGCGAACAAGTTCATGGAGGAAAATCCGGATGTAATAATTAACACAGAATATGTAGCACACGATGATTATGAAACAAAATTAAAAACTTTAATTGCCGGAGATTCCCTACCGGATGTTTTTCTGACAAAGGGTGATAATCTTCCTACTTTGGTAGAAGGTGAAATGATTCTTCCTGTACTTGATGATATCAAGAGCGTTCCCGGATGGTATGAAAGCTATGTACCGGGAGCCTTTGATGACGGAACCTATGAAGGGGAAGCATACACGATTCCTTTCCAAATGCAGGCAAATACGGTCGTTGTGTATAATGAGAAGGTTTGGGCGGATTGTGGATATGATGAGTTTCCTGCAACCTATCAGGAGCTCCTTGAGGCAGTACCTAAGGTAAAGGAAGCGGGTTATGTTCCTATTGCACTGGGAAATAGTGGACAGTGGGTTGCCGAAGGTGCACTGTTCAACACATTTGCATACAGATATGTGGATAAGGCATGGTTTGATGGAATTAAGTCAGGTGATGGAAGCGCTAAGTTTACAGATCCCCAGTTTGTACAGGCATTAACTGATTTTCAGGCACTTGCAACAGCAGGCGCATTTAACGATGACATGAATTCTATCGATGATTCTGAAATGACAGCAATGTATTATAACGGCACGGCAGCTTCCTTTATTAATGGAGCATGGGCAGTAAGTGATATTATTAAGAATTGTCCGGAAGACATTAAAGCTAATACAAGATTGTGCCTGATGCCTTCTGTAGATGGACAGTCTGGTGCAAGAGAAAACGTATCTGGCGGAGCAGGCTGGGGATATTGTCTGAACAGTAAACTGGAAGGGGACAATAAAAAAGCAGCAGAAGCATTTCTGAAGTATGTAACAACCGGAGAGTATGCAAATGTATGCCTTGAACAGGGATATTTCTCAGCAGCAGTCAGCTCTGATGTAGATGATTCTAAACTGGATCCGTTCTTTAAGGAGTATAAAGAGATTGAAGAAACTATGAATTTCATGCCTATTTTCAATGTTCAGCTTCCGAGCGAGCTGATCAGTGAAGAGTGGGCAGATATGCAGGAACTTCTGATTAATAAGATGACACCCGATGAAATGGCAGAACGTATGCAGCAGGCAATAGAAGATACCTACGAATGATTAAAATCAAATAGGAGAAGCGGGCATTAGTGATACTGATGCCCGCTTTGGGAGGAACAAGATTGGAAATCCGCAAATTTAGAAATAAAAAACAGACAATGCTAGCTTACGTTTTACTGGCAATTCCATTTGCTATCTATCTGTTCCATATTATTATTCCGCTATTTACCTCTATAGGGTATAGCTTTACTAAGTGGAAAGGCGTGGGAACACCTAAATTCATTGGATTAGATAATTATCGTACCTTGTTTGACAAGGATGACTTCTGGCTTGTAACCAAAAATACAGTAATTATTGCAATATATTGCGTAATCGGACAAGTTGGGATTTCACTTATTATCGCTTTCCTGATGACAATGCGTAAGCTGAAATTCAAGGGCTTTCACCGGGCAGTTATCTTTTTCCCGTCAGTAATGGCGCCGGTTGTTATTGGATATATTTGGAAATTTGTGTATAACTCGCAGTATGGAATATTAAATACCCTTCTGAAAGCAGTAGGGCTGGAAGGATGGATTAAACCATGGCTTGATGATCCGGATATTATCCTGAAGACAATTTCGATTCCTATTATCTGGCAGTATGTAGGATTATACATGGTTATTATGGTAAGTGCTATTTCTGCAGTGCCGCAGGAAATATATGAAATGGCTGAAATTGATGGTGCATCCGGAATTAAAAAGTCACTTTATATTACATTGCCTATGATTACTAATACATTAAAGGTAGCGATAATATTGTGCTTCTCAGGAGCAATGAAGGTTTATGACCATATTTATATTATGACCAATGGAGGTCCTGGAAGGTCTTCTGCAACTATGGCACTATATTGCTATCAGACAACATTTGACTTTGGTAAATTTGGCCTTGGAGCAGCGGTTGCAGTAATGCTTCTGGCATTTTCACTGCTTGCAAGCTTTATTATTCAGTTATTGTTGGGAGGTAAGAGGAATGTATAAGGTAAAACAGAAATTCAATTTTTTGCTAATCAATATCCCAATAATGATTTTATCACTTACCTGTATTTATCCGGTTATATGGCTGCTATATTCATCGGTCAAAACAAATCAGGAGTTTGCTCTTAGTACAGTGGCACTGCCTAAAAGTATTAATATGGGAAATTATATAAAGGCATTTGTAACGGCCAAGTTCCACATTTTTATCATAAACAGTGTCTTTACAAGCTTTTGCACCTTGATCATTGTATTACTTGCTTCATATACTATGGGATATCTTTTGTCCCGCTATCGTTTCCGGGGGAGAAACTTAGTGTATATTGCATTGCTTGCAGGAGTTATGATACCAATTCATGCGTTGATGGTACCTTTGTTTATTCAGTACAAAAATTTTGGCTTTTTAGATAACCGGTTCTCATTGGTGCTGCCTTATGTTTCTATTGAGCTTCCGACAGCAGTATTCTTGCTTGAGAGCTATATAAAGGGAATCTCCACTGAAATGGAAGATGCGGCATCTATTGATGGAGCAAATATGCTCCAGACCATGTATGGAATTATTATGCCAATCTGTAAGCCTATTTTATCGACAGTAGTCATCCTGACTTTTATGTTTGCGTGGAATGAATTTCCTTTTGCCCAGATACTGGTATCAGACCAGAAATATAAAACAATTCCGGTAGGGTTAACTTATTTTACAACACAGTACACGACAGATTATACATTGCTCATTGCTGCGCTGTGTATGGCCACAATCCCGGTATTAGTAATATATCTGTTGTTTTATAATAAAGTTATGGAAGGAATGATGGCAGGTGCGATCAAAGGATAGAGAAGATGGATCAGACAGCTTTGGAAAAATATTATGGTAGCGGGGAAATACCTGAGGACTTTGATGTTTTATGGGATACATGGATCACAGAGGTCAGACAGATGCCTTCAGAGTATGAAATTATAGAACAGCCCTGTTTTTATAAGGATGTGATCTATGAATGGCTGGTCTTTCGGGGAACGGGAGGAGAAAAGATATATTGTCATATACTTCGTCCCCAAAAACCTGAAAAGAAACCGGTGCTATTTCAGTTTCATGGATATTCAGCCAGTAGCGGAGATATGTTTGAAAAACTGCCTTATGTATATAATGACATGGCAGTAATCGCCATGGATACCAGGGGGCAGGGAGGTCTGTCAGAGGATCATACCATTACTAAGGGATCGACATGGCAGGGGCATATTGTCCGTGGAATTTCTGAGGGTAGAGAGAATCTGCTGCTTCGCAAGGTGTTTTTGGACATCGTGAAGCTGGTACAGATTACAAAAAAGCTTCCGTTCTGTAATAGTGAAAAAATGGCCTGTATGGGGTTTTCGCAAGGTGGAGGGCTAAGTGTGGTTTGCGCAGCACTCAATCCGGAAATACAGGTAGCAGGTATCGGGTATCCGTTTCTTTCGGATTACCGGAAGGCTTGTGAGTTAAGTAAAAATGGGAAGTATCAGGCTTATGAAGAGCTTGGACTCTATTTTAAGGTGAGAGATCCCCTGCATGAACGTGAAGAAGAATTTTTCCGGATCCTGGATTACATAGATGTGAGTTATCTGGCGAAAAGAATAAACGCCAAATGCTTGTGCTTCTGTGGCCTGCAGGATGAACTGGTTCCTTTGGAAACCCAATATGCCGTGTTCAATCAGATAAGGGCGGAAAAAAGGATGTATATATACCCAGAATACGGACACGAAGTCCTGCCTGGAACCGGAGAGATCGTTTTAAGAGAATTGCTTGACGTTTTTAAATCAATGAAAGCATGAGAGGATAATATGTTAAATATTGATGAGTATGAAAAAATGAATCCTTATGTCCGGATGATGCGTTTAAAGCGAACAGCATCATTGTCAGGGAAATGGAGAGATATTGATCATGTGTTTACTTATATTGCCTCTGGTCAGGGTGATTTTATCATTGACGGGAATCATTATACTCTCAAAACCGGAGATGTGATTATTATCCCTCCGTTAAAGACACATATTATTATTTCCCAGGGATCAGAACCGCTGGTTCAGTATATTATGCACTTTGATTTTTTTGAAAAGGAGGAACGGATCGGGCTGCAGCATAAAAATATTTCTGAGGAGGTATCCTACAGGATCCCGGATGAGGAGAAAATCCTGAATGAAGTTCTGGTTACGGAAATCAATATGACAGACCGGACAGATATTAGCAGGATTTATCTTTCAATGCTGAGGGAATTTGAGGATCGCAAGCCATGCAGGAATGTATTACTTAAGGCGGGCTGTATGCAATTGCTTACATACACATTCCGGAGTTATATGTCGGAAGACAGGATTTATCTAAGAACGCAGCCAAAACAGACAAAATCCTGGATACATATAGAGAATGCAATAAAATATATAAATGAATGCAAACTTGATTATGAACTGGATAATGATACAATAGCTGAGCGGATAGGGGTATCTCCTAATTATCTTACCAGGATTTTCCAGGAACATTTGGGCATGTCTCTGCACAGATATATAATTAATGTCAAAATTGAACGGGCGCAAAAAAATATGCTGAGTGGAAATGTAAATATTACAGAAGCGGCGGAAGAGGCAGGATTTTCAAGTGTTCATGTTTTTAGTAAAACATTCAAAAATTTATTTGGAATTTCGCCCAGTGAATTTTTAAATCAAAACTGCGGAACAAAAAATGAAGAGTAAATGATATGGAGGGTGTTATGTGGATTGAGAATAATTACAGACGTAATCTGATGGATATGCATATAGATGACTGGAATCCGGAATTTTTATCTAAATTAGATGTCAACGGATATGTGGACGCATTAAAGGATGCAGGCGTCCAGACAGCGATGATCAAGGCAAAACCCCATACTGGATTGTGCTATTATCCTACAAAAATCGGGCGTATGCATAAAGGATTAAAGGGATTTGATTTTCTTGGTAAAATGATTGAAAAGTGTCATGAAAATGGAATTGCCGCGGAGGTTTACTTTACCCAGATATTTGATAACTGGGCCTATGATAATCATCCGGAATGGCGCTTGATTACGGCAGAAGGAAAAAATATGCGGGAATACCGGCAGCTTCCTAATTTTAAAACGGGAAGATATGGAATTGTGTGTCCAAATAACGAAGGCTATCGTAAGTATGTAAAGGACTGCCTTACGGAGATAAACGAGAAATATAAATTTGAAGGTATGTTTCTGGATATGACATTTTGGCCGGAAGTCTGTTATTGTCCATCTTGCCGAGAACGATATATGCGGGAAACGGGAAAAGAGCTGCCAAGAGTCATGGACTGGAATGATCCTGATTGGCGGGAATTTGCGTATAAACGCGATGAATGGATGGCGGACTATGCTAATTTTGCGACAGCCTGTGTAAAGAAGATCAATCCAGATGTTACGATAGAGCATCAATTTTCACGGATTACAGGATCATGGCTGGATGGAAGTACAGAACTGCTTACGGAGGCTGTAGATTATTCTGGTGGAGATTATTATGGCGGCTATTTACAGCAGTCATTTATTAATAAATATTACAAGAACGTATCTCCGAATCTGCCATTTATCTATCACACTTCGCGGTGCGATCCGGAGCTTGTATATCATACAACAACAAAAACAGAAGAGCAGCTGTTATTACATGTTATGACTGCACTAGTTCATAATGGAGCGTTTCTACTGGTGGATGCAATTAATCCGGATGGCAGTATTGTGCCGGATATATATCATAAGCTTATGAAGAAAATCTATAATGTGAGCAGGAATTATGAAAAATACGTTAATGGAAACTTAAATCATAATGCCTCTATATGGTTTGCTTCTCATGCAAAGTATGACCCCTATGAAAATCATGTTGCTATTATGGATAAAAAGATCACTCCTAGATATTATATGGATTCACCCGTAGCGGCAGCATCCATTTTGCGGGAGTCTAATATCCCGTTTGAAGTAATCGGAACAAAAAATATCAGAGGGGATTTGGCAGATGTTTTAATCCTTTCTCATATTGCCAGCATACGTGAGGAAGAAATGGACGAAATTGAGGCATATGTAAAAAAAGGAGGCAATTTATATATCAGTGGTCCAATTGGAAATGAGAGATTGCAAAAGCTTTTAGGGGTGAGTGTTACTGGAATAACGGAGCACGACTTTACTTATATGAGCCCGACAGAAAAAGGCAGAACCTTATTTGATGGTTTTGAAAAAACAATCCCGCTTACTATTGATATGCCACAGGTAGAAATAGAGATTGAAGATGGTGCAGATCTTCAGGTTTTAGCAACACAGACGCTTCCTTATACAATGACGAATACGGAACAGTTTGCAGCAATTCATTCCAATCCACCAGGAATTTATACGGAGAAACCATGTGCAATCCTTAAAAATGTGGGAGAAAGTAAAATTATCTGGGTGGCTGCACCTATTGAATTAGCCAAGCCATATATGAGCCGACAGGTTTTTAGAAGAATGATCCAATCATTGGAAGAGAAGGAATATTTTGTATCAAATGCCCCTAAATTTGTAGAGGTGGTAAACTGGGAAAAAGAAGGTTTTTCTTATTTTGCAATATTGAATGAACAGGAGGAATCACCTATTGCTCCTATGTATGATATTACGCTGGATGTAGAGGACAACGGTAAAGATGCATACATTTTACCGGAAAAACAGAAATTGAAAATGGAAAAGTTGGGTAATGGGAAATGCAGGATTTATTTACCCAAATTGGAGATTATGCAGATTATTGTCCTTCAATAAATTATCAAATATCAGGTAATAGGAGAGAATAGACTTATGAAATATGGTATTTATTTTGCTTACTGGGAAAAAGAATGGAATGC
>QULQ01000009.1 GCA_003490145.1 Lachnospiraceae bacterium OM04-12BH
TTATCATAGAAGACCTATTAGCTAATACTTATTTACAGAAAAACTTTCACAGACTCGATGCGTTGAAGCATTTTGAAGTGATTTAATGAGGATAGGCGTATCATTAGAAATAGTGGTACGCTTATTTTTGGTTCCTTTTTGCAGATTTGTCCTTTCCCCTGCTTTCCAATATAATGAAACGAATCCTATCATCACCAAAAGTATAGCTCCCATTATCATTAAAAACATTCTCATCTTTCTTAACCATTTCTTATTTTGCATATTTTAACAGTTGATAATTTAAAAACAATGCTATGATTCCAAGAATAACAAAGGACACCACCATGCCTGTCATCTGCCCTATTGACAGTACAATTCCAAGCCTCGTCTGTACAACTGTCTGAAAAATCACGCACAATCCAACACAGGCAAAAAGTGTCAACAGTATGGAAGCCAATACATAGGAAAAGTGATGTCTTTTTAGCAATCCAACACCTGCAATCAAGCAAGTAGGCAATATGATTCCCAAATCAATGGCAAAAGTTGGCTCCGTTGTATAAATTTCAATAAAGCCAGTTGGCGCACCTGTCAAGACAGCCGGAACCAAATTTGTAAGCCAGACAAGAACGGAGCATCCTCCCACTATCAGGAAAATAGCTGTCCCTTTCAGCTTCTTAGTATACAAAATCTCATCAAAACATGCCTCAATCTTTAATGAGGAAACTGTTAAGATAAAAGCAAACAAAGAAGTCGAAAACAGTACCAAATACAGAGGAAATAAGCGATTAAAGCTTACTCCTGTAATCAGGTATATAGAATTGTATAAAATACAGCTTTGCAGTCCCGCCGCCAATAGTTTTGCATATCGCCTTGAAGATAAACAAAGCACAGTTACCAAAAGTATAAGGGATACTACCAGCATTACAATATCCGTACCTTTGGTGGCTCCCACCTTCAACAGTGAATTGTAGGAATATATCCCATCTCCAAACAGCTCTATCTGTTGACCATATATATTTGTCACGAAAAAATGCTCTCCCCCATTTGTATAAAACAATCCTATACAAGCTGATAAAAACATGAATACCGCAACTAGAGCAGACAGCACTTTGATTGCTTTTGTCATTCGTTTTCTTCCTCCTTACGGATTTTTACCCAAAATGCCTCATATGCCATCTGTAGTTGCTGCTCTAACTCCTTCATGTCCAGCCCAAAGCTACTGGCTATCTGTATGGACGCAATTCCCGAATTATAGATTATCATGTGCAGATGCAGTTTCTTCGCTGACTCAAGACTAATGGATAATTCTTGTGCCAAATGCTCTGCCACCGACAGGGAACACTCCTGCTGATACAATTCTTCAAGAGAAGAACATATCCGATTGGGACTTTTTTTCAGAAAATAGAATTCATACAAATGAGGTTCTTCTTTCGCCAGATAAAGATAGGATTTTCCCGTACTTTGAAAAAAATTGTCTTTCTCCAGATGCGCCGCTACATACTCTCTAAAAAAAGCTCTTGTTCGTTCATATAAATCAGTTTTCAAGCCTTCCATATTGGAACAATAACTATAAATCGGCTGTACAGAACAACCGATTTTTTCTGCAATATTTTTTACAAGAACCTTATCTACACCATACTCTCTTGCAATTTCAAAAGCAGCTTCTACTATGTCAATCCTTTTTATATCTTATGAGTCCACCCCATAGTCCCTCGTCAAACTCAGTCATAACCTCTCCCGTATTTTCCAAGGTTGTAATACTCCCCTTAAGAGCCTACGCTTTATCTGCTCCGTACTTTGAACCTTATAACGATGAGCACGGTACAGTTTAACGTTTCTTCACCATGTTCATTTTGGGTTCTGTATGAAATTCATTCCCCCCAGTTGGAATTTATAAGTCATCAGTGTTAATGATGTCTGTAATCCAGATAATCAATAAAGCGTTTTACCGCAATCGATGCGGATTTCTTTTCTCTCAAAGCAAGACCGATACTGTGATATGCAGGAACATCAAGTTCCTTTCTGTTGATAGAGTCAAATTGATGGTGGCATTGGACACATATATATTTAAAGATGGAACGATGAAGGAAAATACAGGGAATGATATTGTCAGAAGATTAAAAATAACTTTTAGTGACAAGGGGGACATTGGAAGACTTGACACATCGGACAAGAGATGGATTGATGAAGAAATAAGTGTTGTGACGAATGGTCTTTTGGAGTTTGTGGCTAAAATTTGATAAATTGGAGCAATTGGGTAAACCTCGGTAGAAATTATACTTTTATCGAGGTTTATCTTAAATATTTACGTTGAAACAATGTTGGAAGCGGAAGTTATCCCTGATTCTAAAATATGAACCGGCTTTAAAACGAAAATGGAATCTAAACGAGTGGATTAGGAATATTCAGGCAGAGAGTCTAAGGAAAGACATAGCTTGCAAAAGATATCGGCGATATTTTATTTGCATGATGAATATGAAAAATGTTCCTGTATGACAAAATCAAATTGACTAAGTCTGATTGGCAATATATAATATGGACAAAACGAAAATGACATGAACGGAGGGACAAAGAAGTGGAGAAGGTTATAACACTTGAGGAAGCATTAAAAAGAATTGAAGAATTAGAAAATGAAAACGCTAAGCTGCGTGAAGAAGTGGAATATTATAAAAATCGTAAATTAAGCGGAAGGCAGAAGCACAATGCAAAATGGATGGCTATTTACAATGATTTTGTTGCCGGTTATGAAAATGGAATGACTATGGTAGAGATTGCAAAGCGCAATAATGTCAGTGAGAGAACGATTTACAGGTATAAAGCGTATTATGACAAAATCACCAAAACAGAACACTAGACCATTTTACTGGCATCAGCAAAATGGTCAGATATGATGCTTTCGGACAAAAAATGAACGGAGGAGTTTTATGGAAGAAGATAAAAAGAAGGAAATTGATGTTACAGTAATAGAAGTAACCGAAGAATACTTAAAAGAAAAACTCTATGAAATTAGAGGTAAAAGGGTATTGTTGGATGCTGATTTAGCAGAGATATATGGCTATGATACAAAGGGATTTAATAGACAGGTAAAAAATAATATTGAGAAATTTGATGAAGATTTTATGTTTGAACTGACGGATGAGGAATTAGAAGATTTGCGGTACAAAAATTGTACCGCAAATATAAGTTCAAAAAGCCGCTATAATCCTCATGTATTTACAGAGCAAGGACTATATATGCTGATGACCGTTTTAAAAGGGCCATTGGCTGTTAAACAGAGTAAGGCATTAATAAGAACCTTTAAGAAGATGAAAGATTACATATTAGAAAATCGTGATTTAATCGGTCAGAGAGAATTACTGCAGTTAAGTATGGAGACTGCAAATAACAGAATTGAAATCAGCAAAATCAATTCTGATATGATATCTCTTGAAAAGCAGATTTCTGATGTTGCAGAAGGCTTGAAGGATGTAGTGACGAAATCTGAACTTGCGGATATGATGAACAGTTTTATTTCAGATGATGATGAAAAATGGCTTATGTTTAATGCAAAATTTAGTAGTGCGGATGAGGTTTACGAGTCTGTTTACAGGCAGGCAAAGTCATCAATATATGTGGTTGATAATTACATTGGTTTAAGAACGCTGGTACATCTTAAGAATTCTCCGACAGGAGTAAATATTATTTTATTCAGTGACAATGTTGGAAATAATAAACTTCACAACATAGAATATACGGATTTCTGTAAGGAATATCCAACTGTAAAACTGTCAATGAAGAAGACTGGTGGCATATTCCATGATCGGTTTATCGTATTGGATTATGGAACAGCCAAATACAACTCTGTTGTTGCAGGATTATTGAAAAATTCGCCATTAGTATTACCGAAATAGGAGTGTGAGATTATTGAACAGTCTCAAATTGATGATGTGCTTGCAAAATTGATTATGGCAATGCCTAGGGAAGGAAAATTCAAGGATGCCATTCAAGACAGAATCGGGGCAACAGTTGATACTTCTGATCTGGAAAAGCAATTATCTGTATTAAACGCAAATAATGCTATAGAGCCTTCGAACATTGGGAATAAAACCTGATGTTCGGAGGCTTTTTGTTCATGACAATAGAATGTTTGCGGAGTGTGCATTCTATTGTATACAGAAAAATTTTTCGCGGATATAATAAACATGACATATAGTTGTCGTGTTGTGTTAGATATGATATGTATGGAGAGTGGAAATTATGAAGATAGATAGGCTTATTGGGATATTGTCAATCTTACTGCAGGAAGAAAAGACAACGGCTCCTGAACTGGCGGAAAAATTTGAGGTATCTCGAAGGACAATAAATCGGGATATTGAAGACCTTTGCAAAGCTGGCATTCCAATAAGGACGGCACAGGGGACCGGTGGCGGTATTAGTATTATGGACGGATATCGTATGGATAGGACAATTCTGACATCCAAAGATATGCAGATGATCCTTGCGGGGCTGAGGAGCCTTGATAGTGTGAGTGGGAACCGATACTACGGTCAGCTGATGGAGAAAATCCAGACCGGATCATCAGAGTTCATCAGTGGAAGAGACTCTATGCTGATTGACTTATCTTCATGGTATAAAGGCTCTCTTACTCCGAAGATCGAGGTAATCCAAAATGCAATAGAAAGCAGGCATATCATACAGTTTAAGTATTATGCTCCATCCGGAGACAGCAACCGAAGGGTAGAACCATATTATCTGGTTTTTCAGTGGTCAAGCTGGTATGTATGGGGCTGGTGTTTAGAACGTGAAGATTACAGATTGTTTAAGTTGAACCGTATGGATTGTGTTACAGAAGCAGAGCAGTTTTTTACGTGCAGAAATGTACCAATGCCGGATTTATCAAATGAGAAGATATTATCGGGCGGGATAAAGGTAAAAGTCCTTTTCGCACAGGATGTGAAGTGGCGGTTGGTTGAAGAATTTGGACCGCATTGCTTTACCGGGACGGATGATGGAAGGCTGCTTTTTTCGGCGGATTATACAGATATGGAAAACCTTGTGACATGGCTCATGACATTTGGAGCAAAGGCAGAGGTGCTGGAGCCGAAAGAAGTACGGGACATTATTCGCAGGAATGCGGAAGAAACATTAAAAACCTATGGAGGAGTAAGGAGTATGGCATTTGATTATAAAAAAGAATATAAAGAGTTTTATATGCCGAAGGGAACACCGTCTATTGTCAGAGTCCCGAAAATGAATTATATAGCGGTGAGAGGAAGCGGCAATCCAAATGATGCAGATGGAGAATATAAGCAGGCTATTGGACTTCTGTACGGAATTGCATTTACAATAAAAATGAGTAAAAAGGAAGACCATCAGATTGGCGGATATTTCGATTATGTGGTGCCACCATTAGAGGGATTCTGGTGGCAAGGTGAGCGGCGTCCGGGGGACACCATGCTGCGAACCGACCGAGCCGGCAGGCGAGACGGCGTGTCAGGAATCGATTATGCGCGCAAGGAAGATTTCAAGTGGATTTCTGTTATTCGCTTGCCTGATTTTGTTAGCAGGGAAGATTTTGACTGGGCAGTGAGAAAAGCTACCGAGAAAAAGAATCAGGATTTCTCCAAGGTTGAGTTCTTTTCCTATGATGAAGGTCTGTGTGTACAGTGTATGCATATCGGATCGTATGACGATGAGCCTGCTACAGTAGATGCGATGCACAGATTTATGGAAGAACAAGGATATGCACTGGATATTACTGATCAGAGAATGCACCACGAAATTTATTTGAGTGATGCACGGAGGGTGGCACCTGAGAAATTGAAGACTGTGGTCAGGCATCCGATAAGGAGGGCTTAAAGGTATGGAATATATTAGAGTTACGAAAGAAAATCTTGAAAAGGAGCACATTTGCTGTGCCATTTCCAACAATAAAGATATTCAGGTATCATCAAAGAAGGCATGGCTTGCGGATAGATTTGATGAAGGTCTTGTGTTTCTTAAGAGCGTAGAACGAGGCAAGTGCTTTATTGAGTACATACCTGCGGAGTGTGCATGGAATCCAATCGAAGCACCTGGTTATATGTATATTAATTGTTTGTGGGTGTCCGGATCTTTCAAAGGTCATGGATATTCAAGTGACTTACTTTCCGAGTGTATTGAGGACAGCAAAGAAAAGGGGAAGGAAGGCCTATGTATTCTTGCGGCAGCAAGGAAAAAGCCATTTCTGGCCGATCCGAAGTTTCTAAAATATAAAGGATTTGAAGCCTGTGATGAGGCTGATAATGGAATCCAGCTATGGTATCTGCCATTTGAAGAGAAAACTGAGCCACCGGTGTTCAAGGAATGTGCAAAACACCCTCATATAAATGAACGTGGCTATGTTCTTTATTATACAAACCAATGTCCTTTCAATGCAAAGTATGTACCAATCTTGGAAGAAACCGCTCAGAAGAATGGCATTCCATTCAAGGCTGTGAAGATCGAAAGTAGGAAGGATGCTCAGAATGTACCAACACCGATCACGACTTATGCGCTATTTTGCGATGGGGAGTATGTTACGAATGAGCAGATGAATGATAAGAAATTTTTAAAGCTGGTGAGCAGATAGGAGAAAACAACATGGCATCATGGCAGCTACGATGAATGATGGCAGAGCGGAACAGTTGGAACAGGAAATTGTGGGTATGAAGCTGGGAATCATAGGATTGTGACGTATTATAGTGGGCTATGGCATAATAAGAAATGGGAGAAACTGTTATGGGATTGTTATATGCAATATTTTCAATTTTTATCACGCTATTTTTCCCCAAGCAAATCACGGATGTGATTTGTTATGGAAGACATCGTGATAGGGAAAATATAAAGAGTAAAAAAATATATTGTCTTATATATGTTTTTTGGACATTATTTTTTGCTTTGTTTTGTCTTATGATGGGTTCGGCATCAGGAGTAAATAAATGATTATAAACATGAAGGTAATTTCACTCTTGTATACTATATCAGAAAAAATGAAGACAATTTAGATGATTTAATTAAACAAATTGTTCAAGAAAATAATTCTATATACAAAAGATATCAGCTCAGTGAAATTGACGTGGTATATGAAACGAAAGGTATTTATTACATATGTGAAAAGGGGGAGGTGATTGCAAAGGTGGTAGTAGAAAACGATGGATTGTTAAAAAAAGTAAGTTATCGATGGAGTAGAGAAAAATTAGAATAAAATCATCGTAGCAATTTGTTTCGTTGTATCTCAGTCGCTATCAGTTTATGCGGTCACAAATTCTACACTTACATCACAACAGCTTAATCTGCTATTTCTCTTGTTATTTGTACAACTGGTGTATGTTGTAATCAGATGGTATGTGAAAGGCTGGCGGGAAACAAGGGAATATTATCGTTAAAAGTGATACAAAACTCAGATTTAATATGAAAATGATTTCCAAATTATATTGACAAATTTTAATTCTGTGATAAAATGAAAACTGTTTTCAAATTGAAGGAGGTGATTGATTTGGCTAAAGCACCTTATAAGACAAAGCAAATGACCGAATTACTTACCTTTTTGAAATCAGTTCAAGGCAACCATGTTACGGTAAGTGACATCTGTGACTATTTTCAGACGAAAGGAATAGCAGTTGGAACAACGACAATTTATCGTCATTTAGAGAAAATGGTTAGGGAAGGTATGGTTGCTAAATATGTTGTAGATGGAACCAGCAGTGCCTGCTTTGAATATATAGGCGGTCACGAAAGAGAAACTCAGGCAGTATGTTATCATTGCAAATGTGAAAAGTGTGGAAAATTGATTCACTTGCAGTGCAATGAAGTAGAAAGTCTGAAGCAACATATGATGGAACATCATGGTTTTGAGATGGATTCGCTGCGTACAGTATTTTATGGAATATGCAGTGAATGCAAAGAAACACAGAATTAGAAACACAGTATGTGTGGGAAAGGAGAAACAAATGAATACAAGAACCAAAAGAACTTTTTCTGTAGCAGTATGTATTTTATTTTTATTTGTTACATTTGCTTCTCTTTTCTATATTGTAAAAGAAGAAAATCATCACTGTACAGGCGAAGACTGTCCGATCTGTGCCAATATTCATCAGGCAGAGCAGACATTAAGGAATGTAGGTAATAGTACGATTACGATTGCAGCCATAAATCCTATGCCTATATTGTTTGCACTATTGATAACAGGTCAGTTTTTACTTGTTTCTGATACATCTCTTGTAAGTCAAAAGGTAAGACTAAACGATTGAATAAAACTTCTTTATAAGGCAGAAAGGGTAGTCCTAAGGGTGTACCTTTCTGTTTTTGTACCCTTTTTTAGAAAAGTTAAGATAAAAATGGAGGTTTTATTCAATGAAAAAATATATTTCTATTCTTTTAGCGGCAGTTATGGCAGTATGCTGTCTTTCTGCTTGCGGTCAAAATAATTCCAATACCAATACACAGGCAAAAGATAATAATGATAAGCAGGTTAAAGTTGTTACAACCATATTCCCGGAATATGACTGGGTGAAAGAGATTGCAGGAGATGAAGTATCTAAAATGGATCTTACGATGCTTCTTGACAATGGAGTAGATTTGCATAGTTATCAGCCTACTGTGGATGATATTATGAAAATTTCCGATTGTGACCTTTTTATCTATGTTGGAGGGGAGTCAGATGCATGGGTAGAAGATGCATTAAAGGAAGCTGTTAATAAAGACATGAAAGTTATAAATTTATTGGATGTGCTTGGAAGCAGTGTAAAAGAAGAAGAGGTTGTTGAAGGCATGGAAGCCGAAGAAGAGGAGGAAGATGGAGCCGGGGAAGAACCGGAATACGACGAGCATGTATGGCTTTCTTTAAGAAATGCAAAAGTTCTTTGCAAGGCAATCGCTGATGATCTTGCTGAAATAGATACTGAAAATGCGGATACTTATCAGGAAAATGAAAAGGCTTATGCAGATAAACTGGATGAACTGGATAAGAAGTATCAGGAAACAGTAGATTTAGCCTCACAAAAGACACTGTTATTTGGGGACAGATTCCCATTCCGATATATGGTAGATGATTATGGATTAAGTTATTATGCAGCCTTTGTTGGATGCTCAGCGGAGACAGAAGCCAGTTTTGAAACAATTACGTTTTTAGCAGGAAAGACAGATGAACTTGGGTTAAAAAATATCATGACAATCGAAAGGTCTGACCAGAAAATTGCGAAAACAATTATTGAGAATACAAAAGAAAAAAATCAGGGTATTTTGACATTAGATTCTATGCAGTCAACGACATCTGATGATGTGAAAAAGGGAGCGACTTATTTTTCAATTATGGAAAGCAACTTAAGTGTTTTGCAAGAGGCATTGCAGTAGGAGGAGATATGGAACAGATTATCTGTCAAAATCTGGCGATCGGATATGATGGAAAAGTGCTACTGCAAGATATTAACTTTTCTGTGAAAGAAGGAGATTATCTTTGTATTATTGGAGAAAATGGTTCCGGTAAATCAACTCTGATGAGGACATTACTGAATCTGCAACAGCCCATTCATGGAAAGATCACGTTTGGAGCTGGAGTAAAGAGTGACGAAATCGGATATTTGCCACAGCAGACAGTAATACAAAAAGATTTTCCTGCATCCGTGAGAGAAATTGTTCTCTCCGGATGTCAGAATCGTGTGGGGATGCGTCCATTTTATAACCGATCAGAGAAAAAGCGTGCGTGTGAAATGATGGAAAAGCTGCAGATTACAAACCTGGAAAATCGATGCTACCGGGAATTGTCAGGAGGACAGCAGCAAAGGGTTTTACTTGCAAGAGCACTCTGTGCAACAAAGAAAATATTATTATTAGATGAGCCGGTATCTGGTCTTGATCCGAAAGTAACAGATGAGATGTATCGTCTTATTGAGAAAATAAATTGTGAAGATAAAATTACGATTATTATGATTTCCCATGACATGAAAGCAGCAATGAACTATGCCAGTCATATCCTGCATATTGGCGAAGAAGTATTTTATGGAACAAGGCAGGAATATGAGAGCGATGTTACAGTCTGAAAGGAGAAAATATGTCAAATAGTGCGAGAGTACAAATAGTTTTGGCTTGAAGTGCAGGAACATCCTGAAATTATGGAGGACTGGGATGAACAATATGGAGACAGAATAAATCAGATTGTTTTTATCGGGAAAAATCTGAATAAAGAGTTGGTTGAAGACAGACTGAAAAAGTGTATTTACAAGGAGTGAAAGGCATGAAAAATATATATTTTGTAAATGGCTTTTTGGATGCTGGGAAAACTACTTTTATAAAAGAACTCTTAGAACAGGAGTATTTTGATACTGGTGAGAAAACACTGTTATTATTATGTGAAGATGGTGATACGGAATGTGGGATTCTCATGAGATATTAAATCGATGGAAAAAAGACAAAGTTCTGGAAATTGTGATAATCAATGCAGAGAGTTTTGAATTGTATTTAAGTAACATGAAATCTTATATGACACGTCAGATTAGACGTGCTTATATGACGATATTCAGGTCATGTGATGGCATGGAAGATAAGCTGGCAGGGTTTAGAAGAAGTATTAGAGCAGTCAATTCACAAACTAACTTTGTATTAAAAAATAAAGATGGTGAAATAAATCCAAGATTGAATGAAGATTTGCCATATGATATACAAGCTGATTTCATTGAACTTAATGATAGAACTTTTGGAATATTCTATATAGATGCAATGGAGTATGTAGAGCGATATGTAGGTAAAATAAATTCTGAGATTCCTGTTATCGAAATTATGTGGATAGAAAAATGTAACGCTCCGAATAAAAAAATAATTAGTGTGAATTAGAAGGGAGATAAGATAATTGATTGATAAATTGATTTTTTATTTTCAATACCCATTTGTGAGGTATGCTCTTATTGTTGGGGTATTGATTGCGCTTTGTTCTTCTCTGCTGGGAGTTACTTTAGTATTGAAGCGTTTTTCCTTTATAGGAGATGGTTTATCACACGTTGCTTTTGGAGCTATGGCGGTAGCATCGGTTCTGAATTTTACAAACAATATGATATTCATTTTACCTGTAACCGTTATTTGTGCCGTTTTGCTGTTGCGGACAGGACAGAATACAAAAATTAAAGGGGATTCAGCGATTGCTATGATTTCTGTAGGGGCATTGGCAATCGGTTATCTGCTTATGAATCTGTTTGCCACGGGACCGAATCTTTCAGGAGATGTGTGTAGTACACTGTTTGGCTCAACATCCATATTGACATTGGCAAGAGGGCAGGTGGTATTGTGCAGCATTTTATCAGTAGCAGTTGTGGTCGTTTTTGTTACATTTTATCACAAAATTTTCTGTGTTACCTTTGATGAAACATTTGCAAAAGCTACAGGAATGAAAACAGATTTCTATAACTTGTTGATAGCTATTATTACAGCAGTAATCATTGTACTTGCCATGAATTTGGTTGGATCTTTGCTGATTTCGGCACTGGTAATATTTCCGGCATTGTCAGCTATGCGTGTATATAAGACATTTTTTGGAGTTACTGTCTGCTCAGTTGTGTTATCGGTAATCTGTGCTGTTATCGGTATTTTACTATCCATTTTGGCAGGAACTCCGGTAGGTTCAACGATTGTAGCAACGGACATTGTTGCATTTATGGCTAGTTGTGCCATAGGAAAAGTGGCAGGAGGAAGAACATGAAAAAATTAAAAAAATATGCAGCTTTATTCTTATGTATTCTGCTGATAACCGGATGTAGCGATAGAAAAAGTAGTGGTGGGAAAGGTGTCGGCACTGCAAACTCTGTCGATAAAGTAATAAGCAATCAGATAAATAATGAAAATAGTAAAACAGAGACAGCAGAAAGTGAGGAGCCTTCAGTCAATGACGAATCGAATGAAGATATCGAAAGCACAATAAATAGTACAGAAGATGTTCAGAGAACAGAAAGGACAGTTGACTATGACCTGACGCAAATGAGCAGTGATATGGTTTATGCTATTATATATCAGATGATGGTTGCTCCAAAGGAATATGAAGGAAAAACATTTCGTATTGATGGAAATTTTTATGCAACCTATTATGAAGCTACAAAAAAATATTACTTTTATTGTGTGATTCAGGATGCAACAGCCTGCTGTGCTCAGGGAATGGAATTTGTGTGGGAAGATGGATCACACATTTATCCGGATGAGTATCCAAAAGACAATGCGGAGATTGTCGTTGAAGGGACTATTGGGACATACAGGGAAGATGGTGATGAAAATTTGTATTGCAGGTTGTCTGATGCAACATTACAGCAGAAAAATTAAAAATGTAAATCTTTTAGTTTTAGGTAGGAAACATGGCAGGAATCTCTAAAGCCCATGTTTCATATAGCAGAGGACTGGTTGAAATTGAATTTTTATAATGAATCTAATTAAGCAGCCTGTATGTAACAAAGCATACTGGCTGCTTGTGGTGTGCGCCTAGCGGCGCACATTTCTAACGGGTCAAAGTCCCGAATCCGCCCGGTAGTGGGAAGGATATAGCCGAAGGCCAGGGTGCCCATCGTGAGATGGAATTTGAAGGAAGCTGGATGTGAGGAACATACTAACTCATGGGCAAATCTCTGGTCTGACGGATAGAAATCTTATATGCATAAGATATGCAGATGACATTGTGCTTCTTGCAAAGAGTAAGCGGGCATCAGAGAGACTCTTGGAAAGCAGTTCAAAATATCTTGAGAAGAGGTTGAAACTTACAGTCAACCAAGAAAAGAGTCGTACGGTCAGCGTGTTTGCAACCCGAAATTTTAAATTCCTTGGCTTTGCATACGGAGTTGCAAGTATAAAGAACAACATAGACGACATACCTTCAGATTACAAGTTGATTCTGAAATACATGGAATCTATATAAGTGAATTATTTCAGTTGGCTTCAAGAGAAAATAGTTTTTATGCACAAATATCTACGCAGACAATTCCGTATACGGGAACATTTGTGGCAGAAACAGTAGACGAGCCACAAATGTCTGTGTACAGCAGTTATAATGGTAATTTACCAAGTTCTGATACTGTTCAAAAAGAGCGTCTAGAAAAAATATATGGAGTTGCATTACAGTATTTCCATTCCGATTATTATGAGGGAAGTGATGCCAATGGTGAAATACAGAAATTTATAAAAGTCCCTGGATCAGGATGATCAGGATCAGTACAGGCAGAATAAACTGGAAGTAAGGCTTTAGAAAACGACCAAGCTTAATGCCTTTTCCTGTATTAGCTTCTTCAAGATAATTGTCAAAACCCCAGCCCCACCTCGTGACGCAGAAGAGCAGATAAACAAGAGAGCCGAGGGGAAGGAGCAGGTTGCTGACAAGGAAATCCTCGCTGTCAAGGACATCCCTTCCGCCGATCAGGTGGAGATCACTCCAGAGATTATATCCGAGTACACAGGGCAGGCTGGCGATGAGGATGATAATACAGTTGATCAGTGCGGCTTTCCTGCGGCTGATACCAAACATGTCCATACAGAAGGACATGATATTTTCAAATACAGCGATCACAGTTGAGAAGCTGGCAAAGGTCATAAACAGGAAAAACAGGGATCCCCAGATACGACCGCCAGCCATATTGACAAATACATTTGGTAATGTAATAAAGATAAGCTGCGGACCTGCATTGACCTCAACACCGTAGCTGAAGCAGGCGGGAAAAATGATAAGACCTGCCATAATGGCAACAAAGGTATCAAGGGCACAGATGCGGATTCCCTCACCTGCCAGGGTATTATCCTTACTCATATAGCTTCCAAAGATCTCCATGGCAGCAACCCCAAGGCTTAATGTGAAAAAGGCCTGGTTCATGGCAGCGGAAATAACATTGCCAAGACCGACATTCTGTACTGTGGAAAAGCTTGGGATCAGATAGAAGGAAAGACCCTCGGAGGCCCCTGAAAGAGTCAGGCTGTGGGCAGCCAGTATAATGATCAGAAAAAGCAGGGCGATCATCATGAACTTGCTGATCTTTTCAAGCCCATCCTGCAGACCCTTACTGCAGATCAGAAAGCCAGCAACGACAGTAAGGATCATGAAAAAGCCCATCTGCAGAGGACTGGAAAGAAGCGAAGAAAAAACAGCACCGGTATCCTCTGTACTCATGCCGGACCGGAAGGTACCGGTTACAAACTTTACGCAATAGGAGATCATCCATCCGGAAACAGTGGTGTAGTACATCATCAGCAGATAACAGCCAAGAATGGCAAACCATCCGTGAATATGCCACTTACTGCCGGGCTTCTCAAGTGCCTGGTAAGCCTGTACAGCGCTCCTGCGGCTGGCACGTCCTACAGCCAGTTCCATGGTAAGGACAGGGAGACCCATAAGGATCAGGAAAACGAGGTACAGAAGTACAAAAAGGCCACCACCATTTTCTCCGGCAACATAGGGAAAACGCCAGACATTTCCAATACCGATGGCGCAGCCGGCACTGACCAGTAAGAAGCCAAGCCGGGATTTGAAAGATTCACGATTCATAACAGCTCTCCTTTGTTTCAGCAAATTAACCTTATTCTACAGGAAGAGGATAGAAACTGCAATGCGCCGCTTTGACGCAGTGAACCGGGAAATACAGTGCAGCAGATCACAGGAAAAGGGGTTTGGACAGAGGACGGAGAAGGGAAGATCAGGACACGGATGACAGGAGCAAAAAAATCCCCATCTGCAAAGATGGGGATTTTCCTTAATTCCTTAAAACAATAGCAAATCCTAAATAAAATATAACATTTATATTTAAGAACAGGCACATCGTGTTACTGAATTAATGCGTTATAAATCTCTCGGATTATAACTTGGTTACGTTTACGGCCTGAGGTCCTTTTTCACCATTTACTACATCAAACTCTACAGAAGCGCCTTCTTCAAGAGACTTGAAGCCTTCCATATTCAGTCCTGAGTAGTGTACGAATACGTCATTTCCAGATTCGTCAGAGATGAAACCGTATCCTTTCTGATTGTTGAACCACTTAACTGTACCTTTGTTCATCGTAGATACCTCCACATATAAATAAAAAATATAAATTTTTGCAGCCCTGTGCTGCAACAAATTCAGAATAGCACAACTACTTTAAAAAGTAAAGAAATTTGTAGGATTTGTGAAAGTTTTGTGAATTCTAAAAAAGATACTTTTGTGATTGAAATATCATGGCGGGTAAAATATGCTAAAAGGCGGAGTAAAAGGAATTTCAGAAAGGAATAGAATATATATGAAACAATGGAAAAAATATCTGAATGAAATTTTTATCGATGGACTCAGCGGTATGGCATCTGGGCTTTTTGCTACGCTGATCATTGGAACGATCATCCAGCAGATTGGCAGCCTGATCCCGGGTGCAGCAGGAAGCATGCTGTTTATGATGGGGAAGTTTGCAGCAGCGGTGACAGGAGCAGGCATAGGCTGCGGAGCAGCGATCCGGCTGAAGGCAGATCCTCTCGTGATCATTTCCAGTGGAACAGCAGGAATGGCAGGTGCATTTGCTTCCAAAATCCTGGCAGGGACAGTACTCATAGATGGAGCCATGGTACTGCAAGGGCCAGGAGAACCACTCGGTGCTTTTATTGCAGCAATGGTATGTATTTATATAGGAAGAATTGTTTCCGGCAGGACGAAGGTGGATATCCTCGTCACACCGTTAGTATGTATTGTTTCAGGAAGCAGTGTGGGATTGATCCTGGGACCTCCTATTTCGGCCTTCATGACATGGCTTGGCAGCATGATCAACTGGGGAACGGAGCAGGCACCTTTCCTGATGGGGATCGTAGTATCTGTTCTGATGGGAATGATCCTGACGCTGCCGATCAGCTCAGCGGCACTTGGGATCATCCTTGGTCTGAATGGAATCGCAGCCGGAGCAGCAACTGTTGGATGCTGTGCGAACATGATCGGCTTCGCTACGGCATCCTTCAGGGAAAATAAGGTAAATGGCCTGCTGGCCCAGGGACTTGGAACCAGTATGCTGCAGATTGGGAATATTGTGAAAAATCCCCTGATCTGGCTTCCTGCGATCATTACAAGTGCAGTTTTAGGTCCGGTATCGACCATGGTACTGCATATGACTAATAATGCTACAGGCTCCGGTATGGGAACGGCCGGTCTTGTAGGACAGATCAATGCCTATCAGACCATGGTTTCCGAAGGCGTGTCTCCTGTGATCGTCCTGCTTGAAATTGCAGTCATGCACTTTTTACTGCCCGGTATCATGGCTTTTGGGATCAGTGAATTTATGAGGAAAAAAGGTCTGATTTGTGAAGGAAGTATGAAGCTTTCTGTGTAAAACTTGTGTAAATCCGCCATCTGTGCTAAAATAACGCTTATGTAACGTTTTTTTGTCATGCTATCATAACAGATCCGGAGGTGACACGGAAGTAATGGAACAGCAAAATAAAAAGAGAAAAAGTAAATTTGCCCTTCTTCTTGTAACAGAAAATGAAGAGGGTGTCATGAAACAGAGACATATCAGCTCAGGGATCGTAGAGGTGGCTGCCATTGTTCTTTTCTTGATGATCGTTGGTGTGATCTGCAGATTTATCTATGATTCGATCACATTGAAGGATGCAAGAAGCCAGTTGGTGGATCAGCTTGTGACGATCAATAATCTGACGGATGAAAATGAAGCCCTGAGTGTAGAGAACAGTACGCTTTCCAACAAGGTTACTGTCCTGAGTGAGACTGTCAGCAAGAAGGCAGCTACAGAAGATGCGATTTCACAGGAAACCGTAGAAAATGCACTGCCCAAGGGATTCCCCTTAAGTGGATCCGCTACCATGGAAGAGGCCACAGAGGGTGATCCGATGCTGGTCTTTACGGCTGCTGCAGGTATCAATGTCCTGACAACAGGTACAGGTGTTGTCCTGAGTGTGGATGCGGATACAGAGTATGGAACCAAGATCGTGGTAGATCACGGAAATGGTTACTGCTCAGTGTATCGTAACAATGGCACAGCGCTTGTTAAGGCAGGAGAAGAACTGGGAAAGGGTTATATTCTCTTTACCATAGGGGAGGATAACCAGAAGCTGGGTTATCAGATCATGAAGGATGATGCTTATATCGATCCCATGACGATGATCGATATCAATGGTTAGACCGGCAGAGAACAGAAGAAGGTAATAAAAGGGACATTCCTTACTCAGGACTGTCCCTTTAATCTTTCAAAAACAAGCTCATAGCCATCATTTCCATAGTTGAGAGAACGGTTTACACGGCTGATCGTAGCTGTGGAGGCTCCTGTTTTTTCAGCAATTTCCAGATAGGTTTTTTTGTCACGCAGCATGGAGGCAACTTCATAACGCTGGGATAGGGAGAGCAGCTCATTGATGGTGCATAGATCCTCAAAGAAACTGTAACACTCTTCTTTGGACTGCAGGCTTAAGATCGCATCAAACAGCTCATCTACAGCTGGTGTCATTATTTTCTTATTCATAAAAGGGAATTCTCCTTTCTAATCTCCTGATCAGTAAGATTTTAACATATTAAAGTTTTAAAGTAAAGAAAATTGTAAAAATACAGCCTTCTACTTGCTATGTGGTTTTAAATACTATATAATATAGAGAATGGAAGCACTTATACAGAGGCTTGCGAGGTGACGATAAAATGACAATAGATAAAGATGATCTGCTAAACAGTATTATGGAAAGCCTTGACAGGATACAGCATATCAAGTCAGAGGACATACCGGGTATTGATCTGTACATGGATCAGGTTACTACCTTCATGGAAAGCCGTTTGAAAAATACATCAAGGAATCCGGAGAGTGACAAGGTTCTGACCAAGACCATGATTAATAATTATGCCAAGAATGATCTTCTGCCGCCGCCGGTAAAGAAGAAGTACAGTAAGGAACATGTACTGATGCTGATCTTTATTTACTATTTCAAGGGGATTCTTTCCATCAATGATATACAGACTCTTCTGGAGCCTGTATCCAGGAAGTATTTCCAGACTGATGGGAATATAGATATAAGCCGGATCTATGATGAGGTTTTCAGTCTTGAAAAATCTCAGGTAGAAGTACTGAAGGAGGATATCCTGCATAAATTTGAGACGGCACAGGGAATCTTTGAAGATGCACCGGAGGAGGACAGGGAATTTTTGAGAATGTTTTCTTTTGTAGGTCTGCTGGGCTTCGATGTTTATATTAAGAAGCTTCTGATCGAGAAGATGGTGGATGAGCTCCGTAAAAGCGGGGAGCAGGAGAAGGGAAAATAAAACAGGACAGAGAGCAGAGAGAAAAGATCAGGCAAAGGCCTGGTCTTTTTTGATAAAAAATATTTTTTTAGAAATATAAAATTCCTGAAGAAAACGGAAGGGCTGCTGCGTTATACTGTATAGAAGGGCAGCGGAAGCTGCGCTGTTACTAAACAGAGGAGGAAACAGGCCATGCAGGGAAATGGATCCATATGTTCAAAAAGCCGGCTTTCAGAGCTGATCGATACCTATCAGAAGCTTGTTTTTTCCATTTGTTATAAAGTAACCGAAGATTACTTTGCAGCAGAGGATCTTTCGCAGGAAACCTTTCTTTCTGTTTATCAGAAGTATGATACCTTTGACGGCAATAATGAAAAGGCGTGGATCTGCAGGATAGCGGTCAACAAGAGTATTGATTATGTCAGAAGTTCAGCCAAAAGGAATGTCCCGACAGAAGACAGCTTTTTTGAGGTGATAACGGAAGGGCGGGACGGGCCGGAAGAGCAGTGCGTGGAAACGGAGATCAAAAGCGGCTTTGCACAGATCTGCGATTCCCTGAAGCCACCCTATGATGAGATTGCCAGAGCCTATTATCTGCAGGAAAAGACCGTTGCAGAGATTGCCAGAGACAGAAGCATGAACAGCAAGACCATACAGACTCAGATTTACCGGGCAAGGGATATGCTGAAGAAGAAGTACCGAAGGGAGGATCTGAAATGAAAAATTATCCAACAGATGAGGAATTAAATGCTTTCCTTGAGAAACTGGAGCAGCAGGAGTTGTATGCACCGGAGCATCTGAAGGAAGAGATCATGAAGAAGGTCTTTTTGCCGGAACTGTCAAAGACAGAAGAAAAAAGGACGGTTCCCTTCGCCGTATATGTCCTGAAGGTGGCAGCAGGCATGGCGGCAGCGCTTACCCTTCTGATCGTCAATCCTTTCCGGGATGGCAGTGATATCAGCCGGGCTGGAGTGCTTCAGGAGGAGGACAGACCAAGGATCACAAGAGAAGACCTGAATGATCCCGAATATCGTGCAAAGAAGCCGGAAACGCTTTTTGACAGGCTGAATAACAGTGTGCGGGAAGCAAAAGAAAAGATATTAGCAAATGATCTGTAGCAGACAGGATAAAATGGAGGAAAAAGAATGAAAACAAAGAAAAAGAACAGATTTTTGACATTTTGTTTTTCACTGATGCCGGGAGCGGCAGAAATGTATATGGGGTTTATGAGGACAGGAACAGAGCTGATGCTGTTTTTCCTTGGAATGATCATGATCCCGTCATTCCTTGGACTGGAAGGACTTTCCATTCTGGCGGTTGTGATATGGGCATACGGATTTTTTCATGCCAATCATCTGGCATCCTTAAGTGACGAGGAATTTGCACAGGTGGAGGATAATGATATCCTTGGCATGGAGCTGTTCCAAAAAGGAAAAAAGAAGCTGCTGGGAAATTCCAGGGGAATTGCAGTACTGCTGATCGTGCTCGGTGTATGGCTTTTGTGGGGAACAGGTGTAGATATGCTCTGGGCTTACAGGGTACTACCGGAATATATCTATGAGCTGCTGTTTACGATCAGTGATTATGTGCCGAGGCTCACAGCCTCTGTTCTGATCATTGTACTTGGTGTGCACATGATCCGTGGAAAGAAGAAAGAACTGTACAGGGAAGAACCCATAAAGGACAGAGAACAGGAAGCTGCTGATCAGAGTGCAGCATCGGAGAACCCTGACAGGGAGGGGGAAGCATAAATGGGCAGAAAGACGGTTTATATCCACCGGGTGGGAACCATTACGGCAGGCATCACACTGGTGCTGACGGGTGTCCTGTTTCTGGGAAGACTTTTCTTTCCGTTCTTTGACCCTTACGAGGTGATCCGTTTCTGGCCGGTGCTCCTGATTATGCTTGGCATAGAGGTGCTTCTTGCAAGCAGAGGGAAAACCTGCCGGGTGATGAATGAAGAGGGAGGAATGGAAGAGCAGCAGAAAATGGTATATGATTTTCCGGCAATTCTGCTGATGATAATGGTAGCATGCTTTTCCATGTGCATGGGAATCCTGGAGAGAGTACAGCTTTGGTAGGCTGTACTCTCTTCGGGATTTTTTCATGTTTCTTTCCTGAGGTCACATTTTCTGAGACACTCTCATAGGATAAAGCAGTGAAAATTTTATCCGGAAAAGGGAGAAAATCATGAAAAGAAAACTGATTCGGAAAGGTGTGTCCCTGCTTCTTTTGGCAGGCATGGTCTTATCGGTGCTGATTGGCTGTGGAAAAGGAGAAAAGACAGATGCCGGGGCAGGGAAAAGAATAAGTGTGACATTGAATGAGGTAGCACACAGTATCTTTTATGCGCCTATGTATGTGGCGATCGAAGAGGGATATTTTGAGGAACAGGGGATAGATCTGACACTGGTTACCGGCTTTGGCGCAGATAAGACCATGACAGCAGTGCTGACCAAGGAAGCAGACATTGGCTTTATGGGAAGTGAAGCAACAATTTATACTTATGCAGGAGGGACACAGGATTATGTAGTGAACTTTGCACAGCTTACCCAGCGTGCAGGAAATTTCCTCGTAGCAAGGGAGGAAATGCCAGACTTTGACTTTTCCATGCTGAAAGGGAAGACAGTGCTTGGCGGTCGTGCAGGCGGTATGCCGGAGATGGTATTTGAATATATTCTGAAAAAGAACGGCCTTGATCCGAAGGCTGATCTTACGATCGACCAGAGTATCGATTTTGGGTCTACAGCAGCTGCCTTTTCCGGAAGTGACACAGCGGATTTTACGGTAGAGTTTGAGCCGCATGCGACAGCACTTGAGACGAAAGGGGATGGCTATGTAGTGGCTTCCCTTGGTGAAGCATCCGGCTATGTGCCTTACACGGCATTCAGCGCAAGAAAAAGCTATATCGAAGAGAACCCGGATGTGATCCAGGCATTTACCAATGCTCTGCAAATGGGGATGGATTATGTGAACAGCCATACGCCGGAGGAAATTGCAGCGGTGATCGCCCCTCAATTTGAGGAAACAGAGGTGGAAACGCTGGAAAGGATCGTGAAGCGATATTACGATCAGGATACCTGGAAAACAGATCTGGTCTTTGAGGAGGATGCCTTTATACTGCTGCAGAATATCCTGGAAGAAGCCGGGGAGCTGCCGGAAAGAGTGCCCTATGAGGCTCTGGTGACAACTGAATTTGCAAAGAAAGCATGCAGGTAAGGAATAAGCAGGGAAGAAGGAAATAGAATGCTGTCAGGAATAGCAATGACAGGACGGAAAGTGTATAGACAGGAGCTTTCAAAATAGATATAATAATATAAGACATACAGGGGGACATACCGGACATAAGATAAAACGGAATGTCGAATGCGTGGGGAAGTCAGTGAATCGCCGGCTTCCCCATAATACAAAACGGAGGACTGTAAAATGGGATTAATCAAAGCAATCAAAGGTGCAGCAGGAGGGGTTCTGGAGGATCAGTGGCGTGAGTATTTCTATTGTGATGCACTGGAGTCAGATGTACTGGTAACCAAGGGACACAGAAGAACTAAGGGGCGTGCTGCCAATAACAAGGGGGATGAAAATATCATTTCCAACGGTTCCGTGATCGCTGTCAATGAAGGACAGTGTATGATCATCGTGGATCAGGGTAAGGTCGTTGAGATCTGTGCGGAGGCAGGAGAATTTACCTATGATGCTTCTATAGAGCCCAGTATCTTCTATGGCAAGCTGGGAGATAATATTGTGAATTCCTTTAAGACCTTTGGAAAGCGTATCACCTTTGCCGGAGATACAGCCAGGGATCAGAGGGTATATTTCTTTAATACCAAGGAAATTATGGGAAATAAATACGGTACGGCAAGCCCGGTACCGTTCCGTGTAGTAGACAATAACATCGGTCTTGATATTGATATCGCCATCCGCTGTAATGGTGAATATTCCTATCATATTACAGACCCTATTCTTTTTTATACCCATGTCTGTGGCAATGTGACAGAGGATTATGAGAGAAGAGAGATTGACAGCCAGTTAAAAACAGAGCTTATGACAGCACTGCAGCCTGCATTTGCAAAGATTTCCGCCATGGGTGTCCGTTACAGTGAAGTACCCGCACATACCATGGAGCTGGCAGATGCCCTGAATGATGTCCTTTCTGAGAAGTGGGCACAGCTCAGAGGTATTGAGATCGTTTCCTTCGGTGTCAATTCCATGAAGGCATCTGAGGAAGATGAGAAGATGATCAAGGATCTGCAGAAGAGTGCAGTCCTTCGTAATCCCAATATGGCAGCAGCAACGCTTGTCGGTGCACAGGCAGAGGCTATGAAGGCAGCAGCGTCCAATACCTCCACAGGGCCCATGATGGCATTTGCAGGTATGAATATGGCGACCCAGGCAGGCGGCATGAATGCACAGCAGCTGTTCCAGATGGGAGCAGCACAGCAGGCAGCACCCACGCAGCAGGCAGCTCCGGCTCAGGCAGCACCTGCACAGACAGCTGCAGCTTCACAGACGGGTGACAGCTGGACCTGCAGCTGTGGGGCAGTCAATACTGGCAGGTTCTGTGTAGAGTGCGGAGCCAAAAAGCCGGAAGAGAATGGCTGGACCTGCAGCTGTGGTACCTTGAATAAAGGCAAGTTCTGCAGCAACTGCGGCGCAAAGAAGCCTGCAGGCGTACCGCTTTACAAGTGTGACAAATGCGGCTGGGAGCCGGAAGATCCTAAGAATCCCCCGAAATTCTGTCCGGAGTGCGGAGATCCTTTTGACGATAACGATATCCATTAAGCCATCAGAGAAAAGGGGAGAATGATGAGTGGATTTGAAGAGAACCTGGAAGTAAGGGAAACCAAAACACTGGAAGAAACAGATAAAAAATGTCCAAGCTGTGGTGGCGTCATGGAATTTGACCCCACCACAGGGGGACTTGCCTGTCCGTATTGCGGACATACAGAAGAGATCAGGAAGGAAAAAACACAGCCTGCAAAGGCACAGGAGCTTGATCTTGACAAGGCAGAGCAGACGGAAAACTGTAACTGGGGTACAGAGAAGAAAACGGTGATCTGTAAGGCCTGCGGCGCAGAAACGGTTTATGATGCACTGGAGATCTCCGGAGTATGTCCGTTCTGCGGATCCAATCAGGTTATGGAGGCCTCTGATCAGAAGACAATGGCGCCGGGAGGTGTCGTGCCGTTCCAGGTAACAGACGAAAAAGCAGCTGGTTTATTTAAAAACTGGATCAAAAAGAAATGGTTCTGTCCGAAGCTTGCAAAAGAGAGTGCAAAGGCAAAGCGTTTTAAAGGGGTTTATCTTCCCTACTGGACCTTTGATGCTAAGACGGAGACGGAATACCATGGAGAATATGGTAAGGATCGTACCGTGCGCAATGGGGATAAGGAAGAAACGGTCACAGACTGGTATCCGACAAAGGGCATATACAGGGAAACGATCGATGATGAGCTTGTCTGTGCAACGACCAATCATAATCAGTCCATGCTTCAGGGACTGGAGCCTTACAAGACAGAAGAGAATAAGAGCTATAAGCCGGAGTATGTAGCAGGTTTTGCAGCAGAACGGTACGCAGTTGGTTTAAAGGAAGCCTTCCAGATGGCAAAGGATAGCATTAAGTTTAAGCTGAGAGAAGCCATTGAAAGCAAGATCCGGACAGAGAAGAACGCAGATCATGTGAAAAATCTGAAATTATCTACCAGATATTATGATGTGACCTACAAGTATCTGCTCCTCCCGGTATGGATCTCCAGCTACAAGTACAAGGATAAGGTATACCAGTTTATGGTCAACGGACAGACCGGCAAGGTATCCGGCAAGACTCCGATTTCTATACCAAAGGTGATTATCACTGTGGCAGGTATTATTGCTATCTGCGTACTTATCTGGCTGCTTGCTAATTCATAAAAGATATGGGAAGGAAAAGACAGCTATGAACATGACGCTGATAATGACAGCAGTGGTTCTGATATTGCTGCTCTGTGTGATCGGTGCAGCTGCATACGGGATCAGCCGTCTGAAAAGAGGAATCCGGGAATTTTCCAGACAGGTATTTGGAACAGATTCCCTGAAGGAAGGATTTGACAGAGTCGAGGAGGAGTATCAGGAAACCCCGAAATCGGTGTCGGCAATGACAGGTCTTTATCTTCCAAAAATTAAGAAAGATTTTCCACAGTTTCAATATGATGATATGAGGGTCAGGGCTGAAAATGTCCTGACCTCTTATCTGATGGCGGTTTCTGCGGCAGATCAGGGACTTTTGAAGGAAGGAAGCCAGGAACTGAGGGATCAGCTTGAAATGAAGATCATCCAACAGAAGAATAGCGGGGAAAGAGAACATTTTGAGAAGGTCAGGATTCATCGTACAGAGATCACAGATTACAAGAAAAGAGAAGGAAGATGTACTGTCATGTTTCAGACGTCCCTGCAATACCGGTATTATGTGACTGCAGAAACCGGTGAGCTTGTAAGGGGCAGCCGGGACAGGGAAAAGCAGACAAGGTACAACACAGAGCTTGTGTATATACAGGACAGGGAGAAGGTGCAGGATGAAAGGGATCTGTCTCTTGGCATCAACTGCCCGAACTGTGGAGCGCCCATATCAGGGCTTGGAGAAAAGGTGTGCGCTTATTGCGGGACACCGGTTGTGGAATTGAATTTATATGCGTGGACATTCCATCGGGTTACAGAAGTTTAAGCAGGAGTTTTTGGAATGAGTATTTATGATACATTAAATGAACAGCAGAAGCAGGGGGTATTTACGACAGAGGGACCAGTTCTTCTGCTGGCAGGTGCCGGGAGCGGAAAGACCCGTGTGCTGACACACAGGATCGCTTATTTAATAGAAGAAATGGGTATTAATCCCTATCAGATCATGGCGATCACCTTTACCAATAAGGCTGCCGGAGAGATGAAGGAAAGAGTGGAGAGCCTGGTTGGTTTTGCAGACAGTGCATGGATCACCACCTTTCACTCTACCTGTGTCAGGATCCTCAGGAGGTATATTGACAGGATCGGCTATGATACAAATTTCGTCATTTACGATGCAGATGACCAGAAATCGGTGATCAAGGATATATGTAAACGGCTGAATGTGGATACTAAGGTATTAAAGGAGAGAACGGTGTTATCAGCAATCTCCTCTGCAAAGGATGAACTGATCTCCCCGAATGAATACAGCTTGAGTGCGGCAGGAGATTATCATAAGCAGAAAATTGCCGCTTTGTACCAGGAGTACCAGCAGACACTGAAAAAGAACAATGCAGTGGACTTTGATGATCTGATCATGAAGACGGTAGAGCTTTTTAAGGACTGCCCGGATGTGCTGCAGAGCTATCAGAACCGGTTCCGGTATATTATGGTGGATGAGTATCAGGATACTAACAGTGCCCAGTTTGAGCTGATCCGGCTGCTTGCCGGAGACAGACATAATCTGTGTGTGGTTGGTGATGATGATCAGTCTATCTACAAATTCCGGGGAGCCAATATCCGCAATATACTGGATTTTGAAAAATACTATCCGGAAGCAGCAGTGATCCGGCTTGAGCAGAATTACCGCTCTACCCAGAATGTGCTGGATGCAGCAAATGCCGTGATCCGGAATAATATAGGCAGAAAGGAGAAAGCTCTCTGGACAGATCAGGGAGCTGGAGAGAGGATCCATTTCCGGCAGTTTGACAATGCCTACGAAGAGGCTGAATTTGTTGCAGATGATGTGGCAAGGAAGAAGCGGAATGGCAGCTATCAGTATAAGGACTGTGCAGTGCTTTACCGTACCAATGCGCAGGCTCGTCTTCTGGAAGAGAGGTTTATCGTAGAAGGTATTCCCTATGATGTGGTAGGCGGTGTGAACTTCTATTCCAGAAAAGAGATCAAGGATCTTCTGGCATATCTGAAGACGATTGATAATGGACGGGATGATCTTTCCGTAAAGCGTATCATCAATATCCCGAAGAGAGGGATCGGTGCTGCGACGATTGCCAAAGTACAGGATTATGCAGATGAAAAAGGGATCAGCTTTTATGATGCACTGAAGCAGGCGGATGAGATCAGCACCATAGGAAGAAGCGGTGCAAAGCTGAGGCCCTTCGTGGATATGATAAAGGTGTTCCGCAGTAAGCTCCAGGTGTATACGCTGACGGATCTGATCAAGGATATTATTGAAACGACAGGATATGTCAGGGATCTGGAGGCAGACAGTGAGGAAGAGGCACAGACGAGGATTGAAAATATCGATGAGCTGGTCAGCAAGGTGGCATCCTATGAAGAAACCCATGATGAGCCTTCTCTGAGTGAGTTCCTGGAGGAAGTGGCGCTGGTGGCGGATATTGATGGTGTGGATGAGGATGATGACAGAGTCCTTCTGATGACACTTCACAGTGCCAAGGGGCTGGAATTCTCCCAGGTTTACCTGACAGGCATGGAGGATGGTCTTTTTCCGAGCTATATGAGCATCGTAGCAGATGGAGATGCTGAGATTGAAGAGGAAAGGCGGCTTGCCTATGTGGGAATAACAAGGGCAAAGAAGGAGCTGACAATCTGCTGTGCTAAAATGAGAATGATACGGGGCGAGACGCAGTATAACGCAGTGAGCCGCTTTGTGAAGGAGATTCCGCCGGAGCTTCTGGATAACCGGATGCCAAAGCCGGCCTACCGGGATGATGATCTGCTGCAGCCTTCGAGGACAAAGCCGGCAGCGGTGCTGACTAAAAAGAGAACCGCTGCAGAAAATAAACCTTATATCGCAAGTGCCGGAACCAAAATGGGAATAAGCTCTTTTGGATCACTTGGAATCACCAAGGGAGGAAATGCTGCAGGAAAACCGGATTATGATGCAGGGGACAGGGTTTCCCATATCAAATACGGAGAAGGAACTGTGCTTGCTATGGAGCCGGGACCGAGAGATTACAAGGTAACGGTAGATTTTGATGAAGCCGGACAGAAGATCATGTATGCAGGATTTGCAAAACTCAAAAAATTATAAATTCAGGTAGTAAAAATGTTCACAAAATGCTATACTAATGGCATGAATTGGAATGGGATATGATTTTGTGCCCGCATAGGAAAGAGAGGTATCTTTTATGAACAGAGTGGAAGAAATGATGGATCTTATGAAAGCTCACGATCTCAGGGAGTTGAAAGAATTTTTTAATAAGAAGGAAGAGGAGCAGAAGAAAAATAATACACTGGTATGGGTATTTGCCATTATCGGTATTGTTGCTGCTGTAGCAGGAATCGCATTCCTTGTATACCGTTACTTCACACCGGATTATCTGGAAGATTATGATGATGATTTCGATGATGATTTTGAAGATGATTTCTTTGAAGAGGATGATGGGGATGCAGAGAAGAAGCCTGCTAAACAGGTATCTGAAAATGCAGCATCTGAGGAAGATTTCGCTGAATAATCCGGGAAGTCTGCAAAGAAAGGATTGTTTTGCGGGGAATACCTTCCAGGTATATTCAGGAGAGGTGCTTTCTCTGGCAGAAGGATATGCATAAATGAGATCATGAATAGGATGTGCAGCTTTTGCATGTCCTATTTTGCTGTGGAGGAACAGATTTGAAAAAAGGACAGATCATAGAAGGAACAGTAGAAAGAATTGATTTTCCCAATAAGGGTATCGTGGTGACTGAAGAGGGAAGCTGCACGGTAAAGAATGCCCTGCCGGGACAGAAGATAAAGGCAGTGATCCAGAAAAACAGAAAGGGAAAGGCTGAGGGCAGACTGCTTTCTGTAGAAGAAAATTCACCTCTTGAAACGAGCCGGATATGTCCTCACTTTGGAACCTGTGGTGGCTGTACGTATATGTCGCTGCCCTATGAAGAAGAGGTGAAGATCAAGGAAGGACAGATCCGAAAGCTTCTTACAGGTGCTCTTGCCAGACAGGAGAGACCATGGATCTTTGAAGGGATCAAGAAGAGTCCGGAATGCTATGGCTACCGGAATAAGATGGAATTTTCCTTCGGAGATGAAGTAAAAGACGGTCCCCTGGCTCTTGGCATGCATAAGAGAGGCAGCTTTTATGATATTGTGACTGTAGATCACTGTCAGATCGTAGATGAAGATTACAGGAAGATCCTTTCCTTTACGAGAGATTATTTTGCAGAGCGGAATATCAGCTTTTTCCACAGATTAAGACATACCGGATATCTGCGTCATCTTCTTGTGAGAAAGGCAAAGCGTACCGGAGAGATCCTGGCTGCCCTTGTGACAACCTCCCAGGAGGAAGTGGATCTGACAGCATATAAGAAGGGACTGCTTGCACTTTCCCTGGATGGCGGTCTGGCAGGAATTCTCCATATCACAAATGATGCGGTGGCAGATGTGGTACAGAGTGACAGAACAGAGATCCTGTATGGACGGGATTTTTTTGAGGAGGAGCTTCTGGGACTCAGGTTCAAGATTTCTGTATTTTCCTTTTTTCAGACCAATTCCCTGAGTGCCGAGGTGCTGTACCAGACAGTAAGGGACTACGTGGGAGACCTGACAGACGGAGAGGGAAAAGCAGATAAGGTTGTATATGATCTTTACAGCGGTACGGGAACAATCGCCCAGCTCCTGTCTCCGGTGGCGAAGAAGGTGATCGGCGTGGAAATCGTGGAAGAGGCGGTAGAGGCAGCAAGGGAAAATGCGAAGAGAAACGGTCTGACCAACTGCGAATTTATTGCAGGCGATGTGCTGAAGGTACTGGATCAGATCAAAGAGAAGCCGGATATGATCGTGCTGGATCCCCCACGTGACGGTATTCACCCGAAGGCACTTACGAAGATCATCAGCTATGGGATTGACAGGATTGTTTATATTTCCTGCAAACCCACCAGCCTTGTGAGGGATCTGGAGGTTTTCCTTGAAGAAGGATATTACGTGGAAAAGGCAGTGGCTGTGGATCAGTTCCCATTTACCACAGGAATTGAGACGGTGTGCCTCTTGAGCAACACCCAAAGACCCTAAGAAAGAATCCTATATTACGCTTGATGTGGAGATGGAAGATTACTATCGCATCAAGAATAAGGGAAGGGGCTTCACCACCTAAGTTCAGCCTCACAATCGAATAGGAATTTGAATAGATAAGCTGCAGATGAGGAGGTGATCCGGAATCTGCAGCTTGTTTTGTTTCAAGCCAAAATAGTCGATTGAAAAGTATCGTATTTGCCGCATTGAATGAGCTGATGTTTGACAGCTTAGAAGTGACGAAGGTTCTGATCATAGCGCCGTTACGTGTGGCAAAGCATACATGGTCTGCGGAAATACAGAAGTGGGATCATCGAAAGGCTGCCTTTTATCTACGGAAGGAAACGTGATCCGCTACGATTTTATTGAGCATTTCATCAATGAACTGGCTGAAAAGTATCACATTCTGGAGATCGCTGTGGACAGATGAACGCAACACAGATGATTCAGAACCTTGAAGGTGATCGATTCACGATGGTTCCCTTCGGACAGGACTTCGGGAAATATGGTAAACAGGTTTACAGAAAGTGCTTCTGTTTCCGGTATTCCGTTGGGGTTAATTTGTAGCGTTTTTTGAATAATCTGCAAAAATAGTCAACGTTATGAAATCCTGTCTCAGAAGAAATGAGACTGACTTTTTTCTCAGTTTTTGAAAGCAACTGACCGGCCTGTTTTAAACGGTAGTTAATGAGATAGTTAACCGGCGTTATATGTAAATATTTCCGAAACAGATTCAAAGTGGTACTCTTACTGACCATTGCCTGTTCTGCAATGTCATCTAATGAGATATTCCTTGAGTAATTTAGGTGGATAAATTGCATCATGAGCTGTAACCGGGCTTGAGAAGCGGTTGAATGCTCCTTGTGTTCTTCCTGGTATGAAATGTCTGTGTTTTCAAATATTTCCAGCCAGAGATTCTGAAGGAGAGAACTGGTAAGGAGTTCTTTGGATAAAACGGAATCCTGTGCAGAAATAATTTGCAGCATGATAGATAAAACCTTTGCCTGCCAGCATACTTCTTTATGAAATATGAGAAATGGCAATGGGTAAGAAATGATCGGCAGAATATATTTCTGATAGATCAGGCTGTCGCAGGGGGCAATAAAAGAAGGCATAAATACAAAATTGGGAATGAGGGCTTTTGAGGGAGAATAAAGGCGATGGAGTACCTTTGTATTAATGAATATACCATTTCCTTCGGTTAAATTAAATTGGTCTTCTCCAATCCACAAAGTAACGGTTCCGGATTCAATATAAATAAACTCCAATTCTGTATGCCAGTGCCATTCGATACAGTTGAAATCAAAAACTGACAGATCTTCATAATAAAACTGGAAAGGATAGAGATTGTTTCCGTGCTGAACTGTCTCCATCAAATCTTCATCTGTAATGATTTTAGTATAGGTTGTATTTATATTCATAGAAACTTCCTTCTTTGAAAAATACTTTACGATATTATACAATAAATTTCATAAATAAATCAATGAAAACAATAATATTATGTTATATAATTCAATAAAAGCGAGGTGAAAGAACATGATATTTAAATGGTTAAATGAAAGTGAAATGATGATGGAGGGGGATAAAATTGAAATATTCGCTCCGGCTAAAACAGATTTTTTCTGCGGAAGCACAGACGAGTGTGAAGAAGGATTTTTACCGGAATCACTTTGTAACGCACCTTACTATTATACGGAGATAGAAGGGGATTTTGTTCTTAAAGTAAAAGTATCGCATGGTTTTAAGGATACATATGATTCTGCTTCAGTAATGATTATGAAGGATCTGAACTGCTGGGCGAAGTGTTGTTTTGAATTGACGGATTTCGGAACTCATGCTGCTGTAAGTGTTGTTACAAAAGGGGATTCAGATGATGCAAATGGGTGCAATCTTGAAGGAAATACAGCATGGCTCCAGGTTTGCAGGGTTGGAAATAATTTCGCCTTCCATTATTCCTTAGATGGTGTCAATTTCTATATGATGAGATATTTCCATATGCCCGTTATGCCTGTTATAAAGGTCGGTCTGCTGGCTCAGGCTCCTACAGGGACGGGGGGAAAACGTGTATATGAAAATTTGTCTATTGAGAGAAGGACAGTAAAAAATATCAGAGCTGGAAAATAAGGATTGGTGATTCCTAATATCTTATGAAAATAATGGTGAAAATAGAAAATTCCATATCAGGAAAGAGTCTCTCTCTGTATGTTGACAGTAAGAGTAAGGTAAATAAATTAATGATCAATCTGATAGAAGCGGGATTTACCGTTAATTATGAGCCTCGTTATATATCGGGAAATTATGAAGGATGCTTTCTGTGTGAGGATGGAAATGTGATTAAAATATGTTGTAGAAAACAAAAGGAGTGATGACCATGCCAAATTACCGAAAAACAAAAAGAGCCTGTTATATGGGATTTATTACACAGGCAATTGCAGCTAATTTTGCCCCATTGTTATTTTTAAAATTTCATAATGATTATCAGATTACACTTGGAAAAATCGCATTGATTTCAACCTGCTTTTTCCTTACACAGTTGTTGGTAGATCTGTTTTGTGCAAAGTTTGTGGACAAAATAGGGTATCGTATCTGTATTGTTGCTTCTGAGGTATGTTCCACAGCAGGATTGGTTGGTCTGGCTTTTTTGCCGGATCTTTTGCCGGAACCGTTTGTTGGAATTATCCTGAGTGTGATTGTATATGCAGTCGGAAGTGGTCTGATTGAAGTGCTTTGCAGCCCGATAGTGGAGGCGTGTCCATTTGATAACAAAGAGGCAACGATGAGTCTGCTTCACTCTTTTTATTGCTGGGGGGCAGTGGGAACGATTGCGATCTCCACACTGTTTTTTGCGGTGTTTGGCATGGACAGCTGGAAATGGCTGGCTGTTTTATGGGCACTTGTTCCGGCCATAAATATCTATAATTTTGCAACCTGTCCGATCGAGCATTTGGTAGATGAGGGTGAAGGAATGGGAATAAAGGAACTGTTTCGAAAACCTCTTTTCTGGCTTTCCGTATGTTTAATGATCTGCTCTGGCGCATCAGAACTGGCTATGGCACAATGGGCATCTGCTTATGCGGAGGCTGCTCTGGGGCTGTCAAAGACAGTTGGTGACCTGGCCGGTCCCTGCATGTTTGCTGTTACAATGGGGATCAGTCGTGTAATTTTCGGAAAATATGGTGATAAAATGGATCTGGTGAAATTTATGATCGGATCTGGAATTTTATGTGTGATATGCTACCTGCTTGCCTCTGTATCGTCGAATCCGATATCAGGTTTGATTGGATGTATTATCTGTGGCTTTTCTGTTGGGATTATGTGGCCCGGCACAATCAGTATTTCATCAGAAAGATTTCCGGCAGGTGGAACGGCTATGTTTGCTTTGCTTGCTATGGCGGGGGACCTGGGTGGAAGCATAGGTCCGGGGATTGTCGGACGTGTTACACAAAGTGCAGGAGACAATATTCGTGCAGGTATGGGAGTCGGACTTTTGTTCCCGGTTACTTTATTAATCATGCTTTTTATTTTTGCAAGGCAAAAAAATAATAAATGACATTTGATAAAATAGGTTTCAAAAAAGCAGATATTATCAGCCTGTGCGGTACGATGGCTGAATCAGATAATTTCATTCTGAAGGTGTAATTTCTTTTTTCTGGGTCAGCAGGAAAAGAACTGCCAGTACGGACAGGACGATCTGTACGCAGGGCATGGTAAACCATACGCCATCAAGCTTAAGGACGATTGGCAGTGTCAGGATGGTACCGACTGTCAGCAGAACCTCTCCATAAACAAGAGTACTGGACTGCTTCAGATGCTCTGTTGCATAGAAGTAGGAAACAGAGGGCTTGGTCAGTCCATAAAGAGCCATAACAAGAGAAAAGGCAGGTGCAGCATGGACGATCAGCTCTGCTGCTGCATCAGAGGTACCGTAGAAAACGGGGATCTGATGACGCAGAAGGAACATAAGGGAGCCACTCAGGATACCAACGCCGATCCCAAGAGCAAAGGTAAGCAGTGTATAGCTACGCAGTGTTTTTTTATCATTCTGACCCTTACTCAGGCTTAAGAGTGGCTGCGCACCATCACTGATACCCTGAACGAGAAGCTCCATGAAGGAAACCAGATAGGCAAGGACAGCATAGGCACTGACAGCTTCATCACCACCATATTTGGTGCACTGCAGATTCATCAGTATAATGGTGACGGAAGGCAGATAAGTCAGTCCGAAAGGGGAGGCTGCTACCTTAAGGATGGATTTGACTGCGGATCCGGAGGGCTTTATATTGGTAAGGGAGATCCGGTTTTCTTTCTTTGAATAGAAGAAAAGGGCAAAGATCAGAGTGACAAGCTGCCCAAGCACTGTTGCAATGGCAGCACCCATCAGACCTAATGGAAATACAAGTATCAGAACATAATCAAGGATGATGTTCAGGATACAGCCGCAGGCCATGGCACACATGGAGTAAACGGCAGCACCACGGTTACGCATCAGCGGTGTCAGACCACTGGCAACTGTCTGGATCACAGCACCATACAGAATATAGTGAAGATAGGTCATGGCATGGGTATGTACCTCTCCTGCAGCACCCAGAAGCGTCATCAGGGGAGAACCAAAGAAATAGAGAATCCCGGTCAGGATGAGAGAGGAAACGACAAGAAGAAACAATGCATTTCCCTCCATTTGGTCTGCCGCATTATCACGGCCGGCACCCCGGTTTAAAGACACCATAACAGAAGCCCCCATACCGATACCGGTACCAAGGGCGATGATGAGTGCTACAAGCGGCCAGGCAATATTAATAGCAGCCAGTCCCATGTCACCCATGGCTCTGCCTACGAAAATGCCGTCAATAATGGAATAAATTCCTGTTAATAAAAAAGATAACGTAGAGGGGAGAATAAATCCCCAGTATTTTTTCTGCATAAAAACCTCCATTTCCCATAAAAAGGGGAACATTATCTATGGTAACCCATCCATACAGGAAAAGTCAACTATTGCAATTCCTAGTAAACTAGTAGTATAATGGGGGAAAAGGAGGTTTTGTATGAAGATTTCAACCAAGGGAAGATATGCCCTGCGTCTGATGCTGGATCTGGCACTGCATGACAGCGATGCCCCGGTAAGGATCAAGGATATTGCTGCGAGACAGGACATTTCTGATAAATATCTGGAACAGATCATTTCCAGCTTGAATAAAGCGGGTTATGTGAAAAGCATCCGCGGTCCGCAGGGAGGCTATAAGCTTGCCAGAGATCCGGAAAGCTATACAGTTGGGATGATACTCCGCCTTACGGAAGGCTCTCTTGCACCGGTAGCCTGTCTGGATGATGAGGTCAATACCTGTGACAGGCAGGAAACCTGTGCTACGCTGAAGCTCTGGCAGATGCTGGATGAGGCGATCAAGGGAGTCGTAGACAGAGTAACGCTGGCAGATCTGGTCGAGTGGCAGACGGAGATGATTGATAATTATGTGATCTGAATTTCCCTGCGGAGAAGAAAAAGGGCAAGAACGTTTGGGATGACCATACAGGCATTGATCAGATCTGTACATTCCCAGACAGTCTGCAGTGGAAGGATCGCACCTATGTAGATCATAACGATATAAGCTACCTTATAAAGAAAGAGACCTCTGCCGCCAGTCAGATAGGTGACAGCGCTTTCACCAAGATAGGACCAGCCGATGAGGGTGGTCAGTGCAAAGGCAATCAGACAGACAGAGAGGAAGCCATTCCCCAAAAATGGAAGAGAAGAAAAGGCCGCATCCGTAAGGGTACCCTGAGAGGCATGGAGTACGGATTGTGGTCTTTTTAATATATTAGTGACAATGACAAGTCCACTCAGCAGGCACATGACGACGGTATCCCAGAATACCGCAGTCATGGACACATAGGCCTGTCTGGAGGGACTTTCCTCGCTGGAAGCGGCAGCCATAATGGAAGAGGTTCCGATGCCGGCTTCGTTGGTAAATAATCCACGGGCAATCCCATAGCGGAGGACATTCATCAGGCTGCCGGCGGACAGACCACTTCCAACCGCTTTTCCGGTAAAGGCATCCTTCAGGATCAATGCGACTGCCGGAAACAGGCAGGTGCGGTTCAGAAAGAGCAGAAGAAGGCAGCTGCCGGTAAACAGGATGGCCAGAACGGGAACCAGCCGGACACAGACCTTTCCGATAGATCTGATGCCGCCAACAATGACAAGGCCTGCCAGGATGGCGGCCAGGAATCCGGTCAGGGAGGGTGCAAGGTGAAAGCTGCTTTTTCCTGTCTCAGCCATGGAATTTGACTGCGTTGTGCAGCCGACAAAGAGAGCAGCAAGCAGTGTCAGAACAGCGTAAAAGCTGCCAAGAAGAGGCATATGGAGTCCGTTCTGGAACACGTACATGGGTCCTCCAGCATGTGTACCGGCTTTATCCCTGCTGCGGTAGCGTACGCTGAGATAGCATTCAGCATAGGAGGTAGCCATGCCAAGTACACCGGTGATCCAGCACCAGAAGACAGCACCGGGACCACCAAGGGCAACTGCAGTAGAAACACCTACGATATTGCCGGTACCGAGCGTTGCGGCAAGTGTGGTGGACAATGTGGCAAAAACGGAAAGGTTATTCTGGTCAGCATCTTTGCCTTTAAAGGACATCCGGACGGCTTTCCAGGTTTTTCCCTGAGGAAAATGGAGGTAAAAGGAAAAGAACAGATGCGTTCCCATAAGCAGCAGAAGGAGGGGGCCACCCCATAGAAATGAATTACATTTTTGGATAATAGCAAGCACAGCAGACATGGGCAATAAGTCCTGCTTTTTTATGATTATATGTATATTTTGAGAAAATTATGAGAAATGTTACTTTCTTTTTCTGACAGAAAAAGGTATACTGACATATAGAATGACAGCGGAAGGGTATGATTTCATACAGAAGAGGGAAGCATGTGAAGTACAATAATGAGGGGTTGGAAAATATTTTTTTTGAATCAGTCTGCAAGCTCAGGGAAGACTACTATTTTATGCAGAATATATCGGGAAGGGTCAGATGGTCGCCCAAGGCAGTAAATGATTTTGAACTGCCCGGGGAATATGTGGATGGATTTGCCGGGATGTGGAGGAGCTTTATCCATCCGGAGGATCTGGCTTATTTCGATGAAGAAATGGAGCGTATACGGACTGGCAAAACAGATTATATGCTGCTGGAATACAGGGTCAGAAAACGGAATGGAGAATATGTCAGGGTACGCAGCCATGGTGTTATGAACAGGGACACAGAAATCAGCCCTGTCTGTTGTATGGGGATTCTGGAAAGGGTCGATGATACAACTGATGAGCTGACCCATGTGCCTAACATTTATGTGGCAGTAAAGGACATCGCAGATACCTTTGAAAATGAAAATGCTTCGGGCTGTCTGATGATCGTAGGCATTGATGACTTTAAAAGAATCAATGACCTGTATACCTATAGCGGTGGTGACGAGATCATCAAGAATTTTGCCTTGCGGATAAGCAAATGCATTCCACAGTCAGCGACATTGTACCGGCTTGAAGGTGATCAGTTTGCAGTTCATTATCCATATGGTACGCTGCAGGATATGAAGGATATTTATGCGAGGATGGCGGATGAGGCAATGGATATCTCACTGTCCAATGATATTAAGGTATCGCTTCAGCTGTCAGCCGGTGTATGTAAGTATCCGGATCAGGCGGAAAAGCCGGATATACTAAGAAAAAATGCACGGTATGCTTTTGAGCGTGCCAAGAGACAGGGGAAGGGGCAGTTAGCTGTCTTTACCAGGGAGATCCGGGAGCAGTATTTGGAGCATCTGCGTCTGATCGAAGAGCTGAAACGCTGTGTCAGAAATGATTTTGAAGGGTTTGAGCTGTATTATCAGCCGATCGTAGAGCCGAAATCCATGCAGATCGTGGAATGTGAGGCACTGCTCCGGTGGAAAAATGGCAGATTTCCAGGAATTGGACCAGCCAAATTTATTCCGATCCTGGAAGAAACAGGTATGATGAAGGAAGTAGGAGCATATGCTGTAAGAACGGCGATCAGCCAGGTTATGGATTTTTCTGACAGCCTGATCGTTAATGTAAATGTATCCTACAAACAGCTGAAGGATGATGATTTTGCTGAATATGTACTGGGAATCCTGAAGGAGTATCAGTTCCCGCCGGAAAGACTGATGATGGAGCTGACGGAAAGCTGCAAGGCACATGATCTTCCGGTATTGATGCGTACCATGAATAAGCTGCGCGAACATAGGGTACTGGTAGCACTGGACGATTTCGGAACAGGTTATGCCTCTCTTGATATTTTACAGGATATTTCAGTAGACTGCCTGAAGATAGAGCAGTGCTTTGTGGCAGAGTGTGAAAAAAATAATGTAGACAGGAATATCATCAAGCATATTATCCTGCTGGCACATTCCCTCGGACTGAAGGTCTGCATGGAAGGCGTGGAGACAGAAGGCATTTATGATGTGGCAGTGGAAGAACAGGCAGATATATTGCAGGGTTATTATTTCAGCAGGCCCGTCCCGGCAGGGGATTTTCAGAAGATGTTAAGAAGATCTGCCGGGCATGAAGCATGAGCATGGGGCTTTAGGATGGGAAGCATAACAGAATACAGGAAAGGAAACAGGAATGGGAAACATCATCGATTATGTTCGGGAGCATGGAGATATCAGCTTTTTACAGGAACCATTAAATGAAGTGGATTCTCTTGTGCTGTGCCAGATGGTGTATATGAATTTCGGACGTTTTGTACCGGGACTGGAGGAGAGGAATCAGCTGATAAGTATCCAGGATATTTATCACCATCCAGACAGGGATCATCTCCTGGATGATTACTGGTATAAGCAGTATAATAAAGAGCTTTTTGAGGCGGCAGCGGATTCCAGACGATTCGGGACGCTGAAAATGAATTATTATGTCAACGTGATCAATGTGGATGATGAAACGCAGTTCTCGGCGATCACCTATATACTCGAGAATAAAGAAACCTATATCGCCTACAGAGGAACGGATGCTACAATCATTGGCTGGAAGGAAGATCTGAATCTTGCTTTTTCAAAGCCGCTGTCCAGCCAGCATTTAAGTGTTGCCTATATGGATAAGGTATCCTCATGGATTGCCGGTTCCTTTTATGCCGGAGGTCATTCCAAGGGAGGAAATCTGGCAGTTTATGCGGCTATGAACTGCTCGGAAAGGGCAAGAGGAAAGCTTCTTCATGTTTATAATAATGATGGCCCGGGATTCCGGCCGGAAATCCGTGCAGAGGGACACTACGAGCAGATTGCAGACAGGGTTTCCAAATTTATACCGAGATCTTCGATTGTAGGTATGATCCTGGAGGATCACAGCAGCTACGAGGTGGTGGAGAGCCGTGGGATCGGTATGCTGCAGCACAATGCATACAGCTGGAAGGTTGAGGACAGATCCTTTGTGCGTGCCAGAAATATGAGCAGCGGCAAGCTCATCAGGGATGCGGCCATGAATGAATGGATCCTGTCACTGACAGATGAAGAAAAGCATGTGTTCATTGATACGCTCTATGAGGTAGTGTCTGCGTCGGAGGCTTCCAATGTATTTGAGTTCGGTGCTGATATACGGAAGTCTGTGCAGAATGTACTGGAAGCAGCAAGGGAGGTAGATGAACCTACCCGGAAGGCGATTCAGCGGATCATGAAGTCACTGGTGGAGATCACACTGGAGAATTTCATGACACAAAGGAACAGCGATAAATAGTGGCAATTATCGTAAATATTTAAAATTTTAAAAAAATTTAAAAAACCTGTTGACGAATGAAAAGAAAGCAGATATAATAACATTTGTTCGCAGGAATGGCGGAATTGGCAGACGCGCACGGTTCAGGTCCGTGTGGTAGCAATACCATGAGAGTTCAAGTCTCTTTTCCTGCACGTGAAAACCTCAGTCGATGTACTGAGGTTTTTTGTTTTACGAGTTTTACAGGGAAGGTTACTTGTAATCAGCAGGAAACAGTGCTATTATAAAAGTAACCTAAAGTGAAGTTATCAGCGGGTACACGGAGGTACCTGTGAAGGTCAAGGGAGTGAGAATATGGGGATCAGAATTAATGTAAATGCAAGGCAGGACTATTCCTATCTGTTCCAGAGTATGACGACAAGCAGGGGAAACAGTCTTGGTAATTTAAATTTCCTTTCCGATTATGCCAGCATTAAGAATGGCAGTTACGGGAAGCTGATGAAGGCTTATTATGCAAAGGATGCTGCAGATAAGACTGCTTCCAAAGGCAAGGATACAGAGACAAAGAAAAATTCCATTTCTACGGCAGCCGATTCTGCAAAGACGCTTTCGGAGATTGAGAAGGCGGCTGATGCCATGAAGGAATCAGCAGACAGTCTGCTGGTGAAGGGAAGTAAATCCGTTTTTCGGAAAAAGAACGAAAAAGCAACTGTTTCAGAAGAATATGATACTGATGCAATCTATAAGGCTGTTTCCGGTTTTGTGACAGATTATAATGATCTGCTCAGTAAAACATCAGCAGCTTCTTCCAAAAATCTGCAGAGTAAGGCAGATACGCTTGCAGCTGTCACCAGCGCCAATGCGAAGCTTCTTTCGAGGGTTGGAATTACCGTGAACAGCGACAGCAGCCTTTCTCTTGATGAGGAAGCCTTTAAGAAGTCTGATATGGGTACGGTGAAGAATCTGTTTGGAACGACCGGTGCCTACGGATATAAGGTATCTGCACAGGCCTCCATGATCGACTATACAGCAGCCAAGGAGAGCACCAAGTCCAATACCTATACAGCAAACGGTACCTACAGCAATGTGTACAGTGCCGGAAATATCCTGAACTCATTTTTCTAAGAGATGTTAAGAAGATGACAGAGGACTTTTCTTTCGCTTCAGAATATGGAAAGTGATATAGTATGAGGATCAGAAGGGATGCACCCGGAAAACGGGGGCATCCTTTTTTACGGGTATCCTTTTTTGTACCCGGTATGTTGAAATTTATATTGGAAAATGGTATTTTAGAAGTACCGCACAAAGCCCGGAAAGGGTTCCGGCAGAGAATGAAAGGAAGCCTTTGCAAGGCTGTGGTCGGCATATGGCAGCAAAATTTTATGCAGTAAGAAAAGGAAGAAAAACCGGTATTTTCAGAACCTGGGATGAATGCAGGGCAAGTGTCCATGGCTTTTCGGGACCGGAGTACAAGAGCTTTGGTACGCTTGAGGAAGCACAGACCTTTCTGCAGGGAGTCCAGAAGGAAGAGGTGGAAGAGGACAGACTGCGGATTTATGTGGATGGCAGCTTTCATGCAGGAACCGGGGAATTTTCTTACGGAATGGTCGTATTATTAAAAGAAGGGATACAGACCTTCCATAAGAAATATGATGATAAAGAGCTGGTAGCCATGCACAATGTTGCCGGTGAGATCAAGGGAGCAGAGGCGGCCATGCGTTATGCCATGGAGCATGGGATCAGAAAGATTGCCATTTACCATGATTATGAGGGAATTGCCAAGTGGTGTCTTGGACTGTGGAAGACGAACAAAGAGGGAACCAGAGCCTACAAGTCTTTCTATGATGAGGCCAGCAGACAGGTTGATATCCAATTTGTGAAAGTTGCCGGACATTCTGGGGATACTTATAATGAAATGGCTGACCAGCTGGCAAAGGAAGCACTGGGGATCTGAAAGAGAACAGAAGAAAAAAACAGCAAGGCAGCCGGGAGGAGATAGAAGTGATTCAGAAATTTTTAGTACAGGACAGTCCGATGGTAGCAGCAGTCGGGCTTTTACTTGCATTTGCACTGACATGTATGCTGCTTACAAAGCTAAGCAGCTTTTTACCAAAGGATGCAGGCCGGGCATTTGCCCATGATGGAAGCCTGTCAGCAGGAAAACCAAGAGGAGCAGGCATTATTTTTGTGCTGGTGTTTATCGCAGCAGCGATTCTCTTTGCGCCGGTTTCGGTGGAGACTATGATCTATCTGATGCTGATCGCAGGAGAAATGCTGACCGGTTATATGGATGATGCAGCCGAGCATCCCTGGAATGAATATAAAAAGGGGCTGCTTGACCTGATCATCGCGATCATACTGGCAGTGACTTATCTGAACCATAATGAAAGCAGCTTTACACTGGCAACAATGGGTATTACCGTGACGGTGCCACCGGTAGTTTTTGCAGTGCTGACAGTGATACTGGTATGGACATCGATCAATGTGACAAACTGTGCAGATGGTGTAGATGGTCTTTCCGGTACACTGGTGCTGGTCACCCTGACTACCATTTATGTGATCGATGGGATTCTTGGGAAGGGAAGTGATTTCCGGTATCTGATCCTGCTATTTGGCATCTGTATCCTCGGATATCTGTGGTACAATGCCACACCGAGCCGCCTCCTGATGGGAGATGCGGGTTCACGGGCAATGGGTATTTTCATCAGTATTGCTATTTTAAAAACGGGATCCCCCTTTCTTTATATTCCAGCAGCGATCGTGCTGATCCTGGATGGGGGACTTGGACTGGTAAAGGTGGCACTGCTGCGTTTTCTGAAGATCGGAATTCTGAAGCATACAAGAACACCGCTTCATGATCATGTGCGCAAGGTGATGGGATGGTCCAATACGCAGACCGTATTCCGTTTTGCTATCATACAGATTGTTGTTTCAGCAGCAACAGTTTATCTTCTGCTGATGAGAAAGTAAGGAAACAGGGGGATTTACGGAAGGAGAAGGGATATGAAGGAGAGAAGAGATAAGGTAAATTATTATTTGGATCTGGCAGAAAGTGTATCGCACAGGGGTACCTGTCTTCGAAGAAACTATGGGGCAGTGATCGTTAATAATGATGAAGTAATTTCTACCGGTTATGTGGGAGCGCCAAGGGGCAGGAAAAACTGCTCCGACCTTGGAACCTGTATCAGGCAGCAGCTTAATATCCCAAGGGGAGAGCGTTATGAGCTGTGCAGGAGTGTCCATGCGGAGGCCAATGCGATCATCAGTGCTTCCAGGGATAAGATGATTGGAAGCAGTATTTATCTTGCGGGAACCGATGCACAGACAGGAGAATATATTGCCAATTCCAACAGCTGTTCCATGTGTAAGCGTATGATCATCAATGCCGGGATCGTTAAGGTATATGTCCGGGATGACAGGGATCATTACAGGGAGATCCTGGTGCAGGACTGGATTGACAATGATGAGTCATTAGAGGGCATCATGGGCTATTGATGAAGGAGAAGGAAAATGGATTATGAGATCAGTATGCTTTTTCCGGAGGGAAAAAGAAAAGCGCTGACTTTCAGCTATGATGATGGAACTATACATGACAGAAGGCTGGCAGCGCTGTTAAACGAATATGGGATGAAGGGAACCTTTAACCTGAATTATGGTCTTCTTGGCAAAGGGGGGATGGAGACTGTAAATGGGATTGAAACTGATTTTTCCAGGGTGGAAGCAGAAGAGGTGCGTTGTCTTTATCAGGGGCATGAGATCGCATCCCATGCCTACAGTCATGCGTCCCTGACAGGACTGCCAAAGAATATGGCTGCAACAGAAGTATTGAAGGACCGCTATAATCTGGAACAGCTTACCGGGGAGCTGATCCGTGGGTTTGCCTATCCATACGGGGCATATAACAGCCAGATCGAGGAGATACTGGATGCCTGTGGCATTGAATATGCCAGAACTGTAGAAAGCACCGGGGATTTTTGTCTGCCAGAGGACTTTCTTGCATGGCACCCCACCTGTCATCATGAGGATGAAAGGCTGATGGCGCTTGCAGAGAAATTCTGCAGGGAAGAGAAGGATGGTCCCTTTGTTTTTTATCTTTGGGGACACAGCTATGAATTTGCACAGAAAAATAACTGGGAGCTGATGGAGAACTTCCTGAAATATATGGCACAGTACAAGGAGGATATCTGGTGTGCCACCAATATTGAAATCCTGGATTATGTGAAGGCATACCGGGAGCTGAAGCGCTCTACGGATGGAAAGATCCTGATGAATCCAAATGCCACACCGCTTTATGTGGCTATGAATGGAAGGAAGTACTGTATTCATGGCAATGAAAAGCTGGAGCTGCCAAGCTGACAGGGTATAAAGGGGAAGCACTCCGAAAAGAACAAAAGTCCGTTTCGGACTTACAGGAAAGGATTAGAAAATGAAGGTTGATTTATTTTCCATCGGACCATTTACGGTACATGGATATGGACTGATGATTGGAATTGGTGTTCTCTGTTGTGTCTTTATGGCAATGAAGAGGGCAAAGAAGTACGGACTTATCGAGGATGCGATCGTAGATATTGCGATCTGGGGGCTGATCGGCGGCTTTCTTGGTGCCAAGCTGCTGTTTCTGATCGTGGAGTGGAAGCAGTTCCTTAAGAATCCGCTGGCACTACTAGGCTCAGAGGGCTTTGTGGTATATGGCGGTATTATTGCAGGTGTGGTGGCAGCGATTCTTTATTGTAAAAAGAAGAAGCTGATTTTTCTGGATTATTTTGACCTGGCTGCACCTTCGATCGCTATGGCACAGGGCTTTGGCCGTATCGGATGTTTTCTGGCAGGCTGCTGCTACGGAAGAGAAACAGATCTGCCGATCGGTGTGATATTTCCGGAAGGTGCGCTTGCTCCTGCCGGGATAAGGCTTCTGCCAACGCAGCTTATTTCCTCTGCAGGAAATTTCCTGATCATGGCGATTCTCCTTGCTGCTTATCCCAGGCGGAAAAGAAAGGGAGATACAGGCTTTTTGTATATGCTGCTTTATGGAGTAGGGCGTTTTCTGATAGAGTTTCTCAGGAATGATGAAAGAGGAGCAGTGGGAGGACTTTCCACTTCCCAGTTTATATCCCTGTTTATTGTGGCAGCAGGAATCCTGCTGATGTGTAATAAAAGGCGGGCACTGGTGGAAGCTGCAGGTCAGACAGGGGCGGATGGAAAGACCGATACGGAATAAAATAATCAGATGAGGAGAAGAGCATGAAAAAAATGGTTCTGGATCATAAAGCGTATGAAGAAACAGCCAGACAGGCGGTTGCGGAAGGACAGGTTCTTCTGATCAATGAGGAGCATACGCTGCCTTTGCAGGAAGGTACAAGACTTGCCATGTTTGGCAGAATGCAGTTCCATTATTATAAAAGTGGGACCGGTTCGGGAGGCATGGTGAATGTAAGTAAGGTGACTGGTATCCTGGATGCCCTGAAGGAATCAGGGCAGGTGATACTTGATCCCCAGGTTCTTTCTGCCTATGAGGCATGGGTAAAGGAGCATCCCTTTGACGCTGGTGTCGGCTGGGGAAATGAGCCATGGTGCCAGGTGGAAATGGAGCTTCCGGAGGAGCTTGTCAGTGAGGCGGCAGCCAGAAACGATGCGGCGCTTGTGATCATTGGAAGAACAGCCGGAGAGGATCAGGACAATAAAAACCAGGAGGGCTCTTATCTGCTGACAGAGAAGGAAAAAGATATGCTTTCCAAGGTCAGAAAGCATTTTGAAAGGCTGATCCTTGTACTGAATACCGGAAATATCATGGATATGGATTTCATAGAAGAATATCATCCGCAGGCACTTCTTTACGCATGGCAGGGCGGTATGGTCGGTGGCTATGGAACCGCAGATGTACTGCTTGGTAAGACCTGTCCGAGCGGCAGGCTGACAGATACCATTGCTTATAAGATCACGGATTATCCTTCTGATGCCAATTTTGGCAACAGGGACAGGGATCTTTATGAGGAGGATATTTATGTAGGCTACCGTTACTTTGAAACAGCAGCGAAGGAAAGGGTCCGTTATCCCTTTGGCTTTGGTCTTTCCTATACAGATTTCAGGATCTGGGACGTCAGCTTCAGCGCAGGGGAAAAGGATGCGGAGATTACCTTTACCGTTCAGAATATCGGGACTGTGCCCGGAAAAGAGGTAGTGCAGGTTTATGTGACAGCTCCTGAGGGAGCACTTTCCAAGCCGGAAAAGGTGCTGGCTGGCTTTGCCAAGACCAGGGAATTAAAGCCGGGGCTTAAAGAGCAGATGAGGATTGCTATTCCCTATGAGAGCTTTGCTTCCTATGATGAAACAGGGACAAGCGGCTTTGCGTCCTCCTATATTCTGGAAAAGGGTGAGTATTTGTTCCATATCGGAAGGAATGTCAGGGAGACTGAGGTGGCAGGAAGCTTTACTCTTGAGGAAACGGTATGTCTTGCCTCCCTGTCACAGGCACTGGCTCCGGTGACACCCTTTGAGAGGATGCGTTTTATAAGAGAAAAAGACGGAGCTGTACATAAGGTAATGGAGGCTGCTCCGCTCAGAAAGAAGAATCCGGCAGAGAAGAGAAAAGAGCTGCTGCCGGAGGAACTTCCATTTACCGGAGATCAGGGATACCGTCTGATCGATGTAAAAGAAGGAAGGGTATCCATGGATGCCTTTGTGGCACAGTTTAATGATGATGACTTAAGCTGTATCATCCGCGGAGAGGGTATGGGAAGCCCAAAGGTAACACCTGGAACGGCAGCAGCCTTTGGCGGTGTATCCGAGGAACTTGCACATTTTGGCATCCCCTGCGGCTGCTGCTCTGACGGGCCATCCGGTATGCGGCTTGACAGCGGCATGAAGGCATTCAGCCTTCCTAACGGTACACTGCTTGCCAGCACCTTCAATACAGCACTGGTGGAGAAGCTGTATTCCTTTACCGGAATTGAGATGGTGAAGAACAAAATAGATGCTCTTCTGGGACCTGGTATGAATATCCACAGACACCCGCTGAATGGAAGAAACTTTGAGTATTTTTCGGAGGATCCTTTTGTTACGGGAAAGATGGCAGCAGCCATGATCCGTGGCTTAAAGAGTGCAGGAGTGACAGGAACTGCCAAACATTTCTGTGCCAACAATCAGGAGACCGGAAGATCTACGGTTGATTCTGTTATTTCGGAAAGAGCACTCCGTGAGATTTATCTGAAGGGCTTTGAAATGGCAGTCAGGGAAGCCGGGGCAGATTCCATTATGACGACCTATGGAAGCGTAAACGGACTTTGGACAGCCGGAAGCTATGACCTGAATACTACGGTCCTGCGAGGAGAGTGGGGCTTTCAGGGTATCGTGATGACCGACTGGTGGGCCAAGATCAATGATGAAGGAGAAGAGCCAAGGATCAACAACTTTGCGGCAATGGCAAAGGCGCAGAACGATCTTTATATGGTCTGTACAGATGCTTCAATCAATGACAGTGATGATAATACCCTTTCATCCCTTAAGGCGGGAACACTGACAAGGGGAGAGCTGCAGAGAAATGCAGCAAATATCTGCGGATTCCTGATGAATACCCATGCTCTTGAAAGAATGGAGGGCATACAGACCAGTGTGGAGGTGATCGGAGAAACAGATCAGGAGATCACTTCAGATGCAGAGGTTACTTATTATAAAGTCGAAGATGAGATCAGTATTTCTCTGGATGGAGTGGATACCGGCAAGGATAAGGACTTCGTTTTTGCACTGGATCTGCAGAAGCTTGGCGGGTATCGTGTGGAAGTAACAGCAAAGTCAGACTTATCAGAGCTTGCGCAGCTTCCGGCGACACTGATCTATCAGAGCGTACCGATGGCAGTCTTTTCCTTTAATGGAACTGGCGGAGAGTGGAAGACGATAAAGAGAAAGGTGGTATTCCATAATAAATACGCGGTACTTCGTCTTTACTTTGCACAGAACGGTCTGGAGGTACAGAAGATCACCTTCCGATTCGACAGGGAACTGGAGAGAAAGAATGATGTTATCGAGGCTTATGTAAACAGTAACGACTAAAGACAGGGAAAGAGCAGTCAATGCTGTGTGAGATACGTGATATTGGATATTTTGCGACAGCTGCTTCATGGCAGATGCTGGATTTTTGAATTTTTCAGAACTTTTTGATTAAAAGGAAAAATTCAGATAATAAAAATTGAAAAATGTGTTGACAAGCCACTTTGAACATGGTATATTAGCAAAGTGGCTTGGGTAAACAAGCAGTGGACGGGATCTTAGCTCAGCTGGGAGAGCATCTGCCTTACAAGCAGAGGGTCACAGGTTCGAGCCCTGTAGGTCCCACTTCTCTGAAAAGAGAAAAACTGAATATGGCGAGATAGCTCAGTTGGCTAGAGCACACGGTTCATACCCGTGGTGTCGAGGGTTCAAATCCCCCTCTCGCTACTATGAGAAAATGGGAAATGCTGAAGAAGACAGCATTTCTTTTTTTCTATCAAAGTCGGGGCTTTTGACCCCGACATCATGAAATCATGCTGTAAACAAAAGTGAGAATCATACTGGAGTTGTTATAGCTGATCAGTGAGAATACGGATATCATAAAAAGAGAGAGGAACTATTATGGGGTATTTGATTTCGGAAACCACTAGGGAAGAACGTGAGGCGATTGTTGCCAGGTCACTTGGAAACATATCAGCTAACTGCGATGGCTGTATGTCAGGTCTTGCAGAGATGTATCAGGAATATATTGACGGTCAAAAGGAGCTGAGGGAGATCAATATGGAGTTCAATGCCCGCTATGTGAGCGGTAAGGAAGTGCCGGGCAGGGAAGGATGTGGTATGAATGTATTTTTCAGATAAGAGTGAGTATCAGGATATCAGGGAAAAGTCCCTGATGCAGTGGCTGGATGAGATGGAGCAGCATGAGGATATTGCAGTCCGGGGAGGTGTGAAGCTTGCCAGAGAATACGTGCAGTCTCTTCAGAAAGAAATTGAGAATTTAAAGAGCGAGAATGAACTGAAGAAGGAGTATATGAAGAAACTAATGGCCGGTAAAAGAGCCAGAGAGTGAAAGAAAAGAAAAAAGAAAGAAGCCTGCTGATTTTTATTTACAGCAGGCTTTGGCTGTGGTGTGGGGGTTGTTGATTACAGGCTTCTGAATGCCAGTCTTCCCATGGCTTCATAAGCGGCCGCACTGGGGTGCAGATGATCGCCACTGTCATACCCTGCACGGAAAGCGGCAGGGTGAGCAGGATCACGTACTTCTTTGTCAAAATCAATACAGGTATCGATCAGGTCTGTACTTCGGATGAAGTCATTGACCTGATTTTTTAATGTTTCCCGGAAGGGAGCATAGGTACGCCAGCCTTCAATGGGAAGCAGAGTACCCATGAAAATGTGATAACCCAGCTTACGGGCTTCCTGAATGTACCAGATAAGTCCTTCGGTCAGTTCATCAATGGTTGGCAGATCACTCATGGGACGGAAGGGATTCACGTCTGTGCCTACCGGGTGAATGATGTCGTTGATTCCCTGCTGGATGATGATCGTATCGGCACCGGCAACAGGAAGCTCGTGAGGGAAACGGACCTTTCCCATCAGTCCATAGGATTCATAAGTGATATTGTCATACTGGCGCAGGATCCTGGTGCCGCTGGCGGCTTTTCGGATAATGGCAGTATGGTTATCAGGTACCTTCAGGCATTCTGCCAGCATGTAATCTGGCCAGTCCTGTGAGGTAATGGAATCACCATAGCAGATAACTGCATGATTGCAGCTGTCTGTATAGAGGCTGATGTCACTTAAAAAATAAAAGCAGTTTGTCTTTCTTGTTTCATTCAGAGGAAGAACCTCAGCAGTTGAGTGGTTGTGAACTGAATAAAAGCCTTTTGAAAAAGGCCCGGTTGCAATGACACCTGAACGCATCAGGGTAAATTCTTTCAGATAAAAGCTGACAGAGACGGAATCACCCTGGCTGACAGGAAAAGGAAGAGGATCACTGAGGATACGCTTCCCGGCGGGAATAGTAATGGAGACATTACCGTCAAAGGTAATCTGCCTCGAAGTTTCTTTTATTATGGATTCGGGAGTGTTTCCGGTCATGGCCACGAAGGCAGCAGAAATCGTAATAGATTCTGTGCCACAGAAATTATCAAAGGTAAATCGAAGGGCACTTCCTGCAAAAGGAACTTTGACAGGATAGCGCAGCGTGAGATCTTTGCTGTAGGTTTCTACTTTATGGTCTGTAATGGACATGGCATTTCCATAAATGGCACACCAGTGCCTGCCAGCCTCTGCTTTGTATGTTGAATCTGCGTTGCTTCTGTTGTCTGGAGCTGCGATACTTCTTTTATCTATAGCTGTATTTGTTGTATTCATCTGTGTTCCTTTCCAAGACGGGTATGTAATCTCTAACAGGGTGACTTTCCGAAAGGTTTGATAACCCATATAATACAGGTATTATACAGCGGAGCAGAATTCCTGACAAGAATCACAGAGGAAGCAATCTGAGAAAGCAGAGCCGAGCGGGGCATGGGAGAGTGAAAAGGAGCCATCATGCCCCGCAGGCAGGGAAAAGTGAAGAGGAAAAAAGGGAAAACAGAGCGGAGCGGGGCATGGGAGAGTGAAAAGGAGCAAACATGCCCCGCGGGCAGGGAAAAGTGAAGAGGAAAAAAGGGAAAACAGAGCGGAGCGGGGCAGGGGAGAGTGAAAAGGAGCAAACATGCCCCGCGGGCAGGGAAAAGTGAAGAGGAAAAAAGGGAAAACAGAGCCGAGCGGGGCATGAGAGTGAGAAAAGGAGCAATCATGCCCCGCAGGAAGGGGAAAATGAAGAGGAAAAGAAGGAAAACAGAGCCGAGCGGGGCATGGGAGAGTGAAAAGAGGCAAACATGCCCCGCGGGCAGGGAAAAGTGAAGAGGAAAAGCATGAAAAACAGAGCGGAGCGGGGCATGGGAGAGTGAAAAGGAGCAAACATGCCCCGCGGGCAGGGAAAAGTGAAGAGGAAAAAAGGGAAAGCAGAGCGGAGCGGGGCAGGGGAGAGTGAAAAGGAGCAAACATGCCCCGCGGGCAGGGAAAAGTGAAGAGGAAAAGAAGGAAAACAGAGCCGAGCGGGGCATGAGAGTGAGAAAAGAGGCAAACATGCCCCGCAGGCAGGGAAAAGTGAAGAGGAAAAGAGGGAAAGCAGAGCGGAGCGGGGCATGGGAGAGTGGAAAGAGGCAATCATGCCCCGCGGGCAGGGAAAAGTGAAGAGGAAAAGAAGGAAAACAGAGCGGAGCGGGGCATGGGAGAGTGGAAAGAAGCAATCATGCCCCGCAGGCAGAGAAAGCTGTGAGAATAGGAGAAAAATCAGGACTGACAGGCAGAAAAAGAAGGAAAAAGAGCTGAAAAAGAAAAAAAGAATCCCACAGATATAAATTATATGATACACTGGTTTTGTCTGTTAACAAAATGAGAAGGAGAGATAGAAATGGACAAATTTTTCAAGCTGAAAGAGCGTGGAACTGACGTAAGGACAGAGTTTATTGCCGGTATCACGACTTTCATGACAATGGCCTATATCCTTGCCGTTAACCCCAGTATTCTGGGAGCAGCCGGTATGGATACAGGCGCAGTTTTTACAGCAACCGCATTAGCATCTGCGCTTGCATCAATCTGTATGGCACTGTTTGCCAACCTGCCTTTCGTACTTTCTGCAGGAATGGGACTGAATGCCTATTTTGCCTACACAGTTGTGCTGGGAATGGGATACAGCTGGGAGGTTGCCCTGACAGCCGTATTTGTTGAAGGTATTGTTTTCATCCTGCTTTCCCTGACCAATGTCAGAGAGGCAATTTTCAATGCAATTCCAGGAGGTCTTAAGGTAGCAGTTTCCGTTGGTATTGGATTATTCATCACCTTCATCGGACTGCAGAATGCACACATCGTAGTAGACGGTTCTACCCTGGTTGGACTGTTTTCTTTTAAGGGATCTATTCAGGCAGGAACCTTTAATTCTGAAGGAATTACTGTCGTACTGGCACTGCTTGGCATTCTGATCACTTCATTCCTTGTTATCAAGAATGTAAAGGGAAATATTCTCCTTGGTATTCTGATCACATGGGTACTGGGAATTATCTGCCAGCTTACCGGATTATATGTACCAGCACCGGATGCAGGCTTCTACAGCCTGATCCCCAGTGGCATCGTATCTGCACCGGCTTCCCTTGCACCGACACTGTTCAAGATGGATTTCTCTGTGATCGGATCACTGAACTTCCTGGTGGTTGTATTTGCATTCCTGTTCGTAGATATCTTTGATACCCTTGGAACACTGATCGGATGTGCGACCAAGGCTGATATGCTGGATAAGGATGGCAAGCTTCCTGGAATCAAAGGCGCTCTGATGGCAGATGCTGTAGGTACTACTGTAGGTGCGTGCTTTGGTACATCTACAATTACAACCTTTGTAGAATCTTCATCAGGTATTGCAGAAGGCGGACGTACCGGACTTACTTCTATTGTATCAGGAGCACTGTTCCTGCTGGCACTGTTCTTCTCACCTATTTTTCTTGCAATTCCTTCCTTTGCAACAGCACCGGCACTTGTCGTTGTTGGTTTCTTTATGATGCAGCAGGTAGCAAAGATTGCATGGAATGATATGCTGGAAGCAATTCCCGCATTTATCTGTATCTTTGCTATGCCTTTTATGTATTCTATTTCAGAAGGTATCGCATTTGGCGTTATCTCCTATGTAGTTCTTCATGCAGCTGCAGGCAAGGCAAAGAAGATCACCCCGCTTATGTGGGTACTGGCAGTACTGTTTATTCTGAAGTACATCTTCCTGTAAAAGGAGTACCTGTATAATAAGCACAGAAAGCCCAGGCAGACAGGAGAGGGATAAGGCAGAAATTCCTGTCAAAGCGGGGTTTCTGTGCTTTTTTTACTACAAAATGTCCTTTGAAATTTTTCACTGAAAAGTGGTACACTAATAGTATAAACGTAAGAAATGACGGAAAAATTGGAAAGGATGTGATTATTTTGTATCAGATCGGAGATTATGTGATCAAATTTAACAATGGTGTCTGCAGAGTGGAAGATATCATGCACCTGGACATGCCAGGGACGGACAGAAACAGATTATATTATCTGCTGATCCCGAAGGACTGCCAAAGCGCGAAAGTGTATGTGCCGGTTGATGCGGAGAGCAGGAGCCTTCGGAAAGCGCTGAGCAAAGAAGAAGCTTGGGAGATCATCCGCAAAATACCGGAAACAGAAAAGAAATGGAGTACTAACGACAAGCAGCGGGAACAGGAGTATAAGGCGGCTATCCAGAGCTGCAATCCGACAGAGCTTGTCGGAATCATCAAAAACCTGTATAGTAGAAAGCAGATCCGCAGAGCGCAGGGAAAGAAAAGCACCTCTACAGATGAGAGATATTTCAAACTGGCAGAGGACAGCCTGTATTCAGAGCTTGCTTTTGCCATTGGCAGGGAAAAGCAGGAAATGAAACAGATCATTGCCAAAACCATTGCGGAAATACAGGAAAAGACAGAAGGATAATTTATGAATATACTGACAGCCTCTAAAATCAGCAGATCGTTTGGAGAAAAGACAATTTTGAGGGATGCTTCCTTGTATCTGGAGGAAGGAGAAAAGGTCGGCATCATCGGGATCAACGGAACGGGAAAATCCACGCTGCTGAAAATGATCGCAGGACTGGAGGAGTCAGACAGTGGAACGATCACCAGAGCCTCGCATCTGGTGATCAGTTTTTTGCCGCAGCATCCTTTATTTCCGGAAGAACAGACTGTTATAGAGGCAGTCTTGCAGAAATGCCGGGAGAGCAGCAGATCAGGGCATACAGACCAGGAGCTGGAGACAGAGGCAAAGCGGATGCTGACAAGGCTTGGTGTAACAGATTTCACGGCAAAGTGTGGGATCCTTTCCGGAGGACAGCGTAAGAAGCTGGCACTTGTGGCAGCTCTTCTGACAAGGCCAGATCTGCTGATCCTGGACGAGCCTACGAACCACCTGGACAATGACATGGCGGAATGGCTGGAGGAAGAACTGAAAAAGCTGCCGGGAGCACTGATCATGGTGACCCATGACAGATATTTCCTGGACAGTGTGGCTACAAGGATCATAGAGATCGACAGAGGCAGTATTTATTCCTATGATGAGAATTATTCCGGATACCTGGAACGAAAAGCGGAGCGGGAAGAAGCACTGGCAGCAGGAGAGAGAAAGCGGAAAACCATTCTGCGTAAAGAGCTGGAATGGGTGAAGCGTGGTGCCAGGGCAAGAAGCACCAAGCAAAAGGCGAGACTGCAGCGTTATGAGGAGTTGAAAAACAGGGAGACACTGGCAGCAGGCAGCCAGATAGATATTGGCAGCAGTGCCACAAGACTTGGCAGAACCACTGTGGAGATCAGCCATCTTTCCAAGGCATACGGGGATAAAGTGCTGATCCGGGATTTTTCCTATATCTTTTTAAAGGGTGACAGAGTTGGCTTCGTTGGCAGGAACGGGTGTGGCAAGACAACACTTGTAAAGCTGATCACCGGGCGGGTTGAGCCGGATGAGGGCAGTATTGTGATCGGACAGACAGTGAAGATCGGCTGCTATGATCAGGAGCTGACAGAGAAGGAAATGCTGCCAGAGCAGCGTGTGATCGATTATATCAGAGATGTGGCGGAATTTGTACAGACTGAGGAAGGACCGGTTTCGGCAGCCAAAATGCTGGAGAGGTTCTTATTTGAGGGAGAAGCACAGTACGGACTTCTGAAGAAGCTTTCCGGAGGAGAAAAGCGGAGACTGAACCTGCTCCGGGTACTGATGGATTCACCGAATGTCCTGATCCTGGACGAACCGACCAATGACCTTGATATTGAAACACTGACGATCCTGGAGGATTATCTGGACAGCTTCCCTGGAATCGTGATCATGGTGTCCCATGACAGATATTTCCTGGACCGCTGTGCAAGGAGGATATTCGCCTTTGAGGAAGGTGGAAATATCAGGCAGTATGAGGGCGGTTATACGGATTACCGTGACCGGGTTCAGATGGAAAGGGAAGGATTTTCAGAACAGACAGGTAGCAGTGAAAATACAGGCGGTGCAGGTAAGGTAAAAACAGAATCAGGAAAATCCTGGAAGCTGCCGTCTGCAAAGCTGAAATTCAGTTATAAGGAGCAGAGGGAATATGAAACCATAGAAGATGATATTGCTGCACTGGAAGAGAAAATAGAAACTTTGGAGGCCGGGATCCTGAAGGCGGCGACTGATTTTGTGAAGCTGAATGAGCTGACGAAGGAGAAGGAAGAGACAGAGAAGCTTCTGGAAGAAAAAATGGAACGATGGGAATATTTGGAGGAATTAGCTGAGAGAATTGCAGAGCAATAATAGAGGGATAGTGCAACAGAAAAACAAATTGTTAACCACGCGATAAAATAAGGTTGACAATCAAAAGCTGTCATGTTATTCTGTCTAAGGTTCCTGAAGGAACATACTACAGAAAGGCTGGATTTTCAAATGACAACACAGACAGCAACAAGAAGTAAAACTTATGACATGGTATACATAGCAGTATTTGCGGTTCTGATCGCAATCTGCTCCTGGATATCCATTCCCACCACGGTTCCTTTTACCCTGCAGACCTTTGCCGTATTTCTGGCAGTAGGTGTTCTCGGCGGCAAGAGAGGAAGTCTTTCCGTACTGATCTATATTCTGCTTGGTGCAGTAGGGATTCCTGTATTTGCAGGATTTTCAGGGGGCTTTGGCATCCTGCTTGGCAGTACCGGTGGTTATATTATCGGATTCCTGTTTTCCGCACTTCTGATGTGGGGCATGGAAGCACTCCTTGGTAAGAAGACCTGGGTGCTTGGCTTATCTATGGTACTTGGACTGATCGTATGCTACGCGATCGGAACCGTATGGTTCATGGCAGTATATACGAAAAATTCCGGACCGGTTGGACTGGCAGCAGTTCTTTCCTGGTGTGTGATCCCCTTCATTATTCCGGATCTGATCAAGATTGCACTTGCACTTGTCCTGAGTAAGCGGTTTTCCGTAATCCTGAAGCTGAACTGATTTTTATGGATTTTACGGATATTACAGAAAAGAAAGAATTCAGACTGCGTCCCCATCATGGCATGTGTCTTTCCTTTTTTGAGGGAAAGGGCTACAGCAGCAAATTTACAGCACACATGGCAAAGATGAAGGAAATTCTGACAGAGCAGAATCCGATGATCACGCTTGTAAGGGAAACGGACGATATCTGCTGTGCCTGTCCCCATAATAAAGAGGGGGTCTGCGATGCGGCACAGAAGGTTTATGAGTATGACACAGGAGTACTGGAAAGCTGCGGCCTTGAGGAAAATGAGAAACAGCCCTTCCTCACTTTCTATAGACAGGTGGCAGAGCAGATTCTGGAGAAGGGAATCGGAGAGAAAATCTGTGGGAATTGTCAGTGGCGCAGGATTTGTTACAGATCGGTATAAATTCCCCTTTTATACAAATTTATAATGATGCAGAAATGCATCGAGAAGAAGCGAACCGTTTACGGCTTCGCTTTTTTCTTTATCAGAAAGCCGTTCCGGGTGCCACTGCACACCAACGATAGGGAGATAGTGGTGGCACAGTCCCTCCACTACACCATCGTCGCAGTACTGGATATAGGACAGAGAGGGAGCCTTCAGATCCACGCCCTGATGATGCGCGCTGTTTACCACAAACCGCTCCCCGTAAAGCCGGTAGAGGACAGTGCCAGGCAGGGCAAAGGTCTCATGGTACTGATCTCCATTCGTGTACTGATGGCGGTCAGCGGATGGCAGATCCTGATGGATGTCACCACCGAAGAAAATATTGATGAGCTGCATTCCCCTGCAGATACCAAGAACCGGCTTTTTTTCAGATACAAAGGCTTTCAGGACAGAAAGCTGCAGTCTGTCAAGAACCGGATCAAAAAAACGGGAACCGCAGTTAAGCTGACCAAACAGGACTGGATCAATGTCACCGCCGCCGGGAAGGAGAAGGGCATCATAGGATGAGGTTTCCGGAACATGAAGAGAGGTGGTACAGGAGGCACCGAGCCTTCGGAGGGTGTTTTCATAATTAAAGGTTTTTCCGGTTTCTCCGGCAACGAGAATTTTTTTCAATGGAGCTCTCCCAAAAAAGTGATATTTCTGTTATGCTGTAGTAGAATATATGAGGAAGGAAAGAAAGATATGAGAATTGGAATGGGATATGATGTTCATAAATTAACAGAGGGAAGAGACCTGATCATCGGAGGTGTTACGATTCCTTATGAAAAGGGACTTCTTGGCCATTCGGATGCGGATGTGCTTCTGCATGCCATTATGGATGCCCTGCTTGGAGCAGCAGCCCTTGGAGACATTGGCAAGCATTTCCCGGACAGTGACCCGGCTTATAAAGGTATTTCCTCGTTAAAGCTTCTTTCCCATGTGGGAGAGCTGCTGCAGGAGAATGCCTTTTTTATAGAAAATATTGATGCTACGATCATTGCGCAGGCACCGAAGATGCGCCCTTATATTGATACCATGCGAAAGAATATTGCAGATACCCTGCAGATTTCCATAGATCAGGTCAATGTAAAGGCGACCACAGAGGAAGGTCTTGGCTTTACCGGCAGTGGAGAAGGGATCTCGTCCCAGGCTATCTGTCTGCTGACAAGCCCGCTTTCTGTGGGAGCAATTGATGTGATGCAGGAGCAGAGAGGATGTGCCGGCTGCAGTGGATGTATCGGAAGACAGTAAGAAAGAAGGATGACATAAGATGTACAACAGTAAATCCATGAAGGCAGAGGAGTTTATCTGCCACGAGGAAATCGAGGACACACTTGCTTTTGCAGATGAGAACAGAAACAATAAGGAAATGATCCGTCAGATCCTTGACAAGGCCAGAGAATGTAAGGGACTTTCCCACAGAGAGGCATCGGTTCTGCTTGCCTGTGAAGATCCGGAGGTGCTTGACGAGATGGAAGCACTTGCCAGAGAGATTAAAAAGAAATTCTATGGAAACAGGATCGTATTGTTTGCTCCGCTGTATCTCTCAAACTATTGTGTGAATGGATGTGTTTACTGTCCGTACCATCATCAGAACGGACATATTCCGAGAAAGAAACTGACTCAGGAAGAGATCCGTCAGGAAGTGATTGCCCTGCAGGATATGGGACATAAGAGATTGGCGATTGAGACCGGAGAGGATCCGGTGAACAATCCTATCGAATATGTGCTGGAAAGTATCAAAACGATCTATTCCATCCAGCATAAAAACGGGGCGATCCGCCGTGTAAATGTCAACATTGCGGCGACGACTGTAGAGAATTACCGGAAATTAAAGGAAGCAGGAATCGGAACCTATATCCTTTTTCAGGAAACCTACCATAAAGAAAGCTATGAACAGTTACATCCTACGGGTCCGAAGCACAATTATGCCTACCATACGGAAGCCATGGACAGAGCCATGGAGGGTGGCATTGATGATGTGGGACTTGGCGTATTGTTCGGACTTGAGCTGTACCGCTACGAATTTGCAGGACTTCTGATGCATGCTGAGCATCTGGAGGCAGTGCATGGCGTAGGACCGCATACGATCAGTGTACCGAGGATCAAACGTGCAGATGATATCGACCCGGATACCTTTGACAATGGTATCAGCGATGAGATCTTTGCGAAGCTCTGTGCCCTGATCCGGATCAGCGTACCCTATACCGGCATGATCATTTCCACGAGAGAGAGCCAGCAGGTCAGGGCGAAGGTGATCGACCTTGGTGTATCCCAAATCAGTGGTGGTTCAAGGACAAGTGTTGGCGGTTATACAGAAGAGCTCCGTCCTACTGATACAGAGCAGTTTGATGTATCCGATCAGCGTACACTGGATGAGGTAGTCCGCTGGCTGATGGAGACAAAGCATATCCCGTCCTTCTGTACAGCCTGCTACCGGGCAGGAAGGACAGGTGATCGTTTTATGAGCCTGTGTAAGAGCGGGCAGATCCAGAACTGCTGTCATCCCAATGCCCTGATCACACTGAAGGAATTCCTGGAGGATTATGCCAGTGCAGAGACAAGGGCGATCGGTGAGAGGATGATCAAAGAGGAGCTTTTAAATATTCCGAAGGAACAGGTACGGAAAATAACAGAGGAATATCTGGTGAAGATCGGGCAGGGAGAAAGAGATTTCCGCTTCTGACCGGAACAGACGCAAAGGAAGGAGATGCACAGCATGGCGGCACTGAATCAGACACCGGGGGCTGACCGGATCCAGATCGCATTCTTTGGAAGAAGGAATGCAGGTAAATCAAGTCTGGTCAATGCAGTGACCGGTCAGGAGATGTCCATTGTATCAGAGGTAAAGGGAACGACCACGGATCCCGTGACGAAATCCATGGAGCTCCTTCCTTTAGGGCCGGTAGTGATCATTGACACACCGGGGCTTGATGATGAAGGAACTGTCGGGGAGATGCGTGTTCGGAAGGCCAGACAGGTGCTGAACAGGGCGGATATCGCTGTCCTTGTGGCAGATATCACCAGAGGGCTTACCGGAATGGAAGAGGAACTGATCACCCTTTTTCAGAAGAAAAGGGTTCCCTATCTGATCGTATATAATAAGAAGGATCTCGTGAGGGAAGAGTGTTCCTGCCTGAAGGATCTGAAAGAAAACGAAATTGCAGTCAGTGCCCTGAAAAGGGAAAATATAGAGCAACTGAAGGAAAGAATCGGAAGCCTTGCAGGGAAAATGGGAAAAGAGAAACCGATCGTTGGCGAGCTTCTTGAAGCAGGGGATCACGTGGTACTGGTAACGCCCATTGATACCTCTGCACCAAAGGGCAGAATGATCCTCCCACAGGTGAAGGTGATCCGTGATATACTGGATGCGCACGGAACCTTAAGCGTGACACAGACAGGGGAACTGCCAGCACTGCTTTCCTCCTTAAAGGAAAGGCCAAGGCTTGTGATCACTGACAGTCAGGCCTTTGAATGTGTAAAGCAGATGGTGCCAAAGGACATCCCATTGACATCCTTTTCTATTCTGTTTGCCAGGTATAAGGGCGTACTTGCAGGAGCTGTGCAGGGGGCGGCAGCACTTGACAGATTAAAGGAAGGGGACAGGATCCTGATCTCCGAGGGCTGTACCCATCACAGACAGTGCGAGGATATCGGGACAGTGAAGCTGCCGGGCTGGATCGAAAAGCATACGGGCAAAAGGTTTGTATATGAGTTTACTTCGGGCGGAGGCTTCCCGGAGGATCTTTCCGGTTATGCACTTGTAGTGCACTGCGGCGGCTGTATGCTGAATGAAAGAGAGATCAGAAGCCGGGAAAGGATGGCAGCAGAGAGCAGCATCCCTTTCACCAATTATGGAATTCTGATCGCCTATATGAATGGGATCCTGAAAAGAAGCCTCCAGCCATTTAAAGAGCTGGCAGAATACTTGTGAAAACCACACAGCAAGAGACGATTTAGCAGTTGACAAAACCGCTTCTTCTTCATATTCTGTTATAGAAAGAGAATTTTTCCGGTCCGTATTTTTGACGGAAAAGAATACATGACAGGAGCAAAAAATGGGACTGATTCAGAGTGTGAAAGAGGAGATGGCCATTATTAAGGAACGGGATGCGGCGATCCACTCTTCTATGGAAGTTTTTTTATATCCGAGCTTTAAGGTAATGCTGCGATATCGTGTTGCCCATAAGCTTTATCTGAAAAAGCATTACTTTCTTGCCAGATGGGTTTCCCAGAGGGCAGTAAGGAAAACGGGAATTGAAATCCACCCGGGTGCACAGATCGGCAAGGGCTTCTTTATCGATCATGGATCCGGAGTTATCATAGGAGAAACCACGATTATCGGTGATAATGTAACCTTATATCAGGGGGTGACCCTTGGAGGAACTGGAAAGGAAAAGGGAAAGCGTCACCCTACGCTTGGCAGTAATATCATGATCGGAGCCGGAGCCAAGGTACTTGGTTCCTGTACGATTGGTGATAATTGTAAGATCGGAGCCGGCAGCGTGGTGCTTGAGAATGTACCGGCCGGCAGCACAGTTGTTGGTGTACCGGGACGTGTCGTGAAGCGGATCAATCCTGATCATCCCCAGGATGAGCTGGATCAGATCCATTATCCTGATCCGGTATGGGAGGCGATCACATCCCTACAGCACAGCAATGCAGAGATCACCAATCAGCTCATTGACCTGGAGCAGAAGATGCGTACCAGTGAGAGAGCACAGAAAAAGCAGAGTCAGAATGCAGAATAAAAGGAAGGACGTAAGCGGAAATGAAGATTTACAATACCCTGACAAAAAGGAAGGAAGAGTTTGTACCTCTTACCGAAGGAAAGGTGAAGATGTATGTCTGCGGACCTACAGTATATAATCTGATCCATATTGGAAATGCAAGGCCCATGATCGTATTTGATACAGTAAGACGCTATATGGAGCATAAGGGTTACGAGGTTAATTATGTATCCAACTTTACCGATGTGGATGATAAGATCATCAAGAAGGCAATCGAGGAAGGTGTGGAAGCATCTGTGATCTCCGAACGTTATATTGCAGAGTGCAGGAAAGACATGGCTGCCATGAATGTAAAGCCGGCTACTACACATCCCAAGGCTACCGAAGAGATCTGCGGCATGCTGGATATGATCGGTACCCTGATCGAAAAGGGTCATGCTTATGTGGCAGAGGATGGTACTGTTTACTACCGTACAAGAAGCTTTAAGGATTATGGTAAGTTATCCCATAAGAATCTGGATGATCTGCAGGGAGGAAACAGATCTCTCCTTGTAACCGGAGAGGATCAGAAGGAGGATCCCCTTGATTTCGTACTTTGGAAACCAAAGAAGGACGGAGAGCCTTACTGGGAGTCACCCTGGTGCCAGGGACGTCCCGGCTGGCATATTGAGTGCTCTGTCATGAGCAAGAAGTATCTTGGGGATGAGATCGATATCCATGCAGGCGGCGAGGATCTGATCTTCCCTCACCATGAGAACGAGATCGCTCAGTCTGAGGCTGCCAATGACAAGCCGTTTGCGAAATACTGGATGCACAACGCATTTCTGAATATTGATAATAAAAAGATGTCCAAATCTGCCGGCAATTTCTTTACTGTCAGAGACATCAGTGAAAAGTATGATCTGCAGGTTCTTCGTTTCTTCATGCTTTCCGCACACTACAGAAGTCCCTTAAACTTCAGCAGTGAGCTGATGGAAGCAGCACAGAACGGTTATGACAGGATCGTGACCAGCGTCAGCAATCTGGATTATCTGTTAAAGAGCGCAGAGGGCTCCATGACAGAGGAAGAAAAGAAGCTGGCAGAGGAAGCGGCTGTCTACAGGACACGTTTTGATGAAGCTATGGATGATGACTTCAATACAGCGGATGCACTTTCCGTTATTTTCGAGCTGGTGAAGTTTGCCAATACCAACGCAGGAGAGGGAAGCAGCCAGGAATTTGTACAGTATCTGAAGGATGAGATCACAGAGCTTTGTGATGTATGCGGTCTGATTGTAGAGAAAAAGGAAGAGATCCTGAACAGCGATATTGAGGCATTGATCGCAGAGCGTCAGGCAGCAAGAAAAGAGAAGAACTTCAAAAGGGCGGATGAGATCAGAGATGAGCTCCTTGCCAAAGGAATTGTTCTCGAGGACACCAGAGAGGGCGTAAAATGGAAGAGAGCCTGAGTCTTTCAAGCAGGATCAGAGAATTATTTGGGTTAAAAGAGGTGGATATGAAGGCATATTCACCTCTTACGCTTGCCTATATCGGAGATGCTGCCTATGAGCTTGTGATCCGCACCATGGTGGTGGAGAAGGGAAACCGTCAGGCCAGCCAGCTTCACAGGCTCACCACATCCTATGTGAAGGCACAGGCACAGGCAGCTATGATCGAAGCACTGGAGCCGGAGCTGACAGAGGAAGAGCTTGCCATATACAAAAGAGGCAGGAATGCCAAGTCCTATACCAGTGCAAAGAATGCATCCATTCTGGATTACCGGAAGGCGACAGGACTGGAAGCACTGATCGGCTACCTGTATCTCTCCGGCAGGGAAGAACGGGTACTTTTTCTTATCAAAGAAGGAATCAGTAGGATCTGATCCTCGAAAAAGCTGCTGAAGGAGACAGGCGGAGCTGCAGTGTAGGGACGAGTCTGATGGAAGTGTATAAGGGAACAGAGAAGGGAAAGAATGTATGATGAATGCAGAAGAAAAGACATATGAAGAAATGCTCATAGAAGGAAGAAATGCTGTGATCGAGGCGTTCCGTTCTGAACGTGAGATTGACAGGGTATATATTCTGGATGGCTGTCAGGACGGACCTGTTGCCACCATTAAAAGAGAGGCCAAAAAGAGAGGAACCATGATCAGGTTCGTGGATAAGGAGCGTCTTGATCATATGTCAGAAACCGGACACCATCAGGGTGTGATCGCTGTGGCTGCCGCCTATCATTATGCAGAAGTAGAGGATCTGTTTGCGGAAGCAGAAAAAAAGGGAGAGGATCCTTTTTTTATCCTGCTTGATAATATTGAGGATCCTCATAATCTGGGAGCTGTCATCCGTACTGCAAACCTTGCAGGAGCCCACGGAGTGATCATCCCCAAGAACCGGGCAGTCGGGCTGACGGCAACTGTGGCAAGAACCTCGGCAGGTGCCCTGAATTATACTAAAGTGGCAAGGGTGACAAATCTGGTAAGAACCATGGAGGATCTGAAGAAGAGGGGTATGTGGTTTGCCTGTGCAGACATGGATGGGACATGTATGTATGACCTGAACCTTACAGGACCGCTTGGACTTGTGATCGGAAATGAAGGAGCCGGAGTAGGACGCCTCGTAAAGGAAAAATGTGATATGGTGGCATCCATTCCCATGAAAGGAGATATTGATTCCCTGAATGCTTCGGTGGCAGCAGGCATACTTGCCTATGAGGTGGTAAGACAGAGAATGAAGGCAGGAAGATAAGGGAGCAATCAGTAATTTTATGAATAAGCTGAATCGTGTGATGCTGATGCTGATCGCTATGGCTGCTATCATGCTGCTGGCTGTAGGGATTGACAAAGGGCTGCAACGGCACGAAAGAAAAATGTGGGAAATAAAAAGAGAAGCCGTTTATGAAGAAGCAAGGGCGGATATTGCCAGTATGCAGGCGAATATCCAGACTTTATCTGAGGATCCGGAGGCTCTTATTTCCTATATAGAAGAAAATGAGCTGAATTACACAGAAAAAAAGGAAGTTTTTCTGGAAGAACCGGATAGAGCAGAAGGCGATGGTTCTGTGTCAGACAATGAAGCATATAAAGGAGAAGCTGGAAATCTGGTATCCGGGAATTCTGTACCGGGGAATTTGGTATACGGGAATTTCGTATCTGGAAATTCCGTATCTGGAAATTCTGAATCTGAGGATTCTATATCCGGGAATTCCATATCCGGAAATCTGGAATGGGGGAGCTTTCTGCCGGGCGGTCTTGTATCCGGCAATCTGCTTTTTCTCGGAGAAGAGAGGGAGATCTGTGCTTCCTACGAAAATACCATGAAGATCAACAGACAGGATAAAAAGATCATTGCTGACAGTGAGGTGGATTTTTCAGACTGTAAGATTACCTGTCTTGGAGATAGTATTACGGCAGCATCTAATCTGGATACCATAGAGAATTATCAGTCTATGTCCTATCCGTCCCAGCTGGGAGAAATACTTGGCGCAGAAGAGGTAGTGAATCTCGGGATCGGAGGTTCTTCCATCGGGCGGTACTGGGAGAATGCTTTCGTAGACAGATACCAGGAGATCCCGGAGGATACAGATGTGATCCTTGTCATGGGAGGAACCAATGACGGGTTCTGTGCTTCTGAAAAGGAGCTTGGGAGCCTGGAGAAAAGAGAAAAGGATACCTTTACAGGAGATCTGGATGAGCTTCTCTTTGGACTGCAGAAGGATTATCCGGATGCGCAGATCGTACTGATCACGCCTCTTCCAAATGTATTGCATGATCTGCTGAGGAAAAGCAGGGATTATCTTCTGCCGCAGTCAGCCTTTGTCAGGGTGATGAAACAGCTTGGAGAAGAGCATGGGATACCGGTGATTGATCTGTACAATTCCAATTTTCTGGATACGCATGATGCAGCAGTGATCCACGCACTGATGCCGGACGGCGTTCATGGTAACGAAACCGGTTACCGTATGCTGGCACAGCATATAGCAGCACAGCTGATCCTGATCGAAGAGGAGAAGGGAGTAGAAGCTGTTGGGGAATAATTATGAAACCTCTAAGGATGAGGAGCTGATCCTACGGATCAGGGATGGTGAAGAGAAAATTACAGATTATATCATGGAGAAATACAAAAATCTGGTGAGGAGCAAGGCCGGAAGTATGTATATCCTTGGCGCAGACAGGGAGGATCTGATCCAGGAGGGGATGATCGGTCTGTTTAAAGCGATCCGGGATTATGATATTGGAAGAGATGCCAGCTTTGCCACCTTTGCAGATCTGTGTGTGGCAAGACAGATGTATACGGCAGTGCAGGCTGCCGGCAGAAAAAAGCATGCGCCGCTGAACAGCTATGTTTCCCTCTATGCGGGGAATGGCAGTGATAAGACGGAAGAGGAAAAGAAGCTTTTGGATTCCCTGGTTTCAAGGGATGAACAGAACCCGGAGGAGCTGCTGATCGACAGGGAGAATGTAGAGCGTATCGAGAAAGCCATCGAAAGTGAGCTGAGCAGCTTTGAAAGACAGGTACTCGACCTGTACCTGACAGGGATGAAGTATACAGAAATTGCAAGAGTACTTGGAAAGGATGATAAATCGACAGACAATGCGCTGCAGCGCTGCCGCAGCAAGATACGGAAGGCACTGCTGACAGGAAAGGACTGATGGTCTGCTGGTCTTGCTGGTCTGCTACCGGGTGGCAGGAGTTAAGGCGGAGATTTGATGACTGTGAGGACTGCCAGTGGTACCAGTGATGTCAGTGGTGCTAATGGGGACAGACGGGGCATGGGAGAGAAAAAAAGATCCCCCATGCCCCGAATTGAGGAAAAAGAGGAAGCCAAGGAAGAGAAAAAGGAAAAGAGCGGGGCATGGGAGAGGAAAAAAGTCACCCATGCCCCGAATTGAGATAAAAGAGGAAGCCAAGGAAGAGAAAAAGGAAAAGAGCGGGGCATGGGAGAAGAAAAAAGGTTCCCCATGCCCCGAATCGTGATAAAAGAGGAAGCCAAGGAAGAGAAAAAGGAAAAGAGCGGGGCATGGGAGAGGAAAAAAGTTTCCCATGCCCCGAATTGAGATAAAAGAGGAAGCCAGGGAAGAGAAAAAGGAAGAGAACGGGGCATGGGAGAAGAAAAAAAGTCACCCATGCCCCGAATCGTGATAAAAGAGGAAGCCAAGGAAGAGAAAAAGGAAAAGAGCGGGGCATGGGAGAAGAAAAAGGTTTCCCATGCCCCGAATTGATGTAAAAGGGGAAGCCAAGGAAGAGAAAAAGGAAAAGAGCGGGGCATGGGAGAAGAAAAAAGATCCCCCATGCCCCGAATTGAGATAAAAGAGGAAGCCAGGGAAGAGAAAAAGGAAAAGAGCGGGGCATGGGAGAAGAAAAAAGTCACCCATGCCCCGAATCGTGATAAAAGAGGAAGCCAAGGAAGAGAAAAAGGAAAATAGCGGGGCATGGGAGAGGAAAAAAGTCACCCATGCCCCGAATTGAGATAAAAGAGGAAGCCAAGGAAGAGAAAAAGGAAAATAGCGGGGCATGGGAGAAGAAAAAGGTTTCCCATGCCCCAAATTGATGTAAAAGGGGAAGCCAAGGAAGAAAAAAGAAGGAAAAGGATCATTTTCAATCCACTTACCGGTGATATCTGACCTGTTACTGAAAACCGGTTTACATTTCAGGCTGATCCTATATAATTACAATCAGTCAGGGGGTGAAGGAATTGAAGCTGCGAATGGAAGTAGATCCGGAGGCAGAGGAAGAGCTTGTATTGTATTGCCGGGGGATCACACCGGATATCATGAAGCTGCAGCAGATTCTTGCAAAAGCAGTCGGCAGGGCAGGACAGATTATTCTGTATAAGGAAAATACGGAATATTATATGGAAACGGAAAAGATCCTGTTTTTTGAGACAGAAGGGACACAGGTGCTGGCTCATACGGAAACGGAACTATTTGAAACACATAAAAAGCTGTATGAGCTGGAAGAGGTACTGGGAGGGTCTTTCCTTCGGATATCCAAGTCGGCAATAGTAAATCTTAACAGGATCTACGCAATACAGCGTTCGCTGACAGCATCCAGTGAGATTGCTTTTCAGGGAACACACAAACGTATTTATGTTTCAAGAGCCTATTACAAAGCATTAAAGGAAAAATTAGAAGAAAAGAGGTTAGGAATATGAAAAAGGCGAGCAGAATATTTTGGGGACTGGGACTGATCACGGCGGCAGTATTTTTGGTATTGAGCCAGATGCATCTGATCACGGCAGAGATCAGCGTATGGAGTGCATTGATTGGAATTTTATGTGTGGCGCTTCTGATCAGCAGCATTGCAGACCGGAGCTTTGGGGGAATCTTCTTTTCCCTTGGACTGGCATGGCTGACCTTTGCAGAAATGCTCGGACTTCCCAGGGCAAGCTTTTGGAGTGTGGCAGGGATCGTTATTCTGCTGACAAGCGGGTTTAATATGCTGTTTCCGCATAAGAGCAGAAAATGTGGAAACAGGGACAGAAGAGAATATGGAGAGCACGATTATAGCAAATATCAGAAGACGTCAGAGGGAGAAGAGGATGGGTTTGTGACCTGCGCCAATTCCTTTGGAGCACTGGCAAAATATGTTGATACGGCGAACTTCAAAGGAGGACGGTTTCAGAATTCCTTTGGGGAGCTGAAGGTGTATCTGGATCAGGCAGGGACAACACAGGAGACAGTAACAGTTGAGGTTTCTAACAGCTTTGGACAGACAACTCTGTATGTTCCGAGAGAGTGGAAGGTGATGCAGGATATCAGTGTATTTGCGGGAAGCGTGGAAGAAGGACCATGCAATGGCGAAAGCCGGGTTACCTGCTATCTGAAGGGCAGCGTAAGCTTTGGGGAGATTGAGATCGTGTATGTGTAAAGCAGGAATTAAATCATAATGTGAGAGGATCAGAGCAGGAAAAAGGAAGTTATTGACATTTCTTTTTCCTGCTTTTATACTGTCAGTAGTTCCGTCCGACCAGTCGGTCGGAAAATGAGAAAATTTATCAGGTAATGAAAGAGGAGTAGGAAATGCTGGGGAAATTTAGCGTAAAGAAACCTTATACTGTGCTGGTAGCAGTGGTTCTGGTGATCGTTCTTGGAGTGGTATCCATGATGAAGATGAGCACTGATTTGCTGCCAAATATCAGCCTTCCTTATGTGATCGTTATGACTACATATCCGGGAGCCAGTCCGGAAACAGTGGAAATGACTGTAACGCAGCCGGTGGAAGGCTCCATGGCCACAGTCAGCAATATCGAAAGCATCAGTTCAGTATCCAGTGAAAACTACTCCATGGTCATTCTGGAGTTTGCACAGTCCGCAGATATGAATGCCGTTTCACTGGAAATACGGGAGAATCTGGATCAGATCAAAAGCTACTGGAGTGATGATATAGGCAATCCGATCATTATGAAGCTGAACCCGGATATGCTGCCGGTCATGATCGCAGCTGTTGGCGGTGAGGGAATGACGAATGCAGAGGTGACGGATATCACGCAGAATACGGTCATACCTGATCTGGAGAGTATAGAAGGCGTTGCATCAGCCAGTGCCACCGGTCTGATCGAGGAAAGTGTAAATGTCATCATCAGACAGGATAAGATCGATGAGATCAATGAGCAGGTATTTGGTTCGATCGATGAAGAACTGAAGGATGCAGAGCAGCAGCTTGCTGATGGCAGACAGGAGATTTATGACGGACAGGAAAAGCTGAACGATTCCCGTGCAGATCTTGATGAATCCAGACAGCAGCTGAACGACAGTCAGGAAGAGCTGGATAAGAATAAAAAGGAACTGGAAGACAGCAGGCAGAAGCTTGCTGACGGCAAGGCTGAGCTTGCAGAGAACAAGACGAAGCTGGAAGAAGGAAAGAATGAGCTTTCCTCCAAAAAGAGTGAAAGCACTGAGAAGCTGGCACAGGCAGAGAAGGAGCTGCTGACAGCAAAGGCTGATCTGGAAGCCAGCAAGGTGCATATTACCTCCCAGATCACTACCGTAAAGTCTCTGGAAGACGGAATTAAGAAGGCGAAAGATGGTGTTTCCCAGATAGATACAGTTCTTACGGGTATAGTTGGATTGAAGGCTACGGTGCCAACATCTGGCAATATTAATGCAGAAACAGCAGAACAGATTAATACATTAGCTGCTTCCATGGGAGTCTCCTGTGATTTAACTGAAAATTCCAGTGCAGCTGAAGCTTCAACAGCACTTACAGCGATAGAAACTGCTGCAACACAGCAAAAGACAGCAACGCAGACAACGATCACCAACATGGAAGCCAGTCTCAACGCCAACACCGGAGGTCTTGGCGCGGAGGCTTACATAGCCAGCATGCAGTCAGTCCTTTCCGAGATCGAAGGAAATATTGCCAAGCTGGACAGCGGTCTGACAGAGCTTTATAAGGGAAATCTGACGGCGGCGATTGAGTTTGCAAACGCCCAGACTACGATCAGCCTTGGTGAAATGCAGATCACGACAGCAGAAGCCCAGATAGAAGCCAGTGAAAAGCAGCTGGAATCCGGGCAGAAGCAGATCGAGTCCGGACAGGAACAGATTGATTCCGGCTGGGAACAGCTAAAGGAAGGCGAGGAGCAGCTGAATGAATCAGCAAAGAAGCTGCAGGATTCCTTAAAGCAGCTTGCAGAGAGTGAAGAGGATCTGGAAGAAAACAGACAGAACGCCTACGATCAGGCGGATATGAATGGTATTTTAACGGTAAGTACAGTGAAATCCCTCCTGGCAGCCCAGAACTTTTCCATGCCGGCAGGATATGTGACAGAGGATGGCGTTGACTATCTGGTAAGGGTAGGTGACAAGCCGGAGGATGTAGAAGCTCTGAAGAAAATGCCGATCATGAATACCGAGATGGATGGTGTGGACATTATTTATCTGGAGGATGTAGCAGACGTCTTTATGACAGATAATTCCGCAGATATTTACACCAATGTCAATGGTAATCCAGGTGTCATGCTGACCATCCAGAAGCAGACGGGGTATTCTACCGGCGATGTTTCTGACAGGATCAAGGAGAAGTTCAAGGATCTGCAGGAGGAAAATGAAAAGCTGACACTGATCACACTGATGGATCAGGGTATTTATATAGATCTTGTTATGGATTCCATTATCAACAACGTACTGGTGGGAGCGCTGCTGGCGATCCTGATCCTGATCCTTTTCCTGAAGGATATCAGACCTACCATGGTAGTTGCTGTGTCCATCCCGATCAGTCTGATCACAGCTATTGTCTGTATGTATTTCAGTGGTGTGACCCTGAATGTGATCTCCCTGTCAGGACTTGCCCTTGGTGTAGGAATGCTGGTGGACAACTCTATCGTAGTTATTGAGAACATATACAGGCTGCGGAGAGAAGGATATTCAGCCAAAGAGGCAGCTATTCAGGGTGCCGGGGAGGTAGCAGGTGCGATTCTTGCATCCACGCTGACAACCGTGTGTGTATTCCTTCCTATTGTATTTACTGAAGGAATTACCAGACAGCTCTTTGTGGATATGGGACTGACTATTGCGTATTCCCTGCTTGCCAGTCTGGTTGTGGCACTGACCGTAGTGCCGGCCATGGCATCCGGTGTACTTTCCAGAGTAACCCCAAAAGAGGATGGAAGGTTCTTTGGCGGTCTGATTAAAGCTTATGAAAAGGTACTGGCACTGGCACTTAAGACAAAGCCCGTGGTATTCCTGCTTGTGCTCGTACTGCTGGTTGGAAGTGCAGCGGCAGCCTTTGCAAAGGGAACTGCCTTCATGCCGGATATGGACAGTACGCAGATCTCCATGACAGTGACCCTGCCGAAGGATACACCACTTTCCCATACAGGAGAGGTGACAGATGAAATACTTTATAAAATTGCAGAAATTGATGAGGTAGTGGATATTGGTGCCATGGCGAATGCTTCTTCCCTGACTATGCTGACAGGAAACGGAAATTCCTCCACCAATGAAACTGCGGTATATATTTCTCTTGATGAGAACAAAAAGAGAACCAATGAAGCGATCGCGGATGAGATCGAAAACAGAATTTCAGATATTGTAGAGAGAGAGGAAGCGGAGATCTCCATTGAAACCTCAAGCATGGATATGAGTGCCATGGGAGGAAGCGGCATCACAGTACAGATCGAAGGAAGAGAACTGGATACCCTGCAGGAGCTGGCTAAGGAGGTAGCCGGGATTGTAGAAGGTGTCGAAGGAACCACCGAGGTTTCAGATGGTCTTGAGGAAAGTACCGGGGAGCTGCGGATCATTGTCGACAGAGATAAGGCAATCGAACATGGATTTACAGTGGCACAGGTATTCCAGCAGATACAGGGTAAGCTTGCAGCAGCTACCAGTGCAACCTCCCTGGAAACCGAGATCCGTGATTATGATGTATATGTAAAGAACGCAGAGGATATGACACTTACCAGGGAGCTGGTAAAAGATCTGACACTTGACCGCACAAAGAATGATGGCAGCAAGGAAACAGTGAAGCTTTCGGAGATTGCCACCTTTGAAGATACAGAAACATCCATGTCCGTAAACAGACTGAACCAGACCAGATATATTCCGGTAACGGCACAGCTGGCAGATGGCTATAATATCGGACTTGTTTCTGATGCGGTGGAAAAGGCACTGGAAGATTATGAGCTGCCGGATGGTTATACCATTGAAATGACTGGTGAAAATGAAACGATCACAGATGCCATGCAGCAGTTATATCTGATGCTGATCCTTGCACTGATCTTCATGTATCTGATCATGGTAGCACAGTTCCAGTCACTGTTGTCACCGTTTATCATCATGTTCACCATTCCACTGGCATTTACCGGTGGTTTCCTTGGACTGCTGATCAGCGGAAGCGAAGTCAGTGTGATCGCACTGATCGGCTTTGTTATGCTGTCAGGTATCATCGTAAATAATGGTATCGTGCTGGTAGATTACATCAACCAGCTCCGTGCACAGGGTATGGAAAAGAAAGAGGCGATCATGACAGCGGGAAGAACCAGAATGCGTCCGGTACTGATGACAGCCATGACCACGATACTGGCTCTTTCCACCATGGTATTCAGTCATGATATGGGAGCGGATATGTCAAGGCCGATGTCAGTGGTAACCATTGGCGGACTGACTTATGGCACATTACTTACCCTGATCGTGATCCCCTGTATTTATGATGTTTTCTCGAGAGGAAAAGAGAGGGGAAAGCGTGGCAGAAAGAAATTGTTTCTGAAAGAAGGAAAAAAGGAGCAGGCTGATGAATAAAGAAACACCTACTGTAAAGGAAAAAGCTATATATCAGGCGGTCGTTGATCTGTTTATGGAGGGGGCAGATCTTTCAGAACTGACTGTTTCAGAGATCACAGCAAAGGCGGGAATTGGAAAGGGAACAGCCTACGGTTACTTTTCAGATAAGGAAGATATGATCGCCAGATCCATCTGCTACAACGTAGATCAGTATTGTCACTGGATCTATCAGGGGATCACAGAACAGAAAACATTGTATGAAAAAATAGATTTTCTTCTTGGGAAAATGGAAAAGGAGATCAGTAAGGCAGACTGTCTGATGCGGCTTGCCAATACCATGAGCATGGATTCTGTTATTGGAAAGAGGATCCGGCAGCAGGAAGTGGAAAATAACAGTAAAAATCCGCCATTAGAGCTTTTGGAGGCAGTATTTGAAGCAGAGCATTTCACACCGCCGCTTTCGGAAGAAATGCTGCAGTTCCTCGCAAGGAATGCTCTTTCCAGAATCTTCTGTTATGGGATGATGCTCAGTAATAACAGTGTCAGAGCGCAGAAGATGGCAACAGCGCAGAAGATGGCACCGGCGCAGAAGACGGTAGCAGAGCAGGAGGCAGAAATGCAGGCTATGCACAGGCTGGTCTGCATGGGCATCTGCAGTGATGCAGATGCCGTCAGACACTGGCTTTCTTCAGAGAGAGTCTGACAGGCATTTTCCTGTGCAGATTTTTTAAAAAGTTATTGACATCTAATGGTGATTAGCATATACTAACTACCGAAGACGGGATAATGATTCTCATTAACAAAGGAGGATGGTATGATGCCTTTATCAATGATGGAAGCCGGGGAACCGAATGTGATCAAAAAGGTCGGCGGCAAGGAGGAAACAAGACGTTTCCTGGAGAATCTTGGTTTTGTGGTCGGTGGAACAGTAACTGTGATATCCGAGACGGATGGAAACATGATCGTGAATGTAAAGGATTCACGTGTTGCGATCGGCAAGGATATGGCAAATAAAATTATGGTTTAGAAAAGGAGCTGCTATGAAAACATTAAAAGAAGTTGCCTGTGGGCAGACTGTCAAGGTGACAAAGCTGACAGGAGAAGGCCCTGTGAAGAGACGTATCATGGATATGGGAATCACAAAGGGTGTAGAGATTTATGTAAGGAAAGTAGCACCTCTTGGTGATCCGGTTGAGGTCACCGTAAGAGGATATGAATTATCCTTGCGTAAAGCAGATGCCGAAATGATCCAGGTGGAGTAGGCATTTATTTTTTAACCATGTGTTAGTTAAAACTAATATGTGGAAGTTGAAACAAATCTTAGTATCAAGTGAAGAACATTAAATATGTACCATACAGGTACAGGAAAAGAGGAGAGATATGTCAGTTAAAATCGCATTGGCAGGAAATCCGAACTGTGGTAAGACCACATTGTTCAATGCACTGACCGGTTCCAATCAGTTCGTTGGAAACTGGCCCGGTGTAACAGTAGAGAAAAAAGAAGGAAAGCTGAAGGGACACAAGGATGTTACCATCATGGACTTACCGGGTATCTATTCCCTGTCCCCTTATACACTGGAGGAGGTTGTAGCAAGAAACTATCTGATCGCTGAAAGACCGGATGCGATCATCAATATCGTAGATGGTACCAATATTGAAAGAAACCTGTATCTTTCCACACAGATCATGGAGCTTGGAATCCCGGTTGTCATGGCTGTCAATATGATGGATATCGTTGATAGGAGTGGCGATAAGGTACATATGGATAAGCTTGGAAAGAAGCTTGGCTGCGAGGTAGTTCCGATCTCCGCCCTGAAGGGAACCGGTATCGAAAAGGCAGCAGAAAAGGCAGTAGCACTTGCACAGCAGAAACAGGCAACCCCTCATGTCCACAGCTTTGCAAAAGAGGTGGAGGATGTGATCTCAGAAGTAGAAGGCAGGCTTGGGGCTGATATTGCAGAGGAGCAGAAGAGATTTTTCGCGATCAAGCTTCTGGAGAAGGATGACAAGATCTCAGAGCTGATGAAACAGGTTCCTGATGTATCAGCGCAGATCAAAGAGCTTGAAGATAAATTTGATGACGATACAGAAAGTATTATCACAAACGAAAGATATGTATACATTTCCTCTATTATGGGTGAGTGCGTAACCAAGGCAAACAAGAAAGAGAAGCTGACAACATCTGATAAGATCGATAAGATCGTTACCAACAGGTGGGCAGCACTTCCTATCTTTGCTGTAGTTATGTTCCTTGTTTATTATGTTTCCGTAACAACCGTTGGTGCATTCCTGACAGACTGGACCAATGATACCCTGTTTGGCGAGTGGATCATTCCCGGTGCGCAGACACTGTTCGAGAATATCGGATGTGCTGACTGGCTGACAGGACTGATCGTAGATGGTGTGATCTCTGGTGTTGGTGCCGTACTTGGCTTCGTACCTCAGATGCTGGTGCTGTTCCTGTTCCTGGCATTCCTGGAATCCTGTGGTTACATGGCTCGTGTTGCATTTATCATGGATCGTATCTTCCGTAAATTCGGCCTTTCCGGAAAGAGCTTTATCCCTATGCTGATCGGCTCCGGATGTGGTGTTCCCGGTGTCATGGCTTCCCGTACGATCGAGAACGACAGAGACCGCAAGATGACGATCATGACAACCACATTTGTTCCCTGTGGTGCCAAGCTTCCCATTATTGCCCTGATCGCAGGTGCATTCTTTGATAATGCAGGCTGGGTTTCATGGAGTGCATACTTCGTAGGTGTGGCTGCGATCATCTGTTCCGGTATTATTTTAAAGAAGACAAAAATGTTTGCAGGTGATCCGGCACCCTTCGTTATGGAGCTGCCTGCCTATCACTGGCCTACCGTTGGCAATGTTTTAAGAAGTGTATGGGAGAGAGGCTGGTCCTTCATTAAGAAGGCTGGTACGATCATCCTTCTTTCCACTATTATTCTCTGGTTCCTGATGAGCTTTGGATGGGTTGATGGAAGCTTTGGCATGCTGGAGGCTGAGCAGCTCGATGCAAGTATCCTCGCTAAGATTGGTTCTGCGATCGCATGGATCTTTGCTCCTCTTGGCTGGACCCAGGCTGGTGAAGGCTGGAAGATGGCAGTGGCAGCTGTCAGCGGACTGATCGCAAAGGAAAATGTCGTAGCAACCTTCGGTCTGCTCTTTGGCTTTGCTGAGGTTGCAGAAGATGGCTCAGAAATCTGGGGAAGCCTGGCACAGGTTATGACTCCTGTTGCAGCGTATGGATTCCTGGTATTTAACCTTCTGTGTGCTCCCTGCTTCGCAGCCATGGGTGCGATCAAGCGTGAGATGAACAATGTCAAATGGTTCTGGTTTGCAATCGGATATCAGTGCGGACTTGCTTATGTAGCAGCACTTTGCATCTATCAGATCGGTACACTGATCACAACAGGTGCTTTCGGACTGGGAACAGTAGTAGCCCTTGTGTTTATAGCAGTGATCCTTTATCTGTTGTTCCGTCCTTATAAGGAAAGCAATTCCTTGTCCTTTAATGGTGAAAAGATTCTGAAAAACCAGGCATAAGAAAAGGAGGTTGTATGGTACAGGAAGTAACAAAAGAAATGTCTCAGGAAGCAGAACAGTACCATACCGTTGTGCAACAGAAAGAGATGATTGTCCGGAGAATGAAGGAAAGAGGATGTCGGATCACCAAACAGAGAATGATCCTTCTTGATGTGATTCTTGGATCAGAATGCTCCTGCTGTAAGGAGATCTATTTCAAGGCCTCCAGTCTGGATCCGAAGATCGGAACAGCTACTGTATATCGAATGATCAATACCCTGGAAGAGCTTGGGGCGATCAGCCGTAAGAATATGTACAGGATCTGCAGCTTTCCGGATTGCGACAAAATAAAAATCCACCGGCAGTGACCTGCCGGTGGAAATCAATAGAAACGGTAGGAATTTTCCATCAGCTTTTTATGGGAGCAAAAACGTGCTATAAAATGGTAAATCTTGTAAAAAAGCCCAGGAGTATAGGAGGCTTCTCCATTTTCTGCATGCTTCAGGATATTGGCAGCCAGCCGCTGGTTGTTTGTGACGGGAAGAGGATTCATCCGATAGCTGCGCCTTTCTTTATTGCGGAGTTTCATATCGTCCATATGTCCCGGACAGGCAGCCATGATCCGGATGCCATCCCACATCAGCTCATAAAAAATGGAAAGCGAGAAATAATAACAGAACTGCTTGGCGGAGCCAAAGAGACCGTTGTCATCCAGTGGCACAATGCTGCCGGCAGAGGAGAACATAATGACCACAGACCCGATCATGATATGAGGCTGACAGAGCTTCAAAAGAAGAACGGGGGCTGTGGCATTAATATTTATAAGAGCTTCTATATCCTGTGCACTGTAATCAGTGAAGTTACCAATAGACTCCTTCGAGATATTGTTGATCATGAGTCTGATATAGGGATCATAAGTCTTTAAAAGAAGGGAAAAGCTTTTGATCTGCTGCAGATCGGACAGATCCAGAAGGATCATTCTGACCTTTTTCCCCGGAAAGCGGTCCGCAATGGACTGCATAGCCTCCAGATCTTTATCAATAAGCCAGACCTCTCTGATCAGGCCGTATCTGGAATCAGCATAGATGGCATTCATAAATTCAGGACAAAGTCCAGCGGAAGCACCCGTGAACAGGGCAATCCAGCGGCAATATCTGTATTTCATAATTTTCTCCATAATCGTGAATATATTATTCATACAATATGTATCGAAAAATACAAATCAGTACAATGCGATAATAACATAAAAAATACATGTTTGTACATAGATAATTCCCATATTCAAAAAAAATTAAATTATTGAAATAAACTATCTTTACAAATTGATTTTTGAAGCTGAGGATTAAACAGGTGAGCTGGAACTCAGATTTCCATTCCAGCCAATCTTCAATTCATTATGTATAAATATAATGAATTGAGATAAAATAATTAAAAAATACAATAATTTTGCTTGAATTTCGATTAGAACGTGGATATAATGATAGTGGAGGTGCAAATAAATGTTGATAGAATTTCGATTTAAGAATTATAGATCATTTAGGGATGAAGCTGTTCTTTCTATGGAAGCAATTGGATTGGGTTCTTTTAAAAACAGTTTGATTCAATGTAATAATATGAAATTGTTGCCAGGGGTTGCTATCTATGGAAAAAATGGTGGTGGTAAGAGCAATGTAATCAGAGCATTTTGGTTGGGTGTTCAATTCATCAGAAATGCGCAGAGAATGCAACATGAAAAGTCTACTGTTCCAGTCGTACCATTTGCGCTTAATGATTATTCTGCGAAAGAACCAACAGAGTTTGAATTTGATTATATTATTGACGGAGTAAAGTATTGGTATTCCTTTGCGGCAACAAAAGAGAAAATAGTAAAAGAATCTTTGTACCATGCACCTAAGGGACAAAAAGCCCAAGTGTTTGTAAGAAACGGACAGGATTTTTCATTCACAGAGGATAAAGCAAAGAGAAAACTCATAAGTGAAACTGTAGCAGAAAATCAATTGTTCTTTTCTGTAGCATGTACAATGAATGATGCTGTATGTGTGAATGCTATGCGCTGGTTTAGAGAGGATATCTTTTTCTCTAGAGATTATACAGATATACCAAGACAGTTATTAGAATATTATGATGACAGTAATATGCTAAAAGCTATTTCGGACTACGCAAAGACTGCAGATTTTGGTATTGAAGAAATGCAGTTTGAAGTAGAAAACAAAGAAATTAGAAACGACCTAGAGTTTCCTGACGATATTCCCGAAGGAATGAGGGTGGCTTTAACCTCTTTTATTCACGCTTTGTCGGAGACATCAAACAATTCTGAAAGCAAATTAAAAATGAGTCAGGTAAAAGCGAAATCAAAGCACAAAGGCATTAATGCAGAGGGTGAGAGTAAATTGTATTCATTAGAATTAGAGGATGAATCAGATGGCACAAGAAAGCTTATGTCAATTGCCCCGGCGATAGAAGCTGTACTAAACAAGGGTGGAATTCTTTTGGTAGACGAATTGGAAAGAGAGTTACATCCTATGCTTGTTAACTACATTGTTGCAAAGTTTCAAAGTAAAAAAAGCAATCCAAATAGTGCACAAATCATTTTTACAACTCATAACACAGAGCTGATGAATCTGGAGATTATGAGAAAAGATCAGATCTATTTCGCAGATAAAAGCAGAACAGATGGCTCGTCCGAGCTTTATAGCGTGACAGATTTTTCTACAAAAACAGCTGATAACATACGAAAAGGATATTTGGTCGGAAAATATGGTGCCACTCCTAATTTGGAAATTGAGGAGGTGGAATAATGGTCCGAAGGAAAGTTGGTAGTAGAGGATCTGGTAAGGCGGTTATTAGAGTATTTTGTGAAGGTGAAAGTGAGCAGGCATATACCGAATTTTTGAAGAAGAGATTTAGTGATGTAGAAGAGATTGAAATTCAGAAGAAATTTTATTATTTACAGAAAGAAGACAAAGAAAATAAAGATTTTTAGAATACGAGTAAAGACAGGCGTGAGTCGTAAAAATATGACTTGCGTCTTTTTCTTTTTGCAGAAAGCAAGTGAAAAATCCCTGTGAAGTAGTGGCAGATGCCATGCACAGCTCGGGAAAGACTTCCCTCGCTGTCGGGCTGTCGCCCTATAAAATAGCAAAAAAATTAGCACTCACCTCTTGATAATGGAAGTCGATTTTTGTCCTGTCTTGTGTATCTCAGAAATGCCTGTTTTACAGGCTTTCGGGGTGATCAGACATTTTGTCTGGTATCGTAGAATAGCGTCAAATGAATTGCAAATGGTGTAAATTTGGTGTAAAAAATCAAAGAAAAAAGGAGAGTGCTAATAAAATGAAACTGACTTATACAAATGTGAATGGATATCTGATTCTGAACCTTACTTATAAATCAGGTAATCAGATGGAGCAGCTTGGCAAGTATGGATTCTTACGCAGAGATTATCTGAAGAACCATCGCAATTCCCTGTATCAGGTGATGCTTTTGCAGGATACGATTGGTGAGCATCTGCTGGAAGTGGACAAGGAAGCCAGAAAACGGGAAGAAATTATCATGAAGCAGTTGGAAGGAAAAGATCCATTGCCGGATAAGGAGAAAGATCAGATGGCATGGGTAAGAGCCGGCAACCGGCATAGAGTGATAGCAGAAGAGATTATTCTGAAAGAATTGATTTATGTTTAAATGAATGTGATGAGGTCGTGGAATGCAACCTCATTATTGTATGAGAATATAAAATTGTAGTAGGCAGAACGGTCTAAAAAGGGTAAAATAGAAATATTAGTTTGGAATTTTGGATTGAAAAATTGTAATGTTATCGCTGTTAACAGGAAGGAGGGCTTTCCGATGAATAAAGTGTTTTATGGAGAAATTAAGAAAATACTTTTAGATGCAAGAAATAAAGTTTATCAGACTGCCAACTTTGCCATGGTGGAAGCTTACTGGCAAATTGGAAAGTCTATTGTTGAAGAACAAAACGGAGAAGAACGTGCAGAATATGGAACAGGATTGCTTAAGGAACTGTCGAATCAGATGACACAGGATTTTGGAAAAGGTTTTACGGTAGCAAATCTGAAAAATATGAGGCAGTTTTATTTGACGTTCCCAAATAGCTACGCACTGCGTAGCGAATTGAGCTGGACGCATTATCGACTTTTAATGCGTGTGGAAAATAAAAATGCGCGACAGTTTTACATGGAAGAAGCAGTAAAGTCTCAATGGAGTACACGGCAACTGGAAAGGCAGATTAACACGTTCTTTTATGAAAGACTGCTTTCCAGTAAGAATAAAGAAAATGTTGCACAGGAGATTCAAACATTAGAACAGGGAAAAACACCGGAGGATATTATTCGTGATCCATATGTGCTGGAATTCCTTGGATTGTCTCCGAATGATGATTTTTATGAAAGTGACTTGGAACAGGCTCTTATTACACATTTACAAAAGTTTTTATTGGAATTAGGACGAGGATTTTCTTTCGTTGCCAGGCAAAAAAGAATTACGTTTGATGGACGCCATTTTAGAATAGATCTTGTTTTTTACAATTATATTTTAAAATGCTTTGTGCTTATTGACTTGAAGATAGGTGATTTGACACATCAGGATTTAGGACAGATGCAAATGTATGTGCATTATTATGAACGAGAATTGATGAACGAAGGAGATAACCCGCCGATTGGAATTGTGTTATGTGCAGATAAGAGTGATGCAGTTGTACGATATACATTGCCAGAAGGTGAAACACAGGTCTTTGCTTCAAAATATAAACTATATCTTCCTTCAGAAGAAGAATTACTAAAAGAGTTAAAAAGGGAATATCAGGCAATGGAAGCTGCACAACCAGACAAAGAGTAAGAATAAAAACCTTATTGATTAATGGAGCAGATATGAAGACAGGCGTGAGTCATAAAAAATATGACTTGCGTCTTTTTCTTTTTGCAGAAAGGAAGTGAGATAGAATGTCACAGATTTTTCGTGTTGAATGAACTAAAAATTATACAGTGATGAGTAATCACCATTTTAAAAATAAGAATCTGTCATTAAAGGCGAAGGGATTATTATCACTGATGTTAAGTTTGCCGGATGACTGGAATTATAATATGCAAGGGCTTGCATCTTTGAGCAGGGATGGAATTGATTCTATCCGGTCTGCAATCAAAGAACTGGAACACCATGGATATGTGCAGCGAAATATTGTCAGAAACGAGTATGGACTGTTTACGGATAAATTCAATATCGGTTTATCCGGGACAATAAATAATGTACCTGCTGTGGTATAAACCATAAGCTGTTGCCGTAAAATGTGGTCAAATCAAGAAACCTCCGTGCGAAAGCAAGTGAAAAATCCCTGTGAAGTAGTGGCATACGCCATGCACAGCTCGGGAAATACTTCCCTCGCTGTAGGGCTGTCGCCCTATACATTTCCATGAAAGAGCCATCTTTATCAAGCAAGCTTGAAAGATGGCTTTTCACGTAAATGTGCATGGCTCGTAGCGTTCACAAAATCTTCACAAAAAATTAGCACTCACCTATTGACAGTGCTAATAATACGTGCTATATTACATATAGAACAAAGGAAGAGAGAGAAATAAAAGATTTCCTGGAGTTCGGAAGTAAAAATGAAAACAATAATAGCTGGCATATTTGTCAAGTAAAGAATGGAGGAATGACTTATGTTAATGCCCAGTGTATTTGGAAGAGATATTTTTGATGACTTTATGGATGGTTTCACATTTCCTGATGTGGACAAGGAGCTTTATGGTAAGCACGCCAAGAATGTGATGAAGACAGACGTCAGGGAGTCAGAGGATGGATATGAGGTGATCGTTGATCTGCCTGGCTTCAAGAAGGATGAGATCGAGGTTCAGCTTGAGAATGGATACCTGAACATCTCAGCAGCCAAAGGTCTTGATAAGGATGAAACTGATAAGAAGGGTAAATACATCCGTAAGGAGCGTTATGCGGGTTCCATGAGCAGAAGCTTCTATGTAGGTGATGATATCACAGAAAATGATATTCATGGCAAATTTGAAAACGGCATCCTGACACTGGATGTTCCGAAGAAGGAAGCCAAGGCAGTAGAAACCAAAAAGCATATAGCAATCGAAGGATAATGGCAGCGGCATGATGCAGCTGACCCCAGGTGAAGAAGACCCGGAGCTTTCGCTCCGGGTTTTTTTCCGGCTTTTGTTAAAACAGTTTTATACCAATAGTTTTCGTAGGGTAAAGTTTTTGTAGGAAAAGTTAATAGAAAAAAAGAAAGAAAGCACCGGGATCCTGTGTTAGGATTAAAGTTGACAAGACCAAATCCAAGGAGGGTGCTTTCATGATTACTAGTATACAACACTTTTGCGAGAATGGGGTAAAAAATTTAACAGACATTTTTAAAACTTATACAAACGACCTGACAAAAGATTGCAGAAATGGTCTATGGTGTGACAAATGAGGTGACCAGACTTGGCTGCAGCATGATAGCGGAAGAATGGGAATCCTATGATGAACTGCTGCGGAAAAGAAAGGATCTGCGCCGGGGCTGGTACATTGTCAGAAGAGATGAAACTTCTCTGCTGACCAGCCTTGGAGAAGTGATATATCACAAAACCCTGTTCAAAAATGTTGCTACCGGTGAATCCTGTTATCTTCTGGATCAGCTGATGGGGTTGGAGCATCATGCCAGGATAAGTGAGGATGCAGAAGCGAGAATTCTACAGGAAGCATCCGAGAGCAGCTATCGAAAAGGCGGTGCCAGTGCCAGCATAAACGGTGAATCCATAAGCAAAGAAGCCGTAATGAACAAGTTGCACAGGCTGGAGTTCCCTGCCCTGAAGGCCGCGGAAAAGAAAGAACTGAGAACACTTTACATAGATGCGGATGAAGACCATGTGGCCCTTCAGTATCTGGAGAAGAAAGGGGATATCAGGAAGCCCCGCATAAATACCGTAATGCCCTGGATCATATATGTTTATGAAGGCGTGGAAGGTGATGAGGAAGGACGTTCCCGGCTGATAAATCCGAAGTATTTCGGAGGTGTTTATGATGGACAGGAAGCAGCCAGCAGACTATGGGCAGAAGTATTGGACTATCTGGATGAAGCTTATAATCTGGATGCTGTTGACAGGATTTATATCAACGGGGACGGGGCAGCATGGATACGCACAGGAGAAAAGATCATTCCTAAGTCCAAGTTTGCCCTTGATAAATATCATATGCATAAATACATCATAGCGGCAACCTCCCATCTGGAAGACACAGCAGAGGATGCCAGAAGTGAAATATACAGAGCCATTCATAAAAAGAAAAAATGGATGGCAGAGGGAGTCTTTGACCGGATCATAGGAATCACAGACAAAGAAACAAAACGAAAGGCAGTGGAACAGGCGAAGGCATACATACTGGGGAACTGGTCGGGAATCATGATTTCGATGAAATCCGGGAACAGCAATGTAAGATGCTCCGCGGAAGGGCATGTGAGCCATGTGTATGCAGACAGGATGAGTTCGAGACCACTAGGATGGTGCAGAACCGGGGCAGATAAGATGTCCCGGTTAAGAATCTACCGCCAAAATGAAGGAAATATGTTGGAATTGGTAAGATTTCAGAAGAAAGAAATGAAACAGGTGGCAGGGGCAGAGGAGATCATCTATTCAGCAACAGAAATGATAAGAATGGAAAAAGCCAACAAACGAAAACTGGGAGTACTGGCAGATCTGCCAGTGTATGACATCCCCTATCCGCAGATTAAAAAGATAGCTGCGCTGAAAAACCACATTTGGGGATTGTAAAAAGGAACAAAAAAGTTATAATGATGGAGAAAACTTTGATTCTGAAACATATCTCAGAGATGCTCTGTCTATTAATTTCTTACAGTAAATTTACCCGACCGCCCATCTCGTACAGTTGAATAATGAAAGGGGATGTGCTACGATTGTATAGAGATGTCGATCACGGCAGCTTATTTAACGGATAAACTAGGGGGGAGCTTTATATGGCCACACAAAAGCAAAAAGGTATTAAAAAGCAACTGACGAAAGGATTTGTGAAAGTAGCAATAATCGGTGCGATTGCGGCAGTTATTGGAATCGTAGCACTACTGATCGCAGCGATGCAGTATGAAAAGGCATTGAGCCGATACGGATTTACACAGGGAGATATCGGTAAAGCGGTCGCGGCATTTTCGGAGAGCCGGAGCGCATTACGTGCAGTAGTAGGCTATGATGACAAAGCAGTGATAGACAAGCAGATTGAACTGCATGACCAGAAAAAGGCAGCGTTTGAGACTTACATAGATGAATTGAACCGCTCAATCAAATTCACCGAAGGCAGGGATGCCTATAATAAAGTATTGCAGGAACTGGACGGGTACTGGGAATTGGATGCACAGGTATTGGAACTGGCTATTTCCGATGACGAGGACGGATATCTGAAGGCACAGGATCTGGATACCGGAGATCTGACCGCACAGTACGAACGGATATACGCGGAGTTTGTAGACCTGATGAATCTGTGCGTCGAAAAAGGAGATCAGGCGGAGGTAGATCTGCGTCATATGGAGCTTTTTATGCTGATCGCGATTCTGGTTATCGTAGTGATCTCTTTCTGGAGTTCTGTGATATTAGGCAAGAAAATGGCAGGAAATATCGAAGAACCGATGATAGCGCTGGCAGATCGACTTCAGACTTTTGCACAGGGAGATCTGAATAGTGCATTCCCGGACAGAAACACGGAAGATGAGATATCCTATATGATACAGGTCGCAAAAGGCATGGCTGCTGACCTGAATCTGATCATTACGGATGCAGGAGAATTGTTGGGACAGATGGCGGAGGGTAATTATGCCATCGGTACTAAGATCGAAGAGAAATATGTAGGACAGTTTGTGGCACTGAAAGATGCCATGCGTAAGATGAACCGACAGATGAACAGCACCTTACAGCAGGTAGAAGAGGCCGCTAAGCAGGTATCTGCCGGATCGGAGAATCTTGCACAATCTGCCCAGGCGTTGGCAGAAGGAGCAACAGAGCAGGCAGGATCTGTGGAAGAACTGACGGCAACCATTACGAATATCACAGATGCCGTGTCACGTACAGCCGGCGAACTGCAGAGGACGACGGAAAAGGCTGAGAATTATGCACAGCAGGCGGATGCAGAGCATACGCAGATGAGGTCATTGATGGAGGAAATGGACCGAATCAATGAAACATCTAAAAAGATACAGAATATTATTGCTGACATTGAAGATATTGCGAGTCAGACGAACCTGTTGTCTCTGAATGCGGCAATTGAGGCGGCCAGAGCAGGAGAAGCCGGACGGGGATTTGCAGTGGTGGCAGAACAGATCCGTAAACTGGCCGAACAGAGTGCACAGTCGGCAGTAGATACCAGAAGCCTGATCGAGGGATCGCTGCAGGAGATCAAGAATGGCAACCAGGCAGCGGAGGCAGCAGCGGAATCTCTGGAGCAGATCGTTACGGGAGTCAAGGAGATGGCGACAGATGCAAAACGATTGAGTGAAGAGTCTGCTGCGCAGGCACAGGCGATGCAACAGGCAGAACTTGGTGTGAATCAGATATCGGAAGTAGTGCAGTCGAACTCTGCGGCAGCAGAGGAATCGTCTGCTACCAGTGAGGAATTATCCGCACAGGCATATGCATTAAACAATCTGGTAGGAAAGTTTACACTACGTCGGGATTAATTGCTAATTAAAAAATGAAATAAATACCGGTCTTAATAATCCGTAAATAGTGGAGAATTAAGATCGGTATTTTTTATAACATAAAACTTTCATTATAACCGAAATTTTCATTTCCGCATTATCTATTAGAATTGTAATGGTAGATATAGGAGGCAGAAGGGAAAATATATCCATATGCGGAACATGTAAATACAATCTGTAATGACAAAATAAATAACCTTCCTAAAGATTTCAAAGGAAAATTTGTTGTTGAAGAGAGGTGCAGGCAAATTTCAAAAAGTATTTCGGGAAAAAACGCTCCCTACGCCAGAGGAATACATTTATACCATTACGAAAAAGACAAAGGTAAATCATAATAAAAGGGTCGTGGAAATGCTTCACAGAATTGTGATCTGCATTATCACGGCTCTTTTGCTAGTGCGCCTAGCGGTGCACGTTTCTAACGGGTTAAAGTCCCGAATCCACCAGGTAGTGGGAAGGATATAGCCGAAGGCAAGGGTGTCCATCGCGAGATGGAATCTGAAGGAAGCTGGATGTGAGGAACATACTAACTCACGGGCAAATCTCTGGTCTGACGAACAGAAATCTTATAAGAGGTCATGCATGAGGGCAAGGTTGCATACCAAATCGAAGCCCAATAACTACACGGAATCATGTCTGTGATTTGGGCGCTGAATAAAGAACGGTGCTGTGAGAGGACGGCGGTTAGTCACTGCCTCCTATTCGATTCATAAGAAATTATGTCTTATGAATCAAAAAAAGTCCTCCGAGTCTTCCGAGCCGGATTCTTTCTTATTGCAGCTTTTCGTCGATTGCGTTATGATAAAACAGAGTTCACAGATGAAATATGTGATATAACACAGGATAGATAAGGAAAAGGGATGAATCTAAAGAACAGGATTTTTTCGGAAAAAGAAGTAAACACCGGCAGACAGGTGGAGATGGATATTGCCAAGGTGGTCTTTGTGATCTTTGTAGCAATGGTGCACTGTACCATTGACTGTGTACCGGAAGAAGCACTAAACAGCGGACTTCCTTATATTTTTGATACGGTGATCGGAGGCCCCATGATCGCACCGGGACTGATGTTTTCCATGGGAGCCTGTCTTGTCTATGGCAGGAAGAAGGAATGGAATGACATTGTCAGAAGAGGGGTGCAGATCTTTCTGCTTGGATTTCTTCTGAACCTGTGCCGTTACACGATCCCGGATCTGATCGGATATGCTATTTCTGGAGACAGGGATATGTTTCTTTCTTCTATTATATATCAGACCTTTAATAATGATATTTTCCAGCTTGCAGGACTTGTGCTGATCACGATAGGCATTTTTATAAAGCTTGGACTGTCTGATGTAAGTATGATCCTGATCGCACTGCTCTGTTCTGTTGTGGGAACCATGCTGAACGGAACTGATACAGGGAATATGGTATCCAATATCATTCTTGGATATTTTATTGGAACAGAGGATGCGGCAGGACAGGTGATGTCCTATTTTGTTTATATGAACTGGCTGATCATGCCGGTAAGCGGGTATGTGTTTGGCAAAAGGCTCCGCAGGATAAAGGACAAAGCACTTTTTTACCGGATCGCCAGTACGGCATGCTTCCTTGTTACACTGCCGTATTTCCTGATAAAGATCAACAGCCGGCAGGGAATGTTCGGTGAGGGAGAGCTGTGCTATTATCATATCATTACACCGGATGTCCTGATCTGTATCACGACAGCAGTCACCATGTTTGGTATTTACTATTTTATAGGAAAGCATTTATCTGAAAGAGCGGTGAAGCTTGTATACAGGATTGGCACGGATATGACGGCATTTTACTTTATCCACTGGATCTTTGTTGCACTGACCGTGCAGCTCTGTCTGAATCTGGTCAGGGGGACACAGCTTCTGCCCACGCCGTTAATCCTGCTGCTGGCAGTGGTGATCACGGCAGTGTCCCTGATACTTGCAGATATCTGGAATAGTAAGATTCGAAAAGGATTTCAAAAGGGGAAAACAGAGCATGAAGAAAAGAAAACTAAGTACTAAGGTGATTCTGGCAGTAGTGTTTTTTGCACTGCTGATCATTGTGGCAACCTGCTTATCTGTGGTGCTGCGCTACCGGAAGGACATTATGGAAAGATACAGCAGCCAGGGCTTTGCCTATGCTAGGACGGCAGCAGCCTATATTGATGGGGATACGATAAAAAAGTATCTGGAGACCGGACAGAAGGATGCTTATTATGATGAGATTGAAAGCTTTCTGAATGCCAGTCAGGAAAATTCAGTCCTGAAATATTACTATGTTTACGTACCCTGTGAGGATGACCTGATTTATATCTGGGATGCCAATAAGGATGAAGGAGCCTGTGATCTGGGAGATCATGAGGATTATATGGAGGGAGGAAAGGAGGTTTCCTTTGCTGCCTTTCAGAAGGATCCGGAAGAACAGGTTCTTATATCCATGGATGAAACCTATGGGTACATTGCATCAGTAGTAGCACCGGTCTATGACAGTACGGGAGAGCCGGTGGCTCTTGTAGGTGTGGATATTTCCATGCCGGGAGTAAAGGAAAACATTGCCCGTTTCATTCTGACGACAAGTATCAATATCATCATCGTGATCCTGCTGTTCAGCATCGCATTGCTTGTGGTAGTCAGACAGAAGCTGCTCCGTCCGATTGGACTTTTAAACAGGGCATCCCAGAAGATGGTCGAGAACCTGGAGAACGAAGAGACAGTTTCCATTGATATCCGGACAGGGGACGAGGTGGAAGAGCTGGCAAGATCCTTTGAAAGAATGTATGGGGAAGTAAAGGATTACATAGCACGCCTTTCTGAGGTGACAGCAGAAAAGGAAAGGATCGGTGCGGAGCTTTCAGTAGCGACCAAAATCCAGGCAGACATGCTGCCAAGTATTTTTCCGCCTTTTCCGGAACGGACAGACATGGAGATCTATGCGACCATGCATCCAGCCAAGGAGGTCGGCGGCGATTTTTACGACTTCTTCCTGATCGATCCCATGCATCTTGGCGTGGTGATCGCGGATGTTTCAGGAAAAGGAGTGCCTGCAGCTTTGTTTATGGTGATCGCCAAGACACTGATCAAGAACCGGGCACTGATGGGCGGAACACCGTCAGAGATCCTTGCCTTTGTCAATAACCAGCTATGTGAAAATAACGAAGCAGAGATGTTTGTAACCGTATGGATGGGAATTCTGGATCTGTCTACAGGTGTGATGACAGCAGCCAATGCCGGACATGAGTATCCTGCCTTCCGGAAAGCAGACGGCGAATTTGAACTGATTAAGGACAAACATGGATTTGTTCTGGCAGGACTGGAGGATGTGGCATATACAGATTATGAGATCCGGTTTGAACCGGGAGATACGCTGTATGTTTATACGGATGGTGTGGCTGAGGCAACGAATGCAGAAAGCAAGCTGTTTGGTACAGAACGGATGCTGCAGGCATTAAATGGCAGTCCGGATAAGGCATGCAGGAAGATCCTTGAGAACGTAAGCGGGGGGATTCATGCCTTCGTGCAGGAGGCTCCACAGTTTGATGATATCACCATGGTGGCACTGACATATTATGGAGAAACCGGTGAACATTAATTCTCGTTTTCACCACGGATCACCAGAATATCATTTAATTTGACAACAGTATCTTTTTGCGGCAGAACCGACAGATTATCCCTGAGGATCAGGAAGATAGTCAGCTGGTCTGCCGTTTCTATTTCTTCGATCGTCTTGCCGGCATAGCGTCTGTCGGCAAAAATTTCAGCAATTTCCTTAATATCCGCATTTTTGATATTGGACAGACCACTCTTTCTTTGGTACTGTTCCACGAAGCCGGCGCTGATGATACCGGTAGGGATTGCCACGGCGCCAACACCAAGATAAGCGATACAGATCGCCATGACCCTGCCAAGGGTAGTAATGGGATAGATATCACCATAGCCCACAGTCAGAAGTGTGGACATGCTCCACCAGATCCCACTGAACGCATTACGAAAGACATCCGGCTGTGCGTCATGCTCGACACTGTACATACACAGGCTGCTTGCCAGCATAAGGATCACTACAATAAAAACAGAGGAGATGATCTGATTCCGCTTTTCATAGAGGACAGTTGTGATGACATTGAAGGAATCATATCTGGAGTTGAGCCGGAACAGATGGAAGATCCGGGCAACCCGCAGCATCCGGAAGATGACAAAGCCGGACAGGAAGAAAAATGGCAGGATCGTCAGGAAGTCTATGATACCGTCAAAGGAAATTAGAAAGCGCAGTCTGGAACGCAGTCTGCTTCTGGAAGGATAGAGCAGATCGGCTGTCCAGATCCGGAGTATATATTCGATGCAGAAGATGCACAGGGTAGCAGCTTCTATCACGTGGAAAAAGCCGGACAGAAAGGACAGCTCTGAGAAGGTCTGGAGAAAAGTAACCACGATATTTGAAAAAATAACAACCGTAATGAAAATATCAAAAGCACGGCTGATCCGGTTACTTTTGTCTCCGATCTGTATGATATTAAAAATTCTGGTTTTCAGAGGTAAGGAGTTTTCGCTGTTCATAGGTGTGATCCTTTACATACTGATCCATCCGAAGGCATTTGCCACAGAGCTGATCAGGATAATGACAGCAAAGATCGGGCAGAGATATTTGATCATGATCACAAAAACCTTTTTCCTTCTGAAGCTGCTTTCGCCGTGAAGAACCTCTTCCTCGATCTTATCGACACCAACGACTCTTGAAATGAGGAGAGAGATGGCGATAGCAGCTATGGGCATCATCACGGAATTGGTTAAAAAGTCAAAGAAATCAAGGAACTGCATGCCAATGATAGTAACAGAAGCAAGTGGCCCGTAACCAAGGGATGAGAGACTTCCCAGGATAATCATAATAATACCAATAATAACGGTTGCTTTTTTACGATTCCAGTGAAGCTCATCCTCGAAGGTGGAAACTGCACTTTCCGTCAGGGCAATGGAACTGGTGATCGCAGCAAACAGCACCAGCACGAAGAAGAGTACCCCGATAGCGGAGCCGAGTCCCATGCTTTCAAACACCTTGGGTATGGTAATGAACATCAGGGAGGGACCTGCCTTCAGTGTATTCGGATCACCGCCGGAGAAAGCAAATACAGCAGGAATGATCATAAGGCCTGCCATGATAGCAATGGCGGTATCAAAAATTTCCACATTTTTGGTAGAGTCTTCAATGGAAATATCCTTTTTCATGTAGGAGCCAAAGGTGATCAGGATACCCATGGCAATGGAAAGAGAGTAAAACATCTGCCCCATGGCGGTCACGACTGTCATCCAGGAAAAATTCTGTACATTGGGAACCAGAAAATATTTTACACCGGCAAGTGCACCCGGTCTTGTTATGGAGTAAACAGCAATGATCACAGAAAGTACTACCAGGATGGGCATCATGATCCTGGTTACACGTTCAATGCCATTCCGTACACCGGCATAAATGATAAGCAGGGTGAACAGGGCAAACACGATGAAACAGAGCTCTGTGGAAATGCCATCGGAAATAAAGGAAGTAAAGTATTCATCCGAAGCCAGAAGATCACCATGGCCGGCAATATATTCAATAAGATATTTGATGACCCATCCGCCGATCACGGAGTAGTAGGGAACGATCAGGATCGGGATAATGGCATTCAGCCACCCGCCAATGGAAAAGGAAATGGATTTTCCAAAGAAATGGAACGCACCTACAGGACTCTTACCGGTCATACGTCCAAGAGAGGTTTCAGCTATGATCATGGTATAACCGAAGGTCAGTGCCAGCAGGATATAGATAAGCAGGAAAATACCGCCGCCGTATTTGGCTGCAAGATATGGAAAACGCCATATATTTCCAAGACCAACGGAGGCACCCGCCGCAGAAAGGACGAAGCCGAGCTTTCCTGAAAATGAACTTCTCTGTTTGTGATTGTGACTCATAAAATTCCCCTTTTTCTTTTATTCTGAGCAGAGTATCTTCTCCTTACCAGGATCAGCTGCTTTTATTGTGCATATGTCGAAAATATAGCATAAATCCTGCAAAAAAGCAATGCTTCAGGTAGCTTCAATCGGCAGAACAACCTGCGTGATGAATTTTTGGGGATCCTTATGCTGGGGCGGACCCTCCAGATAAATGTGACGCAGGGTACCGCGTGGAGAAAATTGATGCTCCGCAGCATATTCTAACAACCGCCGCCCCACGGCGGGCAGATCCTCGTAAGCGCCATGATGATAGATGCTCAGGGCATCCGTTGGCGGCAGGAGCGTCACAAGCTCTCCCTCGCTTCCGGGCGGAACAGCTACGCAGAAGGCTGCCTCCAGCGGAGCGCTGATGGGATACTCGATAAAATACATCCGCCGTGTGGTGTCCGTCCCATAGGCGCGCATAGCCTCCAACGCTGTGTTACGCAGCAGCACCGTCTTCTCCGCAATGGAATCGCTGCGATAACTCTTCCGATAGACAAGCTGGCTTTGCAGCTGTAATTTCCTGACCTGCGGCGGCACGGCCGAGGTGCGCTCATAGAGCTTTTCAATATTCAGATTCAGTTGATCGCGCAGCTTTTCCAGCCGCCGGATCATCGACAGAAGATCAATGGAGTCATCATAATATCCACGTATCTCGTCCAGCGACAGCCCCAAATCCTGTAGAATGCGGATGTTGCGGATTTTAGTAAAGGTATCAATGGTGTAATAGCGGTTCCCGGCATCTCCCTTCTTGATATCGGGACGGATCAGACCGTGCTCCTCATAATTCAAGATCATGCGCCGTGTCACGCCCGCCGCACGGGTGATTTCCCCGATAGAGAACAGCTCCTGTCTCTGCGTCATAAACAGCTTCCTCCTTACTGCCAAAAGGTCTTGCATCGGACATCAATGTCCGATGTATAATCCCATTATAGTGATGCCTGGATGAGATGGCAAGGAGGAATATACCTATGAAGAAACGAATTGTAAGTCTGACGATGGTGTTAGCGCTGTGTCTGATGCTGCTCCCGACCTCAGCTTTTGCGGCAGAGGACAGCGGTGCAGCCATTGGCACAGGTGGTCTGTGTGCACACCACACGGAGCATGATGATACCTGTGGGTACGTGGAGGGAATCGCAGAAAGTCCCTGCACCCACGAGCACAGTGAGGACTGCTATACTGAGGTCACAAGCTGCACTCACGAACATACCGGGGAATGCTACCCGGCATCGGACAGCAGCATTCCGGAGGACGGGACGACATCCTCTGAGGATGAGTCAGTTGAAGATACAATGCCCTCTGATGATGAATCAGGTAAGGATACAACGCTCCCTGAAGATGCGGAGCCTACCGCGTGCAGCCATGTATGCAGCGTGGAAAGCGGCTGTATTAAGCAGGAGCTGGACTGCAAGCATGAACATGATGAGGAGTGCGGGTATGCCCCGGCTGTGGAAGGACAGCCCTGCACCTATGTCTGCACTCTGTGCGGCATGACCGAGATCACAGCGTGGAGCTTTGTGGATACACAGGAAGTCCTTGACCCGGACAGCGGTGTACTTGCCCTGTCCGCCAGTGCGGAGAGTCCTGTCCTCTATGAGGATATCGTGGACCTGCTCCCGACAGAAATTGAAGCCACTACAGAGAACAGCACAGAAACCCTTTCCCTGGATAGCTGGAGCTGTGACGATTATCCGGATGAAGGAGCCTATACCGGCAGCTATACTTTTCATGCAGTACTGCCCGAGGGCTATGGGCTGGCAGCGGATGCACCTGCCCTCACCGTGACGGTGGAGCTGGACGATGAAGTGATGCTGATGGCTGAAGGACAGCACAGTCACTGTATCTGCGGCGCAAGTCACAGAGATATTGGCGAACACAAAGGGGAAGCTTCGGTTTCCTTTGACAAGAAGCTGAGTTGCAGTAGTAGTGATACTTGGTTGCAGGTTGACAATAATTCAGCAGGAAAAACAACAATTGACAATCGAACCTATTGGGTTTTGCCTGCGGGCAGCTATTATCTGGCCGGCGATATAACTCTTGACAAATCTATTCTTATTGAGAGTGGTGAGGTTAATATCTGCCTGAACGGACATAAGCTTCGCCTAAACCATGGAACCGTTCAAATTTGGGAGGTAATCCAGCTTAATGGCGGCACCTTGAATCTGACGGATTGTCAAGACAAAGGTACAGTTTGCCATGTTGATGGCAATCCTGGACGTGGCGTAACTGTGGGGAACGGCACAAGCTTTACTTTATACGGCGGTACCATTTGCAATAATGTAGCTCGTGTAAGCAGCACAAAGGCGCAAGGCGGCGTATATATTGGCATCGGATCTACATTCAATATGTATGGCGGCAAAATTCACAATAACCGGGCTGAAGATTCAAACGAACCTACGTATGAGTTTTGGGGTGGCGGTGGCGTTTACTGTGCCCCAAAGGGAACATTTAACCTGCTTGCCGGCGAGATAACGGAAAATCAAGTTCGCGTGACTAAAGATGGTGGCAACGGTTTTGGCGGCGGTGTGTTTAATCAAGGCACTTTTACCATGAGCGGCAACAGCAAGATTTCTAAAAATTTCATTACCTGCAGCTCGCCTAGGGGTCAATATGGTGGCGGTGTCTGCAATTATAAAAATGATTATTGTTATGCCACATTTAAGATGAATGGCGGCGAGATCAGTGGGAATTATATAGATTCCTGGAATGGCGGTCCTGCCTATGGTGGTGGCGTATATAATAATAAAATATTTAAGTTCACAGGCGGCACCATCACTGGCAACAGGGTACAGTCCGCACAGATGAATGTTTTTGGCGGCGGTATCTACAATGATCAGGGCGGCGAGTTTACTATGAGCGGTGGTGCGATAAGCGGCAATCAGGCATTAACCTATACATCATCAGCCAGTAATAACTCAATCGATGGCGGTGGCATATATTTTACGAGCGGTACCACTGGAAATTTTACACTCAGCGGCGGCACGATCACCGGCAACACCGCAAAAGGTAAGGGCGCAGGGATTTTCATTTATGATTATGATAAATACGATCAAACGTATTTCCATCTGAGCGGAAACCCGGTTGTTTGGGATAACAAAACGGATAATAAGCAATGCAATCTTTATATGTATTACAGATATGACCTGAAGAGTCCCCTGACCCCGGACGCAAAGGTGGGGCTTAGCTTAAAAGAGGTTAATAATAATAATGTCATGGTGAATGTAGGCTCAGGCATCACCGAGGATATGAGTCAGTATTTTGCAAGTGACGATAGTGCCTTTAAGCTTGAAACAAGTGGCAGCACAATTATTAGAACACCGGCGCATACCCACAGCTGGGAATTCACAAAAAAAGACGGCAATAACTCGAAGATTTTTGTTACCTGCAAAGGCACTATAGGTACCTGTGACTACAAAAACGACCAGGCAACTGTGTCGATCAGCACTGACCAGACAGTTTATGATTGTGCACTAATTAAGGAAGCCCCTAAGGCTGTGCTGACATATTCCAATAATTGGCCAGATGGCTTGACAAAAGCCCAGGAGTCTGCCATTGAGTATTATAAGAGTACAGATGGCGGCAGCAGCTACACGGTTCTTGTTACCGATAACAATGATTTGAAGAAGCCAGGTAAATATCTGGCACAGATTGCACTTGTTAAGAATAGATATCTTGAAACGTGTTTCTCTGTGGTAGATAACCGTAAAACAGACCCGAAGTACACTGCTCCAACGCCCAAGCGCGGTCTGACCTACAACGGAGAGGAGCAGAAACTCATCAATCCAGGCCACGTCGAGGGCGGTGATATGTTGTATAAGCTGGAAAACGGCACATACAGCACAGAGCTTCCAACGGCAACCAATGCAGGTCGCTATACTGTTTATTACAAGGTTGTGGGTGATGCTACCCACAATGACACGGCAGAACAGAGCATCACCGTGACGATCGGCAAAGCGCCCCTTACCGGCACACCCACCTTTACCCCGGTCACCGAAGCGGGCAAGACGATTGGGGATGTTACACCGACTGTTACTCATCCCGTCGGATGGCCTAATGGAGCCTTCGGGTGGATTGGGGAGGGTGGAGCTTACTTGGCTCTTAATACTCCGATTAAGCAGGGTGCTTCCTATGAATGGTTCTTCAAACCGGCTGACAGAAACAACTATCAGTGTAGCAGCGGAAAACTTGTGCTGTGGGCAGGTACGAGCGGAGGCAGCAGCTCTAATCCCGGCGGCGGAAACAGCTCCAATACCAGTGGCGGTTCTAATACCGGTGGCAGTAGCTCCGACGATGGAAACACCTCCGATATCGGAAACAGCAATAACGGCAGCTCCAATGCCAATATTCCGCCCACTCCTGTAACCGTTCCGGTATCCGGTGATGAAAAAACCATTCAGGTGGATGCAGTGGTCAGTGGCAATACGGCCACCATCAAAAATGTTGACCTCTCCAAACTGGATACCGTTATCGAAGACACTGCCAAAAACGGCGTTGTAACCATTGACTTCTCCGTATTGAAAAAGGTGGATAACGTAAAGCTCCCCTCCAACGTCGTAAAGCAGATCGCGGAGGCGGTAAATGAGCCGGATAATGATGCAAAGGATCTTGAGATCGTTCTGGCCAATGGTACATCTATTAAGCTTGATGCAAAGATGCTGGGTGAAAAGAACGTAAAGGCAAATGGGGCCGACATTACAATCTCCATCAAGCGCATCACAGGCAGCAGCCTGAACATCAAGCAGAAGCAGGCGGTGGGCAGTCGCCCGGCATTGGATATCAATGTCACCATCGGCGGCAAGCCCATCTCCGACATGAACGGCAAGGTTACCATTTCTGCTGCTTATGAGCTGAAGCCCGGCGAACATGCCAGTGGGATTGTAGTCAGCTATGTGGATGCGAACGGCAACAGGCAGCTCTGCGAAACCAGCTATGACCCTATCAGAAAGCAGGTAAGCTGGAAAATCGGTTCTTTCTCTCCGTCTTCTGTCTATATGATTGGATATGATGAGAGCAGGGTGCACGCATATGTGACCTACACTGTACAGAAGGGCAGCACCCTTTCAATGATTGCGAAAAAGCATGGCTGCACCGTGGCTGATATCATGGCGGCCAACAGCGGCCTGATCAAAAATCCAAATCGAATCTTTGTGGGCTGGCAGCTTAAAATCCCACAGGATTAAGAATGATAAATTTTGTTTGATATTTAAAAAACAGGCAATATAATTACAAAAAAACGAGTAGCAGATAAGCGTAAATCCAGTTTATCAGCTGCTCGTTTTTATATTGCGAAAAAATGAGCATTGCCATGAAAAGAGAGGAGCTGAAACAAAATGGCGGAAAGCAGCAAGATGAAGGAAATGCCGGTGGATAGGCTGATGAATGAAAGAGGGAAATGAAGCGGCATTAAATGCCCTGATGCTGGCATTCCCGGTTCAGATGCTTATGGTTGCAGTGGGGGTTGGAACAGGTGTGGGAACCAATACGCTTCTGGCAAGGACACTTGGACAGGGAAACAGTAAAAAGGCTGCAAGGGTAGCAGGAAACAGTCAGTTTCTTGGTGTGATCATTTATGCGGTCTGCCTGGTATTTGGTATTATTCCATTGAAACGACTGTTGCTGAGAAAATTGATGCAATTCTCACCCTAATGGAATTTTCCAGCCGCATGAAAGACTATTACGATATTTACTATCTTGCCAATAAATTTGATTTTGATGGTGCAACGCTGACGGAAGCACTGAAAAAGACTTTTGAAATAGGGCTACCGCAATCCCAATGGCTTTAGACGGTGGGTTAAGGTAGCCTAAAGTGGTGGCTTGTGCTATACTTGCGTTATGGGAACATGGAAATCAAAAAACAGACACAAGTATTTGTTACAGTATCATATTTGGAAAAGATATCCGAATTATCTACGAAAAAAGATAGCATTATGCCATGAGAAAATAAAAAATACCAGAAAAGATTATCTGCATAAAGTTTCACATGAGATTATCAGCGAAAACCAAGTGATAATTTCAGAAAATCTGCAGAAAAAAAACATGGTAAAAAATCATCATCTGGCAAGACCTATAATTGATGTTTCATGGTATGAGCTGACAAGACAGTTAGGGTATAAGTCAAAATGGAATGGCAGGAAATACATCAAAATAGATACATTTTATGCCAGCAGTCAAATATGTTCTGCTTGTGGGTATCAGAATTCGGACACAAAAGATTTGTCGGTGAGGACATGGATATGTCCGAAATGTGGAGCGGAACATGACAGGGATATCAATGCTGCAAAAAATGGAAAGCGTTTATCCGTAAAATCGATACAAAAACAGATGACTATAGCACCGTGCTGAAAACAATAAGGGCATTTTTAACAAAACCGTTTGTAGCAGCGGTAGAAAACAAAATATTTACGGACAATTGGATTGTCCAAAACGGTCAGTGGATGTAACAGGGGGCAAAGGAAAAGTTTGTGGTGATTTTTGCAATTTACTCTTGACAAAGGTCACTTCATAACAGGTGTTTGATTATGAAAAATAGAATAATTGCAGTAATTTTAATTTTAGCTGTATTAGTAGCTATATTCTTTGTTGGTACAGGTTTTCAAAAAAGAATGGATGTCATATTAGTTGATTACTCTGTATCAGAGGATGGAACGGAGATCACGCTTGATGTAGGAATTCCAACATCTACAGGATATATCAGAGGATTTAAAGACAATGGCGGTGGAGTAAAACCACATTATCTTACATTTTATTCGACATTTGGTGGAATAAACAGTCCGATTGGAGCAGAGCATAGCTTCCAATTAGAGCTTACTTCGGATGATACAGAAATTTATTTTAACAGACCGGAGAGAGGTTACGAGTTGGTTTTAGTGAAAGATGAAGAAACAGGTCAATGGCTCAGACCAAGTGGAATAGGTGAAGAAAATAACACTATTTTTGAAGCAACCATTCTTGAAATTCGTGATAATTATTTTTTAGTAGAACCAGTAGAGGGTAGTCAAGAATTAAACAATGCAGATCTGATTACAGTACCAATGAAAAACATAGGTACTGCTCCACAACCAAATGTCGGTGACATTATTGAAATAGCATATAACGGAGAAATTGCAGAAAGTTATCCAGCACAGATAACAGAGGTTTACGGTATCAAAGTTGTCAAAGAAGCAGAACAATGGGATTTAATTCCTATGGTCATGGTAAATGGCGAGTTATATATCGACACAGGTCATGAAAGTACAGTAGAAGCCCGTTGTGGTGTTATGGATGGAGAGATTACGTCAGAAGTAGACAGAAGTGAAAAGCCAACAAAAGACAATCAATCTAACTTTGGTACAGGCTATGGATATCAATATGGTTCCCAAGAAGGCATAATCGAGATTAATATGAATGAAAAATGGTGGGTTTTTGCAACAGAAAAAGTCCTGGCCAGTAGTGAACTTATGATAGACCCAGTTGCTAAATAATTTTGTGTTTTCGGTTGTAGTCTTCATAGATTTCACATATAATAAAAGTGTGATTAATTTGCACAAAAATACGAATAAAAATGTGAGGACTAATTCTGTGGAACGATTTATTTTAAAAAAATTGCTGTCTTGGAAGAATTCTCCCTACCGCAAGCCTTTAATCTTGAAGGGCGTACGTCAGGTGGGTAAGACTTGGATTCTGAAAGAGTTCGGCAGGCGCTATTATGAAAATACAGCTTACTTTAACTTCGACGAAAATGAAGAATATAAGCAATTTTTTGAAACAACCAAGGATGTGGACCGGATTCTACAAAACCTTATGCTGGCAAGCGGTCAAAAAATCGTGCCTGAAAAAACCCTTATCATTTTTGATGAGGTGCAGGACTGCCCTAAGGTCATTAACTCTATGAAGTATTTTTGTGAGAATGCACCGCAGTATCACGTTGCCTGCGCTGGTTCTCTGCTTGGTATTGCTCTGGCGAAACCTTCCTCTTTTCCGGTGGGTAAGGTCAACTTTATGCAGATTGACCCGATGACCTTTAGTGAATTCCTGCTTGCCAACGGTGATGAAAATCTGGCACAGTATCTGGAACAGGTGGACACTCTTGAACCCATCCCTGATGCCTTCTTTAATCCGCTGTATGAGAAGCTGAAAATGTACTATGTCACCGGTGGTATGCCGGAGTCGGTATTGATGTGGACGGAAGCACGGGATGTTTCTGCCATGCAGGAAGCATTGTCCGGAATCATCGGAGCCTATGAGCGTGATTTTGCAAAACATCCTAATCTCAGCGAGTTCCCGAAAATCTCAATGATCTGGAAATCCATTCCTTCTCAACTGGCAAAAGAGAATAAGAAGTTCATCTATAAAGTGGTCAAGGAAGGAGCACGAGCCCGTGAGTACGAGGATGCCTTGCAATGGCTGGTAGATGCCCGTTTGGTGCATAAAGTTTATCGCAGCCAAGCTCCTGGTCTGCCGATTGCAGCCTACGATGACCTGTCTGCTTTCAAGATTTATCTGGTGGATGTGGGACTGCTTCGCCGTCTGGCACAGCTTTCTCCCACTGCCTTTGGCGAAGGTAACCGCCTTTTTACTGAATTCAAAGGCGCATTAACCGAAAACTTTGTGCTGCAGACTTTAATTACTCAGTTTGAAGTCATGCCCCGTTATTGGAGCCAGAACAACCCGCCTTACGAAGTGGATTTTCTCATTCAGCGGGAGAACGACATCTTCCCCGTGGAGGTCAAATCCGAAACCAACACAACCAGCAAGAGTATGAAGAAGTTCAAGGAACTGTTTCCTGACAAGGTCAGGCTCCGCATCCGTTTCTCATTGGACAATCTGAAGTTGGACGATGATGTGCTGAATATCCCACTGTTCATGGCAGGTCAGACGGATCGATTGATTGGGTTGGCATTGCCGACCAGATGATCTCTATTGATCTGGACGATGGTGTGAAGAAGAATCATGCAATTTTCCGGGATATTTTGGCGGAAAAGCCTATTCTTCCTACTGCAAATGCCGTGCTTGATGGAAAATATGATAAAGTCAATGCTGATAATGAAGTAAAAACACCAAATTATCATAAAAGGAGGGCTTGCGTATGATAGAGGATGAAAAAATCAAAAATTCCAGTGAACTGGAGTTTGCTGTATTTTGCATTGAAAATGTAGCGGCAAAGCTTGGCGTGGATGCAGAACGTGTTTATCAGGCATTTACCGAACAAAGCGATATTTTGAATGGTTACATTGTGCCGGAGTATGAGGTGCTGCATACCCAGAGCCGGGAATATATCGTTGATGACCTTCTTGACGTGATGAAAGAAAGGGGTGTGGTAAGTTCAAACACCGTGGGAAAGATGGTATTATCTCCCGGTATGAATACGATGAAAGTCGGGAAGATGAACTGAAAACGCTGAAATTCGATTCTTATTCCGAAGAGTGGCTGGATTTTATTCTGAACTGCCGCAGCGGAAAAGATTCGACGGATTATGACTTTGTTGCGGGTGGTGTTGCCAATGATAAGGTGTTTAATGAGCAATATGTTACAGAACATTTCTTCAGAATGGAAAACGTTATTTGATCAGCAGGTAAAACAAAGTGGAGAAAAGGATAAATTAAATTCCCTTGTGCAATTAAGAAATGATTTTGCTCATGGCGACAGCATATCTGTTTCTATTGATACAGTTATTAAATATTTTGATTCAGCTGTTAAGATATTAAATATATTAGATAACGTGTGTACATAGGGGAAATGAGATGAAAACATTGCAACAGCCCATTTCTTTTGAAAAATATAGAGGCATATCGGAATATTTTGGAAATTATATTTGGAGAAGATAGTAGTGATTCAATTTGCAAAACATAGAGTAGCAAAAAGAGAAAGCGAGGTGTTACGATGACCATAGAAGAAATTCTTGCAGGGGAATCAAAGAATGTAGAGTTTAAAGAGAACCTGCCGGAGAAAAGTATCAAATATATGAAGTCTGTGGTTGCCTTTGCAAATGGAACCGGGGGAAAAATCATTTTCGGAATTACCGATAAAACCAGAGAGGTTGTCGGCTTTGACAAAGAAGATGTGTTCAAGAAAATGGATGCCATTGCCAATGCTGTATCAGACAGCTGTGAACCGGCAATTATCCCAGATATCACTTTGCAGACGGTTGATGGTAAGACTGTCATTGTGGTAGAGGTTTCTGAGGGCAGACAGCGCCCGTATTATATCAAAGCCCTTGGCAGAGAGGGCGGTGTATATGTCCGTGTTGCCGGAACTACCCGCCTTGCCGACGAGTATATGATAAAAGAATTGTTGTTTGAGGGCAGTAATCGTTACTACGATCAGGCTTTATGTACTGGGTTAAATGTTGCAGATGAAGATATTGATACCCTTTGCAAAGCTATGAAAGAGCAGGCTGTCAGAAATGCTCGGACAGAGGAACAGAAAGCATCGATTAAAGATGTAGGCAGACAGCAGTTGCGTTCCTGGGGAATTTTAATCGAGCGTGATGGAAAAGATTATCCATCCAACGCATTTGCAATTTTGACAGGCAACGGAGGCCTTCATGTTGTAACGCAATGTGGTGTGTTCAAAGGTATAACGAAAGCGGTATTTGTTGATCGTAGAGAATATACCGGACCGCTTTGGAAACAGATAGACGAAGCATTTCAGTTTGTCTTGAGAAATATTCATCTGGGTGCTACTATTGTGGGAATTTATCGCCAGGATGTTTATGAGATTCCACCGGATGCCATTCGTGAGTTGATTATCAATGCTATGGTACATCGTAGTTATCTGGATCATGGTACGATACAGGTAGCGGTATATGACAACCGATTGGAAATTACTTCTCCAGGAAAGCTGCCAATGGGACAAACGCTGGAGCGTATGAAAGAAGGCTATTCTAAAATCAGAAATGAAGCTCTTGCTCATGCGTTTGCTTACATGAATCTGATCGAGCATTGGGGAAGCGGCATTCCGAGAATTATAGACAAAGTAAAAGCTGCCGGACTGCAGGAGCCGGAGTTTATTGGTGGCGAAGTTGATTTGCGTATCAATATTTATCGAGGTCAGGTTGATACCAATAACGCCATAATTAACGCCAATGACACTAAAAGTGGCGCTAATGGCGTTGAATGTGGCGCTGATGATGGCACTAATGGCGCTGAAGTGCCGCTTAATAAGGAACAGACGCAGATAGAAAAATTGTTGCAGATTATAGAGAAGAATCCGTCTGCAACACAGGCCTATTATGCAGAAAAAATGGGTATATCGAAAAGAACGATTTCTCGAATGTTCGCTTCTTTACAGGAAAAAGGTAGATTGGTACAGGGTGGAACAAAACGAAAAGCAAATTGGAAAATTATAAGGTAGGAGGACAGCATGGATACAGATAAAATAATACAAGATTTAAATCGCAGGTTTGCTGCACCTCTGCCTGAGTTTTATCAGCGTCGTATCATTTTCTGGTACGATGAAGATAAGGAATTTGAGGATAAATTGGATGAAGTGGTTTTAGAAAATGCAAAGGTGATTGCACTGACTGGAAATAATGCGTTTTCTGTAAAAAACTGCTTTCAGTAGATGATTTGAGCACAAATTATCTGGTTTACAGTCCGTGTGTCTATAACCGCCCGGATGATAACTGGCTTCTGGATATGATGTGGCACGTTATGTTGAGGATAAAGCTCGTCTGTATCAGCGTTTTGAAAAGCTGACAGTAGAAGATTTGGTAGGAACAGTGTGCTTTCCGTGTATTAATGAAGTGATTCTGACAAAGCTAATGACAGAGATCAGTGACCATATCATTGATGTGGATACCATTACGAATACCGTTGAAAAACGGAGAACTTGTGTATGGTATGAGCCATTTGAGAATTTTTATGACGGTATCTTACAAGTGGCGAATATGCAAAGTTTCTTTAAGGAACATTCTGCCGGATTCCATACCGCAGAAGCGAAAAGTATCTGGAAAGAATATACAGAGAGTTACTATCAGATGGACACTTATTATCGTTTGTCTCATCTTAGTTTTCAAAAGAGTTTGGAGACTTCCAATATTCTGCTGGATGATCTATTTAAGCACGTTGTCGATAAAGTGGAAGGACTCTATAATCATTGGTTCTTAGGTGAGTTGGGCAACAACTGGTCGGATGTATGTGCGGATGAACTGGCAACTTACGGTAAAGTTCTGGAAGTACCGCAACAGGAGGATTTTTACCGTTCCCGTATCCAAACCTCGGATACGAAAGTATTTGTAATTATCTCAGATGCCATGCGTTATGAAGTGGCGGCTACGATGGCAGATCAGCTTCAGCGAGAAACGCAAAGTAAGGTTTCTATCAGCAGTATGCAGAGCATCTTCCCTTCTACTACGAAGTTTGGTATGGCAGCTTTGTTGCCGCACAAAGAATTGACAGTAGAGGTTCGGAACGATATTTTGACGGTTTTAGCAGATGGACAGTCTACGGCAAGTACTTATAGGGACAAGGTTCTGAAAACAGAAGATTCGGCAAGCGTGGCCTTGAAGTATAATGACATTATTGCTATGAAACGAGCGGAAAGATCAATAAGGATATGGATGATCTGCTTATTACAGATTCATCAGTCAAGAAGCTGACCGTAAATACGTTGTTTGAGCGATACATGGCAACAAAGAATATTAAGGAAAGAACGAAAAAGAATTATATCCGTATGTGGGATTATCGGATACGAAATACTTTGGGAAATATTCGTGTTGTGGATTTTAAGACATCTCACGTAAGAACGTTTTTTTCCGCATTGTCAGATGAAGGACTGGCACACAGTACAATCAAAGGTCTTTATGGCTTATTGAATCCCAGTTTTGAACTGGCAGTGGAAGATGGGATTATCCGCAAGAATCCGGTAACTGGAACACTTGGAGATTATGGGGCTCCGGCAAAGGAGAAAGAAGCATTGATACTGGAACAGTAGGAAAAACTTTTGGAGTTTGTTGAACAGAGTAATGTGTATAAGCCTCATCTTCCAATGATGCAAGTTATGTTTGGGGCTTGCCTGAGAGTGAGTGAAACCATCGGCTTAACCTGGTCAGATGTGAATATGAAGAACCGGGAGATCCATGTAGGTGGACAGCTTGTGTATTATGAAGGTGATGACGGATATTGTTTCCCTGATTCAGAAACCAAAACGGATGCAGGAATCAGAGATATTCCTATGACACAGATGGTATATGATGCGTTCCGTAAACAGAGAGAGCTGAACCTGATGCTTGGTTTGCAGAGTAATGTGGAGATCGGTGGACTAGTGGATTCATCTTCAATACAAAGCATGGACGTCCGATAATGTCGGCGGGAGTGAACAGCTTTCTAAAAAATATTGTCAATGCCTATAATAAGAAAGAAAGCAAACTGGCAGAAGAAGAGAAGCGAGAGACGGGGCTGATGCCGCCTATTTCATCGCATACCCTTCGTCATACGGGATGTACCAGATTGGGTGAAAACAACGTCAATCCCAAAGTTATGCAGTATGTGATGGGCCATTCAGATGCACAGATCACAATGAATGTCTATAATCATATTGCAGAAAAGTCTCATGTGGAGAATGGGATGTCTAAAATGAACCTGCCGGAAACCGTACCTGTTGTGGTATAAATCATAAGTTGTTGTCGTAAAAATGTGGTCAAATCAAGAAAATCGAGTGCGAAAGCAAGTGAAAAATCCCTGTGAAGTAGTGGCATACGCCATGCACAGCTCGGGAAAGAATTCCCTCGCTGTCGGGCTGTCGCCCTATACATTTCCATGAAAGAGCCAGCTTTACCAAGCAAGCTTGAAAGATGGCTCTTTCGCGTAAATGTGCATGGCTCGTAGCGTTCACAAAATCTTCACAAAAAAAATTAGCACTCACCTATTGACAGTGCTAATAATAGGTGTTATATTACATGTAGAACAAAGGAAGAGGAAAGAATGGAGGAATGACTTATGTTAATGCCTAGTGTATATGGAAGAGATTTCTTTGATGATTTAATGGATGGTTTTGGATTCCCGGATGTAAATAAGAAGCTGTATGGCAGGCATGCGAAGAACATGATGAAGACAGATATCAGGGAGACCGATGAGGGATATGAAGTGATCATGGATCTGCCGGGATTCAAGAAGGATGAGATCGAGGTTCAGCTTGAAAACGGTTATCTGACTGTATCAGCAGCCAAGGGACTTGACAAGGATGAAGCCGATAAGAAAGGTAAATACATCTGCAGAGAGCGTTATGCCGGTGAAATGAGCAGAAGCTTCTATGTAGGAGAGGATATCCTTGATACTGATATTCATGCAAGGTTTGAAAATGGTATTCTGAAGCTGGATGTTCCAAAGAAGGAAGCGAAGGCAGTGGAAACAAAGAAACATGTTGCCATTGAAGGATGACAAGTAACCTGCCCCGGACTTTCCGGGGCATTTTTTGAATAAGCAGAAAAGAGGGTGAGAACAGTGGCTGATAAACGAGATTATTATGAAGTACTTGGCGTAGCAAGAAATGCAGATGACGCAGCGATCAAAAAAGCATACCGTAAGCTTGCGAAGAAATATCACCCGGATATGAATAAGGACAATCCCTCCGCTGAAGAGAAATTCAAGGAAGTCACGGAGGCTTATAATATATTAAGTGATAAGGAAAAGAGAAAACTGTACGATCAGTTTGGTCATGCTGCCTTTGACGAAGGGGGCGGCAATGCCGGAGCCGGTGGCTATCAGGGCGGTTTTGGATCAGATGGTACCTTCCATTTTAATGGCGGTCCCGGTGGCGGCTATCAGGAGTTCCATTATTCCGGAGATAATCTGGATGATATTTTTGATGGTATTTTCGGAGGCTTCAAAGGAAAGGGATTTGGCAGTGGATTCCACTCCAAAGGCTTCCGCACGCAGGATTTTGAGGATGATGGCGGGTTCTTTGGAAGAGGGGGCAGAAGCCACAGCCAGGAAGGAGAGGATGTTCTGGCTAAGGTGGATGTTACCTTTGAAGAGGCAGCCCTTGGCGCTGATAAGGTGATCCATTTCCGGTCACCAGACGGGAAAGAAGAGTCCCTGCAGGTGCATATTCCCGCAGGTATTGATTCCGGACAGAAGATCCGGCTGAAAGGCAAAGGCATGCCGGGCAGAAATGGCGGCGGTGCCGGTAATATGCTTCTGGAGGTCAATGTCCTTAAGAAACCCGGCTTTGAACGGAAGGGCATGGACATTTATACCACAGTTGAAATTCCCTTTGCAACAGCAGCCCTTGGCGGTGAGGCAATCGTACCTACCTTAAATGGGCGGGTAAGCTGCAAGATCAAAGAAGGAACCCAGTCCGGAACAAAGATCCGGCTGAAGGGCAAAGGAATCGTATCCATGAAGAATGCTTCGGAAAAAGGTGATGAATATGCGGTGATCCAGATTCAGGTGCCAAAGCATCTAAGTCCGGACGCAAGACAGAAACTGACAGAGTTTGTAAAGGCAGCTTCCTGATGAGGGAGGCTGCCTTTTATTATCTTTTACAGCAGCGTTTACATGGGATGTATCCATTTTTAACGCATCGTTTAAATAAAATTTTTTAGATTCGCTTAAACCTGAGCAATGTGGAAGAAGATGATACTTTTTACTTTTTGGGGATATCCAGACAATATTTTCCTGGGTAATATTAATGTTGAGAATTTGGCCAAGGTATGTCATGGTAGAGGAACTGATTCAGGGAGAACAGTTTGGAACAGAAATCCATGGAATTGAAGGACGTTACAGTGTATTGCCGCCGATTGCTTTTTCTGTGAATAAAGATGGAATCACCGATCCGTTAAACTCTGTGAAGTTCGGACCGGTAACCGATCCGGCTTATCATTTTGAAAAGGTGCAGGAAAAGCTGCTCAATATGGCACAGACCCTGAAATTTGAAGGAACGGTGCAGGTAGATCTGGTTTACCGGAACGGAGAGTGGTTTATTATTGAGATCAACCCCAGATGGTCCGGCATGACGACTACAACGGCAGCCAAGGAAGGAAGAAATCCACGTGCCATCTTTGTGGACAGTATTCTTGGAACTGACAAGAATTACAGTATGAAGCGAAATCTGAAATATGCCCTGAACTTTAAAATGAAGGCCAGGACACAGGAGGAATTGGTCAGACTGTACGAGAATCCCCATGTAGATTATATCATGCAGCTTGAAACAACAGTGACGGGGATGGAAAAGATCAATTATTGTGAGGTTGTCATCAGTACCGACCAGGGAAAAGAGGATATTCTGAATGTCCTGAATGAACTGGGAGAGGAATTCCCAGGTCTTGTTTCGGATGAGGTGAAGGCCAATGCAGGAACACTGATACAGAAGTATGAGTAGGAATTCTGGCTGAAACAAAAATCCGTCTGCTTTCGGAAGATTCAAAGGAAAGGGATTGGCGGCGAGAAGCCGCAGCCAGGACATAGGAGGAATCGTTGGCATATGAATTATGCCGGACGGTTCCTTTTTAGTTATCTTTTATATAAACAACAATATCTTCTACCTTACAATCCAGAATGTGGCAGAGTTGTTCGACAGTCAGTAGAGTAACATTTCTGTTATGTTTCAGGTTATCAATCGTCCCCTTGCTGATGCCATATTCATTAATTAATTTGTAAGTAGATAAATTCTTTTCTTTTAATGTTTTCCACAATGGGGCAAATGACATCATATTGATAAACTCCTTAAAATTATTATATTGTCAGAAACAGGGGGAAAATATCCCCAGCATGTTGGGTATATTTTTGTGGACAAGGAGTAAGGAAGGAAGTAAGATATTTTTAAAACCAGTATGCACTTTGCCGGTACTTATTGTCAGAAAGGAGCAGACAGTTATTCTGCCGGGAGCAAAGTACAAAGGAGAGACAATTATGGAAGACAGTTTGAAAAATGCCATAGAACAGATGAAAAATGGTGAAGAAAAAGGCTTTAATGAAGTATATTCCGCAACTTACAACAGAGTGTATTTCAGGGCAAGGCAGATCATGAAGAAGGAAGAAGATGCACAGGATCTGACGCAAATCGTTTTTACAGAAGCATATAAAAGCATACATACATTACAGGCATCGGAGGCTCTGTATTCCTGGCTGGATGGGATAGCTTATAATCAGGGAATGAAGATCTACAGGAAACGGAAAGAGGTTTTATTAACAGAGGAGACAGAAGGAATATTTGATGCCCTTGAGAGCAATGATATTTCTTCCATGCCAGAGCTGACCGCAGACCAGAGGGCAACGGCCGACATTATCAGAGGAATAATAGAAGAACTTCCGGAATTGCAGAAAACAGCAGTTGTTGCCTACTATTTTGACGGGCTGAAGGTGGAGCAGATTGCAGAACTGATGGAATGCTCAGCAGGTACGATCAAGAGCCGGCTTAATTATGCAAGAAAATATATCAGAGGAAGAGTAGAGGAAAAGGAGAAGAAAGAGGGGTACCGACTACATATGGTTGCACTTCCTGTCTTCTGGTATGCCATTAAGCTGATGGCGGATAAAACTACACTTACAGCGCAGACAGCACAGGAAATCTATTGCGGTGCATGCAGGAATGTGGGGCTGCAGGCAACCTCTATATCTGCAAAGGGAGCGGGGGAAGTGACAGGTGGAGCCGGGTCAACAGAGGAAACAAGCAGAGCTGAAGCAGCAAAAACAGCAGGCAGGGCTGCAGCGGGCATGACGAAATCTGCTTCTTTCAGCACGGCAATAAAAGCAGTGATTGTTGCAGGAATCATAGGTGCAGCAGGGCTTGGAACTGTGGGAATTATCCATGCAGTAAAAGGTAATGGAACAGAAATCCCGAAGAATGAGGAGCAAATAATCAGTGAAGAAACATCAGAAGATGAGGTTGAAAATGAGGTTGCACTGACAAGTGAGGAAGAGGCAGACAGTGAGGATGGAGGATTAATAGAAATAGAAGAAACGGATAAAAATGCAGAAGTGACAGATGAGGAAATACCGGCAGGAGAGGCAGCGGAAACAGAACCCAAAACAATAGCAGAGGTGGAAAATTTAGACGAGTACGAAAAGTGGGAGACGGAGGAAGGATCTTCCGGTCAGACAATGTATGTGAAGCAGACCGGTTCAGAAAAACAATATATTTCTGATGATTTTTATCTGACCCTTGGAGAATATGAGGGATATTGGACACTGGACGGGCAGGAACTTCATTTTCAGGGAAAAGATCTTGAAATACTGAAACTGACAGATCTTGAAGGAAATCCGATAGATCGCAGAATCGCATTTTATTATTTAAATGAAGAGGGAATGGTGTTTGTAGATATTCCTGACACAGAAGACTGGGATACCTATGCCTTCCGGGATATTCCCGATTATATTTACAGGAAAGTTTCCTGATCAGAAAAAAATAAAAATATTTAAAACCCAAAAGAATTATGAGGGTACTTAATGATATAAAACATACAAATGGAGGATAGTAAGATGTTAGATTTATTCATGAACAGTATTTTTTTCCAGACCTTTGGAAGTGGATTTATTAAGGGGTTTAAAAAATTCCAGCGGCTTGGCATGTGGGCTTATTTCCTGGCGTTACTGCCTTTTTTCGTGATTATGGTCTGCTATCAGGGCAGTTATGACAAGGCAACGTGGATTGAAAAAATTTTATTGACAGCATTGCTGCTGGTGATTCTGTTTTTGCTTGTTTTTGATGTCAGAGCGGTAGCCTGCTTCTTTGAAAAGCCGGAGGAATCTGAGTATTTTCTTGCAACAGGTGTCACAAGAAAAGAGGTTTTAAATGATAAAGGACTGCTTGGTGAGTTTAACGCTTATGTGATGAGCCGGAAATTAAAGGTGCCGCATAAGACATTATTTAATGTATGTGTACCTATGCCAAACGGAAATTATCAGGAAGTAGATGCCATCATCATTACAGATAACTGGCTTTATGTGGTTGAATGCAAAAATAGGGGTGGTGTATTTACAGGAAATTTTGAAGATAAAAACTGGGTACAGAAAATAGGAAGTAAAACACATAGTGTATATAACGTTTATCTGCAGAATCAGGATCATATCACGGCGATTGAGTATTTTCTGCAGTCAAAAGGTGTGATCACTGCCGGAGATCCGTATTGCTACAGTACCATGCTTACGGGCGGCGATCTGCAGCTGAGTGTTACAAATAACAGGGTACCGATTGATTTTGCTTTTGGTGATGCTTCATTTATAAGCAGCCAGATTGCAAGTGTGGAAAACAGGAGAACGGAAAACCGGGGAGAGAATTTTATGGACAGAGTGTATATGGCATTATTGCCGTATGCTCTTCTGGATAAGAAAAAGAGGGATCATATGCAGGCGACAAGAAAAGAACTCAGTGATAAGGGCGGACTGAAGAAAGGAGAATACCATTATTATTATTTCGAAAACGGAATCCCCGGAATCACAGATGAAGAAACTGTTTTAAGAGAAAACAGGGTATATACACAGATCAGTACCGGAAATCAGGATGATACATTTCCGATATGGAAGACAATGGCAAATTTAAAATACGCAGAGAGGTAAAGGACAATGGAAAATATGAATGATTATCAGATTCAGGATGGCGATATCAGAAAGGTAAGAAGAGTGGAAATTCGGGATGACTGGGACAGTCCTGAGCAGATTGCACATCCTGTAAGTGAGGAAAAGGTACAGGAATATCTGAAAAATAAAAGTGATAAGCCGATGATGCTTCCTAAAATGGTTTTGGCTGCACTTGTCGGTCTTTTGGTTCTTTATGGAATTGTTCATGGAATCTGTAATCTTATGAGAGCAAATGGTGGAAATTCATCGAAAAGTTATGCAAGTGTGGCTATGATGGAAGTGGATGGAGCAGAAGAGGAGGCAATGTTGTGAAACAGTGGGAAGTAGAGGAAAATATAGAGCATTATCTGCCTTCACAGGATGAGATCATTCTGGCAGAAGATACACTAAACCTTATTAATCTGGTCTGTAACTGTAATGCGCACTGGAAGGATCTGAAGGAAATGTATGCAAGGCTGTCCTATGGCTGTGTGGCCATGGCCGTATGGCAGGAAGATGGCGAGGAGTACTATACACACGCCTGGACGGAGATTCAGGGTTCAGAGGTTAAAGTGTCTGTAGGAGTAAATATCCTGGAGGTGGCAACACGGCAGGTTTTCCGATATGAGAAGCCATTTGAACATGGAAAGCTGGTAGCAGGAACAGTTGACTTTGAGAGCCTGAGAAGAGATGAGCAGAAGAAGGAAGAGGAGACTGTGCCAGAATTTTACGAAAGAGACATGCAGGAAGCAGAAGAGGATGACTTTGACAAAAGACTGAATGCAGCACTGCTGTATGGAGAACCTGATACGGAAGAAGAGGAAGAACCGGAGGAGGAAACACAGAGCAAAGTGGAGGAAGCACCTGACAGATTTGCAGAATATTTGGAGGATTTGCAGTATGCAAAGAGTTTCAAAGAGCAGTTTGGAACTGACAGCACAGAGATGAACGAGGAAACAGCCAGCACGAAATTTTATTTTGGCGTTTTAAGGGATTTCTTTGGTCTATAAGAGAGGATAAGAATACATTGAAAAGAAATATTGTTTTACTGCTTGGACTTCTTCTGTGTCTGAATGTGGCGGCCTGTGGCAGCAAAGAGACAGGCAGCAGTACAGATCATACGGCGATGGAAGAAACAGTGAACGGGGAAGAAGCGGCAGAAGAAAATGTGGCAGAGGAAAATACGATAGAGAAAAGCGGGGAGGAACAGAGTACTCCGGCAGAGGACGAATATGTACTGGCCGGGGATGAACAGTTCCGGATTACGGATACGGCAGACATTTCCATGAAGGAGCGGTGCAATAATTACGCATATCCGTTTGATATTGTGATTCCTGTGGTAGAAGGCTGTGAGTTAAGAGAAGCCGATGACATGAAATTTTACGAGATATTTAATCCCAATATGAGCGATTACTACAGTATTGGATTTGTCACGGAGAAAAGAAGCGGCGGCCGGATGTTCACGAACGGCACCGGTGTAGATGGAGAAATCTTTGCAAACGGGCAGGATATGGCAGAACGGAATGTACCGACTAATGTTGCACCAAGTGTATATTGTCAGTATAACAGTCTGGATAATGGAGACTATACATTAAGTTATGAGATCAATCTATACAGTAAAAAAACAGTGGCAGAAGCAACTTTTTATATCAGAAACAGTGAGGAAGCAAGTGAGGCAGATGAGGTGCTTTTCCGTTTAAATCTGAAAATACGAAAAGAAGTGGGTGTAGACAGAAGTGCCTATATGATGGATTATATTGAACAGCTGAAGGAGGGAATTTTCGAGGGAATGGGACTTGATCTGGATCTGGATCGGGAAACCATGACTGAACTGCACAGAGAAGCTTTGGAGGAAAAGACAGATGGAACAGGTGCCAATGTATCTCTTGTACCGCAGATCAGAGAAGCAGGGGATGAATCATCAGATCCCCAGTACGAAGAAGTGATAGGGGATGTGGATGTTGATACCGGTGCAGTTACAGTATCAGATATGACAGAACTAGTAGCTGGTCTTGATTTTAAAATAGATGAATCTGTTTATGATTATAAAAGTCTGGGATTGGATGGACTTACGATACTTGCTCCTGGCGGACAGTATATTACAGGATATACGGACAGCGGTATAGAGACTGCATTTGATAACTTTATGATAACAGTAAAATGCCAGACGACAAATGTTGCACTTCCGCCATCCACTGATGATGTCATACTGGCAGACACAGATGGATATACGGTATACAGGATGACTGACTTTGATGACAACAGTAATAAAAGATCTTATCAGCGATATCTGATTTATGATAAGGAAAATGGGGCAGGACTGAACATACATCTGGAGGTCACCAAGTATGACAGCAGCGCTGCTGATCGTTTTATCAGCGACTATCTGCCTGCGTTTGAGACAACACTTGCAGGGAATTTTTAAATCTGGGTTTTAGAATGAGCGGAAGGCAATTTCGGTTGCCTTCCCTTTCTTTTTCTGCCGCTTTCTGGATGATTGCATGAAATAAACAGTATTTATATACCGATACACGAAAAAGTAAATCAATTTAGTGGAGCAATAAAAACGGGGCAAAATGCATATGATAAAATTGAAAAAACGGGGCAAAAGAGTTATTGTTAAAAAGGGAGGATGAGCAGGCTGCTAACGCTACTCCTACTGTATAAAAACGGATATAGTGTTGGGAAATATATCAGTATTGAAAAGCAGATAGAGAAAACGAAAGATCGTTATTACGATACTCTTGAAGAATCCGATGCAGGATGGCATGAGGAAGAAAATGATCCGACACCGTTTATCAGATATATGCTGCAGGTGATTCTGGCCTGTTATACAGAATTTGAAGAACGCGTCGGATTAATGACTGAAAGCAGAAACGGTAGTACAGCATACGACATTGTCAAAAGGTACACCGAAGAAAAAATTGGAAAGTTTATGGGAGCAGATGTTGTGGCTCATTGTCCGAGCATAGGAAGATCGTCTGCACTGGCAGCATTAAAGAAACTAACCGAGGAAGGACTTATTATCAGAGAAGGTTCGGGCAGAAGTACATTTTATGTTCGTGCGGACAGCAAATAGATTTCGTCCAAAAATCAGCTAATTTGGATGAAAAGAAAGAATGCTGGATGAAAGAATTGAAAAAAAGTTTTTGTCTCCTATTGACAAGAAGCGTGGGAGTCTGGAAGAGGATACCCAGGCATAGATTCATTAAAGGAAATATCCATCTATTTTTTTGTGTCAATTGATGATTTATCACGCACATATGTACTACATTATCTCTGATAGTGGGCTTGCATCTGACAAAAAGATTCAAAGGTCAAAAGGAAATTTCTTTAACCCGATTCATGTCCTTCGGGATAAATTTAAGAGCAAGTACTTTTATCATCTTAATAAGTTGTATTTATCAGCCCGTCTCTGCTTTCCCAAAGAAAAGCACATAATTTAGTAATAGCTATTGAAGCAGAAATGATTTAGCAGTAAAATAACATTACTAAAATTTGTGCAATGCACAAAAATAAGGAGTGACATCGTGGAAATTAAGAGAGATTCATACCTTGAACAGTTAAAGATAAGAAAAGATAACGGAATGATTAAGATTATCACAGGAATCAGGAGATGCGGCAAATCATTTCTGTTATTTGTATTGTTTAAGAAAAACTTATTGGAAAGTGGTGTAGATAATGACCACATCATCGAGATTGCGTTAGATGGAATTGAAAATGAGGAATTGAGAGATCCCAAGAAGTGTTATCAGCATATTAAAGAGCGGGTGGAAGATGACCAGAAGTATTATCTGCTATTGGATGAAGTACAGTTTATGCCACGATTTGAGGAAGTGCTGAATAGTTTGCTTCGTATCAGTAACATTGACGTGTATGTAACCGGCAGTAATTCTAAGTTTTTATCTAGTGATATTGTAACTGAATTTAGAGGCAGAGGAGATGAAATCAGAATTTATCCGTTGTCCTTTGCTGAGTTTTATGCGGCTTTTGATGGAGATTATGATGATGCATGGGAGGAATATATGACATATGGTGGTTTACCACAGGTGGCACAATTCCCTATGGTACGCCAAAAGGCTGAGTATCTTAAAAATATTTTTACCAATGTTTATATCAAGGATGTGGTAGAGCGAAACAGGATTCAAAATGTTGATGAAATTGGCACTTTGGTGGATATTCTTGCTTCTGCCATTGGAGCACCTACCAATCCGACAAAAATATCAAATACTTTCAAAAGTGAGAGAGGCATCAATTACAGCAATAAAACCATATCCAATCATATTGATTATCTGGCAGAAGCATTTTTGATTTCTAAAGCGAATCGGTATGATATTAAGGGGAGAAAATATGTAGGAGCAAATCTGAAATACTATTTTTCGGATGTTGGACTTAGAAATGCCAGACTGAATTTCAGACAGCAGGAGCCGACTCATATTTTGGAGAACATTGTTTATAATGAACTGCTTGTGCGTGGTTACAATGTGGATGTTGGTATTGTGGATGTATTTGCAAAGAATAGTGAAGGAAAGAGGGTCCATAAGCAATTAGAGGTCGATTTTGTAGTGAACCAGGGCAGTCAGAGATATTATATTCAAGTGGCTTATGATATGATCTCTGAGGAAAAGCAGATGCAGGAACTTAATTCATTCCGAAATATTCCGGACTCATTTAAGAAGATTGTTATAGTGAATGGAACGAAAAAGCCTTGGAGAAATGAGGAAGGCTTTGTGATCATGGGTATGAAATATTTTCTGCTCAATGAGGACAGTTTGGAGTTCTAGTATGCATTGATTTCATTTGTGAGAAATAAAACAAATCTTTGATACATGGATACATGGAAATGATAATTACAATGTAAAAAATGATGGCATAATTACAAAGTTCGGTGTAAAAAATGTGATAAACGAGCAAAAGTTCGTCGCATTTTTTGTAAATATGGCTTGTCAATCTGCCATTGTATGCGATAGATCTGATTACAGCGTTTTAGTATTCTGTGGGGCTGCTTATGGATGATTACAGAGCAGAATACTTCCGGACGCATTTCATATGTTGCAGTTGGTTATGCGGATGAACAGTCCAGGCCAAGGCCAAGAAAGAAGCTGGAAGAAATACTGGAGTACAGATAGGACATGGAGAGCGTGAAAAAAGAGACAGCATATTATCATCTTCCCGGGTTGTTTGAATTTTATGAGTTTTACAGTGTCTTTTTGCCGCTGTTTTATGCTCACAGGGAATATTTTTATGACTGGTGTGAAATTGGATCTGTCTATGGGGCACCCTCGGACTGTATCTGGGGCGGAGGACGGACATCCTTTGGAGATCATGACCCTTTGGAAGTTCTTTCCCTCATGGAGAAATACGGAATTTCTGCAAGACTGACTTTCAGTAATTCGTTGCTTGCGGAAGAACATCTTTCAGATAAAAAGTGCAATGACCTCTGCAGACTGTTTGATGCGGGCAGCAAAATCAGGAATGGAGTTATTATTTATTCTGATCTTCTGCTGGATTACATAAAAGAAAAGTATCCAAATCTCTATTTTGTTTCCTCTACGACCAAAGTACTGACAGATTTTCAACAGTTCAGAGAAGAAGTGGAAAGATCAGAGTTCCTGTATGTGGTGCCGGATTTCCGGTTAAATAAAGCTTTTGACAGACTGCAGACACTGACAGAGGAGCAAAGGGACAAGGTAGAATTTCTGTGTAATGAGTGCTGTTTCTTTGGGTGTAAAGACAGAAAACGCTGCTACGAAGCAGTCAGTAGAAAGAATCTTGGGGAAGTCTGTCCTGATTTTTCCTGCAAGGCACCGGATATCAGGGAGGGCTATCGCTTTTCAAAAGCAATGGAAAATCCGGGATTTATCGGTATTGACGACATAAGGAACGTGTATCTTCCTATGGGATTTTCCAACTTTAAGATTGAAGGCCGGGGACTTGGCAGTGCGCTGATACTGGAGTTTCTTCTTTATTATTTGACGAAGCCGGAGTATCAGCTTCGTGTCAGGGAAGAAATCTATCTTGATAATATGCTGGATCTGTTTTAAAAGAGATCTTCCTGTCATGTGGGCCGGAGGAAAAGCTTTTCCAGGAAACATGCGTGACTCATAGATTTCACAGAAGTTTCACAAATAATTAGCACTCACCTGTTGACAGTGCTAACAACTAGTGTTATAGTATCAATAGAACATGAGTAGGAGGTGTGCTTATGAACATCAATAAATTTACCCAGAAATCTATGGAAGCTGTACAGGGATGTGAGAAAATTGCCAGCGATTATGGCAATCAGGAAATAGAGCAGGAGCATCTTCTTTATAGTCTGCTGACTATGGAGGACAGCCTGATTTTGAAAATGATCGAGAAGATGGAGATCAATCAGCAGTATTTTGTGAACAAAGTCGAAGAGATGATCAGTAAGAGAACCAAGGTTCAGGGAGGACAGTCCTATGTGGGGCAGTATCTGAACAAGGTACTGATCTCTGCTGAGGATGAGATGAAGGTGTTTGGAGATGAGTATGTCTCTGTGGAACATCTGATGCTCGCCATGATCAAGTATCCGAGTCCTTCCATGAAGGAGCTGTTCCGTGAGTTTGGCATCACCAGAGAGCGGTTTTTACAGGCATTGTCTACGGTAAGAGGCAATCAGAGAGTCACCAGTGACAATCCGGAGGCAACTTACGATACACTTACCAAATACGGACAGGATCTGGTAGAGAAAGCCAGAGACCAGAAGCTGGATCCGGTTATTGGCAGGGATAACGAGATAAGAAATGTGATCCGTATCCTTTCCCGTAAGACAAAGAATAACCCGGTTCTGATCGGTGAGCCTGGTGTAGGTAAGACTGCGGTTGTAGAAGGTCTGGCACAGCGTATTGTGAAAGGTGATGTACCGCAGGGACTGAAGGATAAGAAGATTTTTGCACTGGACATGGGAGCACTGGTAGCGGGTGCCAAGTACAGAGGAGAATTTGAGGAGCGTCTGAAAGCGGTTCTTGAGGATGTGAAGAACAGTGAGGGACAGATCATTCTGTTCATTGATGAGTTGCATACCATTGTTGGTGCAGGTAAGACAGATGGTGCACTGGATGCCGGTAATATGTTAAAGCCTATGCTGGCAAGAGGTGAGCTGCACTGTATCGGGGCAACCACGTTGGACGAGTATCGTCAGTATATTGAGAAGGATGCAGCACTGGAGCGTCGTTTCCAGCCGGTTATGGTAGAGGAGCCTACTGTTGAGGATACTATTTCCATTCTCCGTGGACTGAAAGAGAGATATGAGGTCTACCATGGTGTCAAGATCATGGACAATGCCCTCGTCAGTGCAGCAGTGCTTTCTCACAGATACATTTCTGACAGGTTCCTGCCGGATAAGGCGATTGACCTGGTGGATGAAGCCTGTGCCCTGATCAAGACGGAGCTGGACTCCATGCCTACAGAGCTGGATGAGCTGAAGCGTAAGATCGACCAGCTTTCAATTGAAGAGATCGCCCTGAAAAAGGAGGATGACAGACTCAGTCAGGAGAGACTTCAGGATCTTCAGAAGGAACTGGCTGAGCTGAAGGAAGAGTTCAGTAACAGAAAGGCACAGTGGGAGAATGAAAAGGCTTCCGTTGAGAAGCTGTCAAAGCTCCGTGAGGAAATTGAAAATGTTAATAATCAGATAGAGATTGCTCAGCGGGAGGGTGATTTTGCCAAGGCCAGTGAACTGAACTACAGTACCCTTCCAAGCCTGAAGAAGCAGCTTGAGATCGAGGAAGCAAACGTAAAGAATAAGGATCTTTCCCTGGTTCATGAGAGCGTATCCGAAGAGGAGATCGCAAGGATCATTTCCAGATGGACAGGTATCCCGGTTGCCAAGCTGACGGAGAGTGAACGAAACAAGACACTGCATCTGGATGAGGAGCTGCATAAGAGAGTGATCGGACAGGATGAGGGTGTTACGAAGGTGACAGAGGCAATCATCCGTTCCAAGGCAGGTATCAAGGATCCCAGAAAGCCGATCGGTTCCTTCCTGTTCCTCGGACCTACCGGTGTAGGTAAGACAGAGCTTGCCAAGGCTCTGGCAGCAGCCCTGTTTGATGATGAGAACAATATGGTGCGTATCGATATGAGCGAGTACATGGAGAAATATTCTGTGTCCAGACTGATCGGAGCGCCTCCTGGATATGTTGGTTATGAAGAGGGCGGACAGCTGACAGAGGCCGTCAGGAGGAAACCGTATTCCGTTGTCCTGTTTGATGAGATCGAAAAGGCTCATCCGGATGTATTTAATGTACTTCTGCAGGTACTGGATGATGGACGTATCACGGATTCCCAGGGACGTACCGTAGACTTTAAGAATACGATCCTGATCATGACCTCCAATATCGGAGCATCCTATCTGCTGGATGGAATTGATGAGAAGGGCAATATCAGTGAAGAAGCAGAGAAGCAGGTTATGAATGATCTGCGTGCCCACTTCAGACCGGAATTCCTGAACCGTCTGGACGAAACGATTTTGTTCAAACCATTGACCAGAGATAATATCGGTGGCATAATTAAACTTATCATTGCAGACCTGAATAAGAGACTTGCAGATAAGGAGCTTACCGTAAAGCTGACTCCGGAAGCAGAGAACCTGATCGTGGAGAATGCCTATGATCCGGTTTATGGTGCAAGACCCTTGAAGCGATATGTACAGAAATATGTTGAAACACTGGCAGCCAAGCTGATCCTTGCTGATGAGACGGATGAGGGTGATACGATCCTGATCGATGCAGTGAACGGAGAGCTTACAGCCAGGGTGGAGAAGAAAGCATAAGGGCTGCAGAAACAGACAGGAGGTTACAGGATGTTACCGCAGGACGCAGATATGCTTTTGAGTATTATAAATATGAAGCTCCGTGATTTTTATGGAAGTCTGGATGCTCTGTGTGAGGATCTGGATGAGGATAAGGAGCAGATACAGAAGACTCTTTCCGGGATAGGATATACCTACGATGGAGAGAAGAATCAGTTTATTGCAGGATAGCCGTAAGGCTATCCTGTTCTTTGTGTGCGCAGAAGGAAAACAAGCGGCTGCGGAAGCAGTAGTGTATATAGAGGAGTTTGATTATTGGAAGAGCAGTTTGATGAATATGATGCAGCCAGAGAAAGAAGGCAGCGCCGGCTCGCAGAGATGAAGCGTAAGAAGAAGCAGCAGGCACTGTTTCGGAAGTACTTCCGCTTTGGTGCAATTGGAGCTGTAGTTTTTATAGCTGTTCTGGTTGTTCTGATCGGTAATGGTATTTCAAAAAGAAATAAGAATAAAGAACAGCAGGATGTACAGACAGAAACAGCAGAGCTTCAGGCAGTGGCGGAAACAGAAGCAGAGGAGTCCTTACCTTTAGCAGATCAGAAAGAGCCAGCGGAAGTACAGGCAGCAGAGCCTGAAGAAAATAAAATATATGAGGCAGCAGAATCTCCGGATATGAAAGCAGTCAGCGAGGAGGTCATCAGCAGCAATGCTATTTTTATCGATCTGAGGAAAAATGAGATCCTTGCACAGCGGGCAGCCAGACAGGTCATTGATCCGGCATCCATGACCAAGATCCTGACGGTACTTGTGGCAGCAGAGCAGATTGAGGAAAAGAATCTTGACGATAAGGTGACGATCACTATAGATATTACAGACTACAGCTACAGTAACGACTGCAGCAGTGTGGGCTTCGCAGAGAATGAAAGGGTGACAGTACAGGATCTTTTCTATGGAACGATCCTGCCCTCCGGCGCAGATGCTGCACTGGCACTGGCAACTTATGTGGCCGGGAGTCAGGAGGCATTTGTGGAGCTGATGAATGAAAAGCTGCAGAAGCTTGGTCTTTCTGACACGGCACATTTTACCAACTGTGTCGGATTATATGATGAGGCACATCGCTGCACAGTTTATGATATGGCGATGATCATGGAAGCGGCGATGGATAATCCACTTTGCAGAGAGGTTATGTCGGCACATACTTATACGACATCTGCTACGGCAGAGCACCCGGATGGGATTACCATATCCAACTGGTTTCTGCGCCGGATCGAGGATAAGGAAACCGGGGCAGAGATCGTCTGTGGCAAGACCGGGTATGTGGTGCAGTCCGGAAACTGTGCAGCCAGCTATGGAGAGGATCAGAACGGAAACGGTTATATCTGTGTGACTGCCGATTCTACCAGTGCATGGCGGTGTATTTATGACCATGTGGCACTGTACAGTGAATTTACAGCCTAAGCTGCCTTAAGAAAATCTTTAGACAGCTTTAAGAATGGCTACAGTTTTTTTGAAGAAATTTTTGCTATAATCACGTTATAGCTGTGAGAGGTGATGTGATATGCAAAAAGAAGAACTTGAATTTATTGATGTAGCAGAAGAACCAAAGAAAACAGAGAAGAAAAGAAGACGTGCGATAAGTCAGAAGGAGGCAGATAAAAGAGGGCAGATCTTTGCCATGCTTCTGCTTACTGTGGTATTGTGCGCAGCAGTTTATGCCCTGATCAGGACACTTGGAATCGGTGTATAGACTGAATGTCAGAAGCATATAGATAGGATAAGAGAGCAAAAGAGGGAGATTTCCTTCATGAGCCTTACGAAAAGAATCCTGTCCTGTATGCTTCTTTTATTATTGCTTGCTCTGGTTTTACTTAATGCCTGGCACGGAGAGCAGGAAAAGAGGCAGGAAAAAACAGATTTTTCAGCAGTTTTCTGTGAAGAAGAGGAAATCCAGGAAACACTGGCAGATGCAGAACAGGTGGAAGAGCCTGAAAATAAGAAAATAGCCATCACCTTTGATGACGGTCCACATCCGGTATATACGAAGCAGCTTCTGGATGGCCTTCTGGAGCGAAAGGTGAAGGCTACTTTTTTTGTGACCGGGGAACAGGCAGAAAACTATCCGGAGCTGATTGAAAGAATGGACGAAGAAGGACATCTGATTGGAAATCACACCTACAGCCATGTACAGCTGCGCCCCTCCAACAGAGATACATTTAAGGAGGAGCTGATCAGAACCAATCAGGTGATTTATGATATTACCGGAAAGGAGACGGAATATGTAAGACCGCCTTATGGCGCATGGGACAAAACCTTTGAAACAGAACTGAATATGTTCCCTGTACTCTGGACTGTGGATCCTCTTGACTGGTGTTCATCCAATGCCGGCTGTATCGCAAGAAGCGTTCTGGCAAAAGCCGGAGAAAATGATATTATCCTCATGCATGATGAGTATGAATCTACCGTGCAGGCTGCACTCATGGTAGTGGATCAGTTATTGAAGGAGGGGTACGAATTTGTAACAGTGGATGAAATTTTGTTTGACTGATCTGGTTTCATAGATCATCATTGAGTTCGCAGTCTCTCTATGTTACACTGAAATCCAAAGAAACCGCATAACAGAGGGGAATAAAGATGAAGTGTACATGGAAAAGAAAACAGGGCTGGTTTCTGGCGATCCTGCTGGCAGCAGTATTTGTATCTGCAGGCTGCACAGGAAAAGCTGACGCAGATTTACCGGCAGGAGCAGAAGGCGAAGTGAAGCAGCAGGAAGCAGGACAGACAGATGCACAGGCAGATGAGGATCTGAGCGCAGAGGACGAAACCGGCAGGGAAGATCAGGCAGAGGATGTGCTGCTCCTTGCAGGAAGGAAGAAGGTCGTAGGTGTGCAGCCGGATGGCACAGCAGACCTTTTGTACGAAGCCGGGGAAGGATATTATGTGCAGAGTGCAGTCTATGGGGACGGAATAGTGTTTGTGGCTGTTTATCAGGAGCAGAATTCCGAAAGCACAGACAGCGGAGAGCTGGAACGCAGGCTGTGTGCGGTAGAGGACGGAGAGGAAACAGTACTCCTGGATATTGATGACACGATGAGCTGGGCACTGCAGATGGAGTACGTGGACGGAAGCCTGATCGTAGAGTACGTGATGGAAGATTATGCGAATTTTAATAATTCCTCCGAAACAAAGGTCATCGATTTTACGAAAACGTCAGAGGGCTGGCAGCAGGGAGACAGGTATCAGAAGCTTGCAGAGCTTCCGGGCTTTGCAGAAGGAAGCATTTATGCAAACTGGAAAAGAGCACTGGAGTCACTGAAATCATGCGGTGAACTGATCACCTTTGACAGTGAGGGAAACCGTCTGATCAGCTATGATACGGATGGAAATCTTCTCTGGGAATCTGCACTGCTTCAGGATACGTATGATGTGGATGAGGTAAACAGTGATTATACGGTATATAGCTACACAGATTACCCGGAAGAGGACAGATATGATCTGTATGATGGAAGTCTGATCCTGCATGATAATAGAACAGGGGAAGAGCAGACACTCTTTACCTGGAATGAGAAGTCAGAGGATAAAAGGGCAATACCGTTAATGCTTACAGAGGATAAGCTGTACTATTATCAGAGTGAGGAAAAACAGGAAGAAAGGGAAGTATTCGACAGGAAACAGATCTACAGCTATGAGCTTAAGACAGGAGAAGAAACCTTTCTGTATGAGGCGGGAAGACTTGCCGGACCGCCGATGAATACGATCACTGCAGGAGTCAGTGGTTTTGATGTTTATCAGGGAAGGTATTATTTTGCTGCCATGGAAGAGGACAGCATTGGCTGGGCTATGCTTTCAGAAGACGAAATCGGGAAAACCCCGGCCGGGGGAAAGTCTTATCCCGGAGCATACCTTTCTGTATGGGATGAGAAACGTGATTTCAGACAGTATGGAACAGTAGAAGGCATTAAAAAAACAGTTATCAGTGACAGCTATGACATCGATGTTTATGAGTATTATCAGGAATGCTTTAAGCTGGATCCCTCCTATGAGCAGGCAGAACGGATCAATGAGACCCTGAAGGAGATCTGGGAAGGGGATATCCGGTATGCGGAAGATGGAGCAGCACAGGAGCTCTCTTATCTGACCGGGAATGACGAACTGGATGGATATTCCCGGAGCATGTATCCTTTATCTTATGATAATGAACTGAGCCGGGTGGAAGTGCTTGGAGCAGACTATCTGACAGTGGATTACAGCGGTTATGAATACACTGGCGGTGCCCATGGCTATCCCTATCGCAGCCATTATCTGTTTGATTTGACTACAGGAGAGGAAAAGACACTGGCAGATCTGTATCAGGGAAGTGTAGAGGAGTTTAAGGATATTGTGGCACAGTACAGTGTACAGAACTGGAAGGACAATCCGGATCCTTATTTCGGCTGGGACAGTGAGGATGCCGCCTATGCAGACCTTTACGATAACGCATCGCTGGATATGCTGATGCGTTATGGGACAGATGAAATTGTGATCGAGTATTCGCCTTATGAATATGGACCTTATGCATCCGGATATATTGGAGTAGAGATCCCCTATGAGGCATTGAATATTAATCTGTAATGTTGTATACTAAAATAAGTAGAAAGGCCTGCGGAAGGGATTCTGCAGGCTTTTTTCCTGTAGATTTGAAGAAGAAAGGAATGAAGTTATGCATTCGCCTTTGGAAATAGCAAAGAATTTTGTGGAGATCGGACTCCACAAGGTAAGGCTGTCAGCCTTCAAGATGCTTGTGCTTGGTATTTTTGCCGGCATTTATATCGGCTTTGCGGGGATCGCATCAACGACAGCCTCAGCAACGATAGAGAATCCTTCTGTGGCAAGGCTGTTAAGTGCCTGTGTATTCCCTGCCGGTATGGCAATGGTGCTGATCGCCGGAAGTGAGCTGTTTACCGGAAATAACCTGATCATTATCTCTCTTTTGGAAAAGAAGATTAAACTGACAGAAATGCTGAAGAACTGGTTCTTCGTATTTGCGGGCAATTTTATCGGTGCTTCCTTTGTGGCAGTGATGGTAGTATATGCCGGAATCCCGGGACTCTATGATGGCAGGCTTGCTGAAAAGATGGTGGCAGCCGCACTGACGAGAGTGAATCAGACTTTTCCAGAAGCCTTTGCCAGAGGTGTTCTCTGTAATATCCTGGTCTGTGTAGCGGTGTGGGGAGCTTTTGCAGCGAAGAAGGTATCCGGCAAGCTCCTGATGAGCTTCTGGCCGGTCATGCTGTTTGTACTTTGTGGGTTTGAGCACAGTATCGCAGATATTTATTTTGGGGTATCTGGGCTTCTGACCATGCCGAAATATGGAGTCAGTGGGGATGCCCTGACACTTGCAAGCTTCCTGCTGAAAAACCTGCTCCCGGTAACACTGGGCAATATCGCAGGTGGTGCAGGTATTGTGGGATGTGGCTACTGGGCTATGTATTTACGTCATACACCGGGATATGTACAGCCGATTGAACAGGAACAGGAAGAGATCGACGCGGCAGAGGAGTATTAAGAAATGGATTTATTTGAATATATGAGGAGCACGAGTATGGAAAGGGAAGCTCCTCTGGCAGCAAGACTGCGGCCAAGGACACTGGACGAGGTCGTAGGACAGCAGCACATCATCGGTAGGGACAAGCTGCTTTACCGGGCGATCAAGGCAGACAAGCTCAGCTCCATTATTTTTTACGGACCGCCGGGAACCGGCAAGACGACTCTTGCCAAGGTTATCGCCGGAACGACCAGTGCGGAATTTACCCAGATCAATGCCACGGTAGCCGGTAAGAAAGACATGGAGGATGTAATAAAGGCGGCGAAGGATACCCTTGGCATGTATGGAAAGAAGACTATTCTTTTCATAGATGAGATCCACCGCTTTAACAAGAGCCAGCAGGATTATCTGCTTCCCTTTGTGGAAGATGGTACAGTGATTCTGATCGGGGCGACGACGGAGAATCCTTATTTTGAGGTGAACGGGGCGCTGATCTCAAGGTCCATTATTTTTGAACTGAAGCCACTTTCTGTTGAAGATATCAAGGAGCTGATCCATCGTGCCGTTTATGACAAAGAGAGAGGAATGGGGGCATATGATGCAGAGATCGATGAAGATGCCCTTAATTTTCTTGCGGATATTTCAGGGGGAGATGCCAGACATGCACTGAATGCGGTGGAGCTTGGCATCATGACGACAGAGAGGGCACCAGATGGAAAGATCCATATCACGCTTCCGGTAGCACAGGAATGTATCCAGAAGCGGGCAGTCAGATATGACAAATCCGGGGACAACCATTATGACACCGTATCGGCTTTTATCAAAAGTATGAGGGGCTCTGATCCGGATGCGGCGGTGTATTATCTGGCAAGGATGCTGTACGCAGGAGAGAGCGTGACCTTTATTGCAAGGCGTATCATGATCTGTGCTTCTGAGGATGTGGGAATGGCAGATCCACAGGCGATCCAGGTTGCGGTAAGTGCTTCTCTTGCGGTAGAAAGAGTGGGGATGCCGGAAGCACAGATCATACTGTCAGAGGCGGCCATGTATGTGGCCTGCGCACCAAAGAGCAATGCCTGTGTGGCGGCCATAGGAGAAGCGATGAGTGAAGTAGAAAGGTCAGGAAATCTTCCGATTCCTCCGCATCTGCAGGATGCCCATTATAAGAGCGCTGCGAAGCTGGGACACGGAAGCGGATATCTGTATGCCCATGATTATCCGAACAATTATGTAAAACAGCAGTATCTTCCCTATGAACTGAACGGTAAGGAATTTTACCATCCGTCAGGAAACGGATATGAGGTGAAGATTAAGGAACATATGAGCCGTCTGAAAAGAGAAGCGGCAGAGCCGGATAAGAAGACCGATCAGGCTGATCCAAGATGAAGAAAGAGCATGAAGAGGGAAAAAGGAACGGAGATATGAGTGAGACGACCGGGAAAAAACCAGCCGTAAAGAAAAAAGTGCGAAGGAAAGGAAAAAGAAGGGTGTCGCTCAGAAGAAGGATCCTGACGATCCTGGCAATTCTGATGCCAGCAGCACTAATAGCAGGTGTTATTTTATATTTCCTTGTATTCAGGGAAAACGCCGGAAAAGAAATTACAGAAGTGCCGGGGAATGATATACAGATACAGGAAAAGCCGGAGGAAGAAGCACCACAGAAGGGAATCGGGTCAAACATCATAAACCATATCCTGACGGCAGAATCTGCTGTGGAGGAATCCTATCAGAAAAGACCTAAGACAGTAGAGATCACGGAGGAGAATGCAGCAGATTTTGCAACGCTGGAGTCTTGTCTGATCGATGGCTCTGCAGGCAAGGTCAATGTGAAGGTCAAGGGAGAGGGAATACCCGCCAGTGATGATAAGTATTATTATCTGTTTGCTCTCAATACTTATGATAATACAATCCCGGATGATGCCGAATATCTTTCCAGGCTTTATAAGGATGAAGGGACAGAATTCTCTACACCTTTAAATTACAATTATTCCACCAGCAAGCTTTACAAGAAATTTGTTGTGGCGGTGAAGAAGGATGGAAAGTATCTGGCAGTGACCGGACCAAGGTATATCACCAATCCGGAGGCGATCGCTAAATATGGTTCCGTTTATCAGGTGCCTGCAACGAAAAAGGGACTTCTTGTGGATCCCAACAAGCTCAGAGGAAACGAACTGGATGATCTTGGGATCAAGCAGGCTGCCTATAATATTCCGGTAGCAAGACTGCTCGGCCCGAGTACCCACAGTGCCTACCCGACGATCCAGTATACTTATAACGGAAGAACCTACACACTGAACGGACAGGTGATCGCAGAGTATGATCTTGTGTTCAGTACACTGACAGCCAAGGGGATCTCTACGACAGCAATTATCCTGAATAATTATTCCGGTTCCTATCCACAGCTCATTCATCCGAAGTCCAGAAGCTATGGGGCAGCTCCCTATTATATGTTCAACGGGGCAGAGGAATCCGGAGTGGACTATATGGCGGCGATCGGTACTTTCCTGGCAGAGAGATATTCCGGTAACAGCCACGGGCGGATCTCCAACTGGGTCATTGCCAATGAGATCAATGCCAGAAAAGAATGGAATTATATGGAGCGTGTGGGCACCTCAGAATATGTGGAGGAATATGCCAAGGCTTTCCGGGTTTTCTATACTGCGATCAAGAGTGTCAGCAGCAGTGCCAGAGTATACATGCCGATCGATCAGCAGTGGGACAGGAATCTGAAGAACAATACGAACTATGATGGCCGTGATATTGTGGATGAGTTTAACAGAAATATCAAGTCTACGGGAAATATTGACTGGGGTCTTTCCCAGCATCCTTACAATGTACCTCTGACAGAGGCAAGGATCTGGAAGTCAAATAAGCTGGTCACCCACAGTGCGGATACGTCCATGATCACAATGGCCAATATCGAGGTGCTGACCAATTATATGGCACAGGATGCCTACCGGACAGATGACGGAGAGGTCAGAAGCATTATACTGAGTGAACAGGGCTACACCTCCACAGCAGGGGAGGCACTGCAGGCAGCTGCGATCGCCTATGCGTATTACCGGGTAGAGAATAACCCTCATATTGATGGTTTCCTCTTAAACCGTGAGACCGATGCTTCAGAAGAAGTGGCACAGGGACTTGCCTTTGGGTTAAACCATGCAAACGGAAGTCCAAAGCAGTCCTACAGTGTATATAAATATATAGATACACCAAATCATGCCCAGTATACGGATTTCGCCAAGTCGATCATTGGTATATCCAGCTGGAGTGAGATCATGAGATAAAAAGAACCGCAGGAGCAGTGATGCACCTGCGGTTCTTTGCATAGGCGTTACATTCAGAACAGCTGCTCTATCAGGTACTGATAGATTTCCTGGTTTTTTTTCTGCCAGTTGTCACAGATGGCAGCAGCTGTTTCTTCTACAGGGACGGAAATGATCAGGTCGACAAGCGTGACATTTCCTTCCTTGGCCTTTAAATGGGCTTCGTATTCGCCGGAGGTTGACTTGTAGTAGTCGGCAAGTATAGAAACCTCATTACGAAGCTCCATTTCATTTTCTTTCAGATATTCATCAATTTCCTGTCGGATAGAAGCACTGATCTGTTGGGAAAAGAAATCCAGGGTCTGCTTTCCATCCTTTGTCAGCAGAAGCTGGGTTCTGTTCCGGACCGTTCTGGCATCTACGAGGCCGGTATCTGTAAGCTCCCTGATGACCTGCTGCAGGGTAAGAAAGTTGGTATATTCCCTTGTCAGGATAAAATCGCTGATCTGGGCAGCAGTCAGAGGGAAGCTGACCCTGTTCAGCATATAAAGTACGATCAGTTTATATAAAGTTAAGGGATCTGACATAATAAAAACTCCGTTTCAAAATAAGCTAAAAAATAGATTCATCGGAACTGCTGCCCGGAAACAGGGCACCCTGAAAGGCATTCTGTTCTCTCATCTGTTTGTGCAGGGCATTTAATACTCCTCTTTTATCAAGGCTCCAGAGTGGTGCGGTCAGGAGGGAGCGGCTGCCGTCTCCGGTGACACGGTGTACTACAATATCCGGAGAAAGAAGCATAAGGCACCTGATCAGTACAGCCAGGTAATCATCACGGTCTGGAAAAAGACAGATGGAAGCAGGATCCCTTTCATACAGGTCAGCAAGATCTGTGCCTTTCAGAATATGAAGAAGCTGCAGCTTGACTCCGGATACTGGCAGGGTATTCAGGTAAGAAACGGAAGCGTACATATCCTCATCTGTTTCACCAGGAAGACCGAGGATCAGATGAACTATGACCGGTATATCAAGGGTAGCCAGACTGTGAACGGCCTTTTCAAAGCAGGGCAGCTCATAGCCCCTCCGGATAAAGCGTGCCGTTTTTTCGTGGATGGTCTGAAGACCAAGCTCGATCCAGATCAGCTTGTCGGGATATTCATCCTTCAGCCGGTTAAGCAGGGATAGCACCTCATCCGGCAGGCAGTCAGGTCTTGTGGCAATGGAAATGCCGATGATCTCTTCAAGCTCAAGGGCATCTCGATAGATCTGTTCCAGGTAGGAAACAGGACCATAGGTATTGGTAAAGGCCTGAAAATAAGCCATAAACCGGGAGCCGGTCTGCTTGTGGTGGAAGAGAGACTTTCCCTTCTCAAGACTCTCACGGATGGAAGATCTGTCAAGAAGAGGAGCGGCAAAATCACCGCTCCCTCCACTGCTGCAGAAGATACAGCCTCCTCTGCCTAAGGTTCCGTCCCTGTTTGGACAGGTCAGTCCGGCATTCAGAGAGATCTTATATATTTTCTGTGAAAACTTCTGCTTAAAAAAGGCATCCAGAGAATAGTAGGGCTTGTCCAGCCAGTATTCCGGAAGAGAAACCTTATTTTCTACAGAAAAATCTGATACTGACATAGTTATCTTTCAATATGGGATCTGACAGCTTCTGCAACAACCTCTGCTACTCTGGGATTAAAGGCTTCAGGCATGATGTTGTCTTCGTTTAATTCTTCATCAGGAACAAGGGAAGCGATAGCGTTTGCAGCGGCAAGCTTCATTTCTTCGGTGATCTTTGCAGCACGTCCTTCCAGGGCGCCCTTGAAGATTCCGGGGAAAGCCACTACATTGTTGACCTGATTGGGGAAGTCACTGCGTCCGGTACCAACGACCTTTGCACCGGCAGCCTTTGCAATATCTGGCATGATCTCGGGAACCGGATTTGCCATGGCAAAGAGAATGGCATCCCTGTTCATGGAGGCTACCATTTCGGGAGTCACAATGCCGGGAGCGGAAACGCCAACAAAAATATCTGCACCCTTCATGGCATCTGCAAGAGTACCGGTCTGCTGCTCCAGATTGGTAAGCTCAGCCATTTTCTGCTGCATCCAGTTCAGTCCCTCTGTCTTTTTGGAGACGATACCAACCTTGTCACACATGGTAATATGAGGAAATCCGTATGTCAGAAGAAGCCTGGTAATGGCAACACCGGCACTTCCGGCTCCATTTACCACGATACGGCAGTCTTCCTTTTTCTTGCCAACTACCTTCAGGGCATTGATGATGCCGGCAAGCACAACGATGGCTGTACCATGCTGGTCATCATGGAAGACAGGGATGTCAAGGATTTCTTTTAAGCGTTCTTCTATTTCAAAGCATCTGGGAGCACTGATGTCTTCCAGATTGATGCCGCCAAAGCCGGGGGCAAGATAGGTCACAGCCTTGATAATCTCCTCCGTATCCTGGGTATCAAGACAGATCGGAACTGCATTGACACCGCCAAATTCCTTGAACAGAACAGCTTTTCCCTCCATGACCGGCATAGCGGCATAGGGACCGATATTGCCAAGACCGAGAACGGCACTGCCATCGGATACAACAGCGACAGTATTTGCTTTCATGGTATATTTGTAAGCAGCCTCCTTATCCTGTGCAATCACCTTACAGGGCTCTGCAACACCGGGCGTATAGGCAAGGGAAAGATCTTCTCTTGATTTGACAGGGGACTTGGCTACGATCTCAAGCTTGCCATTCCATTCTTCATGAAGCTTCAGGGCTTTTTCATTTATTGTCATGACGAATACCTCACTTTTCATTTTTATACATCATTTCTATCATATATTATTTCGGACGGGGGTGCAAGGGAAGGAAAAATAAAATGTGCTTTCTGAAAAATGTGATATCGTGAATTAACCTTTACATGTAAGATATAATATGCTATTATAAGTAGTAATGAAAACTATGTTATAAATTGTTGAATAATAAATGAAATAGTTTTGGAGGTTCTGATGAAATATAAAATTGTGATTGACAGCTGCGGTGAACTGCCTTTTCAGTACCAGAATGATATCCGCTTTGAGCGTGTGCCCCTTGGTCTTGAGGTAGAAGGGGAAGTGATCATGGATGATGAGAACTTCGATCAGGCTGATTTCCTAAAAAAGGTGGCAGCCTCGGCGAAATGTCCGAAATCATTTTGTCCGTCACCCGAGAGATTTATGGAGGCTTACCGGACTGAGGCAGAGAATGTGTTTGTATTTACTCTTTCCTCCAAATTGAGCGGAAGCTACAACAGCGCAGAGCTTGGCAAAAAGCTGTATCTGGAAAAATATGGACATAAGAATATCTTTATCTGTGATTCAGAATCTGCAAGCTGTGGAGAAACAAATCAGGCTCTGCTTGCAGCAAAGCTCTGTGAAGAGGGTCTGCCCTTTGAAGAGGTGTGCAGAAGGGTAGCTGAATACCGGGATCATATGCATACTTATTTTGTTCTTGATAATCTGGAAACCTTACGGAAAAACGGAAGACTGACCGGAGTCAAGGCACTGGTAGCATCCACCCTAAGTATTAAGCCGGTAATGGGAGCGGAGAAGGGAGCTATTATCCAGCTTGGTCAGGCGATTGGGATCAAGAAGGGACTGGCAAAGATGGCAGCAGCCGTTGCAGCAGATGCAGTACACCCCGAAGAGAAGACACTGATGATCACCCACTGTAACTGCCTGGAAAGAGCAGAAGCAGTGAAGAACATGGTCCTGCAGAAGATTTCCTGCAGGGATGTGGTGATCATGGATACCAGAGGTGTCAGCAGCATGTATGCCAATGATGGTGGTGTGATCGTTACGTTATAAGGTGATATTCTGCAGAGCGCTTTTTATATACTTCATCACGAAGGGATTAGAGGGAAGACGGTATCCGTCCTTCATGAAGACTGCAAGGGGGGTGTAATGATCCATGTGGACAACGTTGATAAGACCCCGGTCATTCAGGAACACGAAGTGTTCAAAGGCGGAAATGGTATTATAAAAGTTATACATTTCAGAAAGAACGGGAACCTCTTTTCCGTTTTGGAGAAAAACATGTACATAGCGTCCCTTCTGAACCGCATAGAGAATATCATCTTCATCTACATACCAGGTTTTCTGTTCACTGCGGAGCTCGATCTTCGGGATACGGCAGGCACCAAGCTCTTCTGCCCTGTCAAGGATCGCCGAAAGCTCTGATGTGATAATGGGCTTATCCAGATACAGAATACTATCCGGTATCCCTGACAGAGCAGAGGCTTTTTCCTTATAATTGATTTTCGAGGAGCACAGCACAATAGGAGCTGTAACCCCGTTTTCGACAAGCTGCAGGGCAAAGGTAAGCCCATCGGGTGCAGACGCTGTCATATCCAGAAAAAAGAGATCATACTGCATATGGTTGGTGGAAAGAATGCGGCAGTCACCAAAGGAATCGGCAAATAAAAGTCCGGTTTTGGCCTTCCGTTTATCCGATTCCCGCTTCAGGAGACGTTCCAGCTGTTTTCTGTCAGCAATATTGTCATCACAGATCGCAATGTGCATCAGGGGTTCCTCACTTATCAATATTATTAAAGAAGAGAGATTTCAAAGGGTGCATGGAGCAGGAGAGCGATCAGAAGGATCTGAAGGATCAGGATCGCAGGCATACCATACACAAAATACCAATGTCTTGTTTTATGACGAAAAGCATACATTCCAATAATGGAACCTATGCTTCCGCCAATTATTGCAACGATAAAAAGGGTTGCTTCCGGAATCCGGAAGGCCCTTTTTTTCGCTTTGTATTTATCGATGCCCATCAGCGCAAAGCCGATGAGATTCACGGCAATAAGATACTCGAGGAGTAAAGTAATAACGTCCATGCCTTACCTCCTGCTTTGATTACAGTTCTCCGCGCTCCTGCATTTTCATAGCACGAACCTTGGTAGAAAGTCCGAACAGATTGATGAAGCCTTCTGCATCGTGATGGTCATACAGATCACCGGTTGTGAAGCTTGCGATGCTCTCATTGTACAGAGAGTAAGGAGAAGTGGTACCGGCTTTGATGATATTGCCCTTGTAAAGCTTGAATTTCACTTCACCGGTTACATACTTCTGGGTGGATTCCACGAATGCCTGTACAGCTTCACGTAAAGGAGAGAACCATTTTCCTTCGTATACGATCTGTGCAAATTTGTTTCCCATGTCCTTCTTGACTGCGTAAGCATCACGGTCAAGGATCAGTTCCTCAAGCTGCTGGTGTGCTTCATAAAGAATGGTTCCGCCGGGAGTTTCATAAACACCTCTTGACTTCATGCCGACAACACGGTTTTCAACGATATCTACAATACCGATACCATGCTTGCCGCCAAGCTTGTTCAGGTCACGGATGATATCAGATACCTTTTTCTTTTCACCATTGATGGCTACCGGGACACCCTTTTCAAAGGAGAGTGATACATATTCGCCCTCATCAGGAGCCTTCTCAGGAGTAACACCAAGAACAAGGAGGTGATCGTAGTTGGGTTCGTTGGCAGGATCCTCAAGCTCAAGACCCTCATGGCTGATGTGCCAGATGTTACGGTCACGGCTATAGCTGGAATCTGCTGAGAAGGGAAGATTGATACCATGTGCCTTGCAGTACTCGATCTCGGATTCACGGGAATCCATAGTCCACTTTTCATTTCTCCATGCAGCGATGATCTTAAGATCAGGTGCCAGAGCCTTGATACCAAGCTCAAAACGGATCTGATCATTACCCTTTCCGGTAGCGCCGTGGCAGATTGCGGTAGCACCCTCCTTACGTGCAATTTCCACCAGTTTCTTGGCGATCAGAGGTCTTGCCATGGAAGTTCCAAGGAGATATTTGTTCTCATATACGGCATGAGCCTGTACACAGGGAACGATATATTCATCACAAAATTCATCGATAACATCGAGGATGTATAATTTTTCAGCACCGCAGGATTTTGCTCTTTCTTCAAGTCCGTCAAGCTCTTCTTCCTGACCACAGTCGATGCAGACGCAAACAACGTCGTAATTGAAATTCTCTTTTAACCAGGGGATGATGGCTGTAGTGTCAAGACCGCCTGAATACGCTAAGATTACCTTTTCTTTCATAATGTATGCCTCCGGTATGTTTGTTAGTTTTTTTGTTTGGGTACATCATACTCCTTTCCAAATGGAAATGCAACACTTATTTTGCATAAATAAAAGAATATTTTTAATATTCTGCATAAAAACGAAAATACTATTGAATAATATGCATAAAAGGTGTATAGTTATGCGTTGAAAACAGGATGGGATTATTTCCAATTATTTTGTTGAGATTTAAAGCGCGAAAGAGTATTATTATTGTTATTGAATAAGAAAACGAGGATAAGGAAATGAGTGGGAAAGTGAAAATATTCATTGACGGAAGTGAGGGAACGACGGGACTCCGGATCCATGAGAGGTTTGCGGAGAGGGAGGACGTGGAGCTGCTTCCTATTTCATCAGAGCTGCGTAAGGATAAGGAAGAAAGAAAGAGACTGATCAATTCGTCAGATATTACTTTCCTGTGTCTGCCGGATGCTGCTGCAGAGGAATCCGTTTCTCTGGTAGAGAATGATCATGTAAGGATCATTGATACCTCTACGGCACACAGAACTATGGAAGGCTGGGCTTATGGCTTTCCGGAGCTGTCAAAGGAGCACAGGGAAGCGATCGCTGCCGGAAACAGGATCGCAGTTCCGGGCTGCTATGCCACAGGCTTTATATCCCTGGTATATCCCATGGTGGCAGAAGGACTGATCAGTGCAGATTATCCGGTCAGCGCCTTTGGAATTTCCGGTTACAGCGGCGGCGGCAGAAAGATGATCGCAGCCTATGAGGCGGAAGAGAGAGAGGATGCACTTCTTGCACCAAGGGAATATGCCCTTTCCCAGGCACATAAGCATCTGAAGGAAATGAAGAAGATCCCGGGGCTTAAGAGAGAACCGCTCTTTTCTCCTATTGTGGCAGATTATTACAGTGGCATGGTGGTTTCTGTTCCTGTATATACAGAATTGATGAATAAGGGAAGAACACCGCAGGAGGTGTGGAAATATCTGGCAGATTTTTATGCAGACAGCCGTTTTGTAAGGGTGATGCCCTTTGGAGCGGAAGAAGCAAGCGCCAATATGCTTGCGGGCAATGCAATGAGTGGCAGAGACAGCCTTCGGATCTATGTAACGGGAAATGAAGACAGAGTCCTGCTTTCTTCCCAGTTTGACAATCTTGGAAAAGGGGCTTCCGGTGCAGCGATCCAGTGCCTGAATATTGCACTTGGCTGTGAGGAGTCGAAGGGACTTCATCTGTAGAGGATGATGTGAAAGGAAATGACAAGACCATGAATGAACGAATCCATGATGCTACATTATATGAAGATATTCCTTCTCCGGAGGGACGGGAAGAAAAGGAAATGGCAGTATACAGGCTGCTGAAGGAGCTGCAGATCCCTTATGAGAGACTGGATCATGAGCCGATGGAAACTATGGAAGCCTGTCAGGATGTTGATAAGCTGTTACATATTCATATGTGTAAGAACCTGTTCCTGTGCAACTCTCAGAAGACAGTCTTTTATCTTCTGATGATGCCGGGAGAGAAAAAGTTTAAGACAAAGGAGCTGTCAAAGCAGATCGGCAGTGCCAGGCTTTCCTTTGCCTCAGAGGAATATATGGTGAAATTCCTGAACATCCATCCGGGTGCAGTAAGCATTATGGGACTGATGAATGATACGGATAAGAGGGTCAATCTTCTGATCGATGAGGATGTGCTGAAGGAAGAATATCTAGGGTGTCACCCCTGCGTGAATACGGCAAGCCTGCAGCTTAAGACAAGGGATGTGCTAGAAAAGTTCCTGCCCTATACGGGACACGGATACCGGACGGTTCATCTGACAGGAGAGGATTAGAGAGATGATTGTACGGACAATGACCATAGAAGATTACCAGGGTGTCCATGATCTGTGGATGACGATTAAAGGCTTTGCCATCCGGAGCATAGATGATTCCCGGGAAGGTGTGGAACGTTTTTTAAAGAGAAATCCGGCTACAAGCGTAGTGGCGGAGGAAAACGGAGAGATCGTAGGGAGTATTCTCTGCGGGCATGATGGCAGAAGAGGATGTCTTTATCATGTCTGTGTCCGTGAGGACTGTCGTATGAGGGGCATTGGAAAGAGTATGGTCGTCAGGTGTATGGAAGAGCTGGAGAAGGAGAAGATCAGCAAGGTTTCCCTGATCGCCTTTACCGAGAATGACATCGGCAATGCTTTCTGGAAGGAAATCGGCTGGACAAAGCGGGAAGATCTGAATTATTATGATTTTGTACTGAACAGGGAAAATATCATCAATTACAATAAATAGGAAAGCAAGGAGGCAGTTCTTACGATGAAAAAGATTACAGGCGGTGTTACGGCAGCAAAGGGATTTCAGGCAGCAGCTGTGGCAGCAGGGATCAAATATAAAGACAGGGATGATATGGCGCTGATCTACAGTGAAAGGCCGTGTGTACTGGCAGGCACCTTTACCAGCAATGTGGTGAAGGCAGCACCGGTGCTGTTTGATAAGAAGGTAGTAGAGGAAAGTCCTTACGGACAGGCAGTTGTGATCAATGCTGGGATCGCCAATGCCTGCACCGGAAGGGAAGGCTTTTCCTACTGTGAGCAGACAGCGAAGGCAGCGGCGGAGGCACTTTCCATCTCTGAAAATGCGGTGCTTGTGGCATCCACCGGTGTCATCGGCATGCAGCTTCCCATTGACAGGATCGTAAGCGGTATTAAAAAGCTGACAGAGGGAAAGCAGGGAGATCTGGAAGCAGGAACGAGAGCGTCCAGGGCGATCATGACAACAGATACGAAGAATAAAGAGGCAGCTGTGCAGATCGAGATCGGCGGCAGGACAGTAACTCTTGGAGGTATGTGCAAGGGCTCTGGCATGATCCATCCCAATATGTGCACCATGCTGGCTTTCGTGACAACAGATGCTGTAATCTCCAAAGAGCTGCTGACAAAGGCAGTGAAGGAGGATGTTGTAGATACCTTTAATATGATCTCCGTAGACGGAGATACTTCTACGAATGATACACTGCTTGTACTGGCAAACGGTATGGCAGAGAATCCGGAGATCAGGGAGAACAGCCCGGAATACGAAGCGTTCCGTGAGGCACTCCATGAGATCAATGAAACCCTGGCAAAGAAGATGGCAGGAGACGGAGAGGGAGCAACCGCTCTTTTTGAAACAAAGGTCATCCATGCATCGTCCAAACAGGATGCCCGTATTCTTGCCAAAGCTGTTATCTGCTCCAGCCTGACGAAGGCTGCGATCTACGGACATGATGCCAACTGGGGAAGGATCCTGTGCGCCCTTGGCTACAGCGGTGTCATATTTGATCCGGAGAAGATAGAGCTGTTCTTTGAAAGCAAAGCCGGCCGGATACAGATCTACAAGGACGGTGTGGCAGCAGACTACAGTGAGGAGGAGGCAACAAAGATCCTTTCCGAGCCGGAGGTTACTGTGGTTGTGGATATGAAGAACGGAGAAGAGAGTGCAACAGCATGGGGCTGTGACCTTACCTATGATTATGTAAAGATCAATGCAGATTACAGAAGCTGACAGTCGGGATTTCAGGGAGATAAGAACATGGAAAAGGATATGGAGCAGGTATTACGGAAGGCAGAGGTACTGATCGAGGCACTTCCCTACATACAGAAATTTAACAGGAAGATCATCGTAGTCAAATATGGCGGTTCAGCCATGAGCAATGAAGAGCTGCAGAAAAATGTCATCAAGGATGTTACCCTTTTGAAGCTGGTTGGCTTTAAACCGATCATCGTGCATGGCGGCGGCAAGGCCATCAGCAAATGGGTGGGAAAGGTTGGCAAGGAGGCAAAATTTGTGAATGGACTGCGTGTCACAGATGATGAGACCATGGAGATCGCAGAGATGGTGCTTTCCAGAGTCAATAAGCAGCTTGTGACCATGGTGGAGGAGCTTGGAGTCAAGGCCGTTGGTATCAGCGGCAAGGATGGCGGACTTCTGCAGGTGGAGAAAAAATATGCAGACGGTCAGGATATCGGTTATGTCGGAAATATCACAAAGGTAGACCCCAAGCTCCTGTATGATCTGCTGGAGAAGGACTTCCTGCCGATCATTGCACCGATTGGTCTGGATGATCAGTTTGCCACCTATAATATCAATGCAGATGATGCGGCCTGTGCGATTGCCAAAGCAATCAGTGCGGACAAGCTGGTATTCCTGACAGATATTGAAGGATTATACAGAGATATTAATGACAAGAGCAGCTTTATTTCCAGGATCACAGCTTCCGGCGCAGAGGAGCTGATAGGTGACGGTGTGATCGGCGGCGGTATGCTGCCAAAGCTTGCAAACTGTGCATCCGCTGTGAAGAACGGTGTCAACAGAGTCCATATTCTTGATGGAAGGATTCCACATTGTCTCCTGCTTGAGATCTTCACTAATTCCGGTGTGGGAACCATGATCCTCAGAGACGAGGATAAACAGCTCCTGGAGCAGCACGATTAGGCAGAAAGAAAGGACACAGGCAGACATGGAATCAATGAAGCAATATATAGAGGATGCAGAGGCAGCACTTCTTCATACGTATAACCGTTTTCAGGTAGTGCTGGATAAGGGAGAAGGCGTTTACCTTTATGACATGGAAGGAAAGAAATATCTGGATTTCTGTGCGGGGATAGCCGTATTTGCCCTTGGCTATGGAAATAAGATTTACAATGATGCCCTGAAAGAGCAGATCGACAAGGTGATCCATACTTCCAATTATTATTATAATATACCGGCTATTGAAGCTGCCAAAAAGCTGAAAAAGATTTCCGGGATGGACAGAGTGTTTTTCACAAACAGCGGGGCAGAGTCTATTGAAGGAGCCATTAAGGCGGCAAGAAAATATGCTTATCTGAAGGACGGAAGAACAGACCATGAGATCATTGCCATGGAGCATTCCTTCCATGGAAGGACTATGGGGGCTCTTTCTGTTACAGGCAATAAAAAATACCGGGAAGCCTTTGAACCCATGATCGGAAATATCCGCTTTGCCACATTAAATGATTTTCAGAGTGTTCTGGATCAGGTGACAGATAAGACCTGTGCGATCCTGTTTGAAACGGTACAGGGAGAGGGCGGCATTTATCCTGCCACAGAAGAGTTTATGAAGCAGGTAAAGGCGCTGTGCGAGGAAAGGGACATTCTGATGATCCTTGACGAGATCCAGTGCGGTATGGGAAGATGCGGTGAGTATTATGCATGGCAGAGATATGGCATTAAGCCGGATATCATGACAAGTGCCAAGGCGCTTGGCTGCGGTGTGCCGGTAGGTGCTTTTATGATGACAGAAAAGGTGGCTGCCCATTCTCTTACAAGCGGTGACCACGGAACGACCTATGGAGGAAATCCTCTTGCGGGTGCAGCTATCAATGCGGTACTTGATTTATTTGAGGAGAACCATATAATAGAACATGTGAACCAGATCGGAGATTATCTGGCAAATCGCCTTGACGAACTGGTTGATAAGTATGATTTCATCACGGAACGCAGAGGTGTCAAGCTGATGCAGGGACTTGTATTTGACAGGCCAGTAGGTGATATCATAGGGAAAGCCCTGGAAAAGGGACTGATATTGATAAACGCAGGACCGAATATCATCCGTTTTGTACCGCCTCTTGTCATTGAAGAGGAGCATGTGGACAAAATGATTGAGATTCTGACGTCCTGTCTGCAGTAAATGGAGTATGATTTATGGGTTTTAAGAAACGACTGGCGGCTGCACTTCTTCTTGCAGCCGTTGCTTTTCTGACTTTTGGAATTGCCAGATCAGGCATGCAGGTCAGTGAAAAACAGGAAGAAAAATTTCCTGCTTTTACAGGAGAAAAGGATACACTGTATCTCTGGTATACAGACGAGGCACTGACCTCTTATCTTACCAGCGCAGCAGTTACGTACAATGAAAATCATGATGTAAGGATCGTGCCGGTGCTGCAGTCCGGACCGGAATATCTGGAGCAGATCAATGCTGCTTCCCTTTCCGGAGAGGAGCTGCCGGATCTGTATATCCTCAGCCATGATTCACTGGAAAAGGCTTATCTGGCAGGACTAGCAGAGGAGGTAAGGCTTCGTGAAAGGACATCCCTTAGGGATACCTACAGGGATACAGGACTTTCAGCAGCTACTTATCAGGGAAAGGTGATCGGATATCCTTTTTATTTTGAAACAAGTGCGCTTCTCTATAATAAAACATATCTGGAGGATCTGGCAGAGAGTCGGCTTCAGGCAGAGGCAGATATAGCGGCAGGAGAAGAAGCACAGCAGCAGGCGGATGCCGGAAATGTCACACAGGACACAGCAGAGGAAACGCCTTCCTTTTCGGATGAAGAGATTGAGGCAAGGGTACAGGAGCTCATCCCAAAGACACTGGAGGATATGAAGACCTTTGCTGACAGCTATGATGCACCGGAAGCGGTAGAGGGTGTCTTCAAATGGGATGTGACAGATATTTTCTACAATTATTTCTTTATTGGCAATGCGATTGAGATGGGTGGAGCTGCTGGAGATGATATTTCACAGATTGACATTTATAATCTGAATGCTATCCGGAATATGAGAGCCTATGAGGAACTGAACCAGTTCTTTTCCATAGATACCAGTGAGATCAGTTATGAGAGCGTGATCCATGAATTTATGGAAGGCAGGCAGGTATTTACAGTAGCAACCTCAGATGTGGTCGGTACACTGGAGCAGGCAGAGGAGGATGGCAGCTTCCCTTATGAATATGGGATCGCCCTTCTTCCTGATATTGATGCAGACAGGGAGACAAAGCCGCTTTCCATGACGCAGTGTGTAGTAGTGAACGGTTATGGGACGCATCAGGAGGATGCCAATGATTTTGCCTTTTTCCTGACAGCAGGATACAATGAAAGTCTTTATGCAAGAAGCGGCAAGGTATCGGCTGCAAGAGATGCAGATTACGGAAATGAGGCGCTTTCCATGTTTGCAGAAGCCTATGATAATTCTGTGGCCATGCCGAAAATGATCGAAACCAGTAATTTCTGGGTATTGCTTGAACGCGTATTTTCCCAGGTATGGAATGGAACTGATGCAAATGACGCACTGAAGGAATTGTCGGAGCAGATCATGCAGCAGGTGACCGGACGGGAGTATGAAGAAGTTTATATCGAAGATGTGCAGGAAGAAACAGATGTAGAGTATCTGGATGAAGAATACTATACGGAGGAAGCACAGAAGGAAGGGCAGGCGGAAGAATAGCGGATCAGACAGACTGATTATGTATAAAATCCAGCCATACAGGATACATTACGGATAAAAACGTAAGGAGATTCTGATATGGTTGGATTTTTGATTGCGGTAATTTCCGGAGCATTGATGAGTGTACAGGGAGTTTTTAATACAGGTGTCACGAAATCGTCCAGTATCTGGGTGGCCAGTGCCTTTGTCCAGCTTTCTGCCCTCATCGTCTGTCTCTGTGCCTGGCTGTTTACAGACAGGACTTCTTTTGTGACGCTTACGAGGGTAGAACCGAAGTATATGCTCCTTGGAGGCGCCATAGGGGCATTTATCACCTATACAGTGATCCGCAGTATGGAAATGCTCGGACCGGCAAGAGCGGTCATGCTGATCGTGACTGCCCAGCTTCTTGCTGCCTATATGATTGAACTGTTTGGCATTTTTGGCGTGGAGAAGCAGCCCTTTTCTTTCAGAAGGATGATCGGAATGGCAGCTGCTATTGTGGGAATAGTGGTATTTAAATGGGAATAAGGTCATATTTTTATGTTGTCAATACCACTTGCGCAACCTGTGAAAAACCTTTACAATATTAATCAGTCGTGATACAGGGGGCCTTTTTGTCATGTGCAGGAAGGAGTAGAACGATGAAAAAGAAACATAAGATATTGCTTGGTATGCTGGTTCTTGCCGGGTGTCTGCTTTTTGGATGTGAGAAGCGCAGGACTGAGCTTTTTTCGGAAGAAAAGCAGGATACGGTATCAGAGACTCTGGATGCATCAGGCCAGGAGGAACAGGAGCTGCAGAGCAGTCAGCAGATAACTGCCAGCCAGACTGTATTTGTGCATGTCTGTGGAGCTGTGGAGAACCCGGGTGTTTATGAACTTGCAGGGGATGCGAGGGTGTATCAGGCGGTAGAAGCAGCCGGTGGATTTTTGCCGGAGGCCTGTGAGGAATATGTGAACCAGGCCGGGGCACTTACCGATGGAACGCGGCTTTATATTCCGACAGAGGACGAGGTCAGAGAGCTTTCGCAGGCAGGAAAGGATACGCTGACAGAAGAGCTTCTTTTGCAGTCTGATAGTGAAACAGACCCGGCAGACGGACTTGTGAATATCAATACGGCATCGATGGAGGAGCTGTGTACACTTCCCGGGATCGGAGAAGGAAAAGCCAGGCATATTATCAGTTACAGAGAAAGTACAGGAAAATTTGAACAGATAGAGGATATTATGAAGGTAGAAGGGATCAAGGAAGGTCTTTTTGGAAAGATCAGGGATCTTATTACTGCCGGATGATTCAGTGTGGAATCGGAAAGCCGCAGAAGCGGCAGAAAAAGAGGGAAAGATGGCGAAGAAGGTTTTGGTTGTGGACGATGAGAAGCTGATCGTAAAGGGAATCAGGTTCAGTCTGGAACAGGACGGTATGGAAGTGGAATGTGCCTATGACGGAGAAGAGGCACTGCAGAAGATAAAGGATACAGAATATGATATTGTACTGCTGGATGTGATGCTTCCAAGGCTGACAGGGTTTGAGGTGTGTCAGCAGGTCAGGGAGTTTTCTTCTGTGCCGATTGTCATGCTGACAGCCAAGGGTGAGGATATGGATAAGATCCTCGGACTTGAGTACGGTGCAGACGATTATATTACGAAGCCGTTCAATATTCTGGAGGTAAAGGCAAGACTGAAGGCCATTATGAGACGGACCGCACCGAAGACAAAGGAAGAAACGAAGATCATAGAGCGGGGAGATATGCGTCTTGACTGCGACGGAAGAAGGGTATATGTAGCAGGCAGGGAGATCAATCTGACAGCCAAGGAATTTGAACTGCTGGAGCTTCTCATCCTGAATCCCAACAAGGTATACAGCAGGGAAGCACTTCTTAAGCTGGTATGGGGTACAGACTATCCGGGAGATGTAAGAACCGTGGATGTGCATATCCGTCGTCTGCGTGAAAAAATTGAGGAAAATCCCAGCGAGCCCAGATATGTACATACCAAGTGGGGTGTTGGGTATTACTTTGCCTAGAGGACAGCTATGAAAAGGAAAATCACTGCTTTTTTGAAGAAACTTGGAATCTGGCGAAGCCTGAAGGTACGCCTGTTTCTGATCATTCTCTTAATGGGGCTTGTTCCCGCCTATATTATCAAGGCAGGAATTCTACAGAATTATGAAGCAAGAGCTGTTGACGTGCGGCAGTCGGATGTCCAGAATCAGTTAAAGATCATTGCCAATCATCTGATCACCTATAATTATCTGCAGGACACATCTTCTGAGGTTATCAATGCAGAGCTCGAACAGCTGTCCAATCTTTACAGTGGCCGTGTACTGATCATAAACGGCAATCTGAAAATCATCAAAGATACCTATGGAATCAGTGAAGGGAAAACCATTATATCAGAGGAAGTCATTAAATGTCTGAAGGGGACAGGGATGTCCAAGTATGACAGGAATAATGGCTTTATTGAGATTACCACACCGATCACGGAAACAGTAACGGCAGAAAATCAGACAGAGGGTATGCCAGAGGGAACGGAGCTGACAAGAGGTGTTATGCTGACCAGTGTTTCTACGGATATCATCATGGCAACCATGGATGTGCTGAACCGGAAAGCACTGATCCTGGAGATCATTATGGTAGTAGTTGTATTTGCTATTGCGGGGGTTCTGGCAAATGTACTGATCAGGCCGTTTGACCGGATCACAAAGGCGATTATGGAGATCGGAAACGGGCATATGGATGGAGATATTTCTGTACCGACTTACCAGGAAACAGAGCATATTTCTAATGCGTTTAACCTTTTACATAATCAGATGATGAACATAGACAGCTCCAGGCAGGATTTTGTAGCGAATGTATCCCACGAGCTGAAAACACCTATCACGTCTGTCAAGGTGCTGGCTGATTCCCTTCTTGCGCAGCAGGATGTGCCGGCGGAATTATACCGGGAATTCCTTGAGGATATTGCAGAGGAGATCGAACGGGAGGATAAGATCATCAATGATCTGCTGGCGCTTGTAAAAATGGACAAGTCAGCGGCTGAACTGAATATTACCAGTGTCAATATGAATGAGCTGGCTGAGATCATTTTAAAAAGAATGCGTCCCATTGCAAGAAAAAGGGATATAGAGCTTCTGCTTGTCAGTACCAGAGAGGTTACCGCCGAGATAGATGAAGTGAAAATGTCACTGATCCTTACGAACCTTATAGAAAATGCCATTAAATACAATAAAGAACACGGAAAGGTGACTGTGACACTGGATGCTGATCACCAGTATTTTACCATTACAGTAGAAGATACAGGAATTGGTATTCCGGAGGAGTCGTTAAACAGGATCTATGACAGGTTTTACCGGGTGGATAAGTCTCATTCCAGGGAGATCGGGGGAACCGGACTCGGACTTGCCATCACGAAAAATGCCGTACAGCTTCACAGAGGATCCATCAAAGTGGAAAGTACCTTTGGCGAAGGTACCAGATTTCTTGTGAAGATCCCGCTGACACACAGTCTGCTGTAGAGGAGTTTTTTATGAAAAGATTAACGGGCAAAATGACTATTCTGGTCTGCTTCTTTTGTATGCTGTTTCTTTTTTTGATAACAGGATGCGGCAAAGAGAAGGAAGAAAAGAATCAGTACCATTATAAAGTATATTATGTAAACCATGACAGAACCGGTGTGATCTCCGAGGACTATGTGACAGAGAACACAGACGTAGGCAGCCTTCTTGAAGAACTGGTCACGCAGCTTGGAACGGTGCCGGAAAAGCTCCAGTATCATGCACCGTTGGCAGGCAGCTTTGAGCTGTTATCCATGCAGCTTAAGGACGGACAGCTGATCCTGGATTTTAATACAGCCTACCGGGAACAGGAAATGATCACAGAGATCCTGAACCGGGCATCTATCGTAAGAACGCTTTCCCAGGTGAAGGATGTGCAGTATGTTTCCTTTCTGGTGGAGGGAGAGCCTTTTGTGGATGCTTCCGGGAGTGTTGTGGGTGTTATGAGTGCAGATACCTTTATCGATAATGCGGGAAATGAGATCAATACTTACGAAAAAGTGAAGCTTCAGCTGTATTTTGCTGATGAAGATGGGACAGGGCTTCAGGCAGTCAGCCGCACGAAGGTCTATAACAGTAATATTTCACTGGAGCGGCTTGTCATGGAAGAACTGATCGCAGGACCACAGGCAGATGATACCGGACTTGCTGCAGGAAGAAAAGATGGACCGGTCATAAATCCGGCAACCAAAATTGTCAGTGTAGCAGTCCGTGATGGCATTTGTTATGTTAATCTGGATGACAGTTTTCTGAATCAGATCTATAATGTCACACCGGAAGTAACAATCTATGCGATCACCAATTCTCTGATCGAGCTGACCGGTGTGAATAAGGTGCAGATTTCCGTGAACGGAGAAACCAGCGTGAATTACAGGGAAAATATCAATCTGTCTACGGTATTTGAACGGAATCTGGATATGGTGAAATAACAGTATCAGGAGAAAATCAGATAAAGGAGGAGCATGCGCAGAAGACCACTCAGCTGTTTCTGCCTGCTGCTCATTCTGCTCATTTTCCTTGGAACGGTAACCGGCATGACCGGGAGAACAGATAAGGAATGGGATGAGAAAGAATGTACTCTGACAGGAAGGGTATATGACAAGGAATGGGTGACAGGCGAGGAAGAGAAGAAAATAGTGTATCTGGAGATCATGGAAGCAGATAATGCTTCTGGAATGGAGGATGCAGAAGGAAAGAAGGTTCTCTGTTATTTAAAGCAGGGGCAGGAGCTTCCAAAGATCGGAAGTTATATCAGAGTTGCAGGAAAGATTCGAAATTTCAGAAAAGCCTCAAATCCGGGGCAGTTCGATGCAAGATCTTATTATCATATATCAGGAATAGCATTTCAGGTTAATCAGGTAATTATCCAGCAAAAATCAGAACAGTATCAAAAAGGAAAGGAAGCTTTGTTTCAGCTTCGAAAAGGATTATCAGAAACCTTTGACAGGCAGCTTTCACCGGAGAATGCTTCCTTAATGAAGACAATGGTGCTCGGCGAAAAGAAAGCGCTTGACAGGGAGATTAAAAAAAGATATCAGAGAAATGGCATAGCCCATCTGCTGGCTATCTCGGGGCTTCATATATCGCTGATTGGGATGGCCTTTTATAAAGTACTGAGAAAAACAGCACTGCCGGTATCGTTCTGTGCAGGTGGAGCTTTTCTATTCATGTATGGCTATGGGTGCATGGCAGGCTTTTCAGTATCGTCCAGGCGGGCGCTGATCATGTTTGGGGTACAGATGGCAGCGGTGATGTTTGGGAGGACGTATGATCTTCTGACGTCAGTTTCACTGGCGGCGCTCCTGATCCTGGCAGAGCAGCCGTGGTATTTCTACAGCAGCAGTTTTCTGTTTTCCTTCGGCTGTGTGCTGGCGATCGGACTGCTGGTTCCGGCAATGACCTGTAAGAAGACAGAGGCACTGTCCCAATCAGACGGGAAAAAGAAAGCTGCTGCAGTTGTCAGGCAGGATGGTATTTTCTGGAAGCTTCTGGAAGGACTGAGAAAATGGCTGCTTCCGGGGTGTGCCATTTCAGCAGCAGGACTGCCACTGCAGCTGTGCTTTTATTATCAGATGCCGGTATATGCGACCTTCCTGAATCTACTTGTGATTCCGCTGATGAGCTTTTTGTTACCCTGTGGGTTATTATTGATTCTGGTGGAACGGGCAGAGATACTCGTCATACCATTTTCGTTTGTGATCACAGGAATTTTGGGAATTTATGAAAGCGCCTGTCTTGTGGTGGAAAACCTGCCTTTCTCTGTGCAGGTTACCGGCAGACCGGGAACAGTTCTTATTATTCTTTATCTTATCGTATTGTTGTTTCTGATCCTTTATCAAAGGAAGCTTTCCCTGAAAGGTAAATGGCTGATCCTTTTAAGCGCGGGTGCATTGCTTGTTTTTTCTGGAAGGATGGAAAGGACTGTGAGCAGGCAGCTGCAGGTGACTTTCATGGATGTAGGACAGGGAGACTGCATTGTGGTGGAAACACCTTACGGACAGAATTATGTGGTGGACTGCGGCAGTACTTCAGAGAATGCAGTGGGGGAATACCGGCTGATTCCTTTTCTGAAATATCAGGGAATCGGTACGGTGGATGGTGTGATCATGACCCATGCGGATGAAGACCATATCAGTGGGATACGGGAGCTTTTGATACTTGGGAAAGAAGAGGGGATTCAGGTGAAAGCATTGCTGCTGCCGGATATTTCAGAGGAATCCAGGGATGAGGCTTATCAGGAGCTTGCAGCTCTGGCAGGAGAAAATCAAATTCCTGTGGAATATATTTATGAGGGAGAAGCCGGGAAGGATCGTGAGTTTCAAATGAACTGCATTCATCCGGAAAAGGGACTTTACACATCAGATAACAATTCCTATTCGACGGTGCTGCTTATGGAATATCAGGGAAGATCTCTCCTTTTGACAGGGGATATTGAAGGAGAGGAAGAGGTGAAGATGACAGAGGAGCTTGCCACTCAGATAGATGTACTGAAGGTGGCGCATCATGGCTCGCGGAATTCCACCGGGAAAGAAGTGCTGTCTGTTATGAAGCCAAAGGCAGCGGTGATATCCTGCGGAAAGGATAATTTCTATGGACATCCTCATGCAGAAACACTGGAGAGGCTGTCAGAGGCTGGGACAAGGTGGTTCTGCACCAGGGATTACGGAGCGGTCACAGTGACGGTGAACCGGCGTGGAAAACTGGAAATTGAGGGGTATCTGGAGAGGGAATAAGGAGTGTGGATTGAGGATTTTGTAACACGATTTCGTAACACTATCTTGTAACACTATCTTGTAACACAGAGGAAGCTGGCTGTGAGAGGAAGGGATATTGACTTTTGCAGGGAAAAATAACGGCTTGAAGGAAATTAGAGCCTCGGCGGGGCAAGGGAGAGAAAAACAGGCTTGGATGCCCCGCCGGGAGCAGGAAAGGAGAGAAAAAGTGTGAAAAGTGAGGACCGGCGGGGCAAGGGAGAGAAAAACAGGCTTGGATGCCCCGCCGGGAGCGGAAAAGAAGAGAAAAAGCGGGAAAAGTAAGGGCGGGCGGGGCATGGAAGAGAAAAAGGGGCAGTGATGCCCCGCCGGGAGCGGAAAAGGAGAGAAAAAGTGTGAAAAGTGAGGATCGGCGGGGCAAGGGAGAGAAAAAAAGGCTGAGATGCCCCGCTTGGAGCAGGGAAGAAGAGAAAAAGCGGGAAAAGTAAGACCAGGCGGGGCAAGGGAGAGAAAAACAGGCTGGGATGCCCCGCCGGAAGTGGGAAAGAAGAGAAAAGGTGGGAAAAGTAAGTTCAGGCGGGGCATGGGAGAGAAAAACAGGCTGAGATGCCCCGCCGGGAGTAGGAAAGAAGAGAAAAAGCAGGAAAGAAGAGAAAAAGCGGGAAAAGTGAGAGCAGGCGGGGCATGGGAGAGAAAAATAGGCTGGGATGCCCCGCCGGGAGCAAAGGAGAAAGGAAGAGAAGGTATGTTTGCAAACTATCAGGAAATAAAAAAGCGGGTACGACATATAGAAGGGGAATTAAAACAAATAGAAGAGATGGAAAAGAACTGGCCGGCAGGTGAACTGATTTGTACAAGAAACAGTGGACGGTATAAGTGGTATTTAAAAAACAGAAAGCAGTCCATATATTTGCCAAAGAGAGAAAGAAAACTTGCCCAGGAATTAGCGCAGAAAAAGTATCACCAGTTACGCAGGACAGATCTGAAAAGAGAATTATCAGCCTGTCAGAAATATATTCATATGGCGGAAACCAATGAAAATCTGTCAGAAAAGATAATGAAACACGCGGAGTATGAACGATTACTGGGTGGACAGTATGAACAGATAAGTAAGGAACTGGAAGGTTGGATGAAGGAAAAGTTTGAAAAAAATACCGGGTATCCGGAAAATCTTATTGTGAAAGGAACACAGGGGAAAATGCTTCGATCCAAGTCAGAGGCAATCATAGATAAGATGCTGTACAGTGCAGGAATTCCATTTCGGTATGAGGATAAACTAGTCTTTGAAAATATGGTATTGTATCCGGATTTTACGATTCGTCACCCGCTGACAGGTGAATTTTTTTATTGGGAGCATTTTGGATTGATGGATGATTATGATTATGTGAACAGAGCCTGCCAGAAAATAAAAATATATTGTGATAATGGAATTATCCCATCCGTGAACCTGATTCTTACCTATGAAACTAAGGATCATCCATTGCCAATTGATCAGGTGGAAATGCTCATTAAAGAATATTTCATGTGAAGCTGTTTTTAAAAGTATAAGAGTACATGAAGCAGTGTTTCATGATATAATAAGACTGCCACACGAAGCGCGTGCAATCCATTCTTAACAGGAAAAAGGACAGAAAATAACATAAGAGAATAAATGAAACAGGAACCAGAAATGAAAAAGGGAGAAGAAAATCATGACATTACAGACAGAAAGACTGACTTTACGAAGATGGGAGGAAACAGATGCTGAAAGCCTGTACGAATATGCCAGTGATCCGGATGTTGGTCCGATTGCGGGATGGCCGCCTCATAAAAGTATAGAAGAAAGCCGTGAGGTGATCAGAAATGTATTCTGTGGAGCAGAGTGCTATGCGATATGTGAAAAGGGAAGCGGGAAAGCGATTGGCGCGATTGAATTGAAGCTGAACGGACATACAGATATGACGGAGCAGAATGATGAATGTGAACTGGGCTACTGGCTTGGAAAACCATTCTGGGGAAGAGGATATATGCCGGAGGCAGCGGAAGAAATGCTCCGCCATGGGTTTGAAGACCTTGGCATGAATATCATCTGGTGCGGTTACTATGACGGGAACAGCAAGTCGGAGAGAGTGCAGGAAAAGGTGGGATTTCTTTATCATCATACCTGCAGCGAAGTACCGGTTCCCCTGATGAATGAAGTGCGGGTCGGGCATACAAATTATATGACAAAGGAACAGTGGGAAAAGAGGCATACAAAGGCAGAAAAGGAGTGAGAAAGCAATGAGCATAACAGTGAATATTTATTATTCAGGGGAAAATGGAGCAGCCAGAAGATTTGCACAGGAGATGCTTGTAAGTGGTACAGTGGAGCAGTGCAGACAGGAAAAGGGAAACCTGAAATATGAGTTTTTTTATCCGGTTTCGGATCCGGAAACAGTGCTTCTGATTGACAGCTGGACAGATCAGGAGGCGATTGATCTGCATCATGCTTCTCCGATGATGAAGGAAATTATGAAACTGCGTGAAAAATATGATCTGCATATGAATGTGGAGCGGAACATGGCAGGGATATCAATGCTGCAAAAAATATACTGGCAGAAGGACTAAGGCAAATAGCATAAGAAAAAGTAATAAATAGGGCAGGGACTGCCCGAATTAACGCCTGTGGAGATAGTAGGTTACGAGGTCGATTGAAGCAGGAAGCCCATTGGCTTAAGACAATGGGTAGTTCACCATAATGATAATTTCATGCAGTACAAAATATGAGGATCAGGACAGAAAGGGGAACAATGAAAAACGTTGTACTTTTATATAATACTTGCTGTATTTATGAAATCTCGATCCTGAATTATTTCCTGAGTGTGACTGGACAGGAGGTACTCTTTGTTTCGTTGGATGGTGACGAAAAAAGAGCAACAGAAGGTTACCGGATCTGCCCGGAATCTGCCCTTTCACAGATAAAGCCGAAGGAAACCGGGTTAGTTATTATTCCCGGCTGGGATATTGAAGAAATTGACAGGGAAGAAGTGTGGAATATTCTCCGAAGGGTGAAGAAACAGGGCGGAATTCTTGCAGGGATCTGTGCAGGAGTGGATGTACTGGAGCACGCGGGAATCCTTGAGGGGATTATTTCCACGCACGCTGCAGATCTTGATGTGGCAGTTTCAGAGCAGGTAATCACGGCAAGGGCGAATGGTTATGTGGATTTTGCCATAGAAGTGGCAAAGAAGCTGGATCTGTTTGAGAATGAGGCAGATCTTCAGGAAACGATCGCTTTCTTCAGGGATCATCAGAGAGCAGACTAATTACATAAAAAGGATGTATTTTTGATCTGCATTATGTTAGAATAACACTGGTTAGAAAAAACTAACCAGTGTTGTTTTTTGTGACAAAAGGAGGGGAGAGTTTACACAGAAAACAGGCAGAGGACTTTAGATTCCGCATAATGTTATTGTCAGCAGCTATCCGGCTTGACGGGGTTGAGACGTTATACACAATAAATATGCTGGATTTAATGAATTAGAATTTGGAGGTGCATTATGGCAGACAAAATACGAAACGCTTATGAATCATCAAAAAATATATATGACGGTGTTCTTACTCAGGGGAATTTTTTTAGCAGAATGTATATCAGGCTGTTTTGGAGTGGTACTGATGACAATGATATAGCACGAAAGGTCTTATCGTATATTCCTGACGATTTTTCAGGAAATCTTCTGGATGTTCCGGTTGGGACGGCTGTATTTACGGAACACAAATGGAAGTCCCTGGAAAATGCAGATATTACCTGTCTTGACTATAGTATGGATATGCTTGAACAGGCTAAGAGAAGGTTTAATGGGCATGGACATATTAGGTGCGTTCAGGGTGATGTTGGAAATTTGCAAATGGACGATGAAGCATTTGATATTGTACTGTCTATGAATGGATTTCATGCCTTTCCCGATAAGAAAAGGGCATTTCAGGAAATATGGCGCGTTTTGAAACCAGGCGGTGCTTTTATTGCCTGTTTCTATATCAAAGGTAAATCCAAAAGAACGGATTGGCTTGTAAAAAATATTCTTGCAAAGAAAGGCTGGTTTTCTCCGCCATTCCAGAATGAGGAAGAACTGAGAGATATTCTGAGGGAAATGTATAAAAAGATCGACCTCCACATTGATGGATCGATGGTATATTTTCACTGCGTGAAATAATGAATAAAAACATATTGTTATTTTCATATATACAAAAGAATGGGTACCATAAGACTGCCACATGAAGTGTGAGAATCCATTCTTGGCAGAAAAAATTTATAAGGAGAAGAAGAGAAAAACACCTGGCAAAGTCTGAGAAGAAACTTCCTTTCCGAGAAGAACAGAAGAACGAAGAAATGAGGATGGAATGAAAAAGGAACAGAAAAGAAAAATTACGCAGTTATTATGGTATGGAATCGCAGGAGCAGTGCTTACCATGATCGGGGATTTCCTGTTGCTTGGCGTGGATTCGACCGGAGCAGAAGGAGCCATTTCCCAGTATCTCATGGCAGCAGAAAAGATTTCCTATACGAGGATAGGACTGGCAGGGTTCTTTGGCTTTGTAGGAATACCGGTTACCGCTTTTGGCTATTATGCGCTGTATCAGATGATGGAGGATCGGAAAAGTGCAGCCGCTAGATGGTATAAGGCTTCTGTTTATGGGTATGTGGCATTTGGCGGAGCTATCCATATCATATGCTGTTATCTGGTAACAGGTATGAAAAAGGCACTGGAAACAGGAACAGAAAGTGGGGATATACTGTTCATGATCCTGAAGGAACAGGGCGGATATCTGATCCCCTGTTTTATTGTCTTTTTTGCCTTTTATCTTATCAATGTTATCATGCTTATTTATATCATAGCAAAAAAGAAAACACCGCTCCCGGGCTGGATGTGGATCCTGAATCCTCTTCTTTTCAAGATTCTGATCAATGGATTTGGAAAACTGGGAACCAGTGCATTCTTTAACGGAACAGCCTGTGCCAACATGAGCCTTGGCGCGCTGATCATACTGGTGGCATGGATGATCGTGATAAGGAAAAGAAAATAGAACCCGAAAAATTTTGTAGATCATTTTTGAAAAAAGCTGTGCAGAGAATGAAAAAACTGACAAAATATACGCCGGAAAAAACCTTTACCATTGAAAAGAACGGATTTCATGGAAGCTATTATAAGCCGGAAAAGGATAACTATCCGGGAAAAGTGCTGATCGTATTTGGCGGATCGGTGGGAAGCTATATGCTGACTGAAATGTGTACGGGAAAATATTACGAGGCCGGAATCAATGTAATGGCGGTTGCTTACCGGGATGTACCTGGAGCGCCGGATAAGCTGCAGGGGATTCCACTTGAACTGGTTGAAAATGCTATAGAATGGTGCAGGGAGTATGTAGCCAAAAAGGTGGCTGTGCTGATGTTAAGTGCAGGCTGTGATGTACTGCTTCCGTCGGAGGATATCTGCAAAAAGGTAATGAAGCGGCTTCAGGAAAAGAACTTTGTCTATCCGTACAGGTATCTGCATTACAGAACAGCCAGTCATTATCTCTGTCCGGCAAAGCCACTGACCGCAAAGCTTTTCCGGGTGGAGAGAAAGCAGCCGCAGGCGTGTGACGAAAGCAGGGAAAAGGCCTTTGAGGATACGATGAAGTTTTTGAAGGAAGAGTGGAAATAAAGGGTTTAATAAAATTAAGCAATTGTTTACCTATACAGGAATTCAGATTCGAAATGAGTTCTGGAATTCATATGATGACATGAATGTAAAGATTTTAGAGAGAATCTAGCAGGGGAAATATAATGAAAAAATGATGATAGATTTATTGGTGTATTACGGTTTGCAGTCTGGAAAAGAACTGATATAATGCCAATGGTTACATATTCAGAGCTTATAGAGTTCAGTATGTTCATTGTTACCCTTATTGGATTGTGTTATGCAATCTTCAAGGGAAGAAAATAGCCGCCAACTATTCCCAGTAGTCAACGGCTGAACTAAAAATTTAGCATCACTATAGAGGGTAGGCCGCTTATCTGACTTTTCCTCTATTTAAGGATAGCATATTAGTTAGACAAAATCAAGAAAAGCTGAGAGATTATTTCAAAGTCTAAAAATTTGGCTGATAGTCATGAAAAAATGCTGAATAAAGCATCAAAGAAAAAGACAGAGCAATATGGTTTGAGTGGAAATTGACCTCCAATTGGTGTATGCAAGTTATTGCTATAGAGTAAAGTTTTTGTCAGTTGAATAAAAGAAAAAGAGAGAGCACCAACATCTCTG